>JADGFI010000006.1 GCA_016743945.1 Desulfobacteraceae bacterium
TGACTGCGTATTTAAAAAAGTGTGAGTGTAATTATACCATAATTTTAGGGTAGCAGCCTTCTCATCTTATCTGTAATGGGTCGCTTTCTTTGTGTTTTTCAAGCCACAATATCTTGTATGCAACACGCTTCAATTCCGCTGGAATAATAATCAACATAATTTGAGAATGAGTTTCCCGTTGTCTATGGCTTCTCTGCCCATATATAAACAAGCGTCCATTCAAAGGAGCACTTTAAAAATTCCTTGGTATTTATACGAAACTCCGGCCAAGACATGGCAACTATAAAAGTTTCATTTTTCATTGTGGCCGAAAGCAAATACCATGCTCCGGCCCGGTTATTTTGGGATCTGCGCGCCCTCTGTGTTCATTTTTTTTTTACAATAGCAGAGGCCCCAATTTATCCTTTCTGACGAAACACCTGAAAAACCTTGATCTGCCATGGAACACGGCCTATTATCTGATCTTTATCGTGACCTGATATTTTATTGAGATTCGGTTGGACGTCAAAGGACGAAGATGGGCAGATTAAAACACAAAAAGATTCTCATTATTGCCGACATTGAAGGCAGTTCAGGCTGTTTTGACTACCCTTCCGCCTCTTTCATGGGCAGGGGGTGGCCCCGGGCCTGCCGGGAAATGAGCCTTGATATCAATGCCGTTGTGGTGGCTCTGTTCGCTGCCGGGGTTCAACAGGTTTATGTGAAAGATTTCCATCGAACCGGTTACAACCTGATTCCCCATTATATTGACCCCAGGGCGATCCTGATGCAAGGGTATTCAAAAGAACCTGTCCCGGGCATTGGAAATCCCCCGGATACGACGGGCATTTTAATGGTGGGGATGCATGCGCCTTCCGGAGCCAAAGGGTTTTTGCCCCATACATTGACCTCCAGAATATCCCGGCTCATGGTCAACGGACAGTTGATGACCGAGGCCCAGCTTTTCTCAGCATCCCTGGCACCCTTTGGAATGGTGCCGCTCTTTTTTTCAGGCTGCCCCGTTGCCTGCCGGTATGCTGCCGCAGCCATTCCAGGAATCTTCTGCCTTGCCATTGATAAATTGGGTGAGGCGCGTCCCTTTGACGCCGTTTCCTGGCGAGAGGAACTGGCATTCCTGGCGGTAAAAGCAATCGAAACGCCACAATCCCGGGTCTATAATCCCCCGGGTCCCTTCCATGCCGTTGTCACCCTGCGCGACGGAAGAAAAGCGGCTTGCATCCTATCTTTGAGATGGGGGATTGTCCGAAAAGGAGCAGATCTTCACCTTCACGCGGTAACCCTCCAGGAATTGTATGGGATGCTCATCAGACTTGCCTACCTGACCCCCTTTACCCAAAGAATTCTTCCCCTGGTCCTGCCCCTGTACAACCTGATGGGGAAGGTGGGCCGGCTCTGGGCAGAAAAGCAACTGCCCCTTTCAAACAAAAAGGGGCAGCAAAACAGATAAAAACACCCTTCCTTGAAATTGGGTTTCCACAATCCCAGAGCAAAGGACAGGGCTTATTTCTTCTTGTTCATGGCCTCACGAAAGAGACTTTCCATGGTACCCATGGTCTCTTTTTTCGGATCAGGGGCAAAGGATTTCCAATCGTCAGATTCCTTTTGCTCCGGAGATCCCAGGGTAATTCTTCTGTTATCCTCGTCAACCTCTTGGACGAGCACGGGGATCGAATCTCCGGGTTTCAGACGGTCATAATCGCCTGAAGAAACGGCATTGCGAATATTTGATATGGGCATAAGACCTGTGACTCCCGGTTCCAGGTTCATAAAAAAACCAAAGGTCTCTTTCTTTTCAAGGGTCACATTCACCACGGATCCTGGAATATATTTGGTAGTGATCCCTGTCCAGGGATCTCCCAGTCCATCCTTGATACTCAAAGAAATCCGCTTGCTGTCTTGATCAATAGTCTTGATCACCACCTGGACCTGTTCTCCCTCCTGGACCACATCTTCCGGCCTGAGGACTCTTTTGGTATGGCTCATTTCACTGATGTGAACCAGGCCGTCGACCCCGGGAGCAAGCTCCACAAAGGCGCCAAAAGCGGCCAGGCGGACCACTTTCCCCATGACCTGGTCTCCCGGCTTAAAGGCACTTCCCATATTATCCCAGGGGTTGGCATCCACCTGTTTGATGGAAAGGGAAATCTTGGGGGTATCCCCTTCCCGGGTCTCAATCTTCAGTAGTTTGACCGTCACCATATCCCCGGCCTGGACAATTTCATCGGTTTTTTCCACCCGGGACCAGCTCAGTTCTGAAATATGGGCCATGCCTTCAACCCCCGGTGCAACCTCGATAAAGGCACCAAAGGGCATGAGCTTGGTCACGCATCCCTGGACAACATCGCCTTCAGAAACCTTTGCCAAAAATGCCTTTTGTTCCTCTTTGATCTGTTCGTTGAGGAGGTCTCTGCGGGACACCACAATATTTCGCCCCCCTTCTTCAAACCGGGAAATCAAAAAATGGTGGGTTTGCCCCACATAGTCTTCCGGGTTTTCCACATACCGGACATCCATCTGGCTGACAGGGCAAAATGCCCTTTTCCCCAGGATATCCACATCAAATCCCCCTTTGATGACACCGGTCACCTTTCCTTCAACAGGGGTCTGGTTTCGTGAGGCATCTTCCAGCATGGTTACTTTTCCGGCACCGGAAATTGCCCTGGACAAAATAACTTCACTTTCGCTCAGGGAAACCACATATAATTTAAGTGTATCATTGACCTGAAAAGGCAGTTCTCCGTTCTCATCCAGAAGCTCAATTTTATCAACCACCCCATCACTTTTAGTGCCCGTGTCAATATAAACACTGGACTTACCAATGGAGATGATCTTTCCCTCAACCATATCTCCTTGTTTGAGTTCCTGACCAATCTTTGTATCATAGGAATTAAAAAGCTCCTCAAAGCTCATCTCATCCATATCTTCTGGGTCATTGCCTTTAAATTTTTCTGTCATGTTCCTTCTCCCGGACCAAATAGTGTTATATTCTGATTGAGTACTATACTTTACCGGTTCCGGTGTAAAGCGAAAATTAAGCCTTTTCAAAAAAGACTTTTGCAAGTTTCCCCATAAAAGCGTAAGATTAGACACGCTTACATATACGCTTCATCGAACTCTATGGATTCCTTTCCGGATATGTAACCTGCCGGGTACGGACAAACCCGTTTTAAAGGAGTTACAAATGAAACCTCAAAAGCCCCTACCAGACCAAGCCCTGGCCAAGGATAGACTTCAGGACAAAGCAGATATCCTTGAAAACAATCTATTTAATGCCGTGTCTAAACAAAAGGATAAGATCAACCTCCAATTTAAAATTGGCCGGGAACAATTTCCGGATGCCGTCATTCTCAAGGCCTTGTCCCAACTATTCCCAAGGATTAATATCAAGGGCAATACAATTTTATTAATACTGGAAAAAATGTTGCCCCGGACTATCCCCAAGGACAACCAGCTAAAGATAAATAAACAATTACTGAGTCTGGCTGAAACAAAAACCCCGGGCCTATCCCGCCTCAAGTTGACCTTGGAGATTGTGTTCACCTGCAAACGTCTCCATTTGGCAATCAAAGGCACCCCGGCAATACCCAGTCAGAACGGGGCCATTGCCAAGGCCTTTTTTGATCATGCCTCCTGCCCGGGGATGCTGTTGCAAAACGGAGGCATTGATTATAGGGAAATCAACCGCTACCCCATTGTCAAAGAAGGGGACAACCTGTTTTTCATTACCCCGGAATCCCAGGGGAAACCCGGCATGGGCTACGACGGTCAGATCATCCAGGTCCCTCTAACCCTTCCCCTTGAATTCAACTTAATCGGTGGGGTTGAGAGGGTAGACAATCTGGATAAAGAAAAAACCCCGGGCTATTTTATAAAAGCCAGCAAAACAGGGGTTGTATTGTTGACCCGGGCCAACGGTCTCATAACGGGCATTGAGATCAGCGATGAACTCGATGTAAACCGCCTGGACTACTCCACCGGAAATATTGGAACCCATTTTATCTGCCCCATCAGTATGAAGATTGACACCATCTGCGGCGGGTTCAAGATCAGAGCCAGGGGAATGGTGACAGCAAATGTCCTGGAAGGCGGTGAGATTGAAACAGACAGCCAGGCACATGTCCATACCCTAGAGCCGGACAGCAAGGTCACGGCTCAAGAAGACATTGTTTTTCATTTCGCAAGGAATGCGATACTGACCTCGAAGACAGGCTGCATTACGATTTTGGATGAAGTATTGGATTCCACCCTTTTTTCAAGGGGTATCGCCTTTGAAAAAAGTAAGGGAGCCCTGACCAACAATACCCTGGATGCAGACACCATTTCCCTGAAAAACATCTATTTTGGCGGAGAGAACACCCTTTATTTTGGCCGCAGACTCTTTGCCGAAAGCCAGGTGCTATTTGATTCCCGGGAAAATCTTGAAAAAGAAATGCTCTCCTTGGACGAAAAGAAAAAAGAGCTGATGAAAAGCTTTCTCCATGAACTCAAACGACTCACAAAAGCCATTAAAAATAACCCGGTTCTAAGAGAAAATATCAAAAACCTAATCCTCGCAACCCGTACAATGGATTTTGATACCCTTGACAAAGAACTGGAAGTTATCGCCAAATTATTGAACACAAAAGAAGTCTCCATCATTAAAAAACAACTGGAAACCCTCAAAGAAATTAAGAACAAACATTTTAAGCAACAGGCAGAAGAACTCAACGAAAAAATCAATAGAACAAACCAAAGGATGTCGGTAATGAGCCTTGTCATCGAAGGGTTTCTCAGGCGGGCGGCCACCCTCAAAATTTATACCGGGGCAGTGGAAAACAACCTTCTTCAAAAACCGGAAGTGTTTGTTGAATCGGAAAGGGATGAGGATACCTTCATAAAAATAGAGGGCACCTACAATACCCGTCAAGGGTTCAAAATAACCCGAAATTAGACCGGGTGAAAGGCCCGCCGCTTCCCTCACTTATCCGGTATTCAATGTCTTTAACAGGTTTTTCGCCAATTTTCCGGTTATCCCCGGCAAAGCTACCAACTCTTCCAGGGAGGCTTTTTTCATATTTCCAATCCCTTTATAACGGGTAAGCAGCATTTTTTTCTTTTTCGGGCCAAGGCCGGGTATGGAATCAAGGATGGAAAGACCGCCCCGTTTTTCCCGTCGTTTTCGCTGGAAAGTAATGGCAAACCTGTGGGCCTCATCCCTTACCCGTTCCAAAAGATAGAGTGCTTTTTTGGCCTGGCCGATATTCAGAGGATTTGACCGCCCCGGCACATAAATTTTGTCAAAGGCCTCCCCCTTTGCCTTGTCTCGTTTGGCAAGGCCGGCCAGGACAAAGGACCGGTCATCAATACCAAGATCCGATAGAACGGCCAGGGCCATACCCAACTGCCCTTTTCCCCCATCCACCACCAAAAGGTCAGGCCAGACCATCTCTTCTTTTGTTTTTGAAAACCGCCGTTCAAGAACCTGGTACATATAGGCATAATCATCCTGAAATTGGATGTCCTTTATAATATATTTGCGATAAGAAGACTTATCCGGTCTGCCGTTTGTAAATACCACCATGGAAGAGACCGGATCCTGGCCGGATATATTCGAATTGTCAAAGCACTCAATTCTTTGGGGCAATCTTTCCATTCCCATGAGGGATTTGAGCAACACCAGGGATGCCTGTTCCTCCTCCTCTTTGAGCAAAATCTTTTCAAGTTCCTGGGATGCATTGACAAGGGTCATGTTCACCAGGCGTTTTTTCTCTCCCCGCTCCGGGCAATGGACCACAACTTTTTTCCCCAGGCTTTGGGTGAGCCGGGCCTCAATTTCCCCGCTATTTTCAATCCTTTGGCTCAGCAATACAAAGGCCGGTAAAAAACGGGTTTTCCCATAATATTGGTCCACAAAGGCGGCAAGAACCTCATCGGGCGCTTTAAACCCGAGATCCAAAGGATAATGAACCGTATCAATCAAAAGGCCGGACCGAACCATCATAACCGTGACCACGGCCTTTCCCCTGTCCCATGCAAGTCCCATGACATCCCGGTCTCGCATATCAGGGCATACCACCACCTGTTTTTCCATTATATTTTCAATGGCAAAAATAGCATCCCTTTTCTGGGCAGCCTTTTCAAATTCCTGAACACCTGCATGGGCCTTCATTTCAGCGCTTAACCGTTTTACCACCTGCCTGGATTTCCCCCTTAGAAACAAGATGGCATCCTTTACCTGTTTTTTATACTCCAATGGATCAACCTCGTTGCAGCACAGTCCCAAGCAAGCCTTTATCTGATAGTTAAGGCAGGGCCGGGAGCGATTTTTAAACTGGGTATTGTGACATTTTCTCAGTTTAAAGATCTTTTGAATCTGCTTTAAGGTTCTTTTGACGCTCAGGGCAGAAGAATAGGGCCCAAAATAAAGGGCATGGTCATTTCTGATGTTGCGTACCCGCTGAATCGCCGGATAGGGTTCATTCATATCAATGCGCAGCAGGGGATAATTTTTCCCGTCCTTTAAGATCACATTATATTTCGGGTTGTGCTCTTTGATGAGATTGGCTTCAAGGATAAACGCTTCATGGTCCGATGCGGTGATGACCAGATCAAAGGAGGTGATCATCTCAATAAGGGCTGCTGTTTTGGTATCCGGCTGCTGCTTTGAAATAAAATAGGAGGCCAGTCTTTTTTTAAGGTCCTTGGCCTTGCCCACATAGATAATTTTTCCCCTGGCATTCTTCATCAGATAGACACCGGGGCTATGGGGGGACTGGTTGTATTTTTCCTGGAGGGTCTGCATTTAAGTCTGCTTTATCTTGTTGAATTCCCTGATTTTATCCCGATATTCAGCAGCCTTTTCAAACTCCAGGGTTTGGGCGGCTTTTTTCATTTTATATTCCAGGTCTCGGATGATCTCTTCAAGATCCAGTTCTTCCCCCCCATAGGCCCGAATCTCTTCATTGACCGCGTCTGCTGTCTTCTTGTCCCGGTTGTCTCCCATTCCATAATCAAGGGGATTGATCTTTTTCTGGATGGTGGCCGGCACAATATGGTGGTCAATATTATGTTGCCTTTGGATTTCCCGGCGGCGGTCGGTTTCATACAGAGCTTTTGTCATGGAGCCGGTCTCTTTTTCCGCATACATGATCACCCGGCCGAACACATTTCTTGCAGCCCGGCCAAATATCTGAATAAAAGACCGGAAGGATCGCAAAAACCCTTCCTTGTCCGCATCCAGAATGGCCACCAAAGAAACTTCGGGAATATCCAGTCCCTCCCTGAGCAAATTGATACCGATGAGCACATCAAAGAGCCCCCGGCGAAGGTCCTGGATAATATCAATTCTTTCCATGGTCCCGATATCCGAATGCAAATACTTCACCTTAATGCCCAGGTCGGCATAATAATCGGTCAGGTCCTCGGCCATCCGCTTTGTCAGGGTGGTTACCAATACCCGTTCATGGGCTTCCACCCGTTTGATGATTTCTTCATATAGATCATCCACCTGGGTCTTGGCACTCCTGATCTCGATTTCTGGGTCCAGAAGGCCTGTGGGACGGACAATCTGCTCTGCCACCCGCTGACCTGCCCTTTCCATTTCATAGTCTGCCGGTGTGGCGGACACATAGATGACCTGGGGAACCAGGGCTCTGAATTCTTCAAATTGAAGGGGCCGGTTATCAATGGCCGAAGGAAGTCTGAACCCATGTTCCACAAGGGTGGTTTTCCTGGACCGGTCTGCCTTGTACATGGCCCCCAGCTGGGATACGGAGATATGGCTTTCATCAAAAAAAAGCAAAAACCCGTCATCGATATAATCCAGCAAGGTAGGGGGCGGTTGCCCGGGGGCACGGCCCGTGAGGTGTCTCGAATAATTTTCAATCCCGTTGCAATACCCGATTTCATTGAGCATTTCAATATCATACTGGGTTCTCTCTTCCAGGCGCTGTGCCTCCACCAGGCGGTTCTGAGATCTTAAAAATTCCAACCGCTGTTTCAGCTCAACAATAATGCTTTCAACCGCTTTTTTCCGGGTCTGTCGCTTGGTCACATAATGGGAGGCCGGATAAATCACCATCTGGTCATAGGATTTTAAAACGTCTCCTTTCAGGGGATTGATCTCTGAAATTTGTTCAATCATATCCCCAAAAAAATCGATGCGCACGGCCTTGTCCTCTTCATAGGCCGGAAAAATCTCCAGCCTGTCCCCCCGGACCCGAAAGACTCCCCGGTGAAAATCCATATCGTTCCGAGTGTACTGGATCTCCACAAACCGTGCAATGACATCTTCCCTTGAAATCTCCATATCCTTTGTCAGGGTGATTCGCAGATCCAGATAGTCTTCCGGTGCTCCCAGACCGTAGATACAAGAAACAGATGCCACCACGATGACATCTTTTCTGGCAAGGACGGAGCGTGTAGCGGAATGACGCATTTTGTCAATGACTTCATTAATGGAAGAATCCTTCTGGATATAGGTATCAGAGGACGGAAGATAGGCTTCGGGCTGATAATAGTCATAATAACTGACAAAATACTCCACACAATTGTCCGGGAACAGCAGTTTAAATTCATTGTAGAGCTGGGCCGCCAGGGTCTTGTTCGGGGCGATGATCAGGCTGGGTTTTTCAACCTGTGCGATAACATTGGCCATGGTAAATGTTTTGCCCGAGCCTGTCACCCCCAAAAGCACCTGGTGTCGTTCATTTTCCAGAACACCCTTTGTCAGGTATTCAATGGCGGCGGGCTGATCCCCGGTGGGTGAAAATTCCGATACCAGATTAAATAGGCCCATATAATCTTTTGTCCCCTGTTCTCATTGTCTGCAAACCATTCATTTAAATTAAGACTTTATTTCTTGTTATCAATTTCTTATTATCAATTTTTTAGTGTCACACTGGATTTAGCCATAGACTATACCATTCCCAGAACAAATGACCAAGGAGAGAAAAATGGAAACCGTAGCCGTCATCGGCGCAAGCCCAAACCAAGACAGATATGCCAACAAAGCCATGCGATTTCTGGCCGACCATGACCACACCCCCATTCCCGTGGCCCCAAAGCATGAAACCATAGAGGGCAAAAAAGTCTACCCCAGCCTGGCAGATATTTCTGAAAAAATTGACACCGTAACCCTGTATCTGGGCCCGGCCCGCCAGGAAAAGGTCATAAAGCAAATCATCCAGGCTGCCCCCAGGCGGGTGATCTTCAACCCGGGCACAGAAAACCCGGGGGCCTATGCCCGGCTTAAGACTGCGGGGATTGAGGTGATAGAGGCCTGCACTCTGGTGCTCCTGAAAACAAATCAATATTAACCCTTCGGTCCTTGATTTTTTGGAAGTACCTTTACAGCCTGTTTATAAAAATATACAAGAGCTTTTAACTGATCTTCAAAAGTTATTTTAGGGGTCGATCTCCTCTTGATACAAGTTTTGGTACAAGCGTTAGTGACCTTAGCAAAGGGGCTATGTATTTATCAAAACAGCTGGACTAAATTTTTCGTAAACTGCATTCATCTCAGCCTTATCTTTCATGGAGGAAAGGAATACATCCACCCGTAACACCATATCCATGGAAGAGTCTGCAGCATCAAGAATGGCACTGATATTTTTTAGTATTCTTTCTGTCTGCTGCCTGGGAATAGGGACCGGGTTCAGACGCCTTGTCGGTATAAATGATTTCTTTTTTTATCTTATTCTTTCTTTTTTATAAAATTATCAATTAATACATTTATATGTAGTTCCGGTTTAGTTATGGCCAAAAGCAGATACAATTCACATTGCCAGGTTCGGCAAAAACAGAGCAATGCCGGGAAAGGCCATCAGTATGATGGTTGCGAGTATCAGCATTAATAAGAACGGTAATGAATGACCAATCACCTCAAGGTAAGGCCGCCTGAATATCAGCTGGGCCGTAAAGATATCACAGCCAAAGGGCGGAGTGGCAGATCCAATGGCTGCCTGCAGGGTTACCAGGGTGCCAAGAAGAATGGGGTTCACTCCGGCTGCGACAACATAGGGTTGAAAAATCGGGCTGAATATAAAAATGGCCACAATGGGGTCAACAAACATGCAGGCAACAAAATATACGCCCACAATGATCAACATCACCTTGAGGGTGGAAGGATCCGTCCCAAAGAGAGGCGGCAAAATTTCCTGTGGAATCTGCATAAACCCCAGAACCCATGAAAAAGCCTGGCCCGCACCCACCAGAATGAAGACCACCCCGGTAATAACACCTGTCTGGAGAAAAGCATCAATAAGCGTATCAAATTTAAGACTTTTATAAACGATCAGTTCAAGAAACAGTGAATACAAAACTGCGGCTGCCGCAGCCTCTGTGGGGCTTAAAAAACCTGCATAAATTCCACCGATGATGATAAGGGGGAACCCCATTACCGGGATACCGTCTTTGACCGCACGGATTCTTTCTGCCCTGCTGGCTTTGGGAAGAACCCCGACTTTTTTAACCTTGGAATAAACATAACAATATGTTGAAAACATGGCAAGAATCATCAAACCCGGTATGACCCCGGCAAGAAAGAGCATTCCGATGGAAGTGCTTGTTGCAACCCCGTAAACAATAAAGCCGATGCTGGGGGGAATTAAAAATGCAATATCACTGGAATTAATAATCAGCCCAAGGGTAAATGAGCTGCTGTATCCTGCTTCCAGAAGCATGGGGCGCATGGTTCCCCCGATGGCAGCCACAGTGGCCTGGGTGGAGCCTGATACAGCCCCAAACAGGGTGCAGGACGCATTTGTGGTAATGGGCAGACCGCCGGGCAAATGCCCCACAAACGCTTTTATCATCTGGATCAACTTCATGGCAGACTGCCCTGAGGTTATGAGACTTGCTGAAAGGATGAACATGGGGACACACACCAGAGCCGGTGGTGTAATCCCTGTTATTACCTGTTGAACCATTATCATCATAAGCTTTGGTGCAAGCTCAGGCATGTGAAAAAACAAATAGAGTATCAGAGAACCCAAAAGGGTTACCATAAAAGGAAAACCGGTTAACAGCATTGAGATAAGGCTTGTACCAAAAAGTGTCATATCGTTGTCTCCCCTGTTTGTTCATCTTCATATTCACTCTGTTGATCCGGAGACTGCCAGGGTTCATCTTCGGTAAGGTTTTTGATGATGGTTCGGATATACTGTAAGGATGCCATTGCAAATCCAATGGGGATAATCACATAAAATGTCCATTTGGGAAGCCTCAAGGCGGGTGTTGTATGCCCCAGATCAAAGGCATTCATCAGGTATAGATAAGAGAACCAGGCCATTATCCCCATGACAAGGGCGCTGATAATAGAAATGATAATAAGAAAGGTTTTTTCCATTTTCGGCGGCATAAAATCAAGAAAAGCTCCCATACGGATATGCCTTGCTTTTCTCACACCATAACTCATTCCGGAAAAGGTTGTCAGCATGACAAGAAATTTCGACACTTCCTCGGCAAAATAGATGCTTTGGAAAAAGGTTCGGGCAAATACATTGGCAATCAAAAGAATCCCAAGAGCCGCTACACAAAAAACCAGAATCGACACTTCCACTCCGTTAATAAATTTACCAGTATTAAAATTAAATTTCTGGAAAAAGGTTAACTCTTTTTCCCAGGTATTATTCTTGCTCATTGGTTTTCCCTAAAAAAAGATTGTAAGAGGTACGGTTTTTAAATTCAAACCGTACCTATGATGAGGTTCTATTTTAGATTTAATGCTTTTTTTGCATTTTCTATATCCTTGAGAAGGGCATCGAGCATGGCCTGGGATCCGTCACCACCAATTTTTGTATATTTGGGATAAACGGTTTCCGCTTTTTCTTTAAATTTGGCGATGGTATCATCATCCAGTGTATTGAATTTTAATTCAGGTTTGGCCTTCATCATTTTTTCTTTATCACTGGCATTTTTCTCTATAATCCATTTTCCTGCGGGAATAATTGAATCAATCCAAAATTTTCGCATTTCCAGCTGTACTTCTTTGGGAAGGGCATCAAAAAATTTCTGGTTGACAGTGGGAATTCCAAGAAAGGGTTCATTTTTTAATTGAGTGCAATAATTTTGAACTTCATAAAATTTCATACTGTTAATGGCAAAAAGAGGGTTGACCTGACCGTCGATAAGACCCATCTGGAGGGCTGAGTAAATTTCACCATAACTCATGGGCGTGGGGACGGCCCCATAGGCTTTATAGTCTTCCACAAGAAGTTTTGACGACATGACCCGAATTTTTAAACCCTTTACATCATCCAGGGATTTTACCTCATCTTTTGAAGTAAGCCACTGCCATCCTTCAAACATGATTGACAAAGGAACCAGGCCGTTTTTCCTGAATGCTTTTTCCATCAGCGGCATAAACTCACCATTCCTGGCCATCCAGTCCAGCACCTCAGGTACTTTTTGTGTGGGAAAAAGATAATTCAATACCAAAACCTGTGCCTGGGGAACAAATGAACTTATCCAGGCATAATCAGAAAAAACATATTCCACAACGCCTAACTGGGCAAGTTCATTAATATCACCGTTAGCACCAAGGGTTCCATAGGGATACACGTTAACCTTGATTTTATCATTGGACCAGCTTTTCATGTGCTCTGAAAAATTTCTTGCCCATACGGTCATGAAATCACCTTCGATTTCTTCTGATGCAAGTCGAGCTTGAATTATTTTTCCATTATAATTTCCGGCAAAAGCAATGCCCGTGGAAAACAAAAACATAAAAATAACAGTCATACTTAAAATTTTTTTCATAATAAAATTCCTTTTTTGTGGGATGATTTATTGTGCATAATTTCTGAGTGTTTTCTGTCGGTATCCAATTAAAACCGTATTTTTTTACACCACCTCCTTATTTTTTACAAAAATCAAAGGCTGCTCTGACAAACATTTCAACACCTGCCGCCATGGTATCTTCGTCAATATTAAAACAGGGATTATGGTGTGGGACATCACTGTTTTTCTCTTTATTGCCAGTACCCAGAAACATAAATACGCCGGGAACTTTGGCGGAGAATTCAGAAAAATCTTCGCTGGCGTTATAATGTCCGTCCACTATTGCTTCCGGGTCCGTGAACACTTTTTTTGCAGTCTGCCTTGCCATCAGCACCATGTGATCATTATTTACAAGGGGTTTATTTTCTGGAATTATCTCAATCTCGCAGGTACACCTATAGGTTTCACATACATTTTTTACCATCCTTATGAATCTTTGGGTGGGCTGCTCATATGTCTTTGGGCCAGCCTCGTATAAAAAGCGGATGGACCCCTCCAGTTCAACTTTATCAGGAATAATATTTGCCTTTGTCCCACCATTGATTTTACCAAACATGATGAGGGTGGGTTTGAGTGCATCTATCTGCCTTGTCTGGATGGACTGGACTGTCTGGATAATACCGGCTGCGGCGAGAATGGGGTCAACAGCATACTGGGGAGCACCGGTGTGACCGCCTTTGCCATGAACAATTATTTTAAACACATCAAGTCCGGCCATTACAGTTCCCTTGGAAATGGCTATTTTGCCTGATTCAAGAGGTGTCCAGATATGGATTGCCATGAGCGCGTCCACTTTTGGATTTTCAAGCACACCCTGGTCTATCATTACCAAAGCACCGGCAATCTCCTCATCGGGCTGGAAGACAAATTTGATGGTGCCTTTAAATTGGTCCCAATTTTCTTTGAGAACCTTTGCTGCGACAAGCAGCATGGCCATGTGGGCATCATGACCACATGCGTGCATCACACCTGCGTTTTGAGATTTGTATTCAACAGTGGTTTTTTCATGAACGGGAAGGGCATCCATATCTGCCCGGAGCATGAGAACCGGCCCGGGCTGTGTGCCTTTCAGCAGCGCAACCACACCTGTTTTTGCCACACGCTTGGTTTCAAGCCCAAGGTTTTGCAGATATGATTCTATCTTTTCGGCAGTGCGAAACTCCTGAAACCCAAGTTCCGGGTGCATATGAAAATCACGCCTTAATTCAACCAGTTGCTTGTTGAGTTCCTTAATTCTATTTTTAATATCAACCATTTAATTTACCATCCGTTTGAATCATCTTAAATTTACATCACACCAAATCACATCACATCATGGAATCTCTTCTTTACAAGGGATGAGTGGACATAATTAATCATGGAAAGAAAGTCGTATACAGGAAGACCTGTGCGCTTTTGAACAGCATGACTGTAAACGGGAAGCATGCTGCATTCAAGGAGAATACTTCCAATGCCGGGCTCTTTGTAAACAAGTGCATCCACAGCAGCATTCACCTCTTTTTCAAGCATATCCTTATCAAGTGATCCGGTTTCATCAAAGACAGTTGCCCGGAAATAACTGGCATTTTCCAATCCACCCATCACAATTGAATCATCCTTTGCAATACCGATTTTAGTGAAAACATCCTCGGTCAGGGATTCTGAATTTGCCGTGATGATACCGATTTTTGAATTTGAGGGAAGGGTTGATTTAATAAATGGAATCTGAAGAAGACTTGAAAGGAACACGGGGATATTTACCTTTTCCTTAACAGCATCCTGATAGATCGCCATAAAACCGCAGTCTCCGGTAATGGCTTTCACCCCTTCTTTTTCAAGTTCTATTGCGCATTCAACCATGGATTCAATAAATTCAGGGTCATGGTTGAATATTTTTTCGACGGTAAGACCCTCAACCCGTTTGAATCTTACCGGATAATCATAGGATGTGGCATTTGCCACATCCCCCTGGATAAAAGGACAATAGGTGTCAAGAAGGAGAACCCCTATTGATTCTCCATAACTTGTCTGTCCCCTGGTGGCTTTGAAAATCATCTGCTCCCTCTATAAAATTCTAGTTTTTTACAAAAAGTTTTCTAGGAAAATTCGCAAATGTTTCGCACCCGGTTTCAGTGATCCTGAATGATTCACTACATTCAAAACCATAGTTGTCCATCCACATGCCAAGAATCATGTGAAATGTCATATTGGGTTTGAGCACTGTTTTGTCACCGGGTCTTAAGCTTGCTGTATGCTCACCCCAGTCGGGCGGGTAGTTTAACCCCATGGCATAGCCGATTCTGGATTCCTTCTCAAATCCATGCTTTGCAATATGATTTCGCCAGATCAGTTCCACATCTTCACAAAGCATTCCCGGCTTTATGGCATCCAGCGTAAGATTGAGTCCCTCCACGGTGACATCCGCAATGTTTGACAGCTTATCGGATGGATTGTTACCAAGGTATGCTGTCCTGGCAATGGGGCAGTGATATCTGTTTTTACAGCCCGCAAGCTCCAGATTGACTGCCTGCTCATCTTCATAGGGATCATCGGTCCAGGTAAGATGCGGGGCAGTGGTTTTCACACCCGTGGGCATCATGGGGACAATGGAAGGGTAATCCCCTCCAAACTCCGTTGTCCCGGAAATTTGTGCCTGGTAAACCTTTGCCACAACATCACATTCCCGGGTACCGGGTGACAAATTATCAAGGGCGGTCTGCATAACATTCTCAGCAATTTTTCCTGCCTGCTTCATAATGCTGATCTCATTATGGGACTTTATCAGCCTTACCCAGTTCACAAGATTTGTTGCATCGGTAAACACGGCATTGGGAAGGCTTTTTTCTAATTCCCGGAAGGCCCTTGCTGAAAAATAATATGCATCCATTTCAACACCAATATTTTTGTCTGCCCATCCCCGCTGTTTGATGATGTCCGCCACATAATTCATGGGGTGTTTTGTGATGGACTGAACATAATCGTCAGGGTATCCTTGTATATTTTCCTGTTTGAGAAAGGTTGTCAGAGTGGCGCCTGCGGCATCCATTCCGCGGCCTATCCACAGGGGCTGTGCCTCATCTTTGACAACCAGAACAACCTGGGGGACATAAAAAGACCATCCATCGTATCCGGTGGTATAGTTCATGTTGGCAGGATCCGCCAGAACAAGAAGATCCACCCCCTTGATTTCCATTTGTTCTTTTATTTTTTCTAGCCTTAAGAGATATTCAGTTTTTTCAAAAATCAGCATTTTCATTCTCTCCTAAAAGATAGTGGTATGGATAATTGCCGGAACCGCTTTTTCCCGACAATTATCCATATAAAATCATCACCGAACCTAATATCAGTCCTCGCCTATACCCAGCCTCTAAATTTCATGGCTTTTTCAAGTTTTTGCAGGGCATGAATCCAGGCGCCGGTTCTCAAAGAGGAAACTTTGAACTTACGGGCAGTATCAGCGGCATCGTGATATGCTTTGAGTATCCGGGTTTCAAGCTTTGCGTTAACCGTTTCAAGATCCCAGTACTGATCGGAAAGCCCCTGTGTTCTTTCAAAATGGCAGACCGTTGCGCCACCACTGTTGGCAACCACATCCGGAGCAATCGTAACGCCCTTTGCCGTGAGAAGCGCGTCGGCTTCTGTTGTCACGGGACCATTGGCGCCTTCCACAATCAATTTCGCCTTGATATCACCGGCGTTTCCCTTGTGGATAACATTCTGAACCGCCGCAGGAACAAGGATGTCACAATCCAGGGCAAAAAGTTCTTCATTGGTTATCTCTTTTGAGCCAGCAAAGCCTGAAACCTTTCCTGTGGCTGCAACATGTTCCTTTAAGCTCTCAATATCAAGCCCTGCTTCTGCATAAATTCCGCCGTACACATCACTGACCGCCTTGATTTTACAGCCCTCTTTACAAAGAAGAGAGGCAAGCACGGATCCAACCTGGCCAAAACCCTGAACAGCTGCACTGGCCTTTGTCACATCCATTTTAATATCCTGGGCAGCCGCCATGAGAACAATAAACACGCCCAGACCTGTGGCAGCTTCCCCTCCCAGCGAACCGCCGAGAACGGGGGGTTTGTCATTGATGGCAGCAGGGCAGTGAATCCCGGTGATCTGTTCGTACTCATCCAGCATCCATGCCATGGCCTGCTCTCCTGTGCCGATATCCGCACCGGGAACATCCGCCCATGGGCCCTTGGGTGTAAGATTACGGACAAAAGCGCGAACCAGACGTTCCATCTCATTTTCCGTCAATTTGGACGGATCCGCTTTAATACCGCCCTTGGCGCCACCGGCAGGAATGTCTGCGGCGCAATGTTTGATTGTCATAAACAGACCCAGGGCCTTAATTTCATCCAGGGTAAGGGCGGGTCTGATTCTTGTACCGTTTCGGCACGGACCCAGGGCATCACAATAGTGGACACGATATGCCTGAAACACTTCAAAAGAGCCATTGTCAAGTTTCATGGGAATCCGGAACTGATAGATTCTCTTGGGCGCCTGGAGTACGTCTAGTACTCGCTTGTCGATATTACCTATTTTTCCTGCATTATTGAGTGTATTTAATGCAACCTGGAAAACACTGTCGTTGTTCATTGGTTTTATCCTTCTTTTATTCTGCTTTTATTCTGTCACACACATTACAAGGTCTTTGGCACCCTTTAGTGAGGTTTTCAGCTCAGGGGCATGCTTGGCCATTATTTCCTGAATAACAGATGCCATTTTTACTTTTTCGCGGATAAGATTGTCATGAAATTCTTCAGTAACCCAAGGTTTGTAAATATCACCCTCGGATGTTCCCGGCTCTATTTTGAAGTAAACAGGAGAAGCAACCTTTGCAATTTCAGGGGTTTCATAGGCACGGTACATTCCGCCGAACTCATCGACAATGATAACGTAAACATCCATTGGAATATCAATCGCTTTACGCATGCCAGATAAAATCGGAAGGGATACATCTGAAATGGGATTTATGGAATTGACACCCATTTTTTCAACCACTTTTCCACCGGCTGCGCTGCAGTATCCGGCAAAAACTGACCACTTGAAGAAACATTCTTTGGGAATAACCCCTTCGTCTCTCATTTTATTGAGGATAGAGAGAACGCCTTCGTCATATACGAGAAATCCACGAAAACCAGCTTCTATATTTCTCATGATATCTGCAATGTGAAGGGACATTGAATCAGATCCCCTGAGCCGGAATGCCTGCATGACACCTTCTTTATTAGAAAATTCCTTGGAACCTACGTCCCAGGCTTTTCTATGCCCTGTGGTCATGACAACTTCGATTCCTGCATCCTTTGCCATTTTGGCCATATCTTTGAGCTCTTGAAAATCACAATAGGTTGAGCCCCCAACCGTAGCAACAGCTCTATGCACCACAACATTTCTCTTTTTCGCTTCATCAATCATGGCCGCCATGGTGGAGGCCCTTTCAACACCAGCGATTTCAATTCGCCATTGTGCTCCGTCGGGAAATGTTTTTTCCGATGCTTCCAGTGCATGTCCGTCGCGCCCGGGGATTCCTTCTTTTTCCATGAAATCCCGTATGGTTTTTAATACTGCTGACATAATAATTTTCCTTTTTTTAAAATTAAATTCTTTTAATTGCGAACTCAGTCGATCTTATCTGATATCTCAAAAACACCGCCCATAAACACCTGGATAACAATTTATACAGGGCACATGGTTCAAAACTTATGGCTATTTGAGTTTTTCAAGCTCTCCTTCAACCATTTTGTAGGTGTGCTTATCTTCCGGAAAACGCTTGTTCTTCGTGTCGTTGACATATTCGGTGAAGGCTTTTATCGTTTTTTCCCCCAGATTTTCATACTTTTTAACAAATTTGGGTGTAAAGGCCTGGAAGATACCCAGAACATCGCTGCAAATCATGAGCTGTCCGTCGGCATCGACTCCGGCCCCAATGCTATAGACAGGAATCTTCAATGTGTCTTTGATGATTTTGCAAACTTCAGGCGGAACCGCTTCCACAAGCAGGGAAAACGCACCGGCTTCCTGAATTGCCTTTGCATCTTCAATCAATTGGGTGGCTGTTTCCGCAGTTCTGCCCTGGGCTTTGAAACCACCCTGCTGACCGGAACTCTGGGGGGTGAGACCAATATGCCCCATGACCAGCATGCCGCCGTCTGTAATCGCCTTTATCTGAGGACAGACCCTTTTGCCACCTTCAAGTTTTATGGCATCGACTCCGGCCTCCTTGTGAAATCTTCCTGCATTTCTCACCGCATCTTCAACAGATACCTGGTAGGAAAGAAAAGGCATGTCGCCAACTATAAATGTTTTTGAAGCACCGCGTCTGACCGCTTCACTGTGGTAGATGCACTGATCCATTGTTACGGGGATGGTGCCCTCATAACCGTAGATGCACATTCCAAGAGAATCCCCCACAAGAATCATGTCAATCCCGGCCTGTTCTGCAAAATTTGCAGTCCAGTAATCATAGGATGTGATCCATGCCGCCTTTTCTCCTTGGGTTTTCATCTTTTGTAAATCAAGACTCGACAGTTTCTTTTTCATAAATATCCTCTTTTCTATTGGATTCAATATCGTTGTTTTAGTTTATTGATTCAATTGTCCCAATTGCCTGGACAGTTCATGACAACTCTTTTTTAGGTTTTCCTGAACTTCATCCACGCGCTCTTTTGTCATCCTCATGGTAGGCCCTGAAACACTTATGGCATAGGGCACGGCTCCGGTTTTATCGAACACAGGAGCTGCAATACATCTCAGCCCTGATACCAATTCCTCATCATCCACAGCAAACCCCTGTTCTCTAACCTTTTCCAATTCTTTTTTCAGTTCATCAACCGAAGAGATGCAGTTGGGTCCCATGGGCTTGAACTCAACGGTAGACAAAAGCGAGTCAAGCTCCTCCGGATCCATAAAAGCAATAATTGTTTTTCCAAGAGCTGAGCAATAAACCGGCGCAGAAGAGCCAATTGGAGAATCCACGCGAAGGATTTCTTTACTGTCAATTTTTTCCAGATGAAAAATATTATGGCCGTCTCTGACTCCCAGATTAATGGTTTCGCCAAAAGCTTTGGAAAGAGCTTTCATATAAGGGAGTGCAATATTTTTGATCCCCAGACGGTTGGAACGCTTCATTCCAAATTCAAGCATCTTAAATGTCAGGTGATATTTGTTGCTCCGATTTTGCTCAACATAGCCAAGTTCTTTGAGAGTGGCTAGAAAACGATGACTTCCGGTTCTGTTTTGTCCGAGATGACGCGCGACTTCACTTACGCTGAGTTCTCCTTTTTCAGCAAGAAGCTCCAGAACATCAAGCCCTTTAGCAAGTGAGCTGATAAAAAAATATTTTTTATCGTTGGTCATAATCCCTCCTCTCAAAAGTGTTCATTATATGTGACGCTTAGTCTCAATGCGTTACAAATTGATTAAACTATAAGGATTCGCGTTTGTCAAGGATAAAGTTTTGGCCATCGTCCCATGGGTGACACCACAAACTTTTAACGAGAGAAAAATCCCTGGTCACATAAGAAATAGCCATTCACCCGGAATGGCATATGAAAGTCACCGTCATCCTAAAAACACCCATCAGACACAAATGAACATTACCAACAACTTTCTCTCAAAAAAAAATAAATCCGCAGTCGTTTGGGGATCATTTCCATGAGTTGGGGACCACCTGCCAGATATTCGGTAAACAGATCCGCTACAATTGCTTCAGGCAACTGCTGCATTATAGCCATAAGTGATATGCTCCTCATAAAGGTTGCACCTATGCAAGATAATGAACTCCATATTCACCTTATAAAAGGACATAACTGTTTGCCCACAAATTCTAAGAGAATGGACTAATATACAAGGAGAAACTTTCTCTCTTTTCTCCCGGCGTTGAATATGATAATTATTTGAGTGTATATTTAAATCCAACTCATAAAGAGGGACAAATGGAAGAAGAGAATAAAAAAGGACATTTCATAGAATCCATCATCAAACAGGATCTTGAAAACAATAAAAACAACGGCCGGGTGACCACCCGGTTTCCACCGGAACCCAATGGGTATCTCCACATCGGACATGCAAAATCCATTTGCCTTAATTTTAATATGGCCAAACAATTCAATGGCACCTGCAATTTAAGATTTGATGATTCCAACCCGGCCAAGGAAAAACAAATCTATATCGACTCCATAAAAAACACGGTGAATTGGCTGGGCTTTGAGTTTAAAACCCCCTTTTTTGCCTCGGATTATTTTGATACCCTCCATGGATTTGCCGTCCAATTAATCCGCAAGGGAAAGGCCTATGTCTGCAGCCTTTCCCCGGAACAAATGAGAGAACACCGGGGAACCCTGACTGAAAAGGGGAAAAACAGCCCCTTTCGGAATAGGTCAATTGAAGAAAACCTGGACCTGTTCGAGCGAATGAAAAACGGAGAGTTCGAAGAAGGCGAGCATACCCTCAGGGCCAAGATTGATATGGGATCCCCCAATATCAATCTTCGGGATCCCATCCTCTACCGGGTAAAAAAAGCCAGTCACCCCAGAACAAAAGACAAGTGGTGCATCTACCCCATGTACGATTTCACCCATTCTTTGTCTGATTCCCTGGAAGGCATTACCCATAGTTTGTGCAGTCTTGAGTTTGAGGACCACCGCCCTTTGTACGACTGGGTCCTTTCCACCTTGGAAACTCCCTGCCATCCCCAGCAGATCGAATTTGCCCGGATGAATATCAATTATACCGTTCTGAGCAAACGGAAACTTCAGCTCCTGGTGGATCAAAACAAGGTTACAGGATGGGATGATCCCAGGCTCCCCACCCTGG
The DNA here is from genome assembly GCA_016743945.1 of Desulfobacteraceae bacterium. Taxonomy (GTDB): domain Bacteria; phylum Desulfobacterota; class Desulfobacteria; order Desulfobacterales; family Desulfobacteraceae; genus NBML01. Next base: position 21,556 of record JADGFI010000006.1, read on the forward strand.
AAGGGATGCGAAGAAGGGGCTATACCCCCGAGGCCATCAAAAATTTTTGCAACATCATCGGGGTATCCAAAAAAGACAGCCGCATTGACATGGGCCTGCTCGAATCCTGCCTCAGGGATGACCTCAATGAACGATCCCCCCGGGTAATGGGTGTTTTAAAGCCGTTAAAGGTGACCATTGAAAATTATCCCGACCAAACAGAAACGCTCACCGCCATGAATCACCCCCAGCGAGAAGAGATGGGCAAGCGGTCCATCACCTTTTCCAAAGAGATCTATGTGGAACAGGATGATTTCATGGAAGATCCGCCCAAAAAATTCTTCCGCCTGGGACCGGGAAGAGAAGTCCGCCTCAGGTATGCCTATTTTGTAACCTGCAAAGAGGTGATCAAAAATGATCAGGGCGAAGTGATTGAGCTTATCTGCACCTATGATCCCCAGACAAAGGGAGGCAACGCCCCGGACGGCAGAAAGGTCAAGGGCACCATCCACTGGGTCAATGCCAATGACTGCCTGGATGCAGAAGTCCGCCTCTATGACAGATTGTTCAAGGATGAGAACCCGGAACAGGGGAACCAGGATTTTATGGAGAACCTGAACCCGGATTCCCTTAAGGTTCTCCCGAACTGCAAGCTTGAAAAAAGTCTTGAGACCGCCACTTCAAAAACCATATACCAGTTTGAACGTCTGGGCTATTTCTGCCGGGATTCAAAAGAGTGCCAGACCAATACCCCGGTATTTAACCGGACGGTCACCCTGCGGGATGCCTGGGCAAAAATGGCCGTAAAACAACCCTCGAAAAAACCTGTCAACCCCAACAAAAAACAAAAAATTAAACCGAAAAATTAAGCCGAAAGAAAAAAAGAGCCGCTGGAATCATTTTCCAGCGGCCTTTTTTAAGTGTCACTTTTTTTGTACCGGTTTTATATGAAACTTTGGCCAAAACATTGCAATTATAAGAGTTTCCTTTTTTTATTGAGGCGAGAGCAAATACCATGCTCCGGCCATGCCGGTTATTCAACTGTCCAGGTGGTTCCCTGGGGTCCGTCCTCTAGGATAATATTCATCTCCTGAAGTTGATCCCGGATCTCATCGGCCCTGGCAAAATTCTTTTCTGCCCTTGCTGTCATCCGCTGTTCAATCAAATCATCCACCACGGTCGGATCAATGGCCATGTCCGCCACGCCCTTGTCTTTCTTGGTTTTAAAATAGTCTCCGGGGTTCACAAGGAAAATGCCCAGAATTTTGGCGATGGACAAAATATCTGCATGGACCTGGGCCAGGGTCTCACACCCATCAGATTCGGGATTGTTATGGGTGCGATCCAGCAATCTGTTCCCCTTTTTCACGGCCTCAAACACCAGCCCCAGGGCCTTTGCCGAATTAAAATCATCGTTCATGGCATGAACAAATCCCGCCCACAATTCCCCGGGCTTTTTGGGTTCCAAAACCATGTTGGTCTCTTCAAGTCTTTCCAGAAAGGCATAAATCCGATCCAGCCCCAGGGAAATTTCGCGCATGGAATCCTCATTGTAATCAATGGGGCTTCGATAGTGTTTGGACAATAAAAACAACCGGATAACTTCAGGGGAATAATCAGCCAAAACTTCTTTGATCATGGTAAAATTGCCAAGAGACTTGGACATTTTTTCATTGTCAATATCCACAAATCCGTTGTGGATCCAATACTTTACAAACTGGCATCCAAAGACTGCCTCGCTCTGGGCAATCTCATTTTCATGGTGGGGAAATATCAGATCCTTGCCCCCGCCGTGGATATCAAAACTTTTTCCCAGATACTCATAGCTCATGGCCGAACATTCGATGTGCCAGCCGGGTCGACCACGACCCCAGGGACTTTCCCAGAATGGCTCTCCTGGTTTTGCCGGTTTCCACAGGGTAAAATCCAATGGGCTTTGTTTTTTTTCATCCACGGCAATTCTGGCACCGGCCCGCATATCATCGGGGTTCCGGCCGGACAATTTGCCATATTCTTTAAAGGAATCAATGGAAAAATAAACATCTCCGCCTTCCACATGGTAGGCCTTGCCCTTGTCAATAAGCATCAAGATAAAATCAATGATGTGCCGGATATGTTGTGTGGCCTTGGGTGACATGGTCGGCCGAAGCACATTCAAAGCGTCCATTTCATTGTGGAACTCATCAATATATTTTTCCGTAATCTCAGTACACGAGTCCCCGGTCTCATTGGCTTTTTTAATGATCTTATCATCCACGTCTGTAAAATTTCTCACATAGGTGACCTCATAATCAAGCCGGGTCAGCCACCGGTAAACCATATCAAAGACCACCACAGAACGGGCATGGCCGATATGGCTGGTGTCATAGACCGTGGGGCCGCATACATACATACCGACTTTGCCTTCATGGATGGGAATAAATTCTTCTTTTTTACCCTTCAAGGTATTGTAAACTTTTAAACTCATTTTTCTTTTCCCTAGGGAATGCGCATATTATTCAATGGTGCGTATTAATAGTGTTGTCTGGGCGGCAATACCCTCTTTTCTTCCGACAAACCCAAGCGTCTCTGTTGTGGTTGCCTTTATATTTACAAGGCCCGGGTCCAAATTAAGCACACTGGCGATGTTTTCTGCCATCGCCCGTTTGTGGGGGCTGAGTTTTGGTGCCTGGGCAAAGAGGATACAATCCATATTAACAATTTCATATCCTTTTCCCACAAGAAGATCCTTGCATTCCCCAAGGAGGATAAGGCTTGAAACCCCCTTGTACCGGGGATCCGTGTCAGGGAAATGGTCTCCGATATCCCCAAGGCCAGCAGCCCCTAAAATGGCATCACACACCGAGTGAGTCAATACATCTGCATCGGAATGACCCTTTAGCCCTTTTTCATGGTCAATCTTCACGCCGCCGATGATCAGATCCCGGCCGAAAACCAGCTGGTGGATATCCATTCCTGATCCTATTTTTATATCCAATTTTGTCATGCCTTAAAATATCTATCCTTTTTTAAATCCTGCAAGCAAAAAAAATATAAAATATTATATTTGCCTTTTCTTTAAAAGTCAAAGTGTTGCCAACCCGTCTGTTTTTTGGTACCAGGAGAGCTTGTCTTGGTAAAAATGGGAAAATGAAAGGAATATACATGAAAAAAATTCTTCTTACTCTTGTCTTGATTCTAATGATTGCGGGAATCGGCTCACCTATTATCAGCGGGATGATGATGGAGCGAGTGGTCAAAAACGCGGTTGATAATATAAATTCAACCCAGGGGGACACAGGCTCTGATATAGCCCTTAGCATTGTTCAATATGATCGGAATTTTTTATCTTCTAAAATTGAATGGAAGATTAGTCTAGGCTCCCTTGGTAAAATTTACGGCATTGATAACATTGTCTTGATTGAACGTGCCAAACACGGAATTTTAGAAATTACATCCAAGACAAGTCTTGAGAAAAACCGCTGGTTTTCAACATTTATTGAAAACCAGCCGGAGGGAAAAAATCCCCTGGACATCCAAACCCGGTATGAAATTCTGGGCAATATAAAATCAAGTCTTACCCTGGAGGGGTTTTCAATCAAGAAAGGGACCGGGCTTGTGGATATCTTGCCAGCACACCTTTTTATCCAGAGTGACAAGAAAGCTAAAAACTTCATTTTCAAAGGCAATTGGGAGGGAATGACGGCTCCCGGAAAAATCAAATTGGCTGGGGTTTTCCTTGATTCAACCCAGGATAAAATATCCCCCTATATATGGCAGGGGAAAACCTCGATATCAGCCGAGCATATCTCCTTGGGTGACGGCCAAAAGCATATGGCGATCAAAGGGTTAACATCCGACACCACCATGGCCTATGATAAAAAAGAGAATTCAATATCCCTTGGAATGGCCTATGGAATAGCCAGCATCAAATCCCAGGAAGACACTATTTTGGATGCCTTTGTCCGATTGGGCATAAATGAAATAGATGCCCAGGGGTATGAAGACCTTGCAAAAATCTATTCCAGGGAAACAAATCATATCATGAAAAATATTGCCGGGTCACAGCAAAGCCCCGATGATATGCCAGGGTATATAAAGGATATGATGGGAAGGAATGCGCCCCAATTGATCGCAGCCTGTGAAAAATTATTAAGAAAAGGATTTGAAATCAAGATAGCAGATCTTAAGGCCCGGCTGCCCCAGGGAGAAATTAAGGGGGATATCTCCCTAAGCCTGAACCAGGACATGACAATGGTCCAGTTCATCCCAGTTGCCATGCAGCCCGCCGCAGCCCTTGAACTTTTTTCTTTTAAATCTGATATTTGTATCCCCCATGGACTCACAGGGGACAACCCCAACCTGCTTTCGCCTGTATATCCCGGGATGAAGACCGGCCTGTTCCTGAAAAAAGAGGACAATTTGATCCATAGTGCAAAAACAAGAGATGGAAAACTCTTTGTCAATGGACAAGAAGTGCTGTTCAATTGAGGCTGAGAACAAATCATTCATCTTCCATGGGCTGCTATTCTTGGTTTTTATATTGGTAAAATACCCATGAATATTGTATATGTCTTCCATGAACCCAGGAACAAATAAAGGACAAATAAAAATGGAACGATGCAATTGGGTGACCCAAGATCCTGTGTATATCCATTACCATGACACTGAATGGGGGGTTCCGGTTCACGATGACAGAACCCTGTTTGAATTTCTTATCCTTGAGGGCGCCCAGGCAGGTCTCGCCTGGATCACCATACTAAAAAAAAGAGAGGGATATAAAAAGGCATTTGCCGATTTTGATCCTGAACAAGTGGCAGGGTTCACCCCAAAAAAGATTAACCAGCTCCTCTTGAACCCGGGAATTATCCGAAACAAACTCAAGGTCAATGCAGCCGTCACCAATGCCCGGGCCTTTTTAAACGTCCAAGAGGAGTTTGGATCCTTTGACACCTATGCCTGGCAGTTTGTTGACGGGAAACAAATCGTCAACACCTTTACCAGAACGGATCAGATGCCTGCCACCTCAAAAGAATCAGATCTCTTTTCAAAAAACCTGAAGCAACGGGGCTTTAAATTTACCGGGTCCACCATTGTCTATGCCTACATGCAGGCCACAGGCATGGTCAACGACCATTTGGTATCTTGTTTCCGATACCATGACGCAATGGAGAAACACATATGATTCTTGTAACAGCCGGTCAAATGCAGCGGATGGACCATGAAACTATCAATTCCTTTGGCATCCCCGGCGTGGTATTGATGGAAAATGCCGGACGGGGTGCTGTTGACATGTTCCTTAAAAAATTTGAACTCCTGTCTGAACAAAAACCGGCCAGACAAAAGGTAGGAGTCATTGCCGGCCGGGGAAACAACGGTGGCGATGGGTTTGTCATGGGCCGCTGTCTCATGGAAAAAGGAATTCCCACCACGATTTTTCTCTTGTCCACCCGGGACAAATTAACCGGGGATGCCAGGACCAACATGCGCCTGGCTCAAAAACTTATTGACCGAAACCCAGAATCAGCCCTCATCGAAATCCCGGATGCCCAGGAACTTACCCGGCAAAGAAATCGTCTTCTTCATCAGGATATCTTTGTGGATGCCATCTTTGGTATCGGCCTTAACGCAGATGTCAGGGGCTTTTACAAAGAGGTGATTGATCTTTTAAACGGATCTGAAAAACCCATTTTTTCCGTTGACATCCCTTCGGGCCTGAATGCAAACACAGGAGAGGTCTGTGGCCTCGCCATACGAGCTGCTGCCACTGCCACCTTTGCCTTTGCCAAAGCCGGTCATATACTCTTTCCGGGAAACCAGTACACCGGAGATCTTGAAGTCATCGACATCGGCATCCCTGATTTCATTGCAAGAGATGAAGGTCCCCGCCTGTTTTTGATGGAGTCCAAGGATATAACGCCCTTGTTTGCGCCCAGGAAATTTGAAAGCCACAAGGGCAGCTTTGGCCACCTTGTGGTCATTGCCGGCTCCCCGGGAAAAACAGGCGCCGCCGCCCTTTGTGCCAATGCCGCCATGCGAAGCGGTGCAGGCCTTGTCACCCTAGGGGTGGCCAAGGACCTGAACCCCAGCCTTGAATCACAGGTAATTGAGCCCATGACCGTGCCCCTGGCACAGACCTCGAACGGATGCTTGTCCGACCAAAGCCTTGCACCCATCCAAGCCCTTTTAAAGGACAAACAGGCATTGGCACTGGGGCCCGGAATTGGAACGGAGGCCGCCACCCAAACCCTGGTCAAACGACTGGTCACTGACACCCGAGTACCCATCATCCTTGATGCCGATGGGATCAATTGTATTGCCAACCACACAGAACTGCTCAAAGCAAGAAAAGGCCCCACCGTTCTAACCCCCCACCCCGGTGAAATGGCAAGGCTCACCCAAAAAACAACCAGGGAAATCCAGGCCGACCGGAGGGGAATTGGCGCCCAATTTGCCATGGAATACCAGGTTGTTCTGGTTCTAAAAGGCGCCCAGACCCTTGTCTGCTGTCCCGACGGCAAAACATTTGTCTGTCCCAAAGGGAACCCGGGCATGGCCTCGGGGGGCATGGGAGATGTCCTCACCGGATTAATTGCCGGATTCATCGCCCAGGGATTTTCCATTGAAGACGCTTCCATGGCAGGGGTATTCATCCATGGGCTTTGTGCAGATTTTTTGGCAAAAAAAACCCCATTTGGATTTCTTGCTTCTGACATGATCCCTGCCATTCCCAGGACCATCCACGATCTTCTAAGCCGGAATAAAACTTGACGGAAAAAAATTTGATAAAAAAAATACACTCCCATACCGCCGAACAAACCCTGGACCTGGGCAAGCAAATCGGACAAACTGTATCCAGCCAGTTTTCCATTGCCTTGAAGGGAGATCTCGGGGCGGGCAAGACCACCCTGGTTCAGGGCCTGGCAAAGGGACTGGGCGTAAATGACGGCTATTATATCACAAGTCCCACCTTTAATATTATGAATGAATACCCGGCCAAAAACTTTCGCCTGTGTCATTTGGATCTTTACCGGCTGGGCAGTGCAGATGAACTGGAATATATCGGATTTGACGATATCATGGGAACCGATGCCGTCATTGTGGTTGAATGGCCCGGTTTCCTGGAGGAAATGCAGTTTAAATTTGACCTTGAAATCAAATTTGAATTTGATGGGAATTACAACCGAATCATATCCCTTTTCCCCTCTGGACAACCCGGTATAAATCTGGTAAGCAAACTATTTTATAAATATGAATGAACCTAAACTTCTGGAGTTATTATGGCGTTAAGAGTACAAAAATATGGCGGAACTTCCGTGGCAGATATTGAGCGTATCTCCAAGGTGGCCGACCGGGTACAAAAAGCCTATGACAAAGGAGATCAAGTGGTGGTGGTGCTCTCTGCAATGTCAGGTGTCACCAACAAATTGATCGCCCTTGCACAACAGACGTCAAAAAATCCCGACAAAAGAGAACTTGATGTGCTGCTGGCCACAGGAGAACAGACAACGGCAGCCCTGCTTGCCATGCTCCTCAAATCAAGGGGATACAAAGCCAAATCCTTCCTGGGCTTCCAGGCAGGTATCCACACGGACAAGACATCGGGCAAAGCAAGAATTATGAACATCGATTGTAAAAAAATTCAATTGGCCCTTGATAACGGACATATTGCGGTTATGGCAGGTTTTCAGGGGATTGATGAAGACGGAGATATCACCACCCTGGGAAGGGGAGGTTCCGACACCTCGGCCGTTGCCATTGCCTCCTCCCTAAAGGCGGATGTCTGTGAAATTTTTACCGATGTCGACGGGGTTTATACCACAGACCCGAGGATCTGCAGTGCGGCCAGGAAAATCGCAAAAATTTCCTATGACGAAATGCTTGAAATGGCAATTTTAGGTGCCAAGGTGCTTCAAATTCGATCGGTTGAATTTGCCAAAAGATTTAATGTGCCCGTGCATGTCCGGTCATCATTCAATGAGGAGGAAGGAACAATGGTCATCAACGAAAGTGCTGATATGGAAAGTGCCATCGTCTCAGGCATTACCTGTGATATGAATGAAGCAAGGATCACCCTGAAACGGGTGCCGGATCAACCCGGCGTATCTGCAAAAATATTCGGCCCCCTTGCAAAGGCGGAAATCATGGTGGATATGATCATCCAGAACACCCGTTCCCGGGGGGAAACCGATCTGACCTTCACTGTGACCACGGATGACTTTGAACGGGCCAAAGAAATTTCCGAAAAAGTGGCAAGCGAAATAAGAGCGGGAGAAGTGCTGACCGCCAAAGATATTGCCAAGGTCTCGGTGATCGGCCTGGGCATGAAAAGCCATTCCGGGGTTGCCGCCATCATGTTCGAAGCCCTAGCTTCTGAAAATATTAATATCCGCTTGATCTCCACTTCCGAGATCCGGATTTCCTGTGTTATCCTCTCAAAGTATGCAGAGCTCGCCGTTAGAACCCTGCACACCGCCTTTGGACTGGACCAGGAAAAATAGGTTAAAACCAATGGACCCGGGTAGGAATCAACCGCCCGGGTTTTATATTTTTCCCTACCGCCCCCTCCCCCTTATCTTCCCAGGGCAGCATCAATTTCCCGGACCACCCGCTGGGCTGCTCCGGCAGGGTCAGCCGCATCCCTGATGGGCCTTCCAATAACAATGAGGTCACTGCCCTGTTTTACTGCCTGGGCCGGGGTTGTCACCCTTTTTTGATCATCATTTTCAAGCAGGCTCCATTCAGGCCTTATCCCCGGCGTCACCGCCAAAAAATCCCGGCTAATGCTACTTTTAATCAGCGCCACCTCCCTTCCTGAACAGACCACCCCTGCACATCCGGCTCCCTGGGCCATGCGGGCCCGGACAAGCACCAGTTCATTGGGGTCTTTAACAAATTTTTCCTTAAATCCCCCGGCTTCAACTGTCGTTGAATCGTTGTCCGTTAAAAGCGTCACCCCCAGCACCCCTGTTTTCCCCCTGCCCCCTTCCACTGCCATTTCAAGCATCTTGGCAGACGCACAATGAACCGTTACCAGATCCACCCCAAGACTGGCCACCCGGCCCATGGCCCGCTTTACCGTGGCACAAATATCATGGAGCTTTAAATCCAGAAAAATCTTTGCGTCACTCAACTCCCTTACCATTGACACCACACAAGGCCCCTGATCGATAAAGAGCTCCAGACCAATCTTGAACATCCCCACATGGCCATCCAAAAGCCGGACATAGGATTTGGCCTCTTTAACTGAGGAAAAATCCAAAGGGAATACCATATAATCCTTACCTGTTTTCTGCATAAAATATCCTTCCTAAAAGGGGTCATAAATTTAGGATCATACCATAATCGAAATTAATTTTCCCAGGGTAAATTAATTGGCCATACCATTGAATCAGACCCATCTAATGAAAACCTAAGGATTGAAAATCCATGGGATAACTTTTCAATGCCGTATTTTCAAATTGGAATAACTATACACCAGACTAGTTTTCAAAGGCAGATACCAGTAAAAGAATCCGGCTCAAAGATTCAAAATTCCAATTTTTAAAGGTAAGCAAGGGTGTCTTGCAGTTGAAGATTGTTGATCTGCTTAGATCATGACAGGTTCTATATGAGAATAGAAGCGCTTGTCGAAATCATTACAACCCCGTTACTATAAAAAATATCATAGGGTCTCAAATCGTCAGGGAGCATTACCCCAAAAGGGTGGCCACTCGTTGAGCATTCACATTTCCTGCCTGTTTTTGCGCAAAAACAGATGTCTGTTTGAGTAGATCCAGCCGCTTCATGTTCATTACCTCCTCTGCGATATCCACGTCCCTGATCTGTGACTCAGAACTTCTTGCAGAGATTTCTTGGGTTTCCAGGTTGGAAATCTCCCTTTCAAGCTGGTTTTGGCTTGAGCCCAGGGCTGACCTGGAAGCACTGACGGTATCAAGGGCTGAGTCAACAGCCTCCTGGGCAGCTTCCGCCCCTCCAACAGAGGAAAGATCAATATCTGCAAGCGCTGCCAGTCCCGGCGCATCCGAAAGAAGGGCCTTCCCGTTATAGGTGGTATCCTGATAGAGGTCGTTTAAGGCACCAAGGGAAGCTGCCACATCCTCTTGGATGGCCATTCTGGTTTCAGAAGTTTGGGCATCGGACGCCGCCTGAATCGTTTTTTGGCCGATTTCCTGGATGATTTGTGTGGCCTGGCCAAGGGCGGCTTCTTTAATTTGAATCATGGAAATATCATCCACGGCATTGCGACTCAGTTGCCCCATGCTATTTGCAGTACTGTTAAGGCTGTCGGCAATGATCAGACCGGAAGCGTCATCCGAAGCTCGGTTGATGGCTTTGCCTGATGAGATTTTTTCCAGGGAGCTGTCAAAACCACTGGAAAATACTCTGTAAGCATTCCCTGTAGACTGGCTTAAAGTGTTCGTATTAATAGACAAAGACATGGCACCTCCAATTATGTTGTATTTTATCACATCCCATTAAGGCTGGAATAGTTGAACAAAATATTGAATCATAATTCAAAGCAATTTTCGCACCAAAAACAAGGCTTGTGTGAAATTGTATCTAAGTAACTATTATTACATATATTTGTTCAAATTACGGTAATGGTCATTTCTTACCCGAATTAACATTTCTTGTGAAAAAAAAGACAAAATTTGTAAAATTTAAAATCTTAGTTCAATTTATAAGCTTGTAGAGGTGTTGCTGGTGATACTTCTATATTCATCCCCGGAAACATTGAGAGCATGAATGTGTGGTATAAACATTTAATTGGCTAACCAATAATCGCACAGGACTCGTAAAAGCTCGTCGGTGGTTTTAAACTATATGGACCTAAGACATCGTCAAACGGCATTATTCCATGTTCAATTCTATCGGCATCTAAGACGATTTTTCCAAATCAAAGTGCGTAGAAACTTTGAGTTTTTCCGATTTTTCGACTCAAGGATTATTATCCCTGTCAGAAGTTTTCTGAGTCTGAAATAGTTTTAGGATACCAATTCAATTGTGAATTCTTTGGATGGTTAGGTGGCATAATTTTTTAAGGGGAGATTTCCCCTTGCCTTTTTCTTTAATCTTTAAAATTTTAATGACAGCGGTTTCTTTGTATTTTTATTAAAAATTAAAATGGAATTCACTGGGAGGCATAACAGTCTGATCTTCTCTTCTGGAATTCCATAATAAGGGAATACACCTACCTTTATATATTTTTGGGTTCTGGTAATCGCCGCTCAAAATGGCAAAAATTTTCTAATTTTACTCACAATAGATGGATCCGTTTCTATTTTCAGATACAGGTCTCCTGGCCTCCCTCCCCCCTGGCCTTCTGCCCCTATACCTTTCAGACGAATCTGTTGCCCATTACGGGTATTGGATGGGATAGCTATCACCAGCTTCTTTGATTGCCATGTGTGGTAATACGCATAGGGACCACCTTTTTCCGCCAAATCCTTATTAACTTGAATAGTATCATGGAGATCTTTCCCATGAAGCAAAATTTTGGATCCTGATAGATTCTGCAACAATTTTCGGGCAACCCAACCCATTTTTCCGGGCAGCAAACGCTTTGATGAAGATTTGCCAAGATTCATGGTCCCAAAAAAGAATCCGCCTCTCATAGAAAAATTAGATCCTTTGAACTCAAATTTTTTACTTCCAGCACCATCAAATTGTTGAAAAATATCGCCAAAATTTCTGAACCCAAAAGACTGGGCCAGCTCATCAAACACTTTTTGAATATCTGTTCCTTTAAAAATATCCTGGTCAGAATAACTGTGCCGAAACTGCGTATATGCATCAGCAGAATCATATTGATTGCGCAAAGAATCGTAATCCTGCCTTTTCTTTAAATCAGACAATACAGCATAAGCCTCATTTATCTGTTTCATCGTATCAAGGGCAACAGGGTCATCCATATTTCTATCCGGATGATATTTAACGGCCAGATCCCGATACGCTTTTTTTATCTGCGTCATATCGGCATCTTTTGAAAGATTTAATATTTGATAATAATCCTGAGTTTCCATAGCTATTCTTTTTGGGGTTCATCCTTTTGACGTAATACCACTTTTCTAATAATTGTTAAAAAAATACCAAACCCAAGCAATTTTTCTTGGAGTGAATTAAAATATAGTATGAATCTAAAGGTAAAAAAATTAGTCCTTTAGATTCATACTATTTTAATATAAATATATCATATATATCATATTTTTTTTAATTTTAAAGGAGCTATCATGAAAATTATTACCATTTTGGGAAGTCCGAAAAAAAAAGGTAATACGGGGAAAGTTCTCTCAATCTTTGAAGACAGAGTTGGAAAAAAACATGAAATTGAAAGAATTAACATCAATCAATATAAAGTAGGTGGTTGCATAGGGTGTTATAAATGCCAGGAGAAACTGGATGAGCCTGGTTGTGTACAAAAGGATGACGCATTAATTATATTCGAAAAAATGATACTGGCGGATGCTATTGTATATGCTTCACCACTTTACTGCTGGAGCTTTACGTCACAGATAAAACCTCTGATTGATCGACATTTTTGTTTAATATCTGGTTATGGTACTTCTGAGCATACGTCTTTGCTTGATGGCAAACGAACTGCTCTGCTTGTAACTTGTGCTGGTCCTATTGAAGGCAATTGCGATGCCATCAAAGGTATTTTCAATGGATTTGCCGATTATGGTAAGATATTAACAAAAGGCAGTTTTATTTTACCCTTCTGCACAACACCGGATGCTATAGGTGATGAAGGAATTGAACTGGCAGAAAAACTTGCAAAAGCCATTACTGAATAAGCAAAAAAAAAATTATGGTATCTGGACTCTCTAAATAATCAGTATCGTATAACATCTTTTTGCACTGGGTGCCAAACAGTCGGCGCCAGTGAAAATGGCGTTAAACTAAACCTGGGATAGCACCAAACAGCATTTTTTCCAATTCAACTCTATAAAGTACCAATATAAAAAAATGAGTTTTTCCGATTTTCCCGACTCAATGAGTATTATCCGAAGGTGGAATATTCGGCAGCCGAAATTGTCATGGATACCGAAATAATCCTTTATCCATGCTGAGAATCTGAAGACTGCACGTTATAGGGCTCATTGACGATCAGTTCCAGACCCATGAGTGTTTCTTTTGAAAGTCTTGCCCCAATATTTAATCTTCCTCGTCACTGATTAATACCATTAGTGCCCACCAGGAGCTCAAAACGGATCCTTTGAGTAATCCAGAGCTCAAAGGCCTACCATACATGATTTAAGGCTGCTAATATATGTCATCAATTGGGTGTCATCCAGAATTTTTATACCATGGAATTAGCGACAGCTCCTTGCTTTTAAATAAAATACTTGCAACAGTATATCCTGTTTTTGACCTGGCTTGAAAAAAAGCGCAACTTTAACCGGTTTGAAAAATTAATCGTTATAAACAAATTCCCTTATGAAAGTTAAAAAGGATGTGTATGAAAAAATCGGACAAAAAAAATGCCTCTTCTTATTGTAACTATAATGATACATTTATTTCCTATGATCAAAATCGCCAACCCAATGGCTTGAGGGAACTTTTACACATTTTTAAAGAAACCCGGGTACCTTTTGAAGAACAAGTAGTTCTGGAAGGTGGATTTGGTACAGGTGCATACATAGACCAGATCAGGCACCATATGAAAAAAATCTATGGGGTGGAGGGATCTGAACAAGGATATGAAGAAACCCAAAAAAAAGTTGGAGATGCCAAAAATGTTCATTTGCAAATAGGAAATATTCTTAATCTTTCTTTTTCTGATGATTTCTTCCACGCCTATATGGTTAACCAGGTGCTGCACCATCTTGATACAGAACCGTCCTATCCAAATCTGACTCTTTTTTTAAAAGAGAGCAGACGTGTCATTAAGCCAGGCGGTGTACTGACCATCAACACAAGCACACAAGAACAACTAAATCCGAATTCCGGTGTATATTGGAACTATAAATACATCGAAAAAGCAGCCGTTGCAATGCAGGCAAGATATATTCCTGTCCCAATTCTTTTATCCAGGCTTGGGAAGTTAGGATTCACAAATATTAAAACAACCATACCATCTGGAAAATTATTTCAGGAACAATATTATCGTAATCCTAAGGTGGCCATGGATACTGACTTCCAAAAGGCCGATTCAATCTACTGTTTTTTATCAGCAGAGGAAATCGTCGAAACAAACGCCTTGATTCGTTCAAGTATAGATGACGGATCAGTATATCAGCATATGGTGCAAGCTGAAAGACAGGCTGAAAAGATTGGAGAAGCCGTCATTGTATCAGCCCGAACACCTTTGTAATCAATAATAAACGGGGAAAGGCCAATATGAGGATACGAACAACAACCATTGGTGCCTGGCCAAAGCCTACTGATGTCCCAATCCCAGACTGGTTTCAACAGGAGAGTACCACAGATGCCAATCCCACAGAAGCTTTGGATTCATGTGAGCGATGCTTTGATGATGACATCTCAGAACTGTTGGACAAGGCTAACCAGGAGGTAGTGGCGGCGCAAGTAAATGTTGGAATCGATATCCCAACCGACGGAGAAATACGCCGGGAAAACTATATTCACAGCCATTGCCGCCATATGGAGGGAATCAATTTTGATCGTTTGACGAAAAAAACCATGAGATCGGGGGCCTGGGAAGTCTTTGTTCCGACAATAACCCATCCCATCAGACCTGGAAAACCTTTTTTGGTTCGGGAATGGCAAGTGGCTCAGGCGGTTACCAACCGTCCCGTAAAAATGACATTACCCGGTCCCATGACGATCATGGACTCTGTTGCAAACGAGTTCTATGGGAATGAACGTAAATTGACTTATGCTTTGGCGCAAGCGTTGAATTTCGAAATCATAAAACTGGCCAAGGCGGGGTGTCGATGGATACAAGTGGATGAGCCTGTATTTGCAAGATATCCGGAATCCGCATTATCTTTTGGCATTGAAAATCTGGAGCGTTGTTTCAACGGTGTAAACCGGGAAGTTACCAGATGCACCCATATTTGTTGTGGCTATCCTGATAGGGTGGATAGCACGGATTATGTCAAAGCGCCACCCAGTGCTTATTCCCTTCTGGCCCCTGCCTTGGATAAGGCTGCTATTGACGCCGTTTCCATTGAGGATGCCCACAGGCCCAATGATCTGTCCCTTCTTGAGTTATTTGAGGATACCATTGTGATCCTGGGGGTTCTCGGAATTGCCCGGACACGAATTGAATCCATTGAAGAGATTGAATTTCGTTTGCGAGACGCCATGGGGCATATTGAAAAAGATCGTCTCATTGCGGCCCCTGATTGTGGCCTGGGAATGTTAAGTCGGGAAACGGTGCTGGCCAAACTTAAGAATTTAAGACAGGCCGTGGAAAGGATTGGATGATAAAGGCCGAAGGTGCACATGTCGAAGTGTTTGCAATAAATCGTGGGTGTTAAGACTTGAAGCACCAGCGTTCAACGTTCTTGTAATCGCCCATTTCCATATGGACTGAGATAGGACCGTGGTCCAATTTTTAGGATGGGTCTCTCGTTTTTCTCTTTTCCGGACATTTTTGGCCAACGCCTTTGCCAGGGAGATTTGCCGGGCCCGGGGAAGGGCTTTTATGGCTTGTTGGATCTGCAATCCTTCCAGGGTTGTCATATCGATACTGCCGGCATCGGTACAGCAAAAGCTGCAGCCTTTTTGACAGGCTCACTGGTCTCTGTATACCTTTGTCCCCTATGCAAAGGAGAAATAGATCTTCGCCAATTCCGGTATTTTTTCTTCCATGGTCTTTTCCTTTTGTTTTTCCAGCAAATCTATTGTGAGGGATTCTTTATCACAGTAAATGGGATGCGTCCAAGAATAGATTTCCAAACGCATTCTCCTTTCCTTCTCCATCATACTTTTTTTCAGGGGTGCAACAAAAACCTTGATCCCAGAGCATACAATCAAATATATAATAGGGAAAAGGAGATACGAAGCCCCATGATGGACCAGGCAAAAACAATTTTAGAAAAAACCTTTGGATACCCGTCCTTTAAACCCTTCCAGAAAGAGGTTATTAAGGGGGTGTTAAACCGGCAGGATACGGTGGTGGTACTGCCCACCGGCGGCGGCAAGTCCCTTTGCTATATCATACCGGCCATACTATTTAAAGGCCTTACCATTGTGGTCTCTCCCCTGATTTCCCTGATGGAAGATCAGATTGGTCAGCTGACCCAGACCGGTATCCCGGCTGTCTGTTTAAACAGCATGCTGACCCCGGAAGCCTATGCCCACAACATCCGCCTCCTCCAGGCGAACAAGGTTAAATTATTGTACCTGGCCCCGGAGACATTGATGATGCAAAGAACCTTGAAATTGCTGGAAAAACTTCCCATAGACCTTTTGGCGGTGGATGAAGCCCATTGTGTGTCTGAATGGGGACATGATTTCAGACCGGAATACCGCCAGGTGCAAAAATTTCGGAAAAAAATTCCCCATGCCGTTGTCATAGCTTTAACCGCCACGGCCACCCCCCAGGTCCGGACCGATATTTTAACCCTGTTTAATATTCCGCCGGTCAATTTTTTCATGGGCAGCTTTAACCGGGACAATCTGTTTTTGGATGTTCAGATCAAAAACGACCCCCAGGCCCAATTACTCAATTTCATTAAAAAATTTCCCCGGGAATCCGGAATTGTTTATTGTACCACCCGCAAATCCGTGAACATGCTGTGTGATGTATTAACGGCCAGCGGATATTTGGCAAAACCCTACCATGCCGGTTTAGAGGATGACCAGCGCCGGCAGAACCAGTTGGGGTTCATCCGGGATGATATCCAGATCATGGTGGCCACCATTGCTTTTGGTATGGGCATTGATAAACCCGATGTGAGGTTTATTGTCCAGTATGATCTACCCAAAAACATTGAGACCTATTACCAGCAAATCGGAAGGGCTGGCCGGGACGGGCTCAGGTCCGATTGCCTGTTGCTGTATTCCCAGGCAGATACCCAGACCATCACCCGGTTTATCCTGCAAAAAGAAGCTGACATCCAGGCGGTGGAACAAAAAAAACTGGCAGACATGCTTGCCTTTGCCCGGTCAGAACTTTGCCTTCGAAATCCCCTGATGGGATATTTTGGAGAGTCTTTTCCCGGGAACTGCCAATTATGTAAAAACTGTCGGCCCGATCAACAGGAGCTGACAGACATCACCCTTTTTGCCCAAAAATTTTTATCCTGTGTCAAACGGACCGGGGAGATCTTTGGTGCCAACCACATCATTTATGTTCTCAGGGGCTCAAGGGCAAAAAAGATTTTGCAATTTGCCCATGACCAATTATCCACCTATGGAATCGGGAAAGAACTGACCGCCCCGGAATGGAAATTTATCTGTGAACAACTTCTGGCCCAGGGGCTAATGGCCACCACAGCCCCCCATGGCAGCCTGAAGCTTACCCCCAAGGCCTGGGCAGTTTTCAAAGGAGAAAAAAGTGTTAGAGCACCCAAATTTAACAGGACTCCCGTTTTCACAGACAAAGGTCCAGCCATGGCATCCTGTGACAACGAATTATTTGAGCGGTTACGGCGGAAACGAAAATTTCTGGCGGACCAGATGAACCTGCCCCCCTATGCCATACTTACGGACAAGACCCTGACGGAACTGGCACAAATTTTTCCTAGTTCCGAGGAGTCCCTTGAACACATCCATGGCATTGGCGCCTATAAAAAAGAGACCTTTGGCCGAACCATTTTAGATGAGATCCAGGCATATTGTAGTGAAAACCAGATCGATCAGATGGACCGGTTTAAGGGCCCCAAAAAAAAGAAAAGAACCCGATCTGCTGCCGACAAGCCACCCCGGTATCAATATTTTGGAGATCTTTTCAATACCGGGATATCTGCCCAGGAACTTGCTGATAAAAACCAAATCAAACTGACCACTGTTCTCACCCATTTAGGGGCGTATATCCGTGGCGGGTTTGTCCTTAGAGAGACCCGGGAATTTATCCAATTGTCCAAAACAAACCCTGGCACATGGGAACGGGTAAAACTGGCCTTTGATGAACACGGCACCCTTGCGCTGAAGCCTGTCTTTCTCCACCTGGACCAGGAGATCTCCTATGATAGGCTTCATTTGCTGCGGCTCAATTATTTAATTCAAAATCAGGCCCCCGATTAAAATATATTTGAATGTTTGAATCGAATCTGTTAACAAATACCATACTTAAATTTTACTAAAAAGCAGTTGCAATTAATAATTTCAAAGGGCAATAGCGGCGTTGCACATGAAAGATACGGAAAAATCCAAGGAAGAACTCATTGCAGAAATCACATCTCTTCGCATGGAAAACAGCCGGTTAAACAAAAAGATTTCTGGCCTTCCCCCCATGGGAAATCAGGCCTTTAAAAAAAAAATCCTCATTGTTGACGACAATGAAGACGCCAGAAAGTCAGTGGTTGCAATGGTTAAAATTTTTGGTTACACAACCATTGAGGCAGACTCCCCCCACAGGGCAATCGAGCTTTTCACAGACCAAAAGGTATCCATTGATCTGATACTCTCCGACATTGTCATGCCCAACGGCGGCGGACTTGCAATGGTAAATAAAATCAGAAAATTAAATCCAGACATCAAAGTCATATTCATGTCCGGGTATTATGAATATACCACCGGGCGAAATGAACGATTACTCACAGATATACAGACCCTGCAAAAAAGCAAAATTGATATTTCCTTTGAAATCGTCCTCAAATTATTCAAAAAACATGTGGCAGACAGCCAGGTGCTTCTGGCAGAAAAAAAAGTCGGTGAATTTCAAGCAATCCTTATGGAAATAATCCGTCAATTGGGCAAATCCGGCAACAAACTGGATGACCAGGGCAATATCTTGAAAAGCTATTCAAAGAAACTGAGCCAGCCGACCTCAATTGAGGATGTTTCAACCATCGCCCAGGAAATTGTGTCGGGAACAAAATCAGTGGTGACATCCAGCCAAAAACTGAAGAAACAGATGGATGCATCGGTTTCGGAAATCAGCACCCTGAAAGAAGAACTAAAAGGGATAAAACAAACGGCAAGAACTGATATGCTCACCGGCCTGCTGAACCGGAGGGGATTTGATCAAGCCATATATGAAGCACAGCAGTATTCTATAGCTGAGGACAAGGCCTTTTCCATCATCCTCACAGACATTGATCACTTTAAAAAGGTTAATGACACCCATGGACATCTCATGAGAGACAACGTGTTAAAAATGCTTTCCAGGCTGCTCAATGAACATATCAAAGGCAAGGATATTGCCGCACGCTTTGGGGGAGAAGAATTTATCATTATCCTGCCCGAAACCCCTCTGAAAGGAGCCTTTATTCTCGCCGAGCAGATCCGGAAAAATCTTCGATCCATGAAATGGATTGCCAAAAATTCAGGCAAATTCATCGGCACCATTACCGTTTCTCTTGGTGTGGCCCAATATAAACCAGAAGAAACGGTTAAATCCCTGATCCAACGCGCCGACAATGCCCTTTATTTTGCAAAGAGAAATGGAAGAAACAAAACCGTGACGGAACTGGATATTGCAGCTGCCTGATCCTTCACTTGGTACATAAAAAAGCCTAAAAAACCAAAGGATTTAAATGGAAACGACAAAATACACCCTTACCATGCTGGTGGAGAATGAGCCTGGTGTTACCGCCAGAATCACAGGCCTTTTTGCCGGAAGAGGGTATAATATTGAAACCATCTGCGGTGCGCCCACTGCAAACCCGAAAATGTCCAGGATCACCATCACCACCCATGCCAATCCGCTGCTGCTTGAACAATGCATGAAACAGATCAAGCGCCTTGTCAATGTCATTAAACTTCGGGACATGACCGGAGAAAAAGCGATCAAACGAGAGATGGCACTGATCTGCGTCAAAGCCAAGCCGGAAAACCAGTCAAAGATAAAACAAATTATTGCCGACTTCAACGGAACCATGATGAATGAAGGAATGCAGCAGTATATGTTTGAAATCACAGGAGATGAAGAGACCATTGACATCCTCCTGGAAAAACTTGAACCCTTTGGTATCAAAAAGCTGACCCGATCAGGGGTTCTGGCCCTGTACAAAGAACCTTAAGGACCTGAGTGCCCCCACACCAAAGGTTCATCACCTTGTCCTGTGATCCTTGTCCCCCTTTATCAGCTATAGCGATTTTCTCCCATGGAGGTTTTCCTGCCAGCCATAAGAATAGACGGGTCCGGGTTAATCATCTTGTATAGTTGGTAATTAGAGCGAGCAAACCCGTTCTTTCCCACCGGGCCCTCGGGAAACCGGGCCATACCAGAAGACCTGTTCCCCAGGAGTTGATTCATTTCTTCCTTCAGGGCTTTTATCTGTTCCATAAGCGCTTCCAATGGGTTTTCAACCGGCTGCCCAGCCAATGGTTCTGGGCTAAATCCCGGGACCCAAAATTTTCCAGTGGGATCTGGAACAGAAGAGACAAACCCGGGGTTGTTCACTTCTAAATTCAATTGTCCCTTTATTTTTTCTTTTTCAACCGGCCTTGCTGCCAGATCAATTTGCTGGATGGACCCAACATTGCCATCCTCAAATAAAAACACGGCTGAACTTTTCAATTGCCCCTTAAGAAAATTATCCGGATCCACCAGATCAAATTGTGTGGCAGCATTTTCCAGAAAAATAGCCCCGATGCCCGCATTTTTCAAAGAAATCAGCCGATCTTCCCCTTTTTCATCTTTGGTCCACACAGAGAGTTTTGAAAAAACAGCATCATTTTCGTCAATCCAGTGGTTTTTGTCCCCATCCCAGGCAGCCAACTCTTGAAATCCATTGCCCGTGCCAGGTCCAAAAAGCTCAGACCCGTTATTGATCTTTTGATCACTATTCCTATCAAAGGCCAGAAATCCGCTTCCGGCCGAAACAAAGCTCACCTTTTCCGTTTTTCCGTCATTGTCCAGATCAAATTCAAAACCGGTATCTGACAAGGCGGGCAGACGACCATCCAGACTTATCACCAAGGGGTCTATAAGCATCGCTTCTTCCTTCCAGGTATGGATAAGGGATTCCTGCTCTGTTTTGGACAAAAATGCCCTGTCCATTGATACATCAAGGGAAAACTCAATGGTTCTGCCATCTTCGGTGACAACCGCTCCCGCCGAGGCAAAGGTCATCTGCTCTTCTTCAAAATGGATATCTGTCTGTTTCACGGATATAATCTTTTCACCTGACACAGACGAAGGAAAAAAGGAACTTGGGGCCAGGGGCAACATAGGTGGGGTAAGAGTGTTAATATCAATATTTTCTCCCTGGTCAAGCTGTTTGACCACCACAGCCCTGTCAATCACAGCACCGACAAGGGTTTCCACCAATTCCTTCTGTTCAAAAACCGTGGTTTCACCGAGGGTTGACCGAACCGCTGATCTGGATGAAATATTACCGAAGTATCCGGACTGGTATTCAACCGCTTTGTTCTGTGAAATACTCACCCGGTCCACCACCCTGTCGGATAAAAAAGAGATCCCCTCCCCACTGGAAAAAAACCGTTTATCGGAAGGCCTCGGAACAAGTGCCTGGGAGTCTTCTTTGAGCAGAAGACCCATCTGCTCAGAAAAATTATGGGATGTTACCATGATGTTGGCATCTAAAATTTTCATGATGGGTTCCCTCCATGGATATCATTGGGTTATTAGATTAATAATCGACAATATTTTAAAAAACTTAACCCCTGACAAAGATCAAAGCCGCCTTTTTCACGAGCCCTGGTGTTTAAAACTATCAGATAAGGGTTGAAACATTTGGAGAATTAATGATATTAATTAAAAACTTCAATATGGATGATATTAAACAAACACATGACTTATCAGAAAATTGAGCATATTGCTGCGGGTTGGCTGAAAGCTGAGATAAGATCTTCAAGCATCTACCAGGCCTATCTGGGCACCTGCCTAGGGGTGGCCCTTTATGACACGACCCTTAAAATCGGCGGAATGATTCATATACTTCTGCCCGAGCCCCTGGGAAATGCAGGGGCTAAATCTCCGGAAAAATATGCATCCACTGGAATTCCCATGTTGATTAATCAGTTCATACGCTTGGGCAGTTACCCTCAAAATATCAAGGCGGTCATTGCCGGAGGCGCCCTTGTGGGGCCGGTTTCCCATCAGGACATCGGGTTGGATATTGGCGGGCGATCTGCTGACATTGCAAGGAAACTCTTACAACGCCGGAACATTGAGATTATCAAATCTGAAACCGGCGGTTTTTTTACCTGCACCCTTGAACTCAACATGCGAACAGGTGAAACCGCTATCAATCCGGCCTGGGAGGATGTCTGCAAATCTCAAAAAGACCTTCTCCCCCCCACCCTGGATGATATTTTCAAAACCATTGAAACCATCAAACCCATTCCCCAGACCGCTTTGAAAATCTTCAGAATGGTTCAGGACAACCGTTTCGGTATAAAAGATATCACCCGGGAACTATCCTTGGATCAGGTATTGAGCGGCCAGACCCTGAAATTGTGCAATTCAGCCATGTTTTCTGGCACCGTCAAAATTGAGACCCTCACCGACGCTGTTTTATTACTGGGAGAGGACCTGCTGATTAAATCCGTTATCACGGCAGCAGTGAACGCTTACTATAATCAGACCAGCACATCCGGATATTCCATGTGCCGGGGCGGCTTATTTTTCCACGCCGTGGGGGTGGCAATAACGGCTGAAACCATCGCAAAAAAAACCGGAAAAGTGCCAACCGAAAAGGCCTATACCGCAGGTCTTCTCCATGATATCGGCAAGGTAATCCTGGACCAGTATATATCAGACCGGGCTCCGCTGTTATTCAGAGATCTAAGTATAGAGACGGAAAGCTTTCTCAGCGCCGAAAAAAAATTGCTGGGCATCACCCATTGTGAAGTAGGCGCTTTCCTGGCAAAAAAATGGCAGTTTTCCAGCGCTCTTTCCCAGGTCATCCGCCACCACCACCACCCGGAAAAGGCAAAAGACAACAAGGACCTTGTCTATATAGTCTACCTTGCCGACCTCTTAATGGAAAAATTTCATACCGGCCATGATCTTGAAAAAATGCAGTCCCAGAGTATCGGACATGTTCTGGAGCATCTTGGACTCACCCTGGCGGATATCCCGGAAATCATTGATGCCACGCCCCTAAATGTTATGAACACGAACCAATAAAGGTCGAGAAAAAAACAAAAATGCCCCCCACAGACAAACACCAGCAGTTAAGAAACCTTCCAGGGGTAGACCATATTCTGGAAAACACTAAAGAGGATGAGCGGTTCTTTGAAATCCCCCGGAAGGTGATCCTGGAATCCATCCGTTCAATTTTGGAAAGCATCCGTCAAGATATCCTTGACAACCATACAGCAGAGATTCAGGACAACTCGATTATTGAACAAACCCTTGAAGCTGCCCGGGAACGAATCAAAAACAGGCTGGTGCCGGTGATCAATGCCACCGGAGTGGTCCTTCACACCAACCTGGGCCGGGCCTTGCTGTGCCAGGATGCCCTGGAAAACATCCAAACCATCTCCCAGTCCTACTCCAACCTGGAACTGAATCTTGCAACCGGCAAACGGGGAATCCGGTATTCGGCTGTGGAAGCGCTGATCTGTGAACTGACAGGCGCCCAGAGTGCCATTGCCGTCAACAATAATGCCGGGGCGGTTTTACTGGCCTTAAATACCCTGGCAAAGGATACCGAAGTGGTGGTTTCCCGGGGGGAGCTGGTTGAAATCGGCGGATCTTTCAGAATACCGGATATCATGTCGAAAAGCGGTTGTCATTTAAAAGAAGTGGGCACCACCAACAGGACCCATTTACGGGATTATGAACAGGCGGTTACGGAAAATACCGGCCTTTTTCTCAAGGTTCATACCAGCAATTACAAAATAGAGGGGTTCACCGCCAGTGTGGGTCTCGCCGAGCTGTCTTGCCTGGGAAGAAAAAAGAATATCCCGGTGATGGAAGATCTTGGCAGCGGAACCCTCATCGATTTCTCCAAGTACGGACTGCCGGCAGAACCCCTGGTTTCCGATTCAATCTCATCGGGAGCAGACGTGGTCACCTTCAGTGGTGATAAGCTTTTAGGAGGTCCCCAGTCCGGCATTATTGTGGGTAAAAGAGAAACCATTGAAAAGATTAAGGCCAACCCTCTGACCCGGGCTCTGCGCATTGACAAACTCACCCTGGGCGCTCTGGAAGCCACCTTAAAACTGTATAGAGATGAAAAGCAAGCCATCAGGAAGATCCCCACCCTAAGAATGCTGACCATGTCCTATGACCAGACCTGCAAGAAGTCGGAAGCCCTGGAAAAACAGATCAAAAAAGTCATTCCCACCGCCCGGGTAGAGCTGGCAGATCTTGAATCCAGGCCCGGCGGCGGATCATTTCCCGAGCTGAAATTGCCCACCCGATGTATCACCATACGCCCCGAAAACATGTCGGTTGCCCGCCTTGAGAAAAGCCTTCGCCAGGCATCTCCTGCCATCATCGGCAGAATAGAGGGAAATCGCTACATAATAGACCCCAGGACCATTCAAACCGGACAGGACGAAATTATTTCAACAACCCTTGAAAAAATACTATTAAAAAAATGACTCATAAATTTACATCAAAGGAAATCCATTTTTTAAAAGCCGAGTCAGACGGGCACCCCATTCAGCCGCCCCTAACCTTTTTTTCTGACCGTCTCCATGGGCAGACTCTCCAAGTTGAAACATTGAATACCCGTCTTGCATCGGCGGATATACCCGGAGATGCTTTTATCTGTGCCGTGGTTCAGATAGCAGAGACCACATCCAAAAAAACAAAGGAAAAGGCGAAAGATATTTTTGAAGCCTGCTTTCACTCGGTCCTGGACAAAGAAAGAGGAATCTGGGAAAGCCTGGATGACACCTCATTTGCCCTGGTATTCTGGGACTATGTCAAAGAAAAAAATGGATCCCGACTTCTTTGTCTGTTAAAAGAAAAAATATCAACGGCGCTGAAAACCGATATCCTCATGGGAGTGGCCACGTTCCCCTTCCACACCTTTGAACGAGGCGATATTCCGGGCAATGCCCTCAAGGCCATTGATCATGCGGCTTTTTTCGGTACCAATCACATGATTTATTTTGATGCCGTTTCCCTGAACATCAGCGGAGATAGACTTTACCAGCTCAACCACTATAACCGAGCCATCCGGGAATATAAACGAGGCCTTGAAATAGCACCCAAAAACATTAATCTCATCAACAGTCTCGGGGTCTGTTACGGGGTCATTGGCGAAATCGACCGGGCAAAAAAAGAATTTGAAAAGGCCATTGCCATTAATCCCAGGGAGGTGATGGTCATTTATAATATCGGCCTGATCCATCGGATCAATGAAGACGAGGACAAGGCTATCCTTTATCTTAAAAAAGCCCATGGCATTGATCAAAATATATTTGAGATTGAACTTCTCCTGGGGCACCTGCTGTTTAAACAGGAACGATGGAACATGGCCCTGCCCCATCTTGAAGCAGCAGTGAGATTAAATCAGGACTCCAGTATGGCCTTCCGGATGAAAGGAGAAATTCTCCTGGATAAACTGGATAAGAAAGATCCCCAAAAAGCAGGGGCTGAATTTAACCGGGCGGTGAAACTGAACCCCTCGGATGCCGTTTCCCTGTCCGGCTATGCCCAGGCCATGGCCCTCCAGAAAAAAAACTTGAAGATTGCCCTCTCCTTCGCCAATCGAAGTGTGGCATTGGAACCGAACAGTCTCCTGTTCAAGAACCGCTTAAAACAAATCCAGGAAATCTGCGACGCCTTAGATGCCACCCAGACCACCACCATTAAATCAGCATAATCAAAGAGAAAACACGCCCATGAACAAGATCATTCAACAATCGGTTGAAGAGAGCATACAAGCAAAAAAGCTTTTTTTTAAAACCAACAGCACCTCCATTGAAACGTGTGCCCATACCCTGGTCACCGCCCTGAAAAACGGCCGAAAGATTCTATTGTTTGGAAACGGCGGCAGCGCGGCCGATTGCCAGCATATTGCCGCTGAATTTGTGAATCGCTTTCAACTGGAAAGACCCCCCCTTGCCGCCATTGCCCTGACGTGTGACACCTCTATTATCACCAGTATCGGCAATGATTATTCCTTTGAGCAAATTTTTTCAAAACAAATCCAGGCCCTGGGGAAAAAAGGGGATATTGCCTTGGGAATCACCACCAGCGGCAATTCGCCCAATGTCATTAAAGCGGCCCTTGAAGCCAAAAAAATGGGCCTTACGGTTATTGGATTTTCCGGGAACAAAGGGAAAATAAAAGAAATTGCCGATATCCCATTTTGTGTCGACTCAAAGACCACCGCCAGGATTCAGGAGGTGCATATCCTGTTGGCCCATATTTTATGTGATTTAACAGAAAGGCTTTTTTTCAATGAAACCCTCTGATACCGCCCTTGATTTCAGCCGACTAAAGACCTATTCCATCAAGGATCGAAAAAGTCTGGTCAGCAAAGATGATTTTACCTCCGTTTGGACAAAAGGCGGCGGATTGTCAGATTTTATCGCCTCCCTGCCCGACATCCTGGCAGGCAATGACATAAAGGCTGTTATCCAGGCCATCGCCCTGGCAGCCCGGAACAAACGGCAGGTCTGTTTTGCCATGGGCGGTCACGTCATCAAGACCGGCATGAATCCCGTCATCATTGACTTGATGGAAAAAAAAATACTGACCATGATTTCCATGAATGGGTCCGGCATCATCCATGATCTCGAGGTCGCATACACCGGCTCAACCTCTGAAGATGTGGCCACAAGCCTTGGAGACGGCAGTTTCGGCATGGCAAAGGAAACCTCGGATTTGTTAAATCAGGCCATTGAAACGGCAGACAAACAATCCATTGGCCTTGGCCGGGCGGTTGGGGAAATGATCCTGGCCGAAAACCTGCCCTATAAGCATCTAAGCCTTAATGCCACAGGTGCCAAGCTTAATATCCCGGTCACAGTGCACGTGGCCATTGGCACGGATATCATCCACATGCACCCCAACTTTGATGCCGGGGCCTGCGGCAAGGCCTCCCTTCGAGATTTCAAACGTTTTGCCACCCAAATTGCCGATCTTGAAAACGGGGTGTTCATCAATGCCGGATCTGCTGTGATCATGCCCGAAGTTTTTTTAAAGGCGATCACCCTGGTTCGAAATATCGGCCAGGGCATTGATGACTTTACCACGGTCAATCTGGATTTTATCCGCCACTACCGACCGATGACCAATGTGGTCAACCGACCCACCCTTGGCAAGGGAAAAGGCTATGCCATTGTGGGTCACCATGAGATCCTCATCCCCCTTATTGCGGCCGGTATTATTGAATCCTTGTAAAAGAATTCTGTCAAATAAGCAAATTGCTGACTTGAAAAACTTCCATTTAGCCACTATATTAATTTGTTTATTAAAATTTAAATGATTTAAGGTTATAAAACAATGCCAATTTACGAATATAAATGCAATGCCTGCAAGAAAAAATTTGAAACCCTTGTCATGGGAAGTTTTAAACCCCAATGTCCTGACTGCGACAGCCAGGACCTGGCCCGACTCATGTCCACCTGTGGGTTTGTGTCCAAATCCACCGATGCCGGCGGCACCCCCCAGGTGACCACTTCAGCAGGCGCTTCGGGCTGCGGCAGTTGCACCTCCACCAACTGCAGCTCATGTGGTATGGGATAGCTTCCATGAAAAAAAACATCCGCATCGGCACAAGGGGAAGCCAGCTTGCTCTGTGGCAGGCCCATCATGTAAAATCTTGTATTGAAACGCTTTTTCCGGAACTAACCGTTGAGATTATCACCATTTCCACCAAGGGAGACCGGATAACCGATCGGCCCTTGGCACTGGTGGGGGGAAAGGGACTGTTTGTCAAAGAAATTGAAACCGCCCTCTTGAACAAAGAAATCGACATTGCCGTCCACAGCATGAAAGACATGCCGGGAGAAATGCCCCAGGGACTTGTCATCGGCGCCATACCCGAAAGGGGAAACCCCTTTGATGTAATGATTTCACGGGAGAACAAACTTTTGGCCGACTACCCGGCCAGGGCCAGAATCGGCACCTCCAGTCTTCGCCGGGGCTCCCAGCTGAAAGCGGCTCGACCGGACCTTGAAATCCTTTCCATCCGGGGCAATCTGGATACCCGGCTCAAGAAACTCAAAGCAGGGGATTTCGATGCCATTGTGCTGGCTGCGGCGGGCCTGCTGCGGTTGGATCAGGCGAATGAAATCACCCAATATCTGGATGAAAATCTCATGGTTCCAGCAGTGGGCCAAGGGGCATTGTGCATTCAAACCCGGGAAAATGATATGGACATAGCGCCTGTCATGGAACGACTGGATCATGGCCCCACCCGGCTCTGCGTCACAGGCGAGCGGGCCTTTCTCAAACAGATCGAAGGGTCCTGCCATATCCCGGTGGCCTGTTATGCTCAGATCAAGGACAACCAGGTAATCCTGACCGCATTGGTGGCCTCGGAAGACGGCCGGGAAGTGATTAAACGACAGGTCACCTGCCCTGGAACCTCCCCGATAAATACAATTGCAGACCAGGGTCGGACGCTTGCAAATCAATTGCTTGAAAATGGCGGAAAACAAATTTTGGAGAGTTTGAACTCAAATGACTGATAAAACAGGCGTGGTGCATCTGATTGGCGCAGGCCCCGGTGACCCGGGTCTTTTAACCATACGGGCAAAAGAATGTATTGAATCCGCCGATGTGGTGGTCTATGACTACCTGGCATCCCCCTTTCTGCTGAAGTATGCCAGACGAGAAGCCGAAATTATTTACGTGGGCAAAAAAGGAGGAGACCACACCCTGACCCAGGATAAGATCAATTTATTGCTGGTGGACAAGGCAAAACAAGGACTTTCCGTGGCAAGGCTAAAAGGCGGGGATCCCTTTGTCTTCGGACGGGGGGGAGAAGAGGCCCAGCTTCTGCTGGAACACGGGGTTCAATATGAAGTGATCCCAGGGGTCACCTCGGCCATTTCCGCCCCGGCCTATGCCGGAATTCCCGTGACCCACAGGGATCATACCTCCTTTGTATCGTTTATCACCGGCCATGAAAATCCCGACAAAAAAGATTCCAGCATGCAATGGGATATATTTGCCAAATCCAATGCCACCCTGGTCTTTCTCATGGGGGTTAAAAACCTGGGGAATATTGTCAAAAATCTTATGGCAAACGGAAAACCATCAGACACCCCGGTGGCCCTTGTCCGATGGGGAACTACCAGTCGGCAGCAAACCGTAACCGGCACCCTTGATACCATTGTGGACGTGGTTAAAAAAGCCGGGTTGAAATCACCGGCCATCATTGTGGTGGGCCATGTGGTCTCCCTTAGGCAGGAACTTGCCTGGTTTGACAAAAAGCCCTTGTTCGGCAAACGGATTGTCATCACCCGGGCTCGGGCCCAGGCCAGCGGTCTTGTCTCCCAACTGACAAGGCTGGGCGCCCATTGTCTGGAAATCCCCACCATACAAATAATTCCGTCAGAAGACACGGCACCCCTCGAAACGGCCATTGATCACCTGAACAACTATGACTGGCTGGTACTGACCAGTGTCAACGGGGTCAAATTTTTTTTTGACACCCTCTTTGGCATGGGCAAGGATGTCAGGGCCCTGGGCCATTTAAAATTTGCCTGCATCGGTCCGGTTACAAAGGAACGGCTGGCCGACTACGGTATCGTAAGTGACATCCTGCCCGAAACATACCGGGCGGAGTCGGTGGTGGATGCCTTTTCAAGCATGGACATGCAGGGCAAAAAAATATTACTTCCCCGGGCAAAGGTGGCCAGAACCATTTTACCCGAAGAGCTCAATAAAATGGGCGCTGTTGTGGATGAGGTGACCGCCTATGAAACCATCCTGTGCGATGGGGGTAAAGAAACCCTTATTTCCCTTCTTACAGACAAAAAGATTGATGCCGTGACCTTTACCAGCTCCTCCACTGTCGCAAATTTCATGTCATTGCTGGAATCCCGGGATGCCGCCAAATTGTTAAAAGGGGTGACCGTTGCCAGTATCGGACCGATCACCTCGGACACGGCAAGATCCTTTGGCATTGAACCTGACATTGAAGCCAATCTCTATACCATTGACGGCCTTTTGGATGGACTGCTTACCTACTATGGACAGCAATAAATCATGATTGCCGGCAATCGGACGATCAATTATCTGCGGATATCTGTCACAGACCGGTGCAATTTTCGGTGCCGGTATTGTGTCCCCGCGTCTCCCTTTACCGTAATCGAGCATGAAAAGATTGCCCGGTATGAAGAGATTTTAAGAATTACCCGTCTTGGCTGTGAACTGGGAATCACCAAGGTAAGGATCACCGGGGGGGAACCCTTTGTCCGAAAAGGGATCTTTTCCTTTCTGGAACAATTGTGTCGGCTGGATGCCCTCCAGGATATTTCCATTACCACCAATGGCGCCCTTTTAACCCGGGAAAAAATAAAAGCGCTGATCCAAATGGGGATACGCCGATTAAATTTCAGCCTGGATACCCTTGACCCCGTTAAATTTTTCGCCATCACCGGCAGGGATCGATACCACCGGGTATGGGATTCCATCATGACAGCCCATGACCTTGGCATATCCCCCATTAAAATAAACGCAGTGGCCCTCAGGGGCTTCAATGATGATGAGATTTGCGCCATTGCCGGCCTCACCAAAAAATACCCTTTTCATATTCGGTTTATCGAGTATATGCCCATGGGGGACTCGGATATTGAACGTCAGCAGCAGATACTGACCCGGGAAATACACGCTAGAATTGAAGCCACCCTGGGGCCACTGATACCCATGGAAAGGGAATATAACGACGGACCTGCCAAAAAATTTAAACTGTCCAATGCCCGAGGGGTTGTGGGATTTATTACCCCCATCTCTTCCCATTTTTGCTCCGAGTGCAACCGACTGAGACTGACCTCCCGGGGAACCCTGCGACCCTGTCTTTTGAACGATTATGAACAAGACATTCTATCCCCCCTGCGCGCTGGGGCATCTGACCACCAATTAAAATCAATTATTGAATCAACCCTGACCCACAAGCCCCTGTTTCACTCCCTCAATGATCCGAAAGCCAAAAACATTCCCATCAGCCATATGAACTCCATTGGTGGATAATTTTTTTTATTTTTTTTTGAACATTTTTGATTGTCCGGTGTCTTCTTATTAACAGTGAATGCAAATCAATTAAATTGCAGCGTTACTAATACTAAGAATGGAGGAAAAA
Source organism: Desulfobacteraceae bacterium (assembly GCA_016743945.1). GTDB lineage: Bacteria > Desulfobacterota > Desulfobacteria > Desulfobacterales > Desulfobacteraceae > NBML01. Next base: position 52,785 of record JADGFI010000006.1, read on the forward strand.
TGAAAAGGATATCAGCCCTTACACTGACACTGATCGTCATTGCCTGTTTTTCAAATACACCTGCCAATGCGGGCGCAAACAGACGACACACCATTGAAGGAATTGTTTTTGGAACCGGGATCGCCCTTATTGGGACTGCCATTATTCACGGCATGAACAATGAAAAACAATGCGCTCCCAATTATTCCAACACGAGACATAAGAATAACCGTCACAAAAGGCAATATGCAAGATATGACAGCGGTCCCAGGGGACATTGGGAAATTCAGAAGGTATGGGTTAAAAATAAACACAAAAAAAGATGGAATCCGGGCCATTACACCCCCAGAGGTCACTGGGTGGATGGCCGACATGAACGAGTCCGTGTCCAAAAGGGTCACTGGCAGGCACAAAAAGTCTGGATAAAAACGAAATACAAGCATAGATAGTCATGGCGGATTGTGAACAAATCAAAGGCAGACCCCATTGAGGAGCAGGAGCTTGTTGAGCGGCTTAAAAAAGGCCAGCAATGGGCATACCAGGTCCTGGTAACCCGTTACCAGGACCGGCTTCTGAAAATTGCCTACGGCATTACCCTGGATATGGAAGAAAGCCGGGAAGTGGTTCAGGATGTTTTTGTCAGCGTATTTAAGCATATCCATGGCTTCCGTGGGGGGACTGGGCTTTGGGGATGGTTACGAAAAATCACCATCAATGCCTGCCTGAACTGGAAAAGAAAATGGACAAGACGCTTTAAATGGCACCACACCTCCCTTGGGCCGGAAAATGACCACCTGCTTTACGGGACCCAAAAAGACAGCGCCACCCCTGAATCCATCCTGGGAGAAAAAGAGGTTGAAACCAACCTGATCCGGGCCATACACAAACTCCCGGAAAAAAATCGGCTGGTCTTTGTCCTGAATGCACTTGAAGGGCTCTCCTATGAAGAGATTGCCCAAATATTGAAGATACAGAAAGGAACCGTCGCCTCACGGCTTTTCCATGCAAGAAAACAAATTCTGGCATCCTTACATTAAATGGCGTGTTAAATGGATGATGAACCCAGGTACAAGGAAAACGGCAGCATGACACAACACTGCAGCAAATACTCACAAAAATTTATTAGCCAGTTTGTGGACAATGAACTGGATTCTGCCAGGACACTGGAATTTTCATCCCATCTTGGGGACTGCCCGGATTGTGCAAAACTTGTGGCCAAATTTCAAAAGCTTGGCATAGTTTTTAACACCCATGCCGAAACTCAGATTGCCCAGGCATCTTTTGTGAACATGGCAGCCACTCCGGTGAAGCCAGGAAAACCCACTGGTCTCTTTGGCTGGCTGACAGATCACCTGTATATCAAACTTACATCCCTTACTGCGGTTGCTGCCATTTTGATACTGGCTGTTTACCAGGGGACGCCACCGGCTGGTCCCAGTGCCATTGTAAAATCCCTTGACACAAATTCGTCATCGGTTATGATAATTGAAACGATAAAAGAGAAACACACCATTATCTGGTTTTCAGAAACCTGATACTTGATACTTGATAAAAAAGACCTGATAAAATAGAGGAGATTCATGGGAAAATTTCAAAAATTGATGGTGTTCTGGTTCGGTATCATCTACTTGTTCCCGCATCCGCTATTGGCCCAGACGATTTATACCACCCAGGTAAAGGTCATCCACGCTACCACCGGATCCTCCCGCATTGACCCGGGCATTAAACATCTCGTTCAGGAGATTGAATCTGTCTTTAAATACACAGACTACCGACTGATCAAAAACAAACAAATGGCACTGGAAAAAGACGAGACAGGAACCATTAACCTTCCGGGCAATAGAACCCTTGCGGTCACCCCTGTGGACATGGCCAACAATCGAATTACGTATCAAATCCGTATTGAGAAAAACCAGGCCCCTGTATTTCAAACCCGAGTATTGCTGAAAAATCATAACAGCATCACCATTGGCGGCCCCCAATATAAACGAGGTGTCCTCCTGCTCAATGTAAAGGGAGATGTCCGCTAAACTAACGTTTCAGACTTATTTTCTTTTTTAATTAAAAACGCAGCGGCCTCTTTGTTTGACCCCAGAAGAACAGACAGCCATCGGGTTGAGTCCCTACCCCCAAGGGCAATTTTAACCGCCATGGTCAGGGGAACAGAGAGCAGCATCCCCACCGGCCCCAGAACCCATCCCCAAAATGCCAGGGAAAGAAAAACAACCAGGGCGGACAATCCGATTCCCTTCCCCATGATCCGGGGTTCAATCACACTTCCCACCACTGTGTTCACGATCAAAAAACCCAACCCCACGAAAGCAGCCGGCACAGGCCCCAGCTGGACCAGGGCCAATAAGACGGCTGGAACCGCAGCAATGATAGACCCGACATTAGGGATATAATTGAATAAAAAGGCAAAAACCCCCCACATGACCGGGTAATCAACCCCCTGTACCACCAGCCACAAAGTAATGGCCAAACCCGTTGCAAGACTTGTCAGTGTTTTGATACCAAGGTACCGGTTCACCCCCATCGTAATTTCAAAATAGCGACCCAGATCGGCATCCCGGCCGCTGGAGAGTGCCCTCAGTTTATTGGGAAACCCGGCGGCTTCGGAAAGGATAAACAAAAAGGTCAAAAGGACAAAAAATGTATTGGTCAGCACTCCCCCCAGGCCGTTAAGTGTATTTGCTGCCAGTTTAAGAATATGGCTGGGATCAAATATTTGGGTCAATTTAGCCGCATCCACATTAATCCCATACCGGGACAAAACCCCTAGAGCCTTATGAATCAAAACCATGAGCCGTTCCTGATAAAACGGAATGTTGTTGGAAAAATCGGCAATGGAAGAAGAAACAAGGGTTACCAAAACCACTTGAACCAACATTGCCCCGAGCATGAGAATCAAAATCGCCACAATACTGGGGATCCCTTTTTTTTGAAGCCAAAAAAGAGGCGGCGCACAAATAATGGCAAGAAAGGCTGCCAGAAGAAAGGGGACAACCAGGACAGACGCTGCCTTCATCCCGGCTACCACAATGACAAATGCCGCACACCCCATAAGGGACCCATTGCGAATATGTATAATTTCCATAGACTTTTACCTTAAACAGTTTGAAAAATAATCTGTCCTATGTTTATCAAACCCACCTGCAAAGTCAAGTACCGCAGGTCACCCCCATAATTTTGGGTAACAAATAATTATAGCACTATTGCACAATAAAGAATCCCTATCGCTCTAAACAAATTAAATCGAGAATGCGCCTAAAGACATGGGTATTGTTACCTTTTTTACCTCAAAACATAACTTTATTTTACTAAATCCTTTTTAGAATTAGGGAACGAAAACGACAAAAGCCTTATCGATAAAGGAAAACTTACTCTGGTATCATTTTTGCATTATTCTTTGATATTGCATGGTTACACACGTCAATCCACCACGGATGGAGAGAATAAAAGATGAGAACAATTATTGCTTCTATTATATTTGCTGGACTTCTTTTAGTCCCTATTGCGACACAGGCGGATACTATTTTATCTCCCGTTATCACAATTCCAGAACCGGCTACTCTGCTTTTTCTCGGGTTTGGCCTTTTAGGCCTTGCAGGGATCGGCAGGAAACAACTTCAGGAATAAATACACATGAAAAAAAAAATAGCAATTAACAAGGAAAATAGATGCTCAAGATATGACAGACGGATGTTATCATATGTAACATATTCCCCTGAAAGAAGGTCTGGTGGTGATAGAAGATTTATTGCCAAAAACCCCCCTGAAACAATTTTGGCAGTTGACTTTCTGGTCCATGCCCATTAAAGGAAGGTAAAGGAATGATATTATTGGATACAGGATCTGGAAATTTAAACTATCAGGATTATGAAAAATGGAGATTCCACCCTCTCTTATATTAAGGTTGAAAGAAAATGAGAAGATTGCCCAGAAATTCAATGAAATAGAGATCAGCATTCTCACCATATTAAATTTTCAAGATTTTCTTGAAAGACTTTTATTTGAAATACGGGATAAATTTTCCATTGGCTATATCTGGATTTCGGTTATCGAAGAAAGCGATATTGCAAAACAGCTCCATGATATTCAAGATTCAGAGCTGTTAAGGACATCCACCGCCTTTGTACCTAAAAAAAAATTTTTGTCCGTGACAAAAAACAGCCAAAGGCCATTGCTGGCCAATAAAAACCTGGATATTTTTCATGCTCTGGTTCCGGAGATACCCACCTATGAAATGGGCTCCATTGCCATTGCCCCGATTACTCTTGATGGAAAAATCATTGGAAGTATCAACCAGGCAGACAAGGACAAAAACCGATTTGAGCCCGGCATAGACACTTCATTGTTAGAGCAGCTTGCCCTCAAGGTCTCTTTGTGCCTCTCAAATGTTACCGCCCATGAACAATTAAAATTTTTAGCCTTCCACGACCCATTGACAGGTCTGTTGAACCGGGGGGTAATGGAGAGAATTCTTGAAAGGGAATTTCAGCGTGCCCGACGATATAAGATGGAGTTGAGCCTTCTTTTTCTAGATCTTGATGACTTCAAATCCATTAATGACACCTTTGGACATGACAATGGAGATCGCGCTCTTTGTCATGTTTCAGACTGCCTGGCCCGGCTCAAGCGAGATTCTGATATTGTGGCCCGGTTTGCCGGTGACGAATTTATTGTCATCCTTCCCTCCACCAGCAAGGCCCAGGCAACGCATTATGTTAACCGGGTGACAACCCGTTTGGACTCAACCCCCTTGTCTGCGAATGATACCCCCTTTTATGTAAACTTAAGTTATGGAATTTCCACTGCCTCGGAAAAGGGTATTGATTCATCAAAGAGCCTCTTAAAGGCGGCAGACAAGAGACTGTACCAGGCAAAACAAAACAAAAGACAACACCAGAACCATTCGGGTTGAACTTGAGCCAATACGATTTTAAGAGTGTCCTAAAAATTTCTTTTCTAATCCCCCGGGATATAGTATCGTAAGGATCATCAAGGTACTTTGTATAATTCTTAGAAACCGGCTAGGATAAGAATAATTTGAACCCGGAGATATGCCAATGATATATGCTATTTAAACAACTCAAATTCAGAAACAAACTGCTGGCCTCATTTTTAACGGCTTTTGTACCGCTGATTCTTATCGGAAGTAGCATTGGCTACCTCCAGACAAAAAAAATCCTGGAAACCAGTATTGAAAATAAACTGAGTCAGACAACCGCTTCTTTGGCAAACTTGATCCAGACCTCGGCAAACATCTCCATAAAAAACCGGTTGCGGGCCATTGCCGAAAAAAATTATGATATTGCCGAATATTATTATAGCAAACACCGGTCCGGTTTACTGACTCGCGACCAAGCCATTCACACCATTGAAGAAATTTTTATAAACCAGCCCATTGGAATCAGCGGATATATTTATTGTTTGGACAGTAGGGGCAAGGTAATCATTCACCCCAATGACCGAATAAAAGGGACCAATGTTTCGCGTTTTGATTTTGTGAAACAACAATTACAGACCAAGGAAGGTTACCTTGAATACGACTGGAAAAACCCAGGAGAAGGAAACGAACAACCCAAAGCCCTATATATGGTCTATTTTAAACCCCTTGACTGGATTATTTCCGTTTCCTCCTATCGGGATGAATTCCACTATCTGGTCGATATCAAGGATTTTAGAGAGAATATTCTTTCTTTCAAGTCCGGGAAAAGCGGATATGCCTTTGTGATGGATGAAACCGGCACGGCCCTTATCCACCCAAGCCTCCAGGGAACAAATTTATTAAAGCACTCCGACAATGCCAAGAAAATTCTAGGCCAAGTCATTGGTCAAAAAAGCGGGATACTCCGGTATTCCTGGCAAAACCCCAATGAACCCCTTCCCAGGAAAAAAATTGTTCGTTTCAGATATCTGCCCGAATTCAAGTGGATTATTTGCTCCACAAGCTATGAGAATGAAGTATTTGCCCCTTTACACACATTTAAAACAATTATAGCAGCTGTGTTTACAATCATATTATTTTTTGGCGTTCTTCTAACCTTTTATATCAGCCGTTCGGTCACCAAACCCCTGGAAAAATTAATTCAAAAATTAGAATCCGGAAGCATGGGTGATTTTTCAATAAGAATGGATTATGAATCTCCGGATGAACTAGGCAAATTATCCAGCCATTTTAACGCCTTCATGGACCGCCTGAAAAATTACCATGAAAAACTGAACGATGAAATTCAAAAAACCATTCATACCCAGGCCGCACTGGTGGAAAATGAGCTCAAGCTTCGGGGGCTTTTTAACCAGTCATTTCAGCAGACTTCGATTCTATCCCCCCATGGTATCCTTGAAGAAATCAACCAAAGCGCCCTTGATTTCGGCGGATGTACAGAAGCTGAGGTCCTTTATAAACCCTTTTGGGATACACCCTGGTGGCGCCATGACCCCGGCAGTCAACGAGGGATAAAAGATGCCATCAAAAAAGCCCTTAAAGGGGAATTGGTTAGAATGGAAACAACCAATATAAATGGAAACAGCGACATCAAAGATATTGATGTTACCATAAAACCAATATTTAATACTGCCAACCAGATTGAATTCATCATTGTAGAGGGTCGGGATATCACAAATTTGAAACAGGCAGAATTTGAAAGGCGTCACCTGGCGGTACAGCTTGAAAAATCCCAAAAAATGGAAGCGATTGGAACCCTGGCCGGGGGGATTGCCCATGATTTTAATAATATTCTCTCCAGCATCTTCGGTAATGCCCAATTGGCGGAAATGACCCTTCATACCCCTGAAAAAACAAAAAAGCATATTGGCCAGATCGTAAAAGGTGCCCAGCGTGCTGCAGGGTTAATCCAGCAAATTCTAACCTTCAGCCGGCAAAAAGAGTTTAAAAAACACCCTTTAAAAATCCATCTGGTGGTAAAAGAAACCCTTAAACTGTTAAGGTCTTCCATTCCAACCACCATTGATATTCAAGTAAATATTTTATCAAAATCAATGGTTCTGGCCGATCCCACACAAATGCACCAGGTCATCATGAATCTGTGCACCAACGCCTACCATTCCATGCTTGAAACCGGGGGAAATTTAATTGTTCAATTGCAGGAAATTCCTACGACTGAACGTGTCGATGAACCAGTGGCGTTACCAAGAGTTTGTCCCTATTTAAAATTAGATGTGAAAGATACCGGGTACGGCATGGATCAAAACACCCTGGAAAAGGCATTTGATCCCTATTTCACCACCAAAGAAGTGGGACGGGGAACTGGGTTCGGCCTGGCATTGGTCCATGCCATTATCGAAGAACACGAAGGGTTCATCCATGTCGAAAGCCAACCGGCAATTGGTACTGTTTTTTCACTCTATCTGCCGGTTGTTGAAAAAAAATTTTCAGCAACAAAACGAAGAGAAAACATAATTGAGGGTCCCAGGGGAGGAAAGGAAACCATCATGGTGGTGGACGATGATGAAGATATCCGAATACTGACAATGGATCTGCTTGAAAGTTTCGGTTACACGACTCATTCCTTTACAAACGGTGAGGAGGCCCTTGTTCACTTTAAGCTGAATCCAAACCATTTTGATCTAATCATTACAGATATGACCATGCCCCGGATGACGGGATATGAACTGGCAAAAGCGGTACTTCAAACCCGAAAAGATATGCCCATCATTCTGTGTACCGGGTATAGTGAAACCATTTCAAAAACCCGAGCCCTGGAAATGGGGATTCGCAAATACCTTCAAAAACCATTTCAAAACAAAGATCTGTTATTCACCATCCGTGAAGTGCTGGATGCTTCATAAACGATGTCGTAACAATAACATAATTCGCCATAAAAAAATCCCTGGTAGAATCGATCTGTCTAAGATCGGCCTACCAGGGATGCTTTATCTTGTCTAAGCGAGCGTGATCAATCTAAAATCAATTCAATCTGGACCATGGAAGCGACATCGCCTTTTCTGGGTCCAAGTTTTGTAATTCTTGTATAACCGCCCTGCCTTGAATCAAACTTCTCTGCAACTTCATTAAATAGCGTATGAACAACATCGGATTCCTGAATATATGCCAACGCCTGTCTTCTGGCGTGTAAATCACCTCTTTTTGCCAAGGTAATCATTTTGTCCGCAATGGATCGCAGTCCTTTTGCTTTGGCTTCCGTGGTTTTGATGCTGCTGTGTTTGAACAGAGAAGTTACCATGTTTCTAAACATAGCCTTTCTATGGCTGGAGGTTCTGTTCAGTTTTAATACAGATTTTCTATGTTTCATGGAATTTACTCTCCTTCCTGAATGTTCTCATCTTCTGGCGGGTCAAATCCTTCAAGATCCATGCCCAGGGAAAGCTCCATGGTATGTAGGACTTCCTTAATTTCGTTCAAGGATTTTCTACCAAAATTCTTGGTTTTAAGCATTTCACCATCAGTTTTTTGAACCAGTTGATAAATGGTATGAATCCTGGCATTTTTCAGGCAATTGGAGCTTCTGACAGATAACTCCAGTTCATCCACTGATCGATAAATATTATCGTTAAATCCCCGGTCTGCATCATCGGCACTGTCTTCCACATCATCGGGTTCCATCTCCTCATCAAAATTAATGAAGGGATTCATTTGTTCCTTAAGAATTTTAGCACCAAAGGCAACGGAATCATCGGGTGTCACACTGCCGTCTGTCCAGACTTCCAGGGTCAGTTTGTCATAATCGGTTTTCTGGCCAATTCTAGAGGTACCCACCACATATTTAACACGTTTAATGGGGGCAAATACGGAATCAATGGGGATGGTACCAACGGGGGCATCGTCATCTTTATTTACCGATGCCAAGGCATACCCCTTACCAGTTTTTACGACCATTGTCATGTTCAGCACACCATTTTTTGATAATGTGGCAATATGCTGTTCGGGATTAAGAATTTCAACTTTGCCGTCGGGACTGATAATATCAGCACCGGTCACACTGCCTTCACCCTTTGCCTGGAGGGTCAAAATTTTATCTTCCGTGTCGTCGACCATCAACTTCAACTCTTTCAAGTTTAAAATGATCTCAGAAACATCTTCCCGAACATCAGATATAACACTATATTCATGAAGGGCATCATCAAATTTCACAGATACAATGGCAGCGCCGTATATAGATGACAAAATGATTCGTCGCAGAGAGTTACCAATTGTAATACCATATCCCCTTTCAAGAGGTTCGCATACAAATTTGCCATATGTTGAAGTAGTGGTAACATCAAGCTTTTCCGGCTTGATCATCTCTCGCCAGTTTACATATGCTAGTTTTTCAGATGACATTTAAATCTCCTGAATAAATATTTGGATAAACCATATAGAATGATGACCCTATTTTGAATATAGCTCAACGATCAATTGTTCCTGAATCGGAAGAGTAATGTCTTCTCGCGTGGGAATGCCAACAATCTGACCTTTGAAATTATCTTTATTAATTTCTAACCACGAAGGAACGCCTCTTCTTACAATGGCATCCAAAGAGTCTGAGATAGCCTGAACTTTGCGACTTTTTTCACGCAACTCTATGACATCACCTTTTTTAACCTGATAGGAAGGGATATTCACTTTTTTCCCATTTACGGTAAAATGGTTATGACGGACAAAATGTCTTCCCTGATTTCTGGAATTCACAAACCCCAATCTAAAAACAGTGTTGTCCATGCGGGTTTCGAGAAGGCTTAACAAATTCGTACCAGTGATACCTTTTTGTCGATCTGCTCTTTTAAAGGCAATTCTGAATTGCTTTTCAGAAATACCGTAAATTCGGCGAACCTTTTGTTTTTCTCTAAGCTGCATTCCATAATCAGATTGTTTACTTCTTCTCTGACCATGTTGCCCCGGCGGATAGCCTCTTCTATCATAACTGCATTTGTCTGAAAAACAACGATCACCCTTCAGAAAAAGCTTCATGTTCTCTCGTCTGCATTGACGGCAAACAGATCCTGTATATCTTGCCAACGTTCTCCTCCTTTATAACTCCAAGAGCTTAATTCTAATATTTTTATACTCTTCTTCTTTTTGGCGGGCGGCATCCATTATGGGGAACCGGTGTAACATCCTTGATCATTGAAATATTGAATCCAAGTGCATGAAGCGCTCTTAAAGCGGATTCTCTTCCAGGTCCGGGACCTTTTACATAGACGCCAATATTTTTAAGCCCGTGCTCCATTGCTTTTGCACCCGCATCTTCAGCCACAAGCTTTGCAGCAAAAGGGGTACTTTTCCTGGAACCTTTAAAGCCCTGAACACCGGCGCTGGACCATGATATGGTGTTGCCGTTTTCATCAGCTATGGTAACGATGGTGTTGTTAAAGGTAGATTGAATATGCACAATACCTGTGGATATATTCTTTCTCACCCGTTTCTTGCTTACAGCTTTTTTAGACTTTTTTGCCATAATTAATATACCTTTTGTATTATTCTACTTTTTCTTTTTAACTGCTGTTCGTTTGGGGCCTTTTCGGGTCCTTGCATTTGTACTGGTCCGCTGACCATGACAGGGAAGACCTTTTCTGTGGCGCAGTCCTCTATAACATCCAAGATCCATAAGCCGCTTGATATTCATGGAAACTTCGGATCTGAGTTCACCTTCAACTTTGAATTGGGCATCAATGACTTTTCTGATTTCGTTAACCTGAACTTCTGTCAGATCATTCGCTTTTATCGTTGGATCAATGCCTGTTTTCTCAAGTATCAGCTTTGACCTGCTGCCTCCGATACCATAAATGTAGGTCAAGGCGATCCATGCGTGTTTATCTCTTGGTAAATCTACTCCTGCGATACGTGCCAAATTTCCTTCCCCCTATCCCTGACGCTGTTTATGGCGCTTGTTTATACAAATGACTCTGATGACACCTTTTCTTTTAATCACTTTGCAATCTCTACAAATTTTTTTAACAGATGCTCTTACTTTCATCCATTTACTCCTAATCTCTATTTGTATTTCTTATCAATATACTATTGAAAAAAAATTATTTAAATCTATATGTAATTCTGCCACGGCTTAAATCATAGGGTGATATTTCAACCGTCACTCTGTCTCCGGGCAGAATCTTTATAAAATGCATTCTCATTTTGCCGGAAATATGGGCCAACAAAACATGTTTGTTTTCCAACTCAACTTTGAACATGGCATTGGGCAACGTTTCTAATACTTTCCCGTCAACTTTGATGGGTTCTTCTTTTGCCATAATCTTATTTCATCTCCTATTGATTTAGAATGGTTTATTTAAGATCTACCCTTGATACGTTTCGCCCCAGATCTTCCCATAAAGCCATCGTAATTACCGGATATCAAATGGGACTCTATTTGGGAAATGGTATCAATGGATACCCCGACAACGATCAAGAGGGCTGTGCCACCGAAATAAAAAGGTACATTAAATTTATTCATGAGCATGGTCGGCAGAACACAGACGGCAGAGACATAGAGAGCACCGCCGACGGTAATTCTGGTCAACACTCTATCAATGTACTCAGAGGTCTTTTTCCCCGGTCTGATACCCGGAATATAACCCCCATTCTTTTTCATATTATCCGCCACATCGTCTGGATTAAACTGAACTGCTGTATAGAAAAAGCAGAAAAAGATAATAAACCCGATGTATAAAAGATAATACCATATGGTACCAGGGCTGAACATGGCTGCAATGGTCTGCATTGCTGGCAGGTTAATAAATTGGGCCAAAGTTGTCGGGAACATGATAATAGAAGATGCAAAAATCGGCGGTATGACACCAGCGGTATTAATCTTCAAAGGAAGATGAGATGTTTGTCCTCCATACATTTTCCGCCCCACCACCCGTTTTGCATAATGAACCGGTATCCGTCGCTGGGCCTGTTCCATATAAATGATACAGGCAACAACAGCTACCATTAGTGCGATAAGGATAATCAGGGAAAAAACTCCCATTTCACCGGTACTCATCAGTCGAACCGTGTTTCCAAGAGCCGACGGCATATTTGCAACGATACCTGCAAATATAATCAACGAGATACCGTTGCCGATACCCCGCTCGGTAATCTGTTCGCCAAGCCACATAATAAATGCGGTACCAGCGGTCAGGGTGATTATGGTAACCAAACGAAATCCCCAACCCGGATAGGGCACTATGGCGACACCGGCAGGAGAGGTCATGGCTTCTAACCCCACACTGATACCGAACCCCTGGATAATACTGAGAACGACGGTTCCATAGCGCGTGTATTGTGTTTTCTTTTTCCGTCCGGCATCCCCTTCTTTTTTCAATTGCTCAAGATGGGGAACCACCACGGTCATCAATTCTAAAATAATAGAAGAACTGATATAAGGCATTATCCCCAGGGCAAATATGGAAAGTCTTTCCAAAGCCCCCCCTGAGAACATATTAAACATGGAAAATAAGGTCCCAGATGCAGATGCAAAAAAGGACGACAATGCTGCCCCATCGATCCCGGGTGTCGGCACATGAACCCCGACACGGTACACAAACAGCAATGCAAGTGTAACCAACAATTTCCGTTTGAGATCAGGAAGTTTAAACAAATTCTGGTAGCTGTTCTCGATCATCTATAATATATCCTTACATCACTTTGATATCAATTATTCGAACCATAACTTACTCTATGCTGCCACCGACAGATTCGATTTTTTCTTTAGCCGTTTTGGAGACAAGAATACTCTTTAGAGCAAATTTCTTTTGTGTGTCACCATTACCAAGAAGTTTTGCCCCGTCGACTTTGCCTTTAACCAGCCCAACCTGTCTTAGGACGTCCACATCAATGGTGGCCCCATCATCAAATCTATCCAGATCGGAAATATTTAAAACAGCGTATTGTTTTTTAAATATATTGGTAAAGCCTCTTTTGGGAAGTCGACGATAAATTGGCATCTGACCGCCTTCAAACCCGGGTCTTACGCTTCCGCCGGAACGAGCCTTGAGCCCTTTATGTCCTCGGGTGGAAGTTTTTCCCATTCCGGAACCAGGGCCTCTACCAACCCGTTTATTTTTTTTTCTGCTGCCGGGAGCAGGTGCTAAATCATGAAGCTGCATATTACACCTCCTCTACTTTCACCAGGTGTGAAACCTTGTTTATCTGTCCTATAATGACAGGGTCATTGGCGTGCTCTACTGTATGATGCATCCGTCTGATGCCAAGAGAGCGAATAATTCGTCCTTGAACAGCCGGACGGCCTATGGTGCTTTTTATCTGTGTGATTTTCAATTTCTTAGTCATTGCAAACCTCTTTATATATCTTCAGGTCTAAGACCGCGTCTTCTAGCAACTTCTTCCTTAGAACAAAGGGACTGGAGACCAGCCATGGTTGCTCTGACAATATTCTGGGTGTTATGGGTACCAATACATTTGGTCAGGATATCCGTAACACCAACTGCTTCGAGGACCGCACGTATACCGCCACCGGCAATCAATCCTGTTCCTGGAGATGCAGGTTTCAAAAGAACCCGACCCGCTCCGGCGTGACCCACAACCTCGAAAGGTACGGTGCCGTTTAAAAGGGATATTTTAACCATATTTCGTTTGGCTTTTTCCATTCCCTTTTTAATCGCTTCTGGAACTTCTTTCGCTTTTCCAAGACCGTAACCAACGCTTCCTTCACCATCTCCAACAACTACCAAAGCGCTAAAGGTAAAATTTCTACCACCTTTTACAACTTTTGCAACACGGTTGATTCTAACAACCTTATCGATTAATCCACTCTCTTCCATCTGTTGTCTTGCCAAGGGTCTTCCTCCTTAATTAGAATAGCAAACCGGCTTCGCGGGCCGCGTCTGAAAGCGCTTTGATTCGACCATGATAAAGAAAGCCGTTCCTGTCCAGAACCACTTTTGTAATTCCTTTATCAACGGCTCTTTTGCCGATAAGGCTTCCAACCGCCTTTGCAATTTCCTGTTTTTTGCCGACCACAGGATTTTCTTTGTATTCTTTATCCAAGGTAGATGCCGAAACAAGCGTTATCCCTTGTGTATCATCAACGATCTGTGCATAGATATGTTTTGCAGTTCTGAAAACACTCATTCTCGGTCTATCCTGATTCCCAAAAATATTCTTTCTGACTCGTTTTTTTCTTTTAAGCCTTGATACAAGCCTTGGTGATGTATTTCCCATAATCTTTAGTTTCCCACCTATTAGTCTTTACCAGCAGTCTTACCAGCTTTTCTGACAATTCTTTCATCCGAATACATGATTCCCTTGCCTTTGTAGGGTTCGGGGGGTCTTATCCGTCTGATGTTTGCTGCTACCTGGCCAAGAAGTTCTTTATCGATACCGGACAGCTTGATTTCTGTATTTTTCTCAACACTGGCAGAAATTCCGTCTGGAAGCTCAAAATCAACAGGGTTTGAATATCCGACATTTAATACCAGATTCTTTCCCTTTGTTTCGGCCCGATATCCGATACCGGAAAGAAGAAGCTTCTTTTCATAACCGGTGCTAACACCCGTCACCATATTGAAGATCAGAGATCTGAAAAGCCCCTGGAGTGCCATTTTTTTCTTATCGTTAAGATCTGTTTTGACGTTCAAAACGTTCTCATTAATTTCTATATCAATTGCCGGGTGCAGTTTTCGATCAAGCTTGCCTTTGGGCCCTTTAACATTAATCATGTCTCCATCAAGGGTAATTTCGACCTTATCTGGAAGCTGTACCGGCTGTTTTCCTATTCTAGACATATTTTACTCCTGTCTTACCATACGTTACAAAGAATTTCACCGCCGACGTTCGCTTCTTTAGCCTGTTTGTCCGTCATCAACCCCTTAGAAGTTGAAACAATAGAGATACCCAGACCGTTTAAAACCGGCTTAATCTGTTTTGCCTTGTTGTAAACCCTGCAGGAAGGTTTACTCACTCTGTCAATGCCATAAATTGTGGGTTTGCCATCAGAAACATATTTTAAATAGACACGCAAAATTCCCTGTGTCTCATTCTCAAGGAATTTATAATCTTTGATATATCCTTGTTCTTTAAGCACCCGCACCATTTCCACCTTGATCGTTGATCCGGGGATATCCACTTTAGCAAGACTTGCTTTTCCGCCATTTCTTATACTAGTTAGCATGTCTGCAATTGGATCACTAATTGCCATTTTTAAATCTCCTTAAAATCCGCTGGTATTGTAATTTGATAGTAAATTTTATTCAAAATTTGTTTTTACCAACTTGATTTGGTAACACCGGGTAATTTGCCTTCTGAAGCAAGCGTCCGGAAACAAATTCTGCAAATACCAGCTTTTCTGATAAATCCTCTTGGTCTACCGCATAAGGGGCATCTGTTGTACGCGCGAACAGCAAACTTTGGTGTTCTTCCCGCCTTTGCGATTAAAGATTTTTTAGCCAAGCTTTCCTCCTTAAGAACCTTAGTTTTTGAAGGGCATTCCCATGAGTTTCAGGAAAACCTTGCCTTCTTCATCTGTTTTAGCTGTGGTAACAACTGTAATATTAAGACCTTTAATGCTCTCGGTCTTATCATAGTCAATTTCCGGGAATATGATGTGCTCGGTGATGCCCATGGAAAAATTACCACGGCCATCAAAGGATTTCCCAGATATTCCTCTAAAATCCCTCACACGAGGGAGTGCGATATTAACAAGTCTGTCAAGAAAATCGAACATTTTCCCCCGGCGAAGGGTTACCTTGCATCCAATGGGAAGATCTGCCCGCAGCTTAAAGTTGGCAATGGGTTTTTTCGCCCTTGTAACAACCGTTTTCTGGCCGGCAATCAATGTCAGTTCCTGGGCAGCCGCTTCAACAATTTTAGGATTTCTAACGGCTTCGCCAAGTCCCATGTTCAATACGATTTTCTCAAGCTTTGGTACCTGTAATTCATTTGCATAATTAAAGGTTTCCCTCAGCTTGGGAACAACTTCGTTAATATATTTTTCCTTAAGAGTGGTCATTTATTCTCTCCGGCTTTGGTCTTACGAATCTATCTGCTGGTCGCATTTTTTGCAGATTCTGACCCGTTTACCATCTTCCAGTTGTTTGATTCCGATCCGAGTAGGTTTTACACAGGAGTTACACATGACCATAAGATTGGACACATTGATGGGCATGGTTTTATCAACGATGCCTCCCTGTGGATTTGCCTGCGTAGGTCTCTGATGGACTTTCACAACGTTAATGTTTTCAACAACAACGCGGTTGGTTTTTTTGACAACTTTCAATACTTTCCCGATCTTGCCTTTGTCTTTTCCGGTCAGTACTTTAACCTTGTCATCTTTTTTAATTCTTATTTTTACAGCTTCCATCGCTTTTTTCTCCAATAACCCGATAATTAAAGTACGTCAGGGGCAAGAGAGACTATTTTCATAAATCTTTTAGCCCTTAATTCCCTTGCAACCGGACCAAATATACGGGTGCCTATCGGTTCATTATTTTTACTTAAGATTACAGCAGAGTTGTCATCAAATCTGATGGACGACCCATCCGGTCTGGATATCTCTTTTTTAGTTCTGACAATAACCGCCTGGACAACGTCCCCTTTGCTAACCTTTGCGTTGGGAATGGCTTCTTTAACAGAAACAACAATAATGTCTCCAATGCTGGCGTATCTTCTTCTGGATCCGCCCAAAACTTTGATGCAATACAGTTCTTTTGCGCCGGAGTTATCTGCCACAGTAAGTCTGCTTTCGGTCTGAATCATTTCACAACTCCTTTAGCTAAACCGCTTTTTTAACGATTTCGGTTACCCGGAAACGTTTAAGCTTACTCAACGGTCTGGTCTCGATGATTTTCACTTCATCACCAATACTGCACTCATTTGTTTCATCGTGGGCATGGTAGCGTTTATACCGTTTAATGAACTTTTTATAAACTTTATGCTGAACAAATCTTTCAACTTGAACAACCACTGATTTATCCATTTTATCCGATACAATCAGCCCCATAAGCTCTTTTTTATTATTTTGAATATTTTCCATATCTATAACTCTTACATTAAATAATGTTTAAATTCATTTCTTTTGATATTGTATAGAGTCTGGCAATATCTTTTTTGACATTTGAAAGGGTTGCTGTGTTCTCAAGCTGTCCAACATCATTTTGAAAACGAAGGTTGAACAATTCTTTTTTAAGCTCAACAAGCTTTTCTTTAACCTGATCAGCACCCATTTCTCTTATCTCGGCAAGTTTCATCTTTATTTACTCCTTTCCACAAATCGTGTTTTGATGGAAAGTTTTCTTGCAGCAAGCCGCATGGCCTCTTTTGCCAGGTCTCTTGGAATTCCTTCCATTTCATAAAGGATCTTGCCGGGTTTGATTCTTGCCACCCAAGCGTCTGTTGCCCCTTTACCCTTACCCATTCTGACCTCTGCAGGTTTTTTTGTAACCGGATGGTCAGGGAAAAACCGGATCCAGCTTTTACCAGCTCTCTTTGCATGTCGGGTCATTGCGACCCTGGCCGCTTCAATTTGTCTTGCATTTATATATCCGCATTCCACGGCCTGGAGACCGTAATCACCAAAACTCAGGGTGTTTCCCCTTGTGGGCACCCCTTTGGTTCTGCCCCGGAATTCTTTACGGAATTTTACATTTTTTGGACTAAGCATTTGCTGTTTCTCCTAATCGCCTCTATTTTGTCGCCAAAGCCTTTTCACCAGGACGCAACACCTCGCCTTTAAAAACAAAGGTTTTGATGCCAATAAGTCCGTAAGTGGTATTCGCTTCGATAAAGCCGTAATCCACGTCTGCCCGCAATGTATGCAGGGGGATCCGGCCTTCTTTGTACCATTCGGTTCTTGCCATTTCAGCCCCGCCCAAACGGCCTGAGCAGATAATTTTGATTCCCTTGGCACCGAATCTCATGGCAGTGGAAACGCTTCGCTTCATTGCCCGTCTAAAGGCAATCCGTTTTTCCAATTGCTGGGCAATATTCTCAGCCACAAGTTGTGCATCAATTTCAGGTCTTCTGACCTCTTTGATGTCAATCAGAACGGCTGGTTCGATCATGTTTTCAAGCTCTTTCTTGAGCATTGCGATTTCAGACCCTTTTTTACCGATGATGATACCCGGTCTTGCGGCAAACACCCGCAGTCTGATCTGTTTTGAAAAACGCTCGATTTCTATTTTTGATATGCCGGCATGATAGAGTTTCTTTTTAAGGAATTTTCTTACCTTAAAATCTTCTTCAACAAAAGAAGCATACTCTTTGTCTGCATACCATCTAGAATCCCATGTCCTGATGATGCCTAATCTTAATCCGGTAGGATGTACTTTCTGGCCCAAGCCTGTTCCTCCTTATTTAAACAGTTTCGCTGACGATAACTGTTACGTGACTGGTTCGTTTCAAAATTCGACTGGCTCTTCCCCTGGCCCGCGGCCGAAACCGTTTCATGGTAGCGCCCTGATCGACAAATATATTCTTTACAACCAGTTTGTCCACGTCCAAATCGTTATTATGCTCGGCATTGGCAATTGCTGACTGCAATGTTTTATAAATTATTCCGGCAGCTTTAACCGGCATAAACTTAAGGATTGTCAGCGCTTGGCCCGCGTTTTTACCCTTGACTTCACTGATCGGCAACCGAAGCTTTAGTGCTGAAGTCCTTGTATGTCTTGTAGTTGCTTTTACTTCCATATCAATAGTGTCCTTTAATCATGCACGACAGATTACCGCTTTTTGGCTTTCTTATCTCCGGCATGACCCCAAAATGTTCTTGTAGGTGAAAATTCACCAAGCTTATGACCGACCATATTTTCAGAAACAAAAACAGGTATGAATTTTCTTCCATTATGGACGGCAAAAGTAATACCTACCATTTCAGGGAAAATGGTTGATCTTCTAGACCAGGTTTTAATGACTTTATTGTTTTTAACCTTGTTCGCCTCAAGTACTTTTTTTAAAAGTTCAGAAGCGATATAAGGTCCTTTTTTTAATGATCTTGGCATAATTATTCACCTATTACTTTCTCTTAGCCCTTCTTTTAACAATATACCGATCCGTTCTGGCATTATTCCTGGTCCGTTTACCTTTTGTGGGGACACCCCAGGGAGTACAGGGTTGTCGACCACCGGATGAACGGCCTTCACCACCACCCATTGGATGATCCACCGGGTTCATGGCAACACCACGAACAGAAGGACGTCGCCCCATCCATCTGGAACGACCCGCTTTGCCGATGCTCACATCTCCATGTTTTTCATTGCCGACTCTACCTATGGTGGCTTTACATTTCACATGGATCAAGCGAACTTCACCCGAGGGTAGCAACACTTGAGCATACGTACCTTCCTTGGCCATGAGCCTAGCATATCCACCAGCACTTCGGACAATTTGGCCCCCTTTGTTTTCCTTGAGTTCGATATTGTGAATCCTTGTACCAGTAGGGATATTTTCAAGGGGCATACAATTGCCGGGTTTAATATCCGCTTCAGGGCCCGTTTCCAGAACATCCCCCACTTTGATTTCCAAGGGTGCCAAAATATATCTTTTTTCTCCGTCAGCATAGACGAGAAGTGCGATTCGGGCACTTCTGTTGGGATCATATTCAATGGCAGATACCTTTGCAGGTATTCCATCCTTGTCCCGTTTAAAATCGATGATACGATATTTCTTTTTTGCCCCGCCACCCCGGTGCTTACTGGTAATTCTTCCGTAGCAATTTCGACCAGCCCGCTTATTTACACTTTTGGTTAGCGATCGTTCAGGTTTTGTTTTCGTAATTTCTTCAAAAGAAAGGTATTCCTGAGCACGCCTACCGGGAGATGTCGGTTTTGTCTTGATTATTGTTGACATATATATACCTCTTTAAACACCTTCAAAAAAATCAATTCGTTGCCCTGGCATCAATGTGACAATGGCTTTTTTCCAGTCTTTTCTTTTGCCAAGAATCTTACCGCGCTGCTTAACCTTACCTTTGACCTGAATCGTTCTGATCTGTTTCACTTTGGTATTAAAGTTTTTTTCAACAGCATCTTTGATCTCAACCCGATTGGCTCTTTTATCGACTTTAAAAGTAAGCTGGTTGTTTGTTTCTTTTTGAAGGGTTGTTTTTTCTGTAACCAAAGGTCCCCTGATGATATCATATTCTTTCATATTAGCTTAACCTCCCTTCAATATTCTTGATGGTTGATTCAACCAACAGAAGGTTTTTAAACTTTAAAATATCATAGACATTCAGACCCGCCGTTTTAATCACTTTAATATCGGGTATGTTTCTTGATGACAACGCAAGGTTCATATCCTCTGAATCCGATACGATGAGAAGGTCCTGAAGGTTTAGCGTCGCCAAAACCTCTGACAGCACTTTGGTTTTAACCTCTTCAAGTTTAATATCATCAATAACATAAAGTGTATTATCCGACAGCTTACAGCTCAAAGCCATTTTCAATGCCAATCTGCGCACTTTTTTGGGCACTTTATAAGCATAGGATCGCGGGGATGGACCAAAGATTACACCCCCCCCTTTTCTCAGGGGAGACTTCACACTACCGGCACGTGCATTTCCGGTTCCTTTTTGTCTGAAAAGCTTTTTCGTACTGCCCTTAACCATCGCCCTTGTCTTAGACGCAGCTGTCCCCTCTCGTTTTGCAGCGAGCTGGGATCGAACTACTTCATGAAGAACGCTTGTCTTTACGGGTATATTGAATATTTCATCAATAAGCTCTGCTTCAGACACTTTATTACCTGCACTGTTTAATACATCGACAGCAGCCATATTCTTCCTCTTAATTTTTGATCAGCTATGCATCACTGCGAATTGCTTGCAATACCCATAGCCGCGTTTTCAACTTTTACGACAGACACCTTACACCCGTAGGTGCAAAAATACAATCTATTTTGTGTCGGTCTTATGCACTTCGATTATGCCTGTTTTGCAGCCAGGCACGGGGCCTTTGACCAGCAACAGGTTTTCGTCATGCCGAATATCTACAATAGTAAGATTCTTCATGGTTTTTTTATCAACACCCATGTGCCCTGGCATTTTCTTACCCTTAATGACCTTACCTGGCCAGGCACTATTTCCAATGGAACCGGGTTTTCTGTGGTTCCTACAACCATGGGTTTCAGGTCCACGACTAAATCCGTGCCTTTTAATGGTTCCCTGGAAACCGCGGCCTTTTGAAATACCGGACACGTTCACCACATCACCCACGGAGAACATATCAATTCCAAGGGTCATGCCCGCTTCCATGTCTTCCACACTATCGGCCCTGAATTCTCTCAAGACTTTAAATCCCTTATCGCCTGCTTTTTTCAAGTGACCTGCCATGGGCCTGTTCAGCTTTTCAACTGGTTTTTCATCGTAACCCAGTTGAAGCGCTGTATACCCATCGGTTTCCATATTTTTAACCTGGGTAACAACACATGGTCCGACCTGTAACACCGTAACAGGAACGAGTTTTCCTTCTGCGGAAAACACATTGGTCATCCCGATTTTTCTTCCAAGAATTGCGCTCATAATTTGTTCCTGTTATTGAACTACAATTTAATTTCCACATCAACACCCGGCGACAAATCTAACTTCATCAAGGCATCAACAGTCTGTTGAGTCGGCTCGAGAATATCCATCATCCGCTTGTGGGTTCTAATTTCAAACTGCTCCCGTGATTTCTTATTCACATGGGGAGACCGCAGTACCGTAAATTTATTGATTCTGGTAGGAAGAGGTACCGGCCCCACTATTTTGGCGCCGGTCTTCCTAGCCGTATCAACTATATCTACCGATGACTGATCAAGCAACTTATGATCATAGGCCTTAAGCCTGATCCGTATTTTAGTTTTCAACATGATAATAGCTCTTTCTTATTCAACAATTTCACCGATAACGCCGGCGCCGACGGTACGTCCACCCTCTCTAATGGCAAACCTAAGTCCTTTTTCCATTGCAATGGGGTTGATCAGCTCAACGTTAATGTTTGCATTGTCCCCTGGCATGATCATTTCAACACCTTCATCAAGGGTGAGTACACCTGTGATATCGGTTGTTCTGAAAAAGAACTGGGGTCTGTATCCACTAAAGAACGGCGTATGACGTCCACCTTCTTCTTTACTCAGTGCATACATTTCAGCTTTAAATTTTGTATGGGGATTGATCGTACCGGGCTTGGCAACAACCTGACCTCTTTCAACCTGATCCCGCTTGGTACCACGAAGCAAAAGCCCGACATTGTCGCCCGCCTGGCCTTCATCCAGAAGCTTTCTAAACATCTCAACACCCGTACAAACTGTCTTTTGGGTCTCTCTAATACCGACGATTTCAACTTCTTCACTGGTCTTAACGACACCGCGATCAATTCTACCCGTAACAACCGTGCCACGACCGGAGATACTGAAAACATCCTCAATGGGCATCAAAAAAGGTTTTTCCGTATCTCTTTCCGGTTCGGCAACATAGGAATCCAAAACAGTAAGCAGCTCATGGATCGGCTTTGCTGCCTCATCATCCGGACTGTCTGCCTCAAGAGCTTTCAGAGCAGAACCTCTGATGATAGGCGTATCATCCCCCGGAAATTCATAGGTATCCAAGAGCTCCTGGAGCTCCATTTCCACCAATTCGATCAGCTCTTCATCATCAACCATGTCACATTTGTTCAAAAACACAACAATAGAGGGAACCCCTACCTGGCGAGCAAGAAGGATATGTTCTCTGGTCTGGGGCATGGGGCCATCATCGGCGCTAACCACTAGAACCGCACCATCCATTTGGGCAGCCCCTGTAATCATATTTTTAATATAATCGGCATGGCCCGGGCAATCCACGTGGGCATAATGCCGATTTTCCGTCTCATATTCGACATGGGCCGTTGCAATAGTGATACCGCGCTCTCTTTCTTCAGGCGCCTTGTCGATCTCATCAAACGGAACAAAGGTACCGCCACCCTTCAATGCAGCATGTTTTGTAATTGCTGCGGTAAGCGTCGTCTTACCATGGTCAATATGGCCGATTGTCCCTATGTTCACATGCGGCTTGTTCCGCTCAAATTTTTCTTTAGCCATCTTCTTTACTCCTCCTGTGGATTGTTTTCAGGATATCTTAAAAAATATTTAGAACCGAAAATGGGCAAATGCCTTGTTGGCTTCTGCCATCTTGTGTGTATCCTCTCTCTTCTTAACCGCTCCGCCCCTTTTGTTGTATGCATCCAGCAACTCAGAAGCCAGCTTGTTTGCATATCCTTTTTCAGACCGTTTCCGACTAAAATTAATCAGCCACCGAAACGCGAGGGCAGTCTGCCTGCTGGGCTTGATATCAGTCGGCACCTGATAGGTGGACCCACCGATTCTTCTTGACTTCACCTCAACAGAAGGCCTGATATTATCAATTGCCTTTTTAAAAATATCGAGAGCAGGCTCTCCGACTTTCTCCTGGGCTATCGACAATGCCTGGGTTACCGCTTTACGAGCCGCATTTTTCTTTCCTTGTTTCATAACGCAGTTCACAAATCTAGCAGCAAGCTTTTCTTCCTGCGTGGCATCCTTCGTTAGGTTTTCTATACTAATTTCTTTTTCTGCCATTTGTCATATCCACCAATATTATCTATTAAAACTTCCAATGCATATACGGCTATTTTGGCCGCTTGGCTCCATACTTGGAACGACCCTGTCTTCTATCATCAACGCCCAAGGTATCGAGTGCCCCCCTGACGATATGATAACGAACGCCGGGTAAATCCTTTACTCTGCCACCCCTTACCAGAACAACCGAATGCTCCTGAAGGTTATGACCCATGCCCGGAATATATGCAGCGACTTCCATACCGGTTGTCAAACGCACCCTTGCCACTTTTCTCAAAGCAGAGTTAGGTTTTTTCGGAGTTGACGTATACACCCTGGTACACACACCGCGTTTTTGAGGCCCACCCTTTAAAGCAGGTGTGCTAACCTTTTTTTCTGCTTTTTTCCTACCTTTTCTAACCAACTGATTTATGGTCGGCATAACTTTCCCAACGCTCCTTATCAATGTAATACATCGTCATATACGACAAAATATTCAATTTTACTTTCACTCTACAAAAATGTCAAGGTTTTTTTATTATCACCTTTAAACCTCTGCTACCTCACCAAACCCAACCTCAACGTTCTGATACCCTTTAAACCCGGTACCGGCCGGGATGAGTCTCCCCATAACCACATTTTCCTTTAACCCCTTAAGACTGTCATGCTTACCTTCGATGGAAGCAAGGGTAAGCACCTTGGTAGTTTCCTGGAACGAAGCAGCAGACAAAAAGCTGTCCGTGGACAAAGAGGCTTTTGTAATACCCAGGATAAGAGGTTCACCCTTTGCAGGTTCACCACCACTCATGGCAACTTCACGGTTTTTTTCTTCAAAAAGGATCCGATCCACCTGCTCATCGGGAATAAAATTGGTATCCCCGGTACTGATAATCTTGACCCGTCTCATCATCTGCCGGATCACAACTTCAATATGCTTATCGTTGATACGAACCCCCTGGAGCCGGTAAACTTCCTGGACCTCATCCACCAGATATTTGGCAAGGGCAACCTCGCCTTTAATATTCATGATATCCTGGGGATTTGCAGAACCTGCAATCAAAGGATCTCCTGCCTTGACATAATCACCGTCATAAACCGTTACATGCTGCCCTTTGGGGATGGAGTATTCTTTCTTTTCTCCAATATCCGTCGGGGTAACCGTTACCTTCTGCCGTCCTTTGGTGCCCTTGGATACCAATACATATCCGTCAATCTCGGTCAACATACCCGGATCCTTTGGCTTTCTGACCTCAAAAAGCTCAGCTACCCGCGGCAGACCACCGGTGATATCCTTGGTTTTAGTAGTCGCCCTTGGTAGCTTGGCAATAATTTCACCCGCCATGATATTGTCATCTTCTTCCACCGTCAAAATTGCATTCACCGGCAAATAATAGCGGGCCGGCTTTTTTCCTTCGTCCAGTTTTACGGCTTTGCCTTCTTTGTCTCGAAGGGTAATTCTGGGACGAATTTCAGAATCTTTCCCCTCAATAATGGTCCGGCTTACCTTACCTGTTACAGGATCTATCTGTTCTTGGACCGTATTGCCTACTTCAATATCAGAAAAGCGAACCCGCCCGGTTACCTCGGTAATAATCGGCGTGGTAAAGGGATCCCAAGCAGCAATAATATCCCCGGGCTCAATTTGCTGCCCGTCCTTGGCATGGAGGGTTGCACCATAGATAACGTTTTCCTTTGCAAGTTCACGTCCTTCCTTACCAACAATGCTAATGCCGCCACCCTTACGGTTCATGACAATCACTTGATTCTCTGAAGAGGTAACAGTGTGGACATCCTCATTGAATTTGAGTACACCGCCGACCCTTGCTTTAATTTCAGCAACCTCGACCTTTCTGGACGCGGTACCCCCAATATGAAAGGTCCGCATGGTGAGCTGGGTACCGGGTTCCCCGATGGACTGGGCAGCAACAATACCAATGGCCTGTCCAATTTCAACGGTGACCCCATGTGCAAGATCACGGCCATAACACCTAGAACAAACGCCATTCCTCGAGTTACAGGTTAACACCGAACGAATTTTGACCTTTTGAACACCCGCCGCTTCTATTGCCACAACATCAGCTTCCTGGAGTTCCGTATCAACCCCCACGATAAATTTATCGGTGTAGGGATCCACGATATCTTCCTGGGTAACTCTTCCTAGGATTCTTTCCCCCAGGGTCTGGATGATTTCCCCCCCTTCGTAGAGGGACTCCACCTCTATCCCATTGATGGTGCCACAATCTACTTCAACAATGGTGCAATCTTGTCCCACATCAGCCAGCCGTCGGGTCAAATATCCGGAGTTGGCTGTTTTAAGCGCAGTATCGGCCAGACCCTTACGGGCACCATGGGTGGAAATAAAATACTGGAGAACTGAAAGACCTTCCCTAAAACAGGCGGTGATGGGATTTTCAATGATCTCCCCGGAAGGTTTGGCCATCAACCCACGCATACCCGCCAACTGGCGCATCTGATCCTTGGAACCACGGGCCCCGGAATCGGCCATTATATAGACGGCATTCAGTACCTCAGAGGTGTCAGGCTCATCACATCCCGTAGGATTTTTCATGACTTCCATCATGGAATTGGCAATGTCATCCGTGGCCTGGGCCCAGATATCAACCACCTTATTATACTTCTCCCCCTGGGTAATCAACCCTTCTGAATACTGGTCTTTTATATCTTCAATATTTTTTTCGGCACTGCCAATGAGATCCCACTTTTGATCAGGAATAATCATATCATCAATGCAGATAGACAATCCACCAAGGGCGGAATGTTTGTAACCGATATCCTTAAGCCTGTCGGAAAGGACAACCGTTTCCTTGAGTCCGATATTTCTATAGGCATAATCAATAAGTTTAACAACGGAGGACTTGTCCATGAGCTTATTCACCAGCTCAAAGGGCAGTGTTGTTTTACGCTTATCCACCTTAAAAATAGTGTATTTATCACCCACCATTCGAACATCGGTGAACTGATCTTTTTTCAGGCCGAACAATTGTTCTACCACCACATCGGATACCTGGAAAAGATTTTTAAATTCCTTCCGGGTCAGTATACCGGTTTCTCCCCGGCTCTTTTTTATTTCATCATCTGAATATTTTTTTAAAACCGTGTCAAAAACTTTACCTGCTTTTAGCTCAGCAAGTGCAGCCTCACAGGTTTCAATTGAATCGGTGCGTATCCGGCTTAGTGCCAGAAGCGTATCCCCGGGAATAGTTTCCCACAAAAGGATACGACCGGTGGTGGTTTCATAAACTTCATCGTCAATTCTAACCTTAATTTGAGCATGCAATGCAAGCTCACCGGCATCATAGGCATACCGGACTTCATCAAGGCTTGCAAACGTAATCCCGGCTCCTTTTTGATCCCTTACCGCCCGGGTCATATAGTAGATGCCCAGTACGATATCCTGGGTGGGAACAATAATAGGCTGTCCATTGGCAGGCGACAAAATATTATTGGTGGAGAGCATCATGATCCTGGCTTCAAGAACAGCTTCAAGGGAAAGCGGTACATGAACTGCCATCTGATCCCCATCAAAATCCGCATTAAAGGCCGGACAGACAAGGGGATGAAGCTGAATGGCTTTTCCCTCGATCAATACCGGTTCAAATGCCTGAAAACCAAGGCGATGGAGGGTTGGTGCCCGGTTGAGCATAACCGGATATTCCTTGACAACCGACTCCAATGCGTCCCAGACTTCGGCCTCCTCACGTTCCACCATTTTTTTGGCACTTTTAACCGTGGAGACCAATCCTTTTTGTTCCAGATAATTATAGATAAAAGGTTTGAACAACTCCAGGGCCATTTTTTTGGGAATCCCGCACTGATGAAGCCTGAGCTCAGATCCTACGGTAATAACCGTACGGCCGGAGTAATCAACCCGTTTACCCAAAAGGTTCTGACGAAAACGGCCTTGCTTGCCCTTCAAGGTGTCGCTCAAGGATTTGAGCGGCCGTTTGTTAGTCCCGGTAACCACCCGCCCATGCCGGCCATTATCAAACAATACATCAACCGATTCTTGAAGCATTCTTTTTTCGTTGCGGACAATAATATCCGGAGCATTCAGGTCTACCAGACGCTTAAGTCGGTTATTCCTGTTCAACACCCGCCGATAAAGGTCATTCAAGTCAGAGGTGGCAAACCGCCCCCCCTCCAATGGTACAAGTGGTCTTAAATCCGGCGGCAAAATAGGGCAGGCCGTCAAAATCATTCGTGTGGGTTCAATCCCTGAATTTAAAAAGGCATCCACCACTTTCATCCGTTTGGACATCTTCTGTTGCTTGGCAACGGATTTGGTCAGGCTGATTTCCTCTTTGAGCATATCGTGGGTGGCCTGGAGGTCTATCTCCCCCAATAGTTTGAGTATGGCTTCCGCACCAATTCCTGCCTCAAACTCCTCACCAAAGGTTTCAAGGGCTTCATAATACTGATCATCGGAAAGAAGCTGCATTTTTTTGAGACCCGTATCCTTGGGATCAATCACAAGATAGGAATCAAAATACAACACTTTTTCAAGATTCTTTAAGGTCAAATCCAGCACATTACCAATTTTACTGGGCAGACTTTTCAAAAACCAGATATGAGAAACAGGAGAGGCAAGCTCAATGTGGGCCATTCTCTCTCTTCTGACCTTGGATTGAATCACTTCAACCCCACACTTTTCACAGACAACTCCCCTGTGCTTCATGCGTTTGTATTTACCACAATTACATTCGTAGTCTTTTGTCGGACCAAAAACCTTTGCACAGAAAAGACCATCCCGTTCCGGTTTAAAGGTCCTGTAGTTTATTGTTTCAGGCTTTTTAATTTCACCATGGGACCACTCTCTTATCTGGTCCGATGATGCAAGACTGATCTGCACGCCTTTATAAACCTTGGGATCTTTCGGTTTAGCGAAGAAATCATATATATTGTCCAAATGTCTTCTCCTTATTTGGTTCCTTCTATAAGATTCATGTCCAAACCCAGACTATTGAGTTCTTTTGTCAGAACCCTGAAAGATTCAGGCATTCCAGGTTCAAGAACATTCTGGCCTTTGACTATTTTTTCATACATACGTGTTCTTCCGGTCATATCATCTGATTTGACCGTCAAAAATTCCTGGAGTGCATGGGCGGCACCATAGGCTTCCATTGCCCAAACCTCCATCTCCCCGAGTCGCTGCCCGCCGAACTGGGCTTTACCACCCAGGGGCTGCTGGGTAACCAGGGAATAGGGGCCAATGGAACGGGCATGAAGCTTATCATCAACCAAATGGTGAAGCTTGAGCATATACATGGTCCCCACTGTTACCGGTTTATCAAAAGGCTCACCGGTTCTGCCGTCGTGCAATATAACCTGGCCAGACGTATCAAAGCCTGCCATTTCAATCATTTCTTTAATTTCTTCCTCTGTGGCACCGTCAAAAACAGGTGTTGCCGTATGAACACCCCTTCGGTACATGGAAGCAAATTTAATCAGTTCATCATCGGACATGGCATCAATTTTATTGGCAAGGACATCCTCTAGGGAATCCGCCTTCTGGGTTTTGGTCAAAGAGAAAATAGCGCTCAATTTTTCCCTGAGCTGCTTGAGCTTCTCTTCTTCAAGCATCTCATTTATCTGTTGGCCCAAACCAAATGCTGCATGCCCCAAATGAATTTCAAGAATCTGTCCAACGTTCATACGAGAAGGAACGCCCAGCGGGTTGAGTACCATATCAACCGTCCGGCCATCGGCAAAATAAGGCAGATCTTCCTGGCGTAAAATCCTGGAAACAACGCCCTTATTTCCGTGACGGCCTGCCATCTTATCGCCAACCGAGAGAACCCTGAGCAACGCCACAGAGATTTTGATCAATTTCAGCACACCAGGGGGAAGGTCATCCCCTTTTTCAAATCTGGATACCTGTCGATTAAATCGTTCTCTGGCTTTTTTGATCTGATTCTGGGCATGTTCAAGAATAATCTGAACTTTTTCGGTGAGCACAGGATCCGTTACCGCCACATTCACCAACACAGTAACAGGGATACCGGAAAAGGAACCCGGCTCGGTAATCATGCCTGCTTTGAGAATGGTTTTCCCATTTTTTTCCAGATCTGCAAGGATTTTCTGGCCGTCAAGAATATTTTCCACTTTTTCCCTGGCAACCTCGGAAATGATTTTAATCTCGTCATCTCTGTCCTTTTCAATACGTTCTATCTCTTCGTCTTCAATCAGACGGGTTCTGTCATCCTTGGAAAGTCCCCTTCTTGAAAAAACCTTGGCATCGATGACCTTTCCTTTTACCCCCGGGGGTACACAAAGGGAGGTATCTTTTACATCCCCCGCCTTTTCCCCGAAAATAGCCCGAAGCAGTTTTTCTTCGGGAGAAAGCTGGGTTTCCCCTTTGGGCGTAATCTTGCCCACAAGGATATCTCCGGATTGAACCTCGGCTCCCAGGCGAATAATACCGCTCTCATCAAGATTTTTAAGTGCTTCTTCGCCCACATTTGGGATATCCCGGGTAATTTCTTCCTTGCCAAGTTTTGTGTCCCTTGCAAGAACTTCAAATTCCTCGACATGTACAGAAGTGTACACCCCATCCTTGACCAATCGCTCACTGACCAGGATGGAATCCTCATAATTGTATCCGTCCCAGGGCATAAAGGCCACCGTCACATTTTTTCCCAGAGCCAGTTCACCCATTTCAGTGGAGGGTCCGTCGGCAATTACCTGGCCACTTTTAACGGTTTCCCCTTTTTCAACAATGGGTCTGTGATTGAAACAGGTATTCTGGTTAGACCGGACAAATTTTGTACAATTATATATAGATACCGCTTTTTCAAAATTGCTGTCTTCCTTATCATCATTTTTGACAACAATGCGCTTGGAATCCACCTCCACAACAACGCCATCAAATTCCGAAACGATTGTAACCCCGGAATCCCGGGCGACTACGCTTTCCATACCGGTTCCCACCAAGGGCGCTTCGCTCTGGATGAGCGGCACTGCCTGGCGCTGCATGTTGGATCCCATCAAGGCCCTGTTGGCATCATCGTTTTCAAGAAAAGGAATCAAAGACGCAGAAACAGACACCAGCTGATTGGGTGAAACATCCATAAATTTGACGTCTTTGTTTTCAATCATCTCAAACTCGCCGCCAACCCGTGCCGAAACCTGGGAATTGAGAAAATTTCCTTCAACATCCAGGGGTGCGTTGGCCTGGCCGATGGGTAATTCTTTTTCTTCAAAGGCGCTTAAATGCCGAATATTTCTTGAAACATTCCCATCCTCAGCAATCCTGAAAGGGGTTTCAATGAAACCAAAATCATTCACCCTTGCATAGGTGCACAGGGAGACAATCAAACCGATATTGGGTCCTTCAGGGGTTTCAATAGGACAAATTCTTCCGTAATGGGAGGGATGAACATCCCTGACTTCAAACCCTGCTCTCTCCCGGGTAAGCCCCCCTGGCCCTAAGGCAGAAAGCCGTCTTTTATGGGTTGTCTCGGACAATGGGTTTGTCTGATCCATAAATTGGGACAACTGGGACGTTCCGAAAAATTCTCTGACGACGGCAGAAACCGGTTTGGGATTAATGAGGTCATGGGGCATCATGGCATCGACTTCCTGCATGCTCATTTTTTCCTTGATCGCCCTTTCCATGCGAACCAATCCAATCCGATAATGATTTTCAAGCAGCTCTCCAACAGCCCTGACCCTACGGTTACCAAGATGATCAATATCATCAACCTGACCCTGGGTATCTTTAAGCTCTATAAGTGTTGCAGCTGTTAAAAGAACATCCTCTCTTCTCAGGGTATTAACATCAATTTTAGTGTCCACCCCAAGCCTGTGGTTCATCTTAAGCCTACCCACCTTGGAAAGGTCATAGTATGTCTGGCGAAAAAAGAGGTGATCGATAAAATCCTGGGCAACCTCTATTGTGGCAGGGTTCCCTGGGCGCAGGCGCCGGTAGATGTCCATGAGCGCTTCTTCCTTGGATTCAGTTTTATCTGTCACCAAAGTTTTACGCATGGAGTCTGAGCTTCTGGCCTCCACAAAGAGGATGTGGAAATCATCCATCTCCTGTTCTTCCATAATTTCGAAGGTGTCTTCGGCGATAAGATCACCGGCCTTAAAAATAATTTCATTGGTCTTTGGATCAACAAAACTACTGGCAAATCCCTTGTCAACGAGTTCTTCATTGGAAATCGGGATAAAATCGAGTCCCTCATCACTCAACTGCTTGATGGCGCGTTTTGTAAAAATCCGACCGGCCTTGATAACGATTTCACCGGTTTCCGGAGATTTAATATCAAAACCAGCCCGTTGCCGCACCAAATTTTCCGGAACAAATTCTTTGAAAAAGGATCCATTCTTCTTGATGATTCTCTCTTTTTTATAAAAGAAATCCAAGATATCTTCACTGGTATATCCGAAAGATTTAAATAGAATGGAAACAGGAAATTTTCTTCTACGGTCGATGCGGATATTGACAATATCCTTGGCATCTATTTCCAAATCAATCCAGGAGCCGCGCACAGGGATAACCCTTGCGTTATAGATGATCTTACCGCTGGAATAATTTTTACCTTTGTCATGGTCGAAAAATACGCCCGATGATCGGTGAAGCTGACTGACAACCGCTCTTTCCGTCCCATTAATGATAAAGGTACCCCGGGGGGTCATCAGCGGAATGGTTCCAAAATAAATTTCCTGCTCTTTGATATCCCTGATGGCAGAGACATCCGTCTCCTTATCCCGGTCATAAACAACCAGCCGAACCCGGATATTAACCGGAATATCGTAGGTCATTCCCCGACTGATACATTCCTTCATGGAATGTTTTGATTCACCAAAGGAATAGGATACATATTCCAATGATGAGGTATCGGTAAAATCCTTAATCGGAAATACCGATTTAAATACAGAATGGAGTCCTTTTTCCTCCCTGTCTTGGGGAAGGGTGTCTCTTTGAAGGAAACTCTCAAAAGAATTGCGCTGCATTCCGATTAAATCAGGAATATCAATTATCTTTCTTTTACTGCCAAACTCTTTTCTATTACGCTTATTCGTCAAAAGACTTCCGGTCATGATATCTCCCAGTGTGAGTTTTTCCAACCGTAAAAGCGGAGACATGGCAGTATTGCCTTGCCCCCGCATATAGTTAATACACGTTGTCTATCGTGTAAATCAGCTATGCAAAACTATTTTACAGAAACCTGTGCGCCTGCACCCTCGAGCTGCTCTTTGATCTTTTCAGCTTCGGCTTTGGCAATACCCTCTTTAACAGCTTTGGGTGCTTCTTCAACCAATGCCTTAGCTTCTTTGAGGCCAAGACCGGTAATAGCTCTTACTTCTTTGATGACATTAATTTTCTTGTCACCAATGGTTTCAAGAATAACATCAAATTCAGTTTGTTCTTCAGCAGCGACACCGGCGTCGCCAGCAGGCATAGCACCCGCAAAAGCAACGGGAGCAGCAGCGCTTACGCCAAATTTTTCTTCAAGTTCTTTTACGAGCTCAGAAAGATCAAGAACGCTCATATTTGCTATAAATTCAATAACATCATCTTTAGTGATATCTGCCATTTTTTTTCTCTTTTATTAACACTTTCTAAAATGTAATTTTTATATTTTTAAATTATTTTGATTAAGCTGCTTCTTTTTGATCTTTAATTGCAGACAGCACGTTAACAAAAGCCCTGGGAACACCTGAAAGAACAGTAACAAATGACGTTGGAACTGCGTTAAGAGTACACACCAGTTTCGTGAGAAGCTCTTCTTTGGACGGCATTTTAGCCAGTTGTGTAATCTCTTCTATAGATAGAAGCTTACCCCCAAGGGTACCGGCTTTAATTTCCAGTTTCTCATTATCTTTTGCGAAATCAACCAGAATCTTTGCAGGCGCAACGGGATCTGTAGCAGAAATAACAATTGCATTGGGACCTTTATAAAAGTCCTTCAAGAGAGCAGAATCAGAACCTTCTGCAGCCCTGCTCAAAAGCGTGTTCTTAACAACTTCGATTTGAACACCCGCATCTCTAAGCTTTGCGCGAAGCTCTGTCATCTTTAATACATCGAGACCTTTATAGTCAAAAAGTATTGTGATTTCAGCGCCAGCCAACTGAGTTGATAGCCGTTCAACGATTTCTTTTTTTTGAGAAATATTCAGCAATTTACATACACCTCCTTCCATTAATTAATTTTTTCGAAGGTGCCAACTAAACCAAAACAAAATTTAATTTTTCTATCTCGGCAGGCCGGCAAATCCGATTATGTATCACATCGATACACCTACTGTCTAGGACAGGTAACAAAATACTTATTTAATAGTTGTTTTTAAATTAACAACCTATGTTTTTTATTAATAACTTTTATTTTAACAATGCGGGATCTACTTTTATCCCTGGGCCCATTGTTGAAGAAATCGTTATTGTTTTCATATATGCGCCCTTACTGGAAGCAGGTCTCAAGGAAAGGACCTTATCAAGGAATGCCTTCACATTTTCAGCAAGTTTTTCAGCGCCAAAGGAAATTTTTCCCACGGGAGCATGAATGATACCGGCTTTTTCAACCCGGAATTCTATTTTCCCTGCTTTAAGCTCTTCAATAGTTTTTCCAAGCTCAAAGGTAACGGTCCCGGTCTTGGCATTGGGCATTAACCCTCTGGGTCCAAGCACCCGGCCCAATTTACCGACGGCACCCATCATATCAGGCGTGGCAATGGCCTTATCGAACCCAAACCAGCCCTCTTTTATCTTTGCCAGGACTTCGTCTGTGGCTATAAAATCAGCCCCTGCGTCAAGAGCTTCTTTTTCCTTCTCACCCTTGGCAAATACAAGTACCTTTACGTCCTTACCAAGTCCATTTGGAAGCACGACAGTCCCACGAACCATCTGATCGGCATGCCGCGGATCGACGCCCAACCTAACGGCCACATCAACGGTTTCATCAAACTTGACATAACTTGAAGATACAGCGATTTCCAAGGCGTCCAGTGGACCGTACTGAGCAGTTCTATCGACTTTTTTTTGTGCTTCTATCTGTTTTTTACTCCGCTTTGGCATTTTTCATCACTCTTTATACTTAAAGTTAAACTACTTCTATCCCCATACTTCTTGCGGTGCCGGCTATAATCTTCACAGCAGCATCTATATCTGAGGCGTTTAGATCTTCTTTTTTTAATTCTGCGATTCCAACCAGCTGATCATGGGTAACCTTTCCAACCTTGTTTCGATTGGGTTCGGGAGATCCCTTCTTTAATTTTGCTGCAGCCAGCAACAATCTCGATGCAGGAGGTGTCTTTGTGATAAAGCTGAATGATCTATCCTGATAAACGGTGATGACAACTGGAATGATAGACCCTGCGTCATTGGCGGTCTTTGCATTAAAAGCCTTGCAAAAATCCATGATATTTACTCCATGCTGACCAAGAGCTGGGCCAATGGGTGGAGATGGATTGGCTTTTCCTGCTTCAACCTGAAGCTTTATTTGTGTCATTACTTTTTTTGCCATTTTGAATACTCCTGAAACTTAACGCTTAAATAAAATAAAAATAGGGAAAACCAATCACACTTTGGAAACCTGTATAAAATTCAGCTCAACAGGGGTTGCCCTTCCAAAAATACTTACCAGCACCCTTACTTTTTCCTTGTCCGGTGATACATCTTCAACCGTACCATTAAAATTTGCAAATGGGCCATCAACAACTCTGATTTCGTCACCCGGCTCAAAAAAGTATTTTGGTTGGGGCTTATCCTTGCCCTGCTGCATTTTGTCAATAATACTCTGTGCTTCTCGTTCTGTAATGGGAGCAGGCTTATTTTTTCCGCCCAGGAACCCGGTTACTTTCTGAGTGGAACTAACGATATGCCATGTCTCGTTATCAAGATGCATTCGCACCAATATATACCCTGGATAAAATTTGCGTGAAGATTCTCTTCTTTTCCCGTCCACCAACTCAACCACATTCTCGGTTGGGATCAGAATATCCCCGAATTTCTCAGGATGCTTAGAAGCGTCAATTTTTTCTTCCAAAGCTACTTTTACTTTTTGCTCATGACCAGAGTATACATGAACAACGTACCATTTTAGAGACATGCTATTTTCCTCAATCTATGTAAGGACAACCTGAACAAGCTTGGAAAGACCATAGTCAAAAAGCCCAAGAAAAGCGGCCACAACAAAAACAAAGATAATCACTACTATAGTTGTCCCAGTTGTTTGCTTACGCGTCGGCCAAGTAACCTTTTTCAACTCAACTTTGACTTCCCTGAAAAATTCAATTGCGCGTTGAAAAAAATTGGGCTCACCCATTTTTCCCTCGACGATTGCTTTTTCCTGTTTCTGCAGCCCCATAGGTGCCGCCGGTTTGGACCCAGAAAGCTTGGTGCCTGCATCCGTTATTCCTTCCGAATCGACGTCCTTTTTTTTCTTTTCACCAAAAGGCTTTTTTTTCTGTATCCGTGACATAAAACTCCTGGATCTGCCTTTGATTCCGCCAATCAGCTGAATCAAAGATTAAAAAAATTTGGCAGGTCAGGAGGGAGTCGAACCCACAACCGCCGGATTTGGAGTCCGGAGCTCTGCCAATTGGAGCTACTGACCTGCAAACTTAAATTATTTTATCCTGATTATTTAATCTTGGTCTCTTTATGCAACACATGTTTATTGCAAAACTTGCAGTACTTTTTAAACTCAATTTTGTCTGGAGTTGACCGCTTGTTTTTTGTCGTTGTATAATTCCGCCTCTTGCAATCTGTGCATGCAAGAGCAATAAGTACTCTATCCACTGTTAAACCCCTTGGTATTTATTCAACGATTTCACCGATAACACCGGCACCGACCATACGGCCACCTTCCCTAATCGGAAAAGGCAATTTCTTTTCCATTGCAATGGGGCGCTACCAACTCAACATTGATGGTTGTATTATCACCGGGCATGATCATTTTCACACCCTCGTCAGGCGTCAAAACGCCTTTAGCATCGGTTGTTCTAAACAAATTTAAGGCCTGTATCCACTAAAAAAAGACGTTTACCGCCCCCTTCTTTCCTGCTGAGTGCACACATTTCTGCTTTAAATTTTATATTCTGTGTAAGGGCACCCGATTTTGCACCATCTACCATAACACATTTGTTCAAAAAAACAACTGTCTCATCAAACGAAACAAAAGCATCACCACATTTCATTGCGGCATGCTTTGTATTTGCGGTCCCAAGGGTAATTTCATCATGATCAATATCGCCAGCGGGGCCGATGTTCACTTGAAATTTGGTTCGCTCAATTTTTTTTCCAGCCATTCCCTTAAGTTCCCAATGCCGTTGTTGTGGAGCCCATGACCAGAGTCGAACTGGTGAACCTCTTCCTTACCAAGGAAGCGCTCTACCAACTGAGCTACATGGGCTTTGATTCAACCGAACAAAATATTAAACTTACAAGAGAACTTTTGCATGGAGCGGGAGACGAGATTCGAACTCGCGACATTCAGCTTGGAAGGCTGAAGCTCTACCAACTGAGCTACTCCCGCATCAATCATTTATTATAGTCAATCAACCAAAATCGACTATGTAGTAACGATCCATCATACTCAAGATCTCCTACACAATACTTTTGGTGGTGGGGGGAGGATTTGAACCTCCGAAGGCTGAGCCGTCAGATTTACAGTCTGATCCCTTTGACCACTCGGGAACCCCACCAAAGCATTTCTGGAGCCGATACCCCGAATCGAACGGAGGACATTCTCATTACAAGTGAGATGCTCTACCAACTGAGCTATATCGGCTTATCTTAAAAACTGCGACAACTTCGTCACATCGAAAAGACCGGCAGAATATATCAGGACATTTCAAGTTTATCAACTACAGTCTAAGGTTGTCTCATCCGATTTCGAACGATTAAGACCGACAGATAACATAAAACCTTTAATTTGCCCCTATATCCTCTGTTCTTTTCAATTCATTTGCCAAACCAAATAATTTTCGCTCAAAAGATTCGTTTAAAGTAAAGACTCAAGAACAATTTATCTAATATAAAGGAAAGACCTTGTTTACTCAAGCTTTTCTTAAAATAACCAAGGGAACTCTTTTCAGAATTCATTTACCTTCCCTAAAAACACCCGGCCTCTATTGACAAGGCCAGTGAAATCTATTAGTTAGTGCCCTATATTATTGAGATAACCCCTTAGGTCACAGGAGAAAAATGACATATAAAAGGCTAGCTGTTATTATATTTACCCTCTTTTTATCGGCAAGTTGCCAGCAAGCTAATCTAAATTCTGCTACCCCCGTTCAATCTGGCACCAAAGTTGCCGACAATGGTTCCCTAACGCCTGAGGCGCTTAACATGGATGCCGGTAAGGAAACCGACCTCAAGGCCGATCCAACTGACAAATCCATACAAGGCAAAGACAAAGAAGAGTCCAAAGAAACAGGTCAGGACAGAATCGACCAGGCCCTGGAACTTTGTAACTATGCCCAGGGAATGTGGGAAGAAGGTAACCTCGACGAGGCACTCAACAACCTTGATTCTGCTTATTTTCTGATCCTTGGAATAGATCACACTGCCGCCCATGATCTGAGCCAGCAAAAAGAGGATGTTCGGTATCTGATCTCCAAACGGATTCTTGAAATTTATGCCTCCCGGCAAATCGTTTTAACCGGACAACA
This sequence comes from Desulfobacteraceae bacterium, assembly GCA_016743945.1. Taxonomy (GTDB): domain Bacteria; phylum Desulfobacterota; class Desulfobacteria; order Desulfobacterales; family Desulfobacteraceae; genus NBML01. Next base: position 90,856 of record JADGFI010000006.1, read on the forward strand.
TGATGAAATCCCCATAACCATGAATGCCTATGTAAAAGCCGAAATAAAAAGATTTACCGGCCCGGAAAGAAGGTTTTTCATCCAATCCATGGAAAGGGCAGCTCGCTATAGGCCTTATATTGTTCAGGAATTAAAAAAAGCCGGCCTGCCTGAAGAACTTTCCTGGCTCCCCTTGGTCGAAAGCGGATTTAAATTGCGCGCCCTCTCTTCTGCCAGAGCACTCGGACTATGGCAATTCATACCCTCCACCGGCCATAAATTCGGCCTCAAAAGAAATCATTACATTGACGAGCGCATGGATCCTGAAAAATCAACCATTGCCGCCATTGCTTATTTAGATGAGCTTCATAATCTTTTTGGAGACTGGACAACGGTACTTGCTTCCTATAACTGTGGAGAATATAGAGTCCTTCGAACCATTCGCCGTCAAAAGATCAACTACCTGGACAATTTTTGGGATCTGCACCAGAACCTTCCCCGGGAAACCTCCCGGTATGTTCCCCGATTCCTGGCAACCCTTCATATTGTAAACAACCTAAAAAAATACAATATGGAAATCAAGAATCCCCTGCTCCCTCTGGAATATGAATCTTTTGCTATAAAAAAACAGATCCGACTAAAGGATATTGCCAAGGCAATTGATATTAGCCCTCAATTGCTGACTAAATTAAACCCGGAACTGCGACATGCACTGCTCCCGCCAGAAACATATCAGCTAAAGGTCCCAAAAGAAAAAGCATCTATTTTTCTGGGCAAACTGGACGACATCAAAACCACATATTCTCCTCCGCCAATGTATGTTTACCATCGGGTCAGAAAAGGGGAGACCTTGTCAGGTATTTCCAGAAAATACAAAACTTCGGTTTCGACCATTTCCCGTGCAAACAATATCTCTAAAACCCATAGAATCTATGCCGGTAAAGTATTAAAAATCCCCAGTCGGCAATATCAAGGCAATGTAGTTATTGCCAAGGCAAAAAATATCAAAGGGCGCAGCCACGATAAACCAATCCGCTACAAAGTCAACCGCGGCGATAATTTATGGATTATTGCCAATCGGTTTTCCACAACCACCAAACAGATTATGGCAGTTAACAAATTACCCAATACCAATCTGCACATAGGACAAATTCTGTATATAACCCCCAATGACCAGTTTGTATCAAAAAAAGGCACCAGCACCTATAAGGTCCAATCAGGGGACAGCCCTTTTTTAATTGCCAAACGACATAATATGAACTTAAATCGATTTTTGGCCTTGAATCGTCTCGACAAAAGAAGTAAGATCTTTCCCGGACAAAAACTCAAAATAGAATAAAATATGCCCCCGTAGCTCAGTGGATAGAGCATTGGATTCCTAATCCATGTGCGCAAGTTCGATTCTTGCCGGGGGCACCACAAGCAAAAAAAAATGCCGCATAAAATAATCAAACCGGAATTACTCGCACCGGCTGGAAATTTTGAAAAACTTGAAATTGCCATCCACTACGGAGCAGATGCAATTTATCTTGCTGGAAAAGATTTCAGTCTTAGAAATTTTTCAGGAAATTTCACGGACTCAGAGTTGATGGAAGCAGTTCGAACTGCCCATGATGCCAATGTAAAAGTTTATCTGGCCTGTAATATTTATTCAAGAAACCACGAACAATCTAAAATCAGAACATTTTTGGAAAAGATAGGGCGAATCCAACCCGACGCCATCATCATATCAGACCCCGGGATTATCATGCTGGCCCAGGAGATCATTCCCCACATTGATATTCATTTGAGCACCCAGGCCAATACAACTAATTTCAATACCGCCCTCTTTTGGCAGAAACTCGGGGTTAAGCGCGTAAATCTGGCCAGGGAATTATCCTTAGATGAGATTAGCGAGATAGCCCAAAATGCCCAAATAGAGACCGAGACCTTTATCCATGGCGCCATGTGTATTTCATATTCCGGCAGATGCCTGCTCAGCAATGTTTTAAGCAACAGAGACAGCAATAGAGGTCTTTGCAGCCATCCTTGCCGATGGAAATATGCAGTGGTTGAAGAATTACGGCCCAATGAATTTCATCCATTGATGGAAGATTCCAGGGGGGCATACATCTTTAATTCAAAAGACCTGTGCATGATTGACCATATTCCCGCTTTAATCGGTGCCCAGATTTCCTCATTGAAAATCGAAGGCAGGATGAAAGGTATCAACTACCTGGCATCGGTGGTAAAAACCTATCGGAATGCCATTGACGCCTATATGGCGAACCCACAAGGATATAGGGTCACAGAAGAATGGCGAAGAGAACTTTTTCAGGTGTATCACAGGGCCTATTCCACTGGATTTTATTTTGGCAACCCAGAGGAGCAAGCACCCAATTATGAGAACATCCACCAGGGAAAAATCCACAGTTTTATTGGCAAGGTTCTGGCAAGTGTAAAGGGAGAGGGGAACCGCTTTCTCGTTGAAATCCGAAATAAAATCAATAGAAATGACCGGATCGAAATCCTCACCCCGAAAGAACCGGCCATGAAATCCGATATATTGGAATTATCCGACCCAGATCAGAATCCCATTGAAAACGCCCAACCAAACACCCGGGCGATAATGGAGTTTGCGCATCATTGCCAGCCCAACGATATCATTCGGAAAATATAAATACGCCCGCCTATTCTTAATTTGACTTTCTATCCGATTTTTTGTAAATTATATAGCAATCAAAATTTTTTTACCATTTCGAGAATAAACCTTTCGGGAGATTAAATATGTTTGAAGACGACGAAACCCTGCAAATGTATATTGAAGAATCATTGGATCATCTTGGCGATATTGAAAGTGATCTTTTGACCATTGAAGAAGCCGGAGAAAACATAGACCTGGACCTAGTGAACAATGTCTTCAGGGCGGCCCATTCTGTTAAAGGCGGAGCTGGGTTTATGGGACTGACGACTATAAAAGACCTGTCCCATCACCTCGAGAATGTACTAGGTCTGATTCGAACCAACGAACTCATACCCGACTCAACCAGAATCTCTGTTCTCCTAAAAGGCTTTGATAAACTTGAGACTCTGTTAAAGAACATTGAAACCAGCAATGATGTTGATGTTTCTGACCATATCGCAGCCCTGGAAAATATAACAAAGTCATCCCTGCCGGAAACGCAGCAGGACATGGTTTCTGAAGTGATTAATATTGTTCTCCAGGACGGTAGAATTTTTCAACAGGTTTCCCTTTATGAAATTGAAAAGTACAAAGCTGAAGGAAAAAATCTCTTTCTGGTTGAGTATGATCTAATCAATGATATTCAACGCAAAGGGAAAAATCCCATTGAAGTTTTGAACAGTCTCCAGAAAACCGGAACCATTATTGACTCCAGGATTGACTTTGACTCGGTGGGTACACTTGACGATACGGCCGTTCCAAGCAGGATTCCGTTTCAAGTTCTTTTTGCCTCCATCATCGAGTATGATATGACCGAGACGCTTTTTGATATCAACAAACGATATATCCATGCCATCACAGATCAAATGATTGTTTCTACATCAGCAATTGAAGTAGTCCCCCAGTCAATGGCCTTGGCAGGCAAAGCAGAACCGGAAGTTCTGATACAACAAGAAAAAACAGCAAGCCCCCCCCAAACGGTTCTCGACCCCCCGGCACCAAAAACCACCGTCGCCCAGGCAGCCTCCCCGGCGGCACCTCCCAAAGAGGTCGGCAAGATAGCAAAGGAAACTGTCAAGCCTGTTGAAAAAGATCTTCAGGTCGCTGCAAAGACCCAGACATCGTTAAGGGTCAATGTGGGGCTCCTTGATACCCTCATGAATCTTGCTGGAGAACTCGTTTTAAGCAGGAACCAATTGCTTCAGGGAATCAACTCTTCCAATTCAAAAGCAACTGAAGTGTCTGGGCAGAGAATAGATATGATCACCTCTGAACTTCAAGAAGCGATCATGAAAACGAGGATGCAGCCCATCGCCAATATTCTTAATAAATTCACCCGGGTGGTAAGGGACCTTTCCCAGCAGCTGGGCAAAACCATTGAACTTGAAATCGAAGGTAAAGATGTTGAACTTGACAAAACCATTCTCGAATCCATAAATGACCCCTTAACCCATCTGGTTCGAAACTCAGTTGACCATGGAATCGAAACCCCCTTGGAAAGAGAACAGATGGGCAAGCAGCCCACGGGTACCATTATGTTGAAAGCCTTTCACGAGGCGGGTCAGGTGAATCTTGTCATTTCAGATGACGGGAAAGGGTTATACCCGGAAAAAATCTCAGCGTCAGCCATTGACAAGGGCCTTGTAACCGAGCAGCAGGTGGCGGATATGTCAGAAAAAAACAAGATGGAATTGATTTTTCTGCCCGGTTTTTCAACGGCCAAAGAAGTGACGGATGTGTCCGGCAGAGGGGTGGGCATGGATGTGGTGGTTACCAATATTGAAACCCTTGGGGGCATCATAGAACTGGATTCCACCCCCGGACAGGGGACCACTATTCAGATTAAACTCCCCTTGACCCTGGCCATTATCCCAAGCCAAATCACCTCGGTGGGCAATGAACGCTATGCCCTGCCCCAGGTAAACCTGAATGAATTGCTCAGGATCCCGGCTGCCCAGGTAAAAGAAAAAATTGAAACCGTCGGCGATGCAGCAGTTGTTCGCCTGAGGGGAGAATTGCTTCCTTTATTGAATCTGTCGGAAATGCTTGGTATTGAACGAACATATACAGACTCCAAAGGGAAGAAAGTGCATCGTGACAGGAGAGAAAGCACAGCTGATCGGCGTTCCAAACACCATTTGACGACAGAAGACGCCTTATCCGATGCACCAGATGCCCCCCCTGTTGAAAGGGAAAAAAAAGACAGGCGTTACCATGCCGCCAGCGCCATTAACATTGCCGTTGTTTCAGCCGGTGCCTTTAAGTACGGCCTGATTGTAGATCAATTACATGATTCAGAAGAAATTGTTGTCAAGCCTGTGGGACGCCACCTGAAAAAATGTGCTGCCTATGCTGGTGCCACCATTATGGGTGATGGTAAGGTTGCCCTGATCCTTGACATTTCAAATCTTGCCCAAATGGCAGACCTTTCTACCATATTTGAAGCTGGCCAGGTCGCCAAGGCAGCGGAAGCTGCCGCTGCCGCTGCAAAGGATCAGGTGGCCCTGCTAACCTTTAAAAACGGCGAAAAAGAACATTTTGCAGCCCCCCTTAATCTTGTTGAACGGATAGAAAGGATACAGACCTCTGACATCGAACAGATTGGTAACAAAAAAGTGGTTCAGTACAGAGGCGGGGCATTGCCCCTGTACGAGCTGGCCCAGGTGGCTGATTTCAGTCCCTTGTCCCAAAAAGAACAGCAGGAAGTCATTGTCTTCAAAGTAAAAGACAGAGAACTTGGCCTCATGGTAACCCCACCGATAGATGCCATGGAACTATCCCTGGATATTGATCCATCAACCCTAAAGCAGACAGCAATCAGCGGGTCCATGATCATCAATGGACATACCACCTTGTTAGTGGATATTTTTGAGATGATCAAAACATTGAACCCGGATTGGTTTGTCCAGGAAGCAAACGTTGCCGCAGAAATGGCCAAAGACGGAGAAAAAATAATTCTTTTTGCTGAAGATTCTGCTTTTTTCAGAAACCAGGTCAAAGGATTCATAGAAGAAGACGGATTCAAGGTTATTGAAGCGGAAGACGGGCTGATTGCCTGGGAATTGCTAAAGGAACGGGTTGACGAAATTGACCTGGTTCTTACGGACCTTGAAATGCCGAACATGGATGGATTTGAATTCACCAAACGAATTAAAGAGAATCCAGAATACGCTCACCTCAAGGTTATTGCATTAACGTCTTTGGCAAGTGAGGCACATATTGAAAAGGGTAAAACCGTGGGGATTGATGACTATCAAATCAAGTTGGACAGGGAAAAATTGATGAAAACGGTTCGGAAACACCTGAATCTATCCTAATTTCTTTTTTTTTTCACCCTCTAAGGAGAAACAAATGACAGAGATGAATAAAGACAGCGCTTCTAAAGATATTGAGTTTGCCACCTTCTATGTTGGAGGAGCACTTTGTGGCATCGATATTCTAAACATACAAGAGATAAACAAAAACTTTGAAATTACCAAAGTACCCCAGGCGTCTGATTATGTGGAAGGGATTTTAAACCTAAGGGGAAGAATCGTAACCATTATTGATCTGGGAAAAAAACTGGGCCTTGATCCGGTTAACAAAGACAAAGACAACCGGAATATCATTGTAAATTCCGATGATGAACACATTGGCCTGTTGGTTGGCTCAATCAGCGACGTGGTTCTGGCGCAAAAAAATGATATTGAACCCGCACCATCGAATATAGGCGGTGCAAAGGGAAAATTTTTCCAGGGTGTTTTAAAGACAGAAACCCAGCTAATCGGAATTTTGGACATCGATGAGGTTCTCAAAGACTAATGGGGATTCTAAGAGTACTGGTGGTAGATGACACCATTGTCTACAGAAAAATTGTGGGGGATGTTCTAAAAGCAATACCCGGGGTGGAGGTGGTGGGGACCGCCAATAATGGGAAAATTGCCCTTTCCAAAATCAACACGTTAAAACCCGATTTAGTGACCCTTGATATTGAAATGCCGCAAATGAGTGGAATTGAGGTGCTCCAGGAACTCCAGCAGCACGCCTCCCCTCCAAGGGTCATCATGCTGTCCACCTTGACCCGGGAAGGCAGCGAAATGACGATCAAGGCCCTGGAACTGGGGGCTTTTGATTTTGTTCCCAAACCCGATGCCGGTACAATGGCCGATAATATGCTCAAGGTAAAACAGGCGATCGAACCCATTGTCACCGCCTTGAAACGCAAAAAAACAACCCGACTTGGCCTTCGCCCTAGGATGGCCCCCATAAAACGGGCCGACCAGAGACACCCCACGGCGCCTGACACCAAGGTTCAACGTCTCAGAAAAACAAAATCCGAGATCGTCGGCATTGGCATCTCCACCGGCGGCCCCAATGCCCTGACACGGATGATTCCCATGCTGCCCGGCAATTTTAAAGCCCCCATCCTCATTGTCCAGCATATGCCGCCCATGTTCACAGCCTCCCTGGCCAACAGCCTGAACAACAAGAGCCAGCTGGATATCAAGGAAGCCGAAGATGGAGATCTCATTATTCCCGGCCGGGTTCTGATTGCCCCGGGTGGAAAGCAAATGAAAATTGTGGCAGGCCAGGACGGCCTTTCCCGAAAAATAAAGATAACAGACGATCCTCCGGAAAATAGCTGCAAACCATCGGTGGACTATTTGTTCCGATCTATTGCCCAGCACTATGTGGGCCGCGCAACAGGCGTAATCATGACCGGAATGGGGTCTGACGGTTCAAAGGGACTTGCCCAAATGAAAAAAAATGGCAGCCATGTCATTGCCCAGGATGAAGAGAGCTGTACGGTTTTTGGCATGCCAAAAGCGCCCATTGAATCGGGTATTGTCGATGTGATCGCTCCTTTGGATAAAATAGCGAATGAAATTCTCAAAACCGTTATTTCCTAACCCGTAACACCTATTTATACCAAGCTAAATCTATGACAAAAATTAAAGTAACGCCAAGCGAATTTAAAGATTTTTCTAAATATATTCTGGATATATCAGGGATTGCACTTGATGTGGGCAAAGAATATTTGCTGGAAACCCGTCTGGGTCCGATTCTCAACCGTCTGGGATATGGATCCTATGTGGAATTACTGAGAAAGGCCAAATCTGATTTTAAAAAAGAATTAGAAAATGAAATCATAGATGCTATTTCAACCAATGAAACCTATTTTTTCAGGGACAAATCTCCGTTTCAGTTATTGCAACATAAAATTTTTCCGGATCTCATTGATAAGCGATCCTCAAAAAACACTGCTTTAAAACCGACCCTTCGGCTGTGGAGCGCTGCTAACTCAACTGGCCAGGAAATATACTCCATTGCCATGACCCTGCTTGAAATGGGGGTCACGTCTAGAGATTATACTATAAAACTCTATGGAACGGATATATCCGATGCGGCAATTGCCCAGGCCAGTTACGGTCTGTATAACAAATTTGAGGTGGCCAGGGGGCTTGATCCCGGTCGTTTGAACAAATATTTTGATGCACATGAAGACCGATATAAAATCAAGGATGAACTCCGGGCCATGGTCCAGTTTAAAAAAATGAATCTCATGAAACCCTTTATGGGCATGGGCAAATTTGATATCATTTTGTGCAGAAATGTGATGATCTATTTTACCACTCAGGATCGAAGAAAGATTTATCAAAATATTTCCAAGGTTCTTGAACCGGATGGCTACCTTCTCATCGGTTCCACAGAATCCCTTGTAAACGACACAGATCTCTATGTATCCAATAAATATCTCAACTCGATTTTTTACCAGTTCAAACCATAACACCAGGTTAAACCATAACAAAGGTCTTGCCCATGAGTTCCACCACCCCTGAAGATTTTGACAAAAATTTTATTGCCGAGCTGATTTTTTGTCTCAATCAGGAAGATATTGTAAAAGCCAAAGCACTGCTTCAGTTTGCCGCTGATTCCATCATCAGCACAGATGTTCAAAAAAAAGCCATGGCAGAACTTGCCAAGGGATCTGAACAGGTTGTACTCCCCCTTCTTGAATACCTGACCAAAATTGAAATTTCCGATCCAAAAATACAGGAAGCCCTGTACGAGCTCATTCTTGACAAGGCATACGGGAATACCGAACTGGTCATTGCCTATATTACAAAAAACGAAAAAAAGGCCAGACTCCTGTTTTTAAAAGCGGCTGGAGAGCTCTCATTGATGGAGACAGCCCCCATCTTAAAACAGATTATATCCACGGACAAGGATCCTCAAATCCTTGGGGCTGCCATCCAGTCCCTTGGTACCCTCAGGCTGCCGGAATCACTTGATACCTTTGGGCACATGACAGCTCACCCTGACCGCGAGGTCAAAAAAGCAGCCATTTTTGCCATATCAGAAACCGGTAACCAAGATGCGGTTGACCGGATCATGGGATTCCTTGGGGAAGATGCGCAAACCAATAAACTGGCAGTGGAAGCCCTGGCTGAAATGCAGGATCTTTACGCCCTTGAGCAGCTGACCTCTCTTTTAAGTTCATCCATCACCATTGTCCGGGATACTGCCATAGATCAATTATTGAAACTGGGTACCAAATCCACCCCCATTCTTACCCGGGCATTTAAAAATGCCCAGGCAGATTATCTGGTTCACCTGATTACCACCCTGGGATATATTGGGGATCCAGCGGCCATTATTCCCATACTGGATATCATCAATACCCAGCCCAAGGATGCCAATATCCGTCAGGCAGCCTATGAGGCCATGGAAAGGATTCCCTCCCCCAAAACAGCCATGTGTCTGGCCCAGGGATTACAGGATCCGGTTGAGGCGGTTCGAATGTCTGCAGCCAGGGCCATAGACAGGAACCTGTCCAAGCCCCTGGTTGCGGGACTTAAAAATATTGTCCGGGCCGGATCCGTTGATGCTCAAAATGCAGTTTCAGCCCTCATTGATGCAGCGTCCGAAAATATATTTAATTTCCTTGTGGAAGAAGAAACTTTCCTGGACCTTGCCCAACAACACATCACCCAAAATGCGGATCCTGCTACTCGGAAATTCTTTTTGAAAAAAATGCACAGTCTTGGGAAAAAAGAATTTGCCCCCCGGATTACCACAAAGGCCCCCCCGGAAATCGCTTCCACAAACACGGCCAAAATAATTGTGGTGGATGATTCAAAAATGATGCTCAAACTCTACCAGAACAAATTAACGGCCCTGGGATTTATCCCCCAGACCTTTGATCGTCCTGAAGATGCCATTCCTCAAATTCTTGCCACCCAACCGGATCTGGTCATCACAGACCTGAACATGCCCAACATCAGTGGCCTAGAACTTACCCGGGAAATCCGGAAAAAATTTACCCGTCAACAGGTGCCGGTTCTCATGATCACAACCCAAAGCGATTTTGTAGAAGAAGAGAAGGGTGACATGCGGGTAGATGACACCCTTCTGACAAAATCCGGAATCAATATCATCCTTCATAAACCATTTACAGATAATGATTTCAAACAAGCGATCACTCGATTTCTGGCCCCCTAATGCCTTCCTCCATAAAACGGACCTTTATTTTTATTGCCTTTTTCGGCATCCTTACAGGACTTTTAATGGGGTCTTTCCTGGGGCTTGCATATGATCTGCCTGAAATCAACCATTTAAAATTGTTTAAGCCCTCTTCGGTCACAACCGTCTTTTCAGCGGACAATCAGGTGATTACTCGGTTCTATCTTGAAAAACGATTTCCCGTATCCATTGATAAAATCCCGAAGGCCTTAATTGATGCCCTGATTACCACGGAAGACAGAAATTTTTTTAACCACTCAGGCGTTAATCTCAAGGCAATTTTGCGGGCGCTTGTGCAGGATATCAAGATGGGGGGGTTCAAACAAGGGGCCAGCACCCTGACCCAGCAACTGGCAAAAACATTATTTTTATCCCCGGAAAAATCAATTATCCGAAAAATCCGGGAAGCCATACTGGCGGTCCAAATAGAACGTCGATATACCAAAAATGAAATTCTTGAGCTCTATTTAAATCTTGTCTACCTGGGTTCCGGGGCCTATGGGGTTGAGGCTGCAGCTAAAACCTATTTTGACAGGTCTGTAAGTGATTTAACCCTTGGACAAGCAGCGCTTATTGCCGGACTGCCCAAAGCACCCAGTGTCTATTCTCCCCTTAACAATCCCCTTCTTGCCCAAAAAAGACGCGCCATTATTTTAAAACAGATGCGCCTGGCCAACATCATTTCCCTTCAGGCCCAAACCCTTGCAAACCAGGAGCCTGTTTCCATCAAGCCCAGGACAGCACCCCATACCCCTGCCCCGTTTTTTGTGGCATACCTGAAAAACATTTTAAAATCCCATCCAGGACTGACCTCGGGATTTTCAAATGGGCTGGATATTTATACAACCCTGGATTTGAAACTACAAGTCATTGCCCAGGCGTCTGTCAACAATCAGATAGAGCGCCTTAAGCGAAGAATGAAAAAAAAGGGGATGAAATCCCCTGCACCTGAGGCAGCATTGGTTGCCATCGATATACGAACAGGCGGTATCCTCAGCATGGTGGGGGGAACCAACTTTGACAAAAACCAATTCAATAGAGCTGTTCAAGCCAGACGACAGCCCGGATCCGCCTTTAAACCCTTTGTCTATGCCACAGCCCTGGGGATGGGATATTCCCAAGACCAAACCCTTTTGGATGCCCCCTTAAGCTATCCCCAGGGACAAGGTAAAAGATGGGAGGTAAAAAATTTCTCACACAATTATGCAGGAGAGATGACCCTTCGAAAAGCCCTTGCCCTATCCAAAAACACGCCCGTGGTAAGACTGCTTGAAGACATCAAGCCCCAAGCGGTCATTGAATTCGCGCAAAAGGCAGGGATCAGCTCCCCCCTGCCCCCCTATTTATCCCTTGCACTGGGAACCGCTGAAGTTTCCCTGCTGGAATTGACAGCTGCCTATATTCCCTTTGCAAACAAGGGTATCCAGGTGACGCCTTCGTCCATCGTCCGCATCATGGATGCAGGGGGAATCATTTTCCAAAATTCAATCAATCGCCAATCCATCATGTCCCGGCAGGATGCAGCCATAATGGTCGATATGCTCAAAGCGGTTATCGTTGAAGGAACCGGGAAACGAGCACGTCACATAAAAAAAGATATTGCCGGTAAAACCGGAACCACTGATCATTGCAAAGACGCTAATTTCATTGGAATAAGCCCACAGATTGCCCTGGGAGTTTGGGTGGGAAACGATGACGCAACAACGCTGGGGCCTTATGAAACCGGTGCAAGGGCCGCTTTGCCAATCTGGATTGCTTATATGAAAGCATTTCTTAAAGACAAACCCGTACAATATTTTGATATACCGGATGGGACCAAAATGATATATATCCACCCCAATACAGGCAAGATTCTTTCCCAAAGCGATTCTGTCGCAGTAAGGGCATTGATTAAAATAAAGGATAAACGATGATAAGAAAAGCAGTATTAAATGACGTAAATGATATACACGCCCTGTTACATTTGTATCATAAAAAAGGAGAACTGCTGGCCCGGCCTTTGAGCAAATTATATGATCATTTGAGAGATTTCTGGGTATTTGAAGATCCTGAAACAAAAAAAATAGTGGGCTGTTGCGCCTTGCAGTTTTGCTGGGAAAGTATGGCCGAGATTCGATCTCTGGCAGTCGCTCCGGAACACACTGGCCAGGGCATCGGTACAACGCTTGCGGAACGGACGATTCAGGAAGCGTTTTTCTTTAAAATAAAAGATCTCTTTACCCTTACCTATCGGCCGACTTTTTTTGAGCAATTTGGATTCAGTATTATTGACAAAAAAGAGCTGCCCATCAAGGTCTGGTCTGACTGTATCGGGTGCGTCAGTTTTCCCAATTGTGATGAAATCGCCATGTTGAAAAAATTATAGTTAAAACCGGTAAGCTAACAAGACGGTCAAACGGTCCCCGGGCTTACTTTTTTCAATTGTTTTTTCAATAGGGTATGATATCTTGTCCGCTTAAACTTTGGACGGCAATCATATTGAGAAAGGAAGGGCAGCGGTTGAATGTAGAAAAAATTTTCAGACGTATTTTAGCGTTTTTAACACCTAATTTTCAAACAATTTTTTCGGTGATGGTGTTTCTGGCAGGGATCACCCAGGCAACGCCAGTGTCAGCCTCGGATTTTAATTTCAGTTCTGCCTGGCAGCAGGTACGCCAAAAAAGCCATGTTTTAAAGGCGGAACAGGCCAATATGGATCATGCTGCTTATCAGCAAAGTGCTGCCCGGAATCTGTACCTGCCCCAGGTCAATCTTTCCGGCGGGTATCTGCGCCTTGATGAGGATATCACCCTGGGTCCGGATGCCATTTTTGACAGCATGCCGGCGGGTGATCGGGCCGGGTTTGTTATTTCCAAAATGTTACAAGGCACGGGCATAACATCTGCAGGCCTCACCTCAACCATCAGTGACAAAAATATCAGCAACAGTTCGGTGAGCCTTCTGTGGCCGCTATATACGGGCGGTCGGATAACGGCGGCCCAGGAAATAGCCAACGCCTCGGTTGACCAGGCGCTGCAGCAGCGTGAATTAAAAGTTGATAGTCAATTTGAGACCCTTTGCCAGCGATATTTCGGCGCCGTTCTGACCGGCCAAGTTCTTGCCGCCCGGGTTGAAGTGGAAGCGAGTCTGCAACTACATCTTGAACATGCCTGCCTTTTGGTGGAAAACGGTCAAATTGCCGAGGTTGAAAGACTTCAGGCCGAGGCCTCCTATGACAAGGCAAGGGTGGACAGGCAAAAGACAGCCAATGATCTGGGCATTACCCAGGCCGCTTTGACCCGGTTTCTCCAGGAAAAGACAACGGCCCGGCCCACCACAGGGCTCTTTGTTAATCGCAGCCTTCCTTTGCTTGAAACCGTTACCCAAGAAACCCTTAATGGGTATGCCGGACTTGGAATTCTGGATGCAAAGGAAGAAATGGCCACAGGACTGGTCAAAGTCGAACAAGGCAAATATTATCCAGAGGTTGCCCTGATCGGAAATTACAACCTCTATAAAGAAGATTCCCTTGCCGCAGACCTGATGCCAGATTGGTTTGTCGGCATCTCTGTCAGTCTTCCCTTGATAGATCGTTCCGGCCGCAGCAATAAAGTCAAGGCGGCCAAAAGCCGGATTGAACAAGTTGCTGCCCTGCGATCCCAGGCCCGGCAGGATCTTGCCCTTGGTGTGGAAAAGACCTATCGCCTCATCGAACAGGCCATTGCCGAGTATGATGGTCTGGCCTCGAGTCAGCGGCTGGCTAAAAAAACCGTTGAGCTGCGGGAAAAAGCATTTGTTCAGGGACTTTCCACCTCCCTTGATGTGGTGGATGCAAGACTCTATGTTGCAGGGGTTAAAATTCAGCGGGCCCATGCCGCCTACACCTATGTCATGGAACTTGCAAAACTGTTGGCCATCAGCGGCCAAATCAATAAATTCACACAATATTATGAAACCTGCTCAATAAAGGATTAAACCATGCGATTCGTGAAAATATCAGCTCTGGTCCTATTTTGCGGAGCGGCGGTGGGCTGGCTTTGTTACAGCTTCTGGCTGGCATACCAGCCCCTACCGGTTATTGTCCAGGGACAAATAGAGGCCCAGCAGTATAATATTTCCTCCAAGGTGCCCGGCAGGATCGATAAAATAATGGTAAAAAAGGGGGACCTGGTAAAAAAAGGACAACTCATCTTTACCATTTATAGTCCGGAAATAGAGGCAAAACTGATCCAGGCCCGGGCCTCCCAGGATGCAGCGGATGCCCTGTCAGAAAAGGCCCAAAAGGGAGCAAGATCCCAGGAAATAAAGGCGGCCAGGAACAGGTGGCAGCAGGCAAAAGCCGCTGCAGATCTCCTGGAAAAGACCCACCAGCGGATTGAAAATCTGTATCACAGCGGCGTGATGCCCGAACAAAAAAGAGATGAGGTCTATACCCGGATGCAGGCGGCCCGTTTCAGTGAAAACGGGGCATTGCAACTCTATCGCATGGCAAAGGAAGGAGCCAGGGAAGAGACCAAAAGGGCGGCCGCAGGCAAGGCTAAAATGGCAGCCGGTGCCGTGGCCGAAGTCGAGGCCTATGAGGCCGATACCCGCATTCACTCCTGGCATGACGGTGAAGTTTCCCAAATTCTGCTGCAAAGCGGCGAACTTGCCCCCCAGGGCTTTCCCATCGTCAGTATTCTGGATATGAACGATTGCTGGGCTGTTTTTCATATCAGAGAGGATATGCTCAGCCAATACACCAAAGGAAGTAAACTTTTAGTTCAGATTCCGGCATTGGGAGAAAAAAAATATCCTTTCATCATCCGTTATGTTGCGGTTATGGGTGATTTTGCCACCTGGCGCGCTACCAATACCCGAAAAGGGTTTGACATGCGAACCTTTGAGATTGAAGCCCGGCCCCTCACCCCCATTGACGGCCTTCGGGTTGGCATGGGGGTGCTGCTGGCGCAATGATGGACAAACAATGACAATGGCAAGAAGAGTGTCAGAATGGCGCTTGCTGGCCGAAGATCCCTGGCTCGTATCCCTGGTCACCTGGCTGCCGCCCCTATTATTTGTTATGATCTATGCCATTTTTTCCCAGGGAATGGCCCGAAATTTACCCGTTGGGGTGGTGGATCTAGATCAAAGCAAATTGTCCCGCACCTTGATCCGCTGCTATGATGCCAGTCCCACCATTGCAGTTGCAAAAAACTATCCTTCTGCCCTGGCAGGGGTAAAGGCCATGCGCGGAGGTAAAATCTACGGTCTTTTTATCATCTCTGCCGATACACAGAAAAATGCAATCCTGGGCCGCCCCCAAGCGGTTGAGGCCTTTTTCAACAGTCAGTTTCTTCTTATGGGCAAGCAAGTCAAATCTGCCATCGCACAGGCCCACACAACTGCGATTGCCCAAATAGACACCCGGAAACACTTGAGTTCACATGCCCCTGTCATGGACCAGGCCCTGGCAGCCGCTGTTCCTGTCAATATTCAGGCAACGCCTCTTTTTAACAGCAACAGCAATTATGCTCAGTTTCTTGTTTCTGCCATTATCCCGGCCCTTTGGCAGATATTTATTGTGGTAACAACGGTTTTGTCCATGGCAGCAGAGTTGCACCGTGAAAACGGGTTGACAGGCTGGCTCAAGGACCGGCCTGTCCGTGCGCTTGTTGAAAAGATAGTACCCTATAGCCTGCTGTTCTGGCTCCATGGCATTCTATTTTTGCTGGCAATGTTTGTTGTCCTTGGCTGGCCCATGCACGGCCATCTTGGTTTTCTGATTTTCTGCCAGTTGATGACCGTGCTTGCCTGCCAGTGCGCAGGCACCCTCATTTTTTTTCTTTCCCGGGATGCTGCCCGGGGGCTCGGCATGGCTGCCGCCTATTGCGCACCGGGGCTTGCTTTTATGGGGGTTACCTTTCCTGTAACCGACATGACACTTTTGGCAAGGATCTGGCGCAGCCTTCTGCCGGTCAGTCATTATATTGATATCCAGATCGCCCAGGCTAATTATGGCGCAGCAGCGATGCTTTCCCTGCCGCAATTGGGCCATCTTGCCCTCTTTATCCTTCCCGGCCTGGCTGCCTGCATCCTGGCTGTCAAGGTATCTTGCACCCCTTTCCGGGTAAAGGAGGCATTGTGAGTTTCTTTCAGCTTTTCAAAAAGGAATTGGGCGGAATCTTCACCAATTCCACTCTCCTTTTGACCGTATTTGGCGGGGTGTTCTTTTATAGTTTTCTCTATCCATTGCCCTATGCCTCCCAGGTCCCCAGAGAGCAGCAGGTGGTGGTGGTGAACCTTGATAATAGCCAGCTCAGCCGGCGTCTTGTGCGCATGGTGGACGCAACGCCCCAGGTTCAGATTCAAACTGAGGCCGCATCTCTTGCCCAGGCCAAAGCACAGATGATTGCACAAAAACTGGCCGGCATCCTGGTTGTACCTGAAAATTTTTATCGGGATCTGCTCCTTGGCAAAAGGCCCACCCTGGCCTTTGCCGGAGATGCCAGTTATTTTCTGGTATTTGGCACGGTACTCGAAGGCATGAGTGTGGCAGGTATGACCCTGTCCGCCGAAATAAAAGTCACACAATTGCTGATGTCAGGCCAGCCCATGGAATTGGCACAAAAACAATATAGCGCGGTACCCCTTGGCCTCCATGCCCTGTTCAACGAAACCCAAGGCTATATTAATTATGTGATTCCGGCTGTATTTGTCCTGATCCTCCACCAGACCCTGATCATGGGGGCGGGAATTATGGGTGCCAGTGAAAATGAACAATTGCGGGAAGGAAAGAGACCCCATTGGCAGACCGCTTCTCCGTCCGCCCTGCTGCTGGTCAGAACCATGATTTTTGTAGGTATCTATACCCTGCTTTCCCTCTATTATTATGGTCCGGCCTATGCGTTCTACGATATTCCGCGTCTTGCTGCCGTGGGTGACCTGGCCCTGCTGAATTTTATTTTCCTGCTGCCGGTTTCCTTTTTGGGTATTTGCCTGGGTGCAGTCCTGCCCAGGCGCGAGCTTGTCACACTGATTGTTCTGCTGACCTCCATGCCCCTGGTCTTTGCCTGTGGATTTATCTGGCCTACATCCGCCATTCCGGTTCCCATAAATACCCTGATGCAGGTGATTCCGGTGGTGCCGGCCATCAAGGCCTTTATTCTTCTCAACCAGATGGGAGCCAGTTTTCACCAGATTCTTCCCCAGGTCATCCATTTGACATTTCTCACAACACTCTATGGCGCAACAGCACTTTTATTGTTAAAATCGAAAATAAGTGTCCATAAAAATACCAAGCTAAAAGAAATATAGTGCCTATACATAAATCATCTTATAGGGGATGGGGGCATACTTTGTCACCGAAGGTTTGGGCAGAATATGCTCTTCTGCCACGGTGAGCCAATTGGTCTCAAAGTTGAGTTCCCGCATTCGGCCGCCTTCCGAAGGCAATGAGTGACTGGTGTGGTCATACCGCACATTGAGTATGCAGACATAACTTTGGCGTTGTCTTGCAATGACATAATTTTTAGTAAAAATATTTTGGGAAATTTGGGCCAGGTCGGCAAGCACCTTAACCTGGTCCAGGGATAATTTAACCAGAACAGATTTTGATACCCCTTTTTCATCAATGCGCAAAAGGCTTCGAGACTCGCTGGAAGAGACATAGATGGTGGTAATTGCGTCAAACTGCCGAAAATACTGAGCGGCAACTATGGCAGCCGTTCTTCTGCCACCGGACATCACCGGAACCCCATAATATTCAAAGAGCTTTTTTTGAAGATTTTCTGCGTATTTATCCCCTTTTTCATAGAGATCTTTGGAAATATACCGCAAATACTTTGCAAGGGTTTCAGAGGCATCGGCAATGGGCCAGTCAACCCGGACGTGGAAATGGGTCAAGGCATACTGCACCTTTGCTCTCTGATTTCTCTGGATCAACAGGGCATAATCCACCGGTAACAGGGACCGCAGCAAAGAAAAAAATTCACTGGTTTCAAAATACTTGAAACTCCGGTCAAAATTTTCAACATCCGGAAAATATTTGTGTCGCAGCAGATTGGTTTTAGTGGTCTTGTTGGCATCAAAATACCGGATATACTTTTTATGTTTCTTGTCAATAAAATCTTCAGTGAAAATAATCAGAAATGAATTTTGGGCATCAAATTCCATTGAAGGAATTCTGGCCCTGGGTTTGAGCTCCCGCAACTCCACAAAGGGATAGGGTGTTCGCAGGCGCAAAAAATTATTATAGGACCCCACAAGGGAGTATCCAATGACAAACTGATCCAGCTCATCGCGCAAAACCTGGTAGTAGGACCTTCTCAATCGGGCTTCCCGACTCAGACACTCTCTTTGCATGCAGTATTTCACGGCATCTTCCCTTGTGGTTAATTTTATTTGACAAATTTTATTCCAGGGCAGCGACCCCTGGCAGTTTTTTCCCTTCCATCATATGCAAAAATGCCCCTCCGCCCGTGGAGATATAACTAACACTATCTGCCACCCCGCATTGTTTTGCAGCAAGACCCGTATCCCCGCCACCCACAATGGAAAATGCCGTTGATCCTGCAATGGCATCGGCCACAACCTTTGTACCCATTGCAAATTTTTCCATTTCAAACACCCCCATGGGCCCGTTCCAGACAAGGGTGCCGGCATCCTGGATCGCCTTTGCATAGCGATCTGCAGTTTCAGGTCCTATATCCAATGCCATCCACCCCTCAGGGATCTTGTCAATTGATACTATTTTAGTGGCGGCATCTTTATCAAATTTATCAGCCGCCATAAGATCGCTGGGCAACAATAATTCTATGCCGCGTTGATCTGCCTTTTCAAGAATGACACCCGCAATTTTTAAAAGATCTTCTTCAATCATTGACCCTTGGGTATCAACCCCTTTGGCCTTTAAAAACGTATTGGCCATGGCACCACCGATGATCAGCTTATCCACAAAATTGAGCATGTTTTCAAGAGCTGCCAGTTTACTGGAAACCTTTGCACCCCCGATGATAGCGACAAGGGGCTTTTTGGGATGCTCAACCGAATTTTTGTAGGACTGGACTTCTTTTTCAAGTAAAAACCCGGCACAGGCCTGGGCGACAAATTTTGTAATGCCGGTTATGGATGCCTGATCCCGATGGGAAACGGCAAAGGCATTATTGATATAGACATCACAAAGATCGGCCAATTTTTTGGCGAATACCGGATCATTTTTCTTTTCTTCGGTGTGAAATCTTAGATTTTCAAGCAAAAGGATCTGCCCATCCTCGAGTGCATTGACCTTTCGTTCCACCTCTTGGCCTATACAATCGTCAACAAACAACACGTTTTGCGACAAAATTTCGGCCAAACGCTGGCCAGCCGGCAGCAGGCTCAATTTTTTATCTTTCACCCCATTGGGTCTTCCCATGTGGGATGCCAGAATAATCTTGGCATTGCGGGCAACAAGATATTCAATCTGGTCAAGGGTTGCCCTGATCCTGTTATCATCTGTAATATTTAATCTCTCATCCATTGGCAGATTATAATCCACCCGGACAAACACGCGTTTCCCCTGCACATCGATATCTCTAACAGACTTCATTCCTGCCTCCCTGCCAAAAATTAATTGATGGCTATTTTTCGATTTCCCTTTTGTGAAGCTGTTTTTTGCGGGACCACCGCTCAAAAAAATTCATGGCGCCGGCCTTGGTGCTCCGTTCAATAATTTCTTCTTCAACCTTTACCCCATCCTTGGTGGCAATGGCCTGTTTCAAGCAACGGGTCTTAACCGGACAATGAAAAAAACAATCCTCCGGGGTCTCGCGCAGCCCATTTTTTCCCATGGGAAATACCTTTGCAAGATTGCCAAAGCACTCCGGGAGATCGGGTTCTTTATTCGTTGACTTGGTCATTGATTTGGTCATTAATTTGCTCAAACTCACTATTAAATTTTGATATCAACCCTTTTTCTGCAAAACTGAAAAAGCCCTGACTTCCGGTGATAATATGCTCGTGAACCATTATGCCCACATTATTTAAGGCAAACACAAGTTTTTTGGTGATCTGATGATCACTCGTGGACGGCGAGATATCCCCAGAAGG
Source organism: Desulfobacteraceae bacterium (assembly GCA_016743945.1). Lineage (GTDB taxonomy): Bacteria > Desulfobacterota > Desulfobacteria > Desulfobacterales > Desulfobacteraceae > NBML01. Next base: position 111,047 of record JADGFI010000006.1, read on the forward strand.
GTGATTGTGGGCAAAGATAACGGCGGCGGCCTGGTGCCTTAGGGCATGGATGATAACCTCCCGGGGATAGACCGAACTCGAAGCCAGACTGCCGGAAAATAAAATTTCAGAGGCCAGCACCCGATTTTTAGCATCCAGAAAGATTCCGACAAAATGTTCCTTTGCCTTGTATCCAATGATATGGTTCAAATAATCCATCAAATCTTCTGAATTTTTGACCACATCCTTGAAGCGTATTCTGGCGGTGAGGTAACGGTCGGCCACGGCCTTGATGAGAAGAATTCCCAAGCTGTTTACCCTGCCGACCCCTTCCACACGGCAAAGATCTTCCGTCTTTGCCTCCAGAACCCCCTGAAAGGTTTTAAACCGTTTCAGTAACAGTTTGGCGCTGGGTTTGCAATCTTTTCTCGGCGTATTCAAGGAGAGAAGCAGTTCAATGACTTCATAGTCATGAAAACCTGCAAGGCCGCCGGCTATAAATTTCTCCCGCAGCCTTTTCCTATGTCCTTCTCCCCTATTCGTCCTTGTCTCCCTGGTCATCATTTTCTTCTATTTCATTGGATACCGGGTCTTGGTTTTCATCCGCTTGTCCGTTGGTTTCCAGTCCCTCTTCGCAACTTTCCTCTCCGTCGGCTTCTCCATCAGCTTCACCTTCTGGAAGTCGTGCAATACCGATCAGGGTTTCCTTGGGTGACAAATTAATCAATTTAACGCCCTGGGTATTTCTGGAAATCACATTAATCCCGTCAATGGCGGTTCTGATCAGTTTGCCTTTGTCCGTCACCATCATGAGTTCATCCTTGTCACCCACCAGCGCCAGGGAAACCATTTGCCCATTTCTCTTGGAAGTCTTGATGGAGAACACCCCTTTACCGCCACGGGTCTGGGTTCTGTATTCTTCAACCGAAGAGCGTTTGCCAAATCCGTTTTCCGTCACAGTCAACAGTGTTTCCTGGTCTTCTAACACCTCCATTCCAACCACCCGGGTCCCTTCATCAATGCGCATTCCCCGAACGCCCATGGAGCCCCTGGCCGTAGCCCTTACATCGGTTTCGTGAAACCGAATCACCTTGCCACCCTCAGACCCCAAAAATATATCAGAGTCCCCGTCGGTAATTCTAGCGGCGATAAGTTCATCCCCCTCGGCCAGCTTAACGGCGATAAGACCGCCGGACCTGCGCCGGGAATAGGCCATCAAGTCGGTTTTCTTAACCCGCCCTTTTTTGGTGGCCATGACCACATACTTGCCTTCCACAAACTCATCCACGGTCAGAACCGTTGCCAATTTTTCCCCTTCATCAAAATTCAAAAGGTTTACAATGGCCTTGCCAAGACTTGACCGACCTGCCATGGGCAATTCGTACACCTTGGACATATAAACCTTTCCAAAGGTCGTGATGAACAAAAAGGTGGCATGGGTGGAGGCCACAAACAAATGCTCCACAAAATCATCACTCTTGGTTCCCATGGCGGTCTTGCCCTTGCCGCCCCGGTGCTGGCTGGCGTAGAGGCTGACCGGATTTCGTTTGATATACCCGGTGCGGCTCACGGTAACCACCATATCCTCCTGGGCAATCAGATCCTCAATGCCGATGGTGGTCGTGCTTTCCACAATAACCGTACGACGGGCATCACCAAATTCTTCTTCCAGTTCTATCAGCTCATCTTTGATCAGGCCTTTGACAACGGTCTCGCTTGACAGAATCTCGTTATACCAGGCAATATCCTTGAGCAGCCCATCATATTCTGTAATAATTTTGTCCCTTTCCAACCCGGTGAGGCGCTGGAGCCGCATATCCAGGATGGCCTGGGCCTGGATGGTCGTCAGGCTGAAGGTATCGATCAGGCCGTTTCTTGCCTCCTCAGGAGATTGGGAGGCACGGATCAGGGCCACAACACGATCCAAATTATCCAAGGCAATTTTCAACCCCTCCAGAATATGGGCCCGCTCTTCTGCTTTGCGCAAGTCAAACCGGGTTCTCCGGACGATCACATTTTTCCTATGGGCAATAAAATGATTGAGGATTTCTTTGAGGGTCAGCAGTTCCGGCCGGTCATTGACCACGGCAAGAAAAATAATACCAAAACTTGTCTGCATATTGGTGTGTTTGTAAAGTTGATTGATCACGACTTCCGGATACTGGTCTCGCTTAAGACCAATGGCTATTCTCATGCCGTCCCTGTCTGATTCATCCCGGACAAAGGAAGCGCCGGTGATCACCTTGTCCCGCATGAGTTCGGCAATTTTTTCCACAACCTTTGCCTTGTTTACCTGGTAGGGAAGCTCGGTAACCACAATGGTTTCCTGGCCGCTTTTCTTATTTTCCTCAACTTCCACCTTGGCCCGGACGGTGATAATACCGCGACCCGTGCTATAGGCTTCGTATATTCCCTTGAGCCCATAAATATGACCAGAGGTGGGGAAATCAGGCCCGGGAATGTATTCCATAAGGTCGCGGATACCCATGTCCGGGGTGTCGATGAGGGCTTTAAGTCCCCCAATGACTTCAGTGATATTATGGGGGGGAATATTGGTGGTCATGCCCACGGCAATACCCGAAGACCCGTTGACCAACAGCGCCGGAAATTTGGTGGGGAGGACAACGGGTTCATCCAGAGTTTCATCATAATTGGGTGTCCAGTCAACCGTCTCTTTATCAAGGTCAGCCAGCATCTGGTGGGAGAGCTTTTGCATACGGATTTCCGTATACCGCATGGCTGCCGGAGAATCTCCGTCCACGGATCCAAAGTTCCCCTGGCCATCCACCAGGGGGTATCTCAAAGAAAAATCCTGGGCCATGCGGACAATGGTGTCATATATGGCCGAATCCCCATGGGGATGATATTTACCCATGACATCACCGACAATACGGGCCGATTTTTTATAGGATTTGTTCCAGTCGTTGTGTGCCTGCTGCATGGCGTACAACGACCGCCGATGAACTGGTTTCAAGCCGTCCCGGACATCGGGCAGGGCCCTTCCGATGATGACACTCATGGCGTACTCGAGATAGGATTGTTTCATCTCCTTCTCGATACTGGTCACGTTATTATCTGTTTGAATCATACGATACTACTCCAAATTAAGTTTTTTTAAGTTCCTTTCCAGGTTCAACCATGGATTGAAAACTTGAAAAATAAATATCTGCAAGGGTTAAAAACAGGGTGGCGATCAAGGGGCCGTAAATAATTCCCAAAATCCCATAGACCTTTAGGCCGCCTATAATGGAAAAAAAAACAATGAGGGGGTGCATGGCAACCCGATCTCCCACCACCTTGGGTTTAAAAACATATTCAATGCCCCAGGAAAGAATTCCATAAAACACCAACACAAACATACCGGCACCCAGGCTGGATTTTAACATCAAAAATATGGCAGTCGGAACCAAGACCACCCCAATCCCCACAATGGGAAGAAAGGCCAGAAATCCCATGATTACCCCCCATAAAAAAGGGGAATTCAAGCCCATAAACGCAAAAAGAACTCCTCCGGCACATCCCTGTATCAGTCCGCCAAGACCGTTCCCCACCAGGACAGCACCGGCCATCTCATTAAATTTTTCATACAATTGCCTGTCGTGTTCATCCTTCAAAGGGGAAAGGTCATAGAGATATTGGACAAAGCGTTCCCCATCCATGAACATATAGAACACCACAATGAGCATGAGGCCAAAATAAACGACCAGGCCGAACAGGTTGGAGGTGATCGCTCTTGCCTGCTGGAACAGGGAATATCCCACCACCTTCCCCAGCTCGGAGACGGGAGCTGTGAACTCATGCCATGAATACACTTTTTCAATACCGGTACGGGCCAGTAAGGTATTTATCCTGTCCAGGGCCTGGGTCCTTTCAAGCAGATCGATGAGCTGATTTGAAAAAACCGCATCCTTGGCCATGGTATACAGCCCCAATGCTTCCTTGGAAAGAATGCCCACAAAAAAAACCACCGGTATAAAGACCACAAAGAACATGGTGACACAGGTCAAGACAGATGCGATTCGGGGTGAAAGCTTTGTTGAAAAAACATTAAACACGGGTTTGAAAACACCAGTGGACACGATACCCAACAAGATAGTGGCAAAAAACGGGGCAATCAATTTGCCCATGAGCAAAATGGCAATGCAGAACAGCGCAAGGAAAAAGAAAAAAACCGCCCGCTGAAATATATTTTGCTCCAAAATACCACCCATTAAATATTAAAAAAAAAGGCTGCAAACCAGATAAAGCCGTAACATGCAAAAATCTTTGCACAGATACGGCTTTACCCCGAAAAAAGAAGCACCTGTTCCAGCTGCCGATAGCTAGCTGCTGATAATCCCCAGAGCTGCCAGGACAAGCATTATTTCAAAAATAATGACCTGGACAAAACTTCCAAAAAAATGGTAAACAATTCCGCCACCGACAATGGCCGGGACAGCTGTGTAAATCAGTATACCCAACCTACGAGGAATATCCATAAAAACACTCCTTTATATCTTTCATTCTTATCGTTATTAACCCTAGTAAAATTCTTGAAGATTCTTACCATTTTAAAGCCTTCAAGTAAAGGGCAAACTTAGGTTTTGGTCCTAGCGTTCAATGATCATTCCCATGCCCATTCCACCGCCGATACACATGGAGATAAGACCGGTTGAATAGCCTTTTCGTTTCATCTGGTTGATGGCGGTGACCATCTGCCTTGCACCGGTACACCCAATGGGGTGGCCAATGGAGACACCAGATCCCAGTTCATTGGGTTTTTCCATCTCAATATTCAATTCTCTCATGCAACCGATTGCCTGGGCGGCAAAGGCTTCATTCAATTCAATCAGGTCAATATCCCCAATGGTCATGCCCGTTTGCTTCAATACTTTTTTGATGGCAGGAACCGGTCCAAGCCCCATGTAGGCAGGATCCAGACCGCCTGCGGCAAACCCTTTGATTTTAGCCAATACTTCAAGGCCAAGAGAATTGGCCTTTTCCGCTGACATCAAAAGAACCGCCGCAGCCGCATCATTGATACCCGACGCATTTCCGGCGGTCACACTGCCGTCCTTCTTAAAAGCGGGCCGTAATTTTGCCAATTTTTCCAGGCTGGTTTCCATGGGGCGCTCATCCGTGTCCACAATGGTATCTCCCCTGCGCGAAGAAATAGTCACCGGAACGATCTCCTGGGCAAAAGTACCGTCCTGAATCGCACCAAAGGCTCTTTGATGACTCAGCAGGGCCAGTTGATCCTGTTCTTCCCGGGTGATGCCGTATTTTTCCACAATATTTTCTGCTGTCAGCCCCATGTGGTAGCCGTAAAATATTTCATAGAGCCCGTCAAAGACCATGAGATCATGGACAGGGCCTTGGCCGGTGAGTTCCATTCTATGGCCCCACCTTGCCTTTAACAATGCCATGGGGGCGTTGCTCATGCTTTCTTGACCGCCGGCAATAATGACATCGGCCTGGCCGGTCATGATGGCCTGGGCCCCTAAAGCGATGGCCTTAAGCCCGGACCCACAAATTTTATTGATGGTAAAGGCTGCGGTCTCCCGGCCAATCCCCGCCCCGATCATAGCCTGGCGGGCAGTGTTTTGTCCCTGACCTGCCTGGAGTACATTTCCCATGATCACTTCATCCACAAAAACAGGCGCCAGGCTATCATCGTAATCATAACCTTTTTTCTCAAGGTCAATCATTCCCTGGTCCTTGAGGGTAGCGGGTGAAAACTCATTTTGTGCGGCATCCACAACAGGTTTAAGCCCCACCCGTTTCAGGACATCCTTCATGACACAAGTTCCCAACTCAACAACCGGCACAGCCTTTAAGGTACCACCAAAAGAGCCAACCGGGGTTCTCACACCACTGACGATTACAACTTCTTTCATTATAACGCCTCCATCCCATTGATTTTTCTTAAATTAATTATTACTTTTTTAACACCATTAGTTTAAGGTCCATAACAAACAGACAGACAAAAAACAAGGAATTATCCATGTGTTTACTTCTCTTTGGGGTTAAAGCCTGCCCATCATATCCCTTCATCCTGGCTGCCAACCGGGATGAATTTTATCAAAGGCCAACAGCGGCCATGGATTTCTGGCCGGAAAATCCGAGTATCCTGGCAGGCAAAGACCTGGAATGCGGCGGTACCTGGTTCGGAATCAACACCCAAGGCAGGTTTGCCGCCCTGACCAATTACCGGGATCTTGCGACCCTTAAAACAGATGCGCCCTCAAGGGGAGATATCATTGTAAAATTCCTCGAATCCAAGGGTAGCATCCAAGATTTTCTTAACATACTCAAATCCGAATCAGGGCGTTACAATGGCTTTAATCTATTGGCGGGGGATTGTCACACACAATATTGGTTCTCAAATCAGACCCGGAAAATCACCGTTGTTCCACCGGGTGTCCACGGCATCAGCAATCACCTCATGGATACACCCTGGCCCAAGGTGAGGGCCGGCAAAAAAGCCCTTTCAGGGGCAATTGATGCCGACACCTTGGGCCCTGAAACCCTTTTTGAACTCTTGACCGAGTCCTCCACACCTGCGGATGCACAATTACCGAATACAGGTGTCGGCCTTGAATGGGAACGACTGCTTTCTCCTGTGTTTATCAAAAGCCCCACCTATGGCACCCGATCCTCCATCGCCATGGGCATCACGTCCCAGGGAAAAATACAGGTTACGGAAAGAACCTACTTCCCGGATAAATATACACCCCACCAGGATCGATATTTTTCCATTTCTCCCAGGTGAATGTTGACAAACCAATGATCTTAAAGCAAAAATAGGGGGTTAAACTTCCCTGATACTATTTAAGATAGGATACTATTTAAAAGGATTCTCCCGATGAAAAGAGATGTTGTTGTTGCAGGATGGGGCCAAATCACACAACCGAAACAATTGGAAAACCCCGCAAAGGACCCCATGGGACTGATGGTTCAGGCATCCCGAAAAGCGGCCCAAAAATTAGCAGACCCCACTGCCTTAACCCGGGTGGACGGTATCATGGTGGTCAGAAGCCTGAGCGCACATTATCAAGCACCCGCGGCAGAGCTTGCCGCCCTTTTAGGTGCATCCCCAAGATTCATGCATGTCTCAAAAATTGGTGGAAACTCCCCCCAGACCCTCGTCAATAAAGCCGCAGCAATGATTGCCAGAAATGAGCTGGACTCAATTCTGGTGGCAGGGGCAGAAAGCTATGTTCAAAGAGATGAAGGCCATAAAAAAGAAGAAAGCGCCCTTTTACGGGGAATTCCCAAGGACTATCCCGGTAACGATATCACCGGATCAACCCGGCTTGAAAATTTATATGGGATTGAACATCCCATGCAGGGATTCCCCCTGTTTGAGACAGCGCTGTGGGCAGCTTCCGGACTGGATCTTCCCAGCTATTTACAAAAAATCGGCACCCTGTGGGCAGGCTTTAGTCAGGTGGCAGCCTGTCACCCCCATTCATGGAGCAAAACGATCAGAACACCCGAAGAAATTATCACCCCGGGCCCCGGAAATCGGCCCATTGCTTTTCCCTACACCAAATTCATGAACTCCTTTATCACGGTGGACCAGGGGGCTGCGGTTCTCCTGATGTCCCATGAAGCCGCCAAAAAATATCACACCCCTGCCCATCGGACCGTCTACTTTCTGGGGGGCGGTTATTCAGAGGACCGGCAGCGGTTTATGATCGAACGCTCAGATTTTACGGCAAGCCCCCCCCTGAAAGCCGTTGTAAAAAAAGCCCTTGACCGCTCAGGGCTAAGCCTTTCAGACATGGACTGTTTTGATCTGTATTCCTGTTTTCCCTGTGCCGTCTCCGTTGCCCGCCGAATGATGGCTCTCAATGAAGAGGACCCAAGGCCCCTCACCCTTACCGGAGGCCTTGGTTTTTTCGGGGGCCCCGGGAACAACTACAATCTCCATGCCATTGCCACCCTGGCAGGAATAATTGCAAGGGACGAAAAAAAAACCGGCCTTGTTACGGCATTGGGATGGTTTATGCACAAACATGCGGCAGGCATATACTCCAGCACCCCTCCGACAAAAAGCCTTGAAACCATTGATCTTGAAGATCAAAAAGATCACCTGGCAGGCGCCCCTCCCTTGGTGATTGACGACCAGGCAACAGGCGAGGGCACCATTGAAACCTATACCATTGTCCATGCCAGGGACCATTCAATAGCCTATGCAGTCATATACGGCAGGACTGCCCGGGGACACCGGTTCATTGCCCAGACGCTGCCGGACCCCGACGTATTTGCCCGATTATCATCCCAAAACAGAGTGGGAGAATTGGTCACCCTCCGGTTTGATCGAAAAAAACAGTTAACCCTGGCTTTGTTTTAACTTCCAAAATGGGCCAGACACAAAATAATTAGAATCAACCATTATCATACATTCTGATGATCTCTCCGGTACCCGCACCCTCAACACTTTTCACAAATCCGTTCACCACTTTTCCCATGGGGATGGGATTGTGACCGGGAAAATAGGCCCCGTAATGCGCCACCGCATCTTCAACAAGCCCGGATGAGACCACGTTAATCCGGATATTGTTTTCCAACTCCAGGGCAACCGCCTTGACAAAGCTGTGGATGGCGCCGTTTACCATGGCTGCACTGGTGGTCATGCGGACCGGATGATCGGCCAGGATACCGGTGGAAAGTGTAAAAGAGCCCCCCGGATTCATGTAATCCTTGCCTATTCTTACCAGATTCACCTGGCCCATGAGTTTGCTTTTAATACCGATGTAAAAGTCATCTTCGGTCAACTCGTTAAAGTTTGCCCATTTGGCATCCCCGGCCGTGCAGACAACGGCGTCTACCGTTCCTATTTTTTCAAACGCCGCTTTAATGGACGGTTTGTCTGCCATGTCCAGATTCACATCACCCGAGTTCCTTGTGGCAATAATAAGTTCATGTTTTTTTGAAAGATGACTGCTGACCTTTGACCCGATGGTTCCGTTTCCGCCGACGATTAAAATTTTCATGCTGACTCCTTATTAAAATTGTTCTTGTCTGATACGTTATACATGGTATATTTATCCGTCAAATGAATTGTTTTGATACCAACACTTAAAAAGTGTGATGATTATGAATTTATAACTATATTATTTAAGAACCTTTATCACCCTGGCCGAAGCAAAAAATTTTACAAAAACGGGGAGACAGGTTAACCTTTCACAGTCGGCCGTGAGCATGTAGATCAAACGGCTTGAAAATGAGGTGGGCAAAAAACTATTTGACAGAATCGGTAAAACCGTCAAGCTGACGACACAAGGAAATATATTGATCAACTATGCCATGCGCATCGTCAAAGAACACGACGAGGCCGTGGCGGCTCTGCCAAATCAGAACCTGGGCATTGGAAGCCCTTGAGAAAGCCGGGATAGAAGATGGCCTTCCCATACTTCCGGTATCCAATATCGCCCTTCACAAGACCAGAAAAGTCTCATCGAAAATTATCGACTGCTTCTCCGAGTATGTCATAAAGTCCTTCAGGAAAAAACTGAAATATAGGGCAGGCACGTTTATATGGAATTGCCCGGGGTGTCGGTGACGGAATTTTGCTGCCTTGACTATTTTTGGGAAAAAACTTATTTTTGAATAAACCTTTTATTTGCGGATAATAAAACCAGAATTAATAAGGGTCTTGCGACAATCACACTCCCCCTTAAAGCGAGTATTTCATGAAACACTGCACCTCCTGCGGTCAAATTGTTGCCCAAAGCATTACAACGTGCCCGGCATGCGGATGCCATCTTGTTGCAGGAACGGCATTTGTCGATGATTATCGCATTTTAGAAATCATCCATGAAGGCCGCTCCTCTCTTGTGTGTAAGGCGGTGAAATTGAATAGCATCAAGCCTGTCACCATCCGGTTGTTCACAGAACAATCCGGTGTCAGTGACACCATAGCCCTTCGGCTTCAAACCGAATTAACGGCGCTTGCAAAACTGCCCCCGGATCTTTTTGTCCAGCATTTTGCCATTAAAAAAAGTTCAACCCATCACTGGTATAGGGTCAGTGAATGGGTGGAGGCAGACAATTGGGGCACCATTTTTGTTACCGGAATGTTAAAGGACCAACGGCGGATAACCACTCTGTTTTATAATATTGCTGCAGCCCTGGAGACCCTTCACGCCCATGGCCATTTCATGCCCTATCTTATCTTGGATGACATCTTAATCCCCAAGGACAACACCCGGAACATGGGGGTTAAACTAAATTACAAACTATCCCGATTTTTAAACCCACAGGCCACTCACCACGGCCCCATGCTCCAAAAATTATTGACCTGCCATCCGGATATCATCAATGACCGGGCCATTGATTTTAGAACCGACATCTGGTCCCTTGGAAAAATTTTCAGTGAGCTATTGACCGCCGATCACAACCTTGTTGATTTTTCAGCCAGGGTGGACCAGCTCAAAGTGCTGGATCCGGAACTGGGAAGGTTAATCAGGATCATGTTGTCCGATGATCCTGATTTAAGACCCCAGACCATGACCCAGGTGGTATCTGCCCTGTCCCGGATTTTAAACCAGATGCCCCACAGGTCCATCTTTCCCTCTGCTATCAAACAAAAGCCAAAACTGCTCAAGGAACTAAACTGGTTTAAACGAATGGTAATCCTTCTGCTGGTTCTCCTTGGGGGAATTGTTGCGTTCACTACCTATTCATGGTTCCCTAGGGGGACCCATCAGAAAAAAAAAGAAATTGTTTTTTCTGATGTTATTGAGGCCTATGCCAATTCTGTTGGCTTCATCATGGTGGAATACTGGCTGATGGATTCAAAGACTTTGGTCTATAAAAACAAAGTAGAAGGAACGGCCTTTCTGGTGGACAACCAGGGGTATTTGTTGACCAACCGCCATGTGGCATGTCCCTGGCTTGAGGACATGACCCTTTTTAAAACTTACAGCCAATATAAATTTCTTGGACGAAACCTGGAATTTGGCCATCGCATGTTCCTCTGGTTTGAAGGCAAAAAAGCCTTTAACCGCCTGCCGGGTCTTGGAGACAGCCATGAACTGGCAGATGCCTATTTCCTGGCCTCGGCCTTCCAATCTGCGGGGAAAAACAATCTGCAGATTGCAGGGGTCCCCAGGGCATCCAGTAAAACAGGTGAGATGATCAACTCTCCCTTTAAGCATGATTTTGCCGTATTAAAAATTGATACCATACCCGAAGGCCTCACCCCCCTGCCCCTTGGGCCCGATCTGGATGCAGCTGAAATCCAGCGGCTTTCTCCTGTCATCATCATGGGATTCCCCTTTGGAAGCAGAACCCAGGATGCCCATATCAACGTCAGTGTCACCCGGGGCCATGTTCGGCGCAGTACAAAAGAAATCATCCAGGTTGATTCTTCCATTTACAAAGGAAACAGCGGTGGACCTGCCGTCAATGCCCGGGGCCGGGTCATTGGCATCGCCTCGGGGGTGATGACGAATCAGCCCACTTCCCAGGCGCCAACCCATACCCCCCTGTCTGATTTTGGATTAATTCTGCCCATTTCAAGACCGGCTCAATTTATCAAAGACCTGAAGGCAGGCCAACCGAAATGGGATGGCATTTTAGATTTCACCTTGGAGGCCAAACTCCGGCAAATCATCGATCTTGCCCTGGAACATAAATACAGCCAGGCTGCTACTCTCGCAGATACCTTGCTTAAAACCGGCAAGGATCCGATACTCTTTTATACCGGGGCCATGCTCCACTTTTGCAGCAATGACCTGGGGACAAGCCAACACCTTTTCACCCAGCTGATTTCCGTTGACCCAGGCAATACCACCGCAAGGCTCATGCTCCATATCATTGACTGGATACAAAACCAGGACACAAGCCATGACCTGACAAAAGAATTACTGACCATGGATTGGCAGCACCCGGATGAATTTTCAGGATATCTTGCAAGGGTGCTGGACAAGGGACTAAAAATTGACCCAAACCGTGTTGATTTTGAAAACAAGGCAGAAAAAGCCTGGCGGCTTTTTATCCAGGGCCTGATCATGGAACGCTCAAACAAAAATGACAGCATGGAACTATACAAGGAGACGGTTCTAACGGCCGGTGCCAATGATTACCTGTATCTCCTTGCTTTTGCAAGATTGGATAAGCTTGTGGAAAATCAGCCGGAAAACCAAACCCAAATAATAAAATTCCAAAAGACAGCCGAGAAGAACCGGGAAGGGGTAAAAGAAAAATATGCGGCTGCCGTTGCTTTGATCAACCAATTTGAATCCCCCCAAACCGATCATGACGAGAAAATAAAAGCCTATACGGCCCTTCTGGAACTGATACCGGACAATCGAACCGTCATTGGCCGGATCGCCTTTTTCCATGCCATGAACTCCGAATGGGAAAAGGCCTTGGCATTTATTGATCGTTTCTCGTCCATGCCTTCCCGGGAGACATCCCTGGGTCTTAGCCTCGGGCTCTTAAAAGGGGAGATTCTCAACATAATGGACTCTCCTGAAGCGGCAAAGGCATATCTCATGGCGTTCCAATCCCGGATCCAGGCCCCTTGGTATGGCATCATCAGCAGACACCTTGCCCAAGGGACCCCCATCAAAAAGCTGGTAAACCTGGCCGGCCGCAACCCGGAAAAACTGATCACCCTTCACACGGCCCTGGGTCTCTGGGCCGAAGGACTCGGGGACAAAAAGATGGCAGCACACCATTACAGGGAGGCTTTGAGTACCTATCTGGACGGGTGGAATGAATACGACCTGGCCCTTTCACGAATTATCCGCCTCAGAACCTCCCCTGGAAATTAGTTTTTTTTCAAGTCAATCCAGGCGTCAAGCCGTTGTTTCACAATTTTTTCATATCCCCTTTGGGTGGGCGAATAAAACCGCTGATTTTCCAAGGTGCTAGGCAGATATGACTGGGGAACATACCCGTCCTTATAATCATGGGCATACTTATACCCTTTTCCATAGGTCATCTGGCGCATCAAAGATGTGGGGGCATTGCGAATATGAAGGGGGACAGGCTGGTATCCGGTGGCGGCAACCACTTGTTTCACAGCCTTATGGGCCGCATATACGGCGTTACTCTTGGGAGCTGTGGCAAGATATACGGCTGCCTGGAACAAAGAGCCATCCCCCTCGGGACGGCCCAGTATTCGAAAAGACTCGCTGGCATTCAAGGCCATGGTCAAGGCACCGGGATCTGCCAGGCCGATATCCTCGGTTGCAAACCGGATCATGCGCCGCAGCAGATAATAGGGGTCGTCTCCCGGGGCAAGCATCCTTTCAAGCCAGTAGATAGCAGCATCGGGGTCACTGCCCCGCAGGCTTTTGATAAATGCCGAAATCAAATTGTAATGCTCTTCACCCGCCTTGTCATATAAGAGGGATTTTTTTTCAATGGCCGCCTCAATATCCGGGGCCGAAATAATTTTCTCCGGGCCAAAATGGAGGGCGGCGGTTTCAAGGTTGGTCAGGCCGATCCGGGCATCCCCGTCTGAAACCCTTGCAATGTGGGCCAGGGCCTCGGAGGAAAAACTTTCCTCTGCCCTGCCCAGTCCTTTTTTCTGATCGGTCAGCCCACGCTTTAAAATTTGCAGGATATGGTCATGCCCGAGGCTTTTCAGGGTAAACACCCGGCACCGGGAAACCAGGGCCGGATTCACTTCAAAGGAAGGATTTTCAGTGGTGGCACCCACCAGGGTGATCAGACCGTTTTCAACATGGAACAAAAAGGCATCCTGCTGGGACTTATTGAACCGGTGGATTTCATCCACAAAGAGAATGGTCCGCCGTTTGTACAGGTTTCTTTTTTCCTTGGCCCTGTCAATGATCTCACGGATATCTTTGACCCCGGATAAAACAGCTGAAATCCGGACAAACTCGCTTTGGGTAACCTTGGCAATGATATTGGCAAGGGTTGTCTTGCCGCAGCCGGGAGGACCCCATAGAATCATGGAAAAGACCCGGTCCTTTTCAATAGCCTCGTGCAGCAGGCTCCCAGGGGCCGTAATCTGCTCCTGGCCGATCAATTCGCTTAAACTGTCCGGCCGCATCCTGTCCGCCAAAGGGGCGGATAGATGCAGCTGCTCCTGGGCGTTTGATTCAAACAGATCCATTGGAAGAAGTTTTCTGGTCCCGTTCTCTTTTTTTCCGGCTCTGGTCTTTTCGCTGCTTGTCCAATTTGGTGGTAATCTTTTTCTTTTTTTTCTGAATCCGTTCAAACTCCCTTGTGTTGCCTGAAAAAACAATTTTACCTGTTTTCTCCCGGAACATCAGTTTTATGGGCGTAAGGCTCAGGGGAATCATCTGGCGCAGCTGGTTTATCAAGTACCGCTTATATGAAAAATGGACCGCCTTGGGGTAGTTAACAAAACAGACAAAACACGGAGGCCTGGTGGCCACCTGGGTGGCATAGAAAAATCTAAGACGCTTGCCCTTGTGCAAAGAGGGTTCCTCTCGGTAAACCGCATCTTCAATGATCCGGTTCAACACCCCGGTATTGATTCTGTGACAATATTCCGCGTGAACCTTGGCCACTTCATCCAAAATCTTATGACATCGCTGGCCGGTCAGGGCCGAGATGGTCATGGCAGGGGCATAGGCAAGAAATTTTGACATGCTTCGAAGTTCTCTGAGAAATTCTTTCTGGTCCTTTTCCCGTTTGTCCACCAGATCCCATTTATTGAGAAGAAAGATTGCACCGCAGCCCCTTTTTTCTGCATATCCGGCAATGGTGATATCCTGGTCTGTGATCCCTTCCTCGCAGTCAATGAGAATAAGGGCCACGTCACAATCATCCAGGCTGTCCAGGGCCTTGATGATGGAAAATTTCTCCAGCTTTTCCGTCACCTTTCCCTTGCGCCGGATACCGGCTGTATCCTTGAGGACAAACTCCTGCCCCTTGTGGGTAACGCTCAGTTCAATGGCATCCCGGGTGGTCCCGGCTTTTTCATTGACCACCACCCGTTTTTCACCGAACAACCGATTGGCAAGGGATGATTTTCCCACATTGGGCCGGCCTGCAATGGCAATTCTGATGGGGCCATCTTCCTTTTCTTCCGGTTCCACCTCTTCGGGAAACCCTTTAACAAGGTCATCTAAAAAATCCCCCACCCCCACCCCATGCTCGGCCGAGATATAATAAAAGTCATCAATGCCAAGGGAATAAAAATCCCCCAGTTCATCCCGTTGGTTATAATTTTCAATTTTATTGATCAGATAATAAACCGGCTTGTCAGCTCTTCGCAACAAATCGGCCAGATCCCGATCATAGGGGGACAGTCCTGCCCGGCCGTCCATGATGAAAATCAGGGCATCGGCCTGTTCAATGGCGACCAAAAGCTGTTCTTTAATCTGGGAGGCAAAATAATCATCATCCGAGGTTAAAAAGCCGCCGGTGTCAATCAGGGTAAATGCCTTGTCGTCCCAGCGGGCATCGGCATAATGCCGATCCCGTGTCACCCCGGGCATATCATCCACAAGGGCCTGGCGGGTGCGGGTAATTCTATTAAAAAGTGTGGACTTACCCACATTAGGGCGGCCCAGAAGGGCCACAACCGGTTTCATATATTAACCTCCAAAAAATTCTAACTTAAAAATCAGTGCATCATACACCATATCGCACTTTTTATAAACAGCTATAATCACTCAAAAAAAGGGTTAATCATGGAATTGGGGATTTTTTTTTTACTTAACAGCCTAGTGGAATCCCATTTCTTTTAAACGGTCCACGATCAGGACAGCACGTTTATGCTCTTTGTAGGGCAATCGATCTTCCCATGAAAGAAGGGATTGGTTTTGGGTGGCGCTTCTGGCTTCCCGGATTTCAATGGAGGCCTTGTCCTTTAGCCCCAGAGCATCGTAGGCAAGGGCCAGGTAGGCGTGGGTAGGCCAAAAATCAGGGGCCATTATCAGGGCCCGCAAGAAGATATCTACGGCTTTGTCATATTGCCCGGCCAGATAATGGGCATGGCCCAGATTCCAAAGGTAGAAGGCCGGATATTGGGGATCCAGGCGCATGGCTTGTTCCAGATAGTGAATTCCGTCCAGAGGCTTTCCGGACCAGGTCAATTGTTCTCCCAGGGCTGCAATCCATTCTGCATTGTTTGGCCCCAAAAAAATGGCTTTTCGGATTTGACCAATTCCCTTGTCATGCTGCTTAGTCCACAAATAGACATGGCTCCGCAATCCATATCCGGCACTCTCATCGGGATCTGCGATAACCGCCTTTTGGGCCAGCTCCAGGGCCTCATCCAGACAGGCTTTATCCCGGTTGAATCCAAAGATCCATTCCATGAGAACAGCATGTCCAAGGGCAGCATAGGCCCTGGCATATCCCGGATCAATGTCAATGGCCTTTTGAAACATAATTTTTGATTTTGCAAGTCCCCCTTCCATTTTGGTGCCATGGAGTTCGAGCCCCCTAAGATAGTAGTCATAGGCCATAAGATCCGAAGTGGCTTTTTTCATCATCCGTTTCTGGTCATCAGAGGTCAGTTCCACGGACAGAGCCGTAACAATTTTATTTCTGACCTCATCCTGGACGGAGAAAATATCTTCCAACCCTCTGTCATACCGCTCCGCCCAGATATGGCCTCCTGATTTGGCGTCAATGAGCTGGGCCGTGATACGGACCCTGCTGCCCACTTTTCTGACACTGCCCTCCAGCACATATTTCACCCCAAGCTCCCGGCCGACCTTTTTAATATTTACGGATTTATCCTTGTAGGCGAACACAGAATTTCTGGCAATGACAAAAAGCCCGGAAATCTTTGACAAATCCATAATCAAATCTTCGGTCAACCCGTCGGAAAAATATTCCTGTTCCAGGTCTTCACTCATGTTTATAAAGGGTAATACGGCAATGGAAGGCTTGTCCGGCAGATGCATCTGCATCAGCTTCTCTCGAATTTTAAGGGGAACATGGGTGGGCGAATACTTCATTCGATAAAAAAGTCCGGTACCCATCAGACAAAGGAGCACAAACCCAATTAACAGACGTTTGTTGCGCCGAAATTTTGGATTGTCATATTTACACGAATAAATCAGTTTTCTGGAATCTTTTGGATCGGTGAGCACCCGGTACACGGGAACCTTATCTGAAATATTTTTCAACGTTTTTTCCCCAAGGAATTCATATCCCAGGGGCAACAGTTTTTTAACCTGGTCAAAGGCAGATCCTGAAATACAGATCCCGCCCCCCGGTGCTACAGATTCTATTCGGGCCGCGATATTGAGTCCCTCCCCGTAAATCTGCTCCCCATCCTCAATCACATCCCCCAGATTAATGCCGATACGAAACTCCATTTCACGGCCCCTGGGAAGGGACTGGTTCCGCTCCTGCAAAGCGACTTGAATCTCCACAGCACACTGGACTGCATCTGCAACAGATGAAAATTCCGACAACAGGTTATCGCCCGGAGAGTCAACCACCCGGCCCTGATGACTCTCAATTTTTTGGGCCATGAGCCTGCGGCAGGCCTTTATTGATTTGACGGTTTCAACATCGTCATCGGACATCAGCTGGCTATAGCCCTTGACATCCGTTGAAACGATTGCAGCAAGTTTACGTTTTACCTTCCTATCCATACTGCACGGTATCTCCAAATCATACACAGGTAACGACAGGAGCAAGTCCCCCTCCCCTCTGCAAGACGATCCTATAAAAATTTATTCCAATTATTATATATAATTGTACACACCTGAAACATTTCAGATAAACATAGGCCCCAAAACTCTAAAGTCAATCCATTAAATTGATAAGGCAACGCTAACTTTGAAGGGCTAAATAACACCCATTAGCAAATAGATAGGGCTAAAAAGGAGATATCCCTCATACAACCACATTAATTTCCAGGGATCGTTTTTTTTGGCTGAGTTCAGATTCAAGTCTGTTCTTTTCTTGGAGATACTTGTTTTCCAATTGCTGAGCGTCGCTGACATATTTTTGTTCCAGAACAGATTCCTTTTTTTCATAGGTCTGTTGCAACGCTTGGGCTTTTCGGGAAAGACTTACCTCATCTGTTTGAGTTTTAAAATTTTCTTTACTCTTTGAGTTAGACATACTTGTGTCTTTGGCAAAAACAGTATCCTGGTATCCACTTGAAAAACTAATATTGGATGTTGCAGTCAATATTTTTCCCCCTCACTTACACGGTGTGACAATCGGCATTCCAAGGCAATTAAACAACTCTTTAATGCTTTCAAGATTCCGGCCCGGAAACCAACCTTTATTCCATAAAGTATACTTCCGAAATAAAATCGTGTCAATTTTTTTATCAATGAATCTGCAGGAAAGGCGGGCGTCACAAAAAAAACGAAAAGGGTTTCAGCGTTTGCTGGAACCCTATAAGTTTTATAGTGGCGTCCCCAAGGGGATTCGAACCCCTGTCGCCGCCGTGAAAGGGCGGTGTCCTGGACCAGGCTAGACGATGGGGACGCATCTGATTTTGGGACCCATTAAATGGTGGGCCGTGCTGGGCTCGAACCAGCGACTCTCTGCTTAAAAGGCAGATACTCTGCCAACTGAGTTAACGGCCCGATTGGGCAACCCCAAAAACAGAGCGAATTTATATGTTTTATGACTTCTTGTCAACTGTTTTTTTTAAATCTATAATGTTATTTTTATTCCGCCTGGCTAAAAAAGGCCCATATATATAGCTAACATATTGTAACAGTAGGCTATCCACTTCGAAGCATCCTATCATTGAGAACACACTTTTGTGCACAATCCTCTCATAAAAATATAAATTATTCATGAATATTATAACTCCCCTCCCCCTTTTTTTTGATCGCTTTTCTTAAATCTTTGCCTAAAGTATGATTATCCAATGGTATTTAGAATCCCTGTACAAAGATATTAATACAATATTTAAACAGGACAGAAAACTGCATCACCGACTATCTGGATATGTATGTCAAACGGCCTCCCAGTCAACAAGGCTGTAGATGATAACTCGGGGATTGACGGGAAAATTCAAACCGCCGTTACCGAGCAGGTGACCTGAGATTCGGAAATGCGTATTGGACCATACCGTTATTGTTAACTATCAACCTGCAAAAAAAGATAAAATTAAATGATAGATTCCTCATATCTTGGTTGATAATACCGGCAAATGAAACTATACTTCAAAAAAAATAAGTAGCAACTGTATAAATAAATCATTCTTTTGCGAATAGGTCACACTAGGTGAAAATAAAAAAAAAAATAATCTGGCTCATTCAATCCAATCAGACAACCAAGATTATCAGAGATTATTTAAAAACTCTTCAGACAAGAATGGAGCAATATATTGATCTGCTCTTTTTTGTTCCGGAAACCTCTTCTGATATCATTAAAGACATCAAATGCTTGAATCCGATCATTTTCGAAACGACCACACGGACAACGACACAGTCATATCAGGCATACCTGTCAAAACGAAATTTTCTATACAATAATGAATTCACAGAAGGGTTGTCGTTTGCAGACACACTGTTGGCAGATGATCTGGGAGGTGGCAGTGTACAGAAGACAACCCTTAAAATCACCTTGCCGGATAACACGTGCGGTATCGTCCTTCAGGTCCCGACCCCACTTGGCTCATCGGAAATGGAAGAAAGAATATTTCAATCAACAATTCTTTGGGCGAAACAAAACAACCTTCCCGTATTAGGCTATGAACTTTTACCCCTTGATACAAAATGGACATTGGCCTCCTCCCTGCCCGATGGTATCATTACCAGACAGTATGAGACCTATGCCCATTTAAAAAAACAATTGGGCCACGATAACATCTGGCTTCTTCCGATATATGAAGCATCCATTTTTTCTTCTGTTTCCACGAACTTCCATCTCAACGGCGTAAAAGCATCGTATCACTATAAAAACGAACACTCGATACCCGCAGACCGGACCGTTTTATATCTGCCCCACAATGTTGCAATGGTATATGAATACCAGCAAATGATAAAAATTCTCCAGCCATTGGGAGACAAGCTCCATCTCATGTTGAGCATTGGAAAAGACCAGGTAAGAGGCCCATACTCCCAAAAAGAAATGATTGAAATCATTTATACCAAAGAATTAAAAAATTTTGCGTCCTATTCATTTCACGATACAAACACCCCCTGGGAAATGATGATGGCCGATACAGTCATTGCCTGCTCTGCCTGTTTCAACACCCAAATTGCGGAACAGCAAATTCCTTGTATCATTTTTGACCCCAAACTGCCCCCGATGACCCGGGGAAGCAAAATACGGATAGCTACCAAGGAAAATCTTTTAGAACTCATAAATAAAACCATTGAATCCCATCAATATAAAAGGGAAATTGCAGATATTTTAATGCTCTTAACAAAAACAGTAAGCAGCAATGACTAATTTCTGGAAAGACAAAAAGGTCATTGCCTATATTGCCCTTACCCATCACACTCGGTTTATAACCCCTGTCATGGAAGAACTCACCAAGCAGGGAGCCAAGGTCCTTTATGTTGTTGGACAGGCAGAAAGGTCACAAGAAATCACAGCTATTAAATTGGGACTTAATTACGCCCATGTCTTCGACTTTGTGACGGATGCAGACAATGAGGATATTCAAAACAATTATCTATTGTTAAGAAAAGCGTTTAAAAATAATTTAAAACACAATTTCCTTTTTGGAACATCACCGGTAACGGTAATTGACAAAACCATATATTCAACGGCAATTGAATATATCGGATTTAGAAATCTTTTAAAAAAAGAGAAACCAGACCTTTGCTTTGCCCTGCACGAACTGAACCGATGGGGAAAAATGTTTTCATTCTGGTCTAAAAAGTTCAATATCCCTGTCATAACTTTCCAGGAAGGACTTTATTACGGACTTGATTTTGGCTATACCGGTCATGTACAAAATTCAACATTGAATCTTGTCTGGGGAGAAAGAATCAAAAAAAAACTGACCGATTTTGAAGCGCCGGGTGATAGAATCATACCGGTGGGCAATACCCATCTTTCAAGTGAAATTAAATTTCAGGGAAAAAATAAGATTAGAGAAAAAAAAAGAAAACAACACCACTGTAACGACACTTTTGCCATACTCCTTCTCTTTTCGGGTGAAATACCCCTGATACAAGAACTATACCCTCTTTTTGAATCAGTTGTCACCAGCCCAGACAAACGGTTGTTTATCAAATTCCACCCCATAACAAATCATGCGAAAATAAAAGAATGGGTTTCTTCAATCCCTGATAATTGCAAAACAAACATAAAAACCTTCCATGATGAAGAAAACACCTACGACCTCATGTCATTGAGCGATATATGTGTTCTTGTCCAACCAAGCACCACAGGCCTTGAAGCGCTGGCTTTGGACAAACCCCTTGTCCATATGGATGTAAAAATGAGACAGGATATACCGTATTCATTTACCGAATTTAAAGTAGCCGTCAAAATGACGCCGACAGAACTGGGCCGGGCCATATCTGAAAATCAGGATTTCAGTAAACTTACTCAAAAAGAGGACCTGAAAAACTATTTTAAAAATGAACTCTCAGAAACAACAGACGCCATTGATATCGTAACCCGCATTTCAAAAAAAATCATTACAGCAAACCACTCCCCAAAACCCAGGCCCATCCATACGCCCACAAAAGCCAGCAAAGAATGGTCCATTATCCTCTTGCTGTCAAATAATGCAACGGATATTCTTCACCAGCTTGAAGCCATTGCACTGAATTCGGAAAATCAGGGAACCTTTGAGGTGATCCTGATCGAACCTGCTGATATTTCAAAAAAAATTTCCGAGGTCCTTGAATCTTTAAGAGGGAATGTAACACGAATAACCACGGAATCCGGTTTATCTTTCCCTGAAATGATGAACAAGGCGTCAACACTTGCAACCGGCAACACCCTCCTTTTCCTGGACATGAATCTGCTGCCTTTGCAAAAATGGCTTTATTCTCTTGAAAAAGGAATTAAAAAATACGGAAAAACTAGTATCCTGGGTGCAAGAATCATTGACCGACAAACAAGCATCTTACATGCAGGAATTGTGTTGGATCAAAACCATGCACCGGTTTCAGCCTACAAATATTTGCCTGCAGAATTTCCAGGCGCCATGAAAGAACGTCCTTTTAAAATGGTTGACCACTTTATATGCATCAATAAACAATTTTTCCATGAAATAGGCGGTTTCTGGGAAAGAACAGGAAAATTTGCATTCATGGATATCTGTCTTAGAGCCGATACTTATAATGAGAAGGCAGATAATTGTATCTATATTCCAGAGGCATGTATAATGTCACTGGATAATCCCCTGGAGATATTTAATCCGGATGATTCAATTTATTTTTTCGGCAAATGGCAGGGAATTTTATGGGAGAACCAGAAAAAACTATATGCCATGGACACAATAACAAAAGCAGAGATTAATGCGGCCCGCATCGCTCAATCAATGGAAGCCACAGGTCTTATCGGATAGTATTATTTTATCGAGAAAGGATTCAGACCAAATGTTAAATAACAAATCAATATTAATTACCGGTGGGACAGGGTCTTTCGGCAAAAAGTTTACTGAAACTCTGATCAATAAATACAACCCCAAAAAAATTGTAATTTTTTCCAGGGATGAACTCAAACAATTCGAGATGCAGCAGCAGTTTAATCAGGACTGCATGCGTTATTTTATTGGGGATGTCAGGGATAAAGAACGTTTAACCATGGCCATGAACGGTATAGACTATGTCATCCATGCAGCAGCACTCAAACAGGTACCGGCAGCTGAATACAACCCCACCGAATGCATAAAAACCAATATCTCAGGGGCAGAAAATGTTATCCATGCCGCCCTGTACAATAATATTGAAAAGGTAATTGCCCTTTCAACAGACAAGGCTGCCAACCCCATCAATTTATACGGTGCAACCAAATTATGTTCGGACAAGCTTTTTGTTGCAGCCAACAATTTTGCCGGCACAAAAAAAACCATTTTCTCTGTTGTAAGGTATGGAAATGTTGTTGGCTCCAGGGGATCTGTTGTCCCCTTTTTTCAAAAGCTCATTGATGGAAAAAAAGATAGCTTGCCCATAACCGACAAAAAAATGACACGGTTCTGGATTACTTTGCAGCAAGGAGTAAATTTTGTAATAAAAAACTTTCAGCGCATGTCAGGGGGAGAGCTTTATGTACCCAAGATTCCTTCTGTACAAATAACGGATCTTGCCACCGCAATGGCCCCGGATATTCCACAGGAGATCATTGGGATCAGACCTGGTGAAAAACTCCATGAAATCATGTGTCCCATGGACGATTCCCATCTTACCATTGAATTTAAAGACCATTATATTATTCTGCCATCCATAATATTCCGTGGGAAAAAAATTGATAAAACCATTAATAATCTTGGAGAAAAAGGAATTTTTGTACAGCAGGAATTTGAATACAATTCCGGCACAAACCCTCATTTTCTATCAACAGATGAAATCCTTGAATACAACAAAGAAGCTGAAAAATGATATCCATAAATAAAAACCCGATGAATATTGCCATTCTTCCTGCCCGGGGCGAAAGCAAAAGGATCCCCCGCAAAAACATTAAATTATTTTGCGGCAAACCCATTATTGCTTGCGCTATGATGGCGGCTCAAAAAACAAATCAATACAGCAAGGTTTTTAAAAATATATCATGCGCCAGCGCTGCACAAATAGAATAGAAAAGAACTTGCTTTATCTGTATTTGAATAAGGTCCTTCAAAGTGAAAATTATCCCAATCAATAAATCTATTGCTGCAACAGACAATTGGATTTTTTCAAGTATCTGATTTTTTTATAGGCTCATGTCTGATTCCGGGGTCTTGTTGTGGTAAGGAAAAAATCTATATTTGATTGGGTTACTCGTCGAAGAAGGCCCTTAAACCCAACATGAGCCATAATTAAATGTATGGTCAATACAACAGTTCCCACTGCATGGGTGTCCCTTTCTTCACAGAGTGCTTAACGGTCTTGCCGAGCAAATTTTCGTAATATTTAGGAGAGAGGCCATGACCGGGGCGTATACAGCGCAAATTCTTTTTGGTCAACAATTCCCCGGCTTTCAGATCCGCAGTCACATATATTGATCGACGGCGCATGACAGCATGCTTTTCTGCGTTGATAGGGCCGTAGGTGACTCTACCAAGGGCTTGCCACGCTCTCTCTGTTTCTTGGACCAGTTGTGCAAGCTCTGATGGCTCCAACGAGAAGACGCTATCGACACCTCCATCGGAACGGTCCAGTGTGAAGTGTTTCTCGATCACCGTTGCTCCCATCGCAACGGCCGCGATTGCGGCTCCGATTCCCAGCGTGTGATCTGACAGGCCCACCTCACAATTGAACAATTCTCGCATGTGTGTGATCGTTAGAAGGTTAGAATACTCGGGCGAAGCCGGATAAGTGCTTGTGCATTTGAGCAACACAATATCCTTGCAACCCGCCCCACGTGCTGTGCGCACAGTCTCATCCAATTCAGCAACTGTAGCCATACCGGTTGAGATAATTATTGGCTTACCGGTAACAGCGACTTTCTTGATCAGCGGAATATCAATGTTTTCAAACGATGCTATCTTATAACATGGGACATCCAACGACTCCAGAAACTCTACGGCCGTCTCGTCAAACGGTGTACTGAAAGCAATCAGCCCAAGCTCGCGTGCACGATCGAATATGGGTTTGTGCCACTCCCAAGGGGTATAAGCTTTCTGGTAAAGCGAATATAGCGAATTGCCCTTCCAGAGACTGTTGGGATCATCGATAAAAAACTCACCTTCAGTTAAATCGAGAGTCATGGTGTCGGCGGTATAGGTTTGGAGTTTAATCGCTTGTGCGCCTGATTTTGCTGCAGCATCAACAATTGCCAGCGCCCGCTCAAGCGACTGATTATGGTTTCCGGACATTTCGGCTATGATTAAAGGTGGTTTATTACGCGATAGAAAGTTCAATATTGTCATAACTACTCCATTTATTGAAAATTAAGAAATATTTGATAACCTGCCTGCACTTGAAAATCTTGCATAAACACGATCCAGGGAACACTTTAGATAATTATCAACTATATCAATACCATGCGCCCACGCAATTAATGCAGCCGGTACGTTTGCACCGGCCATATGTGAGAAAATATAACCACCACCAAATCTTGGATTCACATCTAAAATAAAATATTTTTCCCCATCAAACATTAAATCAACATCAATCAAGCCTTTGTGACGCAAAAATTTACCCAAAGTTTCACCAATCATATTCAGGGCAGGGCAATCCAAAATTCTTGCAACATCAGTTTCACCATTTTTAGATTCAATTTTTTGTCTGCATAAAGTGGCACAATAGTTTCCGCTCAAATTATTTATGATATCAATTCCATATTCTTGACCCGGAATCAGTTTTTGTAAAATATAATTTGTAAAATTATATTTTTCTGAATTGTTTTTAAATAATACCAATCCTTCTTCTCTGTTTTTCAGAACAAATTGTCCTCTTCCGCCCTCTCCTAAACGCGGCTTAACGATCAAAGGATACATGAGATGGGGAATATTTTCAAAATCATCTATACCCCAAGTATCCGGGTAGTTTAAGCTGAGTTGGTCGCAAAGACGATGGGTTTCTAATTTATCGGTACAATATTTAATCTGTTGTAATGGCATACTAATTGTTTTGCAGTTAATCTGAGCTAACTCTTTCGACAATTTAGAAATCAAAGATTGTTCTGCCGTCAGGCAACTCAATAAAAGACCGACCTTTTCGGTCAAACATAAATTTAACAGCCATTTTTCATAAATCGGATTGTCTATGCCGGGCGAAACAAAAAACTTATCCGCTGTGGCAAAAGATGCGGCGTATTTGTTCATATCCGTCGCAATTATGGATCCGTCACCTTTAAGCGCCCTTCGGAATGCATCAATCAGATAAACCTGACGTCCACTACAGGATATAAGTATATTCATGGTTATACAATAGAACCTAATATCAAAGGAAGATCACACGCCACCCGCAAAGACAAACATTTTTGACTCAGTGCATTGAGAAGGGCGGGATTCGTTAGGTAAAACCTAACACAGTCAGTTATTTGCTCCAAGGTTAGGTCATGAAACATCCCTATATATCTGTGTATGCCCATCTCATTGCCGATAATTGAGTCCCCAATTTGATTTTCAGCAATGGCAATCACAATGGAGGGTAGGCCCATAAAGGCTCTTTCCCACATCATTGTGCCGCCACCCCCAATGGACAAGTCCGCAGCAGTCATCAGCGACGTCATATTGGAAGATTGCACGTGCAGCGTTACATTTGTGAATCCCAGACAGGCCACCTTCAACCTATCCTGATGCGGATTACCTGCGCCAACCACCACATCAACAATAATATCAGGGCGATTCAGAGCGATAACCGCCATCAGTGCAGCGTTGGTGGCGTTGGGCTGGTCAACCCCACCAAAAGCGATTAAGATTCGTTTGATGCTGCCATCGCGTGCCCCCATGGTTTGGGCTGCCTCAATAAATTCACTTCTCAGTAATGAGTACCGGGGGCCGATAAATAATTTGCAGTTTACGGGCAGCAAGTTTTCCCAGCGATTATCTTCCTCTGTAGAACAGGACTGATCCAGCAGCATATTGCAATCGTGCTCTCGATCGGCCATGCCATCGATGGCCATGATCTTGATATTGGTTACAACTTTTACTTTGCGCTCCCATTTGACGTCAATGGCATAGTGATCTACCACCAGCCAGTCGGGCTTCAAGTTTCTTAACACAGAAACCGTCTGGTCTGCGTCTTTTCGCCAGCTTGCCCCAAGCCAGGATTCGTGTTTAAGTGGATTTTCATCATCATTTACGAGTGGCAATTCTTCATTCATGGGTAAGCGCGTGTATCCATAACCGCTATCCTTAATCAAATCCGCCATATGCCCTGGGTGTGAACGACAAATAAAGTGGATTTTGTCCCCTCTTGCTTTCAACATATTGGCGAGTGTCAGACACCGCATGACGTGACCTGTACCGATTTCACTGGAGGCATCAACCCGGATTGCGATTTTCATAGCGAGTAGTAAGGCTCCCTTTCCTGGAGTGCCCTGAACAAGATCTCTGCACGAAGCCAGTCTTCTGGCGTATCAATATCCTGGACGCGGTAGGTTGGTAGAATGATCGGCACCGAAGCCTGTGAGAAAGTCGGAACGTCATTGAGGAACGCTTGGGTCCGCCCCCAGTAAAACTGTCCGGCATCGTGGTATGCCTTCTCAAGATCCTGGGATCGGCTACTCAGGTTCTCGGGATAAAACATGGCTATGCGACCATCCGCGGTGATCTTAAGCGCACGCTGGATCGGATACGGGAAACTGGTCACTGTGAAGGCAAATTCGCATTCTCTGGCGTTCAACATATCCAGCCCCCGTTTCAGATCTGACGCTTGTACAAACGGTGCCGTGGCATAAAGACAGCAAACTAATTTTGTTGAACCATGGATTGCCTCTATCTGTCGGATTGCATGGTTTACGACCGGGCGGGTAGCGGTGTAATCATCCGACAACTCCTTGGGTCTTGTGAAAGGGACTTCCGCACCCCAGGTTTTGGCTATCTCAGCGATTTCGGCATCATCCGTTGACACAATGATGTGGTCGAACAAACCGGAGGCTTTGGCCACCTCAATCGACCACGCAATCATGGGCTTGCCGCAAAATTCTTTGATGTTCTTGCGCGGTATGCGTTTACTGCCTCCACGGGCTGGGATGACAGCGATTTTCATATTCGATAAATTTTGCATTGTGGTAACTCACAAACGTTCATAAAAGTGGCATTCATCAACTAACAAACTCATACATGATCGATTCCCTTGGTTGCTTCAGCAATATGAGAGGTCACTTTTACAGTTCCGCCCTTGCTGGAAAACACTTCAAAATTCAAGTCTAATTTTTGAAAACCAGCTTTATCAATCAGCTCCCTTGCCTCATCCTTTGTAAAAAAATGTATTGTCCTTTTTCTGGCATTTATTGATCCCGTTGTGGCGCTAAACGTCCTCGGCGCAATCTGCTCCCCCTTCATCATATCAACATTATCGGAGGAAAGCATCATACTAAACAGCTTTCCTTCGGGTTTTAATATCCTGTGGCATTTCTCTAATATAGCTGCAACATCGGGGATGATATTTGCTTCTATGCAATAATGATCCACGATGGCATCAAAAAAAGAATCGGGATATTTTAAATCTAAAAAATTGCCCGCCCATAAATTCGCATGCAGATTTTCTCTGTGAAGCCGTTTTCGGGTGAGCTCTATGGCACACACAGAACCATCGCATCCATAAGTTTGGAATCCTGTTTTGGCTAAAAACCAGGTATTGTTCCCCCCCCCACAACCAAAGTCTAAAATTTTTACACCCAAAATCGCATTTTTCTTATTACCATATGTTCGCAAGGCAAATCTTACTATATTTTCGCTTGGCCAAAATGACAAATAGCCATCTTTGTAAATATCATTCCACTCTTTCTCGCTGTACCCCCCCCCGGTGATTAGATTATTCTTTTCCATTACCACCTGCCTTTTTTTTATTTGTCTCTTTTATTTATTGTACTTTCCCCCGTTCAAAATGTCGTGAAACACCCGCAAGAGTTGAATTCTTCCTGGTACTGGTTCATTTCACCATTCGTCAGCCATGGTATGTTTCCTATCTTCGACTGGGGCTTCACCGTTGCCCACTGCTCAAGTCCGTGTAGCCGAGGATAGCCACATTCAATCGCTTTTTCATATAATTCAGTCCCCGGATAGGGTTGATAGAAACAGGCATAGGCGTAAGCATTTGAATTTTTCGATTTGATTCTATTGATTTGTGATATGGTCTTGCGTAATTTATCACAATCATCTCCCGGCAAACCCAAAATGTACGACATTTTCAAAACGATATCATAGTGCCTTATAATGTCGTTTGTTATTTCGATATCTGCGGAATTAATACCCTTATGCGCAACGGCTAAAAGCTCTTCATCCGCAGACTCCACCCCAATTTGCAATAATGACAAACCAGATTTAAAAAAGATACTCAATTCATCTTTTTTCATTTTTGGAATAACATCCGCTCTTATATTAGCGCCCCACTCCATATCCAGTTTTTCTCTCACCATCGCAGTCGCTATGGATAAGGCTCGATCTTTACTATTAAAAAAATTGTCATCTTGAAAATATATTTTTTTATACCCGTATTTAGTTTTATAGTATTTCAAGTCATCAATGACTTTTTCTATATCATATGGTGTGTATTTGTTTGTCATGAAATGTCTTGAACAAAAAGAGCATTTATATGCACAACCATGACCTGAAAAGTATCCGAGAGCCATAGTCGTCTGGTTGATATATTTATTTACATCAATGTATCCGCCATATTTTTGAGCATCGTCTGCTAATGGTTCAGTCTTTTTATATCCAGTAAACTTAGATGTTCCTTCGGTTTTGAAGGCTAAACCTTTTATATCCATCTCCGATTGGTCCCTGGCCGCGTTAGCAAACTCTACAATGGTTTTTTCTGCTCTTCCAGCGATTACATAATCAACAAGATCATGTTCAACGGTTTCTTCCGGAAGGATTGTGGAATGCCAACCACCCCAAACGATCGGCACGTTAGGCAAAGTTTTTCTAACCATATCGGCTATTTTTAAGCCATCGGCAATCTGATATCCAGACATCGCACTGATTCCTGCAAATAGGACTTGATCCATCTCACTCGCCTGTATTGGAAATACGTTGTCGTCGATTCTGCGATCAATTATCCGTACTTCATAGCCAGCTTTGCGCAAAGACTGAGCCAATGGCATCAATGAAAACGGAAACCAGTGATAACCGTCATTGTTTTCATGTAATAAAGGATAATAAAGAAGAACAAAATTTCGTTTCATAGTATTTAACGTCCTAATTTCAGAATATTATTTATATGTTTAAACATTTTAAAGACATACCACTCTATGGGTATTTTGTAGTTATTATGCACTGCCCGCAGCAATGCACTTTTATGAAGCAATTTCCACACAATTCTGAATTTTCCTTTTTTCAAACGATCTTTCAGCATTGTGATAGTACCCAGAGTAATGTTCGCCGGATATGCAAGAGGCAAGTAGAAAATAAAAGCTTTGTGACATTTGTCCACGTATTTTTGATTCAGCCACGGAACCCACTGGCAATACTCACGCATATTAAAATCAGTCTCGCCCCATTCTTCGAAACTTCCTGGCGGATTCATGCCGAGATTAATGGCATCATAGTAAAGGGGCACTCCGGGAAATGGCGTGAAAAAATATATCGGTAACAGGCATTCGGGCATGATCTGCTTTAATCGTTTGGCTAAACGAAAAGTATCTTCAATATCTGCTTGCGTCTCACCCGGAAGACCGAATATAAAAATAAACGATGCCACTATATTGTTTTTTTTAAGTCGCATAGCTCCTTCAATCACCTGGTTAGGAGTTATTCTCTTGTCGATATAAGATAAAAGTCGCGAAGATCCACTTTCTACACCTATTTCTGCATGGATATAACCGCTTTCTCTTAATACCTGTAAATCCTTATCTGACAATCGCGACAAAGCATCAGCCCTAATTTGTGCTTTCCACTTTATATTGAATTGGCGTTGGATAAAGCCCTTTGCAATCGCGAGTGCGCGTTTGTGGTCAATAAAAAATTCCGCGTCTACCATCTGTACAAAGGTCACCTTGTAGCGTTGAATCAGGCTTTCGATTTCGGAAAGCACTCGCTCCGGGGAAAACCCAGTCCATTTGCGGTGGGCATGAACAGAGGAAGCACAAAATTTACAGGCAAAAGGGCATCCAACGCTGGAATAGTAATAGAGAAAGATATCCCGATCCGGGTCGAAGGCATCGCTTGTCCGAAAACGCTTTGTGTGCGTCTCTTTTAAATAACGCTTCATCTCCAACAACTCATAGGGTAACATGGGGTACTGGGTGATATCAACAAAAAGTCGATCATCATTATGATACAACTCTCCGTTCACCTTAGCGTAGATGCCCTGTAAACTGCCGAGTTCTTGTCCTGCCTGGAGTGTCTGCACAACTTGGAGAAAGGAGGCCTCGCCCTGTCCGAGGACAATTATATCAACCCAGTCGCTCCTGATACTTTCGGCGGGCATCAAGTTGACATGTACTCCCCCCCAAACGATCTTCATGTTAGGCGAGAGAGCTTTTACTCGTTGCGCAAAGGCGATCCCGTCCATAATCTGTGGACCGGTCATGGCCGTAATCCCGCAACAGATAACTTTCGAAAAATCAATTTGATCTATTTGATCATCATCCGAAAAATTTCCGTCCCAGATTAGTGTTTGGATGCCTTCCCCCACAAGCGGACTCGCAAGGGCCAACAGACTGATGGGCGGCATGAAAACTGTACTGATTGCTTTTTCAGCAGGGACAATCCTGGGATTGTACAAAAGAACAACATCTTTTTTTTTGTCTAACAAATTACATTCTCCAACTTTGATAGAAGCGTCTCTTGCGCTTGGTCTACTTACAACGACTGTATAATCTCAACTCAGAATGAAACCCATCAGCTGTCTTGAACCCAAATGGTTCGGTATTCTTACCGCGCAGATGATAGTTGGGCAGAAAAGAATCATAATCTTCTCCCCGAATTGGTGCGCGGACACCAAAACTGTCCTTGGTGGTGGCCTTTTCCTTTCCTTCTCTCAAATTACGCATAAGCACGTGCCCCGTACCCAGCCGATCCGCATGATTCAAATAATTTTGTACGACAAAAGGCTCCATTTCTTGAAACGATATAAAGTTGACAAATAGATCAACTGATCCTTTTAGCTTAGTCAACTGCCAAGGACATAACACAACAGCCTTATAACGCTGCTGGAGACTCACCACGTCCAAATCATCCAGTTTCTTTAAATCTTCGTACACTCCTACATTGTCTATCCCAAATAACTTCTGTAAATACCATGTGGAAAAAAAAGCAACCGGAGGGATATCTACATTGATATAAAAACAATTATTTCGATCATCGCCAAGAAGAATTTCACCCAACGTACCGAATCCACCCCCCACTTCCAATACAACTCCTATTTTCTGTGTGTCAACCTGTGATTTGAGAAAACATAAACCAAGAAGATAGTTCAACATGGATCGGCTAAAATGCGCTTCCCCAAATTGGTATTGCTCGAGTGGATTCCCGATAGGACTCTCATTTGCCCGATCTAAAAATAAAGCGCGCGTATCGTGTGCCGCAAGATAAACTCTATAATCTGCGTAGGCTTGTTTTTCTCCAGCCAAGAATCGACGTAATCTCAATTCCAACTTACAATCTGGGTGCTTCATACTCGCAAGGGAATTGATTAGGGATTGGTAAGGTGTTCTATCGTCCCACCATCCGGGGAAGCCATAGGTTGGTACGAAGAATGACAACGCCGTTTTAAGCCGCCTAAAATCTTCGACTCCGTGTGCCAGCAAATCCTGTATAATAAATGAGGAAGCATTTTCCCAAAACTGGGTCGGCTTGTAAACATTCGGGGCACTTTTCATGTCGCTTAGCATTGCTGATAGCAACGGGTATTTTGCACCAACTTGCTTTCTTAACGGCAATCCAATTGAATTATTTTTGTTCGAGAGCATATGTCTATAACCTATCCATAACAATTCACCTATAAATTAATTTACAGATAATAGATAGAAACGTGTTTTTAGTCAAGAGAAGTATAGAACCCAAATCCACCGCATAATTTTATACAGACCCTTCCATGGAAAATCCGTTTTTTTTTATTGGCGGGGGCTTATTCCAAATGGGTTTAGACTTTTCTTAGTTCAGGCATCTGATAGCCCTTTAGATCGGAAATTTTTCGACCTGTGCGGGTGGGGTTAGGCCGCCAGTTTGAAATTTAAGTCCTTCATTTCAAACCATTTGTCGTTTTTTTTATTTCTTTTTAAGGAAGTGATTGTTGTCAAGCATACAGAACCTGCTTTTGGCCAACTCATTCCATTATATTTTTGACAACTTGAGACTACAAAATCATCCATCTTTTCACCGATAGCACTATAGTTACATAAGCCCAGTTCTTTCCTGGCTGCCTGGTGATTTTCATCACTCCCGTACAATGTATCTGCCTGTAATTATTTCTCAAGCAGTTTCTTAAATTCTTCATATGACTTGCGAGCGGCTTCGAGGTTCCCCAGCGTTTTATGACAGTCCCCAATATCCCTTAATGCAGAAATATTTTCAGGCATTGCCAAAAAATATTGTTCATATGCCAGGATCGCCCCGTTATAGTCTTCCTGGGCCCGAAGATTTTTAGCCATATTGTACCAGTACACCCCATATTTTTTATCCAGACCAACTGCCTGTTTCAGATATTGCAAACCCGAATCAAAACTCCCAACAGCAAAATGTATATCAGCCAAGCTGATATACACATCAGGATGTCCCGGCATAACAGACAACAGTATCTGCAAATTATCCACTGCCTGTTGATACTTTGCTTCATCAACCAAAATTTTGCCATAAAGAAGGTAAAAACTGTATACCGTATTCTTTTCCAGACAACCAAGGATTTTATTTTCTTTGGCAAAAAGATCAATCCATTTACTTAAAACCGTTTTATTCAACTCTAAATCATTGCCCTGTGCCTCACCATGATTCTGTTTTATCATATCAAGGCCATTTCGGGCGAACCGACTGAACTCCTCGTGAATGCCCATATGATCAGGACAACATTCCAGCCCCTTTAAAAGCAAAAACTCAACAATTGAATTCAGATACCCTTTAAAAGTACGAGTCAAAGAGGTTGACAGTTTTAGATAATAATCACCTTTTTCATTTTGGCTTTTTACAATCATAGGGCCGTATGATTCATCTATTTTTAATGCCGACTGGAATCTGTCTTCCGCGGTTTCATAATCCCCAAGATTCAATGCGATAATCCCTGAATAATAGTAAAACCGTGCTTTTTTTTTTAACTCTGGTGCATATTGATTCAAGATCTTTTCAAGTAGCACATAATTTTGAGAGTCGTAATAAAGGGTTGCCAAATCAAGGATATCATTGGGGGCATGGTCTTGTTCCCTGAGTTTTTCCAACCCAGAATTTTCCTTTTTATAATAGGAGGCCAATTCATCCAATTGGCCTTTAAACCATCCCAAATTATTAATTCTTATTTTGTTGACCCAACCCACACGGACCACGCTCCTTAAGAGCCAATCAAGGTATTTGGCCGGAATGCCTTCAAGTGATTCAATTTCTTTTCTTTCCCGTTCATTCTGCCTTAGCCCCTCCATGGTTAACTCATCGAAAATCGGCCACATAGGATCTTGATCAGACTCTTTCTGCAGGCTATCAAAGGTGGATATCTTCTTTCTAAGTTTTAACGGCAAATAAGAGAACGTGGTCGCTTTTTGGGATTTCCTTTTTAGTTTAGCAAGTTCTTTTTGAATGGGAGCAACCAGTTTATCAGCTCTCACTATTACTTTTTCAAGTTTCTCTACCCTTTTTAGGGTGGACTCAACAGATCCTAAAAGGTCTACCTGATTATGCTCACAGAGTTTATCCCAGGCCATATCAACCACACAATAGTCCTTAATCGCCTGGGCAAGGGGCATGTTTTCCGCGCCCTCAATCAATGCACCGCCCTCGGTGGAATTGATTGTCCTTACGCCGGATTCTGATTTTATCATCTGTTCAAATCCACGCTTATACCCAAGCATCTGCCTGTTTGTTGATACCTGAGGTTCAACAAGGCCCTCTACCCACAGGACATCCTCACCATTATCAAGGATCTTCTTGGCGGCTTCATCATTACTGAGAACAACATTTGACGAATGCCATTTGCTGCTTGAAAAAGCCAGGTCCTGTCCCACAAAAATGACAGGATCACAGCCCATTGTTATTGCTGAAATAAAATTAAGATGTGCAACAGTTCCGGCACCTGAAATGGTCTTACGCCCCTCCATGGAAACATTAATCCAATTTTCCAGGGCTGTGTCAGCATACGCCCAGTATACATTTTTTGCCGGGAATGTTTTGGGCACAATAGCTGTCACCCATGAGGTGCAGATGAGATTGATCTGTCGGCAGTCAGGGTTGGAGGCTGCATTGGAAATCTTTTCATAGGTGAGTTCTTGATAATCAATGGATGTAACAAAATCCGGTTTTATGCCATGGCTCAACAAATTGGACAATGCCGTATCCACACAAATGATAACGGCTTTGCCAACTGCCCTGGCAATCTGATCGATATTTTTATCCAATGAAGGCCCTGCCGCAATAATCAAGGCCGGAACCCCCTTAAATATCCCGGCAAGGTCCTCAAGTTTTTTGTCATGGTGCATGGAGGTCAAATGTTTCAGGCGATTTTCAAAAAACGTCTTCCCGTGGGCTATTTTGGTTGAGCCTTCTGAATTAAACACATTAATATAATCGAACACCTTGGAAGAGATCTTTTCATAATCCGGATTCACATGGAAACAAGATTGAAGATTCAGGGTATGGATATCCTCCAGCATGAATGCCTTGTTTGCAGGTGCCATTAAAGCAGGCAAATCTCCGGGTTTTTCCAGGCAAAGGATCACCCGCATATCGGTTAATAATTCAGCAAGGTCCATGTTTTTCAAGGCCTGTATAAAAAAATCAACATTCAACTCAAAAATAAGCAGAAACTGAATTTTTTTTCTTTTCCGCAACAATTCAAGAACAGAATATCCCAGTCCCATGCCAAACATGATCACAACACCGGTTGAATCTTCTGGCACCAGCGATAGGAACACTGAGGCTTCACTACCCGGATCCGCATGATTGTGAATAAACACCCAGTTATCCTCAGTTGTTTTAACTTTTAGATTTGGTTTTTGATTTTCTGCAAATATGAGGGTTGTTTGGGCAATTTGTTTCTGATACCCATTGACCATCTCAAATGCTTGTGGATGATATTTTTTTAACTGAGATAAATTTTTATCCATATATGATTGTCCCAATGATACCATGGCATTTCCCCAATGAAATATTTTCATTTACGCCCGCCACCAAGGCGGAAGAACCGTTCCAAGACGATTGGCTTAGATAAAGCCTGCAAGGCTGCAAACAGGCTGTGCTTTTCCCCCATATGTCACTATGTAGGTTTCTGTTTCACATTCAAATTAAAAAGAATGTTCAAAATCATTATGAGCGACAATTGTATTGTTAAACACCTGCATTATCATTTCCTATCAAAAACAATTCGGTTAATTTTTATCTGATTTGGGCCTCTGCCATGCATGGGAATCCATTCTTCCTCCGGCATTTTTCCATGCCACTTCCCATTCTTGCAAACCCCATCTAATTTTCACCCAGCCCGGCCTGCAACTACGGCCATTTCAAACGCATACAGAAACGAGCCTTTTAAACCCTCTCCAAAATTTTTGAATTCGTTATGAATTGAAACAGATCATTTTCTTTTCATATTCTTAAACCCAAATTCAAGGGCAACACTCAGCAGGTGCTCTACTATACTCCTTTTTATCATATCGAATGTCAAACAGCATTTCTGATATTATAATCTGGAAGCCCCCATTAAGGCACTTAAAAAAGTTTAAGAGAGAAGGCAAAGATGCTGTGTCCTATAAAAAAACGCCACAGCAATCTTTTTTTTAAAGAATCATTCATTTAAACCGATACTACATATTAGACAAAAAAAATCCGTGAAAAGGAGGTGAAACAGCTCAAAACGGAAATACGCTTAAAACAAACTAATTAAACATCCGGGAAAGGATTCCCGGTAACAACCCGCATGGAGGAACAAACATGGCTCTTAGAATTAACACCAA
This sequence comes from Desulfobacteraceae bacterium, assembly GCA_016743945.1. Lineage (GTDB taxonomy): Bacteria > Desulfobacterota > Desulfobacteria > Desulfobacterales > Desulfobacteraceae > NBML01. The sequence continues at coordinate 147,767 of JADGFI010000006.1, forward strand.
CGTGGCAGCACTCAATGCCCACAAAAACATGATCAATAATGATAATAAACTTTCATCATCCCTTGAAAGACTGTCATCCGGACTCAGAATTAATAAAGCAGCAGACGATGCCTCTGGCATGTCCATTGCCGATTCCCTGCGTTCCCAGTCACTGGGTCTTGGTCAGGCAATCAAAAACGCCAACGATGGTATCAATATAGTTCAGACGGCTGATGCTGCCCTGGATGAATCCATCAACATTGTGAATACCATTAAAACCAAATCCATCCAGGCGGCCCAAGATGGCCAGACCACTGAATCACGAGCTGCCATTCAGTCAGATATTGACAAGCTCATGGAAGAACTGGATATCATTGCAAAGACCACTTCTTTTAATGGCCAGAAACTTCTGTCCGGTGCTTTTACCGACAAAAAATTCCAGATTGGCGCATACTCCGGTGAAACTGTAAATATTTCCATCGCTTCAGCCGAGTCAACCAAGATAGGACATGTCACCACAGGTAAACTCTCCCTTACCAATGATGCACCCGGTAAGGTTGAAATTGCCATATACAGCAATCTTCAGGACAAAAACTTTAACATCCAGGCAACTGAAGTCGGCTATACCAATTCCCGTGAAAACAGTATGGCTGCTGTGGCTGATTCCATTAACAAACTATCTGATGTGCTTGGTATCACCGCATCAGCCGATGTTCAATCCTCAACAAACAGCACAGTCGGAGCCGGTACCTTAAAAGAATTTTCCATCAACGGCGTTACCATGAACGGTGTCAATGTCGTGGACAGTGACACTGACGGTGCCCTTGTCAAGGCCATCAATGGAAAAACATCCCAACACGGCATCAGAGCAACCGTTGACACAGCTGGAAAAATGACACTGACCTCCACTAACGGTCGCGCCATTGAAGTAAAAGGCGACGCTGAAGGCCTTCAGTCTGTGTTCAAAGGCCAGGATCTTTCCACTGTGGGCCAGATCAATCTGACCCAGGCCGGCTCCACTGATATCGTCATCACCAACAAGGACGGTGGTGATGTAGTGACTTTGACCAACAACCTTGATGTGTTGAAATCAGAAGAATTCACTTCCGAGGCCACGGCCACGGTTGGATCAAAAATTGCAAAAAACTCCACCATTGGTGCCGGCTGGACCACCAACCAGGATATTGCGGCGGATGCTGCTTTTAGCCAGGATATTGTCACAACCAAGGAAAGCAGCCTGGCAGCAGGTTCTGTGTTAGGTGCAAGTTCCAATGTTGAATTTGCGGGAACCATCAATGGAGATGTAACGGCAAAATCAACTACCACAAGCACCACAGCACCCAGTGAACTGGGGCTTTATTCCACCATCAAAGCCAACAGTATTCTCACTGCAGGCACTGAAATCGGAACAGGCGTTGTACTACAAGGTACATCCATCATCGAACAAACCGCTGCCACCACTGCGGACAACGACATTAAAGCAAATTCTATCCTGAGCGCAGGATCTGTTCTTGCCGCCAATACCATACTGACTGGAACAGACGCCACCATTGAGCAAACCGAAAAGACAGTGGGTAACAGCCTGATAAAATTAGGATCCACCCTGGCTGCAGGAACCTCCATTGCCGCAACCACCGTCCTTGGCGAAAACAGCCTCATCGTTGAAGCCACCGGTGTCACCACATCTTCCAGTACTATGGGAATCAGTGGTATGACCCTTAAACAGGGATCTGTACTGGGTAACGGGACCACCCTTGTTTCAGGTGTCGCAGCTGAGGTTTACCAGACAGGCGAGCTGACCGCTTCAAGCACCATGATTTCAGGTTCTGTCATGAAAGCCGGATCGGTTTTAAAAGCCGGTACAGTTATTGCCAGTGGTATGACAGTCTCCGGTTTGGACGGTGTTGCTCTGACCAGTGGCGCTGGAGCCACCCATACACTGGCTGCAGACATCACCCTGGCACAAGATGTAACCATTAACAACACCCATACAACGGCAATGACGGTTTCTGCAGGCAGTAGTTTTGCCAACGGGACAACCTTTACCTCAGGTTCCCAGATTTTTGCTGACCTCACCCTGGCCAATGATATAACTATCGATGGTTCGATTTCCACTGCAGATCAGACCCTGGCCATTGGATCTTCCCTGGCCGGCGGATCCACCGTGGCTTCCGGATCCACCGTGGGAACGGATCTCACCCTGCAAAGTGCTGCAACTCTGACAGCTGACATAACAGCAGCTAAGACCGGCTCTCAGCTTGCCGAAGGTACTGCATTAAAGGCTGCCTCACAAATCGGGGCCGACCTCACCCTGAAAGCAACCACCAATGTGGGTGGTGTTTTAGCTGCCAAGGCAGGTTCCAGCTTTGCCGCAGGCTCCAGTATTGCAACGCTCTCAACCGTCAATGCAGATGTAACCCTGGCTGCGGCCTCAACCATAGGCACTGATATGGCTCTCGACAAGGGAACAGTAACACTTGGTACAGGATCTGTTCTTGCAGCAGATAGTGTTCTCAGGGCTGGCTCCTCTTTCAATGGAAAGATAGAGCTTAAATCCGATGTCAACTTCACTAAAAAACAAACCTTTGGAGCGGATTCCACCATTAAATCCACCAACACCTTTATCAAAGCCGGCTCAACCGTTGGCGGTGAAGCCGCAGTAAAAACAGATATCGGTATCATCAATGATTCCTTTACCATGGGTGCCGGCACCAAACTGGCTGCCGGATCATCCCTGGCCAATGGGTCCACCATCGGTGGAGCCATCACCCTGGATCAGGATGAAAAAGTTGCCAGTGGGACCCAGATGCAGCTTGAAAGCGGGTCTTCATTGGCAGAAGGCAGTGTTGTTGCAGCAGGGACATACCTGACCAATGATATCACGGCCGACGACGGTACGGTTTATGCTGCCGGTAATATTGTCGAAAGTGATATCACCACAGGCGGTGTAAATGTCCTGAACGAAGCCATGACCCTTAAAGAAGGATCTGTAATAACTGCGGGCAGTACCGTGGCTGCAAATGCAGGCGGAAATTCAGCGACCACCCAGGTCACTGATTCCTCCACTGCACGGCTTTCCGATGTCAGTGTTCTGACCCAGGACGATGCCCAGATCGCCATTGCAGTGGCCGACGCCACCCTGAAAGATCTGGACAAGGTAAGGGCCGATCTTGGTTCTGTTCAGAACCAATTGACCTCTACCATTGCCAACGTCTCCACCACCAGGGTCAATGTTTCCTCAGCGGAATCATCCATCCGGGACGTTGACTTTGCCGAAGAGTCCTCTAACTTCACCAAACTGCAGATACTGCAACAGGCAGGAACTTTTGCCATGAGCCAGGCCAATGCCAGTGCCCAGGGCGTCCTGAGCCTGCTCCAGTAAGCCTGGTGAATTTATCTTAACCCCTTAATTCAGGTGAACGCCTGAACCCTAAAGCCCCGGAGTTTTTTCCGGGGCTTTTTCTCTTTTTTTCTCTTTTTTTCTCATGTTTTTTATGCCAGTATCCGATACAATAAGGAACACCTTATAGCAACATTATGGTTCGTGGGTCACAACCTTAAAAAAAACACTCGATCATAACCCTAGGATGGAGAAACAAAATGGCAGGATCAATCACAACTTTGGGAATCGGCTCGGGCCTTGACCTCCAAAATATTTTGGAGCAGCTCAAAGAAGCTGAAATGGCACCCATCACATCCAAAAAAAACCAAAAAACAGGGCTCCAGAAAGAGGTTGATGCTTATAATAGTGTAAATACCAGACTGTTCTCAATGAAATCAAAGGCCCTCTCCCTTTCCCTTGAATCTGATTTTTTGAAAAACAAGGTTTCCGTCTCAGATGAAGAAATTCTTACGGCCACGGCCAATGACGGTATTACCCAGTCATCCCATTCAATTGAGGTCACCCAAAAAGCACAATACAGTTCCTTCCAGACAGACGGTGTAGAAAGTGCTGGCGCTGTTATTTACCCTGGACCTGAAACAGGCATTGAGTCCAAGACCCAGTCCGTCACAACGGAAAGCAGCACGATGACCATCCTCTACGGTGCCTTGGAAAGTCAGCAGCAAATTGATATCAGTCTTGGTTCCGGCAAGAGCCTTACCCAGATAATCGAAGCTGTCAACACTTCTGATGCCAATAAAAATGAAGACGGCGAACCGCTTGTCACGGCCTCAATTGAAAAAACCCTTATAAAAAACGAAGATGGGGAAACCCAAAGTATAGAATATTATATCAGGATTGCGGCTGCATCGGGAGGTGACAGTGCCGACACCCAGGTCAGTGTGGCCGATTATGATTATGTCATGGCCGACACAACCATTTCCATCGCCACGGCAGACTCTGATGATCCAATGTATTTGAGTGTCGCCCCGGGAACCACCTATGAACAGATTGCCAGCGCCATCAACAACGCTACGGACAACCCGGGGGTGACGGCTGCCATCGTTGACACCGGCACTTCGGAGAATCCTTTCCGGCTGACCCTGACCTCAAAGGCCACAGGAGAAAGCAACCGAATCACATTGCAAAATCTACCCATGGCAGAAGTAAGCGGCGTAAACGAAACAGGTGAAGAAGTATCCCTGAACGCTATTTTTAAAGTTAACGGCGTTGAATACCAGAGACAATCCAATGCCGGCATCACCGATGTTATTTCAGGAGTCACCCTGAATTTGAAAAAAACAGGGGAATCTTCCATTGGGATTCAATCGAACCTGGACCCTGTCAAGGAAAACATCATTTCCCTTATTGAGGGGTTTAACGAGTTGGTAGCGGAGATAAAAGGATCCACCAGCACAGACAATGCGTCCGACACGGAAACCGAGACAACAAAAAATCCCTTGTCCGAGTCCTATGATGTTAAAAACATGATATCTCGCCTTGAGGCGCTGATCACCACCCATATTGATACGGGATCTGACTATACCAGCCTTGTGGACCTGGGTCTTGAAATAAACAAAGACGGCACCATGAGTCTTGATGAAACCGTCCTTGACCAGGCCATCGCTTCAAACCCCGGGGCAGTCCAATCTCTTTTCATCGGTGATGCCGATGAAAAGATTGCCGGATTGGGAGACCTCATCAATACCGGGATCACCAGCATGGTCAGTTCCCAGGGGCTGGTATCCACGGAAATTGATGAAGCAAAAACCCGAATGGCAAGACTGGACGAAGACATTGAGTCTGCAACCGAACGGCTGGAAAAACGGTATAAAACAATGACTTCCCAATTTGTAAGGCTTGATACCTATATTAGCCAGTTAAACAATGAATCCGCCTTTATGCAGTCCATGATTGACTCCCTTAACGCTACAAAGAAATAAGTCAACACTGTGTTTACGGAACCCATCCAAACAAAAAAATAGCATATAGATCCAACAAATGTTAAGTAAGTTACCAGGAGGTATGAATGACAGCATCGGCTGAAATAAACAGATATCTTAGCAACCATTATGAAGGCATGAAACCCGAACAATTGATACTCATGCTTTTCAAAGGCGCTTTGGACAGCATCCGGCTGACAAGGGAAGGTATTGAGGAAAAGGATATAAAAAAAAGAGGAGAAAACCTGAGCAAAGCCATTGCCATCATTTCCGAACTGAACTCATCCATCGACACCACCATGAATGATGAAAGCACCCGGTTTTTAAGGGGGCTTTACAGCGCCATTCTTACTGAACTGCCCAAGGTGTCCCTGAACAATGACAAAAAAATCCTTTCCCGGTCCCACGCATACATCTCCAAACTAAAGGAGATCTGGGAGAATGATGTCATGGGAAAAGGTCAGCAAAACACAAAAACAGCCGGCCAGGAAATGGCAAAAAAAAGAGCCGTGTCAAACAATTATGGCGGCAATGCCGCCAGAACTGCCTTTCATTCAATCTCTGTTTGACGAATTAAAAAAGGAGATTTATCCATGGAAAACGAGTTTCGACAAATCAGAGATACCTTAAACCGGTTGGACACGATCCAGATGAGCCATATAGAATCTTTTGATACAACCCTGATGCCTGACCTTGAACACCAGCTTGCTGAAAGAACCCAAGCCTTTGACAAATTAAAAAAACAGGTAAACCGATTTATTGCCAAGACGGGCAATGGTAACACCACAACCGAATCAATGACAATTGGTTTTATTGACCGCATTAACACACTTATCGCCCAGAACAAGGTCCTTGAAAAAAGAGTAACAGAACACAGGGACGGTCTTCAGGAAAGCCTAAAAAAAATATCAAGGGGGAAAAAAGCCATTGGTTCCTATGGGTCTCCGTCCTCTGTCTCAAATAGACCCCGGGCCATCAACCTAACCAATTAAAGGGAGGAGGACCATGAATATCACCCCAAACACAGCCGTGAAGGAAACAACACCGGTTGAAACGATACGGCCTTTGTCTGCACCAGCCCAAATGGATACCCCTGAAAGCCGAGACAGCCAGAAAGCAGCAAAAAAAAACATGGCTGACAAAAACCAGCCCTTATCTGCAAAAGACACAAAAAAGTTGACAGACCATATGAACGACATCATGGATGATCTTCAGACCAGTTTAGGATTTTCCATACGCGAAGAGCTAAACCATCAGGTAGTTGTGGAAATAACCGACAGGAAAACCAATGAATTGATCAAGCAAATCCCTTCGGAAGAACTGTTGAAAATCAAAGAAAAAATGGAAGAGCTCACAGGCCTTATTTTTGACCAAAGTGTTTAATAATATTCTAGGTAGGTTCCAAAACATTGTATTGATAGGGATAGGTGGAATCAGAAATAACCACCTGGATAACCTCATTGGTGTTTGAATTTATCACCAGAGGTCCCATGAGATTTGCAGTGATTTTTGTAGTTTCTTTTTCCCCGGTTATATTCACCACCACATAAACCAGCAGGTCTTCCTCCTTCACATCCGTCCACTTTCGATCGTTGATAAAACCTTTTAGGCCAAGCAGATAATCGGGTTTGAAGACCAGGGGATCCATTATTATCAATGCAAGATTCGGTTCTTCCAGGGATTGAAACCAGCAAAAAGGTGCTGTTTTCTCATCCTCAAGAAGCACAAAGCGTTCAAATCCCGGGAAACCAGGCAATCCTTCCGGCATGGTTAAAATCTTTTTTTCATTGATACTAATTTCACCAAATTTTCTGGTTTCTATTTTCACTCTTTTACTCCTTAAAAAAACTTTTCTTCATTAACTCAGCAGCATCTGTAATATCTGTCAATTCCTTTGGGACAGACTCAATATTTTCTTTTTGTATCTGGTCAAAGACCTCCATTCTAAGGATGGTGATCTCCTTTGGCGCATCAATACCAATTTTAACGTTACCAGCTTCAACACCCAGAATACTGATCACAATGTTGTCACCAATCTTGATTTTTTCCTCCGCTCTTCGGGTCAGAACAAGCATATACGCTATCCTTATCTTAAATAGTCAACCAGGCTAAGACTCAGTACTTTGGATGTGGAAGACAAAGCTGCCTCATAGGCAGTTTGTATACTCTTAAGATTCATAATCGACGCAATCATATCCGCACCCTCTATCATTAATTTTCTCTCTGTAAGGTTTAAATTTAACTGACTGGTGATGGTTTCCCTTACTTCAAGCCGGCTGTATTTCATGCCGATATCAACGGTTTTTGATATCATATTGTCATAATTTGTCTCAAGCCTTTCTATGGTGCGTTCAATACCATCTGTATCATTGTCTGACAAGTATTGTTTAAAATCAAGTAAGGTATTAAAAATACCCCATTCCACATCCCGGGAGCTTGTTAAATCTGTTACCACATCATCTGAAAGCCCGTCAAAGCCAAGGATAGACCCGATACTCTCCCCGGTCCCTCCCTGGGCAGCAGGTGCATTGTCGCCTGTTTGCCATTGAAGATGAAATTCGTCCAGGCGGGTCCCATTTTCCTTAATGGAAAATTTTTGGGTATAATCATCCCAGGCCACTGTATAATCGATCTTATTGCCATTGTTACGGGATTCCGCTTCCAGGGATTTTTCAACTTCCCTGGCCAGTTCTGAATGGCTGGCATAAATCTTTGGGGAGACAAAAGCTGTCAGGTGACTTGATTTTTTACCTGAATTTTCCTGGGTGATCTCCATAAAATCGATCTTATTGTTTGATGCATCAATGGTGATATTCACAATTTGCGCGTCACTGATGGAAAAATCGACTTTCCGATCATATGTATTTGTAAACCCAAGCAGATTCGCAGCATTTGTTGAAGGATTTTCGCCACTGTGCCAGAGCAGACCAAAGGAAGAGATATCCGCAGTTCCCCCTTCTTTAAAAGCAAACTCACCCTCAAGTGCATCATAGGAGACTGCGTAATCAACCGAATTCCAGGAAGCCGCTCTCATTTCGGTTTGGATCAGGGCTGCCAGATGATCCGGGTTGGTATATTCCCCTTCAGGAATCTGGATACTGGATGTGGTGGTATTACCGTTCTCATCGGTCTCGGAAAAATCGATCCAATTGTTTGTTGCGTCAAAACTCATTATCACCGGTTCTGCATTGCTGTCATAGGAGGCGGCACCGGTAGAATCAATGCGAGGATTGAATCCCAGGGACTTGGCAAGATAATCACTGGATACCCCCCCGCTGTTCCAGAGCATCGCAACTTCCGATATATTCCCACTGACATCTTGAATGCTAAATTTATTGGTTCCCCCATTGTAGGTCACGGTATAGTCTGCCGGGGGGATATTTGCCGTTGCAGCATCCAGGGCCACCTCAATGGCTGCGGCAAAGCTTGTTGCATTACGATAGGTGCCGGGTGCAACGGTGGCTGTCAGGGCAGCACCAGAGGTTCCTAACAAATCTATTTCCTGAAAACTAAAGCTGTTGTTTGAACTGTCCAGGATAATGGTTCTGTCCAGGGCGACATCACTGGCAGGATAGATGGTTGAATCGTCCACTGCATAGAAACCAAGTGTGGATGCCGCATTACTGGCACTCCATTGCAGATGCAGTTCATCGAGGTCTGTCCCGTTTTCACGTATTTTAAAACGGCTGGTTTCGGGGTCATAGGACACATCATAATCGATGTTATTGGGGCCGGCCAAACTTTCGGCCTCCATTTTTGCTTCGATTGATTGGGCCAGGATATCCATATCCACAGAGGTAATATCTGCCCCTGTGGTATTCAGGTCGATGGTGAATGTGCTAGCTCCCCCGGTTGAATTAACTTCTTGAAAAACAATTTCATCATTTGTACCATCTTCTATAACAAGTTCGGTTATATAAGTGGCCTGACCATCGGACACAGGAGGGGCCTGGATCAAATTATCCGCGTTAAACCCTATTTCATGGCCTGCACTGAGATCTCCTTTGTCCGCAATGATCTCAAAGGAAATAAAGTCTCCTTTCCGGGTAACCGGCGCATCCAGTTTAATACGAATATCTGCCGTGCCGGATTCATTCAGGTCAATATCAATGCTGTCTGCCGTGCCCGAAATCGTTGATGGGATAATCTTGTACCCGGGATTGTCCACAACCTTCCATGTATCATCCCCCTGCCAGACCAGCGTAAATGGTTTTGTTCCGAATGGTTCTGGTGTTCCCAGGGTCAAAGCACTCTTATCTAAGCTTATATTAATGTCATCCGGATCTATTGAGCTGGTTGCGGCGATGTTATTGATATGGGCATCCCCGGAGGTTTCCCACAAAAACTCTGTCCTCAGGTATCCGTTAAAAGAGCCATCTTCCCCGATGGAATATTTTTTTTCATCACTGTTATACGCAACGGTGTAGCCCACACCGTATCCAGCGTTTGAGGAGGCATCATTCAAGGCATTTCTTACGGCGGTTTCAATCTCTTTTGTCGTGTATAATCCATCCGGAATGGTTGCGGTCAGGGTTTTTTCCGATGCAGATCCGTGACCGTTATCTTCTTTAAATATAATTTTGTTGTTCGTTGAATTGATGGCAATTTCCGTGTCCCAGAAAGTTTCTTTTCCATCCCGGCCCACCTGGACCTCAAAATTTTTATCGGTTCTGATTGCAAAGGGATCTGCGTTGCCCTTGTATAAAACCTGGTTCGGGTCGCTTGTGGTATCATATTCAAAGGGAATCACGTTGGTTCGCGTGCCCCCGAATATATAACTGCCATTGACCTGGGTGTTACCCAGAGAAACAATCTGCTCTATAATAGAATCAATCCGTTCAACGGCATCGTTTCTTTCATCACTTGTGATGGGATCATTGGTAAGCTTCAAAGCTTCGGTCTTTGCCTCCAGAATCAATTTCTTGACACTGTCCAAAGCACTCTCACCTCCCTTGAGCCATGATTTTCCCATGATCACGTTCTGCTCGATCTGTTCCAGGTTCCCGATGGAATTTTTCAAAGACAGCGCCTGGCTCAATCCAAGGGGATCATCTGAAATCTCGTTAATCCGTGATTGGGTACTGACCACTTCGTTGGCATTCTTCAAGTCTTCGGTGAGTTTACCAAGCCTATAGGTGGCCGTGTAATATGTATTGATATTGGGCACCCTCATTTCATATCTCCTGTTATCTCATGGCAATCAAAGTATTCAGCATTTCATCGGTTGTGGTAAGCAACTTGGAAGCCGCTGAAAATGCATGCTGATATTTCATCAATTGGATCATCTCTTCGTCCAGGGAAACGGCTGATACAGCATCCCTTTGTTCGGTAATATTGGTTACCATAATATCGGCAAAGGCTTTTGAATTCTTAATACTTCTTGATTCTATTCCCATGGAACCGATGATGGTATTAAAATAATTGTCCAGGTTGGCGATGGTGGTGCTTGATTGGGCTTTTTTCCCCCGCTGGTATTCCCAGATCTTAAGTTCCTTATCCTGGAACTGAACATCTGCCAGCCCCAGGGCATTGGTATAGTCCCCCTGGCTGATTAAACCGGTACTACTGTTCACAACGGCGGCGGCTATATATTTTGTATCACTGAGGGTTTCATTTATTTCCATTGTCGTGGCACCAGACCCTTTAAAAAAAGTATTGATCCCGGCGGCGGCCATCAGACCGGAAGAAGAAGCGCTGTCATCGGAAAAAGCAAACCCGATATCCCCGGAATTTCGTTGCCTTAAATCAAACTCCACATAACCGTCTCCGGTCACGGCTGTATTAAAATCGATTCTAATGTCGGCCAGACCGTCTCCTGAAAAATCGACACCAAACCCGTTATCATCCCCCCCGGGGGGCAGCACCTGGAGGGAACCGCCAGTGGGATCATTCAACACCCCCCAAACCCCGGAAGCAGACCGTTCAAACCGAAGATCTGTGGCAGCAAAATCCATGGCGCTCCAGTCGGTGACGCTTATGGTTAGGTTCTCGTCGGAAAAACCGTTTTTTTCCGAATATTGGGTATTCTGGACGGTGTAATAGCGTTCAGATGCCTCAAACTTGAGACGGTTATCCAGGGTGGCGGAGGCGTTCATACCACCCCCTTCCCGGTTAAATTGATCTGCAAACGAATCCAGGGTCCAATGCCAGTCCGACAGGGTCTCCCCCGTTGCCTGACCGGCACTGTTCGATGACAAGGGTATCCCGGTGTCTCCCGTGGTAACCGTGAATACGTCATCGGTGAACAGGGTTCCATCAGAAAATTCAAAACTCATCCCATCCACCTGGACGGTCACAGGTATCAGGGGAGTATAGGGCGGATCATGCCCTTCAATGGTAAAGGTACCAATGCCCACACTATTGGACCATTCTATGACAAGGGGTTCATCACCGACGGCCGGCAGTTCACCAACCTTACCGCCCGAAACAACCTTGAACTGGTAAAGCTCATTGATGCTGTTTGCCCGGCCGGTAATCCTGAAATCCAGGGGGTCGGGATTACCGGTGTCATCGGTATTTAAGGTCATAACATTTCCGGCAACCAGACTTCCTTTGGAAATATCAAAGGTAATGGTCGGTGAATTATTTTCCATAATGGCCACCTGGCCATCATCCTCTACCCGGATCAGGCCGGAAGCGCCGGTTCTGATTCCATCACTGTCCAGCCGTTCCCACATGATGACCCCTTCATCGTCATACAAGGAGGAAGTGGTTGAATTGCGGTAGGATTTTGAAGGGTCTGCATCCAGATAATCATTTTCAGGTTGGTTGGTGCCCGTACCGGTTCCGGTCCGGGCCTTTATTTTGGCATTGTTTCCACCGGTATCTGAAAAGTTTTTAATTTTAATGGGAGCATCCAAGGCGGCATCCTTGATAATGGATACCGAGCTGCCGGTCAAAACAACCTGATAGCTGGCAGCAATTCCCTGGGCAAGCAAATCTGCCTCTATTTCATCTTTAAACAACTGGGCAAGCTGCCGGTCAGAGGTACCGGCACCGGCGGTGGTCGAAAATATGATATCGGCACCATCCAGCGTAAAGGAAATAACTTCCCCCCCGCCGGAGGTAAATCCTGAAAACCCGCCTTCCCCTCCCAGGGTCAAAATGGAACTGCCTTTTTTGGCCTGATTGCTGTCAAAAAGACCGCCTGAAACGGCACCGGCCACGGTTGAGCGAATGGTCATACCCGATTCAACTGTGGTGGAAACCGTTCCCGTGATCACGGCACTTTTATTTCCGGCAGGGTTAGAAGTTTCAGCCAAAGTAGCAAAAGTACCATTGCCGGAAAAAATAAGGGTGTCGGTATCAGCCGGAATCGTATTTGCAGCAACTGAATCTGCGCCATCAAATGTCAGGGTGTTATCACCCGGTATGGTTGTCCCTGCCAGGTTTGATACTAAAATTGTCGGATTGGCACCAAGGGCACTCACATTATCCAGGGTGACCCCGGAGCCATCACTGGTTCTGATGACAACCGTATTGGTAGATACATCATTCTCAATGGTAAAGGGCTGCCCCTGGAGTGAGAGATCAAGGGCATTATAGAATGTTAACGCCATCGCTTCACTGTCACTTGTATCCACCCCTGTCAGATCCACGTTAACCTGGGTTCCATTTACTTCAAATGCAAGGGTGTCTCCCGTGACAAACCCTGAAAAAGAAGAAAGGCTGATGCCGGCATTATCCTGAACTTCAAAATCCTGGATGCCCAGTGTTTTCCCGGAACTGCTGGTGATGGACAAGCCAGTAACGGACAAATCCTTATCTTCGTTAATCTGATTGACAGATTCCATGGCAGCCAAAAGCGAATCTTCAAACTGCTCTTGTATCGTTCCAGTGGATGCATCACGAATAAAACTTTGCTGCTGAATAATTCCGTCCACATAGAGGGAATACTTAACTTCATCCCCGTCCTGGGTGCCTGGAAACAAAGAGGCGCCCCCGCCATCAACCAATTGAAGGCTGGCTGAAGTTTCAGAAGCAAAGGCTGTCACCCCATCTACCTTACTTAAGGCTGCTGCAATGGATGCTGCCGACCGTTTGGCCTCTCCGCCGATGTCCTGGATGTCAATGATACTGGTTCCGGAAGGACCGTCGTAAACCGTCAGGGTCTGTTGGACAATGGCGCGGTCAAGGGTTGTTTCCACCCCGCCTGTGGATCCCCAAACCGAGGCAAGTCCGTCGCCATCTGACTCCATAACCTCAAGGTCGCCCAATACAGCTTCATCCACCACGGTTAATTTATATTTGGATTGAGCCCCCCCGGGAGCAACCCCCTGCCAGTTGGTTATTTGGGCTTCTGAAACCCCCATATCCATACAAATTTTGGTATACTGGGTGTGAAGATCGGTCTTATCTTCCGTCCACATGGTAAAGTCTTTTGAATTGTCCATCCTATCACCAAAATCATAACTTGTCAGCCAACCGCTGTCATCGGTTGCATAATTACCGGTCACGGATTCGCTAAAATATACCAGTCCCGTGCCCTGGGAATGCTGATAATTAATCGCCCAGATCATTTCCCGGGCCAACTCGTTAATTTCAGCCTTGTATTTAGGGACAACTTCATCCCTCATCTGAAGAAGACCACCGATTCTGCCGGTGGCTATCTTGTCCGTGATGGGTTGGTTAATGCCCGAAGAACCTGACCAAACTATCTCTTTGCCATCCATCCCCAATTGATAGGTCTCCACCCCGCTAACGATGGGAAAACTGTTTGCCACATTAATGGTTAGTGCACCATTGGACTTTTCAAAGGTATTAATATCAAGCAATTCACCCAGCTCACCCACAAAACGATTGCGCTGATCCCTCAAATCATTGGCGGTCCTGTTTATTTCAGAGGAGATGATTTCCTGGTTCAGGTCTGCAATTTTTTTTGTCAAGGTATTGACCTGATGAACCGCCGAATTGATGTCAGAGCCGATGTCTGTCAACAAACCATCCATATTTAAAACCGTGGACTCGAAACGGAAGGCCAATTCTTTACCGCTTTCCAATACGGCCCCCCTCTCGGATGATCCCTTGGGATTGTCGGAAATATCATGCCAGGAATTCCAAAATTCCGTCAGCACAGAGGTGAGACTGGTATCAGAATTTTCATCAAAAAATCCTTCAAGAACCCGCATATAGGATTCCTGTTCTTCAAAAGCCGCCTGGGTGGATTTCTCCCCTGTCAATCTTTCTTGAAGCAGCTTATCAACGCTCTGCTGTACCTGGGTGATATTCACCCCTGTCCCAAAAAGGAAACCGCCATATTCGGCCGGTCTCGAACTGACTTGGTCTGCCTTCTGGACACTGTAATCCGGGTTGTTTACATTGGCTATGTTCTGGCCAGTTATATTCAATCCATGTTGCTGGGTAGCAATACCAGTTTTGGCGATACTGAGAGTTGAAGAGAGTCCTGACATGGGTTACACCTCTGAATCAATAAAATGATGTTTTTCTTTACCGGCAAGAATATGACCAGAATAAGAATATTGTTTTTTCCCTGTTATGTTCACCACCGTGGAAAAAACACCATCAATAACCGTCAAATATTCTGTGATATACCGTTTATTTTCAATTGCCATCAAAGAAATTTCATTTTTACAATCATTAATGGAAAATCCTATTTTTTTCAGCTCAGACTTAATTTTCAAAGACAGGGGCAAAGCATTTATGATTTTTGACACTTGAAATGAGTCGGCATCCATATCAATCTGGTACAATTGTGATTTCAACTGGGCAAGAATATTTTTGATTAAAGTCTCAATGGTTGACACCAGTTGTTTTTTTCTCTCTGTAACCGCCCACAATCCATCCACATCCATTTCAACAACATATTTTTTTTCAGAATCAAGTACAGTTCGAAGTTCCTGGTACAAAGATAACTTGTCTTGAAGCATCTGTGTTATTTTCTCGGTAAATTTTTCCATGTTTCCCCTCTTCTTACTGTCATCGGTGTTTTCGGAACTGAACTGAATTTTAAAACCAAGCCACAGGGAATTTTTTTCCTTGTTTTTTAAATTTCAGCCTTTGAATGATTAAGAGAGCAACTTTTATGCCATGGATGGCAGTACATGTTAAAGAGGGAATAAAGGGGAGGGTTACAGGGAATCTTTTAACTGCTGATATAAAAATTCTTTGAGACCAGTTGCATTCTGGCTTTTTGACAAACTCTCTGCCAGGTGCTGATCCTGTATGGATTTATAGATATTGGTGGCATTGGATTCTTTGAACAGGGCATCGCCTGGCAGGGTATTGCGCATGGATTGAATCATTTCCTTCATAAAAATGGCTTCAAATCCGGCACAGGCATCTTTAAGTTCCTTGTCCTTTTCAGGGTTCGATACGTTTTTTTTAATCCTTTCAAGTCCTGCAAAGGACAGGTTTTGATGGACTAAATCAATTTTATCGGTCATGGGAGATCCCCCTTGGTTAAAAGTTCCGGGTTATAAAATTTCAAGTTCTGCCTGGAGTGCGCCGGCTGCCTTTATCCCCTGGAGAATACTGATCAAATCCCGGGGTTTTACCCCTAGAGAATTCAGCCCCCGAACAAGCTCTCCTATGGTGGAACTCCCATCAAGACTCATAACGCTTTCCTGGGTTTGAGCGCCAGGCGCCGTATCAATGGTGACAGACAGGTTCCCATGGGCAACGGCAACACTGGAAATGGTCACGTCACTACCAATGACAATGGTGCCGGTTTTTTCGTTTATGACCACCCTGGCCATGGTATCCGGAATCACAGACAAGGTTTCAATATCAGCGATAAACTCGGCAACATTTTTTTCCCACATGCTGTCCGGAACATTCAAATTAAGCGCACTGGCATCAATTATTTTGGCACTGCCCTCTCCAATGGAAGCGTTGATGGTGTCTGCCATCCGTTTGGCCGTGGTAAAATCCGGCCGAAACAAAGAAAGAATCAACTTTCGTTTCCCATTGAGTTTAAAGGGAATCTCCTTTTCCACAGAGGCCCCATTGGTTACCCGTGCCACCAGAAGATGGCTGGCCCGATCGCCTGCCCCATCGGGAATAGCAAGGCTTAAAGACCCCTGGGCAAGGCCGTAAACCCTGCCGTCAACCCCTTTTAAGGGTGTCAACAACAACGTACCGCCCTTAAGGCTCTTGGCATCCCCCATGGAAGAGACGGTCACATCCATTTTATCTCCGATCCTGGCAAAAGGCAAAATATCAGCCGTCACCATAACCGATGCCACATTTTTTACCTTAATATCCCGCACTGAGTTGTCAATATGCATCTTGTCCAGCAAATTGATCAATGATTGACGGGTAAAAAGGACATTGTTTTTATCCCCTGAGCCATTCAACCCCACCACAAGTCCGTAACCGGTGAGCTGGTTTGTCCGGATACCTTGGATGGCGGCAAGATCCTTTATCCTTGCCGCATCTGCCATGACGGGAAAAAACAACCCCACCAACAGAAACATAACAATTCCCTTTTTTTTCAGGCCAGGGGCGTAGGTTTTCATTGAATTTCTCCTTTTACCACGGCCAGATATTCTCAATCAACCGGGTTCCCCATCCAGGGGTTTGTTTATCGGCAAGATTGCCCTTGCCATAATATTCAATGCGGGAATCGGCAAGATAGGTAGAATCAACCCGGTTGGTGGCGGAAATATCCTTGGGCCGGATAATGCCTGAGACCACAATGTATTGGACCTCGTTGTCCACCTTCATTGCCCGCCGGCCAAAAAGACTCAGGTTCCCGTTGGGAAGGACCTCAGTCACCCTGGCAGCAATGGAAGCCGTCACCTGACCGCTTCTGTCGCTTGCACCTTCCCCGCTAAACGAACTTGAAAAATCTGTTTTCAAAAGACTTGTAGCACCGGCGGCAGCCCCCAGATTGGATTCAACGCCAAACATACTGATCGTTGGGACCCCTATATCCATGCCTGTTTTTCGGGCGGACTCGGTGTTAACATCCATTTTTGAGGTAGAATTTTCCACAATATCAATAATAACCGTATCCCCCACATAATTGGCCTTAATATCCTCAAACAAGGACCCTTTATTATTCGTCCACAAAGAGCCTTCCGACACCCGATCAGCTGCATAATCCAGGGCCAGTGCCGGTTCAAGACTCGCCCCCGGCGGAAGTGCAAGGGTGGAGGTATCCTTCCCTCCTGTGGCACACCCTGTGGCCAAAAGCCCCAGAGAAAACAAAACAAAAATTTGGGTTATATACTTAAAATAGAGCTTCATTGCCCCCCCCCCTTTATCTCAATTGGTCTCAATTGGTCTCAATAGATAACTTCAACGGTTGAGCGTTCCTTAACCAGGCCCCGAACTATTTTCCCGGATCCAATATTTTCAACCCGAATCAATTGGTCGGCATACCCATCCTCTTTTGATATGGCCGACGTCACAATTAAAAGCGTTTTTCTTCTGGTAACCAGGGTGATAAGCTCCCCCTTGTGTATCAACGGAATTTCCTGGAGGCAGGAGGATTTAATATAATCATCCTTTTTCAGATTTGTCTTTAGTATTTTTTTGTCTATTTCCTGGTATGTCCCGGCCACATCTGTGCGCAAATCAAATATGTTTTTGCGGACAGAATAGACATCTGTTTCAAGGAGGTGGTCCCCTTTTGAAAGATCTCTTACCGCACAAAGAATGGTTTGGTAAACCGCCACCTCGCCTGAGATTCGAATCCTGTCTTCCCGGTTACCATCTATCAGTATATCCATAAAAATTGTGAGATTTCCTAGCTTATCAACACTGCTGTTTGATCCCATGGAAAACGTGACATCCCCCTGGGGATAGACACCCGTGGTATCTACTTTGAGTTGGGTCAGTTCATATTTTTTGCCCTTTAAAACCGCTGACAAAAACAGATCCACCTGCTCCTGAAAATGCTGTTGTTTGATCTGCTGGCTCGCCCGTTTCACATAGATTTTTTTGGGTGTATCAATCAACACCCCCTCGGGTACGCCCGGTTGTGACTGGATCAAAAAAACAAGGCGACGTTTATTCAATTGCTTAATTTTTCCGGGTTTAGGCGAATTCTCAATCTCAATTTTTTGTAAAACCTCTTTTAGAAAAGGACTGGCCTGGATCTTTGCAACCTCTCCGAGAAAAACCCTAGGCCCGCGAACCAGGTTTGTTTCCGCCACCACGACCTTTACTTCATGGACGGATATGCCGGCATTTGCCGCCAAGGGGCAAACAAGTATCCAAACGCCCATTACCAGACTGGCAAAGAGGCTCAAAAACAGTAGATAATTTACAAAAAACCGATTCATCTCATCCTATCGTTTCAGACCATTGGCAGTGCTCAACATGGAGTCCGCCGTCTGGACCGTTTTAGAATTGGCTTCATAGGCCCGCTGACCTACGATCATGGAGACCATCTCTTCAACCACACTGACATTGGACATTTCAAGATAATTGTTAAGGGTGGTGCCGGCACCATTTTCTCCAGGGGTACCTTCCACAGGATCTCCAGACCCTTCCGTCTCATGGAAAAGGTTCTGGCCCACGGCAAACAAACCCGCCGGGTTGACAAAGGTGGTGACCAAAATATTGTCCGTTTGAAGAATCTCGTCACCGTCCCCAAAAACTGTCAGGGTTCCGTCGGACTCAAGGGTAACGACGGTGCCTTCTATGGGGATGGATATCTCGGGCTGCAGCCTGTCCCCGCCGGGGGTGGTGATGTAGCCGTCACTGTCCAGGGTGAAATTACCGGCCCGGGTATACATATCTGCATCCCCGTGGATCACCCGGAAGAACCCCTGGCCCTGGATGGCAAAATCCAGCTGATTTCCGGTTTCCACATAATCCCCCTGGGTGAACACCTTCTTGACGCCCGAGGGTTTGACCCCCATACCGATCTGGATACCCGTGGGCACCTGCCCCCCACCAGGGGTTGTCTGGCCTGCAATCTTAATGGTTCGGTACATAAGGTCTTCAAAGTGGGCCCGGGATTTTTTAAAGCCCGTGGTACTGGTGTTGGCCAGGTTATTGGCCGTTACATCGGTTTGGATCTGCTGAGCCCCCATACCGGTGGCGCCAGACCAAAGAGATCGCATCATATCTTACCTCCCATGGCTACCGGGGTGTTCCCACCTCGGAAATTGCCTTGTTATCGATTTCATCAAAGGTCATCATTGATTTGGTGAATGTTTCGAACATTCTGTGATAATCAATCATTTTCACCATCTCATCCACCACCTTCACATTGGAGCCCTCCAATGCCAGGTGCTTGATTTCAAAATTACCCGGAATAATTTCATCCCCGTTATTCCCAGTGTAGGCAAAAAGATTCTGCCCTTTTTTCTCCAATTTGCTCAAATCTGCAAAACTAACCACATCAACGGTATCCACAATTTCAGTGTCCACCCGGATCTCGCCGACTTCATTAATTTCAACGCCCTGGCCCTCAATATTTTCAAGATCAATAAAAATAGCGCCGCCCTGGCCCAGGATAGGATTTCCGTTCAAATCCACCAAGATGCCTTCACTGTTCAGGGAAAGACTGCCGTTTCGGGAATACTGAATTCCCTCACCTGTCTCAAATTTAAAAAAACCATCTCCTGCCAAGGCAATATCAAAAGGGTTTCCCGTTGTTTTAATATCTCCTTGAGAAAAATCCCTGTTCAATTGGGCTTTAAATTTTTTATCAAAACTGACAACATCCTTTTTAAAACCATTTGTATCCACGTTGGCAATGTGGTTGGAGACAGCATCTAACTTTCGCTCCTGCCGCAATCCCCCTTGAACCGGGCGGGTCATTTCAAGAATCATGGGTTCTCCTATAAAAACATTTCTGGTCACAGAACTGATCACAAAAAGTATTTGCAATATGGATGCCATGCATTCTATCCCATCACAAATAGCCGTTTCAGATGCTTTAGCCGGATCACCTCCGGGCGTATGAATCCGAATGAACGGCAACAAAAACCTATAATTTCAATCGTTTTCATTTAAGAAACTTGTTTGAAAAAAAATCTTCTTTTAAAAATTTTTCTCTCCCCAAAATTCCCAGCGCCAAAAACCAGACACAACTTCGGTTTAAAAATTGACGCAACCAGAAATTTTTTCCGATCATTCCTGCCTGCCAAATACAAACCTGCTCCCTAATGTTACAGAGAATAAGCTTGCAAAATTTTAGATTTAAGGATAAAATTATCTTTTTCCCATATAGTAATATATATAAAAAAGACCTTTTTAAAAACCAAATGGTTAAAGTGAGATTTGATGGAAACTGATTTTGAAAATCATGAGAGTGCCCCCCCCGTTATTCAAAAAAAAACAAAGGTTGAGCTGACCGATTATTTTTGTCCTTTTTGCAATTTTAAATTATTCCGGGGAAATGTGACAGAATTTAACATGGTCTGCTCCCAGTGCAATAAACTGGTAAGAAGTGCCATGATTGTTGACCCTGAACGAGATCCAGAATCCTAAAGAGACCTTCATCCATAAAAACCTGTCGAATTCAAACAAAATTTTATAATTTTCCAACGCCAAAAGTCCGGATCCTCTAAGACGCATTCCCGGCATTCGCTGAATAGACAAACGCCAGTAATTCGGCCACTGCCACATAGATTTCCGATGGAATTTCTTCATTAATTTCAAGGGAGGACAATACTTCGATAAGATCCGGATCATCTTTTATGGGAATATCATATTTTTTTGCCAATTCAATAATATTTTCGGCTACCTGCCCCTGACCCTTGGCAACAACCTTAGGGGCACCATCTTTTTGTTTGTCGTATGTTAATGCAACGGCTTTTTTAATATTTTTTTTTGGCATAGAACCCTATCAAATAACAATGTTCAATACGGAATCGTCACCCGTTTCAAACAAGGACGCCATCAAGACATTGGGACGTATTTGAGCCTTGGCAGCAGTGAGACACTCAATATTACCGATATCATATTCCAGTTGCTCAAACTTGGTTTTCAATTCCGGAATCAAAGTTTTCATATATGCGCAGACCCCCTCATTTTCCAGAAGAAATCTGCCGGTGATCGCTTTTTTCAATAGGGAAAAATCCGCCCGAACCGCTCCCAGTTGTGTCATATTCAAAAGAAAGGAAACCCGGATCACGCGATGGCCGTCTTTATTTTTATCTTGTTTTTTGTCACCGGTATCAATGAGCAATTGACCAAAACTAAGTTCTGAACCCACGAATACCGGAAAAGGGAGAAGATACCGTCCGGATTCAGAAGTTTGGGTATTGAGCAATTGAAAACTTTCCAGAGTCTCTATAAAGGCAACCGTTTTTTCCAGGGTATCTCCCCTGGTTGCTGCCAGGGCATCGCCCAAGTGCGATGCCTGGGCCAACTCATTTAAAAGAGCTCCCTTCAGGTCCTGTTTTTGGAGTTGAACCAGATTTAGATTAAGGGTGTCCTGCCCTTGGGTTTTCACGAGAGATCCCATTTTTTTCTCCCACATCATTCCATTCTTTTCAATGAGGCGGGGCAAAAAAGAATCGTCTCTCTTGCCCGATTTCAATGCTGTTTCCCGGAGGATATCTTTTACAACAGGATTCTTGGAGATATCCGGCAATGCATTATTTCGTGAAAGGAAACGGATCAGGGAAACCAATTGTTTTGTTCCCAAGGCTTCTGGGGATTCCTGCAACTTGAGCTGAACCGAACCCTTTTGTTGAACCACCTTTAACGTAAGTTCCTCCCCGGGACTGAGAAGCAACCCGGTTTTTGCAATAAGGGTTTCCCCGTTTATCAATAACTTTGCTTTGCCCGAAGATAAGAGCTGTAACACCGTTGCCGTGACAACCTGACCCTTTTTAAAAACAGATTTCCCAAGGGCCTTTCCAGCCTCTTTTTGAATCACCATTTCAGGGGGGGATATATGGATTTTGGAAATCACACTCCCTTCTCCATTGCAATAAACTTTTCTTTAAGATCAATCACAAGTTGAACCTCCCCTTTTGGGATTGAAAGTTTTTCTGCAATGGTATCAACATCTTCCCTTTGACGGTAGAGATCAATAATCTGATTTTGCTGGTCCAGAACGTTGTTTGCCCGAAAAGGAGAAGGGGCAGGATTAAAAACCGGAACCGGCTGTTGAATCGTGTGCTGGCGATCCTCCAATTTTTTCTGAAGCGAATCTGCTCTGGATAAAAGCAGGTTGATACTGATAATTCTGGTATCAAGGGCATCATTCAGATCTCTGGACAATTTCCTTTTTTCCCGAATCTGTTCATCAAAACTTAAGGCTGCCTTTCTGGATTCTGTGACCAAAGGTTCCAGCAGATCAAGGATTTGTCTTGCTGATTCCAACGCCCGGTTCTCCTCTGGGATATGGGGGGGAGGGTCCATTATGCCATTCCTTGACGCTAGGTTCATTTGCCCAAGGTTCATTTGATTGACCCGTTGGTTTATCCTTTTGGCAAATAAAAGCAACAGCACCACAAGAAAAACATCAATGATAAACAAAACTGCGATCAAAAACTCAAGAGAAACGATATCTGTCATACAGTGGTATCCAGCAACCGGCCCGTGGCATCCGGATCCAGTGCCATTTCTTTGTCCTGATTTATTTTCTTTTTCTTCCTGTCTGCCGTTTTTTTTCGTGCTCTTTTTTCTTTTTCTTTCTTAATTCGTTCAGATTCTTCAGAGCCTTGAACCGTAGATCCTTTAACAATTTCCTGGGCCTGTTGCTGTACAACCGCCTGATCCGGAGAAGGTTTGTGGGCAGCCCCCTGGTTACTCAATTCCTGGGCAATACTTGACTGCTGTAATATCTGATTATGCCCGGGAATGGTTGTCATGAAAGGATCCCCCTAACTTGCCTTAAATGATTTAAAACTAACCTTCTCTATATAATCCAAGGGCAACACTTTCTTCAAGGAGGTTTCAATCCCCCATATCAGATCCGCTTCTGTTACCTCATTTCTTTTTTCCCCTAGAAGATTCTTTTGAATGGACTCATATATCAAATCTCTGTAAAAGGAAAGATTGTCATTGATTTCATGATATGCCCTTTGGTCGGAATAATCAATAGAGATATCAGCCGTAACATAGGCCATATCCTTGGATAAATCAGAAGCCAACACAACGAAATCGGTAAGAATAATATTGCCGGATTTTTTAAGATCCGTGACGGCATTGACATTAATGTCCACACTGGCCACTTCAATATTTCTGCCCGGCTCTTCCATGACCATTGGAACAGATATTTTTTCCGGAATCCGAACAGGCGCCTGGGAAAAAAACAAAAAATAGACAATGGGGACTGAAATACCCAACACCAGAATGGCTGAAGCCGTGGCAATCACAAGCTTGGATTTAATCCAATTTTTCCAGGGGTTACCAGATGCCCCATCTTCATCGGGTAAGTCATCCTCTCCCCCCTCCAGCACAACCTGGTCCCCCCCATACTCGGCATCGTCTTCCTCGTCACTGTCCAGAATATCCTCGTCATCAAAATTATTATCCATGTTGACGCCCATGTCATCGCCCGCTAAATCACCAAGGAGATCCTCATCTTCCTGGTCAGCCGCCATCAGCAAGGTATCAATATCATCCTGGGAAATGAGAATATCCTCTTCATCCCCCATGAAATCTTCATCCTCATCTGACTCCTGCAACAAGGCATCAATATCATCCTGGGTCACATCATCACCATCCGGACTTCCCAGATTAATTCCAGTATCATTGATGTCAGTATTTAAAAGGCCTTCAAGTTCATCGGAGGAGGCACCGAATTCCAGATCATCCCCACCTTGTTCATCCAAAGAGACAGGCTGGGATTCAATATCTTCATCCAGAGCCACTGGATCAGAATCCAGCACCACAGGACCGGGTACATCTTCAGGTTTAACAGGTACAGGTACATTTCGCATTAATTCATCAAGGGTTTCCTGGGTGATCAGACACGCCGCCACATCAAGTCCGTCCGCTTCGTCAATCACAAAATCATCAGAAACCATTTCCGTCTCACTTGTTTCCGGCTCACTTGTTTCATTGGAGCCGGGCTCTTCAGCCGAAGGCGTCATCAGCTGGTCAATATCATTCTGGGATATCAATTCCATATCCACATCATCCCCGTCATCCCCATCTACCGTCAGGTCGTTGCCGCCCATGAGGCCATCGATATCGTCCTGGGAAAGCTCTCCCATCTCATCATCAGCTGCCACCGGGTCGTTGCCGCCCATGAGGCCATCGATATCGTCCTGGGAAAGCTCTCCCATCTCATCACCCGATGCATCTTCCCGGGGTTCTCCGATGCTGACATCAGGGGAGCTGCCATTTAAAAGGGTGTCGATATCATCCTGGGACAATTCCCCCAATTCATCCAAATCAGGGTCATTATCCTTCCCTTTTTCAAGCGTTTCTTCCGCCTCTTCAATGGAGGATGAATCTAAAAGTGCATCAATATCATCCTGGGATATTAAACTTTCCTCTTCTAAACTTGGATCCGACATGGGTGACCTCTATTCTTTAGGTTTCATACTCAACAAGTTTGGCTTTCATTTTGATCAGGACCGCCGTATGGATTTGGCAGATCCGAGATTCTGTCAGGGACAGAACCTCTCCTATTTCCCTTAGAGTCAATTCATCATAGTAGTAAAGAGAAACCACCATCTGCTCTTTTGTGGTCAGCGTCTGGATGGTTTTCGCCAAAACATGTTTCATTTCCGCCCTGTCAAATAGATCGGCAGGGTTGTCTTCTCCCTTGACCCCGGATTGAAATCTGGTTTGGGAAAAGGTATCATTTTTTTTGGTTTTGACAAATTCATCAAGGCTCAACACGGCAGCCCCGTGAATATTTGTGAGCATATCCTGAAAGGTCGCAAGATCTACGCCCAATGAATCGCATATTTCCAAATCCGTTGCCGGGGATCCTTTTTCGTCTTCGATCTTTTTTGTTGCCTTTGTGATGTCCTGGATTTTTTTGCGCATGGATCTTGAATAGGTATCCATACTTCGCAGCTCATCAAGGATAGCCCCTTTTATTCTGTACTGGGCATAAGTTTTCAGGCTGACATCCTTTGATTGATCAAATTTATCCACGGCATCAATCAGTCCCAAAGATCCGGCAGAAATCAATTCATCCAACAGCACGCTTGCAGGAAGCCTTATGGCAAACCGATAGGCAATATGCTTGACAAGATAGGCATATTCAACAATACTTTTTTGTCGCCACGCCAAATGCTTTTTTGTTGCCGGTTTGGTCATCTTCTCTTGTGTATACCCTTTCACCTTGCAGCCTGAAACACCCTGTTCATAAAAAAAGTCAAATTCCCATCTGCTCTGTTTTTATCTCCATCGCGAAGAAGGGCACAAGCAACGCTTTCCACTGCCTTGGATGCCATTGAATCAGGAAATTCATCCAGCAGCAGTCCCCGTTT
Source organism: Desulfobacteraceae bacterium (assembly GCA_016743945.1). Taxonomy (GTDB): domain Bacteria; phylum Desulfobacterota; class Desulfobacteria; order Desulfobacterales; family Desulfobacteraceae; genus NBML01. The sequence continues at coordinate 173,401 of JADGFI010000006.1, forward strand.
TTGCACGGCCCTTTGAAGTTGCCGATCAAAGGGGATATACCCCGTATATTCCAGTACAACATTTTTTAAAAATTTATCCAGGGCATTGCTTAAAGCGGCATATACCCGTTTGGCATCCTTTTCAGAATCTGCCATATTTACCAGCAGTTTAAAATGCCGGGACCCGTATTTTTGTGACATCACCTTCATCAAGGCATAGGCATCTGTAATGGAGGTGGGTTCTGTTGTGGCAACCACCAGACATTCATCCGATGCTGCGTTAAAATACAACACATTGGAAGAGATCCCGGCCCCGGTATCCACAAAAATGATATCGGCTTTGTCTGCAAGGGTTTCAAACTCACTGAGCAGGGTAAGTTTTTCACCTTCATTCAATTGGGTCAAGTCGGCGAATCCTGACCCACCCGGTATAATGCCGATGCCATGGTGGGTTTTAATCATCACCTGATCCAGGCTTTTTTCCGAAGAGACCACATGGCGGATATTGTATTCCGGCCGCAGATTAAAAACGATATCAATGTTGGCAAGGCCCACATCCGCATCTATGATCACCACCCGTTTTCCCTTCCGGCTCATGGCCACGGCCAGATTCCCCACTATATTGGTTTTCCCGACCCCGCCCTTGCCGCTGGTAACGGCAATGACCCTTGGAAACGTCTTGGTCGGGGATGCCATCGTGGCTTTTCGCCTTGCCAGGGCATCTGTTCGCGCAATTTGCCGAAGTCCTTTTGCCTGATCCACCCTTATACCTCTCCTTTTGGGCCTTTGCCCAAAATTCCTTTGGGTTCTTTTCCCAGAATAATTCTCAACAATGTCTGTTTATCCGGGACAATTAAATCTTCAGGAACCTTCTGACCGTTTGTAATCAGTGAAACAGGCAGATTAAGGTTGTTTACCTGGTCCAGGATTTTACCGCAGCGTTTGGTCTCATCAATCTTTGTAAATACATAGGTATCAGGATTAAAAACAGAGAATGCAGATGCCGCTTCCTTCATATTAATCGATTCAGCCGTAACACTCAAGGCTAAATGAACGGAAATCCCAAAATCACTTTTAATTAATCGGAGAATTTCATCTATTTTTTTATTATCATAATGGCTGTGGCCGGCCGTATCGATCAAGACCACATCCATGGATTTCATCCGTTCCAGGGCACAGGCAAGATCCTGGGCGCTGAAGGCCGGCACACATAAAAGGCCCATGATGGAGGCATAGGCCTTGAGTTGTTCAAAGGCACCGATACGGTAATTATCAATGGAAATCAGCCCCACCTTCATTTTCCGTTTAAGACTTAACAAGGCGGCAAGCTTAGCAATGGTAGTGGTTTTACCCACCCCTGTCGGCCCTACAAAGGCGGCCACATGGGGAACGCCTGATGAATTGTTCCGATTAAAATAATCCTTCACAGAAAGCTGCGCAAGGCAATGGGCCATGACGTTCTTTTTTAAATGTTTAATCCTCTCAGTTTGCCCAAGGTCAGGGGACAGGGCCACCATGGAGCGTTCAATCAGAGAAATGGCCAGCCGTTCACTGACCCCTGCCCGTAAAAAAGATGCCAGCACCCCCACAGATTCAAAATGAGAACAGAGGATATTTTGGATACCGCTGCCAAACCCTGCAATGGCAATCATATCCTTGATTTCAGAGATATCTCCTTTCAAGGACTCAAACAGACCCTCATCTATTTTTTTAACGGCACTATCCCTTTCAGCACCACCCTCTTTTGCCGTTATGCCGGCTTCCACTTCAAACATTTCTTTACCATAGGGGTCCATTGGTTTTCTGGGAATTTTCCGAGTGGACAAAATCATGGCATCCTTGCCCATCTCTTCCTTGATATTTGCCAGGGCTTCCTGAATATTGGCTGCCCGGAAGATTTTTTTATTCATCTTTTAAACTCACCTTTCCAACGGCCTGTAAATTTATATCGTCCACTATTTCAGCATGGGATACCACAAAAACAGTGGGAAGAGAAGGTTCAATCAATTTTCTGAAGTGGCGCCTGAGGGTGGGGGGCGTCATGACAACCGGCTGGGTATTGCTAACAAGGAGTTTTTCTACCTGCTTTGACACCGCAGCCACAACGCTGCCCACGAGAGATGGATCCAATGCCAGATAAGATCCGTGTTCAGTGCGTTTGATATTTTTAGACAAAATTTCTTCAAGATTTGGGTCAAGGGTAAGCACCTGGAGCACCCTTCCTTCCTGTAGATAAGGCACCAGCATCCCCTTTGCAAGCCGTTGCCGAACATATTCGGTCAGCAGGTCCGGGTCTTTGCCCATGGGGGCAAAATCGGCCAGGGTTTCCACAATGGTAAGAAAATTTCGAATGGAAATCCGTTCCCTCAACAGGTTCTGAAGCACTTTTTGCACAACCCCTATGGTCAGCAAATTGGGGACAAGCTCTTCAACGGCTTTCGGATTGGTTTTGGCAAGATTGTCCAGAAGATGCTGAACATCCTGACGCCCTAGAAGGTCATAGGCATTGGCCCGGATAATCTCTGTCAAATGGGTGGCGATCACAGTGGAATTATCCACCACGGTATACCCGGCAAATTTTGCCTCTTCCTCCCTGTCCATGGGAATCCACAATGCCGGCAGATTAAAGGCGGGTTCCGTGGTTTTAATCCCCTCTATTTCCTGGGCAGCCCCCCCGGGATCCATGGCCAGATAATGATTCACCATTAATTCAGTCCCGGCAGCCTCAACCCCCTTGATCATCAAACGGTACTGGGCCGGACTCAGATTCAGGTTATCCCGGATATGAATGGGCGGAATAATAATTCCCATTTCCGTGGCAAACTGCCGGCGAATGGCCCGGATTCGGCCCAAAAGCGTCCCGTCCTGCTGTTTGTCCACCAAAGGAATAAGGCCGTACCCCACTTCCAATTCAATGGTGTCCAGAGATAACAAGTGATCCACATCTTCGGGCTGGCCCGTGCCAGCCTCTTCATCTGCAGCTTCTACCAGGGAATCTTCCTCTTCCCGTTCATCTGCCCGCAAAAAATACCAGGCCAGGGTTCCCATGACGATCCCCAGGGTCATAAAGGGAAGGGAAGGAAGTCCCGGAATAAGTCCCATGCAAAAGATGATCACAGCCCCGATGAACACCGGTGTGGAACTGGCAAGCAGATGTTTGGCAAATTCAGCTCCCATCTTGCTCTCAGCACCGGACCTAGACACCAAAAGACCCGAAGCTGCCGATATCAAAAGAGCGGGAATTTGGGAGACCAGACCGTCCCCAACGGTTAAAAGGGTGTAGGTCGTCAACGCATCGCTCATTTCCATACCCTGCTGGAGAACCCCGATGACAAACCCGCCCACAATATTGATCATGGTAATCACGATCCCTGCAACCGCATCCCCCCTGACAAATTTCGAGGCACCGTCCATGGCACCGTGAAATTGAGATTCCCGGGCAATGGCTTTTCGCCGATCCCCGGCCTCAACCTCATCTATCATCCCGGCATTAAGATCCGCATCAATGGCCATCTGTTTTCCCGGCATGGCATCCAGAGTAAACCGAGCCGCCACCTCTGCAATCCGGCCTGCACCCTTGGTGATGACCATGAAATTAATCAACACCAGGATGATAAAGATGACCAGCCCCACGACATAATTTCCCCCCACCACAAAATTGCCAAAGGACATGATAACGGATCCGGCAGCAGAAGGTCCCTCACTGCCGTGCAAAAGGATCAGCCGGGTGGATGCCACATTCAAGGACAGCCGGAAAAGGGTCAGAACCAATAATAAGGAAGGAAAAATACTGAACTCAAGGGGCTTGGTCGTATACATGGTGGTAATGAGCACCATGATGCCAAAGGAGATATTCAATGCCAGAAAAAAATCCAGAACCATGGGAGGGAGGGGTAAAACCATTGCCATCAGAATGCCGATAAAGGCAACGATCATTAAAATATCCGATGATTCACTTTTTAACCCGGCAAGAATGCTGGTTCCTTCTGCTGCCATTTACACCCCTTATTTCATCAGTTTTGACACAACCCGTCAAAAATTTGTCACTGTTTTATCCGTATTCGATCACTGCCTGTTTTTAAGTTTGTACACATAGGCCAGTAATTCCGCCACCGCCTGGTAATATTCAATGGGAACATCCCCACCAATATCCACATGACTATACAAATTCCGGGCCAATTGTTTATCTTCCACCAGAGGAATCTCATTTTCCCTTGCAATCTTTCGAATATTTTTGGCCACAGGCCCTGCCCCCTTTGCAATCACCCGGGGGGCATCCATGGTTGTTCCGTCATATTTCAGGGCCACGGCAAGCCGTGTCGGATTGGTCACCACCACATCTGCATCGGGCACATCGGCCATCATGCGCTTTCTGGCCGCTTCGTACTGGAGTTGGCGGATCCTCGATTTGACCATGGGATCCCCTTCTGTCTGTTTTGTCTCATCCTTGACCTCTTTTTTGGTCATTTTCTGATCTTCTAAAAATTTCCATTTTTGATAGGCATAATCCAGAAGAGCTACCACCATCATAATCAGGCACACCTTAATAAAAATCCAGAAAGAAATATCCAGAAGATACAAGAGAATCTGGCCGATGGAGTTATCATATAACCGGGTAATATTGTTCAATTCTCCTTTTATGGCATAATAGGTCACCAGGGAGATCACACCGATCTTGGCCAGGTTTTTCACCATTTCAACCACGGCCCGGGAGGAAAATTTTTGTTTAAACCCGCTAATGGGATTCAGCTTTGAAAATTTAGGTTCAATGGCTTTCCAGGAAATGGCAAACCCCACCTGGGCAACATTAGACAAAATTGCCACCACATAAACACCGGCAAAAAGCGGCAGACAAATCATGAACATTTTGAGTCCATGGACGGCCAAAAGCTCCACCATTTGCACCTGGGTAAAATCAGGAATTCGTTCAAAATTAAAATTATAGTGAAAGATCCCAAGGACGTTATTATATATATAAGCGGCAGAGCCCCACAGGGCAATCACCCCCCCCAGCAGGACAAAGACAGAAGGAATTTCCGTGCTTTTGGCAACCTGCCCTTCCTCACGGGCCTTGCCAAGCTTACGGCCCGACGCATCTTCGGTTTTCTCTCCGCCACTTTCCGGATCTTCAGCCATCTATTATCCGCCCCCGGCAAAAAAAAGCAGGTACATTAATAAGCGTTTAAACCCTTCCACATATTCCCTTGTTACGATGACAATGATTTCAAGGGTCAGGCCGAAAAGAAAAAGCCCCGCCACAATCTTCAAGGGAAAAGCCACAATCATGACATTCATCTGGGGCGCGAACTTTGAGACCAGACCAAACCCGACACTGACAAAAAACAGGGCCGCAATCACCGGAGCACCGATTTTAACGGCAAGCAGAAAAAGACCCCCGGCCAGTTCCAAAAGTTTGACCATTAAAATTTTTTGCATCATGAAAACCCCCACGGGAACCAGCTCAAAACTATTGATCAAGGCTGAAATAATAATGTGATGCCCGTTTAACATCAAAAAAACTACCACGCAGACCCAATACCCCAATTGATCCATGATGGAAACATTGGCACCGCTTTGGGGGTCCACCACATTAATCATGGCAAATCCCATTTGAAAACCGATCACCTGGCCTGCCAGCTGAACCGCCCCAAAAAAAATCCTCAGGCAAAGGCCAAGGGTCAGGCCGACCATTGCTTCCGCTAAAATCAAAAGTCCCGTGGAGATCGCATCCAACGGGAATCGGGTCAGGTCCACGGGCACAACAGAATAAAAAAGCAGGGAGATCACCATGGCCAGGCCCATTTTCAGGGTTGCAGGAAAAACGGCAGATGAAAAAATGGGAAACATGAAAAGAAAAACACTCACCCGCAACAACACCAGCATATAGGTCCTGAACTGAACAGGATCGATGATGTTAAGGATATCCATAAAAAACCTGCCTAACGGATATACAGGGGAATATTTTCAAATACACGGGTGGTGTAACTGGTAACTTTTTCCAGCATCCAGGGAGCGGCAAACAAAAGTCCCAAAAAAACAGCAATGATTTTGGGGACAAAGGTCAGTGTCATTTCCTGAATCTGGGTGACGGCCTGAAAAACACTGATGATTAAGCCTGCCAAAAGCCCTAAGCCCAGCATGGGCATGGAAAGGTAGATGGTCATGAGAATGGCTTCCTTGGCAAATTCAACAACAAATTCAGGGGTCATGGTTACACTCCAAAGCTTTTGATTAAAGAGCCGCAAATCAGATGCCATCCGTCCACAAGGACAAAGAGCATCAATTTAAACGGCAGGGATATCATGACCGGCGGCAGCATCATCATGCCCATGGCCAACAGAACAGATGCCACAACCATATCAATCACCAAAAAGGGAATATACAAGACAAAACCGATGATAAAGGCGGTTTTAAGCTCGGAGATTACATAGGCCGGGATGAGCACCAGCAAAGAGACATCCGCTCGTGTCTCAGGTTTTTTCATCTCTGCTTCTTTAACAAACAAGGCAATATCCTTTTCCCTTGTATTGAGAAGCAAAAATTTGCGAATGGGTTTTTGTGCCGTTTCAAAAGCAGTTTCATAGGAAATCTTGCGCTCAAGATAGGGATTGAGAGACTTATTATACACCTCCAGCGCAACCGGTTTGATGATAAAAACCGTCATAAAAAGAGCCAGACCGACAATCACCTGATTGGGGGGACTGGACTGGGTGCCGATGGCCTGGCGCAAAAAATGAAACACAACAATCAACCGGGTAAACGGCGTCATTAAAACCAGGATTGCCGGTGCCAGGGAAATAACCGTTAAAAGCGCAATGATTTCAAGTACCACCGCGACTTCTTCCGGTTCTGTGGCCGTTGTAACATTCAATTCAAGGGAAGGGATGGGAAAGGTAACGGCAAGGGCAGACCCCGAGGCCACGACCCACAAAAGCAGGATAACCCCCAATTGCATAAAAAGTTTATCAATTGAACGATTTTTACGCATCCTGCACCTTCTTTCCCGGGGTGTTTTTTGAGGGCCCATTTTTTTGAGATTTAGGGGATGACCGGTTCAATGTCCTATTCAAAAGATCGGAAAACCCGGATCCCATATTTTCGGATGCAGACCCCTGGGAGGCCAAAGAAACATCAACCTGTTTTTCCAGAACCTTGAGGGTTGAAATCTGGTTGGGGGTGACCCCGATGAGAATGGTTTCATCCAAAACATTTACCAGGATCAGTTTTTCCTTTGGCGAAAGATGGTGGACTGTTAGAACACGAATAAGATCCCGGTTGGTGTTTGCCCCCCTTGCTCCCATAAATCGTTTCATAAAATAGAAAACAAGCAGCAGCAGCGCCAGCACCATAAACAGCATACCAAAAGAGCGTGCAAAGGCAAACCATATGTTTGAATCAGCGCTCAATATCTTCAGCCGCCAAAGATTTAACCCGGTCTATGGGGGTAATGACATCGGTCAGCCTGACACCGAATTTTTCATTGACCACCACCACTTCTCCCCGGGCAATGAGTTTCCTATTGATATAGACCTCCAGGGGCTCACCCGCCAGCTTGTTGAGCTCGATAATAGACCCCTGTCCCAATTGAAGAAGATCATTGACAAGCATCCTGGTTTTACCCAGTTCAACGGAAAGCTCCAAAGGGATATCCAGGATAAAATCCAACTCCCTTGCTTCCTGCTCTTCACTTTTTTCAACAATTTCCTCTGACGCTTCTGTGGTGCCGTTTTCATCAACCATGTTTAACTCTCAATATCTGTTGTTATTTTTTCTTCAATTTTAAATGCCTGAAATCCCTTTTGAACGCCGATGTATCCGGTGAGTTTTTCCAATCCGTCCACATAGCAGGACAAGGGATCAGACGCGGCATTGTCCAATTGAATCACATCCCCCTTTTGCATGTACAATACTCGTTCACCGGTTACCTCGGTTTTCCCCAGCTGAATTTTAAGCTCCACCGTCGACTTGAGAATGACTTCCTTAATCATTTTAAGCCAATTGGTATCAATCTCCTCAATTTCAGCCTGGACCCCGGAAGATAATTTATTGCGCATGGGCTCGATCATTGAATAGGGATAGCAAACCACCAGATTCCCGGCCGCCTGTTCCAATTCTATTTCAAATCGGGTGACAATGACCAGATCCGTGGGCAATACGATGGCGGTAAACTGAGGGTTCATTTCGGACCGAATCAGAGAAGCTTTCACCGGTTCGATGGGGGCCCAGGAGGCCTCAATATTTTTCAATACCGCCACCACAGCTTTTTTTATCATCACCTCTTCAATTCTGGTAAACTCTCTTCCTTCCACCCGGGCTTTTCCCAGGGCCTCGCCCCCAAAAAACGTATCGATCAGGTTATAAACCAGCTGACTTTCAAAAACCACCAGACCATGCCCCCTCAAGGGCTCCATCCTGAAAACATGAAGACTTGTGGGAACGGGAAGGCTTCTTACAAACTCGGAAAATTTCAAGGTATCAAAGGGATTGGCACTGACATCCACATTGGTTTGCAACAAAGAGGACAAGGTGGCACGCACTTCCCGTGAAAGCCGTTCATTGATCACATCAAAGGTGGGCATTCTTGCCCTGACCACCTTATCCTGGCTGGTGAAATCGTAGGCAATAATCCCCCCAGTCGGTTCGGAGACTTCAGTTTCTTTCTTTGTTTCAACCTCGCCCGAATCCAGACCGTCTAATAGACTGTCAACTTCGTCCTGGGATAGAATTTCACTCATGGCATCATCACTGCATTATTAAATTGGTAAAATAGATATTTCTCACCATAACCTTGGGAAAAAGAGAATTGATCCGCTTGAGCAGCTCGTATTTCAACTGGATCTTACCTTCTGGAGCCCTCAACTCAAGCCATCTCATTTCCCGGACCTGACCCATAATAATTTTTCTGATTCTGTCTTGCATTGAAACTACCTGTTTTCTATATCGGTGATCCATTAATTCCAGGGAGATATCCAGATTTATAAGCCCCATGGCAGAATTCCCTTTCAACGGGATACGCTCAAAGGGCGATAGCTCGATAATATCCTCAAAAACAATCGCCTCTATTTGAGCCGCTTGACCCGATTCTTCAGAACCTTGGTTTTCTTGAGTGCCAGATAACCCATTGGCGAGGGTTGCTTTTTCAGGTGATCCCCTGAAAAAGAAAAACCAGCTCCCTGCAAGCATGCCCATGAGGACACCCCCGATCACCAGGATTAAAAGAAGCCGTCTTTTGTTGCCCAACAGTCTTTTAACCAAGGCTTTTTTTTCTGATGGTTCCCGGGAGGGCTCTCTGACAATCTCAGCAGTTTCACCCTCCATCTCCCCGTTCATTTCTTCCTGTAGCGGTTCAGTCAAAATATCTCCCAACCTTTTGCACTTGGTTATTTAAACGTATAGATACTTGATAGATACTTGATACATAACATAGCAAACCCTATGCCAAGCACAATCTTTTTTTATCAGGTCCCATTGGGAAGACCCGAAATTTAACAACGACTATAAGGGTTGCAGGAGAAATTTGCAAAATATTTTATGAAAAGAAAAACCCCAAGAAAGTTGGCTCCGGCCAACTTTCTTGGGGTTTTTTAAAAAAAGTGTCAGACAAAAATGATTTTCGTCATAATTTTGACTATTCCTTACAAAACCATCCGAAGACTATCGTTTCATCTGAATAACAGTGGACATCATATCATCAACCGTGGTGATTGTTTTAGAGTTTGCCTGGAAACCCCGTTGGTTGGTAATCATGTTAACAAACTCTTCTGCGATATCAACATTGGACATTTCAAGGGAGTTGGGCGCCAGGGTTCCAAGGCCATTTTCCCCGGGCTTATTGGTGATAGCGCCGCCACTGTCACGGGTTTCTCGAAACAAATTCCCGCCCTCATTTCTCAATCCATAGTTGTTTAAAAATTTGGCAAGACCAATTCTAAAAAGCGGAATCAGTTGTCCATTGGAATAGACGCCTGTCAAAATACCATCCGATGCCACATCAACCCCCTGGAGATCTCCGGCCGCATATCCGTTGGCATCCTGGAATACCGTGGACGAAGATTTCGCATATTGGGTGGTGGACAATGAATCATTTACAAAGTTAGTACCAACATAGGTGCTTCCCAGATTAAGTGCAATATCCGTTTCAGTAGAACCATATTCACCGCCTAGAAAATCGGTTGTAAAACTGTAAAACCCGGTCTGTTCGATATCGCTTTTTTCAATCTGGGTCCAGGCGGTTGAGCCGAGGATGTCAAAACTGATTTCATTTCTGTCATTATACGGATGGGTAGCAACACCAAACTTTAGGGGGTCATCAAATACAAATCGAATATCATCATTATCTGAATCGTTTCCTGAACCGTCAAGGTCGATGAGCACTTCGGTCTGGTCTCCCTTTAATGTTGCATTTGCATATTCCGGCGGCGGGACATCGGGATCCACGGAAAGGGAAAAATAACTACCCGCAGCGACCGCACCGCCGGCAGTCGGATTCACATAGAGATCTTGAATATTATCTCCGTCGAAATCGATATTAAAGGCCTGGGTACCCGATGTTGTAAGATTTGTAAGCACAGCATCTGAATACTCTTCCGAAGGTGTCGGGTCCATTGTAAACGAGATGGACTGTCCCGAAGCAGTTGTTAATGTCGAGCCAAAGGTATAGGCGGCCGTAGAAGCGCCGGCTGAATCGTTATACCAGATATCAAATACAGCTCCTGTGGAACTGCTGGCAGCCGTATCAATCGCCATCCATGTATTGCCAACTTGCCCAGAGGTCACCGCAGGGCCAGCTGTTGCGGATAGAGACCATTTGTCTCCAATCCAATATACTACAGGCAAGGCCCCTGCCGTATCCGTTGCAATGGCGCCCTCGGAACCTGCTGTAACGCTCAAGGAAGGGTCATTTGTGGGCACGAATGAATAGGTATTGTTAAAATCAACTACTTTCACACTGTCATTCCAATCCCATCCCGTGACATCGTACCTCAAGTTTATATTCTGTGCAGACATGGTGAAATCTTCGGCATTCAGTATCGTCGTTGTTGCAGCGGTTGTTGGCAAGGCACCCCCTGTGCTATTGGTTAAGGTTACCCCCGATACCAGGGTCCCTGCCGAATTGGCAATATCAGGATTGCTCCAAGACCATCGCCCGGTACCCCCGGCATTGGGATTCCAGACAATGCCCACATTGGCGGAATCATGGGTCATCACACTGGGATCATTGATTTCCAGAGTGGTAATATCATTGAGAGATCTATCATTGGCAGCAGTTCCAACATACCGCTGCCCCTCAATGCCCTGGTTATGGAGAGAATTGGCATTGTTGATGTCAAACCCGAAGGAATCGGTTGCCACGGCTGCCTGATCCAGTTGTATTCGAAGATCCGGCTCCGTCTGTGTGGGAGATGTTTGATTCAGCACAAGGTGAAGTTCCTGGTCACTGGAATAAACGATTGCGGCATTTGCATAGTTTGGGGGCTTTTCCGACGCTTGTATCACCCCATCATTATTCGCATCCACAAAATTCCATGCGGAACCGTCAAATTCAAAGGCAAACCCGTACCCGTCAAGGGCCAATTCATCATAATTTACAATTTTATAGTTAATATTCTCCGTTGTATTCACGCCATTGGCCTGGAGATTTCCCAACCGACCTGTGAATTCAGTCATGGTAAGATCAATGATATCCCCGCTGCTCTGGCTAAAAAGAATAGTCCCCCTGGCCAGAAGCCCTTTACTCTCGGTCCCTTGGACTCCGTTCCGATTATCTTCTTCAGGATTACAGGTAACAATATATTCCCATTCTGTTCCTGATTTTTTGTCATAAAATATGGTGACGTCGTGGCTACTTCCCAGGGCGTCATACACCTTTACAACTGTCTGATATTCATAAAGGTTAGCCGACATATAGGTTTCGTTACCGCTGTCCCAATTATTAGAAAGAACAGTGGATTTACTATCAGCATCCGCATCCAGATTGGTAACCGCCGTAATTTCTGAACTCTTTTTGGGGGGACTTGTAAAGGCCCTGAGAACAAGGTCCTTGATGGCGCCCACATCATCCCCTGTATCTTCATCAAGCTCCCAGCCCTGGACAACATAGCCCTCGGGGTTCACCATCTGGCCTTCCTTGTTAAAAAAGAAGTTACCTGCCCGGGTATAGAATGTATTGTCAGAATTTGACTGGCGCATGATGAAAAAACCGTCACCGCCAATGGAAAGGTCTGTGGCATTGCCGGTGGATTCAAAGGATCCCTGGGAAAAATTCTGGGAAACATCCCCCACAGCCATACCACGGCCCATCTGGTCGCTACCTGCCTGGGTTGCCACACTCTCGTACAATGTGTCTGCAAAAGTGGATCTGCCCTTTTTAAACCCAATGGTATTTAAATTGGAAATGTTATTACCCGTTATCTGCAAGGCATTTCCCATATTTTTAAGGCCACTGGTACCTGTAAATAATGAACTTGATAAAGACATAATCCCTCCTGTGCTTATGTAAACCGCTGCATTCTCATGCTGATTCTTGTGCTTAATTAATTGCCGTAATGGAAGAAATAGCCACCAGCCGCCCCGAATCCTTAAGTTCTAGATACTGGCTTCCATTGGCATATTTAATTCCTGAAACCTCTTCGGAGACAGGTGTCTGGGCTGTTCCAGATTCCGCCTCAACCGTATAATAATATAATCCGTCCACCACTGCATATCCATTCTCGCCAACGGCATTCCAGTTAACCGTATTTTGCCCCTCAACAGCTGACGCCTCATCAAGGATAATCTTCTGGACCACCTTATCCCAGGGATCGTAAATCGTTATGACGGCGCCTTCCTTCTTTTCAAGGTCAAAGCTTAAGTCCGTACCAGACACCACCCCGTCTTCAACGGAAATAATGGGTTTATTTGAGGTGATTGTCTTGCCAAGATACGCCATTACCGACTCGGCGGACTGGTCGTTATCATCAATATTGATAACCGAAGTCAATGCATTGGGATCAACCAGAACACCCTGGACCACCAGATAGGCCTTTTCATTGTTGTAGGCAAGGCCGGAAACCGTACCGGTAACCGTGGTGGGCAATTCCTCGTATCCATTACCACTATTGGCAAGAACCGTATATTTATAAGTTCCGTCAGACACAGCTTTGCCATCGGTATCAGTGCCGTCCCATTTGATGAGATGGGCGCCTGAACCCTTGGTCCCCTGGGATAGTTTTTTAATGGTTTTACCCGAAGCATCGGTAATGGTAACCATGACATTTGCAGTTTTTGATAGGCTGAAAAATCCACCGGTGACCTGACCTTCCTTCACCGCCATGGACTCAATCTTGCCGGTGACCTGCTTGCCTATATAGGACACCAAATCTTTTTCCGAGTCAGTGGAAAAGGAATTTGCCAGGCTGTCCATGGACTCATTGAGATTCATGAGCTGCTCCAATTGTGAAAACTGGGCCAACTGTGCGGAAAAATCAGTACCATCCATGGGGTTTAGCGGGTCCTGATTCTGAAGCTGAGCCACCAGCATGGCTAAAAATGTTTCCCGGCCAAGGGCATCTTCTTTTTCGGTTTTTCCTTTATCATTTGACTTATATGAATTGCTAAGGGCATCAAGCGATGAGTTTCCTGTTGATGTAACTGCCATGACATTTCTCCTTTATGCAACAAAATGATATGATCCGGCCTGGATTGTGGTCGCCAATGCACCCGCATTCAGTCCATCTATAGTGTTGGAATCAAATAAATTATTATCTTTGTTCCGGTTCCGATTTTTCTGGTTAAAATTGTTGGATTGATTTTTTGTATCGGCCATGGATTGCCTAAAATCAGAGTTCATGTCCACATCAAATTTATCCAGGCTGATGCCAGCAGTTGCCAGAACTGTTTTAAGTTCATTCACATGGGCGTTTAAAATATCTTTGGCAACGAGATTTTCAGTGGTGATACTCACCTTCATGCTGTTTCCCACATTGTCGATGGTCATAACTAGCCGACCAAGTTCCGCCGGTTTCAACTGAATCTTCAGGGTATTTTCCCCCTGGTTGACAGCCCTGACAATACTTTTTTCCACCTGGTTCATCACATAGGTGGGCATATTTTTAAAAGAGGCCTTTGCTTTCAAGGCGCCCCCAAGGGAGTCTGTCTTAATATCGGATGCACCCACAAGAGGTGACTCACCCCCCTTGGTAAACTCGGACTTGGAAAACTTTGTTATCTCTTCCCCTTCCTTGAAAGATGATTTTGAACCATCGGTTGTGCCGGGTTTACCCGATAGCACCGATTCAAGTTCCTTAAAAAACTGCTCCGATTTTACGACAGAGCCCGGCTGTTCCTGGAAGAACAGACCATTTTTATTGGGTTGCTGCTTGTCTGGAATCAATAAATCGTTTTTAAACTGATCTTTGATCTGGTCGTAGGAAAATTCTGCCAGACCTGGCTTTTCAGATTGAATTTCAAGATGCTTAAAAAGTGAATCAATCAAAGAATTTGAAGATTCTTTGACCGCACCATCCGCCTGATTGACAAGCCCGGCAAGACCATCTGCCTGTTTTTTAGTCTCAACGATTTTTTCCTTCCGTGCCTCCAGGGAGGCTAACAAATCCCCCAGGCCAAGCTGAGATGTCGTATTCTCCGGCAGGGCAAGCCCCAACGACTCAAAAAGCATTTGAAATGAGGTGTCCCCCTCCTGGGTTTTAAACGACTGGCCGGTATGAACGGATTGGGTTTCAATGGACCTAAGATTATCAATGACAACATCAAGACTGATGCCATTTTTCCCTCTGTCGGCCTGGGATAAAATTTGGTCAACCGTATCCTTGGGAAGTCCCAGGGAATGCAAAATAGAGGTTAGAAAAGGCAGGGCCGATGTTTCCATGAGGATTTCCTCATCCGAGGTGTCTTCTTCACTATCCACTGAAAGCTTAAAAAGGCTGTCCATTACTCCGCCAAGACTGATATCTTTGGCCTGGGCCTTTTCAGACAACCCGGACATCAACTCCTCCACTTCGCCCGGTTCAAACCCAGCCTTTAACAACATTTTTTTCAGGGAATCCAATCCCTTGACATCTATGGTTATCTCATTCAAGTCCCCGCCAGACAGAGTCAAAAACAAATTTTTCAATTTTGAAAGAAATACCAGCCCTTGTTCCTGGCCCATCTCGTCTAAAAGAAGGTTTTTTGCTTTATCCAGGTTTTCCTGCCCGCCGACAACATTCGCTCCTGATACAGCCGATTTGACAGCAACGGGTTCTTGCGCAGTCCTTGCATCTTTGATTACCTGCCTGAGATTGTCGGAAAACAACGAAGGTTGAGCTTCTGAACTCTTAAATACACCTGGTCCGCTTGGCAGTGCCTCGGATTGAGTCAGGTTTTGAAACGCGTTGTTTATGTCTGCAAAAGTCAAATTCATGGGACACCTTTTAATATTTTTCTTTCTGACATAATTGAGCAATGATCATGCCATACAAGATAAAATCTAAGTTTATTTTTAAAATCAGGTACTTAAGTTAAGATTGACTTTCCTTCAAACCGAATTCACCCCAAAAATTGGAATATATTGCCCCACTAAAGATGCATCATGGGAAAATATTACCTAACCCTTTTACCGTGGATATCGTTGAAAAAGATCAGACAGATTAAATTTTTTTGGGAATGATAGGGATTCGCCAACACCGGTTGGGGTGGGATTCACTTCACTATATGTGGTATCAATTTGTTAAACGATACTGGATTCGATATCAATAAGCTTTCAAAGCTTTAATCGGGGTATCCAGCGAAGCACACTCGCGCAGTATTCTATATATAGATTTTTAAGTAATCTTTAAAATTTGGAATTCGTAATAATTGCCTGTGAATAAGTTTTGCTCAACAAACTTATTCAGCTTTGACAAGCATAAAACCCGTCTTATATTCAAGTGTATAGAAAATTTCTCATATTAGTTCTGTAAGGGCTTAGATAATTCATCGACTAAATTATCAAAGTAAGACAAATCAGGGTCCTTGCAAAAGGAGGAGAAATGGAAAATGTACCTCGAATAAACTCATATGAAAAAATGAACTACTGGAACCAGCTGCCTTCTAATACTATACGTAAAAAAATTCAAAAAAAATCATTCAAGCGAAGATCTATGGATCGTTTTTTTAAGCTGACCACACTGGCGCATGATACCCATCAAGCTCTGATAGAAATAGACTCACCTTTAAGGTTATGTCTATATGGCGATGAAGATGATCTGTCCATGGATGTTATTGTTATGAACAAAAATAAAAAAGTCACTAGAAGCTTCACACGGCCCATAAATAATGACAATTTAAAAACACTTGTAAAAAGTATTCATAATCAGATTGGGCTTGTGCTTGACTATAGTGTGTAAATGGAGGGTTCCTCATGACACCGATTAGTTCAATCAATCAATTTTCGGCAATTAACAACCGTTTGCAATTCAATTCCTTGCAAAGGACACGAACATTGGAAGGCACACAAAATTTCTTTTTAGACACCATTCAACAAACGCCGGCAGTTTTAACTCAAACAAACCTGATCAATCAGCTTCCCCATGACCAGGTCCGGGAAGTAACCGATATTTTCCGTTCAATCAATATCCTTGCGAGTCAGGCACTGGAATTGGGGCAGGATTTTGAAAACAGGGAGGATCTCCAGATCGAAGTTGAAAAGGAGATTTCAGAGGCAAGATCCGTTTTCGATAAATTTACACAGGATAACTTGACACTCTTCATTGCAATTTTTCAGAACCAAATACCGGGATCGTTGATTGCATCAGGCAGCACGGGTAATGATTCAGGATTTGACCTATCCTCAAATGGGATAACAAACAATTCGCTGGAAAGCTTGCTTGATATAAATGTGTTATCAGAATTTGGCGCGCTCACGGCTTTAGATTTAACCGACAACATTATTAACAGATTCACAGGAAATAATAATTCAAGCTTCCTTGAATCATTGCTGGATGATCTGACCAATTCCTTAATTGACTCTTCAATCTTTCAAAGGCTATCACAGACTCAAGAATCGAAAAAAACCACACCGTCATCAGACACTGAAACATTTTCGGACACTGATACTGAAGAGTCTATCATTCCCATTCCACAGATTAGCTCTCCCGATTCAAATCCCCCTACAATTATTGAACTTGCTGGATAGATAGACATACGACAAATTTATTTCGCCCCCCCCTGCCGGAATTTTTTGAAATTTAGTGCTCAGCCACCCAGGAGACAGTAATTGTCTGTGGCCTGTCTTATTTATGGCCAGTCTTTATGGTTTAGATTTTATTGATTTTTCTTATAGGCCAGGCGCTCACTGATTTTAGCGGCTTTTCCGGAATCGACAAAGGACAAGATCTGGGCAGCAGAGGCTTCACGCATCCGCAAAAAAATCTCCTGGGCAACCTCCAGGGTCATTTTATCAACAATCAGGGCGGCATTTTTAGGTTTCATGCCGGCATACATTTTTACCAATCTTTGAATCTTGGCTTCATAGGCGGCTTCTTTTTCCAGATCTTTCTGGGTTTTCTTTTCTTCAAGCAATGCCATATCGGCGTTTATCTGCTTTTTTAAGGCCCCAAGGGCTACCAATTTTTCGTCAATTTGTTCTTCATATCTTTCCAGCTCTTTTTTCTCCTGGGAAAGTTCTTTTTGACGCTTCTCAATCAGAAGTTTCTTGTCTTCAAGCCCCCTTAAGACAATCTTGGCCGAATCCGGACACTCCGGGCATTCCGGACAAGGCGCATCCCCTTGAGCTTGTGCCTTGGCAGGATCCGTTGTCTCTTTTTCTTCCTTGTCTTCGGCAAAGGCGGTACTGGCAAAGCCTTTTAAAACATAGCCATTCTTGTATCCCGCCCCCCACAGACCTGAAAACAAAAGACAGACCGCAAGCGAGAAAATAAGTTTATTGTTCAGTATCATTGGAAATCTCCCTTGCTTTTTTTAAAGATGAAATCTCATCCAGCTCTTTTTGCTCTGCCGTCAGCAATTCCTGGTTGTATTCTTTAGCCTGTTTTTCTCGTAACCGTTCAATGGCCTTTTTGTCAATGCTTCTTTTTTTAAGTACAAGCCGTTTTTTTTTAAGGATTATTCCCAGTTGAACCTTTCGCCGTTTTTCTTCGACAATCATCTGGGTAACAGCCCCTATATAAGCATGGTGATGTTTGAATTCCTGAGCTGCCACCCCCTTTTCCACAATCGCTTCCAATTTTTTAGTCGATTGCCCATGGGTTGTTTGAAGTGAATCAATCTGGTTTTCACAATCACTTACCGCCATGACCGTCTTGGCCATATCCTGTTGGGCCACCCGCTCAAGATGTTTTCTAAAATTCAACAAGGCCTGCAATTTAAACTCAAAACGCTTCATGGCAATTTCTTATTTCTTTATGTCCAGGGCCTTTTTCAATCCAATGATACTGGCCTTATGATCCACGCAAGTCTCCATGTTCTGCCGCAAAAATTGATTAATTCTTGGCATAAGCTTCTTGGCCAGGTCAACCTGGGGGTCAGATCCATCCACATAAGCACCGATGGTGATCATATCTTCTACATTTTTATACGCTGCCATCACAGTTATGGCTTTCTCCCTCAGGGCAATATGCTCAGGCTCACTGACATCCCGCATGACCCTTGATACACTTGCCATGACATCAATGGCTGGATAATGTCCTTTATTGGCCAAATCCCGGGACAATACAATGTGGCCATCCACTATGGAACGGACCGTATCCCCCACGGGATCATTCATATCATCCCCCTCCACAAGAACCGTGTATATCCCTGTGATGGATCCCCCGCTCATAAGACTGCCGGCCCGTTCAAGCAGTATGGGGATTTGAACAAAAAAAGAAGGGGTATACCCCCTTGTGGTGGGCGGTTCTCCCGCAGCCAGGCCCACATCCCTCGATGACATGGCAAACCGGGTAATGGAATCCACCATGAGCAGAACATTTTTTCCCTGATCCCTGAAATATTCGGCAATGGTGGTGGCAAGGTAAGCCCCCCTTATCCGGGTCAAGGGCGGCATATCAGAGGTGGCGGCCACAACAACGGCCCGCTTTAATCCTTGTTCCCCCAAGGTTTCGTCCACAAAATCCTTTACCTCTCGCCCCCGTTCCCCCACAAGCCCGATGACCACCACATCGGCACTGGTGTGCTTGGTCATCATGCCCATGAGCACGCTTTTGCCCACACCGGAACCGGCCATGATGGCGACCCGCTGTCCCTTTCCCAGGGTAATCATGCTGTTGATGGCCCCTACCCCCACATCCAGGGGTTCTTTAATGGATTTTCGATCCATGGGACTGACAGGTTTTCCATATAAATAATATTCTGCGGTGGCCTCAATAGGGCCTCGCCCGTCAATGGGATCTCCCATTCCGTCAATGACCCGGCCCAGCAATAGATCCGAAACCCCCACCATGGGAGAGGAGGATACCGGGATAATCCGGCTGCCAAGGCTGACCCCCCGGATATCTCCATAGGGCATGAGCAGGGCTTTTTCCTGTTTAAACCCCACCACCTCTGCCTTGATTTCCCGGCCCTGGTTGTTGATGATGCTGCAAATACCGCCGATGCCAAGCCCCAGGCTGTCACCTTCGGCAATAAGCCCTACGACCTGGGTAATCCGGCCTTCAGGCCGAATAGTTTTTATCCCTTCCACCACATTGAGATACTTTTGGAAATCAATTTTAGCGAACAGATCCTTTGTCATGGCCGACCTGCATTTTTGATGGCAACATTTTTAATTGCAGCGTTTTTAATCGCGTCGTGGATGGCCAAAAGCTTTGATGCAGGATCCGTTGAGATGGATGCCGTTGCCGTTTCTATCTTGCACCCCCCTCTTTTTATCAAGGGGTCAGATTTAACCGCAACCCGTTTCAACGATCCAACCGCCTCAAAAAAATCATCCTTGACCATTTCAATATATTCGTAATCCTCCGACGCGACATTTAAAACGATTTCTTCCGGCGCAACCAGGCTTTTCAAGGCATCCAGGATGGTATGCCGCACAATTTCATCATCCTTTTCCAGGCTGACCAAGACCACTTTTTCTGATATTTTAAATATCAATGAAAGAATCTGGTCTTCATATTTTTCAACCAAATCCTCCAGAAGATGGTCTGCTGTCTCCAGAGCATCTTTTAACGGGTCAAGAATTTCTGAGGTTTCTTTTTGGGTTTGGCTTTCGGCTTTCGTGCGCCCCTCCAAAAACCCCTTATCAAATCCATCAGATTCACCCTTGGTAAACCCCTCGGGTTCTCCTTTTTTAAAGCCTTCTGACGCTCCTTGTTCATGGCCTTTTTCAAACCCCTGGGCTATTCCTTTTTCCTCACCCTGGGCCAGTCCCTGGCCAAATCCCTTTGCATACCCTTGCTCAAAGGCCTTTTTTCCCATTAAAATTTCAGGCGCTTCCTCTTGCACCGCAACTTCAGTATCCGGATTTTCCAGGGAACCACCCTCCCCTGGGTAACCCCGGTCCTTCCCGGTGCCCTCGATCAGGGGCTCAAATGGCGCTTTTTTGATATTTTTGTCAAAACAGTACAATGCCTCAAAGGCAATGGATCCCTCGTCTTTGAGTTCAGAAGGATCAAACAACATTTTGAACCTTTCCAAATCCGGCTTGACCTCATCTGTTTTATGGGAAAGCTCGTCATCAAACGAATCAAGACTAGCTATATCAATGGGTAAAAATTCCTCTTTTTCAATATCAGACAAGGACATCATCCTTTCCTTTACCAAGGGTTATGGTGCCATCAGCCTCCAATTCTTTGGCTGCCCTGACCACTGCCTGCTGGGACTCTTCAACCTCTGCCAAACGAACCGGCCCCATGGCATCAAGGTCGTCCTTAAGCATTTCACCCGCTCTCTGGGACAGGTTGGAGAATATTTTTTCTTTCATTTCATCTGTGGCCGTCTTCAGGGCATATGTTAGTTGCTGACCTTCAACCTTCTTAAGAATTTCCCGCATGGCTGTATCGTCAATACCGGTGAGATCTTCAAAAACAAACATCAGGTTCCGGATATCATTGGCCATTTCCGCATCATCTTCCTCGACAAACTCCATGACTGCATCTTCCGTTGATTTATCAACCCCATTAATAATATCCACAAGAACCGCCAGGCCACCGGCCTTTCCGCCAGGGCCAACCGCACCGCTCAGTTCCATTTTCAAGGCCACATCCACATCCCTTACCACATCTTCGGAAATCTGGCCTAATTTTGCAATCCTCAGGGCAATATCTCCTTTTTGCTCATCGGGAAGGGTCATCAAGATTTCTGAAGATATTTCACTGGGCATGTGGGCCAATATCATGGCAATGGTCTGGGGATGTTCGCCGACCACATATCCGGCAAGGGTTCCCACGTTGACATTCCGGCTCCAGATAAAGGGTTTATCTTGTTTCTTTTTTTCAAGATCATCAAGAATGGCCCTGGCATTATCGGCTGTCAATGTTTTGGAAACGATATTCTTGATAAAGGCATCTTTTTCAACAATTATCTTTGATTCCCCTTCAAATTTTCCAACAAATTCCGAGGAAACTAGTTTAAGCATTTCCGGAGTAATGTGATCGACCTTTGACATTTCAAAGGCAATCTCAGCAATCTCGTGTTCATTCATTTTTTCGAACACACTGGCGGCATAGTCTTCACCCATTGCCATGAGAAAGACAGCTGCTTTTTGACACCCTGTCATATTTTCCGGGTCCAGTATATTTACCATATTTTTACGACTCCTCGGTTTCGCTGATCCAGCCTTTGATGATATTAACGGTCTTGAAAAGATCTTTACGGGCATAATACTTGGCCTTTTCAATATCCGACATATTGCCGATATAGACTGCCCGTTCACTTGCCGTCATTTTCTTTAAGAACGCCTCTTTTTGCTCTTCGGTCATCAGCTCAAGGAATTCTTTCTGCTGATTTCCGTCCATCTCTTCAAACTGAGGTTCTTTGTCCCCTTCATCCAGAAGCGCCAGCTCCTCTGCACCCGGCAAGGCTTCCTGTTCCACGGTCACCTTGATATCTTTAACCGTTTTGATAATCGGACGAATCACGAAAAGAAACAGAACCAGGACCAACAGGAGATTGGCAATAAGGCGGCCATATTCATTCTGAACCATGCGCCATCCGGTCAAAGCCGGTGCTGCCAACTCCATGTCGCCAATGGAGGCAAAAGGAAAGCATTCCATTGAAACCTGGTCGCTTCGCTCTTCATTGTAGCCCATTGCCTTGATAACAATATCTTCAAATTGCTTCATCTCCGCAGCAGGCCTTGGCAAATATACCCGTTGCCGATTTCCTTGTTCATCCACTTTGAATTCATATTTCCCATCAATCACGGCTGCCACAGAAAGCCGATTCAAGACGGCCATGGGTTTGCGGGTTTCTCTGATCCGCTTGCTGATCTCATAGTTTAAGGTATCATCACTTTTATTGACCTTTTCATTGGTCATCTCGTTGGGGTTGTTTTCATCGGTAATGGGATTTACACTGGAGGGAATCCCCATATCTTCTGTCAACTGGGTGACCTTTTCCGCCTTGTTTTTACGACTGCGGATAAATTCTCCGCCTCTTTCAAAGGGATCATAAATTTCTTCGTTCATATCGTTTTTTGAAAAATCCATTTCCGATGTTACCCGGACAATGGCCTTATCTTTGCCGACAATTCGTTCCAACATGGTTTGAATTCTTTTGGTCAGGTTTTCCTCATACCTTACCTTGTACTGGTATTGGGCATCGGCGAGATTTTCAGCATCAATGCGGGCCTGTTCTGCTTCCGATTTTCCTTCAAACAAAATCCGGCCGGCCGTATCCACTATGGTCACAAGCTTTGGGGTTAAATCCTGGACAGAGCTTGCCACCAAATGGGCAATGGCGGTTACATTTTCCTTGGCGATATCGGTATTAAGCTCCAGAAGAATGGATGCCGATGGTTGTTTGGTCTCCTCAACAAAAACAGAGTCCTTGGGTAAAACAATCATGACCCTGGCACTTTTTACCTCGTCAAAAGAGGCAATGGTTCTCGCCAGTTCTCCCTGGAGCGCCCTTTTTTTATTGATCTTTTGTACAAATTCAGTGGTTCCGAATTCTGACTTATCAAAAATTTCATATCCAACCCCGCCGCCCTTGGGAATCCCTTCCTTTGCCATGCTAAGCCTGACATCATAAACAATGGCTTCGGGCACCATAATGGTGGTCCCGTCACCGGTCAGGCGATAGGGAGTATTTGACGCTTTAAGAATCTCCACCACAGAAGATGCATCTTCTTTTGTCAACCCGCTGTAAGCTGCTCTGAACTGGGTTTTATTGGTCCAGACAAACATGGCGGTAAAACCGGCGACCAGAACCATGATAATAAGCCCCAATCCGATTTTTTTGGAAAGTGACAATTCTTTTAGGGTTGTAATTATTCTTTCAATAACAGGATTCATCTGAGCCACTCCATTTTACCTTTATACTGCAAATTATTCCCCATTTATACCTGCTATACCTGCATGCGCATGACTTCGTTATAAGCCGTCATGACCTTGTTGCGGACCTGGGCCAACAATTTGAGGGAAGTGTTTGCCTTACCAAGGGCCAGCATACCTTCATGGATTCCCATTTTCCCCTGGATCACGGCCTCTATGGACTCATCCCCAATATTCTGATTGGCATTCACTTCCAGCACAGCGGACGCAAGTCTTTCTGAAAATTCAGGGCTCCGCCTTTGAAGTCTGTGAGCCAAAGGCTCTGTATTCAAAGAGATCTTCCCCTTGCCTATCCCATTATTGATACCACTGATATCTGTCATTTTCATCTCCTAATTATCTTCCGATCTCAAGGGCCTTGGCCACCATGTCCTTGGTTGAGGACAAAACCGTGACACTGGCTTCATAACTTCTTTTGGCGACCAGCATGTCGGCCATCTCCGTCAAATGATCGACATTGGGCATTTTCACGTATCCTGTATCCGGATCTGCGTCCGGGTGGGCAGGATTGAAAACCAGGGAAAAATCCTCCTGGGATCTGACGATTTCATCCACCCGCACCCCATTACCGGTATCCGCTCTTTTGTCCGAATCAAATTCAATGGGACTTAATTCAATGTTCGGTTCATTTTTTTTTGCCTGTTTTTGCTGAAGAACACTTTTAAAGGAGTTGATATCATCCCCCTTAAAAATCACCATTTTTCTTCGGTAAGGACCGCCTTCAGCCGTTCTTGTGGTATCCACATTGGCAAGGTTTTCCGCGATGACATTCAGCTTGGTACGATGGGCGGCAAGGGCTGTCCCACTGATTTTTGCTGCATTCATAAGATCCATGTCTTATTTACCTCCTTCGTCAATGGAATAATTCAACATTGTCATTTTGCGCAACAATAACTCGGCTGTGGTCTTGTATTTAACATTGTTTTCCATGAGGTTCATCATTTCCGTATCAATATTGACCGAGTCCAGATGATAAATATCCACTTCCTCACTGTTGCTCCCCCTCATTGAAGAAGCGTCTTCTCCATAGGGGGACAAATGCCGGGAATTTGTTTTATCCAGATAATCGGGCGCTTGATCCCCCATGGCCCGCTGCAATGTTTTCTGAAAATCCAGATCACTGGGTTTATACCCAATGGTATCCATATTTGCGATATTGCTGGAAATCAGATTGTGACGTCTGGCAGATATATCCAGGGAATTTGCAATGACCTTGTGAGGCCGGCCAAAAATTCTTGAATCTGTCATCTTCCTTTTTCTCCCGATTAACGAACAATTAAAACCCGAACTCAACACATCCAGTTAAACCAGATTAAGCCATATTAAATTAAGATGCAAATTGTATACCGGGATAGCGTTCAGAGGCTTTCTTTATATTCGTTGAGTTTATTTCTCAGGGTTCTGACACTGATGCCAAGGATTTTTGCCGCATGGGTCCGATTGCCCTCTGTCTGATCAAGGGTCTTGAAGATCATTTTCTGTTCCATTTCTTTCAAAGAGCCTGGGGTCGTGTCTGAAGAGGGCTCGGATCCTAATTCTACAGAAGTCGCCATGGCAGTTGTCACCCCTTCCATGAGAAGGTCCCCGGGTGTTATATAATCTGAATCTGCCAAAAGTACGGACCGATGAATGATATTTTCAAGTTCTCTGACATTTCCAGCAAAAGGATGGCCGGAAAGAAAAGAAATCGTTTCCCTTGTCATTCCTTTGACAGCCCTTCCGTCAATTTTGCAGTATTTTTTTATAAAAAAATCACAGAGAAGCGAAAGGTCTGAGATCCGATCCCTTAAGGGAGGAATAACCAAGGGGATGGTGTTAAGTCTATAATAGAGATCTTCACGAAATCTTTGATTTTCAATGGCTTCCCTGGCATCCCGGTTGGTGGTTGCAATAACCCTGACATCCACTTCAACCGGTTCTGCCCCCCCCACCCGGTCAACTACTCGTTCCTGGATTACCCGCAATAATTTTGCCTGGAGGTGAAACTGCATCTCCGTAATCTCATCCAAAAAAAGCGTGCCATGGTTGGCCAGTTCAAACTTTCCTTTTTTTTGTGATATGGCACCGGTGAATGCCCCTCGTTCATGGCCGAACAATTCACTTTCCAGCAAATTTTCAGGAAGGGCCGCACAATTGATGGCGACAAAGGGCTGGGATTGACGGTTGCTTTTTTCATGGAGATAGCGGGCAAACAACTCCTTGCCCGTACCGCTTTCTCCCTGGATCAAAACGGAAGCACTGGAATCAGCCACCCGGGATGCAAGCTTCAAGAGGTTTAACATCCCGGGATTTTCGGTAATAATAGCCACTTGTTTTTTTTTGGGGACGGTTTCTTCTATCTCTTTGCCGGGCGCATTGACCAGCAGCGCTCTTCTGGCGCTCAATTCCAGTTGGCGAAGGTCAACGGGTTTGATAAGATAATCCATTGCCCCATACTTCATCAGGCTGACGGCATAATCCACCACTGGTTCAGGCGTGATAATAATGGTTTTACAATTTTGCCGGCACTCTGCTGCTTTTTTTAAAAATGCAATGGCGCAAAAACTAGGGGTGGTATCATCGGCAATCACAATATCGGGTTTGTTTTGGATCAGGTATTCAAGGGCAGCGCTTCCGTCGGGAACTGCATCCACCAAAAACCCCAGATCTTCAAATAGCCTGACATAGCCCATTCGTTCCTTGGAGTTTTCCAGTATAATAAAAATTCGGTTTCCTGGCATATAAAACCCTTGTGCCCATTCCTTAAGAATTTATAACGGTTTCTGCCAGTTCCAGAGTCGTCAGACGTTGACGGGCAAGCCGTGCCCACACGGAATCATTATTGCCTGCCACCTGTTCAAACGCCTCTTTTGCTTTTTTGATAATATTGCCTTTTTGATAGGCGTCCCCGAGCAAAAATCCTAGATTGGCTTTGGCCCTGTTCCCTTCTGAAAAATTCATGGCCTTTAAAAAGGCATCGGCGGCCTGGACATAGGATTCCAGGCTCAAATAGGTATTCCCCAGTGTCTTGTATGCCGCTGCCAGAATATCATAATTTGTGCCCGATGCCGCAGCAAAGTCTTTCACAGCACCGGCCCGCAAATTTGAAGCAGTTTTCAAGTCTTTTTGTCGTTCATAAAGATCGGCCTGCTGAAGCCGGATTTTCCCCTTTTCCAGAGGATTAGCTGACAGGGTATAGGCACGTTTAAATTTTTTTGCAGCGTCTGTAAACATGTTTTTTTCCGAATATATCTCCCCCATGCGGGTCAGGGCCTTAACTCTTTGTTTGTTCTTTGGAAATTGTTTTGAAAAAGCTGCAAATAATTTCACTGCATCATCATCCCTGGCAGACTCATCCATGGCGACCCCCAAGCCAAACAATAATTCAGGGGATCTTGTAGATCTTTTATACTGTTTATAGGCATTAATCAAATGATTAAATGCCGGCTCATATAAGCTTGCCTTTAAATAGGCTATTCCGACATAAAAAGCAATTTCCCGGCTTCCCATCTTGTCCAGTTTGGTATGTTCCGATTCATACCGATTCAAAATCAAGGTGTACTCATCTGCCTTTAACTGCTCTTTGAACAAGGCCTCATATGCCTTTTGCATCAATTTGACCGCCTCATACCGCAACCCTCTGGGGTGGGTTGACAAAAGGTCCTCAATTTCCTTGATGCATTTATCATATTCCTTATTTTTCTGATAAATTTCAGCCAGCCGCATCATGGCGATCCGGGCATAGGCATTCTCGGGAAATTTTTCTTTGATCATTTCATAAATTTCAATTTTCTCCGGGTCTGTTTTAAGGTACCGGGCAATCCCAATGGACGCATTTACATACCCTTGTGAATCCGGAAATCTTTCCCTGACAAGTTCATAAATTTTAATCGCTTTTTCCGAATTGTTTTCCATGCCATAGGCATCCCCTGCTTTGCTCAACACAACGTCTTTGTCGGGGATATCAGGAAACAAATTTAACACCCGCATAAAATTTTCTCTTGCCTGCGTACTCAAGCCCAACTCAAAATTGGCTTGGGCCATGTTCAGCAAAAGTTCCGGTGACGCATACACTCGTTTAACATCTATTGATACCACATAATTAAACATGGCCAGGGCATCAAAATACTGTCTTTTCTTAAAAAGTGATTTTCCATACCCCACCCCGGCATCTACGATATAGGTGTTTTCAAAGGGAGACTCAACCACCTTTTTGTAATATCCCAGTGCCTTGTCTGTATATCCTTTGTCTGTATAGATTTGTGCCAGATAATAATGGACTTCCGGCATCCCTGGATATTGCGGGTATCCCTGGTTTACAATATTCAGATAGCCTTCTGCGGCAGCAGTATTTTTCAAGGCAATATTGATCATGCCGATGGCAGCATAGGCAAAGGGAAGCAATTCAGATTTTGGAAAGGATACCATGACATCCTGAAGCATTCTCTCTGCCGCAAGCAGGCTTGTATAATCTTCATTTGGTATACTTTTATAGTAGCCATAGGCCCGAAGGTAATACGCCTGTTCAAGACAGGAAAAATTTTCCCGGGACAGTAATTGATCCAGCGAATCAAAGGCTTTCCCATACAATTGTTTTCGAATCAGAAGAATGGCAGCGTTAATCTGCTTTGAGCCACACTCAAATCGTTCAACCATTCGGAAAAGATCACTGACATCGCCATTAAATTCACCTTTTGCCCTTTTAGGGGGGACATATATGGGAGGGGGTAAGGCTTTAACACTCTTTTTTCCCTTGGCCTTCACCTGACTTTCAGACTTGGGCACTGTTTGGGGTGAGGGGATTGGCTTAGATACTAATTTTGGCTCTGGACCGACATTAAGCGCTTCCTGTTGTTTCTCTTTAACTGGGATCTCTTTAACTATCATCTTTGGTTCAGGCGGTTGGATCAACTTTTTTACAACAGGCGCAGGAACAGATGATTCGGGCGTTTTTGGCCGTTCAAGATTAATAAAAAAACGGCCAAAAGACTTGTTAAAACCGGAACTGATAGCGCCGAGAGGAACCTTAGTTTTCACCACCACAGCCACCACATCACCATCAAGGGTTTCGATGCTGATCTCATCAATGGCAGGATTCTGTCCACCGATAACCTTAAAACCCGAGGAAAAGGCTGCATTTTTCAATGCCACCAATACTTCTCTTTCCTCAATTTTGATAACTTTAACAGGCACTCGCCCGGAGACAAAAAACTCAAGTGCCAGGGGGTTACTCTGGATGACAATCTTTTCTATTGTGGTCTTTTTTGCCACCACCGTTCCAGGCAGGAATACCAGGATCAACATAACCAGGCCCAAAGTCGACAAAAACTGGATCGACAAGATTGACCTCTTTGACCGTCTCAAATATGGGGTGCTTAATTCTCTCATAATTTTTTCATCGCCCTAGGGTTTATATCATTCAGAGAATTAATAAAGCAACTAATATGCCACAATACATTTTCCCTTCGATATTCCATAAAAGCAATACTACAAAGACAATTCACCAATGCTACAAGGGGTGCGGCAAGGAGTGTCCGGTGATCAAAACACCGAATCTGTGTCAAAAAATTGGCGCGTCCATTTCAGGGGTGATATTCATTTTTTTTAATTTTTCCACCAGGGTAGTGCGGTTCATTTTAAGCATTTGTGCAGCCCTGGCCTTTACCCAGCCACTTTCATTCAGGGCATGGGCGATCAGACTCCGTTGATAAAGATCCACCGCCTCGTTAAAACCGATACCTTTATTAAATACACAAGAAACCGAGGGGGATGTAGAATGGGAAGAATCGTTTATAATGCATTCCGGTAGATCGTGAACCTGAATATCAATTTCCTCCACAAGAACAGATATTCGCTCAACCATATTTTCAAGTTCCCGAATATTGCCGGGCCATTCATATTGTTCAAGGGCCTGCCGGGCCTGATCTGAAAATTTTTTAATCTGGTAATCAGTGGTTCGGCGCAATAAATTATTTTGAAAATAGTCTGCCAGGGGGAAAATATCCTCCCGTCGTTCTCTCAGGGGCAGAATATGAATGGGAATCACGTTGAGCCGATAATAAAGATCCTCCCTAAACGCTCCTTGTTTAATGGCCGCAACAAGATCTTTGTTGGTGGCTGAAATCACCCGGATATCCACCGAAATGGTCTGGGACCCCCCCACCCGTTCAAACTGTCGTTCCTGTATGGCCCGTAATAATTTCACCTGAAGGTCCGGACTCATATCCCCGATTTCATCTAAAAAAATAGTGCCTTGGTCTGCTATTTCAAACCGGCCTATCCTGGAGCGATGGGCACCGGTGAAGGCTCCTCGTTCATGTCCGAACAATTCACTTTCTAAAAGTTCGCTGGGAATGGCACCGCAATTAATGATCACCATGGGGCCGTTGCACCGACCACTATTTCTATGAATGGCCCTTGCAATCAGCTCTTTACCCGTACCGCTTTCTCCGGTAATCAAAACAGAGGAATCAGATTTTGCAACCTTTCGGGCCGTTTCCAAAACCTTGAACAACCCCTTGCTAACACCGGCAATCCCATCTCTGTCAAAGCCTTTAATACTATCTTGATCCTGTCCTGCTCGATTTTGGGAAACTGCTGTTGTCATGGAGGCAAGGCTCATCTCAGAATCTTTTCAAGTTTATCGGAAATTGCCTCTGCCGTAAAAGGCTTGACCACATAGTTAGACACTCCCGCCTGAACCGCTTCAATAACATTTTGTTTCTGGGCCTCTGCAGTTACCATCAAAAACGGTTTTCTTGCATACCGGGAATCTGCTCGAACCTTCTTCAAAAGCTCAAGGCCGGTCATTTTGGGCATATTCCAATCTGATATAATCAAGTCAATTGCCTGGTTTTCCAGAACCTCCCAGGCAGTTGTACCATCATCAGCTTCCACAAGATTTTTAAAACCCAGCTGTTTCAAAATATTCTTAAGAATACGGCGCATGGTAGCAAAATCGTCAACAATCAGAATCTTGATGGATGTGTCCATTGCCACATTTTCCTCCTTATATGGATTATAACCCTTTTTTTATCGTTCAAAACATACTTCAATCGTGAAGTTTCCACCATCCGTATTAAAGGGTATTGCTATTTTGGGCCCTTCTGAGTAATGACGGATACTGTGATTTTTACCCGTCACAACAGAAGGGATGGCCGCCTTAAAAACCTTACCCATCTGTTCCAACTCCCTTCTTGCCTGGCCGGAAATCATATTTGTCAATTCTCCAACCGCATCGGAGATTTCATCATTCAGCGTTTCCATTGCTTCACCAAACATATTGGAAACAATGGTCAAGATACACTTTTTTTCAAAGGTCACCGCAATGGTACCATTGGCAATCCCTGTCAACCCCAGAATGCCTGTAACATCTCCAACAGCAAGATTGTCTTTTTTCACGTAAGGTTTCCCAGGAGTTACCGTGATAAACGCCATGGTTTCCAGCACATTTAATGTTGCATTGATAAAGGGATTGATCAATAGTACATCCATTGCATCACCCCTCCAACACTGCTGCTATCAATTTGAACCCTCGACACGATTATAAACCACAATATTTTTTAAATGCGAATAGGTATCTATATCCATGGAATTAAAAATTATACCGATCCCCGTATCTGTTTGTCTGACAATTGTTCCTTCTATCAACAATTCAATTTTTTCTATTCCACCGGTCAAATATATTTTCACGAAACAAAGCGTTCCCCGGGCAAATCGTTTATCGGTACTGACAAAAATCCCTTTCAGGCTCAAATCCTTTGAACTGCCCTCTAATTTTACTTTATCTTTGGTTTTAAGCTCAATTTTTATTTCGGTAGCAAACCCTACTCTGGAATGTTTACGCCTGTTATCATTATTTAAAACAGCCATGGCATATTTACTCCCTATTTAGTCTTGTCCTAGGATTATCGTCAGGTCAAATTACCACATTTTAAATTCATGCTCAAGCCATTAAAAATCATCGGGCAATTCCTGATCTGAAATCCTTAAGAAGGCGTCAACCACCTCGGGATCAAACTGGGTACCAGAATTCTCTCGTATAATATCAAGGACAATACTTTTTTCCATTTTTTCCCGATAAGACCTGTCCGAGGCCATGGCATCATAGCAATCTGCCACGGATAAAATCCTGGAAAGCTTTGGGATTTGATCCCCCTTTAACCCATCGGGATAGCCTCGTCCATCATAGCGTTCATGGTGGTGCCGGATAATTTTCATCTCCCGGTCCCATAATCCCATTTTACTGATAATTTCAGCGCCTATCACCGGATGTTCCTTTATTTTCTCATACTCCTCATCGGTGAGCCGCCCCGGCTTCAGAAGGATATCATCCCGGATACCAATTTTTCCGATATCATGGAGACTACCTGCAAAATTAATCACAGCCAGCTCTTCTTCGGTACAGCCCATTTCAGCTGCAATCATTTGCGAATATTGAGCCACCCGCGTGGAGTGTTTACGGGTATACAGATCCCGGACTTCAAGGGCCGTAACAAAGGCAAACAATGTGGAAAATAAATTTTCATAAATATTTTCATACAATGCAATATTTTCAATGGCAGAGGCTGCCTTTTGGGTGATAAAATTCATATAATAGATGTCTTTTTCACTAAAAGCCCTGCCATCCTGGAAAATAAATGCACTGGCAATCCCAAATACTTTTTCCCTTATTTTAAGGGGCACCACCATAAAAGAATTAACCGGCTCATCCAGATGATTCTTTTCTCCGGACTTGGACATCAAGAAAGGATTTTCATCGGATTTAAGGGAATCAAGGATATAGGCTTTGGCCCTGTCTGAAATATCCTTTCCAAACCGCTTTGCAATATCCTCATTTTCATAATCTGAGCTTGATTTTGCAACCAAAACCAGGGAAGCTTCTTCCTCGGAATAAATATGAAAAAAAACCTTGTCGGCCTTGAGTTCTTCCACCCCAAGATCCACCACCTTATTAAAAATGCCATAACTGGAATCTGTGGAGGAAAAATCCTCCATGACCCGGTTCAGGGTGTTGACCTCTTCAATCTTATCTACAAGTTCTGTGTTCAACTCCCGAAGCCGTTCCTGTCTTTCAACCTCTTCTTTTAGAATGAGATTTTCCACAAACAGCTCACGCTCCCTTAGGATTCGCTTCAGGGTCAACTCCATCTGCTCAAGGTTAACAGGCTTGATCAAATAATCAACTACCCCGTTTTTCAAGGTCTGGATGGAATTTTCCAGGGAAGGATATCCTGTCATCACCACCACAGGAAGAGTGCTTTCTATCTGCCGGACTCTTTCGGCAAGTTCTAGCCCATCCATTATCGGCATATTGATATCGGTAAAAATACACCCGATTTTTACCCGATTGAGGATCTCAAGGGCTTCGACACCATTGCCGGCAGTATATACTTCATAGCCTTTCCTCTGGAAATACCCTTCGGTCACATCCAGAATACCCTCTTCATCATCCACCACCAGGATCTTTATCGTATCATTTATCATCACATCAATGCCAACCCGTTGTTACTTTAATTTAAGAAACACTTTTTCATAAATGTATATGAAACCATCGGTTTTATCAACAAAAATCAAAACGCCACCTCTTTCAAAATTTAAAAGAATATAATTCTTATATTTCATATTTTATTCATACAATATTCTTGACAAGACCATATCATATGAATTAAATACATATTTAATCCCCCATTAATAGATATTAAAGGTATAAGCAATATGGATAGTATCGATCTCCAGATTCTCCAAATTCTACAAAAAAAAGCCAGGATTCCCAATGTGGAAGTTGCCAGAACCATCGGGATGGCCCCCTCTGCCGTACTTGAACGCATCAAAAAATTGGAAGCCCGGGGGGTAATAGAAGGGTATGAGGTCCGCCTCAACCCGGAAATGTTCAATTGCGCCATGACCGCCTTTATCCACATGCGTGTAAAAGACCCCTCTCAAATCGTTGAAACCGGGAATGCTATCGCCGGCATTGAACAGGTGCAAGAAGTTCATTACCTGGCCGGAGAAGATTGCCTCATGGCAAAAATCAAAGTTTCCGGCAACAAGGAACTTGAAAGCATTTTAAGAACCCGGATTGCCAGGATCCCGTCCCTGGGAGATACCAAAACATTTATCGCCCTTTCCACTTATAAAGAAAGTGCAAAAATCAAACTGCCGGATACTGCAGAATAATCCTCTGCACCAAAGAGATAAGGAAACCAAGCACCATGCCAATGTCATCTGATTTCAAGAATAGATTAGCCCCTCTCCTGCCCCAAATCGTCCAGACCTTTGGAACCCCTTTCCATATTTATGATGAAACCGGAATCGAGCAAACCTGTGAAGCGGTCACGCTTGCCTTTGAAAAAATTGATGGTTTCAAGGAATACTTTGCCGTAAAGGCACTGCCCAACCCGGCGATCATGGCCCTGTTAAAGGCGAAGGGGTTTGGTTTTGACTGCAGCTCCATACCGGAAATCACCCTGGCCCGGGACATCGGCAGCCAGGCGACTGACATCATGTTCACCTCCAACAACACCAGTGTTCAACAATTTCAGTCAGCCCTGGACAAAGACGGATGTATTCTCAACCTGGATGATATCTCCTTAATTTCAAAATTACCAAAAATCCCCGAACTCATCTGCTTCAGATACAACCCGGGCAATAAACGAACCGGCAATAAAATCATCGGCAACCCCATGGAAGCCAAATACGGGGTCACCCATGATCAGCTGCTTGATGCCTATAAACGCTCCATGGACTTGGGGGTCAAACGATTCGGTATCCATACCATGCTGGCTTCCAATGAACTGGACTACACCTATATGGTGGAAACCGCAGACATGCTCCTTGCCATCCTAGGAGAGATCCATGGGCGCTTGGGCATCCAATTTGATTTCATTAATATTGGAGGAGGTCTTGGTATTCCCTACACCCCGGACACACCCAAATTTGATTTAACGGCCATGGCCACAGGGGTTACCCGGTCCTTTGATGCCTTTAACAAGCAAAACGGCTGGGCCCCCAAACTCTATATGGAAAGCGGACGTTTTATCACAGGTCCCCACGGGGCGTTGGTAACCTCGGTTATCAACCACAAAAAAACCTATAGAAATTATGTGGGGGTGGATGCTTCCATGTCTGCCCTCATGCGGCCGGGAATGTATGAAGCCTATCACCATATCCATATCCACGGTAAAGAGGATGCCCCCGACCTAAAACGAGTGGATGTGGTGGGAGCTCTCTGCGAGAACAATGACAAGTTTGCCATCCAGAGGGATCTTCCAGCCACTCAGGAAGGAGATATTCTGGTCATCCATGATACCGGTGCCCATGGACATGCCATGGGGTTCAATTACAATGGTCATTTACGGCCCAAGGAACTGCTGCTCAAAAAAAATGGAAGCGTTGAGCTGATCCGGCGGGCAGAAACCATGGAGGACTATTTTGCCACCCTGAACTTTGAGCCTAAAACCATGGGGCCGGCTTAGGGCGTGACGCCCTGGGAGGAAAGGGCCTCAAATTTTTTGGCCACAAATTTTCTGGCCTTTTCCAAATCTTCGCCCCGGCATGCTGCCTTCAGCAGGGCATAGTGAAGTGCCTCTTCCTCGTTTTTATCACCAAGGGCACAAAACATCATTCCCGACAGGGCACCAAGGCCTGCGGGGTTTAGTTCCAGAGCAGATTCAAAGGCCTTTTTTGCCAATGCATATTCCCCATTTTTATACAGGCCCCACCCCTTAAGGTCCTGGGTAAGATAAGAATTTTTGGACGCCTCAACCGACCTGTCAAACCATGAAAGGTCAATTAAATCCGTATCTGAACCACTTTCTTTGTTATCACGCCCATTGATATAATTTAGATAAAGGGTTTCTAACCCGCGTCCTAGAAAATCCAGTCCCCTGTCCGTAATATGCTCCGGCCACATCGCCTTTTCAATGCCGACAAAGGGAAGCCCGCAGGTTTCAAGCCAATCAAAAAATTTGGTTCGGCCCGCGAGCCCGCCGGATAATCCAAGGGAAAGGCGAATTCTTGATGCTGACATTCCTTCCTTTGTGTCATGGAGCACCAAATCAAGTAAAAATTTTCCCCCTTTTTGCCGGTAGGTCCCTTCAAGCCAGAACCGGACCTTTTCCCGGCGGCCCAGCGCCCCTATATCAGAAAAGGGATTATTTTTCCGGCAATAGTCCTTCAACAAATGGGGTTCTGGAAATATCTTTTTCACCCGCCATCCAAACCAGCACTCCATAAGGCCGCCATGGACGCCAAACAAATTGCCCAAAAAAAAATGAAGGCCAAGGCCGATCCCGTCAAAGGACTGACCATGAGCCGGTTGAAACGGCATAACAATAAGTTTGGGCCGCAAAATGCCAGGGGTATTTTTTTTATCCAGGATCATTCTGGTTTCTCCTTCTTTTGTTATCGATTCCCTTAAATGAGAGGGCTAACCATTTTTATATTTTAAACCGAGACAAAAGGAGATCAAGGGTTTTGGCCATGTTAGCCTGTAAATTTTCCTCAAATCGTTTTTTCTCAGCACCCGTAAGCTTTGTCCATTCCCCGGGCATGGTATCTACCCCGATATCTGAGAATCGCTCCTCTCTTTTGGTGGTGATAACCCGCATACTATTTTTTCGGTTAAGGGTCAACTGCAGGCACACATAAGAATTGGGTTTGGTATTAATCAACCCCAACAAAAACTTTCTATCTGAAAACCCGTAGCCAAAAGTGCCCTCCCTTTTTGATACCTGACGGGGTACAATCTCAATCACCATATCCGCCCGGCCATCCTTTAATGCCACCTTGCTCTCTACCTCAATCACCCGGTATCCTTTGGCAACAAGAAATTGTTCAACAACCCGGGTAAGCTGACCCTTGACCCAAAGGCTTTCAATGGTCGTATTCTGCTGCCTGGCCGTCAGTGTTTTTTCCTTCAGGTAATTTGGGTGGTCTGGAAATTGATTGACAACCCCAAAGATAATGGGGTTAAGAGAGACGTCATCAATGCCGGAAGTACCACAGCCGTAAAAACTGAGCAGAACCAAGCCAGCCACTATCAGAAAGGTTAGATATCTCATAATTTTTCCTTATGGGTAAAATAATTTAAACTTTTCTTTAGCATTATCCCACCACTTCTGGCAAACCCCAATATTTGCGTTAACATTAATTTGCGTCTTGCTCCCTTTGGATTTCCTTTATATACTGAAAAAAAATCATTCGTGGGATATCCCATGAACAATTGATCCTTATTATTTTTAAATATTGGCACAAATACAAAAGGACACTCCATATGAACAAACAGCCCACCTCCATCAAATTAAAAGACATCGGCGATATAGTTGTACAACACCTGGGAGGTCGGGACAATATCAATTGCTACATCGGATCCAATGCCGCAACCCCCACCGCCAGCATTGAGGCATTAACCGACTTCATCAAAAATGACACAGGCCAACTTCCCTTTATGAAGATGATCCATATCCTGCTCCATGGAAAGGTCCCCTATGTGGAAGAAGGGCTCCAGGACAGGGTAAAGGCCTATTCTATCTTTTCGGGAGGGGAGGTCAGGAAAGCCGCCGATGAAGGCCGGGCCTATTATCTGCCCTGTACCCTGGGGAACATGGACCGGCTCATGGGAAAAGGATGCGGATATGAAATCGACCTGGTCATCATGAAGGTCAAAAAGAATGAGCAAACCGGGGAATACAGCCTTGGGCTTTCCGTGGATGCCATCCATGCAGCCCTCGAGACCGCCACCCTTGTGATTGCTGAGTTGGACCCCTCCATGCCTTTTACCCAGGGGCAGAGCGTCATTTCAGGCCAGGACATTGATTATATAATTGAAGAGGGTGTCAAACCAATCTATACCTTTGACGCCCCGAATTTTGAAAATCTTTCCAATGCCGAACATCGCATTGGAGAAATGATCACCGAACATTTTCTGGAGGATGGCATGACCCTCCAGGTCGGCCTTGGCAAAATCCCCGATGCGGTTGTAGGAATTATCGCCACCTCTGGTCACAAGAATTTAGGGGTCCAGACCGAACTCTACGGAGATGGCCTCATGTATCTCCAAAAAAAAGGCATCATCACCAATAAAGCAAAAAAAATTAATGCGGGGTATAGCACCACCAGTCTGATCATGGGATCCAAAGAGTTGTATGACTATGTGGATATGCGGTCCCAGGTCCAGATGCGCCCGTGCATGTATACCAATTGTGCCATAAAAATCCAGGCCTGCGGCCCCTTTCTATCCGTCAACACAGCCATAGGCGTGGACTTGAACGGCAACGTCTGGGCAGATTTTATAGATCCTTTGCGGTATTACGGCGGCGTGGGCGGCCAACCGGACTTTGTCAGAGCCCTGAGCCACAAACGTTACGGAACCCCCGTCATTGCCATGAAAAGCCTTACCAATAAAGGTGAATCAAAAATTGTTCCGGCCTGCCCCTCGGGCATCACCCTGACGGCATCTGCCTACGACGGGGTGGTCATCGTGACC
Organism: Desulfobacteraceae bacterium; assembly: GCA_016743945.1. Classification (GTDB taxonomy): domain Bacteria; phylum Desulfobacterota; class Desulfobacteria; order Desulfobacterales; family Desulfobacteraceae; genus NBML01. The sequence goes on from JADGFI010000006.1 coordinate 211,315, forward strand.
GAATACGGTATCGCAGATTTAAGGGATCTGCCCACCGGGTTCAAGGGCCTGGCCATTGCCAGTATCTCCCATCCGGATCACAGGGAACAACTTTTAAAAACCATTTATAATGACCCAAGGATGACCAAACCCAAGGGATTTTCCCTGGACAAAATTCCACCGGGGGTTACCCTGTACCAGGGAAAAGTTTCGATTTAACCCCTGGGGAAAAGGCATATCCTGTTTTCTTCTGTACATTCGTAAAAATATATTTAATACTTGGTCCATTTTAGGCCCATTTTAAAAACTAATGGCTCATCAGGAGAACGATTCATGAATTTAAGGGAAACCTGTCTGGACAAACTTCTCACCCCTGAAGAAAGCGTCAAAAAAATCCACAATGGCAGCAGAGTCTTTATCGGAACCGGTTGCGGAGAACCACAACGCCTGATCAAAGCCATGGTCGAAGACCTGTCCATCCAGGACATTATTATTTATCAGATGCTCTCTTCCACCCTGTCCAATTATGTCAACGATAAAAATTTTCTTTCCCGATTTTCCATCAAACTGTTTTTTATCTCTGTTCTCATGCGCCAATCTGCCTTTGAAGGGAAAATTGATTATATTCCGGTCTACCTGTCCCAGATTCCCCGAATATTTGAAAATCATGAAATCGGCCTGGACGTGGCCCTGATCCAGGTCTGCCCTCCGGATAAGCACGGATATTGCTCCCTTGGTATTTCCGTAGACATTACCCTTTCCGGCATGAAGAATGCCGATATTGTCATTGCCCAGGTCAATCCCCAAATGCCAAGAACCTGGGGAGACTCCGTAGTTCACATTGATGAAATCGACTTTCTGGTCGAATATGAAGAACCTCTTTTAGAATCCTTGCCAGGCGTCAAAAACCAGCAGGTGGTGGAGCGGATCGGCCACTATGTCAATATGCTGGTGGATGACGGGTCCACCCTCCAGATCGGATTTGGACATCTGCCCGATGCCATCCTGCCCTATCTTGCCGACAAAAAAGATTTGGGTATCCACACCCAGGTCATCACCGATGGCCTGTTGCCCTTGTTTAAAAACAAAGTGATTACCAATCGGAAAAAAAACTATCTGCCGGACCGAGTGGTGGCAACCCTTTGCATGGGTTCCAAAGCCTTGTATGACTATGTGGACAACAACCCCATGTTCTATTTTAAGTCCTCGGATTTTGTCAATGATCCCAATGTGATTGCCAAAAACGACAATTTTATTTCCATCAGTTCTGCCCTGGAAGTGGATCTCACGGGCCAGATCTGTTCCGACTCAAAGGGATACCTTTTTTACAGCGGGATTGGAGATCAAGTGGATTTTATCAGGGGTTCTTCCATGTCAAGGGGGGGGTTTTCCATTGTCATCATCCCCTCAACAGCTCAGAACGGCGCCATCTCCCGTATTGTTCCTCATTTGAGTGAAGGGGCCGGGGTGGCCACCACAAGGGGGGATATCGACATCATCGTCACCGAGTACGGCATTGCTGAAATGGGGCGAAAAAGTATTTTCCAACGGGTCATGGAGCTGGCCCAGATTGCCCACCCCAAGTTTCGTAAAGAACTGATCCGCCAGGCCAAGAGGAGACATTATATCTTCCCGGACCAGCTCCCCCCCACCAGCCAGGATCTCCTGTTTCTAGATTCCTATCATTATTCCATGAAGCTTGCCAATGGCAAACGGGTTGAATTCAGGCCGCTGCTACCCTCGGATGAATTTGAATCCCGCCATTTTTTCTATTCCCTCCAGGAAGATTCCATCTATTATCGGTTTTTTAACAAACGGAAGGTTTTCTCCAGAAAAATGCTCCAGCAGCAATGGGCCGAGGTGGATTATCGACGAAACATGACCCTGATAGGTTTGATGCAGCTTGGCAAGCGCAAACAGATTGTGGCCATTGGCTCCTATGCCGAGATCGGAAATGATGCAGCGGAAGTAGCCTTTCTGGTCAAGGAGAAACTCCATGGCATGGGGATTGCGAGCTTTCTGCTGGCATCTCTGGAAACCATTGCAAAAGAGAACCATTACAAACAATTCACTGCCACGGTTCTTGCGGAAAACCGAAAAATGCTCAAGGTCTTCCAAAAAAGATATCCCGACGCTAAATTTATCAGAAGCGGCAGTAGCGAGGTAGAAGTGGAAATGCCCTTTCCTTGACCAGGTAATAAAAACCGGGTCAAAAAGACCAGACCAGAAAAGGACACATCAGGTAAGAATCGAGAACATCATAAATTAAATAGGTTGCAATCCTTAGGACCACAAATTTTATAATTTGAACAAAATAGCTCGCCTTTTGCCCCATCTACTGCGTTGCATCAAAGGCCAAATAGACCTGCTATTAACCCTTTAATTCGCCTTGTAGATGAACCAACATGCTGCACTATTTCTGTCCAACTTATTTCATCTGTGGTCCTTATTTTTTATTTTTTGAACTCAGTTCTGGAAAATCCCAATAACAATATTCTTTCAGCTCATCTGTGGCATCAACTTCATTTTGATTTATGGTCATTTCACGGAGCTCAATGCGTCGGATTTTCCCGCTGATGGTTTTAGGTACTTCAGCAACAAATTCGATAATTCTGGGAATCTTGAACTTGGCCAGGATATTCATGGTGTGTTTGAATAGCTCCAGGGCCAGTTCTCTATTTCCTTCATAGGCGGGGGTTAAGATCACATAGGCTTTAACCAGCTGGTATCGGTTGGGATCGGGAGCTCCCACAACAGCTGCTTCGGCAACCGCTGGGTGTTCCAAAATGGCGCTTTCCACCTCAAAGGGTCCGATGCGGTAATCCGATGATTTGATCACATCATCGGCCCGCCCCACAAACCACCAATACCCGTCACCATCAAAGAAAGCCCTGTCTCCGGTATAATAAAAGTTATCCACAAATACAGAACTCATTTTTTCCGGATTACCAATGTATTCTGAGAAAAGACCAATGGGTCGCCAATTGTTTAATTTGACGACGATATGCCCCACCTGATCCGGCTCAGTAATCTCATTGCCTTCATCATCGGTCAGAGCCACATCATACATGAACGATGGGCTGCCAAAGGAACCGGACCGCATTTTTCCCGCCATCCAGGGAGGATTGCCAATCATAGCCGTTGACTCGGTCTGGCCGTAAAAATCTCTGATTTCTGTACCCGTATATTTTTTCCACCGGGTAATGACCTCGGGGTTCAGGGGTTCTCCTGCACTGATGGACTGCCTCAAGGTTGACAGGTCAAAGGACTCCAGGTTCATATTCACAAACATGCGCCAGGCGGTTGGCGGACCGCAAAAGGTGGTAACATGGTTCCGGGAAAGGGCATCCAGGTATTGCTCGCCATCCAATACGGAAAACTGGAACCCAGTGGCGGTTGCCCCCACGTTAAAAGGAACAAAAAAGTTGGACCATGCCCATTTTGCCCACCCGGGCGCACTCAGATTATGGTGGATATCATCGGGTTTGACCCCGATCATGATAGTTGTGGACAGATGCCCCACGGGATAAGAAACTGCCGTATGTCCCACCCGCTTAGGAAGTCCGGTTGTGCCCGAGGTAAAAAAACAAAACAGGGTTTCATCGGCGGCCGTATCCGCCGCAGCTGCCTCAATGGGCTGGCTTTGAATCTCGTCAAAAGAGATCCACCCCTCTTTTTTCCCCAGGACCAATTTGACCTTGGGTGCGATTCCGGTCTCCTTTACTGCCCGGTCAATCAAATCGGCCGAAACCTCATCGGCTATGATCACATCGGGCCGATAGGTTTCAAACCTAAATTCAAGTTCCCGGAATGTCATGGTGGTGGCCGTGGGCACAGACACTATCCCTGCCTTGATACAGGCAAGGCTTGCAAACCAGATTTCAGGCAAAATAGGGCTCATCATGTACATATTATTCGTGTGGCCGATCCCCTGGCTCGCCAAAAAATTTATCAGTTGATTTGCCCTTTGCAGCACCTGACCATAGGAATAGGTTTTGGTCTCAAGGGTATGGATATCATACCAAATCAGGGCTGTTTTATCCGGTGTTTCCTTTACATGGAGATCTTCAAAAATTTCTTTGGCCCAGTTAAACTGTGGCGGAAGTGTCATGGCATTTAATCGTTCAAAAAATACCTTTGCCCGTTCTTCCTTGTCTGAATCGTCATCCATCTGGTTGATCTGGATCACTTCTCTGTAAAGCTCTTTCATACCGTGAAAACACTCCTTGCAATCCGCATTGATGTTATGTATATGGGATCAAAAATATTGACTCTATAATTTATCGTTCTTATACTTGTCAAAGTTTTTTTAATTTTTTTAAAAATTTCCAAGATCCCCAGAGGCAAAAAACACCCCATGAAAACGAACAACATAACGATTATACTGGCTCCCCTCCAGGGATTTACCGATGTCACCTTTAGAAATACCTGGGCCAGACATTTTTTTGGCATTGACGAAGCAATTGCCCCCTTTATTTCCACCATGGGCCAGCAACGGCTCAAACCGACACGGCTAAAGGATGTGGCCCCGGAAGATAACCAGCAGTTGCTTGTCATCCCCCAGATCCTGGGAAATGTATCAACGGACTTTATCTTCCTTGCCCAAAGGCTGTATGAAATGGGTCACAAACGAATAAACTGGAACCTGGGCTGCCCCCATTCCAAAATAGCCAACAAACACCGGGGATCAGGACTGCTCCCCTATCCGGAAAAAATTAACGAACTGCTGGGCCAGATCATCCCCAACATATCCGCATCCCTTTCCGTTAAAATCCGGCTGGGCCGAAGGGCAAAGGATGAAATATATCCTCTGTTGACAATGTTTGACCGGCATTCTTTGGAAGAAATCATCCTCCACCCCAGGACCGGCATACAGATGTACCAAGGTACTTCAGACCATGATGCCTTTGAAAAGGCCATCCAAAGCAGTTGTCACACCTTTACCTATAACGGAGATATCATTGATCTGCCCTCCTTTAAAAGGGTCAGGGATAGATTTCCCAGTATTAGCCGGTTCATGATCGGCAGAGGAATCCTGTCCAATCCCTTTCTGGCCGAAGATATAAAAGAAACGCCAAAAAACAGCACCCCCAGGATTAACCGGTTAAAGGGATTCCATGACGAGCTGTTTGGCGAATACGAGAAAATCTTTTCCGGCCCTGCCCATTTGACCAGCCGGATGAAAGGGTTTTGGAATCATCTGGGTCCCTCCTTTCACGAAAGCCGAAAACCCTTGAAAGAAATTTTAAAATCAACCTCTCTCCCGGCCTATACAGACCGGGTAGAGGCCTTTTTCGACCAAAATCTTGAGTTTCTCCCAACCCCTTGATAGGGAATCTTTAACTTGCGGTCTTAAATCTCTCGGGCAGCCCTATATCCTGCATGAACCGCATCAAAGGCCGTGCCCACCTTGCCGGCATCCCCGATCACCTGAAAGACCATACCCATTTGTTTTACCATTTCTTCAAGGGGATTATGGGAGGCTGACCCCGCCGCCACCACCACGGTATCGACCTCGATCTGTCGCGTGGCCCCGCCAGTGTTTTCAGCGCCTGGGGTCTCAACATATTCAATCCCGGTTTCAATTATTTTTGTCACCCTTCCTGCGGTAATGGTTGTGACACCGAAGCGGCCCAGATCCTGCATCATCCCCCATTTGGTTGATTTGCCGATATCCTTTCCCACCCTGTCCATCATTTCAACCACGCAAATTTCTTTACTCCCCTTTGTGACCATTTCAAAAAGGGTTTCAGGCGTCTCGGCCTTGTTTACAAAAAGAAACTTCAAGGTATCTGCCGACAAGGTGCCTTTTTCCGCCAGAAACAGGGCGGTTTCAACCCCGACGGCCCCGCCGCCGATGATGGCAACCCGCTTGCCAGTATCCACTTTATTTGTCAAAACATCCCAGGCATCTACCACATGGGGCAGTTCTAAGCCAGGAATGGGGGGAAGCAAAGGGATGGCCCCGGTGGCAAGAAGAACAACATCAGGTGCCATGGCCGCTATCAAAGATTTGTCAACCACGGTATTTAAAACCACAGGAATCTTTAAGGCAACCATCTGAGCCTCAAGATCCCGGGCAAACTGAGCAAACTCCTGTCTTCCCGGAGGGGCGGCCGCCAGGTGCAACTGACCTCCTAAACGGTCGCAGCTTTCATAAAGGGTGACCAAATGCCCTCTTCGCGCTGCCGTCAAGGCCGCTGTCATACCGGCAGCCCCCCCCCCGACCACCAATACTTTTTTGCAAGAAGCACCCCCTGGAACAACAGGCGCATTTTCTCCTTCCTGTTCATACCCTGCCAAAGGATTACACAGACATTCCACGTGTTTGAGTTTAAATAAATTGTCAAAACACCCCTGGGCACAGGCAATACAATGGACAATCTGGTTTTCCTTTCCCTGCCTGGCCTTTTGGGGCAGCATGGGATCGGCGATGAGACTGCGGCCCATGGCCACCATATCGCAATACCCTTCTTTGATAACCTCCCGGGCCTCTTTGGGATCATTGATCCTATGGCTGGCAATCACCGGAATATCCACCACCTCTTTTATACCCCGGGCAAGATAGGCAAAGGCACCCCTGGGCACCTGGGCCACAATCATGGGCACCCGGGCCTCATGCCAGCCCACATTTACACACAAGGCATCTACACCGACCTTGGCCAAGGCCCTGGCATAGGCAATGAGTTCGTGACGGGGATTACCGCCGGGCATGAAATCATTCCCGTTCATGCGGACCATCAAAGGGAACTTCTCGCCCACTGCTTCCCGAATGGCCGCTATGATTTCAAGACCAAAGCGCATCCTGTTTTCCAAACTGCCGCCATATTCATCGGTTCGCTGGTTGGTCAGGGGAGACAAAAATTCAGAGATCAGATAGCCGGTACCGCTTAACACCTCCACGGCATCAAACCCCGCCTTTTGCACCCGAACGGCAGCGGCGGCAAAAGCTACTATCGTTTGTTTAATTTCCTCAACGCTCATGGCCTTGGGCGTCTCTTTGGTCATGCGGGAGGCAATGGCAGAAGGGGCCACCGACTGTTTCCCGTCGATAAAAAATGAAAAATTATACCGACCGGCATGGTTGATCTGAACGGCTGCAAGGGACCCGTTTTCCTTTATGGCAGACGCCAGGCGCGTCAATCCCGGAATAAACCGATCCGCGTGGGCTCCGATATTCTGGGTATTGCCGGACAATTCATCAACGGTGGCATACCCCACACAAATCATACCGGGTCCCCCCTTTGCCCGCTGGGTATAAAAATTAACAATTTGATCGGTCACCTCAAAATCTTTAGCCATGCCAAGATGCATGGCCGGCAAATAAATTCGATTTTCAATTTCCAGGGTATTGATCGTGATGGGGGTAAAAAGGGTATCTGTCATACTGCCTCCAAATTAAATTTTATTGAGTCCTTTAAATTCCAATAAGCTGTTGGTCAGGGTCCGGTCTATGATATAGGGACGAAGTCCCCTGGCAAGCTTCGTCAGTTCCAGGGTAAGGTCTGCGTTTTCTTTAAAGCCTAAACCCTTTGTATACTTTTCCCGCAGCCAGATTTCTTGGCCCACAATCTGTCTGGCAAACCCAGGATAAAACGCCAGATCGGAAGCTGCCACCCCCAGGTCCAGACATTCTTTGAGAAGCCTTGCCACTGCAAGGTCCTGATCATCAAACCTATTTTTTTCAAGGGGCGAAATAAGTTCCAACCGGCACAAAGTTGCCACTTGGGAATCGGTGAGCTCTGTGGCTTTACAAAAAGATTCTCGATCCATTTTTTCCCCGGCAGATCCAAAAAGCATGGACTGAAGTTCCAGCAAAGGAGCGATATCCCGCCCCTGGTCCATCTCCCGGATTAAGCCCTTGATGGCGGCAAGGGGAAGCCTGTGGCTTACCTGAACTTTTTTGATAAAGGCAATTCTTTCAATGCAGAGGGGATCGTAGTAGGCCATATTGGGGCTGGTTTTTACAGGTGCCGGCAACAATCCCTTTTTCACGTACAAAAGGATGGTGGATTTGGCAACGCCCGTGGCATCTGCCAGTTGCTTCATCTTCAGCAGAGGCTGATTTTTTTTTGTCACAGGCTTTGGATCTGAATCCTTCATGGGAAATCCTGTCTGTAAAGATAATATCACAAAGTACAAACTAATACTTTGTACTTTCATATAGAACAAGAGGATTCTACCTGTCAAGCAGTACGCCAAAAAAACAATGGGAATTTTAAAAAAAAAGAGTGGGGTTATCAAACGACCGGTTAGAATATTTTTTCTACTACAAAACCCATGAACAAATGGAAGCCATAGGCCATCATCCAATTCCCATGGGTTTTATGGGGTTAAATTCGGTCCTTTTTTTCATGCAATAGATCTGATTTTTTTTCTTTGTCTGTCACCTGACAGGCATTGCGCATTCATGTGGACACGCCCATTTTTGGCAGCAGATACATCTGCAAGAATAAATATATCCCCACAAATCCGCCGATATATAATAAAGATTCCATGGATCTCCTTTCATTAAAAGTTTTTAAAATATTTTTTCCTCTTTAAAGGTCACCAATCCCTCTTTAAAAAAGATTCTTATCAGAAATAAATGCATATTTTCACTGCCCATATTTTCATAATACAAGAACATGTTGTCATCGTTTATATGGTTGTTGGAGGACAAAGAACCACACATGAACTGGGTAAAAGAATTCCCTTTATATAAATCAGTGGTTTGCATGATTTCCAGTTCATGGGTATGACCGCAAAAAACATTTTCAATATTATGCTCATGTACAAAATCAATAATGGAAGCCGAATTTTTTAAAGGACACTCGTCCGTCCCTAAAATGGAATGATGAATCAGCAACAGGGGCAAATCATATTCCATTTGTTTTATTTGCTTGGAAACCGCATTCAGAACTTCTATTTCAACATATCCTTCATCCCTGTACAATTCATTGGAATCAATGCTGATAATCAAAACAACCTGTTTATTTATCGAAACGGATTTAATAAAATTGATATCTGTAAAATTGTCCCGGACCTTGGTTATTTCCCGGTCCAAAAACAGGTGTTGTTTCTTGGTTTTCTCCATTTCAGGGATGTAAATGATTTCTGGATTGTAAATATATTTTCGGAATAATTCATGGGAGCGCATATTCCTTTTGTCATGGTTGCCAATGATAGAGATGATATTTTTGCACTTGAGCGCTTTTAGAAAGCGTCCGGCTTTGACGTATTCATCTTCCAGTCCATCGGTTGTATTGTCTCCGGTATTGATAATGATATCGCTGTTAAATGAATTGATCTTTTTTATCAAAACCTTGTCGTTTCCATCCCAGTGGCGGGGACCGAAATGAAGATCTGAGATGTGTAAAATATTCATGAGCTCCTGTTTAACAACAAAGGGGATAACACTTTAAATCGATGCTCTTTCTTATAACTATATTGATGCATGCGCAATGGCCAAACCATATTCCATTAATTTTAATATTAGACTCAAATGAAATCTAATCGTAATTCTAACAAAAAGATTCTATCATCAATACCCATAAAGTTAAAGACACCTGATTTTTTACCCATGATTATTTTTTTAAAAGTTGCACTAAGGATAAGAATTAGGTAACTTGTGGGGTTCTATCCATCTAAGACTACACAATAGATGATCTGAAAGATGAGTATGCAAAGGCTGTCCTTTCTTAAAATGCCTTTTAGTGTAAATACTCTTTTGGGGCAAAATTTTACCGATTACCGGTGCAATACCGGTAAAACGCGACAATGCAAAGGCTCTGCACTCCTTGTATTTGTTTTATTATTGCCATTTTACTCACACTTAATGGGGAGATGAAAATGGAAAAAACAAGTCAAAAAAAAGAAAAAACCGCCAACACGATCACCAGACGATCATTTATTAAAAAAACAACAACCCTTGGCCTTGGCGTTTATGCCACTGCCGGTATGGGACCCTGGTTTATTAAAGATGCCTTGTCATCTTCGGGCAGCTTGAATCTATATACCTGGCCGGATTACTCAAAAGCTGAAGTCATCAAGGCCTTTGAAAAATCCACTGGCATCAAGGTCAAGGTAACCAACTACTCCTCCAACCAGGAGTGCATGAACAAATTGCGCGCTGCCCGGGCCAAGGGCTTTGATATTGCCCAGCCCTCCATGACCGAAATCGCACTGCACATGGAATTTGAATTGTACAAAACAATTAATGAAAGCAAAATCCCAAACTTGAAAAACCTTGAGCCCTCTTTCTATGACTCACCCAAAAAACAAGGGGGTGTTGTCAATGGAAACCGCGTGGGAATGCCCTATAACTGGGCACAGAGGCGATTACCTATAACACCGATAAACTCGATTATAAGTATGGTGACCTATCCTATGGAACCATGTGGGAACCTGAGTTTGATCAACGAGTGACCTGTCGACCGCATTCGGTATTTATTGGTGCCGGATTATACCTGGATGCAACAGGTCAGGTGCCGTCTAACAGAATGTATGATACCTATGAAAGCGAAGCAAAAATGCGTAAGGTATATGATGAAATTCTAAAATTCTTAATCCTCAAGAAAAAAAATATCAAAATGTTTTGGAATAATGCCCAGGATCACCAACTGGCATTTTTGCAAAATGGCTGCTTGATCGGCCAGACCTGGGACGGTCCTATTATGAGCATGAAAAAAGAAGGAAAGCCTGTGACCTTCATGGCGCCAAAGGAAGGGGCCATGACCTGGGTTGATTCCATGAGTATTGTCAAAAATGCCGAGAACCTGGAACAGGCCTATGCCTTCCTCAATTGGTCCTATACACCCGAAGCCGGAGCGATCATGGCAAAATCCACCGGTTACAACAGCGTTGTAAAAGGGGTTGATGATCTGCTGGATGAAAAAACCAAACAGGGTTTTAAGGACGCCTATCCAGGCAATGCCCTTGAAAATTTGTGGTGGTATCCCAATGAGCAACCCTGGTTTGTTCCGGCGCGTACCGAATACAGAGATAAATTCCAAGCCGCCTAAATCAGGAAAAAAGGCCCATGCTCTGTTTCTTAAGTTTTCCTGCAACAGGGTCTGCGGCCTTTTATGTCACCCCAAAAAATATATGACAAAAAAATATGTGATAGACAAGAGACGATTGTCTCAAAATTATATAGATGTAAGGGATAAATTTAGATGGGCCAAGATGTTGAGATATCGGGTGTTAGCATGCGTTTCGGAGAGGTTTACGCAGCTCGTGATATAAATGTACATATCCAGGCCGGGGAGTTTTTCAGTTTTCTCGGACCCTCCGGCTGCGGTAAAACCACATTGCTGCGTTTGATCTCAGGATTTATGGATCCCAGTTGCGGCCAGATAAAGATAGGCGGCAAAGACATGCGCGGGATTGGATCCAATGCGCGTCCAACCGCCATGATATTCCAGAACCTGGCCCTTTTCCCCCTGATGACGGTGGAAGAAAATATCGGATTCGGCCTGGAAGTGCGCCACGTGTCAAAAACGAACCGAATAAAAAAAGTGGAAGAGCTCATTGAACTTGTGGATCTTCATGGAACCGGCGACAGAATGGTCAGCGAACTGTCCGGCGGGCAAAAACAGCGGGTGGCCATCGCCCGTGCTCTGGCGGTCAATCCTGCTGTTTTATTGCTTGACGAACCATTGTCTGCCCTGGATCTGAGACTGAGAAACCATATGCGCGCTGAGTTGCGCAATATTCAACGCCGCACCAATGTTACCTTTATTTATATTACCCACGACCAGACAGAAGCATTGACCATGTCTGATCGTGTGGGGGTGATGTCTGTTGGCAAGCTGGAACAGGTGGCAAAACCCGATGTTATTTACAACACCCCAAAAACCTCTTTTGTGGCATCCTTTGTCGGTGAAAGCAACATTATAAATGGCAATATCACGGGGTTTGATGGTGACTATGCAACCCTTAAGACAGCATGCGGGTCATTTCTCTGTAAAAATCCCCAGCACATGGCAAAAGGAGAGACCGCCACTATTTTTATCCGGCCTGAAACCGTATTTTTAGCAAAAAAACCCCATGCAGAGAATCTATTGAACTGTCGTACGAAGACCATCAGTTTTGAAGGCGCCTATGCTGTGGTAACACTTGCGACCGAACAGGGTCAATTATTTACCATGCGGCTCAATAACGATGGTACAGTCCCAAAGCTCCAAGAGGGTGAAAATATCAAGGTGGGGTTCAGCCGGGAAAATGCCTTTGTATTAAAAAACGGAGGCACCCCCATTGCGTGATTTCTGGAATACTGCCCTAAGGGACCTGGGTAAAATAGGTGTTGCATATATTTTGATTACAGTGGGTGTCTGGCTGGTGTTCATGATCATAATCCCCCAGCTGATCATGTTTGATTATTCCTTAAGGCCCATGTTGCCTTTGCGGGACATCGGCGGGCCAAAGGATGTATGGACCCTGAAAAATTATTATGTGTTTTTTTCCAATAGATTGCACATGGCAATTTTTTTTAAAACCATATGGTCCAGCATCATCGTTACGTTGACAGCCCTTGCCATCTGCTACCCAATCGCCTTTTACCTGGCCAAGGTGGCCCGGGGTGCCAAAGTCGGTTTGTTGATGATAGGATTGATAATCCCCTATTGGATCAATGAATTACTGCGGCTGTTTGCCTGGCAAATCATCCTGGCAGATATGGGTATTCTGAATCAATTGCTCATATTTCTTGGCATTATTGCTGAGCCCATTAATTTTCGTATGGGCAATGGAGCGGTTATTATGGGGATGACCTATGCCTATATTCTTTTTATGGTTTTCCCCATATACAATGTCATGGAGAGCCTGGACAAAAGTCAGCTGGATGCGGCCCGGGACCTTGGGGCATCCTGGCTGCGCATTCACTATAAAATTGTCATGCCCCATGCCAAACCCGGCATCGCCGTAGGCTGTACCATGACATTTATGCTGGCGGCCGGAACCGTTGCGGCCCCACAGCTTTTGGGCAGCCCCAGCAGTTTCTGGTTCACCCAGGTCATCAATACCAATTTTGAGTGTGCCAACTGGAACCTGGGAGCGGCCTATGCAACTCTCTTAATGCTGCTGTGCGTTGTGTTTATGTTTATGATGCTTAAACTATTTAAAGTCGGTTTGAAAGAGCTTACCCAATGAAATCAAAATCTATTTTTAAATTTTTAATAGGCCTCTATCTGGTCCTGTTTTTTGCCTATATGTTTCTTCCTCTTATTTTTATGACGATTATTGCCTTTAATGCCAATGATATTCCCCAGATCACCCCCTGGAAGGGGTTTACACTGATGTGGTTTGGAGAACTTGCCAAAGATGACCAGATGTGGAGTGCCCTTTGGAACAGCTTTATTGTTGCATTTTCAGTGGTCGCAATATCAGTTCCCATCGGATTAGGCGGGGCTCTGCTGCTGACCCGGCTGCAGTTTCGCGCCCGTAATTTTGTATACGGAGTCCTGGTATCCCCCATCCTGACCCCGGGTATTATCCTGGGGATTTCAACATTTTTGTTCTGGGACAGTTATATGAATATTCCCGGCGGCTTATGGACTGCCATTCTCGGCCAATCGACCTTTATATCCTCCTATTGCATGCTTCTGATCATGTCCCGGGCCCAGCGCTTTGACCTGACCCAGGAAGAGGCTGCCTTTGACCTGGGAGCAAGTCATCGCCAGGTATTCTGGAAAATAACACTGCCCTTTTTAAAACCCGCCTTGATCTCGTCCATGGCCCTGGCTTTTATGCAGTCTTTTGATAACTACAACACAACCTTATTTGCCATTGGTGTTGAGCAGACATTGCCGATTTATATTGGCACCAAATTGCGTAGCTTTATCAGCCCGGCCATGAATGCCTTGGCAGTAATTTTTATTATTCTGACGGTTATGGGAGCTATTGTTTACGAGTACAGACGGCGACGCGAAATTATCAAAGCCTATGTGAAGATAACTCCCGAACCCGCTGCTCAAGTTATAGTGTGAGCTTTTCAGACATGAATCGTCTCTGTGTTTATACAATCATCCCAAAAAAGATCCTTATCTTGCCCAGCCCACACAAACTTGATATAAAAACAAATAATACCTCAATAAAAATAAGGAACCCCCTATGCCGATTTTTGAATACCAATGTGACCATTGCAAAAAAGAATTTGAAAAACTGGTCTTTGCCGGTGAAGAAGAAAAAGTCCACTGCCCTGGATGTGACAGTGTTGAAGTGACTAAAAAAATGAGTGCCACAAGTTTCATGGGACCCAGTATGGGTACCTGTGCAGCAGATGCACCCAAACAATTTTCCTGAGCCGGTTAAAACAAATAGGCCGGTCGGCCTATAATATAAACCCCCTAACACAAATTAAAAAGGAATCTCCCATGCACTGGTCTGATGCGGTTAATTCAAGTCTTCCCTGTATTGTAAAAATAGATACGCCCACAGGTCACGGTACCGGATTCCTGTGTTTTTCAAATCCAGCAAAATCAATGGTTGCCATTGCCACGGCAGGGCATGTGATTCACCATGCTGACAAATGGATGGAACCCATCCGGATCTATACCCATGACGGATCAAAATCCCTTCTCCTCAAGGCCGATGAACGCCACATCACCATGGGGAACCAATCGGACTCGGCACTCATTCTTTTTTCAAAAGATCAGAAGCTGTTTGAAAACACCCCTCCCCTCCCCCTCCTGGACCAGGAATATGTCCTCAGGGTCGGCACCCAAGTCGGCTGGATCGGATTCCCCACACTGGAACCCGATACCCCCTGCTTTTTTTCAGGCATGATATCTGCCCGCAAGGACGACGCCTACCTTATTGACGGTGTTGCCATCAACGGTGTCAGCGGTGGGCCGGTCCTCTATGTGGATGAACAAGAAGAAACCCGTGTTGTGGGAACCGTCTCTGCCTATAGAATGAACAAAGCCACCAAAGATACACTTCCAGGCCTTCTGATTGCCCAGGACCTGTCCTTGTTCCACGATGTACTCACCCATATCCGAACAGTGGAAAAATCAGAATAGAACCGCTATATTTAATTTCAAGCGAAATTAGCTTGCATATCAATAATTTTCATTTAATATATGAATCATAGTTGCCCAACAACATCATAGATGGAGAAAACAACAATGACCCAGCCACCTAAAAAAATTTTGTTTGCATCTGACCTGTCCACGGACATGAAGCAGGTATTTGAACAGGCCGTTACCCTGGCAGCCTATTCACAATCAGAGATAATCGTCCTCCATGTCATGGAAGAAGCCAGCAAAAGTTCTGAAAAGCTTGTCAGAATGGCTTTTGGCGAAAAGTTGTACCAGGACATCAAAAACGAACAACGAGACGGGGCGAAAAACCTGCTCATCGGAAAAAACGTGGATGCCCTGAGAATCCGCCAGGCAATTTCAGGCTTTTTCCAAGAAGAAGAAAACAAAGCTACCCCTGCCGACAACGAATCTCCCATTGCAAAGATTCTGGTGACAGAAGGTAAATCCATTGCCGATGAAATCACATTAACGGCCACGGATGAACGCTGTGATGTCATCGTCATCGGGTGTAAACAGCAGGGACTGCTGGCCGAAGCCATGGGAGATCATGTGGTCCGGAAAGTATTAAAAAGAGCCAGTGTTCCGGTCTTTGTCGTTCCCTTTAGCCTATAACAAAATCATATTTGGCCGGGAAAACAAAAATTTTTCACCTGCTCAAGATAGGGGGCCATTCCACGAAAAAAAATATCATTGTGGTTGGCCCCTTTGATTTCCAGCAAAAACTTTGCATCGGACAGGCAGGCATCGTAGAGGGCCTTACCCTGGGAAAACGGGATAATATGATCAAACTGGGCATGAATAATCAGACAGGGGCATAAAACGCTTCTTATTTTGTCGATATTTTCAAATCCTTGTTCTTCCCTAAACCCAATAGAAACAGGATCTATCCCCAAGGTGCGCAGCAAGGGTGCGGCTGTGGCAAAACCACTTTCAATTACCAGGCTATGGAGGGGAAAGGCTGAACTTGATCCAAGTTCCAGGGCCGGTGCACTACCAAGGGAGCGCCCCATGATACAGACCGGACCTGTCATCTTTCTTTCTTTCATATACGAGATCAAAAAATCCAATTGGATATGACAGTCTGTCATCATGGAAGAAAAGGCGGGTAACCCTGTGGAAGAGCCATATCCCCGATAATCCACCACAAAAAAATTCACCCCGATATCAAGAAAACAAGCGCCCAGTTCATCGTAGTCTGACACAATCTCGCCATTGCCATGGAAAAAAAGAATCACAGGAGCGTCACACTGTTTAAAATGAAAAGAGGCACCCACTTCCACACCCTGCCCCACGGGTACCATTAAATCATCCCGCCCCCCATGGATTACCCGGTCCGGATTTTCCTTCCGGGGATGAAACAAAGACTGTCGAACACCGGGTTGATCCAGCACTGCATAATTTTGAAATTTCGTCATGGCGTTTCTCCTTTACGGGTGTTAATTGCGTTTATTGATGGGTATACCACTATCCCTCTTTTCCCCTAGCATAGGCAATTGCCGCTCCGACAAAGGCGATTATGGCCCCGGACCCCATTACCTTTTGGAAGCTTGCCATAAAATAAGGGGCCATGGCCGGGGTATAGTTGTCAAGCCCCGCCCCTTTGGTCAAGTGGGCAAAAGAACTGGTAAAAATAGTGGTTGCAAAGGCCACTCCCATCACCATACCCAGGTTTCGGGCAGTGGCAGTGGCACCCGACGCAATCCCCCGCCGGACAATGGGAACTGCCCCCATTAGGGTCGTATTATTAGGGGATACGAACAATGCCGTCCCCACCCCGGCCAGTCCCATTCGCCACAAAATAGCAGGAATCTCCATTTCCGGTGAAAGAAAAATGAGTGACACGAGAGACAGACCCAGCAACACCATCCCGAACGAACACAAGAGTCTTGAGCCAAACCGGTCCGACAGGCCACCTGCTATAGGAGAAATAAATAAAAGAAAGAGAAAGGGCACAATCATGATACCCCCTGTCCTTGCGGCAGAAAAGCCACAGGGATAGGTCAGATAAAAGGGCATCATAAAGACGATGGTAAAAAGCGCGGCAAAAAGGATTCCAGATGCAGCAAGGGGCAGAACAAAGAGCCTGATTTTCAACAAATCAAGATCAAACAAGGGATGTGCACAATTTTTTGCATTGATGATAAAACCGGCACCGACAAGAGATGCTATTATCAGACAACCGACAAATCTGAAGGATAAAATCCCCCATGTGGCCATCTGTGTCAACCCCAAAATTAAACAGGAAAGCCCAATCATCATTGTTAGACTGCCGATGTAATCCAGGGGTTCCCGGGAACCTTGGCCCCCGGGAATGGTTTTAAGCACAAAGACACCGGCAATGGTTGCCGCAATCCCAATGGGAATGTTGATATAAAAAATATACCGCCAGGACAGGTACTCCAGAATAAATCCGCCTGCCACAGGCCCCAGGGTGAGCCCTGCCGCCACCACAGCCCCAATCATCCCCAAGGCGCGGCCCCGCTGTTCTTTTTCAAATACATCTACAATCAAGGCAGGAGAACAGGCCATGAGCATGGACGCCCCAGCCCCCTGAGCCACACGGGCCATCACCAGGAACGAGACCGTGCCTGCCACTGCGCACAAAAAAGATCCCAGGGTGAACACAATGAACCCCACCACATATATGGACCGACGTCCTTTAATGTCCGAAAGCCGGCCAAAGGTCAGTAAAAGGGAAGAAACCGTCAGAAGATAGATGACCACCACCCATTGAATGGTAGAAATATCAGTGACCATCTCCTGCATGATATAAGGAAGGGCAACGTTAACGATGCTCGAGTCCAGGGTTGACATAAAAATTGAGACGGCAACCAGGGAAAAAACTTTCCATTTTTTATTATAAACCAATCATCCCCCCCCCATTCCATTCTTTAGATAATCAAAAGATTATGTTATATAATATCGGTTGACAAGAAAAAACTATTAACGAGGAAACCATGGCCACAATTAAAGATATTGTATTGATCCATCTGGAAGATTCACCTGTTTCATTTGCAAGGGTTGAAAACATTTTACCCGATGCAAAAAAAGACTGGTATCAGATTAAATTGCTCATGCTTCAAATTCCGCTGCAGGTGGTAACCTGGATATTAAAAGACGCGTATATCAACGGAGATGAATTTCATATGAACGGTAAAAAAATGAAACTTCAAACCGTTGAGTGCCCTGAAGAGATTCCCATGGCCTTCCCAGGGAACACCCAATCAGATCAGCCAAACCCCAAACTTGAATCCCATGGAAAAAAAGAAACCCCAGATGCCCAAATCATTTCTTTTTCAGACCTGAAAAACAGACAAAAAGACCATGGGCCAGACCCCAAGTAAGATCATATCTGCATCGCGAAGAACCGATATCCCGGGATGGTACACGCCCTGGTTTCTGGACCGGATACAACAAGGATATTTCACCATCAAAAACCCCTATAACCGAATGGTTCGAAGGGTGGATGCCCGTCCCGAAAACATCCATTCCATTGTTTTCTGGTCCAAAAACTTTGGCCCTTTTCTGGATCTCCATGCCGACCAGGTCCTGACAGAAATGGGATATCACCTCCATTTTAATTTCACCATTAACTCCCGGGTGACGCTTTTGGAACCAAAGCTGCCGGATCTATCTGCGAGACTTCACCAGGTAAGCCTTTTGTGCAAAAAGTTTGGGCCGGATAACATCTCCTGGCGATTTGATCCCATCTGTTTTTATAGGATCGATAACAAAGATCTTAAAAACACCCTGGGCGATTTTACCATGATTGCCGAGGCCCTGGCCAAAATAGGCATCACCCGATGTGTCACCAGCTTTTACAATGGATATAAAAAAATTTTGGCACGGGTCTCCCATTTATCGTCCCGGGGCATTCCCCTTATTTCCTTTGTCGACCCGACCCCAAAAGACAAACAACGCGTAATTGGGCGAATGGCAGATTATCTGGAGCCAAAAGGGATAACCCTGCACCTGTGCTGTGAGGCTTCTTTATTTACTGGTCTTGGAAAAGGTACCAAGGTTAAACAGAACGCCTGTATAGATGGAAAACGCCTTAAACACCTCCATGGAGGGAACCCCGAAACCAGACGAGACTATGGACAACGATCCAAGCAAGGATGCAAGTGCAGTAAGGCCATCGACATAGGCTCCTATGAGACCCACCCTTGTTTCCATAATTGTTTGTTCTGTTATGCAAACACCGGCATTGATACCCAGATACGACAAGGCACCCTATGATGAAAATCAAAAATCTTAAAATTCACGGCAAAACCTTTTTGGCCCCCTTGGCCGGCATCACCAATCTACCCTTTAGACGGCTTGTAAAAGAATGTGGATGTGCCGTGGTCTGTTCTGAAATGGTCAGTGCCAAGGGTATTTTTTATAATTCGAAAAATACCGTAACCCTGATGACCTCCCGGGAAGATGAACGTCCCTTGTCCGTCCAATTGTTTGGATCAGAACCACAATCCATGGCCCAGGCAGCCGCATTTGTGGAAAACATGGGGGTGGCAGATATCATTGACATCAATTTTGGCTGCAGCGTAAAAAAAGTGGTAAAACAAGGAGCTGGCGTGGCACTGATGAAAGAACCCAAGACCAGTGAAGCCATTTTAAGGGCCGTCCGGAAAGCCACAGATCTTCCCCTTACCATCAAAATAAGATCCGGCTGGGACAGGTCCGGCCTCCAGGCCTTTGCCCTTGCCAACATCGCCCAGGATGCAGGGGTAGATGCCATCGCCATCCATCCCAGAACTGCGGCCCAGGGCTTCAAAGGCCATGCGAACTGGGACCATATCCAGCAGCTAAAGCAGACCCTTTCGATTCCTGTCATCGGCAACGGGGACATCAACTCAGTGGAGGATGCCGCCAGAATGTTTTCACAAACAAATTGTGATGCCGTAATGGTGGGACGGGCAGCCATGTCCAACCCCTATCTTTTGTCCCAGATAGAAGACTATGTGAACAGGGGAAGCTATAAAACCCCTGAACCAAGAGACATATTCCGGAAAATGGAACGCTTGATTGAATTATATGTGGCCTATTTTGGCGAAACCCATGCCTATAGGATGCTCAGGGGACGGCTCGCCTGGTTCGTAAAAGGATTGCCCGGATGTTCCGCCGTTAGACGAGACCTGGCCCGGATAGAAACATCCGGCCAGGCCCTGGAACTCATCAGGGCATATGAAACCCCAATGGGAATTAATGCAGATTAATTTTTTATATATTCCGCGGTGGCAAGGGAACTGACACCACCCCGGGGGGTAAATTCTCCGGTAACCTTCATGCGAAGCGGTGCTAGGACCTCAACCAGGTCGTCTAAAATTTTATTAATGACATGCTCATAAAACATGCCCACATTTCTGTACTGCAACAAATAATACTTCAGGGATTTGAGTTCAATAATCTGGGAATCCGGCCGATAATCGATGGTGATGCACCCATTGTCCGGTAACCCTGTCATGGGACATACAGAGGTATACTCGGGCTGTTTGATGGTAATATCAATACTCCTCTTGGATTTGTAGGCATATTCAAGAGGTTCCAGAAGGTCTGTTTTAATCACATCGGGTGTGTCAACTTTAAACGGTGTCGTGTATTGTTTATTTTCAATCATCTTGAATCCTTAAATTTTGGTATATATCGGAAGTCTGTCGTTTTCTTGCCAGATATGATATCATAAGGGCTGATTTCTTTCAATTTAATTCAATGGGCTGTCCAGGACGGTCCGGCGAACACGAAAATCAGTTGACAGCATCAACTTGGTGTCAATCATAAAAAAAGCTTGACAAAGGAAGACAGAAAAAGGATAAATATCGGAATTTCATAAAAAATGCTGACAGATAGAAATCCCGCAAGTTCGCTTTCGATCCAAAGGGTTGAAATTCTAAGCACTAACATTGTCCGGCATCAATTCAGCCGACAGATATTATATTAGATCCCAAGGAGGATATTAATTAAATGAACGACTTTTTGCAAAGCCTTCGTAATGGTCAGGCAGAAAAACCGCGCACACCCAAAACGCGAAAAAATTCTGACACATCATACCAGTACACCAACAATTCCAGATTCAATTCCTATGGTGGGGGGGGCGGATACCAAAACAACCGAAGCCATCAAATGAAACGACCACAGTCCCAGGGCATGCCCCACCAGATGGGCAACCAGATTCCAGCTGAAGATGCAAACATAACCTTGCTTGCCGATATTCTGGACACACTTTCCAACCATGTTGAAACCCTGGTAAAAAATCAGGATTACATGGTCAACATCCAGGAAAGAACAGCAGACATGTTGGAACGCCAGGCCATTGCCATTGAACGCATTGCAGCCCATTTAAACCTTTCTCCGGAAATGGATGATCTCACCGATAGAACCCACACCGATCCAGATGTACAACCGGCATTTGAAAACCATTATACGACCTCCCGGGAACCGGAAAAGACAACGGAAGACAACCTGGGAAATAGCTGGGAAGAACCTGTTGTGAAACCTGCTGCAAGACCTGCTGCAAGACCTGCTGCAAGACCTGCTGCAAGACCTGCTGCAAAAGAGGCAAAAAAAATGCTGGCGACCCCTTCGGTCAAAAAAGTTGACACCAGCAAACCGGTTTTAAGGAAACGCAGAAAAGTGGTGGCAAAAGAAACCATTGCACCCGAAACCACGAAAGCGCCAAAGCCATCAAGGTCACCAAAGTCAATTGATACGAAACTGATGCCCCGGGATGCCGTCATGGATATAATCGAAAGCATGCGCAAAGAAGGTGCTACATTTGATCAGGTTGCCAAACGACTGGTTGACCTGGGACAACCGACTTTTTCAGGCCGTGGCGAATGGCATGCTCAGACCATCCACAGGCTTTGCAGCAAAAAATAAATTGAATTTCGATTAGATTTACCCATTAGAATAAAAGAAAATAGCGAAAAAGGCTACTCCAGGCTTTTTTCGCTGTTTATTTTCTTATACGCTCCATATACCCTTCCCATTCAGCGGGCAGCAAACTACTTTTTTGGGTATTGCAGTCCTTGCAACAGGGAACCAGATTGAATTTTTCAGATCGCCCCCCCCGACCAATGGGGATAATATGGTCCATGGTCAGTTCTGCCGGAAGAAAATTTGCTTGGCAATAGTGACAGACACCAAGGGATCTTTTTCGTTTCCACCACTGGCTTGCCCTTATTTTCCGAGCACGGGCCCGTTCTTTTTTCACGGTCGCCTCATCAATAAAGGCAAAGTAGGGGTCCACGTCCACCCTAGTACCCGAACTCGTTCAATGCCTTTGCATTGCTGATCCAGTCCTTTGTCACTTTGACAAACAGCTTGAGCAGCACCTTAGATCCTGTCATCTTCTCAATGTCGATTCGCGCCTTGGTGCCTATCTGGGTCAGCATGGACCCTTTTTTTCCGATGATAATCCCCTTTTGTGAATCCCTCACCACATGAATGCTGGCATGGATGACGATGAGCTTTTTTTCCACATCAAAGGCATCTACGGTGACGGCGCTGGAATAGGGGATCTCCATGCCAGTCAACCGAAACACCTTTTCCCGTATAATTTCTTTGACCATAAATTTTTCAGACACATCGGTAAAGGTTTCTTCCGGATAAAGCCTGGGACCTATGCTTAGGGAAGATTCTACTTCTGTCAGCAATTGCTCCACCTGAATATTTTTCTTGGCCGACACCGGGATAATCGCATGGAAATCAAACAAGTCCTTAAATTCTTCCACCAGGCAAAAAACCTGTGCCTTTTGGGCCAGATCAATTTTATTCAAGGCCAGAACAACGGGTTTACCTGTTTTGTTCAATTGGGCGACAATAAGCTTTTCCGAAGAAAAATTTCTGGAGGAGGCATCCACCATGAACAAAACCACATCCACGTCTGCCATGGCCAGCATGGCCTGGTCCACAATTCGCTTGTTCAACAAAGTGTTGCTTTTATGAATTCCCGGCGTGTCCACAAAAATAATCTGGGAAAAGGGTCTGTTTACGATGCCCAGGATTCTATCCCGGGTGGTCTGGGGTTTTTTGGAGGTAATGGAAATTTTTTGACCCAGCACCTGATTGAGCAGGGTGGATTTCCCTGCATTGGGCGCCCCGATAATACCCACAAATCCCGAACGAATTTCTTCTTTCATGCAATCCCCTTTATTCATTATGCCAGTCGATCAGGTTATTGATTTCATCCAAAACCGTCTCCCTGCCCTGACGGGTTTTGGTTGAAAAAAGGATCACCCCCTGCTCTTCCCGGTTCAATTGGGAACAGATGGCAGTAAGCCTTTTTGCCTGTTTTGTTTTGGACAATTTGTCCGCCTTGGTCAAAATAATCAAATAAGGCGTCCCATTGGATTCCAGCCATTTTACCAGGCCAAACTCCTCTTTCCCAGGATCCCGGCGAATATCAATGAGCAACACCAAACCGATAAGACTGGCCCGCTTGGAAAGGTAGAGTTCCACCATGGGCTGCCACTGGGCCCTGATTTTTTTGGATACCTTGGCATACCCATATCCGGGCAGATCCACAAAGGACATATCCCCATTGACCAGGAAAAAATTAATCAATTGGGTACACCCTGGCTTGGAGCTGGTTTTTACCATGCCTTTCCGCTGGATCAAGGTATTGATCAAAGAAGATTTTCCCACATTGGAACGGCCGGCAAAGCCAATTTCCGGAAAATCGTATTCAGGATACTGATCCGGCTTGACAGCACTTTTTACAAATTCTACATCTTTAATTTTCATAGATTTCTTTAGCCTATGGTATAGAGTATACCGGTATAAATCAACCGGTATACTTTAACCATGGTATTCTTTTAAATAGGTTTCCATTCGGTCCATGCCCAGGATCAGATTTTCCATTGAGTTTGCATAGGAAAACCGCAAATATCCTTCCCCGCTGGCACCGAAATCGATTCCCGGTGTCACCCCGATGTGGGCTTTGTCTAGGATATCAAAGGCAAGGGAATAGGAATCATTGGAAATATGCTTGGCATTGACAAAGACATAAAAGGCACCGGTGGGTTCCACCTTTATGTCAAACCCCATGGCCTTAAGCCTGCCAATCACATAAAGGCGGCGGGTATTATAAATTTTGCGCATCTCGTCTGTTTCTTGTTTGGCATCTGTCAAGGCAGCAGCACCAGCCAGCTGGATCACGGAATTGGCACAGATGAAAAAATTTTGCTGGAGTACCTGCAGGGGTCTTACGAAATGGGGAGGGGCAATCAAATATCCCAGTCGCAGGCCGGTCATTGCAAAGAGTTTTGAAAATCCGTTGAGCACAAAGGCCTTGTCGGTAAACTCCAATATGGAATGGTCCTGGCCTTCGTATACCAGCCCATGGTAGATCTCATCTGAAATAATATACAGCCCGTGGGACTCGGCCACTGCTACGATCTCCTCCATCCGGTCCTTGGGGATCACATTCCCCGTCGGGTTAGACGGAGAATTAATAAAGATGGCCTTGGTCCTTGGGGTGATGGCAGCCTCAATGGCTTCTGGGGTATAAACAAACCCCTCATCCTCAACAACCTTTACCGGAACAGGAACCCCCTGTACATAATTGATAAAATTGGCATAACAGGCATAGTGGGGATCAGAAATAATGATCTCATCCCCGGGGTCCACCAGTGCGGAAAAGAGCAGAAGCATGGCAGGAGAGGTACCCGAAGTCACAAGGATCTGCCCCGGATCCACCCGGGTATCGTAGGTATCTTTGTGGTAGCGGCTGATGGCATCCCTAAGGCGAATATCCCCAAGACTGTGGGTATAGCAGGTTTCATTATTGGAGAAGGCCTCAATACCCACCCTGTTGACGCACTCGGGCACATTAAAATCCGGTTCCCCGATTTCCATGTGCACCACCTCAATCCCCTGGGCCTCCATTTTATGGATCTTTTCTAAAATGTCCATCACAATAAAGGGGGTAATATTTTCACAACGCCTGGCAACCGTCATTTTACAACACCTTGTTCAGGGGATATTCAATAATGCCTTCAGCCCCTGCCTTGAGCAGTTTGGGAATCAAATCCCTGACAAGCTCCGTCTCGACGATACATTCCACGGCAAACCAGTCCGACTGGTACAGGGGCGAAACGGTGGGACCGTTTAGACTGGGCAGCAGGGCAACAATTTTGGCAATTTTATTTTCCGGCACATTCATCTTAATTCCCACCAACTTGTCTGCCACCAGAGCTGCCTGGAGCAGCAGGGCAATCTGTTCGATTTTTTCCCTTTTTTTAGGATCTTCCCAGGCTTTTTTATTGGCAATGAGCTGGGTGTTGGTTTCCATGACCACGTGGATCACCCTCAGGTTATGGGCCTTGATGGTGCTCTCGGTCTCTGTAATTTCAACAATGGCATCGGCAAGACCTGATACGATTTTAGCTTCTGTAGCCCCCCAGGAAAATTTTACGTTTACATCAATATGACGCTCCTTAAAGAAACGCTTGGTAAACTGAACCAGTTCCGTGGAAATGGTTTTCCCAGCCAGATCTTCCAGGGTTTTGATGGGGGAATCATTTGCCACGGCAATTATCCACCGCGCCGATCTGGCACTGACCTTTGAATAGATAAGATCGGTGACCACATGGACATCGGATTCATGCTCCGCCACCCAGTCAAGCCCTGTTAACCCCGCATCAATGACACCGGTTTCAACATTGATGGACATCTCCTGGGCACGACACAGCGCACATTCAATGGCCTCATCGTTAATATCGGGGAAATAGCTCCTGCCTTCAACATTTATCTTCCACCCCGACCGTCTGAACAGGTCGATGGTTGCATTCTGGAGACTCCCCTTGGGGATGCCTAACTTCAGTATTTTTTCCATTATTTATACACCTTCTCCGGGTCAAAAACCCTTTTTTCTACAATTTTTAATTCATTGCTTTCAACACGCTTGAAAAAACAACTTTTATAGCCTTTGTGGCAGGCGGCACCGCCCACCTGTTCCACCTTTAAAAGGAGGGTATCATGGTCGCAATCCACCCGGATTTCCTTTACATGCTGAACATGCCCCGAGGTTTCTCCTTTTTTCCACAGGCTCTGCCTGGAACGAGAGAAATAGGTTGCCTTGCCCGAAGCAAGGGTTTCATTGAAGGAGGCCTGGTTCATATAGGCGAGCATCAAGACTTCACCCGTGTTGCAGTCCTGGGCAATGGCAGGGATCAACCCCTTGTTCTTTTTAAAATCAAGCTCAAAATCAAGTGTGACCATGACGATTCATTATTTCCTTATATTCATAGCATTAAAACCTTTTTATCTAACTGTTTTTCTTAAAAAAGTCAATTTATATATGACCGTAAAATGAAGCAATCCCATACAAATCACCACCCAAAGGGATAATGTCTGTAATATGGCTGCGGTTAACCACAATACCATCGTCATGGACGGCACCATTGAAACCTTTGGTTTTTCTTCTGACAGTATTGCTGTTATGGAAAATTCAAAGAAGCTGAGCAGTTGATTTTGAAATTTGATGTGGGAAAACACTTAAAAATGGCGGAGAATTAAGATCTTGTTTGTAGCGTTCTTCTATTTGGGTTTTTGCGTCTGTTGGATCGAAAAGACAGGGTTACAATTACACCATCCCTTACACTTTTTCTTCGATCTCTCTTATATTTTCTTCTGTCACGTTTGAATTTTCGAGAGAATGTATTTCTTCTCTCTTTAAAATCCACTATTCTTGTTTGTAGCGTTCTTCTATTGGCGTCTTTGCGCCTGTTGGGTCTAAAAGACAGGTTTACGATTACACCGTCCCTTACACTTTTTCTCCGATCTCTCTTATATTTTCTTCTGTCACGTTTAAACTTTCGAAAAAATATATTTCTTCTCTCTTTAAAATCCATTATTTTACTAGGCGGATCCATCAGGTCATTTTTAACAGGCGTTATTTTTTGATCTAATGTCATAATAAATTCCTCATAATGATATTTTTATAATCATCACTTCCTTTTCTTTAAATCGTCAAAAGTTGTGATATGCTTTAAATTTTACTTTAATTCACCTGGAATCAGGGTGCCATTCTTATTGCCATCCGGAACGTTATCTGGTAATAAGCAGTTAAAAATAATCAATTTTAATAAAACTTTAGGGTGTTATGGTAAATAAAAAAAGCAAATCCGAAGTTCTGAAAAAAAGAGCTCGAAAAAAAGAAAAAAGCCTAATTTTTACTTTTTTCAAATGGAGCCTTGTCGGATTCATCATACTGATTGTTCTTGGGGGTGCTGGAGTCACCGGGCTCTTTGTTTACCTGAGACAGGACCTGCCCAAGATCAATACCTTAAATGATTACCGCCCGGCAACGGTTACCAGTGTTTTTTCGGATGACGGACGAAAAATCGGAGAGTTTTACAAGGAAAGACGGATCGTCATCCCCCTTTCCGAAATGCCGGAAAATCTTATCAACGCCTTTGTGGCGGCAGAAGACTCCAGATTCCGGACACACCCGGGAATTGATATCAAGTCCATTCTCAGGGCGTCCATTAAAAATTTTAAAGCCGGTACCATTGTTCAGGGAGGCAGTACCATCACCCAGCAGGTGACCAAATCATTTTTGCTGACCCCCGAAAGGACCTTTAAACGGAAAATAAAAGAGGCCATGCTGGCCTACCAGATTGAAAAAAAATTCACCAAGGACGAAATCCTCTACCTGTATTTGAACCAAATTTATCTGGGCCATGGCGCCCATGGGGTGGAAGCCGCCTCGGAAAATTATTTTGGAAAACATACAAAGGACCTAACCCTTGCAGAATGCGCCATGCTGGCTGGCCTTCCCCAGGCCCCGAGCCGATATTCCCCCTTTAGATTTCCAGACCGGGCCAAACAACGACAAATTTACACCCTGAACCGCATGAAAGAAGAAGGAATGATCACCAATCTATCGGTGACAGAAGCCATTGATACAAAGCTGGATATCAAACCCCGAAAAAACTGGTTTATCGAACGGGTACCCTGCTACACAGAACATGTGCGCCGGTATGTGGCAAAAAAATATGGAGAAGATGCCCTGTACAACCAAGGCCTTAAAATCCACACAGCCGTCAATATAGAATTGCAGAAAATTGCCAGGAATGCTGTTGGCAAAGGCTTGATGGAGCTTGACCAGCGAACCGGCTACAGGGGACCTATCAAAAACATTTCCGCCCTTCAGGTGGAAAGCTTCTCTAAAGGCGTAGCAGAACAAATCAATACCAGTCTTCTTGAAAAAGAAACTATTTACCAGGGCGTGGTCCTCGCTGTGGATGATGAAAACAAAATAACCCGGGTCAGAATAGGTGACTTCCACGGCCTCATCCCGTTAAAAACCATGACCTGGGCAAGAACCCCGGATCAGGAGGTTGCCTATTACGAGACAACCGTTAAAAACCCGTCCCAGGTGTTTAAAACAGGGGATATTATTCTTGTTCGAGTGGTCAATGAAGTGGTGGAAGACAATGAGTATGAATTTGCCCTGTATCAAGAGCCCATTGCCCAATCTGCGCTATTGAGTATTGAAGCGGAAACCGGTCACGTCAAAACCATGATCGGGGGAAGAGATTACAGCAACAGTCAGTTTAACCGGGCATACCAGTCCCGGAGGCAACCGGGATCCGCGTTCAAGCCCATCATCTATGCAGCTGCTCTGGACAAAGGATACACCGCCGCCACTGTGATTGTTGATTCCCCGGTTGTTTTTGAAGATACCGAAAGGGATTTTGTCTGGAAGCCCCGTAATTACAAAGAAAAATTTTTTGGGGACACCCTTTTCAGAGAAGCCCTTGTTCATTCGCGAAATGTGGTTACCATCAAAATTCTCCAGGATATCGGAATTGACTATATCATTGATTATTCAAGGAAACTTGGCATCACCTCGGATATCAGCCACGATCTGTCCATTGCCCTGGGGTCTTCGGGAGTGTCCCTCTTGGAACTTGTGAATGCCTATTCTGTTTTTTCAAACCTTGGATATTTAATTGAGCCGGTATTCATCACCAAAATCTATGACCGGGACGGAACCCTGCTCGAATCCTCAAAACTTGTCCGGAAAAAAGTAATTGATATGGGCACCGCTTATATCATGACCAGTATCATGGAAAGTGTCATCCGCTCGGGGACCGGACGACGGGTAAAGGCATTGAAGCGCCCGGTGGCCGGGAAAACCGGCACCACCAACAATTTGTTTGACGCCTGGTTCCTGGGATATACCCCCAGATACACCACAGGAGTTTGGGTAGGCCTTGACCAGGAGGCTCCCCTTGGCAAGGGAGAGACCGGTTCCAGGGCGGCCAGTCCCATTTGGCTGGACTATATGCAGAACGCCTTGGAGGGCAAGCCTGCGCGGGCCTTTAACGTACCAGAAGGCATTGTATTTGCCAAAATCGATGCCAAAACCGGACTATTGCCCCAAGAAGAATCTGAAAAAACCATTTTTGAATGTTTCAAGGAAGGCACCATTCCCACACAGTTTACCCCAAAGCCCAATACCAAATCCGAATCCGAGGATCTGTTCAAGGAAAACATCTAAACAAACCCTGGCTATCAGTTCAGGGGATCTGCCCCCGAGTTCAGACACGGGTGGCCGATTTCTGAATATCTACTCGCCCGGGAGGAAGGCTGTCATTGGTCTGAATGGAAAAAACAATCCCTGGATAGGCCTTGGTCAATTTCGTTAGATTGCTGTTTTTATCCCCGCGAAGACGGGACTCAAACCGGGAATGGACCGAAAGAAGAATATGACGCCCTCGATTTTCCGGGGAGTCCTGAAAATTTTCAAGTTTCTCGCACACCTGATCATAAACAAGAGCTGACAGGACCAGGTGACCAAATGCCGGGTGCCATGGCCCTGCCAATACCTGGGTTTTATCCTCCATCATCTCCGAGGCCTGGAGGCCCATGCGGATAACCTTCACATTTGCCTGTTCAAATATCTTGACCATTTCTTTTACCAGACCTACACTTTGATCCAGACCCAGAGGTGAATAGCTGCCATCCCGATACCATTGGGCCAAAAGGCTTCCCCTAAGGACCATCAGGGGATAAATCCGAGCCACATCCGGTGCCAGATCTGCAACCTGTCGGGTGCTGGCGAGCAGCTGATCTCGTGTATCCCCGGGCAGCCCGACCATGACCTGAACACCTACCTTGAGTTTATAGGCCTTTAACAGATCTATTGCCTGGCAAGTATCAAAACAGGTATGGCCCCGGTTGGCTCGTTCCAGCACAACATCGGCCATGGACTGAACCCCTAGTTCAACCAACGAGACCCCATAGGGGGCAATCAGGTCAAGCTTTTGCTCGGTAATGGTGTCTGGTCGGGTGGAACAACGAATTGCGTGGATGGTATGGTCCTCGATATAGGGACGTATTCTTTCCAATAGCCCGACAATATCCTGGTCAGCAAGCCCCAGAAAAGTCCCACCGAAAAAAGCCAGTTCCACCCGGGAACGATGGGCCCTATAGCCCAGATATTGACCAATAATTTCGTCAATTTCTTCCCGGGCAGGCAGACATTTTTTCCGACTGGTAATGATCGATTGATTACAAAAGGCACACTGGTGGGGACAGCCTGAATGGGGAATAAAAATTGGAATGACCAGGGGGGAGGTCATACCCTGTTATAAGCCTTTTTGTCCTGCACGATCTTGAGAGCGTTTCTGGCAGCGTCCTGCTCAGCCGCTTTTTTGGTCTTTCCAATCCCGCTTGACCGTATGCCCGCCAATTCAAGACAGATCTCAAAAATCTTATCATGATCAGGCCCCATCTCTTTGACCACAATATACCGGGGAGTTGTTCCAAAGGTCTCCTGGGCATACTCCTGGAGGGAACTTTTATAATCCATGGTATGGGAATTGAACAATGCCACTTGAATGGCATCTTTAAAAACCGCAGCCACCATCCCATGGGTTTTCTCAAAACCGGCGTCCAGATAAACAGCCGCAAACAGCGCTTCAAAGGCATCTGAAAGAATGGAATCCTTGTCTTGCCCGCCGGAAAGAAACTCTCCTCTGCCCAGTTTGATAAACCTTCCCAGATCAATACTGCGCCCTATATCTGCCAATCCTGGCTCGCTGACAAGATTTGATCGAAGTTTTGACAATTCCCCTTCTTTTTTGGATGGGCTTTGTTCCATTAAAATATGCCCGATGCAAAGCCCCAACACAGCATCTCCAAGAAACTCAAGGCGTTCATTGTCACAATGACAGCTCGCCTGATTTTCGTTCACATAAGACCTGTGACACAGGGCATTGTCAAGTAGGGAGCGATCCGTAAATTTGTAGCCGATATTTTTTTCCAGAATCGCAAGTCGCGGTGGGGAGTTGACAAGGGCAAGTCTTTTCATCAGGGCCTTGAAAACAGGATACCCCACTCTAAGATTATCCTTGCCCCGGCCTAATTTAACCCCCTGGTTAAACTTTCCGTGGAAATCGGATCCGCCGGTTGCCAGAAGCTTTCTGTCCTGGGCAAGATTTTTAAGATATTCTTGTTTTGGGGGGTCATGGTCTGTGTAAAAAACCTCAATGCCCTGGAGGCCAAAGCCTGTCAGCACATCCACAAAGGATTCCAGGCCCCGGGAACGATTAAATTCCAATAGGCCTGGATGGGCCAACACGGGCAGACCTCCTGCATCAAGAATGATTTGAATGGCTTCTTCACAAGATATCTTAAATTTTTCCACATGGGCAGGTTTATCCTTGCCAAGATAGGTGTCAAAGGCCTCGCGAAAGCTTTTGACAATCCCCTTTTCCTTGAGCAGCTCTGCAATATGAGGCCGCCCGGTCTGGTCTGCACCAAACCTTTCGGCCACTTCGGCCAGACTGATATCAACCCCCAGCTCGTTTAAGCGTTCGATAATCTTCGGGTTTCGCTCATCCCTTGACCTGACCGCCTGTTTCAAAACCTGATTCATCCGTCGATCATAAACGGAAAATCCATACCCCAGCAAATGGACACTGCCGATGCTTTTAAATGCATCCGGCGGTTCACAGGAAATTTCAACACCTGTAATGAACTCGATGGGGTACTGGGAAATGATATTTAAAATTTCTTTGGTTCCGGCAATGGAATCATGGTCGGTCAGGGAGATAGCCCTGAGGCCTTCAGCTTGTGCCAGCGCCAATATTTGTCCGGGGGAAAAAGACCCATCCGAAGCAGTTGAATGTATATGGAGGTCAATCACAGCGGGTTCAACAGCACCTATTAGATTCCAAGTGCTTTCTCCATATCCTCTTCACGTGTTTTGCAATCAATGCACTGGGTCGTAACCGGCCTTGCCTTGAGCCGTTCAATGGAAATTTCTTCTTCACAGGTATCACATCGCCCAAAGGTTCCATTTTCAATCCGAACCAGGGTTTTTTTAATTTTTTTGATTAATTTGTGTTCTCTATCCCGGATACGAAGTTCAAAACTTCTCTCTGCCTCATGGGACGCTCGATCCGTGGGATCGGCAAAATTTTCTTTGGGTTGTGTCATTCCGGTCACCGTATCATCGGCATGGGAAAGCAGTTCAGCAAGCCTATTGGTCAAAAGATTTTTAAAAAATTCCAGATCTTGTTTTTTCATGATCGCCGTCCTTCCTTTAAATGTCCCTCGAACATCAGAAACAACTATTATACCAACTCATCTGACAAAGTAAAGAATTTAATACACTGATTCCTAGAGCATTTGCAAGAAAATTAATAATCCCCTGTTTATCTATATTTTAATCTTTTCCCGGATTCTAATCTTTTTCCGGAATATCCAAATCAAACAATTGCCGGGTGACATTCAAATACATGGAATCATCCCTGTGATCCCCGGTGTTGCGTAAAAACCGGATGGGATCATGGATGGCCCTTGTTGCGATGGCCTGGGTCATGCGCCGAACTGCGTCCCTATCGACCTGGGATAAATGCCCCAGGGAGGACATGGTTTTATTAAATTCCAACTCCACTATGGCGGTCATCTTATCGTTAATGGCCTTGATGGTGGGGACAATGGAAAGGCTGTCCATCCACTTTCTAAAAGTTAATACCGCTTCCTCCACAAACCGCTCGGCCTTGATGGTCTCCTGCCCCCGCTGGTGAATATTGGTTTCGACAATCCCCTTTAAATCATCAATATCATAGACATAGGCATTGGATACTTTGTTAATTTTCGGGTCAATATCCCTTGGTACGGCAATATCAATAAAAAACAGGGTTCTATGCTGCCTTTTTTTCATGGCCCGCTTTACCTGATCTTTTGTGAGAACATATTCCTCAGCCCCGGTGGAGCTTATAATAATATCCACATCCTTTAACACGGATTCTCTTTCTTCAAACTGGACCGCCTGGCCATTGAATTTTTGGGCCAGGGCCAGGGCATTTTTAAAGGTTCTGTTGGCCACAACAATCTTGTTCACATTGTGGGAGATCAAATGTTCCACAGCCAGTTCCGCCATTTCTCCAGCCCCCAGCAGCATCACCCTTTTGCTGGAAAGATCCCCAAAAATCTTATTGGCAAGTTCTATGGCGGCATAGGAGATGGAAACCGCATTATCCCCGATACCGGTCTCTTTTCTGACCCGCTTGGCAACGGAAAAGGATTTATGCATCATCCGGTTAAGCAGGACCCCCGAAGCCCCTTGTGCCACCGCAGTCTTATAAGCCTTCTTGATCTGGCCCAAAATCTGGGGTTCCCCCACCATCATGGAATCCAGACTGGAAGAGACCTGAAACATGTGCCGAATGGCATCATCTCCCTCGTGGATGTACAAGGCGGACCTGAACTCAGGGATCTCTATTTTCTTATGGTCGGAAATAAATTGGATCATGGCCTCAATCTGATCCCCTTTTTCGGGGATATAAACAATTTCCATCCGGTTACAGGTTGAAAAGACAAGCCCTTCCTTGATCTGGGGAGCATTCTTTAAATATTCAAGGGCACCAAGGGTCTCCTCTTGCGTAAAGGACAATTTTTCCCGAAGCTCCACAGGAGCGGTTTTATGATTTGCGCCGATTAAAAAAATATTTGACATAATACTTTCGCTATTTGGTAAATTCCTGATGATGCCCGCCCAGAAAAATATTGACTCCCAGAAAGGTAAAAATAATGATCATAAATCCCACAATTGTCATGATGGCAGATTTCCGGCCCCGCCACCCGGAATGGAAGCGAAAATGCAGCAGGGCCGCATACACCAGCCAGGTGCCAATGGAAAACACCTCTTTGAAATCCCAACTCCAAAACCGCCCCCAAATGGATTTTGCATAGATAAATCCGGTAATCAGGCCAAAAGTCAGCAGGGTAAACCCGGTGGTAATGCAGGTGTAACTGACATTGTCCAGAAAATCCAGAGAAGGCAAACGCTTATAGAAAAACCCCGGGGTTTTGGTTCGTATTCCCTTTTCCTGGATCAAATAAAGAATACCGGCACCGCAGGCAAGCCCCAGGGACGCATCCCCGGTAAAAACCAGAACAATGTGGGCAACAAACCAGAATCCCTTCAAAATTTCATTGGAAGCAACCGGGGTGTCCGGGACCAGCATCACCGCCAGCATTAGAATGGACAAAAGGGTGGAAGCAAAAACACCCAAAATTTTAAGATTAAATTTATACTGAAAATATAAAAACATGCCCCCAAAGGCCAGGGCTGCAAGGGAAAGGCTCTGGGCCATATTTTTTATCGGCAGGTCCTGGGCTGCAATCCCTGTCACCAGGATACTTAAAAAATGGACGCCCACCGCCGTTGACACCAGGTAAAAAGAAATCTTTTGAATTTTGTCCCTCTGGTCAAACAAAAAAAATAAATACCCTGCCATACTGAACAAATACAATAGGGTAGATATTTGTAATAGGATACTACTGGCACTACTGATACTATTTAGTTCCATTTATTACTCCTGTGGTACAAGGCGTTGATAACCATACCCGGGCCCCAGCAGTTCAAGGAGAACCGAGTCTATCCGGGTTTGATCATTGGCTGCAATCAGGTCAGGTATTTTTTTTTCAACCAAGGCGTTAAAGATTTTTTTATGGGCGCCGGGGTCATGGCCCTCTTTGAGCAATTTTTTCCGGATACTACCCATGAGCAAAAGAAAGTCCCCGTATTCCTGGCCCAACATCTGCTCAAGATCTTTGCGGATTTTTTTGGCCAGGGCCGGACTTGCCCCGGATGTGGAAACAGCACACACAAGGTCCCCTCTTTGCACAACAGAAGGAAGAATAAAATCGGATCTGCCCGGGGCATCGGCACTATTGCACAAGATCGACCTGGCGCTTGCATCCGCCTGAATCTGTTCGTTCAACCCCCTGTTGTCGGTGGCAGCAAAAACCAGAAAAGCTGTGGCAAGATCCCCAGGTTCATAGGATTTACAAACCCGGCAAATACAGGATATGGTTTCAAGCTTTTGGGAAAAAACCTTGCTGATCACCCGAACCCTGGCACCGGACCGGTGCAGGCCCATGGCTTTCCGGGTGCCGACCTCCCCCCCCCCCACCACCAGGCAGTCACGGTCTCGGACATCCAAAAAAATGGGATAATATTTCATTGTTGCTTAAGCCTTGCTCACTTATCTTGTTTTAATAAAAAGTTTAGTATATATTGCCGACTATAATTTTTCAATATCTATTCACCCGATGTTTGAGGATGCCCTGAGATGATAATTGATTCCCATACCCACCTTTTCCCGGAACCGGTAAAAAACGACCGCTCCCTGTTTTTTGACAAGGAACCCGAATTCAAACTGCTCTATAACTCGCCCAGGGCAAAAATTTCCACCATCACTGAACTGATCGAAACCATGGATATCCATGGGGTGGACATTTCCGTGGTGTCAGGATTCCCCTGGAGAAACCCGGACCTTGCCCAAAAAAACAACGATACCCTTCTGGAAGCTGTCCAGGGTTATCCGGACAGGATAAAAGGACTTGCCTGTTTTGATCTGGGTTGGGAAGGCGCTGCTGATGAGGCAATCCGCTGCATGGCTGCAGGCCTGTCGGGGGTGGGAGAACTGGCCTTTTATCTTTCCGGCATTGATGCAAAAGCCCTAAGCCTTCTGGAACCTGTCATGACCGCCTTGAGAGAAAACGGTAACCGCCCCTGCATGATCCACACCAATGAACCCGTTGGTCACCCCTACCCCGGGAAAACCCCGGTTACACTGGAACAAATTGATTCCCTGGCCCGGGCCTTTCCCGATAACAGGATCATCCTGGCCCATTGGGGAGGGGGAATTTTTTTCTACCATGTGATGAAAAGACAAATGAAACAAACCCTGAAAAACATCTGGTATGATACCGCGGCATCGGTATTTCTCTATGACCCTGAAATTTATAATATGGCCATCCAGGCCAATGTCATTGACAAGGTGTTATTTGGCACGGATTTCCCCCTGCTGACACCGGACCGGTATTACGCAGACATGGACAAATCGGTCATGACACCGACCCATAAACGACAGGTGTTGGGAGAAAATGCCCTTGCCCTTTTTGGGTAAAGAAAGGGAAAGTGACAGGGCTATTGCACCGTCAGCCTGCCGGTCCAGTGAACACCAGAATTATGGTACTGTCAACTCCCGACTCACACTCTGAGTTTTATTGGCTGACTGATCCCAAACAACAACCCGGTAGAAGTAACGTTTGCCCTTTTGAACATGAACATCGGTATAGGTGGAATCACGAACCCGATCCCGATTAATTCGGATAAAGTCACGATTATTGCGACTGCGAAGAACATCGAATCCAGCCAGATCTTTATCCTTTGAGATCATCGTCAATACAACTGTCTTTTTATCCGTGGCAGCGGTAAAACGGGTAATATTCGGAGGTTGATGGTCGAGAACCTGCAGATTAAGCGGATTTGAGGAGTTGGACTCATTGCCGGATTTATCCACCGCAGTGACTGAATAGATGACGCTTTTTGCAACGGGAGGATGGGCATCCACAAAGGATGGCAGCCCAACAAGCTTGCTGGTAATTTTTTGCCGCTTACCCTCCACCGATCTATAAATATTATAACCGGCAAGGTCATATACATCCACAGGGTTCCAGGTGAGAGCAACATTGCCCCCCCGCACCGAAGAACCGGTAAAACTCGGAGCACGGGGTGGCGTGACATCAGGAAGCTGCACCTTGACCGTCTTGGAGGGGGCGGATTCATTATAATGGGTATCAACGGCGGAAATCCTATAATAATAGGGATAACGGGACAAATTTTTGGTCAAGACATCGTCGTACAATGGATCCGCAACCAGCTCATCGTTGATCAAGGCCCAGTCAATATTATCGGGCCGCGTGGTTCGGTAGATCCGATACCCCAGCAAATCCTTTGCTGTGACGCCTTCCCACTGTAGTTTTATGGTGGCCTTTTTTGCCTCTCCCACAAGATTTTGCACCACCGGGGGCGGGGTGACATCCTTTGCAAGCCCCAGGGAATTCAGAGAGGGTAAAGATTCATACCCTCCTTTGTTCACCGCCGTGACGGAATAAAAATAATTCAGATCAACCCGAACGCTGGTATCCCGGAAAAAAGTTCCTTGTACCAAATGTTCATTTAATTTGTTGTCAGCACCTTGGTATTTCTGGGATCGATAAATATTATAGCCCAGGATATCCTGATCAGAAGATGGCTGCCAATTGATATCAA
This sequence comes from Desulfobacteraceae bacterium, assembly GCA_016743945.1. Lineage (GTDB taxonomy): Bacteria > Desulfobacterota > Desulfobacteria > Desulfobacterales > Desulfobacteraceae > NBML01. Next base: position 248,905 of record JADGFI010000006.1, read on the forward strand.
TAAAGGTCTCTTTGGCCTCAACCGTTGGTCGCAAAAGCACAGCAGGATGGGGGTCAACCTTAATCTTCCCCAGGACCGGCAGGGTGAGCGGGCCATCATCGGCAAAAAAATCAACTCCCCTGACCTTATAAAAAACAGTTTGACCTTGTTTAAGGGTGGTATCTGAATAAAAATAGGGGGCAACATTCATTGTTCCATTGGCGTTCCTGCTGCTCTGAACCTGTACAGGGGCACTATTTATTTTCTCAAATGTCCCCTCATAGGTATCTGACCGATATATATTAAACATGGTATAGGCTTCGTAACCCTCCCATTTCAGCCCAACCCCCCAATCAAAACGATGGGCCTGAACATCCCAGAGCATGGGCATTTCCGGCTGGTCAGTTAAATTAACACCGCGCTCCTGGGTAAATACAACCTCCTTACCCCTGTATACCTCCAGGGTGTAGACCACAGTGTTCATATCACCAGGGGGCTTGTCCTCATAATATTGTCCAAGGGCCCTGGCAATCTCAGGTTTCATCACCGAGATATATGTTAGCATACTCAAACGATTATCATTCTGGGCAAGGGACTGGTTCAACTCATTCCTGTTGTTTGCTGTTTCAAAGGGAAACATCAACTTCAACCCAGCCTTATTGTCTTTAAGCACCATTTTAGCCTGCTCAAAATCAAGCCTCTGCAGCCGGGCAAGCTGCTTTTTTTGATCAAGATGCCCCCCGGGAGCCCGCCAAAGAACATAGGTATAATCAAAGGTTCTGTCCGTAACCATCCACCGCAGCTTCACACCCTGGGCTGTATTTTTAATTTCAAAAATAAGGGAGGGCTCTTCGGCGCCAAGGGCAACCCCGGAAAAACCCGTGAACAAAAGACATATAAGAAAGAATCCTAGTATCATTTTCAGTAGTATCGTTTTCATAGTTATCACCTTATCGGATTGCCATTGGCATCTTGTAATTCATCTGTACGATCACTGGATGCAGGGCGGGAAGTTCTTAGGGTTGTAATATGGCCGGTGTAATGCAGAGGCTCACCTCGTTCAAGTCCATATTCCTGACCCGCTCCCTCTTCAGAGGAAGTATTTTGCTCTAAACCACGTTCATACATGCCAACCCTCCCAACATTAGTCAGTGGAATCCCCCTTGAGCGGTAAAACTCAATCAAACCCACAAAGGTATCGCCGTTAAACGATTCCCGATTCTTGGGGATCAACTCCAGTCGATGCTCAAGGGATCCAGCCTGGCTGCGTATAACATATTCATCCGGACCAAACACATGGGAAGCCAAGGCCGGTGCTGCAGCTAAAACAACGCCATTAGAACCACCGAGGGCAATCGCACCATTAAACTCAGGCTCAACCACAACCAAAAACTCAACCTCACTCCAATTCACAGGCGCTTGGGTAGTAAATCGAAATTCCAAGGATCTAAACTCTGCCACCGAATGGCGGATAAACGCCTCTTCTTTATAAACATTAAACGCCTCTTCTACCGCAGCAATTTCGGCCTGGGGCCCGGCACAGCCACGTAACGCCAAGTTGTAAATATACCATTGCGCTTCTTTGTAGGCACCCTTCACACTCTCCCAATCCGCAGGAAACAGATTGGCACTCTCACCGCCTTCAACACCCCAAAGGTCATGGGGAGAATCAAACTGGCCACAGACACTTCCCTCACGCCACTCAACATGGGTTCCTCCACCCTGTCCCCAGCTTCCAGGAGGGTCAACAACCGTAACAGGGTACCGCATCGGTTCCAGTGCCATATTGGCCCAGAAAATTTCACTAACAGCTGCCCACACCCTTTCAATCCTGGCCGCACGAATATCAGCCTGATACGCGTCTTGGTCCACTGTGTAATTCACATAAAAATGCGGATCACTCACGGATTGGGAAATCACCTCCGCCGTGGAATCATAGGGGACAGCCTCTTCACCTTCTGCAGGCGTCTCAGTGGTGAAGGCGGAAGTGTAAACTTTTTCCTGCTCAGCGCCATTTTTAACCACTTGAATGGTATGCTCCCCACTCCAATACCAATCATAGGGGACAGGATCTACAAAATCCGTAGAGACAAGAATGTCACCAGACACAGAACCTATCTTCGCCTTGGATAAAGAATCCCCAGCAACGGGAAGCTTTGTACTGTCTCCCACAGCAACGGGAAGCTTTGTACTATCTCCCACAGCAACAGGAAGCTTTGTACTATCTCCCACAGCAACAGGAAGCTTTGTACGCTTTATACGCTTTGTACGCTTTATACGCTTTGTACGCTTTGTACTGCCTCCGGAACCAACCTTTTTCTGAACACCACCAGGCGAACCAGCTGTCTTTACCGCCGATAAAGGAGTCACGGTTGCCGATTGAGCCACAGGAGTTGCCACGGCAGCCACTGCCGACGCCTCTTCACCAGACCCCTCTTGGCCAGCCCCCTCTTCCCCGGGAGGTTCTACATAGGTAAAAGGATTCTGATAACTGCCATCATCAAGCACGACTGCTGGTAATTTTACCCCTGTAACCCCATTTTCAACCATTCGTATTGGTTTTAACGGCGCATCGGGAATAAAGCGATTCATATAACGCATGGATCCCTCCTGCTCATCATAGGTCAACAGGGAGCCTTCCACATGGCCGGCAATTGCTTGATTTGCTGCATCAATCACCTGCAAATCAACATTTGCTTCCTGCATTAAAGAATTCCACTTCTGACCATCACGAATCGCTTTTGAAACTAAATAAATATTGGTATCCGCGTAAACGGGCTTTGTAGAACGGGTTGGGTACACCTCAAATAATCCCTCCCGAAAAGAGACATCCTCACTAGTAGTTTTAAAATGAACAACAAGATCTTCATGTTTTATTTCTTCTTGAACCCTCGTCATATCAAAGTCTTGGGAAGAAGCCGAATAACCATCCCGGCCCTCCCATTTACACAGGGTCAGCCGGGCCTTATAGACAAAATCGCCACCAGCATATAAAATATTTTGTGGGGTATACTGCAATTTAGTTGTCCCTATTTTTCCACCGGCAACGCTGTATTTCGCAGCATCAATCCCCCCCATATCCATATAGAATCTAAGAGAGTTATCCCAGGTATCCTGTCGATCTGTCAGGTCAACATAGGTTCTCGCCGCAATGCTGTTACTGCCCCCAACCCTTTCCACCATCAGAACATACCAGTTACCATCATCATATCTAAACGGTTCCTGGATGGGAATGGTGGTATTGATGTTGATACTATCGACACGACTTACCCCTGTTGCCCCCTCTTCGGGCAAGGAATAGGCGATAAGCGGCATGGCTTCAATGCCCTGATCGGCAATGCCGGGTGGGGGGTTGTCAGGGTAAGTAAAGGTCATATCCCATGTGCCGGAAATCGTCCCCCACAAAAAAGAGTAACGCGCTTTGCCATGGAGACCAATATAAACGGGAGGTGCCTTAAATTGGCCACCCAGCTCGGCATAGGCACTGATGATTTCATAATCGTCACCAGCCACATGAACACCGGCCTCCAGGCCAATCCAGATTTTACCTTTAGCATCGATGTAAAAAGGGTAGACACCAGCAGCAAGGTCAACTTCGGCCCCCCCATAGAGTCGTCCGTAGAAAATCCAGGCACTACCTTTTAGATCAAATTGCTTGCGCACACCCATGGCAAGACCACCCCGATCAATCTGCAAATATCCCTGGCCACCCAAATACTTTAAGACCGTTGCACTTAATGGCGTCTTTTTAGAGCCAAAATAAATATGCCAATCATTCTGGGCAAAGAGAATGTCCACTTGACCCTTGGCTGCCACCACTTCAATATCACTCACCTCTTTGCTGAAGTTTAAGCCGGCTTCAATATGAAATATGGCAGGACTGCCACCCAGTTCAATGGTCCCTTCGATATGGGGAGAAACCGCGGGATTACGTCCCTCCATAATCCATGATTTACCACCAAGTACAACCCTGGCGTTGGAATCAACAGACAAAGAAAATTGGCCATACCACGACTCAGCATTATCAGTGGAACCAATATCCACAAGAGCCGTTAAGGTTAACAGCGTTCCTTTATGGGCATCAAACACCACACTATTTTTACTCGGGGTCACTCGCATGTGATAGGCAATACCGCCCCCCAGGGAATACACAGTTAAGGGAAGAGGGCTTAAAGGTAATCGAGACGGAACTTTGAGTTGTACCTGCCAATACACAAAAGAAGCGGCACCCTCACCCTCACTACCCACCTCAAAAAGTCCTTCCATGCCTTCAAAAAGACCTGCCACCTCCACCGCAAGCCCAGCCTTAAAACGGTCATCTTCAAGGGCTAAGGTACCCCCCATATCAAAGGCAGGCTTATGGATATCAAGGGTCATCTCTTTGGTAAAGACAACCTTACTTTTATACACTTCAAATCCTGTACCCATTTTTGCAAGGCTGGCAAGATTCAAATCCCCTGCCACCGCAAGAAACAACCCATCGCCATCCACATACCCAAAGCCAATCTCCTTAATCGTCAGGTCAACACCTGCAAGGCTCACGGTATAGTTCACCTCGGATGAAACGCCGGCACTGTCAATTTTTACGGTGGTGGCGTACACCTCGATTCCGGAAAGGGTCAGCTCAGCGGGCAGGGCCGACAAAACAGACTCTTTGTTCATGGTAACCTTGGTATCCATGGAAAAATAGAGACCTCCATCCGCCGACTCATAACCTGCCCCAAACTTGCTTACCTCCAGGTTTGCAAAACCGGCATTAGCGGTGAACTTCTGACCGGTTTCACCACCCAGCCCCCATTCATCAACGCCGTCATTATCCAGGGTTAAATGGGCCGCAACCAAAAGTCCAAAGAATTTTTCCAGGGTGAGTTCCATGCCAAGGCTTCCGGCCGAGAGGGCAAAGCTATTATCAAACTCAAGGGAGGCCTCGGTGAGAAGCGCCCCAAAGCCAAGACTTGCACTCAAATCAACGGTTTTACCATCAGCAAGGGAAACTTCGCCTAGTATACCATCGGCAGAAAAGGTCAAATCATCCACATCAAAGACAATCTGTGTCTCTTCATAGGGAATGGCAATGAGGCCACCCACCGTCACGGAGCCCTGGGCGAAATTAAAGGAACCACTGACATTACGCAGATCAATACTTGTACCCGGCAGGGTGAGTTTTGATCCCTCACCTGCGGCAAAACCATAGGCACCGTCAAGAAAATCAATGGCTGGGGATATGCTGGTTTTATAGCCTTCCCCGAAGGCAAGACTGCCGTCAAGACCGCCGAGCACAAACATATCGGTAATTTCTTTTTGGGTGGAATCAAAGAGGATGGAAATGCTGGAGAGAACCGCATCAACGCCATAATTATCATCTTCAACCACATGGAGGGTTTTGGAGCCTGACCAATTCACCGTACCCTGCAAACCGCCGCCTGTAAGCCCAAGATCGCTTATGGAAACCCCTTCCAGCGCGGGCAGTGCACCCACCGCATTGAAGCTGATGGTTCCGCCAAGCACACGACCATAGGGACTGCCACCTGCCATACCCACTTCAAACCCATCAACAGAAGCGTTAAAGAATTTGGTGTTGATAGGAATAGAGGAATCCGGGGCAAAAACAATGGCACCACTGAGAAATTTCGGGTTGCTCAGATCCGAGAGATCAAATTGCACATCTTTTATGGTGACCGGTAACTCACCAAGGGCATTTTTATAGCCCTCCGAAGGGATGGCGTCCATAAGGGCACCAAGATGCAACCCGCCCTCCACCTCAAAACCTGCCTCGTTGGAAAAGGCAATGGAACTGCGCAGGGTGAAATCACCAATGGCAACGGTGAGATTATCAGCACCAAAGGACACCAACTCAAAATGGGGTGAATTATGATAGAGCCTGGCTGTTGCTGTAACTTCCTGCCCGGCCATATTGACACCACCGGAAAGAGCGATCCAGAAACGATTATCCTTTACCCCAAAACCATATTCGCTGAGCAACATGGCCATGGAGTCATTAATGGCAATGGTTGCTTTGGGAATCTTCTGCATGCCGAGTCCGGCATCGGCCAGGTCCAACGCATCCTTGTAAATCTTTAACCCGTCAAAATCAAAGGTTTGGGGCAGATCCCCAATGGCCTCATTTTCCAGAGCCAGATTACCATCAAGATCGACAAAAAAGGGTTCACCACCAAAACCGCCGCCAATGGCAATGGCGTCCAGGGTCAGGGTGGCAAACCCACCAATGGTCAACGGCTTGTCAATCTCATCCGCCGTTACGCTAAGCTTGCTAATCCCCTTATTCCCCAAAGCAACACCGACGCCAATGGACAGATTGTCAAACATGGCAAGTTTAATATCACCGGCAATGGAACCGGAAATGGCATTGGCCGCCACACCAAAGGAGAAAGAGGTGATGTCTGCACCAAAGCCTGCAATCTTAAAACCACTTGTCAGGCTGCCCAAATCAACATCAACCTCACCCGTGGTGGAAACACCGGAAGCCGACAGCACCAGGGCGTTTGCCTGGGTTAGACCCACAGAACCACCGCCCAGATCAGATGGCAGCTGAATTTTACCCCAGACTTTCATCCGCTTGTCCTTGAGATAAAGACGGCCGTTAAGCTTGTCAACACTGAAGGAGGTTCCAGGAATGGAAAAGGAAAGGCCAGATTGCAGACGCTCTGCCTCTTTTTGTGCCGCCTCACTTAAATCCCCAAGGGTAGCTACACCCCAGGTGATACCGTTATCGGCAAGCATCCTAAGCTGGGTGACAGGCTCAGCCATGTCATAACCAGGTCCAAGTTCAATGGCGCCATCAAGATCGGTCAGACGAATTTTATCAAGAACATCTGTTGCCGTGGTATCAACGGCAACAGTTAACTCACTCAAGAAGAGATCAATACCATATTCTCCTGTGAGGACAGGGATCCTTACAGGATCGGCAGTGGCATGGTAGGAGGCGGTACCCATAAACCCATCGGGCAAAAGTTCAATATCGGTAAAACTGATTCCTGTTGGTGGCGTGGGCAGATCAATATCCGCCAGCTTCTGGATGCTGAAATCACCATCAACCGAAGCACCATCAAAGCCAAAACTCACCGAGCGAATCATTGCCGAAAAAATGCCAAAATTTGGGGTGAGGGGTTTTTTGAAGGGCAGGGTCACTGTGCCCGAGGTAATAATTTTATTTTTGAGGTCAACACCAAGATTTGAAAATTCAACCTGTAATTCCCCGGTGAGAGGATCTTTGAGATCTTCAGGTAAATAGTCGGTCAGAAATCCGGCATTGATGGAACCTGCACCACTGATCTTACCGGCAATGGCCTCTGCACTGGTGCGCAGACTAAAATCGCCCAGGGCCAGGTACAAACCCTCAAAACCAAAATCCGAGATCTCGTAGGTGCCGTCCTGAAAGATTTTGGCGGTGAGGGACATTTCGTTATCAAGATAGGTGGCCTCCCCTTTGAGTCCAAACCACAAGGCGCCATGGTACACCCCGATACCGTACTCTTTCAGGCTTAACTTTGCCGCATTTACAGTAAATGTCGCGTCCTGGGCCGTATGCCAGCCATCCAGATTGCCGGCAAATTCGATTCCTGATTTAAAGATACGTAACCCGGCAAAATCGATACTCTTCCCATAATCCTTGAACAGATCATGGGTGGGGGTGATATTACCATCAATCTCCACATAAAAATTTTCGTTATTTTTTTTGCCTGTTCTCACCCTGGACAGACCAAGGGTGGCAAATCCTTTCAGATCAAAACTCTTGTCAATATTGCCTGAATCAATTGTAATTTCCTGGAGACCCTTCTTGTCGATGGCAGCTGTTATTGCAATTTGCAACCCGCCAAACTGGCTGAAATTCAGATCCCCGGCCAGTGTTCCTGAAATATTCCCATGGCTCACATCAAGGCTCAATGCCGTGAGAGTGGTGTCAATACTTGCAAGGGGAAGGGCGGGAAGATCAGCTGGATCAAAAACCAATGGCCCACTGGTAGTCAAACCGTTTGCCGCAGATAATGTCAGCGGTTTATCTGCAGGAATAGTCAGGCTTGCCGACCCCATGGAGGGAGGCAGATAGAGGGTTCCGGCAATGGACAGAGATTTTTCTTCAAGATCCAGGAAGCCACCAAGATCACCTAGGGAGAACTGGCCTCCGGGCAAGGTCAAACGGCCAAGGAAGCCCTGGGCAGCTGTGGCGGTATTCCTGCCCCAGGAGATGGCGTTACCCGCAAGCAGTTCAAGGTCGGGGATTTCAAGACTATTAAAACCTGTACCAAAGAGAAGACCACCTGAAAAAGTTTCCAGACTGACCATATTGGCCAGTGCTTTGCGGGTATCAACAGTGACTGACAATGCATTTAGATTCAGACCAAAACCATATTTACCTTCCAGAATGTTAATGGTACGGCTTCCGGCGTCACCAATGAGATCAATCTCTCCGGCAATACCGTCCGCCCCGAGGTAAAGATCTGTAAATGGCAGATCGCTAACAGGCAGTCCAAGACCTTCAAGACTGATGGACCCGTCAATGGAAGCTGAGGATGTGGTGAACCTAATACCGGCAAATCTCATGGTTACAGGCCCCAAGGTTACATCAAGGGGGGTGGCAGGCGTGTATCCCACAGATCCCAGTGAAACCGAACGATTGGCCAGATCAACCTGAAAATTCTGCAGCTGTACAACCAACTCTTTCGCCTCATTCAATGCACCGGCAGGAAGTTTCTCAATCAAGGTCTGGGGTAATCCACCAATATAACCCTGGGTGTTGTTGGCAATCCTCCCGCCCTCTGCAATGGCATCTTTTCCCACCTTAAGAAAAAAGTCACCCAGGGAAAAATAAATGTTGGTAAGATCAATTCCTTCAATGTCAGTGGACCCATCATGGAAAACTTTAGCCGTGGCACTGGCGGAGCTCCCCCCAAGGGAAGCCTGCCCCCTAAGACCCAGCCAAAAAAGATTATTGTCCACACCAAGACCATATTGGGTGAGTTGGACCATGGCCCCTTCAAAACCTGCGCTGGCGCCTGTAATATTGTGCCACCCTTCTAAATCAGAGGCGATGGCGATGGCATCTCGACCGATGGACAGACCGCTAAAGAGGAGCTGCTCACCAATCCCGTTTATGGAGGTCAAAAGATCATTGGTTGGGGTGATGGCACCATCCAGTTCAACTTCAAAACGGCTGTTTTCATAGGTGAGGACAGCCTTACTCAAACTAAGTGTTGCAAAACCGCCAACATCCATAGAACGACTTCCACCCTCCGGCATAGCTGCCATACGAAGGCTGGACAAACCGGATGCATCAATATCCGCTTGCATATCCAGACCCACATCACCAAAATTGGTGAGGGTTACCTCTCCTGCCAAAGAACCCGACGGGATATTATTCCTCAAATCCAAGGCCAGAGCCGAAAGCGCGAGTGGGAAGCCTGAAAGATGAAGGGTTGGCAATGTACCAAGATCAAAGACAATTTCCCCGGCAGTGGAAATACCAGAGGGAGAAAGGGTCAAAGGTTTGTCCGCCGGCAGAAAAACCGAACCGCCGCCAAACTCAGCCGGAAAATCAAATGCCCCGGACATGGACACAGATTTATCCTGTAAATTGATGGTGCCACCCAGATTACTGATACAAAAATCAGTATTGGGGATGGTTATTTTACCGGCCAGATCCTGACCGGCCCCGGCAACATCCGAACCTGCGGTTTGTGCTGCTGCGGCAGCATCCGCAATAGCCTTTGTCCCATAGGATATCTGGTTTTCAACAAGCTCTAAGTTTGGAATGGTGATGCCGCCATAACCGCTACCAAGAAGTATTTCCCCATCAAGATTGGCAAGGCTTATGGGAATTTGGTTTGCAGTATTAATATTTACCGACAACTCACTCAATACCAGACTCACCCCATGGGTGCCTGAAATGATTTCAAAATTCTGGACAGGATCACTAGCCGTTACCAGGGGTAAGGTATAATTAATCGCAGTGGGGGAGAAATTAAGATCGGTAAAGGGAATTTCAGGTGCAGAAGGGATTACCAGGGTCGGCAGGGTCAACAAACCCGTTGCCGAGGCCCCATCCTTGGTAAACACAAGTTGGGTGAGGCTGAAACTTGCACCACCGTAGCTGAAACCAAAATCAGGCTCAAAAACCACGGAACCATTAATAATGGTGGTGCCGTCAATCTCAAGGTCAGAAACAGTCAAAAGCAGCTCATCGGTGCCAGGCTTTTTGAGAGTGTCCGGAACAAACTGAGCCAGCCAGCCAAGGGCCAGGGTGGCCTGGCCGTTAAGCCTATCTTCAACGGCGGCCACACCACAGTGGAGAACAAAGGCCCCCAGTTGATACGGAGTAAGACTATCAGCCGTTGAATAAGTACCCAGTGGCGAATCATCAAAAAATTCAATCCTATCATCACGCCGTACCACCCGAATGGACAAATCATAGTATCGTTCAATCTTTGGCGTAAAAACATAGGACCACCTATCTTCTCCCGAGGCATCCTGCCATGACTTGCCGCCGTTTAAGGATATCTGCACCGTTAAATCAGAGGGTTTGAGATCCTTTTGTTCACTTTCAAGAATACCGGTAATCTCAACCTTGCCATCCCGGTCCCGCAGATCTTCAGCGTAAAAAACAATTTCACGGGAATCAAGATCTTCATACAGGGTGCCGTTAACCATGACCATATCCAGATAACCCAACTCGTCCCCATCATACCAAGAAGCATGGGAGATGGAAATTTTCAACAGTAACACCAGGCCCAGAAAAAGACAGGGAAAATATGAAGCAATGCGTACTTTAGACTCTTTTCTCAATATCATCAAAAATTCCTTACGAAGGGGGAATCATTTTTCCCTGCTGCCGGGAAAAATGCAACTTAAATCAGGTGGCGTTAAAAGGAAAACAGATAGGACAATTCCATTAAATTTTCACTATAGGTTTGATCCGTGGTCGTGGAATCAGACTTATAATTACGCTGTTCAGCAGTGAACCGTATGGATTTTGACATGTCCCCCCAGGGATGGTAACTCACCCTGGCCTGGTAGGCATGATAATCTGTGTCATCTGCAAATTTTCGATTGCTGTTGGTTGTCTGGGCCAGCAAATCAAAGGCCCAGTTTTTACCGGCATCATACCCAAGATCGATTTTTCCGCCCACCTTGGATTGGTCCCCACCAGTTTGATCTGTTAACCGATAGTCCAGATGAAGGGTGGAACGAAAAAGGTTGTCATTGCTGAAACGCTTTTTCCAACCCACAGTTCCCCTCAGGGTGCTGATATCTATATCCACACCGCCAAGGGCATCATCATTAATATCTGTATAAATATAGGCTCCGCCCAATCGCCACCCGGTTTTGGGTCGTACATTGATATAGATTTCACCCTCATTCTGACCCAGGTCAGCCCCTCGCCCCTCCATACTTTTGGCCTGGAAACGCAGACCAACGTCACCCCTTTTCAGAAAATCAGGCCGAAAATCACAATAGAAGGTACCGTCATTAATATCCTGGGTGGCCCCAAGGCTGCCATTCAGATTGTCCCGGGAATGTTTGAGGGTAAGCCTGAATTTAAGCTGGCGGTCAAAATGATAGGAGGTATCATTTTCAAAGCGTTCCCGGTCGGCGGCACCTGAACCCACCAGGGGCGAAAAATCAGGGTCAACATATTCATAGGTAAAGTTGGAGCGAAGGGAACGGGGAAGCGGCTTGGTCAGGAGTCGAAGTTTAATAGCATGACTTGTTTTAGAAGAATGATCCTCTTTCAGGTTATCAACCCCCTGCATCAATGCCAGGGTGGATTTAGCGGTAATATACCGGTTGAAACGCCAGTCCGCATCAATACCGCCATTGATGGCGCTGGCCCCATCGGGGTCCACGGTTTCATAGTCCCCGGATTCACGGCGATCCCGTACCATTGCCATGGTAACTGCCACTTTTTGTCCGGCATCGGCCACATAGAGCACATTGGCACTGCCCAGCCAGCGATCCGGCTGCTCATTGTCAACCGTTGTGACCATTTCCTGCCAGCTGGCTTTTTGAATACCGCCGACAAAAGAAGTTTTAAATCCAGTTTTCTTGTCCTGCCCCAGGTCCAGCTTAAACCCTTTGAGGGAGGTGGAAAAGACGTAGGGGTTATAGGAGGCTGCAATATCCCCAAGTTCTGCCCGTCTTTCTTTTGTATAATGATACCCTCGGAAATAAAGAAGACGCATCTCCTTTGAATCCACCTGTTCATCATTGGTTGCCCGGCCCCGAAAATCAAATCCTACCCTGCCCTGGTTTTTCTTCTCCTTTGAAAGATAAAAAGACAACTCTTGACGATAGTATTCACCATCATTCACAGTTGCGCCGGCGGCTTCACCCTGGGTTTTTTTCACATTAAAATAGGTGGCTGACTGGCCCCGAACCTTCCATTTTTCATCACTCTTTTTTTCCGGGGCTTCACCCCAGGCAATATTAGCAGAACACAGCATTCCAAAAACTATAAACACCCAGATTACCCGTTTCATATCAATTACCCGCTTCATACCAACTCCCCGCTTTTAATACAGATTGAAGTCAACCATCAAGTCATCAGATACGCCTGTCACCCAGGCAGCAAAATCCCGCTTCGGCTCAAAAAAAAGAAACCCACATTTCAAAATTTAATATTTATATTTATGTTTATGGGAGGTTAAAAATATGGCCCACCTGTGTTGTTTGTTTCATCGCTTTCAGGAACAATATTAGACGGGTCAATGTTGATAAGCGTTACTTGATACCCAAAATAGGGGGAAGAAAAAGTATAGGTATCACCGGAATCTATTGCAGGAATATTTTGCGTCACAGGACCACTGCCTTTATAATGGGTAACTACAACGGTGGTAGGCAAACTTGTGGCCGAGCCTGCATTGGCAATGGTTACTGGAAACTGGCTAGTGGGAAATGATCCCACGGACTGGATAAGAAGATCTGCCTGGGCAGTGGGAGCACTGCCGCCTCCTGAAGTGACCGGCGCTATTTCCTGGCCGGGAATAGAGGGTGTTTCCTCGGTCCACTCGGCAAGACTTGAGCCAAAAAGATCGTTACCAGCCAATTCGATAAGAAGATATTCGCCCTCTACCTCATCAAAGACAAAACGGGACACCCCTCTTTCGGTCAATTGTCTTGCATCATCAAGGGTTTCATACCGTTTTTCCCATCTGACATAAAGAAATTGTTTCACATTGTCGGCAACTACCCGGTTCACCCAATAATCAACCCGATAAATTTCATAGGTACGAAAATCACTATACAAGGCATCCGTAAAGGTGAGGTAATCCTGACGAAACCGATCCTCGCTGACATAGTCAAGAAACTCACGGGCATCTTCATTTTCATAGGCCCTTAAAAGACTCCGCAAAACAGTCTCAACCTTGTCAGCCCTGCCCTGGTTTTTTATTACCAGTTCCCGATCAAAACTTGAATCTCCATACACCTGTACGCTAAAACACAAAAAACAAAAAACCATTCCCCATAATACCCTGGATTTCATTCATATCTCCTTTAAAACAAAATTTTATGTTTGATGAACATGCAAAAAGTCGAACCCATTTAAAGAATTGGCATCAAAGTTAAATAGGTTCGACTTTTTATAATATCATCATTAATTATCTGAATGTTCGATTTCTTACTACACAAACAACACAATTTCCACACATTTATTTCACAAATCGCACAAATCGCACATAGAAATTGTAAAAATTTCATTAATTCTATGAATCCATTTTATTTATTGTATAATATTCGAGAAAAGGAGTAGGTTTTAATTTCGCGTCTATTTTTAATTTCGCGACTAGGCTGGAATACTAATTTTAAAGGTTGTACCCTGGCCTCTGAGACTTTCCACCTCAATCTTGCCACTGTGATATTGGATAATATGCTTAACAATGGCAAGCCCCAAGCCTGTGCCGCCTTCATTCCGGCTGCGGCCCTTGTCCACCCGGTAAAACCGGTTAAATATTTTTGGCAGATGTTCCTTTTCCATACCAGTTCCAAAATCTTGAACCTTAATCACCACCACCCCCTCTTGACAGATCACGCCAATGGCGATTCTTGTCTTTTCCGGGTTATATTTAATGGCATTGTCCAAAAGGTTGATAATGGCCTGTTCCATGAGGATGGGATCTATCCTGACAATGATGGTTTCAGAGCAATCCATGGTAATCTGAATATTTTTGTCTTCTGCCCAGGGCTGACAGATATGGAGAACACCTTCCAGAAGCATTGCCAGGGGATGGGATTCAAACTTAATATCGGTTCCCTCAAGCCGCTCCAGCCGTGACAGGGCCAAAAGGTCATTGATCAGCTCAACCATCCGGTTGACATTCTTTTCAATGATCTTTAAAAAAGTTTCGCTGTTTTGGGTTTCCTTGTCTTCCAGCATCTGCTGGAGGGTTTCTATAAACCCTTTGATGGTGGTTAACGGGGTTTTTAATTCATGGGAAACATTGGCGGCAAACGCCTTGTGCATCATTTCCAGACGCCGGATACGGGTAATATCATGAAATATAATCAAGGTTCCCATTCTCTCTTTATGGGTATCGTAGAGAGCGGTTGAATGGATATTCAAAACAATGGGCTCTCCCCGTTCAATTAAAATATCATCCTCAACCGGCTCATGGGTGGACAATGCTCGCTGGATAAAAGTCTGGAGTTCATAATTCCTGGCCACTTCCAGAATGTTTTTTTTCTTGAGTGTCGGGGCGGGAAAATCAAATATTCTAGCCGCAGCCGTGTTGATGGTGATAATCTGCTCATTGTTGTCAATGGCAATCACTCCTTCTTGCATACTTGTGTGAACCGCCTCAAGCTCATGGCTCCGGTTCTTGAAATCCTGAATTTTTTCGGCTAATTTTGCAGCCATTTGATTCATTGCCCGGGCCAATTGGGACAACTCTTGGGTATCCGGGGCGGCTAATCTATTGTTCAGATTCCCCTTGGCAAACTCAATGGCCCCTTTTGTCATCTGCTCCAAAGGCTTTGTGATCCTTCTGGCCACATAAAAGCTGGCAATGGCGGCGGAAATGAGGGTAAGAATGAGGGCCGCCAGGATATTATTACGTACATCTGTAATTTTTTTATCAATCTCAGATACGGACACCGCCGTCCTGACCACGGCAATCACCTGGTTTGTTAGGACGGTTGATTCAGTTGATTCCTTTGGGGTCACAGATTTTCCCTGATTATCCCGGATCACGGGAAAAGCAATATACATCATGTTCTGATCCAGAGTAGAGCTGTAGCGAATGGAAAGTCCCCTTCGGCCTTCCAGGGCCGCTTGTATTTCAGGACGGGCCAAATGATTTTCCATGGTCTCAACCCGTCCAAAGGAGTCCCCCACCACCACGCCGGAGGGCAGAACAATGGTGACCCTTGTCTGGATGATTTCTCCCACTTTTTTGCACTGGCTGTCAATTTGCAAGATCGCCTCTCTGTCCTCGATCAGGAGATGGGCAAACTTATTTTGCAGCAATTTTGCCTGGATGGTCAGTTCTTTTTCCGAATTCTCAAGAAAAAAATTCTTGAAATACCGGGTGGAATACCAGGTCACCACGCTAAGGGACAAAAGGATGATCACCAGAAAGGAGGGAAATATCTGCCAGATGAGTTTTTGCTTTTTATTCATATGCCTATACTTTGCAATTAAGATTCCTTAAACCGATATCCAACCCCTCTGACAGTTTCAATGTGGGCGGCATATAGTTTTAATTTTTTGCGCAGCCCTACAATGATCACATCAACACTTCTTTCAGTGACGGCATAATTTTCACCATGGATGGCGTCCACAATCTGCCCCCGGGTGAAGACCCACCCCTTTTTATCTGCCAAAAAAGAGAGCAAATCAAACTCAGACAGGGTCAGATCAATCATCTGGCCCTCTATGGTGACGATATGCTTGGCCCGGTCGATCACCATATCCCCTTCCTGGTTGATCCGGGGAGGTTCCCCGGGAATTGTTTTTTGACGGCGCCTTAAAATGGCACGGATTCTTGCGGTAAGCTCCTTGGGACTGAAGGGTTTGGATATATAGTCATTGGCCCCAAGCTCCAGGCCTGCCACAATATCGGATTCTTCCCCCTTGGCCGTGACCATGACAATGGGAATATCCATAGTCGTATCTTCTTTTTTCAAATGCCGGGTCACTTCAAGCCCGTCAATACCGGGCAGCATGAGATCCAAAACCAGAAGATCCGGCCGAAAATTTTTGGCAATCTTAATGGCCGCCTCGCCTGTCATGGCGGTGAGGATGGTATATCCTTCGCTTTTGAGATTATATTTAATCAGTTCAATGATATCTTCTTCATCATCTACAATGAGTATGGTTTCCTTAGACATTTTCTATCCTGTTGTATATGGTTTTAATCGGGTTTCATGGGAAACCAGGGTATCAGGTATGACGGATAATTTCTCCCTCAATCAAATAAATCACCTCTTCGGCAATATTGGTAGTATGGTCTCCGACCCGTTCAATATGCCGTGAAATCAAATACATATTAATGATTTCCTCAACCATTTGGGGGTGTTTTTGGATATCTTTTTTCATGATCCCATAGGCATCATTTCTCATAATATTGACCATTTTGTCCATTTCCCGGACCCGATAGGCCATGTCAACATCCATGGTGACCAGGGCATCCAGGCTCATCTTCAACATTTTTGCAGCCAGATCCCCCATGGCCGTATAATCATATTTAAACTTATTGGGATTCTTGGAAGAGATGATATACCGCCTGGCAACATTGACAGCATAATCGGCAATTCGTTCCAGGTCATTGTTGATCTTGATCACCGCCACAATCAGGCGCAAATCCGTTGCCACGGGCTGGTACAAAGCCAGCATTTTGAGACATTCCTCTTCGATTTCTATTTCCCGCTCATCCACTTTAAAATCCGTATCAATGATCGACTGAGCCTGTTCCAGGTCCTCGGTTTGAACTGCAGTCACCGATCGTTTGAACCGATCCTCCACCATGGCTCCCAAAGAGAGAATTTCTCGTTTGATCCGAAGCATTGACCGATCAAGATGGGTTGTCATTCTTACCCCCGCAAATTGTGTCTTTTTTTATTACTGGGTTTATTTCACCAGGCCTTCTATTTTTAAAAGAGGTTTTACCCTTTCTCGATTAGAATTATGTTAGAGTTGTATTAAAACAAGATTAATTTTATCAAGAAATTTTCTTTTCCAGGTATAGATGATTACCCTTTTGATTGTAGGAATACCGGGTAAAATAGGTTTCCATAATGGGGAGACCCCTGCCATGGTCTTCATCTTCCGGCAATCGAGCAAGCTGCTGTTTTTTCCAATCAAACCCCTCTCCCTGATCTGCTATTTCAAGATAGATGGATTTTGTCTTGTCAATTTTCAGTTGAAATTCCACCAGCTTATCCGGATCATTTTTATTGCCATGGCGAACTGCGTTTGTCAACCCTTCTCTCAGGACCAGATGAATGGCAAACAAGTGGGGGACAAGCGCCTCCTGGTCTGGTTTCAAAAACTGGGTAACGGTCTTACACACACGATCAATATATTCCAAAAAAGATGAAAACCGGATATGAAGATTATCCTTGGACGCGATCACCTCAAATATGTCGGTTTCTTTTTCCATGGTCCTATACCTCAATGCAAAGAAGGACGACATCATCCTCGGGGCAGGCATTATTGCCGAACAACTGGCTGATCATTTCCTCGGGTGCCCTGTCATAGGGGACATCTCTCAGGGTTTTATAGACCGGCAAAAGGCTGTCGGCCCCGCTGGCCCAAGTAATTTTATCTTCTGCTGATTCCACAAGTCCGTCGGAATAAATGAAAAACCGGTCTCCTTTGCTTACATGGAGGCTCTCCATACCAAAATGGGCATCTGAGAACATCCCACACACATCCCCATCGGATTTAATGAGAAAGGGTTCTCCTTTGACAGGCAGACATACCACGGGCGGATGACCGGCATTGACAATGGTCAATTTCATGGTGATCCGGTTGATGTGCATGTAACAGGCGGTCAGATATTTACCCTGGGGCAGGATCTCCACCAGCACATCATTGATCATTTTCATGCTTTCGGTGGGCGAATACACAGGGGTGCAATTCTGTGCCAGCAAGGCCTTTACCGATGCGGTCATATAGCTGGTTTCAATATCGTGCCCCGAAAAGTCCGCCACAAAATACCCCGTGATCTTGCCTGAAATATTTAAAATATCGTAATAATCGCCCCCGGCTTCCTGCAAGGCTTTGTAATAGACACCGAACTTGGCATGGGGATGCTCTTCTGGCAACGGCAACATGGCCGCCTGGGCTTTGGTCACCTGACGGAGTTTGGCTGCCTGGTCCTGGATCAAAGAATTGGTGGCGATGGAAAGTTTGAGATGAATCCTGACCCGGGCCAACACCTCCTGGGGGTGAAAAGGCTTTGTAATATAATCAACCGCCCCCAAATCAAACCCTTTTAATTTGGCATCCACCTCGCTGACACCGGTCAAAAAAAGAACCGGTATGGCATTGGTTGCAGCATCCTCCTTGAGTTTCTTGATCACGTCAAACCCGCTCTCCCCGGGCATTTCAATATCCAGTAATATCAGGTCTGGACGTTTCTCCAGGGCAATGGAACGGGCATCGGATCCGTTGTCTGCAATAAATATCTGATACCCTTCCTTGGACAATGCTCGTTCAATGAGTTTTAAGTTCAGCAGGTTGTCATCCACGGCCAGGACTGTGTAGGGGTGTGTATTTCCCATGGTAAATGCCTCGGATAAAATTTAAATATCAGTTGATGGCAAGACCCTTGACCTGGGTTTCAAGATCAAGGACATAGGCATCAAAATTTTCCAGGCTGCCTGCCTTTGCCTGGGATTCCATTTTTTTTGCCAGGGCAAACATGTCATCAAACCCCATGTTGCCGGCAGCACCTTTGATGGAGTGGGATGCTGCTGCCACATCTTCGGGATGATTCTCACCAACCCCTTTTTTTATTTTATCCAAATCTGACAAGGTGATGGTAATAAAAAGGTCAACCAGCTCCACAAATTCTTCTTCATCAAGGCCAATCTTGGATGCAAGGTGTTTAAAATCCATGGAAACTCCTGTTTGAGTAATGATTTTTAAAGAAATAATGTTGTCTCAAAAAGTATAAAGAATTAATATTCCCTTGTAAACCTTCAATTTAACTTGCCCAGGGGATTTGCGACACCACGGTATTTTCAAGATTTTTCAGGGCCATTTGGACCCGGGCACCAGCATACACGCACTCCTGAAGTAGGGCCTTGTCTTTGTATTTGACAATTACTATTTTTTCATCTATTCATAAAATAAGTATTTAACTTAAGTTAAGGATATTTTCGAATGCATTATTTTTTCGAATGCATCATCTTTTCAGCTTTACCTGAGTGTTACAAGGAGTTTACTCGGGGGTAAATGGACTCAAAGATAATGAATGCCTTTCTATTCATTCCGCTTTAATCGTTTGCAGCGAATTAACCTGCTACATCCCCCCCCCTGTACCGTTGAGGTAAACAATTTCCTCTGCAAACCCAAAGGGGTTGGGAAACAAGACCTTACACAGACAAAAAGGAGACACAGATGGGTCCAGGAATCAATACATGGAATGGGAAGGACGGTGACCTTGACCTTTCCGGCCTTAATATCGGCAAATGGTTTCCAAAGCAGTTGCCCCGGGCCATCATGGGCTGGAACGGCATCAAGTTCTGGGACGATACCGTGGATCCCGTGGACCTGCTGGCAGCCTATCTAAAAAAGGCGTCGGACGAGTCCTGCGGCCAGTGCACCCCCTGTCGCCTGGGCACGGCCCAGATGGACACCCTTGCCCAGGGCCTGATCCAGGGCCGGGGAAAAAAAGAGGATCTTATACGAATCCGCACCCTGGCCGTCCAGATTAGCCGCACGGCCAGGTGTGATATTGGAAAAACCCTGGCCAAGCCGGTTCTGGATCTTATGGACACATTTCATGATGCGTTCATCTCCGTGGTCCAGGGACACCACCAGGTGAAGCCGGGAACCTATGCCTCAACCGTAACCGCCCCCTGCATCAGCGCCTGCCCTTCCCATGTGGATATTCCGGCCTACCTGGAAAACGTACGCATGAACCGCTGGTCCCAGGCCATGGATGTGGTAAGAAATGACTGCGCCATGCCCGGCACCATCGGCCGGGTCTGCGTCAGGCCCTGCGAGACCCAGTGCCGGCGGGGTAATCTGGACGCCCCCCTGGCCGTACGGGCGGTAAAACGGTTCCTGGCAGACCGGGAAATGGAGGGGAGACTAAATCCCCTGGCCCCGGCCCAGCACCGGCATCCGGAAAAGGTAGCAATTGTGGGAGCGGGCCCTGCCGGACTTGCCTGTGGCTATTACCTTGGCAGACAGGGCTATGACGCCACCATCTTCGAGGCCCAGGAAGGCCCGGGCGGCATGGCAGCCTATGGGATTCCCGCCTACCGCCTGCCCCGGGACGTCATTGCCCACGAGGTTTCCATGGTCGAACAAATGGGGGCCACCATCCAGTATAACACTCGCGTGGGAAAGGACATCACCCTCAAGAATATAGCAGATCAGGGATTTAAAGCCGTGTTCATAGGTGCAGGGGCTCCCGAAGCATCCAAGATGCGGTGCAAGGGTGAAGAGGAGGGCTATGAAAATTTCATGCCCGGAGTGAACTTTCTGGCCCGGGCGGCCCGGGGGGAACACCCCTTGACAGGGACCAGGATAGCGGTCATCGGCGGCGGCAACGTGGCCATGGACTGCGTGCGAACGGCCCGGCGCCTGGGCTTTACCGATGTGAACCTCATCTACCGGCGAACCGAGGCCGAGATGCCGGCAGATCCCCTTGAAATCAAAGAGGCCAAGGAAGAAGGCGTCAAGTTTCACCTGCTCATGGCCCCGACCGAGGTCGTGGCAGACCATCGAGACCGGGTCACAGGCCTTGCCTGCCTGCGAATGGAACTGGGAGAACCGGACAAAAGCGGTCGGCGTCGGCCTGTGCCTATTGAGGGATCTCAATTTATTATGGACTGCGACGCCGTCATCCCGGCCATCGGTCAGACCTGTACCGTGGACATGTTCCTTGAAAACCAGGAGATCCTAAGCCAGTGGAATACCCTGGTGGTGGACCAGACAACCTGCCAGACAAAACTTTCCCACCTGTTCGGCGGCGGGGACTGCGCCACAGGGCCGGATATCCTCATCGCGGCCCTGGCAGCCGGCAAATATGGCGCCCGGTTCATCGCCCGGTACCTTGAAACCGGAAACTGCAAGCCAGGGCAAGATGAGATGGTTCAGGCCATGGCAGATACTGACACCCTGTTTGATTCTGCACCCTTTGGATATCCGGGTGGCTCCAAACGGCTGGACACACAGGTATTGGATCCAGATACCCGGGTTCACAGCTTTGACGAGGTTGAGGCGGGGTTTGCCCCCCACCAGGCCCGACAAGAAGCTGGCCGGTGCCTTCGTTGCTACCGCATGCTCATGGCCGTCCTCTAAAGGGCCAGTAACAATAACCTTCCACTTTATCATAAAAAGGAAGTCAAAATGACGATCCTCAGCATAAATAACAACCATGTCTCCTTTCAGGAGGGCCAGACCATCTTGGAAGTGGCCCGGGAAAATCAAATTGAAATCCCGACCCTCTGTCATCTATCAGGCTGTACCCCCACGGGCCAGTGCCGTATCTGCGTGGTGGAGGTGGAAGGGGTCAGCGAACTGTTACCGGCCTGCGAAACTTTGGCCGGGGAAAACATGAAAATCATGACCCACAGCCCCATGGTCATGGAGGCCAGAAAGACGATTCTGGAAATGCTCATCACCTCGGGCGCCCATAACTGCCTGGTCATGGATTCCCCCACCTTTTCCTGGAGTTCCAACCAGATGGGCATCATGTCCAAGCCATGGCATGATGCCCTGTGCCCGTCTTACGGCGACTGCCGTCTCCAGGATCTGGCAATCGAATACGGCATCACGGTCCGGGAGGAGGACCTGGCCTGGGAGGACCATCCCCTGGATGATGCCACTCCCATTATTGTCCGGGACTTTTCACGGTGCATCGGCTGCGGCCGCTGTGTCCAGGCCTGCAACGATGTCCAGGTCAACCTGGCCATCACCCCACCCTGGGGCCGCCGGGCCGACCATCCCGATGGCTGGTATCCTATTGCCGATTACGAGGCCTGCACCCATTGCGGGGAGTGCATCCAGGCCTGCCCGGTGGGGGCTTTGTTTGATAAAAAATCCTTTGGCAAGGCCCCGGCCAACGAGGCGGACCTCATCCGGACCACCTGCCCTTACTGCGGGGTAGGCTGCCAGCAGCTTCTCCACGTAATTGACGAAAAAATCGTCAAGGTCACAGGGGTGGGAGACGGGGCTCCCAACATGGGCAGACTCTGCGTCAAGGGACGGTTCGGCTACGACTTTATCTACTCGGACCAGCGGATCAAAATGCCCCTGATCCGGAAGAACGGCCAGTTAAAGGAGGTCTCCTGGGACCAAGCGCTGGATTATGCGGTGGACCGCCTCAAGACCATCATTGCCGAGTCCGGGCCCGATGCTGTGGCCGGCGTGAGCTGCGCCCGGAGCATTAACGAAGATTCCTATCAGATGCAAAAACTTTTCCGGGCGGTGTTCAAGACCAACAACATCGATCATTGTGCCCGCACCTGACATGCGCCGACCGTCGCAGGTCTTGCGGCATCATTTGGTTCAGGCGCCATGACAAACTCCTTTGGAGAATTTTCAAAGGC
Source organism: Desulfobacteraceae bacterium (assembly GCA_016743945.1). GTDB lineage: Bacteria > Desulfobacterota > Desulfobacteria > Desulfobacterales > Desulfobacteraceae > NBML01. Next base: position 271,627 of record JADGFI010000006.1, read on the forward strand.
AAAGATGTTTTTTGTAATCGGGTCCAACATGACCGAAGCCCATCCCGTGGCGGCAACCTTCCTGAAAAATGCGGTCCAGAACGGGGCCTCCCTGATCGTGGCAGACCCCAGAAAGCATAAACTAGCAGAATTTGCCGATGTTCACCTGGGACTTAGGGTGGGATCGGACATTGCCCTGCTCAACGGGCTCATGCACGTTCTGATCCGGGAAAATCTCTACGATAAGGAGTTTGTAGATAACCACACCCTGGACTTTGACAAACTCAAATCCGTTGTGGCACAATATCCGCCACAACGGGCCGCCGAACTCACCGGCCTTGCGGCCGAAACCATCGAGGATGCAGCCCGCCGCCTGGCAGCAGTCAAGCCGGTCATGCTCTGCTATACCCTGGGCATCACCGAGCATACCTGCGGCCGGAACAACGTGGTTTCGACGGCCAACCTCCAGATGCTTCTGGGCAACATGGGAATGGAGTGCGGGGGCGTGAACCCCCTGCGGGGCCAGAACAACGTCCAGGGAGCCTGTGATATGGGGGCGTTGCCCAACGTTTTTCCCGGATACCAGGCTGTCATTGATCCCAAATCCAGAAAAAAGTTTGAAGAATTTTGGCAGGTAGACCCTTTGCCGGACAAAGACGGGCTCATGATCCCCCAGATGATGGAAGGCCTTGAAACCGGCAAGGTCAGGGCTTTTTATATCTTCGGAGAGAACCTGGCCAACACCGAACCGGACATTACCAAGGTGGAAAAGGAACTGGCCAGCGCCGAATTTCTCATCTGCCAGGACATCTTCCTCAACGAGACCACCGAATTCGCCCACGTGGTCTTTCCGGCTGCGGCCTGGAGTGAAAACGACGGCACCTTCACCAACTCCGAACGGCGGGTAAGCCGGGTGAGAACCGCAAGTCCCCCGCCGGGGGAGGCCAGGCCCAATTGGTGGATCTTCCGGGAAATTGCCAAGCGATTCGGGCAGGAATGGAGGTCAGACAGCGCACAAAAGATCTGGGACAACGAACTCGCCCATCTCGCCCCGGCATTTGGCGGCATCAAGTACCACCGTATTGAGCAGGACGGCCTCCAGTGGCCTTGCCCCACAGAATCCCATCCCGGCACAGGCGTCCTCCATAAAAAGGGGGCCTTTACCCGGGGCCAGGGCCTCTTCCTGCCGGTGGAGTGGACCCCTGCCGCCGAAGTGGCAGATGCAGACTATCCCTTTGTCCTGAGCACCGGCCGAAGGCTTTACCACTACCATACCCGAACCCAGACCGGCCGGTGCCAAGGGCTCAACGATCTGCTCGGCGAAGAAACCGCAGATATTTCCCCCCTGGATGCCCAGGCCCTGGACATCGAACACGGAGAGTATATCCGGGTCGCTTCCCGGCGAGGCCAGGTGCGGGTGAAAGCAAATATCACAAACACCGTGCCCAGGGGCATGGTGTGGATGGCCTTCCACTTCAGGGAAAACAACGCCAACTGGCTGACCAACCCGGCATTTGATCCCATCACCCTAACGGCCGAGTACAAGGCCTGTGCCGTGACCATCGAAAAAATCGAATCCCAACCGAATATTTAATCACCCTTTACAAAAAAAGGCCGGGTTTCCAGGAAACCCGGCCCAGGGGATCAAACCCACGTATCCGTGTTTCTTTTCGCCCGGATGAATCGGTTTCCCCCATTCAAATTGACATATAAAAAAAAAGTCCAATATTTATTCTTTGGATAAACGCAAAGGAGATGACATGGGCTATTGTAAGAAACATCCGACACGGCAAACTTCCCATCGATGTGCAAAATATGACATTTATCAATGTAAGGAATGCTTGCGGTGCAAGGACCCCAAACTTTATTGCAAGCACAGACCCGCCTGCACCATCCATTTTATCACGGTAAAAGGAATGGACCCTGATTTTTAAAAATAAGAGATAAGACCCTATAATTTTACATCACAACCAATAAATAATTTAGGCAACAAGGACAGGGGATATGAAAAAAGACACGCATAATTTCATCCATGGATATAAGGGACTGGGTGCATTTGGCATGGACCGGAAAACCGATGAAGAGACGGTCATGTTTTATTTGCAAAAATTTTCAGAAGACGAATTTATGAAAACATTTCTTCCCAGACTTACCGATGAGGAATTGGAGGAGATCTATTTGTTTGTAAATAAGCACTTGAAAAAACACATATCAGAAGATGAGTACCATGGACTGTTCCTAAAAGACAGATAGGATTATCGGTTAGTAATGGTTCGTATGGGTTGATACAATCAGGTTTCAATGGAACGCACACAGTTTTTCTTGACAGCCTCCCCATATTCCCATATTTCCAGAATATTCATAGACCAATTCATAAATTAAGGAGATCAAAAATGTACAAGAAAAAATTAGTTTCAAGTCTTTTGGCAACGGCTGTTCTGCTGGTGTTGGCAACCTATAGCCTGGCAAGTGACAAAAGTTTGATGATGGCCACCACCACCAGCACCGACAATACCGGTCTTTTGGAATATCTGATCCCCCATTTTGAACAAGAAACCGGGATTGCCCTCAAATGGACAGCCACGGGAACTGGTAAAGCCTTGAAACTTGGCCAGAACTGTGACGTGGATGTGCTGCTGGTCCATGCCCCCCCTGCTGAAAAAACCTATATCGAAAAAGGGTATGGCAAAGACCGAAGAGAAGTCATGTACAATGATTTTGTAATTGTAGGCCCCCAATCAGATCCAGCCGGGATTACAGGGAAAAGCATTTCCGATGCCCTTGCTGCTGTTAAAAGCCACACCGCCTTTTTCATGAGCCGGGGAGATGACTCTGGTACCAATAAAAAAGAAAAACTGCTCTGGAAGGCCGCGGGACTCCCCTTACCGGACAAGGAAGCCTGGTATGTCCAGACCGGCCAGGGAATGCTTGCCACCATCAATGTGGCCCAGGAGAAAAAAGGGTATACCATGACAGACCGGGGGACCTATATCAAATACCAGGACAGCCAAGGCGGAAATGCCCCCTTGAAAGTTTTGGTGGAAGGGGATAAGATTCTTTTGAATCAGTATAGTGTGTTGACCCTTGATCCCGCCAACTGCCCCAAGGCCAAATACGACCTTGCTCTCAAATTTTCCGACTGGATGGCGTCACCGTCTGCCCAGAAACGCATTGGCGATTTCAGACTTATGGGTCAAGAATTGTTTATCCCCAACGCAAAATAGGTTTAAGGGTTTATGGATTTTATTGTTGCAGGTTTTATCAGGGCCATTGAGCTGTTGATAAATTTTGACCATTCCACCTATACGGCGGTTTCTGCGACACTGCAGGCATCCACCTGCTCCATGCTTATCAGCCTTGGAGCAGGTCTGCCCTGCGGATTCCTTCTTGGATATTTTAATTTCAAAGGCAAAAGAGCCCTTAGAACAATTTTAGACACGCTCCTGGCGCTTCCCACGGTCTCGGTGGGTCTTCTGGTCTATGCCTTTATCTCCAGCCAGGGCCCCCTGGGCCAATTTGGGCTCTTGTTCTCTCTCACCGGGATTGCCATTGGTCAGACCATCCTTGCTTTTCCCATTGTAACGGCCATCACCGCCTCCATTGTGGAAAATATTGATCCGGAGCTCAAGCTGACCCTGGTCTCCCTGGGGGCCGGCAAAAAAAATATTATTATGACCTGTTTGTGGGAAGTCCGCTACGGCCTGCTTGCAGCGGCGGTGACTGCCTACGGCCGTGTGTTGACGGAAGTGGGGATCTCCATGATGGTGGGGGGTAATATTAAATACCACACCAGAACCATTACCACGGCCATTGCCCTTGAAACCAACAAGGGACAATTTGCCGACGGAATTGCCCTGGGCATAGTCCTCATCGGCATCGCCTTTGCCGTCAACCTTTCCCTATCCTTCTTACGAAAGCAATGAAAATGACACAGGTTTCCTATAAACTAAACCAGGTCCAGCACTATTACGGGGATAAAAAAGTATTGGATATCGATAGGTTGCAAATCCAGAAAGGCTCCATTACCGGCCTGACCGGCCCCAATGGCAGTGGTAAAAGTACTTTGCTCAAAATCATGGCCTTTGCCCAAAAGCCCAGCGCAGGCGAGGTGTGGTTCAACGGACGCCTGGAAGTCCCCCTCTCCCCCCGGGTCCGCTCCAGGGTCACCCTGCTCACCCAGAAACCCTATCTTCTAAAACGGTCGGTTTTTGACAATATTGCCTATGGGCTAAAAATCCGACGAGACAGGGATAACCTTGAAAACAGAATCAAGGCCGCCCTTGAAAATGTAGGACTTAACTATGACGGGTTTGCTCACCGCCAATGGCACGAACTTTCCGGCGGGGAGGCCCAGCGGGTGGCCATGGCCGCCCGCCTTATCCTGAAACCCGAGGTGTTGCTCCTGGACGAACCCGTCGCCAGTGTGGATACCAAAAGTGCCGGACAGATCAGGCGAGCCTCCCTGGCTGCCCGGCGAGACTGGGGATGCACGCTTATGATTGCCAGCCATGATCTGCCCTGGCTATATGAATGCAGCGACACACAGATCTCCATTGCAAATGGCCGACTCTTTTCAACGGGCAGGGAAAATATCATTCCCCCACCCTATGACCTGTCACAAAAGAATGGCCCTGTAAAATGGCTTGGAACCGAGGGAAAAGCCGAACATATCGAGTTGCCCCTAAAGAAAAAAACCGATGGATTCGCCGTGATACAAAAAGAAAAAATTCGCATCTGCCTTGAAAAAGAAAAGGGGAACTGGGATAACCAGATCACATGCGAAATTACCGCCATGCTCATTGAAAAAAATTCCGGCCACATCATGGTCACCGTCCATGCCAGGGACTTTTCCCTGAATATAAGCTTTTCCCCGGGTCAGGCAGCAGGGCTTAAACTTTTGCCCGGCAAACGACTCATCCTCATGTTCCATACCCAAGATATTGAATGGCGATAGCGAAAAGGGAACCGAAAAATGCAATCCTTAACGTTTAATAAGCGTCCTTTCTAAGCCGCATCCTCTTTGACGGGTATTTTTGACATGATATGTTCTGACAATGCCGTAATGGTCAAGCTTGGATTTACCCCAAGGTTGGCAGATACCACTGACCCGTCTGCAACATAAAGACCCGGATAGTTAAACAATTCGCCCTTGTCTGAAACCACCCCCCTTCGGGCAGAATCTCCCATGCAGCATCCGCCTAGAATATGGGCGGTTGTGGAGCTGTTCAAAAGGACTTCGGGAAAGGAACTCAAAGGAATTCCCGTCATCTTTTTGGCCAGGCGTTTGGCTGTTTCATTGGCAACGGGGATATAGCTGGGGGATCTTTCAAACCCCTTTGGAATTTCAGAATTAATGGATTTACCGCCCAGACGCCACCATCTTTTTTTATACCCCAGTTTGAGATGATTTTTGTCGGTCTGCATTACCAAAAGCACAGAAATGGAGGCGGCTTTTCCCAGGGGCCATAAAAGTTTAAGGGCTTGCAATGGATGTCTTGCAACATTGCCCAAATACCGAATCACCCGGGGAATACGCCCCCCCCCACCGGCCATGACGGTTAACAGGTTCAAAAGAACATCGGACCCTTTATTGTAACGGACAATCTCAATGTGGGTGGTCTTGTCCGGATAAATGCCTGAAGTAATCGCAATCTGATCGTTCCAGTCACAGGTTTTATCAAAGGATTTGACACCAATGAGGGCTTCGGAATTGGTTCGGACAAAATTACCCAGTTCATCGGAGATATGGGGAAGCAAGCCCTTGTCTTTACACTGACTCAATAATTTAACCGTTCCCAGGACGCCGCCGGAAAAGATAACACCTTTGACCCGATAGATCTTTTCCTTTTTAAAGATCCCGCAAATTTTTGTGGTGATCACCTCATATCCGCCTGTTACCTTTCTAACACCTGTCACCAGTGTTTCGGGAAAAACTTTCGCCCCACGACCCCTGGCAAGAAAAAGATAATTTTTATCCAGGGTATTTTTAGCCCCCACAGGACAGCCGATCATACAGGCACCGCAAAAAGTGCACCCGGTCCGATCCGGTCCTTTGCCGTCAAAATAGGGGTCTGGAACAGTTTTTTCCGATGTGCCGAAAAAAATACCCACATCATTTTTATGAAAGGTGTCCTGGCCGGTCATCTCCATACCAACCTCTTTTAACAATAGATCTGCTTTGCCCACCTGGGGACTGACATTTGCCCCCAGCATTTTTTTGGCGGTTTCATAGTGAGGTGCAAGGGTTTTTTTGGGATTTTGGATGCACCATTCCTTACTTTGAAACACCTCGTCCGGCGGAACCAAAAGCTGGTTTGCATAGACCAAACTGCCGCCGCCCACGCCACTGCCATGGACAATCATCACATGCTTAAAAAGGGTGAGCATTTGATATCCATAACAGCCAATCTGGGGAATCCATAGATATTTTTTAATATTCCAGTTTGTCTTGGGAAAATCTTTTGTCGTCCATTCTTTGCCCTTTTCAATCACGGCGACCCGATATCCTTTTTCTGCGAGCCTTAGAGCAGATACACTGCCGCCAAAACCAGAACCGATCACAATATAATCAAAATCATGGGGTTGAGTTGAATTCATCTGTCATCCTTATTAATGGGCCATTATAGCCGTGTTAAGTTATTGGTACAGATAATTTAAAATCAGGCCCTTCACGTCTTAAGACAATTGACGTATCAGCAGCCCTCAAAACCTTGGTCAGCAAAGAATTTTTCCTCCTATTCTTTAATCTCGTATCTGACTGATGTCAACCCAATTTTTACACGGGTTTCTTCGGGTTCACCCCCCTTCTCTGGAATGGATACTTCTGGGCATGGAACCGATATTCTTTCCAACAAAGATTTTGCCCCACCCATATTTTTTGAGGTAATATGCCCACCATCCCGAGGGAATCGCTGCCTGTTCTCTAATCTCACCATAACTCAATTCTAACAATTCTTTTGTATCTTCGCATAACGCCTGGTTTTTTCCAGGAACAATTTTTACGAATAGGATACACGATGAGTGAACTTATGGACGGAAACTGGATTAAACGACTTGCCAGGGTAGATCATGCATTCCAGCCCATTGTCAACATCCACACCGGCAACACTTTTGGATTTGAAGCATTGCTCCGGTGCCACTCAGAAGCAGGTTTTTCATCCATTGACCACCTCTTTGACACAGCCTATGAACAGGGACTGCTGCACCAGGTGGACCTTTTTTTAAGGGAAAAAGCCCTGGAAAAATTTGCGGCGTTCAAAGCAAAAACCCATACAAAATTATTTTATAATCTGGACAACCGGCTCTTTGACTCCATGGACTATGCCCCGGGAAACACCATGACCATCCTTGATACCCACGGGTATTCCCAGGATGATATCTGCTTTGAGATTTCTGAAAAGCATAAATTCCAAGACAACCAGGATGCATCTAAAATTCTGGCGGCCTACCGCTTCCAGGGATTTAAAATAGCAGTGGATGATTGCGGAACTGGCTTTTCAGGTCTCCAGCTCATCTATTATACCGAGCCCGACTATATTAAAATCGATCGGTTTTTTGTTCAAAACATGGAAAATGATCCCAAAAAAAGGCTGGTGATCTCAACCCTTGTCAATTTTGCCCATTTAATGGGAAGCCTGGTGCTGGCGGAGGGGGTGGAAACCCTGGAGGAGTATGCCCAGTGCAAGGAAATCGGCTGTGACATGATCCAGGGGTATTTTGTCCAGCGTCCCACAAGAAAAATGGCCCAGTTGAAATCCAGATATGAGATAATTGCAGAAATCTCCCGGACGGAACGCCGGAACGGATCATTTAAGGACCGGTCACTTATTACCGGTGAAATCAAGTATATCAAACCAATTTTTGCCAACTGCGATATCCTCACGGTCATTGACCGGTTCAAAAAAGAAGAGCACACCTCTTTTTTTCCGGTTATCAACCAGCATGAAGAACCGGTGGGGTTAATTCAGGACACGGCCTTCAAGGAATATATATATTCCAAATTTGGACGACAGCTCCTGGAAAATCCATCCTTTGGAAAGGAAATTTCCAGGTTTATTACCAAGATTCCCATTGCTGATATCCATTCTTCGGTTGAAAAGCTAATTGAAACCTATACACAGTTCAATAACAATGAAGGGCTTATCATGGTGGATGATATGAAATATGTGGGAGTTTTGAGTACCAAGGCCATGCTCAAGCTCATCAATGAAAAAAACCTCACCCTTGCCCGGAACCAAAACCCTTTGACCCGGCTACCGGGCAATACCATGATCCATGAATATTTTTCCGAGAGCCTGGCGGATGTGAGTACGGTCTTTCATTTTATCTATTTTGATTTTGATAATTTCAAACCCTATAATGATTTATACGGCTTTAGAAACGGGGATCGCCAGATTTTGATGTTTGCCGACCTGTTAAAAAAAGCCGGCATGTCTGAAAACCGGTTCATCGGCCATGTGGGGGGGGATGATTTTTTTATGGGTATCAAGGGTGCCGCCACAAGCGTTGTAAAATCGGAGATGGGCAAACTCGCCCGTACCTTTAAGAAAAATGCTGAAAGTTTTTATGACAAAAAATCCATGGAGAGCGGGTTTATCCTGGCAAAGGACCGGGATGGGCAAATGCGGCAAATCCCCTTGATGACGGTGAGTGTCGCCATCCTTGAATTGCCTGAGAACGTTGCGCGGGACTGCTCCATTGAAGAGGCCGGAAATATTATTGCACAATTAAAAAAAAAGGCCAAACAGTCTGAGTCCGGAATTTCCCATGCCTGCATCATGGAATTTTTATGCGTAAAAATGACGGCAACATTTCCTTGTGCAACCCAATTTTCCTTTGAACTCACCCCCGACCCGGGTCGGGATATGGCACTTGTGGAAAACCTTGTTGACGGGTCTGCTCCAGGATCAAAAAATGACAATACTTATTTTTTATGAAAGGTAATAAAAAACATGATAACCGCTATTAAATCGTATAGAACCAAATCAAAACCTGGGTGGCTGTCGGTCGGGCTCAAAATAATGATCGGTGTGGGACTGATTTCCAATCTTTGTATTGGTGTACTGATGTATGTAAATGTTACCGCCTTTTCCCAGATTGCAGCAAGAGCCAATCGATTGCTGGAGGTGAATGCATCCATGAATGAACACCTAAGATCCAGTATTTTTAATCTCCAGGATAAATATTTGAAAATTCCCAGCCTTTTGGCATCGGATGCAAAAGAACAGATTTCTGACTGGATAAGGGCAAGCTTCCCCCTTACAAAAGAAGCAACCATTAAGGGAGCGGATCACTATAGAGTTTTTTTTAACCGCTCCCAGCGAAGGGATATTTCAAAGGGGTATTTTATCCTTCAGCAGGAAAAGGGACAGGTGATTGTATCAAAAGCACTACGGGCTGCAGACGGGACCATTTCCGAGAATATTTCCCGTATCCAGCTCAAAAGTGACACGCCTGAACAAGACATTGAAAAAATTAATGCTTATATTGATGTGGCCACAAAAGCCTCTAACAATTATGGGGCTTTACAGCAGCGAGTTATGGCGCTCAAAAGTCTGCTGGCCGATGAAGCCCTTGGGGCTGAAATATCCAGAAACGAAATTTCATATAAAGTTGAAGATATTCAAAAACAAAAAATGGCCCTGGTCCAATACCGGCAGAAAAAGGCAAACACCATCGGCATCATTGCCGTCCTGGCCATATTGATCAACATTGTCATGATTTACGTAATGGTGTTTCTTGTCGTTGAACAGCCATTAAAACGCCTGACCCAGTCCCTGGAAAAAATCAACCAGGGGGAGACCCTGCTCATCCCTTTCCAGAAACGCAAGGACAGGATCGGAATTCTGGCCGGGGCGATCAAGGACTTCCAAGGTGCCCTCATAACGCTTCAACGAGAAGATCATCGAAAAAAAATGGAACGAACCATCATCCAGGATCTTGTCTGTAAAATGTCCGACTTGATCGACGGTCTTCAGAAAAAAGCCTTTGCAATGAAGGATACTGCCAATGAACTTAATTTTCTGGCAGGGGATATGGAAGACCAGACCCTTGGGGCAACACAATCCGCCTCGAAAACAGTGGCTCAGACCGACAGGGTCTCAGACTCAACCCAGCAGCTTGAGTCTGCTGTGGCAGATATCAGTACCCAGGTATCCAGGCAAAATGAACTGATCGGGGATATCAATGCGGTTACCCAGACTTCCAAACAAGATATCCATGAATTGACGAAAGCATCGGAACAAATCGATGAAATCGTTCAAATTGTGAAAAAAATTGCAGGGGATACCAAGCTGTTGTCACTGAATGCAAGGATTGAGGCTGCCAGGTCCGGTGCTGCCGGAAAAGGGTTTACCGTAGTAGCCGGGGAAGTCAGGACGCTTTCCCTTCAGACCGAGGCGGGCAACCAAGAAATTGCAGAAAAAATCGCGTCTATTCAAAGAATCAGCCACACGATTATCAAAAACACAGGAAAAATAGAAACCCGCATTGAAAACCTCATGGGCGCAAGCCACCAGATTTCTGGTGCGGTTGAAGAACAAACCAGTGTAACCGCCGGGATTACAAAAAATGCCCGGGCAACAGCCCATGAAATAAAACAGGTTTCCCAACGGATCTCAAGGGTAAAACAAGCGGCCCAAACCACCCGTCAGTTTGCCCAAACAGTACAATCTAACTCTGAAGAAATCGCAAAAGAGCTGTCAGCTCTTTTGACCGAGACCAGGGAAAAGCTTTCAACAATCGGTCTATCAGAAGTCTTGGAAGAGAAGGCAAAATCGCAAAGCCAACTCCCTTTGGCATCAGGGTTTTAACACCAGAAGATACAATTGCCCCCGGGTATTCATATGGCCTGCCGTGAACTCGGCATAGGGTCCATTTCCACAAAAAAGGTCTGCCCGGCCCGGGCCTTTGATGGCCCCGCCGGTATCCTGGTTCAAGACAAAAAGCGAGGTCTTTGCCCATTGTTCAAGGGGTTCAAGGCGTTCAGGGTCGGGAAGAGCCGCCTGGGCAAAACACAGGGCGCCATTGGGAAATAGCCGCTGGTCCGTGGCAATGGACCGCAAGGGCGTTATTTCCACATTGATACTGCCAAAGGGCCCTCCTACTTCGGTTTTAAAGAAGACAAAGCTTTCATTGTGATGGAGCACCTCATCCATGCGATGGGGGTTATTTTCCAGCCATTCCCGGATGGCCTGCATGGACATATCTTCCCTGGCAATTTCATTTTTTTCAATGAGGTACCGCCCCACGGACCGATAGGCATTGCCGTTACTGCCGGCATAATGGATCCGAAGCTGCCCCCCCTGTGCAAGGTTCACCCTGCCCGATCCCTGGATTTCAAGAAAGAATCGGTCCACCCGGCTCTCCAGCCAGACCACCGGATCTGCCCGGTCCACAAAATCAGGAAGATTGTTGATCTGTGCCCGGGAATAATAGGGGACCACCCGGCGGTTGTCGGAATTAACCCGGGCCGTAAGGCGCTTATGACCCTTGTATTGATCGGAAAAAAGGGAAAGATCAATCTGCACAAGATCCATTGGGGTTGAATAGACAGGGAAAACATAGGGGCTGTTCTGTTCGAGGCTGCCCTTGTAGGTGGGTTCATAATAACCGGTGAACAACACCTCTCCTGTGTCAGCGCCCACGCTTTTATACACCAGAAATTCCTTTTTTATACGAGCATTCACTTCGCCGGAAGAAGGATTCTCTGCCAAAAGAGACTGGAAGGTTTCCAGGGTGCGGATCATATGGCCGGCATCAAATATATCTTGTCCATAGGTATATTTGCGGGACAAGGGCACCCGCTTAAAATAGATCAGGCTCTGGTCAATGGAACGGGCAAGGCCCTCAAAACTGAGGCTGTCAAAAAATTGGGGGTAATTTCGGGGCGATAGTTTTATCACCGGATTTTTTTGTGGGGGCTCTGCCCCTTTGAAAAACCCGCATCCGGCGAGGAAGACTGAAAACCCAATGACGATAGAACACAAAAAAACAAACCCATCCCCGAACAGGAGTTTAAACCGCATCATCATGCCTCACATTAAAATGTCGGGTGGTACCGCACCCCGGGTCAATGAACTCAAGATCTGCCATTTTCCGGGAGGGAACCGAAAGGATTTCTAAGCGTTTAGCCGAAGTCATCACCCGCTTTTCCATGGCCCCAACGGTTCTGTTAAAAGTGACAGCCGTTCGTTCAATGTCATGGCCCAGACGGTTCATATTGTCGGTCATGGAACAAAGCCTCGCATATAATTCTCCCCCAAGCGCTCTGATCTGTTCCGCATTTTCATAGCCTTTTTGCTGTTGCCATGCATAGGAGACCGTCTTTAAAAGTGCGATCAGGGTGGTGGGAGTTGCAAGGATCACCCCCCTTTGTACCCCTTTTTCAATGAGGTCTGGCTTACTTTCAAGGGCTGCGGAAAAAAAACTTTCTCCGGGAATAAAAAGGACCACAAACTCGGGACTAGGGGAAAAGTGGGCCGTGTATTCCTTGGATGCCAAATTGGCGATGTGGGCGAGCACCTGGCGGGCATGGTCCTTCATTCGAACCTTTCTTTCCGTGTCATCCTTTGCTTCCAAGGCATCCAGATAGGCAATCAAGGGAACCTTTGCATCCACAATAATCTTCCGGTTCCCGGGCAGGGTGACCACCATATCCGGCCGCAGGCTTCCTTTGCCAGCACCCTTTGTCATCTGTTCTTCAAAATCGCAATGGTCCACCATGCCGGCAAGTTCAGCCACTTTTTTCAGGGTAATTTCCCCCCAACGGCCCCTCACATGGGGCTGCCTGAGCGCTTTCACCAGATTTCCGGTCTCCTGGTGCAGGTGGGCCTGGGTTTGGGCCATTTCTCTAAGTCTTTCCGTTATGGTTCCAAAGGCGGTCGCCCGGTCTCGTTCCATGAGCCCCAGGTGGACTTCATATTTGTCTAAAATTTGACGAACCGGATCAACCGTCCTTAAAATCTCGTCCCCTTTGATATCAAAATCTTTTCTGGCCTCCCTGACATATCCGCTGAAATAGGACTGGGCAAGTTCCATAAATTTACTGGAATTCTCATTTAACGCCTGATGGGACAGGTCCTTGAGCCTTGCTGAAAAAAACAGGGTAGAGGAGCGGGCCAAAAAAACGCTCACCACAACGCCTAGAAAGAATCCTGCACCAAGGCCGATCCCAAGCAGAGAAAGTGTTTCCAGGGAAACCAAATTATTGTGAAAAAATTGCATCTGCGTCTGCCGTATAGGTACCGCTTTTGCCGCCTGACTTTGATTTCAGGTAAATCCCGGAGATGCGCATTCCCCTGTCATAGGATTTACACATGTCATAGATGGTCAAGGCTGCCACAGACACAGCTGTCATGGCTTCCATTTCCACACCGGTCCGGCCGGTCAAGGAGACCTCTGCCTCAATATTTATCTTTAATTTGTCCCTGTCGGGAAAAAAATCAACCCGGGCATAGGTAATATTTAAGGGATGACACATGGGAATCAGGTCTGCGGTTTTTTTGGCGGCCATGACCCCGGCAATGCGGGCGGCCTCCAGGACATTCCCCTTTTTAACCCGTTCATCCAAAATCAGGTCAAGGGTCGCAGCCTCCATGGAAATGGATCCCATGACCACGGCCACCCGTTTACTCTCTTTTTTCTCTCCCACATCCACCATCCGGACCCGGCCTTGCGCATCAAGGTGTGTAAAATCTGTCATATTCTCTTTCCTTTTATATGAAACTCCAGTCTATTGCCATTCTAAGAGGTTCATTTTTCGTTGTGGCCAAAAGCAAATACCATGCTCCGGCCATGCCGGTTATTCAGCAAAAATTTGTGTTTTTTTAGTAACTTCAGACTTGATCTGGTTCAGGGTATCGGTCAGGGTTTTGATCACTGTCTCGCGGATATCCCCCGCCACCACTAAAAACATCACATCATCCCCCACGGCCAGATATTTTTTCTCCTCTATGTGAACCAGGATCTCCACGATGCCGGGAGTTGCTCGTTGTTGTTCAAGGATCTGGGCCAGACGTTGGTGGTCCACTGTGAGGGAAAGGCCTGTGACAGCTTCTCCTTCCCTGGAGGTGGCCCGGACAACGCCGTTATGGCATAAAATCATACCGGCCTTTGAATAATCAGGGTGTTTTTTTATTTGGTCGAGCAGTGACACGATATTCATGGGGTGCTCCTGTTTTATTTTAAGCCCATTTTTATGAACTTTTTATTGGATTATTATGGGCAGCCCCGCCCATTTATTTTGTTTCTTCTGCCATTGATCTGGCGGCTTTAAGATCCTCTGGTGTATTGACATTAAACATGAACCGCATGGAAGGGTCCAGCTTTTTCAAATCAGCCACAGGAATTTCCTTGATCTTCTTCTTCCTGAAAAATTTTTTAATCATCAATATTTTTTTTTCAAGGTTGGTTTCAATCAAGGGAATACATTGCCGGGAATAGAGGGCTGCCAGGGGTTCCAGACCATCATCGGTGCGGGGGACGATCACCTCAACCCCCTGTTCGCGCTGGTCGATCAAATATTGGATCACCTGTTCATTTGCAAAGGGAACATCACAGGCGGTGACATAGGCCCAGGGGTTGGATGCATAGAACAAGCCTGCATGGAGTCCTGCAAGGGCACATCGAGAAGGGTGGATATCTGTCACCACCATCATGTCCCATCCAATAAAATCCCTTGGGTCGTTGACCACAACGATGACTTCTTTGAACAATTTTGAAAATAGACCATGGATCCTTGTCAGCATCATATCGGCCCCCACCCTGCGAAAGGTTTTTTTTTCCCCGGGAAGACGGCTGTTTTTCCCGCCAGCCAGGATCACCCCTGTACAATCATATTTCATTCACACCCCATCCTGTCAAAAAGTTAAGAACCCTGTCCCGTAATTATAAGAACTTGAACTTAAAATCAAGGTGTTGCCCCCCGGAAAAAAAAATGATACAGATTCTGGGTCAGAAAATTTCGGTTTATACGACACGGATCTTTTACCCCAGTACGGGAGAGGCAGTCTATGAAAAAGAAAAAAACGATTCTCAATGATCAGGATTTTAAACGAATCATTACAAGAATTGCCTATGAAATAATTGAAACCCACAAGGGGGTTCAAAACCTGGGGTTGGTCGGAATTCAAACCCGGGGAGATTCCCTTGCCAAACGATTGGCTGATCAAATCAGGGACATAGAGGATATCATTGTCCCCGTGGGCAGCATGGACATTAATATGTACAGGGACGACTGGACCAAAATCAGTCATCAGCCAACGGTAAGACCCTCCAACATTCCCTTTAGTGTGGATGATAAAAAAATTATCCTGGTGGATGATGTGTTGTATACAGGCCGTACCATCCGATCGGCCATGGATGCACTCATGGATTTTGGCCGGCCCTCCCGCATCGAACTTGCCATCCTCGTTGACAGGGGACACAGGGAACTGCCCATCCAGGCAGACTACAGAGGAATTTTTATAGACACAGAACCCGATGATATGATCCATGTCCATGTCCTGGAACATGACGATGAAGACCTGGTTTACAAGGAAATTGAACGATGAGTACTCTATTGCATAAACAAGATACCCCGGGCAACATTAAAGTTGCCGTCATCTCTGTCTCCACCACCCGGAAACTTTCCGAAGACAAAAGCGGGGCATGGATAAAGAAACAGACCAAACGAGAGGGACACGAAGTCGTTGTCCACCAGGTGGTGACCGACGAAGTTTTGGCCATCCAGGAGCTTGTCCTTCATGTAACCGGTAAAATCAACCCGGATGTCATCATCATGACAGGCGGTACCGGAATCAGCCCCAAGGATGTCACCATTGAAGCGGTTAAACCTTTATTTGAAAAAGAATTAACGGCCTTTGGCCCCTTATTTGCCAATTTAAGTTTTGAAGAGATAGACTCTGCCGCCATTTTATCCAGGGCCACGGCCGGTATTATAAAAGAGACCATCGTCTTTTGCATGCCCGGCAGTATCAAGGCCTGTAAACTGGCCTGCAATAATCTGATTTTTCCTGAACTTGGACACCTGCTAAAACACATAAAGGAATAGGTATGAAAAAATTTATCGATGACTGGAAAGAAAATGATACCCGAACCAAACAAGCATTTACAGAGCTGCTGGACCATTTAAACAGCCTGGAGGATATTACCCTTGATTTTAACGCCCGACCAGGGGTCACCTATTCGCTTCGCCCCCGGCACGCAAACCAGACACAGCGGTCTTTGTTTGCCATGGTGGATGTAATTGATGACGACCCAAAAGAAAGATGGCTTTCCGTCTGTTTTTACAGTGAAATGATCACCGACCCCGATGAAACCGGTGACCAGGTCCCCGACGGCCTTATGGGGGAGGATGCATGTTGTTTTGATCTCTATGAATATGACCCGGGCGAGATGACCTATTTGAAAGAACGGTTGACCCAGGCCCATAAAAACGCAGCAAAATAACATTTTCAGATGGGGGTCTCAGAGTCTCATTGACACGAAGGCCCCCATCTTGTTCTTTTTTAAAAACATAGCGGTCAAATCCATCTATTCTTCAGGTACCGCCTTTATACGGAAAATCGAATATTTAAGATATCTGCGTCCTTAACAATATATTCCTTGCCTTCCACGTAGAACTTACCATTCTTCTTTAGTTCCGCCTCGGAACCAAGAGCGAGAAGTTCATCATATTTAAAGACCTCTGCCCGGATAAATCCGCGTTGAAGATCCGAATGGATGACCCCTGCTGCCACAGGGGCCTTGGAATTTTCCCTGACCAGCCACTGGCGGACCTCATCGGTCCCCACGGTAAAAAAAGAAATCAGGCTCAAAGATTTCAAACAAAGCCGTGTCAGGGTTTCAAGGGTGGTGGTGGTAATCCCCAGGTCCTCTAAAAACTCAGCTTTTTCAGCTTCTGAATCCAGCAGGGCAATCTCGGCTTCTACCTTGGCAGAAACCAGCATCACCTCTATTGTCAAGCGATCACAGCTCTCCTTGAAACCTGCCAGCAGAGCCTCATCACCCAGATCATCTTCAGACACATTCACGGCAACCACCAGTTTTTTCAAGGTGATAAAAGGGTAGGAACGAATCAGTCGCTCCTCATCCTCGCTCAATTCCAAAAGCCGAAGAGGCAATTCGAGTTCCAGATGTTCCTTGAGCCGGATCATCAGCGTCAATTCCTTTTGCTGATCCTCATCCTTGATTTTTTTCACCATGGCCTCAAGGCGTTCAATCCTTTTTTCCACAAAGATCTGGTCATGCATGACCAGCTCGGAGTTGACCATTTGAAAATCCCGTAAGGCATCCACGGAACCGTCTTCATGGTAAATGGCATCATCTTCAAAGGCGCGAACCACATGGCAGATAGCATCCATATCGACAATATCCCGGAAGATATCCCCTCTTGCAATGGTTTCTGCCTCCATTTTCGGCAGAAGCACCAGGTCAATCCTGGCACGTACATCTTTTTTGGGCCCATACATATCCCTTAGGATGTTGAATCTTGAATCCAGGATATCCGCCGTACCCGGAACAGGTTTTAATGCTTTACCAGGCTCTGTAATTTCCTTACCTGTTAAAATCTGAAACAAGGTTTTTTTACCTGTCTGGGGCAGGCCAATGATTCCAACCTTCATATGCGTTTACCTATCCTTTTTTACCTATTCTTATGTGTAATTTAAATTTACTTCCTAGGCCAAATAATATATCAAATTTATGGACAATTAAACAATAGAAATAAAGATAGCAAAAGGAGCACCCTGGTGAAGAATTCTCAATATTACCCCCCGTTTTTATTTGGCAACGGCCATATCCAGACCATTTACCCGGGGTTATTTCGAAAAATACCCTCCCCCGTTTATACCCGGGAACGCATTGCCACCCCGGACAATGACTTTTTGGATCTGGACTGGTCCACGGATGGAAACCGAAAGCTTACCATCCTCTCCCACGGTTTGGAAGGAAACACCAGCCGGACCTATGTAAAGGCCATGGTCCAGGCAGTCAATGATGGGGGGTGGGACGCCCTGGCCTGGAATTACAGGTCCTGCAGCGGTGAACCCAATAGGCAATTGCGTTCCTACCACAACGGGGCCACCGATGACCTGGCCTGGGTGATCGACCATGCCAAAAAAAAAGGAAAATATAAGGAGATTGCCCTGGTGGGATTCAGCCTGGGAGGCAACTTGACCCTGGTTCACCTGGGACGGGACCGGGTGGATCCCCTGGTCAAAAAAGCCGTTGTCTTTTCCGTTCCCTGCGACCTTGCAGCCAGTGCCAAGGTACTGACAAAACCTTCCAACAAACTTTATATGAAACGTTTTCTAATGCTGCTCCACCAAAAAATTAAGGAAAAAATGGCGATTATGCCCCATGCCCTCAATGATGTTGGCTATGAAAAAATCAAAACCTTCAAGGACTTTGACGACCGCTACACAGCCCCCATCCACGGATTTAAGGATGCCCGTGACTATTGGGAAAAATGCTCCAGCCGCCAGTTCATCCCCACCATAAAAATTCCCTGCCTGATCATCAATGCCCTGGATGACCCTTTTTTACCCCGCCAGTGTTTCCCCCTGGCAGAAACGGATACCAACCCCAAAATTAATTTAAAAATGCCGGAATCCGGCGGGCATGTAGGTTTTATCTCTTTTAATAAAAAAAATCTTTATTGGTCAGAGCAGCAGGCCGTCTCTTTTTTAAACCGCCATATATAAACGCTAGGATAAAAAACCGGGTATCAGGGCAGTTTTATTTTCTGTTTTCCAGGGTCTGGATGCTGACGAAACAAAATAACCACATGTCCAACCATCCCGGCCACATGACTCTGTGTAATTGAGGCAATTTCTTCAACCAAAGCAGTTTTCACCTCTTTTTCCTTGTGATCACTAAATTTAATTTTTATCAATTCCGCGGCATCAAGGGCCATATTTATTTCATCGGTCAAAGAAGAGGTAATCCCCTTCTGCCCCACAAATGCTGCCGGGTTCAGTTTATGGGCAAGCCCCCTTAAATACTTTCTTTGTGATCCTTTTAGTGGTGTCAAAATCTATTCCTTTGGTTATCAATTTAAATCTCGCATTTTATCACAGGTTGGCAAAGGTGAACAGCTAAAAGGTCTGATTTCCAACAAAGCGCCTATGCCGAAGCGCTATCACCCGGAACTCAACGAATGGGTACGCAGCCGATCCGGCATTGGGCTGACAGCAAGATCAGGTGACACCTGTTTACATGCGTAGTAGCGATGGCTCACCTACGCCGGATTGATGAGGATGGGGTCTTACAGGTCATGGAGTGACAAAACCCCGCCAATCAAGGAGATGAGTGCCACATGCCTTCTTCTCCACGAAACTCCTGTTTATGCAAAAACTATTTATAGATTGCATTATTTAGGTGATATTAAAATGCGGCTGGAAAAGTGGATAAAAGAGCTGGAGACAAAAGAAATTTAATTGTTCAGCTCTTCACGTATCTTTTGGGAAAGACCCTGCATCACGATGGGCTTCATTAAAAACCTTTAATGCCCTGTAATTGCGTCCCAAGAATCCCCATGCCTTTAAAGCTGAGAGTATAACACAGATGCAGACCGCCAATAAATAAATAGGCGATCCCAAGACATATAAGCGCATCATTTTCAATGATTTCTCTTGTGTTCCAGACAATGATAAAAAGACTCCAGCCAATAAAGCCCTCCTTCATGGATTGGACAAAATTTTTATGATCAATTTCATACTTTTTTCCATCGATTAATTTTTTCAAAGGCATCTTCTGCCGTCTTCACCACTTTGTGCAGACCTTACGCCAAACCCTGCCCGCGAAAAAGCCTGCTCCATCAAACTGACGATGGCTTTTTCATCATCCACAATTAAAATTTTATTCTGACCCATTTTTCTTCCTTTCCGTGGTTTCATGATTTATGCTGTCTTTCGGCGATACTTCATCAGTAACCTCATTTATCGGCATGGATACCAGTCAATATCTCGCAGGCTGTCCACTTTTAAAACAGCCACTTCATTGGTGCTGGTATTGAACACCACCTTCCTTCCTTTTTCTCCGCTGACATCCTCGGATATAATAATCCATTCCACCGATCCGTTTTTTTCTGTTATAAATACAGACGGAAACACCAGATCCAAGGACCGTGGATATGCTGATATTTTGGTCCGGCACAAAAATATATCCGGGCTGCAAACAATACTGACTTGATGTTAACGCTTCAAAATAGTCCGTATTCATAGAGGCCCTTTTAATCTATTCATTAAACAAACAATCCATATCAGCCAGCGGTTCATTTTTTTTTATATCCGCTCGGTAAAACAGTCGTCAGATTATGCTCAAGCCCGGTAAGGCTTTCAGACATTCCAACAAAAAAATATCCCCCTGGATTAAGGGCCCGGCATAAAGTGTTGACAACTTTTTGCCTTGTCGGCGTATCAAAATAAATCATTACATTCCTGCAAAAAATAATATCAAAAGTATCAAAAGGCGTGCTGGACAGCAGGTTGAATTTTTCAAACTTAACATGCTGTTGAACTTCCGGCTTTATCCGTACATGACCTTTCCATTTGCCTTTTCCCCTTTGAAAATAGGTATGCAACATGGAAGGGGGTACCGCCCTTATTTTCTCTTTTGGATAAATAGCCCGCTGTCCCAATGCCAGCATTGAATCAGAGACATCTGATGCATAGATATTAAATAAAAATGAATTGGCCAGCAATTGAACCGCCAGGGAAAAAGCTTCTTCCCCGCTGGATGATGCAGCACTCCAGATTTTTAAGGGTTTTTTATTATCCAGTGTCTTGATGATATATTCACAATGTTTATTTTCCCTGAAAAAAAAAGTATGATTGGTTGTGGTGGCATCGATAAATTCAATGAATTCATCCGGATTACTTGATATCTCTTGAATATAATCAGATACAGAAGATATCTTTGTCAGCCGCATTCTTTTGGATAGCCTTGCAACCAGAAGATTATATTTTTGCTCGTTGAGAACAATGCCGGATTCTTTATAAACAATGCGGGAAAGTTTTTTAAACTGTTCCAGACTAATTTTAGTTTCAGATACCATCAATCATTTCCATTTGCTGATAAAAAATCACATGTTACTCAAAAGAAAAATGGCTTTATGGGCGATGCTGTGGATATCTTGAACATAATCAACTTCCCCCATCTTTATTGCCTCCTTGGGCATTCAAAACACCACACAGGATCATTCATCCTGGGCAAAAGTAACGGCCCCGGCTTTTTTCATCTCCAGATCACATCCGGTTTGAATTTAACAATTTTGTCCTGGGCAACGTAAGGGTCCGGTGCTGTCCCCACCACCACAATGCCTTTCTGCTTAGACAATTGTTCGGTAAACACCTTTCTTGCAACGGCTGAATCATCAACAACGACAAAAACTTTGATATCTGCTTTTACACCCGCTTTTACATCAGGGGCCATAGGAAACTCTCCTGGTCTTTTAATCAGGCCATGTTGATATTAATTGCCATCATAGATTGTGGGGTTTCAATAATGGTAAACATTTGGATTTTTGAGATGCCGGGTTCATCAATCACCTTGGGGATATCCAACCCAAAAGGCTTTTTTGACTTTATTTGGCTCAATGCATTGCCGCAGATCATGTTCAGGGTTTCTGTTAAGGTGCCTGCGAGATGCTCATCCCCAAGATTTTCTTTGGATTCACCCATAAAGTTTTCGGTCATCTCAACGAGCAGCTCGTTTGGAATCAAAAGGGTGAAACACCCTGAAAAATCACCGGTAAATTCCAGTTGGCATCCCATGGGCTTAAGGTTATCCATTCCGCTTTGAATCAATGTTGCCGGTGTTTCCCCAAATTCAACCGGTAAATAGAACATGGTTTCCATGACTTCAAAAATCGAAGTCATCATCGCTGTCGTCAGGGTCTTCATCATAGCTTGTTTCTCCAAGGAATTTAATTATTAAATCCCTGATGGTTTCAGGGGTAAAGGGTTTGGTGATATATCCGGCCGCCCCGGAGTCCATGAACTCTTTTATTTTGGCGGCATTGCCTTCTGTGGAGATGACAACCACCGGAATATCCTTTAAAATCTCTTCCTTTTTAATGGCCAAAATCAGTTCTAAGCCATTCATGACCGGCATATTGTAATCTGTCATCACCATATCAATCCACCTGTTTTTCAGAAGGTCAAGGGCCTCTTTGCCGTTGGCAGCATCATGAAACTTAGAACCTGCATACCCTGCAGTTTTAAGGGTCCTTTTTATCACAGACCGCATGGGCAGGGAATCATCTACTATCAGTATTGAATATGACATTATTTTCTTCCTGTTTTTTTAGGTTTCAACAGTTTAAGTGTTAAACGATGTGTAGCAATTCTTCAACTGCCTGCATGTTCATGCCAAACTCTGCAATAATCAGGGTAACATCATCTGCGGACAAACCCAGCTCCTTTATGACCTGGGGTTTAAACCAGTATGAAAGACCATCCGACCCCACACCGGCTCCCATCATCATGCAGATGCAGTCGCTAAGATAAACCGCAGCAATTTCTTTATCCTTGATCATGGTTTCATCCGGCAAATGATGATGACGGATGATTTTAATCATTTTCGGACTGAACTTCCACATCTTTGCAATCATGGCACCCAGCTCTGCATGATCAATTCCGATTATTTTCTTTTCAGCCTCTCTGAAACTAAAATTTTTCCTTTCAACCAGATCTTTAATTTTTTGAAAAGAATCATATACATGGGGTTCCAAAATAATTTTACCGATATCTTTTATCAGGGCAGAGGTAAATATCGTATTTTTATTTTTCAGAGATAATTTAACCGCCACCTGCTTTGCAATCATGGCTGAGGATACGGAATACCGCCACATATCTCCTCTTTCCATCCCATACCCTTTCTGGCTGCCAGCAAGGGCTTTGGCCCCGGATTTAAGTAAAACAAGTTCAATTACCTGGTCTGTGCCCAGCATATTGACGGCATCCTTGATGGATTCCGCCGGATGTTTCAGCCCGAAAAAAGCGGAATTACAGGTTTTCAAAACACTGGCTGTGATAGCTGGGTCATATTGGATCACATTGGAAATGTCTTCCATGGAGCTGTCGGGATGATCCACCACCGTCAACAGTTGATTGACAACAGCAGGAATGGGTTTTAAATTTTTAATTTCTTTCATCAATTCTTGAAGTGTTATCATATTTTCACCTCCCTTGACCCGGAAGTTTTAACGTATATGTCCCCTGTTGCGATTTCAATCCTAACAGTTCGATTTACATTCCCGCCAACATCCTGCCGGTTGATCATCACATTATTTTTGAAAAATATTTTTTTTAAAGCCATGTAATTGCGTTTGCCGATATTGAAGAATCCTTTCTGATCAAGAATCTCTGCTCCGCCTGCGGCATATATTTTCATCCGCCGCTTTACAGCACCTAATTGATACGCTGTTTTAAACAGCCTGGGAATTCCGGAATCTGCAAACATATAAGGTCTGGCAGCAGCCTTGTCTTGATCAATGGAAGATTCCGGCAGCATATAGTGCAGTAATCCTCCGACTTTAACAACAGGATCATAGATAACAACCCCGATACAGGAACCAAGTGAATAGGTGATGATGGATTCTGCCGGGTTATTGCTCACTTTCATGTCTGCGACGCCCACAATCTGTTTCACACAGGGCTCCTTTCTTTTTGTTTTAATCTATGTTCCATTATTGTTGTGACACAAGGCCGAAAATCCCATGGATGTCGAGAATAAGTCCCACCCGCCCGTCAGCAAGGATAGCACCCCCTGCCAGGCCTTGTACATCTTCAAGATTGCTGCCCAGACTTTTGATGACATATTCGTCTTTGCCCAGAAGTTCATCAATGAGCAGGGCTCTTTTTTCATCCTTTGACTCAACCACAACAACCAGGCTGTCCCAAATTGCTTTTTTTTGGGGCCGGCTGCCATAAATTTCATCCAGCCGGATGACAGAAATCAAGCTGCCCCTGTCCTTGACCATCTCACCTTTCCCCCCAACGATAAAACACTCTTTTTTATCCGGTTTAAACGCCTTTTGGATGGCCATGGTGGGAATGACATATTTTTCATCATCAACTCCCACCAGCATGCCGTCAATAATGGCCAGCGTCAACGGAAGGCTGATGGTAAATTGGGTCCCCACACCCTTTGATGATTTAATGTTCAATTGTCCTCTGAATTTTGCTATCCCATCCTTGACCACATCCATGCCAACCCCTCTGCCTGACACATCAGTGATTTCTTTGGCCGTGGAAAACCCGGGCTGGAGAACCAGATCATAAATTTGTGCATCCGTCATCTGTTCATCTCCGGCAATAAGGCCGGTGCATTTTGCTTTTTCAAGGATGACGTCCTTATCAAGCCCTATGCCGTCGTCTTCAATTTCTATGATGATATGCCCGCCTTTATGATAGGCACGAAGGTAAATATTGCCCTGGGAAGGCTTGCCCTGACCAAGGCGGCCAGATTTTTCTTCAATACCATGATCGCAGGAGTTCCGGATCATATGGACCATGGGTTCATAAAGCGCCTCAACCACGTTTCTATCGATCTCAGTGTCTTCCCCCACCATATTTAAAGCAATCTCTTTCCCTGATTTTTTGGACAGATCTCTGACAATCCGTATCATTTTCATAAAAGTGGTTTTTATGGGGATCATCCGCATGGACATGGCAATGTTCTGCATATTGGTCACAATCTGGCCCAGTTGCGAAACGCTCTGGGTTAGCAGGGGATCATTGGAAGTTCTCTGCCTGAGCATGGACTGGGCAATGACAAGTTCCCCTGCATAATCAACCAGATCATCCAGTTTATCGGTACTGACCTTTACCTGGGCTGCCACCTGTTTTTTTGAAACAGTCTGATCCATAAGCGCTGCGGCCACTTGTTTGGGTGCGGCGTTCTTTTGTTCAACCAGGATTTCACCAATTTTTTTGTCCGGGCGGTTCTTTTGGAATTCAAGAGCCCGGTCAAGGTTTTCCTGACTGACAGCCCCTTTTTTAACCAGTATTTCTCCCAGGGGTTCTTTTCCGCCTTTTGCCAGAGAAACCTGTAGTTTTTGCAGTTTATCCCTTAAGGAAGCCACATCAATATCATCATCCGGCTGCACAAATCCTGCAACCGTCCCCTGGCGCACCCTGGCAAGAAGATTTTTCAGGGCGTCCACCGATTCAAGGATGGCATCTGTTGCAATACCGTTGATTAAAAAATCTCCGCTGCGCGCACTGTCTAAAAGGTTTTCCGTGGTATGGGCAAGGGTATTTATTTTTGTCAGGGCTAAAAATCCGGAAACCCCTTTAATGGTATGGAACGGACGAAAAATATCATTGATAATATCCCTGTTGGACGGGTCCTGCTCCAGATCAATCAGGTTTACTTCAATGGTGTCAAGGTTTTCTTCGGCTTCCGATACAAAATCAATCAGGATTTCCATGTCATCATCTGATATCCTCTCGGGTGATATTTGTCCTGGTTCTTTTTGAGATTCTATTTTCCTTTCTTTTTCTATTAATTCAATCTTTTTGGGTTTTTTGTGTTCTTCAAGCTTGTAATTCAATAGGTCCAGAACATCAGAGTAATCAAAGGCAAAGGCTTCTCCCCTTTTTAAATGATTCAGGATTGATTTCAGCAGCACTGACCCTTCTTCAATGGGTTTTGTATTTTCGATATTTTCCAGTGTCATGCCTTCCACATATTCTTTGCAGGCAATACTGACCTTGTGAAATGTGATAAACGCTTCTTGTTTTGACGCATCAATAAGCTTGTCTAAAATATTAAAAATTGTACCAAAACCCGGGATATCTCCAGGACAAAATTCTGCAATCAACTTGGAAAAGGCATTCAGGTTTTCTTCAATCGGGTCAAAATCAGGGGCATCCGGTAGAGGATCTATGGGCTGGGGCTCCTCGTGTGCCTGATGCTGATCAGATTCTTTTAATCCGCAGATGCCCGACAATAGTTCAGATATCAACTCGCCCAGGGCTGCCATTTCTTTGTCAACATCCTGGGATCTGTTTTTTAACATCACCTCTATGATCTTTCTTGCCTTTAAAACATCCTTTGCCTGGTCATTAAATGACAATTCCATGCATTTTCCATGAATTAATTTCAGCAGCGGCAGCAAACCGGATAAACTTTCCGGCTCTTCAGGTTCTGCCAGAATATAATCGCAGGAAAGTTTTTCAACTAAGGTTTCAATGATATCATACGTCATAGTCCTGTCCTTGCTTGTGGGGTTTAAACGTATTCGATAAAAACTGTTATGAAATACTGTTTATCGGCACAGGATATGGTTATAAACTACCCTGTGCCGGTTCATCAACGGTTAAAAATTTTCAAAATCTTCATCATCATCAAATGGAATGACCTGGTCCGGCCGTACCTCTTTTGTCGTATGGGACAGCATTTTTTTCTTTCCCGGACTAGACGAGTTTAAGTGGTGAGAAACCGGTTTAATCGTCCGATTCTTGCCTTTACTGATATTTTGATCCTTTTTACCGGTGACCATCATCAGCAGCTCACCCACATAATCCCTGAGTTGTTCTGCCTGGGCATTCATCTCTTCAGAGGCAGAGGCAGACTCTTCGGCATTGGCAGCGTTCTGCTGAACCACTTTATCCATCTCGGTAATGGCAAGATTTACCTGCTCGATCCCCTCGGATTGCTCCTTGGAGGCCTCTGAAATTTCTGCCACCAGTTCTCCAACCTTACCTGAGGTTTCAGCTACCTTGCTGAATGCATCATTTGTCGTTGTAACCAGCGCAGAACCATCATTGACTTTTTTCACTGTTCCTTCAATCAATTCAGCCGTATTTTTAGCAGCCTGGGCAGCTCTCATGGCAAGGTTCCTGACTTCATCGGCCACAACGGCAAAACCGGCTCCTGCCTCTCCTGCCCGCGCCGCCTCAACAGCAGCGTTTAATGCCAGAAGGTTTGTCTGAAATGCTATCTCATCAATTGTTTTGATTATCTTTGAGGTTTCTTCACTGGCCGTTGAAATTTCTTTCATGGAAATAATGAGCTGATCCATTGATTCATCGGCGAGTTTAACCACTTGATTGGATTCTTTCATGAGATTGTCGGCATGAGATGCATTCTCAGCGTTTTTCTTGGTCATGGAGGACATCTCTTCCATGGAGGATGAGGTTTCTTCAATGGAGGCTGCCTGCTCAGACGCGCCTTCCGCCATGGACTGGCTGGAAGATGATACCTGACTTGAGGCGGATGCCACCTGGTCAGCCCCCTCACCCATTCCCAGGGTGATTCTTTTCAGCACCGAGACAATTCCCCTGGCAATAACGAAGGCCAGAAATATTCCGGCAAGGATGGCGATGGAAGCCACAATGGCCACATTTCTCTTGGTACTCCGGGCGGCTGCGAGCATGGCTTTATCCGTCAGGATATTCTTTTTGGCCTCTTTTCTTAATTCTCCTAAAAATTTTTGCGTCTTTACAAGATTTGGAGCGGTTTGGTTGGTATAAACATTAGCGGCTTTTATCTGTCCCTGGATAAGTTTATTTGACCTATCCCTTAATTTTCCAAGCAGTTTCCGGGTGTTGTGCATTTCAGGGCTGCTCGTATCCTCAAAAATGGATATGGCCTTGTTCCTGCCGTCCATCAGGGTGTTTTCATATTTAATTGCCCGACCAAATATAGTGGCCACTTCTTGAAGGTGTTTTTGAGTTTTATTTTTAAATATGGTTTCCGCCAACTCTTTATTGCCGGTGTTCAGCGCATTATTTATCATAACAGCACTTGCATGGAGGGCATCATGGGGTTCTTTTACAGATTGAAAAATTTTATTCAAAACCGAATCCTTGTCCATGAGATTTAATACATGGCCCGACCCGAGCCATTTGCCAAATTCGCATTTTCCAGGATCGGTCTGGACGCTTATCTGTGATCCCTCTATCAAGGACTGTGCTACCGTTGCCGCCCATATTCTGTGGTCATCAAGTCTGAGTCTCAGCGTATCAAGAAGACCGGGGTGAACCTGTCTGTAGGCTGAAATAATATGTTTTGCCGAGTCATGCAGTTTTTTATGGGGCTCCTTGATTTCCGCAAGCAGCCTAGCTAAAACAACATCCAATTGAGCTGTTTTGGCTGCTTCTTCACCATAAAGCCATTTGCCGAATTTGCACAGGGTATGATCCGTCTGGACCGCCACATTTTCTTCATTGTTGAGCATGGCACCCTCTATGGCGGCAGCCCATAAAAGATGGGCAACTTCCATCTGCGCTAAAAAACCGGGCAGGGATTGATCCGCTTGCTTGTAAACGCCTGCAATGGAGATGGCAGATTCATGGAGCAGCCTGTGGGGCTCTTCGATGTCTTTGAATAGAGAAATAAGGGACGGAACCAATGTTTCTGCATTTTTTCGGCCTTCGCCATAGAGCCATTTACCAAAGCCACATTGGGTATGATCGGTCTCAACGTGAAGGGCATGGACCGTATCATCGGAAAGCAGTTTGTTGACTTCCATTATCCAGTTAAGATGATCCACTTCTTTCTGGGCAAGTTCACCATCAAGGGAGGTGCCATCAATGACTTCTGATGCATTTTTTACGATGCCGCCCACACCCGTGAAACTGATGGCTCCCAGGACGATTAAAAACAAAATAATCACTCCAAATCCTGTACCGATTTTTTTGCCTATTGTCATATTCTTCCAGTTCATCGTTCCTCCTTAAGCTTTATAGTATATTATTGTATAGTTTTTTCGATACCGGTAAGTTCTTCAGTACTCAAGACCTTGTCAATGTTCAGTAAAATTTTTACTCTGCCCCCTGTTTTGGCCATCCCAAGGATGTAATCCGTGTTCAGTTTGGTGCCGAATGCAGGGGTTTTTTCAATTTCCTCTTCCTGGATATTTAGTACTTCCGAGACAGCGTCCACAACAATCCCAATGAGAACCGTCCCTTCTTCAGAGTCGATTTCCACAACAATGATGCAGGTACGGTCGGTATAGGATATCGCCTCCATATCAAATTTTACCCGAAGGTCCATAACCGGGATAACCTTGCCGCGCAGGTTAATGACACCTTTTACAAAAGCGGGAGTGCGGGGAACAGAGGTGATGGGCATCATTCCAATAATTTCCTTAACCTTTAAGATCCCGATTCCGTATTCTTCTTCATCAAGGGTAAAGGTCAGATATTTTCCGGTTTTGATCGTCGTTGCCTTTATCGCCTGGTTCATTGTTTCAGCCTGTGCCATGGTAAATCCCCTCCTTATATTGGTTTAACTTCCTTGTTCTCTTGATTGATCATCTTGTTTAATACATCACACAAGTCACTATAGGTTTCGCTGACAGAGGTAAAAAATCTTGGGAAAAATTGAGGGGCCATGGAAAGGGTGGCTTTTGATTCGTCGGGAAGGATTAAGATAACGCATTTATCCTCGAGTAAGTCTACCAGTGAAATTAATTCGGTTAACCTGCTCCCGGAGTCGGCAAACAATATAAATATGTCTTTTTCAATAAAACCGGGACTTTTTTTTAATCTTGCTTTCAACGCATTATACGTCTGGATTGTCTGACGTTTGATTTCGTAAAAAGTTCGATCAATTACGATTTTAAGGGTATCTCCTTTTTTAGAGGCATCTTGATGGATAAAGAGTATAAAGCTCATTATTTTCCCCTACATAATTTAAAAAATATTTTTTAAATGTTGCAGTTTTAAATATTACAATTTGCGTGCCAAGGTCGGTAGGAATTAAATGCTTTATATTTCAGTGAGTTATGAATTTTACTATTGTTATATTTTGTCGGAAAAACATGACAATCCATGCTCACAAATCAGTTTGTCGTATTTATTTGTAATATATTTCCTTATAAATAAGGATATTAGAATGATTTGTCATAAAAATATGACAGTCATAAAAATACGACACGCTTATGAGTTGGTGATATTGTATTTCTTTAAAAGAGAGTAAAGATGTCCTCTTGAAAGACCGGATAAACGGCAGGCAGTTTTGATCTCACCGTGGGTAAAGGCCATCAGATCTGTCACATAGGTATGCTTCATTTTTTCAATATACGCTTTAAGACTGAGGCTTTCAACAGGCACCGTTTTTTCCGG
Organism: Desulfobacteraceae bacterium; assembly: GCA_016743945.1. GTDB lineage: Bacteria > Desulfobacterota > Desulfobacteria > Desulfobacterales > Desulfobacteraceae > NBML01. The sequence continues at coordinate 301,689 of JADGFI010000006.1, forward strand.
GGCGAGATGCTCTACAACCCCATTGTGTTTTTTAATTCTGTTCTGGATATTAAACACACGGATATGATCCGGAAGGTGCTTGGAAAACAGCATTGATTCCTGAAAAGCGTCACTGCAAGCATAATCTATTGTGTTGAACAATTCTCTTACATTACCAGGCCAGTCATATCCGAAAAGATCATCTATAAACGCTTGAGACAGTTCATGGGGGAATTCATTGAAAAGTTCTTTTTTTCGATTCATGTGGTGGATCACCAATAACGGTATATCTGATTTGCGATTTTTTAACGGCGGAATTTCAATGGTTAAAGAAGCAATTCTAAAATAAAAATCTTCCCTGAATAGTCCCTTTTTCACCATTTTTGACACATCCCGATGGGTGGCAGCCACCAGCCTGAAATTACTTGAAATTTCAGTTTTACTTCCCACAGGCCGGAACTTTTTTTCCTGGAGTGCCCTTAAAAATTTCTTCTGAATAACCCGGGGAAGTTCTCCCACCTCATCAAGAAAAAGGGTGCCCCCATCTGCCAGTTTTATCAATCCTGTTTTCTCTGAATCAGCGCTGGTAAACGCCCCTTTTGAATGACCAAAAAGGACACTTTCAACCAAATGCTCAGGCAGGGCTGCACAATCCACAACAATAAAATTATTTTGATGGCGCAAACTGTTTTCATGAATGGCTTTGGCAAAAAGCTCTTTACCGGTTCCTGTCCCACCGGTGATCAATATAGGGACATCATTGTTGGAGGCTTTTGAAACATTCTCAAGGCAACGTTTGATCTGTCGGCTTTTTCCGATAATAAAATCTCTTTTAATCTGTTTTTCCCGGGTATTGGATTGTTTTTGCTGCCGATATTCCAATGCCCGGATCAGAGAAAATTTAAATTCTTTATGGGACCCGCTTTTCTGCATATAATCCCATGCCCTTGATTTCATGGCAAGTTCGGCCCCTTCAGGATCACTGTCACCGGTCATGATAATTATTTCCGGGGGAAAAGGATGTTCACGAATAACGTCAATAGCCTCCAGTCCGTTTCCGTCCGGAAGGTTTACATCCAAAAATACAATATCCGGGTTACCTGAAAATAATTTATCAAGACCTTGACTCAAGGTGAGGGCATAGTTTACCCCATGGTCCATTCTTTTAAATATTTCCACAAGCGTTTTACAGATGTGAGGGTCATCGTCAATGATCAGAATTTTAGACATTTTTATCATTTCACCTTGTATCGGTTGCCTTGGCCTCATCCAGCACTTTTCTGACGGTTATCGCCATTTTTGCCTTGATGATGGGTTTCATCAGCAAGGCTTTTACCCCGATTGATCTTAGGTTTTCCAATGATATTCTTTCACTGAATCCGGTACAGATAATAATGGGCAGTATTGGTTTGATCTCCATAATTTTCTGGGCGAGTTGATCGCCGGTCATGTCCGGCATGGTCATGTCTGAGATGACCAGGTCAAAGGCATCTGGATTGGTTTTAATCGCTTCCAGCGCCTCACTGCTGCTGTCGTTACATTCAACCGTGTATCCCAGCCTCTCCAGGATCATCTGTTCCACAATCAACACCTGTTTTTCATCATCAACCAGTAGAATCCGTTCATTTCCCGTTGGTGTCTGTTTTATATCATGATGCTGTACAGATTTCATATCGGTTTTAATGGCAGGAAGATATACGTCAAATTTTGTTCCATGCTCCGGAGAACTGGTAACCTTTATTTTCCCTCCATAACCTGTGACGATACCGTGTACGACGGACAGGCCGAGTCCTGTGCCTTTCCCTTTTGGCTTGGTTGTAAAGTATGGATCAAATATTCTCTCCAGGGTAATTTTATCAATCCCGGTTCCTGTATCTTCGATTGAAAGTAACACATGGGGTCCACTGCCAAGGGGTAAATCAGATGCAAGGAGATCATTGTCTTCAATGTTTTGAAGCCGAATCGTAAGAACCCCGCCCGGCTCCGACATAGCCTGGTAGGCATTGGTGATAAGGTTCATGGCCACCTGATGTATCTGTGTGGGATCCGCGAGGATTGGCAGGGTTTTGGCATCTATAAACTTTTTGATCTCAATGGATGAAGGGATGGTGGATCGTATGAGTTTGGAAACCTCCTTTATGATCAGATGCGACTTTAAAGGTTTGATATCCAGTTCCGCCTGCCGGCTGAAGGTTAAAATCTGTTTTACAAGCTCTTTTGCCCGGACAGCGCCTGCCAATATCTCGTCAACATTTTTATGAAACTCACTGTTTTCAGGAAGGTCTTCCTTCAGCATTTCTGCAAATCCAACCACTGGAAATAAAATGTTATTAAAATCATGAGCAATGCCCCCTGCCAGAACCCCGACGGCTTCAATCTTTTGTGCGTGTAAGAGTTGGGATTCTATTTTTTTAAAATTCGTCGTATCTCTGTAAACCGTCATTTTTGAAATGGATCCGTCATCGTGAACAATAGGAGATTGGGAAACGTTAAAAGACCGGCCATCCATGGGGCTCACAATATCTTGATCGAAAGAATTCCCTTGCTGGATTATATCGTGTGTACACCAGGGGCATTTTCCCCCCAAACCGTGTAAGGCTTTAAAACACTTCTCTCCTATGACATCGCGGCCTACTCTTTTGGTCATGGCTGGATTTGCATATTCCACCTGAAAATCCGGTGAACAAATATAGGCCGGATCTTTCATCGATTCCATCATGGAGCGATATTTTTCCTCGCTCTCCCGTAGCGCAACATCGGCTCTTTTCCGTTGGGTGATGTCCTGAAATATGCAATGCGTTTGCTGAAAATTTCCGTTTTCATCTTTTCCTATCTTCCCGTGAAATGAAACAAGTATCAAAGAGCCATCTTTTTTAACCATTTCAAATTCAACACCTAAAATTTCACCAATCGCTTTAAAACGGGGAAATTTTTCTTTAAAATGATCTTTCCAATCAGGGTGTAGAAAATTGCCAAATGACTTCCCGATAACCTCTTCTCGCGAATATCCAAGAGCATCACACCATGATGGATTTATCTCAATAAAATTTCCATTTTCATCTAAAGACTGGTATGCAAGAGGTGCTCTTTCGTAAAGCAAATTGAATCTATTCAGATCTCTCTTATGATCAGATTCCAATTTTTGAATTTTTTTCTCTAATGCTTTATAGCTAGGTTTTTCAGTCATGAAAAATCTCTTTTATCATGAAAAATAACTGATTAATGGAAAGTGCTACTTGCCAAAAAATACAGTATTCCAATCCTCATTGGTTAAATTTGTACAATGCTTATAATCTCCCGCACTTTAAAGATTTGCAGTCACCTTGTCAATGTAAAACAGCCATAAAAAAAGCATATCAAAGCGAGGAGGGATAGGCTTGTTTTGATAAAAATTGACCTATCTTTTGGACAGGAGCCGTTCCAAAAAAGTGGCGTTTCTTTCCCGTGTATATGATCATTCAACCCACAAATATCTAAAGGGGTTAAGGTTGTTTACTCTTGGCTGGTCTGATGAAAACAGTTTTTTCGGAATTAATTTTACCTTGTTGTCATCAGCAAAAAAAAAAGCATAGGTACAATGAAATCAATCCTGATATTGATAAAAAAGCATGCGGTTATCAACACCACAAAGAGGCGGTAACAAAATCCACGATGCACCTGGAACAAACGGCCAAAAGGGCTATTGAGGTTGGTATCCGGCTGCCCTGGGATAAGAAACCTTCGGCCCTACAAAAGTCCGGACAAATCAAAGTTCTCTGATCTATTGATGGTCAGAATAAACCGTTTGAGAAGCTTTGTATCAAAACAATGGGCCATGCCTTGGTCACGGAGCTTGGTCCGGGCCTCCACCCGCTTTTTGGCCTCTTCCTCCAATATCTCCCGTTCCCGAAGGCGGCGCAGCTTGGCCTCATAATCATCCCTTACAATGGCGGTTAAAGGAATTTTTGGATTTTCTCTGACCTCGATCTCAAATTGTCTAAGGGTTTCCAGAAAAGGATTCTCACCGGTCATGATCTGTAATGCTTCGAAAGGCGTCCGGGGATCTTTATAAGGCCGCTTTGAGGTCAGGGCATCAAACACATCCGCAATATGGCATATTTTTGCCATCAAAGGAATTTGATCCCCACAAAGACCGCAGGGGTAACCGCTGCCATCTTCATTTTCATGGTGGTATAAAATCGTCTGCATGGAGGCACGGGGCAACTTACTTTCAAAGAGCAGACTTATGGAATAGGCGGTATGGGACTGCATGAGCACGTATTCAAGATTGTTGAGCTTCCCTTTTTTATTAATCACACCCTTGGGAATTTTTATTTTACCAATGTCATGGAGGAAACCCGCCGCTGCCGCCTGAATCATCAGATCCCTTAATTGGGCATCTGTTTTTGCCTCAAACAAATCCGGGTTGGCATTGATAAATGTGGCTGTCAGCCAACCCACCTTGATGGAATGGGTATGGGTTTGATAATCATGGCCGATGAGATTGGCAATACCCGTTAATGATTCAATATCGGATATAAAATCCATGGCCTGGGCTATCAATTTTTCGATATTTTCAATTATCCGGTTGACGTCCTGCCGGGAAGCAAAATTAGCGGCAAAGGATTCCTGGACCACTTCTGTGGCTAAATCTATAAGGGTCCCTGTTTTATTTTTGACATCAATCCCTTCATGTTTCAGGATAAAATCAAGATTATTTTTCAGATACTTACGATAATTGGCGTTTTGTTTCTTGTGGATATAAACAAGATCCCAGGAATTCAGCATCTCCATGAGCCGTGCCTTGGGAATGGAATTTGAATCCACCAGAAGGCACCGAAATCGATATTTTCCATTTTTCAGGGGATGACACTCAAACAGGGAAAAGTCCGTTAGGGATTCGGGATTTATTGAGAGGGGTTCAATTGCACGAAATGAACTTCCATCATCAAAATATTCTGCCGCCAATCCCACTATATCGCCCCCTTTTCCCCCAAGGAATCTGCATTTTTTTCCCCCAAGGAATCTGCATTTTTTTTGTTCAATATCAAGCCAGTATGGCATAGATCCGGTCTATTTACCAGAATATTGCCGACCTGTAAAGGGAGGAACAGAGCATTGGAATGCTGTAAAAAAATCCAAAAAATTTCACAAAAATTCGAAAATCAGACATTGACAAGGGAATCTTCTTATATTATCGTTAATAGTCGATAAGCGATAATATAAGAAGATTTTTCCATGGAAGACAAACACAACCGACAAATGGCAGGGCAATAAACCAATGGACACAGAAAAACTGGCTAAAATATTCAAGGCACTGGGACATCCCACCCGGATAAAAATTGTGGAGCACCTGATGGAGATGGACACCTGTGTGTGCGGGCAAATTGTCAATATTTTCCCCTATTCCCAGTCCACCATCAGCCAGCACCTGAAACTGCTCAAGGAATCCGGGATTGTCTGCGGTGAAGTGGAAGGGCCCAAAACCAGATTTTGCGTTGACAAACACGCCCTGAACCAGGTCAAAACCTATATGGAAAATCTAAAATGAGGCAAAAATATTTATGAACACCAATAAAAATTCTCCCATGGAGAGAACGCAGCTATCCACTTCCGGCGTAACACTCATGCCCTCCATGGATAAAATTAAGGATAAGATCAAAAACAATTACGGTGACCCTGTATCCGTCTATGAAAAACCCGGCTACAGTCTGTGCCTCTATGTGGATGGGTTTATCACCACGGATACAGGCCCTGTGCCAAGGATACGAACAACTCTTTCCATACAGGATCGAATATCCACCTTCATTGTCCGGTGCGGAATCAACCGCTATCAATACAGGGTAGCCCCGGGGCTGTATGGAGTGGGTCAGCCTGACAAAACATCAGAGGTGCTTGTCACTGCAAACTTCAAGCTGACCTTTGATCATCTGCGAAAAGAACTTGCCCCCCTTAACGCATGGATACTGGTCCTGGATACCCGGGGGATTAATGTCTGGTGTGCGGCCGGGAAAGGAACCTTTGCCACCCGGGAACTTGTAAACCAAATTAAACAGGCGGGCCTTAATAAAATAGTCGATCACAAACGGGTCATTGTGCCCCAGTTAGGTGCCACCGGGGTCTGTGCAATGGCAGTGAAAAAAGACTCCGGTTTCCGGGTGATTTATGGTCCGGTGCGGGCCAATGATATCCCGCAATTTCTGGGAAAAAACCGAAAGGCCACACCCTCCATGCGGGCCGTTACCTTTACCTTTATGGAAAGGATCGTCCTGACCCCGGTGGAACTGCAAATTGTGCTCAAACCCGCATTGATAACTGCCCTGATTCTCTTTGTCCTTTCAGGCCTGGGACCGGGATTTTTTTCTTTTACAGAGGCCTGGTCCCGGGGAGTTACTGCCATTATTTTTCTTGTAACCGGCATGGTGTCAGGGGCGGTGATCACCCCGGCTCTCCTGCCCCATATCCCCGGCAGAGAATTTGCCCTCAAAGGCATCATTATCGGCAGCCTGGCGGGTCTTGCCATGCTGGCGATGACTTCATCGGCAATACCCTCTTTTTGCGCCGGACTTGCCCTATTCCTCTTCTGCCTGACCATCAGTTCATTTTTGGCCATGAACTTTACCGGCACCACCCCCTTCACCTCCCCTTCAGGGGTTGAAAAGGAAATGAAACGGCATATCCCCATCCAGTTAATCACCCTGGTTCTGACTGCCGGGCTCTGGCTTTACTCAGCGTTTTAAGCAAAAGGAATATAAAACATGAAAAAATTTAGACATTTAGAAGCGGTATCCACCCTGGTGCTGGATGACGACAAGTGTATCGGCTGCAGCCTGTGCACCGAGGTCTGCCCCCACCATGTGCTGGAAATGCACCAAGGCAAAGCCAGAATTGTTGACTTTGATGCCTGCATGGAATGCGGGGCCTGTGTCAACAACTGCCCCTCTGAAGCTCTTAGGGTTACCCCCGGGGTTGGCTGAGCCAGCTACATTATCCAGGTCTGGATAAAGGGCAAAGAAAATGCATCCTGCGGAGACGGCGGGTGCTGCTAATAATAAGGAGCCGACATGTACAATAAAAAATTTAAGGGAGATGTCTGCAGCCACAGCCATTCATTTTTTCTGGATAATTTTGTCCGCAGGATCCTCCAGAACCCAAAGCGGATTATAGGAGAATATATCCGGGAAGGCGACACCAGCATAGACCTTGGGTGCGGCCCGGGTTATTTTTCCATTGACATGGCACAGCTTGCCGGCAAGACAGGAAAAATGATCGCAGTTGATCTGCAAGAAGAGATGCTGACCAAGGTGGGAAAAAAAGCCGCTGCCAAAAACATGTCCGAAAGGATACATCTCCATCAATGTGATCAAAACCGTATTGGCCTGCCCCCCGAAACAAAGGCAGATTTTATTCTTGCCTTTTATATGGTCCACGAAACCCCGGACAAAGGAGCATTTCTGGAACAGGTCAAAGAACTTTTACGGCCCGGCGGCAAGTTTCTCCTGGTGGAACCCATATTCCACGTATCAAAGATCCAATTTGAAAAGATTTTGGCGGTTGCCGGAAAAATCGGATTTAAACAGGTTGACAGGCCCAAACGAAAGGGCGGCAGAAGTGTGCTGCTCTCAATTTAATGCTTTGCGGGGCTCTTAATACATGGCTTCAATTATATCCTTGAACCGCTCATTCACCACTTTTCGTTTGATCTTCATGGTGGGCGTCACCTCTCCGTCTTCCTCGTAGAGTCTTTTGGGCAAAAGGGTGAATTTGCGGATGGTTTCCACCCGGGCCAGGGTTGCATTGACCTGTTTGACTTCCTTGTCAATCAACTCGATGATCTCCCCGCTCTGGGTAAGATCCTTATAGGTGGAGAACTGGACCTTGTTGTCCTGGGCATATTTCACCACATTGTCCTCGTCAATCATGACCAGGCAGGAAATAAATTTTCTTTTGTCTCCAATGACCACGGCATCATTGATATAGATACTGGCCTTGAGTTTGTTCTCAATATACTGGGGGGTAATGTTCTTGCCCCCGGCCGTGACAATGATATCTTTTTTCCGGTCCGTGATCATCAAAAATCCGTCCTGGTCTAGTTTCCCCACATCCCCGGTGCAAAGCCACCCGTCGATGATGGTATTGGCGGTTGACCGATCATTTTTATAATATCCCTTAAAGACCCCGGGGGATCTCACCAGAATCTCCCCGTCTTCGGCAATTTTGATGTCTGTCCCGTCAATGGCCTGTCCCACACAACCAAATTTGACCCGGCCTTCCGGGGAAAGGGTGGTGACACCGGTGCCCTCTGTCTGGCCGTATCCTTCAATGAGATTCATGCCGATGGACTGGAAAAACCGCAGCACCTCCTGGGAAATGGGGGCTGCCCCGGAATAGGCCACCCGGATTCTTTCAAACCCCAGCCGTTCTTTGAGTTTGCTAAAAACCGCAACCCTGGCCAGAAAAAAAAGAGCAGTTTGAACCGGGGAGACCGGCTTAAAATTCATGACCAGATCGGCCTGTTTTTCCCCGATTTTCAGGGATAGTCCAAAGACCAACCGCTTAAACCAGGTGGCGTCGGCCATCTTGATCATGACATTGGAATAATATTTTTCCCAGATCCTTGGCACGGCATACCCCACCGTGGGAGACACCTCCATCATATTCTGCATGATTGTATCGGGCTTTTCCACAAAATTAACGGTATAGGCGTAGCTGATATGGATAAACACGGTAAAAAGCCGCTCAAATATGTGGCACAAAGGCAAAAAGGAAAGCACCTGGTCCGTGTCAAAAACAGGATTGGTCCGGGCAACGGCCCGGGCTGTCCAGGTCACGTTCCCATGGGTGAGCACCGCCCCTTTGGGCGGGCCGGTTGTGCCCGAGGTATAGATCAGCACCGCCGTGTCGGCCGGCGTAACCCCGGCCTGGTGATCAAAAAACAGACTAGGGTTTTCCCTGTGGATATCGGCCCCTATTTCCAGGAGTTCCTCAAAGGTCATGACCATTGGATCCAAAAACCGTTTAAGCCCCCTTGTATCCCAGACAATCACCTTTTTTAAAAGCGGGGTCTTTTTCCTGAACATGAGCCACTTGTCCAGCTGCTCTTCATTCTCCACAAATAAAAAAAGGGCATCCGAGTGGGTCACCACATATTCTACCTGGCTCCAGGCATTGGTTGAATAAACACCGACACTGATTCCCCCCACACATTGGATGCCCATGTCCGCCACCACCCATTCCACGGCATTGTCCCCAATGATGCAGGCGGCATCCCCTTTTTTAAATCCCATGGACACAAGGGCTGATCCCAGCCAACAGACTCGTTCATGATATTCCCCCCAGGTGATGTTTTGCCAAAGCCCCAAATCCTTGGTCCGCAATGCAATGCGATCTTTGTTCCGGGTGACGGTTTCATTAAAAATCTGGGGAACAGTTTGCGCCGGTTCTGCTTGAGCCCTGTCTTTTTTCATCGCCATGCCTTTTTCCGCTTCCATCGTTGAAACCCCTTGGCTGAAGTTTCGGATTTAACCCCTAGGTAGAACTCCTTGACATCCTTATCTTCCAACAGGTCCCTGGAAGCACCTTTCATCACAAACCGGCCGTTCTCAAGGATCAGGCCGGCAGACGAGATGGAAAGGGCCATCCTGGCATTTTGTTCGACCAGAAGAATGGTCACTCCCTTTTGATTAATCTCGCTGATAATGGAGAAGATCTCCTTGACCAAAATGGGGGAAAGCCCCAGGGAGGGCTCATCCAAGATAAGCAGCCTGGGCCTTAGCATCAGCGCCCTGCCAATGGCAAGCATCTGCTGTTCACCGCCGGAAAGGGTGCCGGCCCACTGGTGGGTCCGCTCCCTTAAAACGGGAAAATATTGAAACACCTGTTCAATATCTTTGTTTATGGCGGCCTTGTCATTTCGGGTATATGCCCCCAGCAACAGGTGATCATGAACCGAAAGTTCCTCAAACACCTCCCGCCCTTCCGGGACATAGGCAATGCCCATGCGCACGATTTCCTCTGTATCCTTATGCTGGATGGGTTTGCCGTCAAAGGCAATGGTTCCCTTGTCCGGCTGGTCGTCTATGAGCCCCATAACACTTTTTAAAATACTTGATTTTCCGGCCCCGTTATTGCCCAGGATGGCGGTGATACTGCCCTGTTTTACGGTAAAGGAGACTCCCCTTATGGCATACACCAGATCATAATAGGTCTCAATATTTTTAACCTCAAGAAGATCTGTCATCCGCATCCTCCTCGCCGATATAGGCTTTGAGCACCTCAGGGTTCTGCTGCACTTCTTCAGGGGTTCCCATGGTAACAGGTTTGCCGAAATTTATGGCCATCACCCTGTCGGAAATATCCATGACCATTTTCATATCATGTTCGATGAGCAAAATGGTGATACCAAGATCATCCTGGATATCCTTTATCCAGAAAATCATGTCCTGTTTTTCCTCTGAATTCATCCCGGCACAGGGCTCATCCAGTAAAAGAATTTCCGGCTCAAGGGCCAGGGCCCTTGCCAGTTCAATAATCTTCTGGGTTCCGTAGGGAAGCGCCCCCACAAGTTTGTCCCGGACATTCTGAAGTTCCAGAAAATCAATAATTTTTTCCACCTGCTCCCGGTGTCGAATCTCTTCTCTGGCAGCAAAGGAATTTTTCCCCCACATGAACATCCCCCGGAAAAGACCGGTTTTCATATGAATATGGCGGCCTGACATGATATTTTCCATGGTATTCATATGGGAAAAAAGTTCTATGTTCTGAAATGTTCTGGCAATACCCAGCCGGGCAATACCATCGGGGGTTTTTTTGTGTATCTTCTGGCCCTTAAAGGCAATTTCTCCCTGATCGGGTTTATACAGCCCTGAAATACAATTAAAAAGGGTGGTCTTTCCCGCACCATTGGGACCGATCACAGAAAAGATCTCACCCTTTTCCATTGTAAAGCTTATATCCTGAAGGGCTTTAATACCGCCAAAAGAAATAAACAGATGATTGATATCAAAAAAACAAGATGTTTCCATACTAATCCATTTTCATCCAGCCCGTCAGCGGCTTTGCTTTTCCCCCGGCAAGGCATTGTACCAAAAATATCTGGCGGGAACCCTGGCGGGAATATATATCATTGACATCAAAGGGTTTGTAGCTCACCTGTGATCCAATGCCTTTAAACCCTTTGATTCTCTCCATTTCTCCAATAAATTTTTCCGTTGTCAGATCCCGCCCGGTATTTTTCAACCCTTCGATCAGGGGTTCAGCAAACATAATACCGGCGGTATAAAAAAGGCTGAACCGTTCTTCCTTGGAGGCATATTTTTCAAACACCTCTCGCTTATATTTTGCAATACCCGGATCATCCCCATCGGTCAGTTCACCAAAAGTGGCACAGATCACGCCCTCCCAAAGCCCTTTTGAAATATGGGTCATCAAGGGAAAGTCAGACAAGGTGCTGGTACTCATGAACTGAGGCGCAAACTGCATGGCCTTGGCGGTTCCCACAATACGAACGCCTGCTCCCGGTGTAACCCACAAAAGGACCATGTCTGCCTTTGATTTTCTTAATTTCATCACATGGGGTTTCATATCTGTATCAGATTTTTCCACGGGAACCTTTGCCACAACTTCCATATTGTGGGCGGCAAGTTCTTCCACGGCACCCCGAAGTCCGTTTTTGCCGTACTCGTCATTAAGATAGATAACGGCAATCCGTCGTTTATCCATTTTTTCAACTGCATATTTTACCAGGGTTTTGGCTTCGCTGAAATAAAGGGGATATACACCAAACAAATATTTTTGGGGGGGCGAGACCCAGGCGAGTGATCCTGTGGAAGGTCCTATCCAGGGGATCTTTTTATCCATGAGATAATCTCGTACGGCAAGCCCCGGAGAAGTTCCCACCCCGCCGACCCAGGCAAATATGCCCGTGCCTTCCTGAAGCTCTTTTACGCCGGCCTTTGTTTTGGCAGGATTATAACCGTCATCAAACATGTGATAGACGATTTTGCGGCCATGGATACCGCCAGTGTCATTGATCCATTTAAAATAGTCACCGGTTCCCCTTGCCACGGACCCCCAGGGTGCCGCAGGCCCGCTCTGGGGACCCCATTGCCCGATATGGATTTGCGTATCCGTAACACCTTCCTGGGCAGTCAGGCCGGGAACAAATCCGAGAAAAAAAGCCAGGGAAACAACCAACACCGTCAATACTTTTTTCATCATTTCCTCCTTACAATTTTTTTATGGGTTACATAAAATCTTATACTTTTTTCACATGATGTCTTGCAAAAAGCCCGCTGGGTTTGAAGCAAAGCACAATCACAATAATGACAAAGGCAACCACAGACTTGAACTCAAGGGAAATATACCCGCCAAACAAATTCTCAATGATCCCCAGCATATAGGCGGCGACAACAGCCCCGGGCAAAGAGGTCATCCCCCCCATTACAGCCGCTGCAAACCCCTTGAGCATGGGGTCCCACATCATATACGGCTGCATGATGACAGGGGACAGCAATAACCCGGCAACCGCCCCCACCATGGAAGATATCCCCCAGGTCATCATCAAAATTTGGTTAGTCCGTATGCCGACAATCTTGGCTGCCGTACTATTTTGCTGGGTGGCTTTCATGGCAAGTCCCAGTTTTGAATATTTGAAAAAAGAAAAAAGAACCCCCATTAAAAGGGTTGCCGCCACCAGGGTTAACACTTCTAATTTGCTGATAAAAATATCTCCGAACATAAAGGAATCATAGGGACCGATTGGAAAGGGCATGGTTTTTTGCTCTGCACCAAATTTCCAGGAGACAAACCCCACAATGATCATTTCAATGCCGATGGTAATGACAATCATCCCCAGGATACTGGGATCCTTTGCCCGTCGAAGGATTGCAAATTCCAGAAAACACCCCAACAAAACCGCAAAGACAAGGGCAAGAAAAAAAGCAAGGTAAACCGGCATGTTCAGGGTGGTTAACAGCATCATGGCAAAAAAGGATGAGACCAGCGCCATTTCTCCCTGGGCAAAATTAGGAACTTCAGATGTTTTGTAAATAATGACCATGGCAAGCCCCATAAGGGCGTAGGAACTGCCCACGGCAATGCCGCTGACAACCATCTGAATAAAATCAACCACGTAGCCTCCTTGCTATAACAAAAAAAAGCGCCATCTAAAAGGGCCAGGTCCGCCAATACCGTTTGGTTCTCAACCATATCCCATAGATCCCCAAGGGTTCAAACAGCATGATAAACACCATGATGGAACCAAATACTATAAACTGGATATTGGATACCCCGGTAATGGAAAACCAGGATTTGGAAAGGGTCTCCAACCAATCACCAAGTAAGGGGATATCCAGGATATTTCGTAATTTCAGATCCAGCCAGCACAAAAGGGTGGCGCCGACGATGGAGCCCATCATCGATCCCAGGCCCCCCACCACCACCATGGACAGGAACATGATGGACATCATGAGCGTAAATATTTCAGGATCAATAAATTTTAAGACAAAGGCATAGAGACCGCCGCCAATGCCGGCATAAAAAGCGGATACGGCAAAGGCAAGGGTTTTATAGTAGACAATATTGACCCCCATGGTCTGGGCCGCAATATCGGCATCTCTTATGGCGATAAAGGCCCTACCCACCCGGGTTTTAATTAAATTTCGCATAAAAAGCAGCAGTAAAATGGTCAGGGTGATCAACAAAAAATAAAATTCTTTATCCGTATCAATGATCCAGGGACCCATGACGATATCCGGTGCATGGAGCCCTTCCCGGCCGCCGAACAGCTCAATACGGCCGATGATCTGGGTAATGGTCAGACCGAATCCCAGGGTGGCAATGGAAAGATAGGGACCTTCAAGACGCAGGGCAGGCAGTCCTAGAAGAAACCCAAACCCCGCAGCTACCAGGGCTGCACAGGGCAGAGCCAATAAAAATGAAAATCCGACCTTGGTCATGAGGATCACGGTGCCATAGGCGCCAATGGCGAAAAAACCGGCATGACCCAGGGATATCTGACCCGTATACCCCACCAGAAGATTCAGACCGGTGACCACAATGATATTGATGGCAATATAATTGGCGACATAAATATAATAATTATCCACAAAAGAGGGAAACAAATACAAAAATACCAGAAACGCCGCAAACCAGAAACCGACAACCGGCGATGAGATCAGACGAACATCCTCATAATAATCGCGCTTCATATCCATAAGCAACCCCAATTTTTCCGATTTTCACCGATGTGCAATCGTTGTCTTACTTATTGCTTACCTCTAGGCTATCGAAGTATTATATGATTGTGAGTTCATTCTTATAAAAATTATATTATAGCTATAAAAAAGCGATGTCAATAAAATTGAGCGAGTGCTCGCTTTATTTCATAAAACGCCCCTATGATTTAAGATAAAAGGGACGAATAAACCCAATTATAAAGTGGGCATATTGATCCACCGTTATGTTTCTTCTTGAATATTTACCCCGTTTCAAATACCAGTCCTGGAGCATCGCTTTTATAACACTTGCGGCCAGTTTATGGTTTGTTTGCCTGAAGACACCTGTTTTTTGCCCGTCGATCAATATGCCTTCGATCAATTTTTCCGTGTACAGCTCACTTTGAACCGCATTTTTTCTGTCTTCAGGGTTTAAATTTTTGGCCTCCATATATGAAAAGTAAAACCACTTATGCAATTTTTCGGTTAGAAAAAGATGAACCTCCAGGGCGATTTCAAGTTTGGCAATTGGCGCTGTTTCTCCTTGGATGAATTCATCCAGAATCTGCCAGACAATCTTCCGCCCTTCACTTAAAGAGGCCCTGAGAATCTCATCTTTACTTGAAAAATATGAATAGAGCCCCCCCATGCTCAAACCGGCGCCACTGCTCAAATCCCGCATGGTCATTGCCTGAAAACCTTTTTCAATTCCAATTTTTAAAGTGGCATCAAATATTTTTTCCAGATTCTTGAGTATGGTTTTTTCCTTTTTTATCTTTATTTTTTCCCGGTTTGCAATAAAGACAGCCCGGCATATATCAAGCCTTGAATCGGGAACACTGTCGATAAATTCGGTGTATTTCATCTGATCCTCTTTTACTACCTTTTAAAATTTCCGGGGATAATGGATCAACTGCATCCCATTATCTTTTCAAAATTATCTTTTTGGCTTCTTTTTCAAGAATTCCAACGGCAAAAATAAGCATGGCAAACCGCTTGTCCTTTGTCTGGCCGTGAAAGTAACGATAGTAAATCTGCTGGGCGATACCCGCCAGACGAAACATGCCGAAAACAAGATAAAAATCAAAACTGTCAATTTTCAACCCCGATTTTTCAAGATACCGTTCCACCAGTTCTTCTCTTGCCAAAAAACCGTCAAGGTGGGTTGGCAGGCTCCTCATGCCAATCATTTCCGCTGAATCACTTTTCTGGACCCAGTAGGCAAGCGAACTTCCCAGGTCCATGAGCGGATCTCCCAGGGTTGCCATTTCCCAGTCCAGCACCCCGACTATCTTTGTGGGATTTTCAGGATCCAGCACCAGGTTATCCAGCTTGTAGTCGTTGTGAATGATTCCCGGCTTTTCACAGTCCGGGGGCTGATGTGTGTCCAGCCATGCCATGACCGCTTCAAAATCAGGGGCATCAGCCGTTCTTGCGTTCCGATATCGTTTGCTCCACCCTTCCACCTGCCGGCGTACATACCCCTGGGGTTTTCCGAAATTTTCAAGTCCAATGGAACGATAATTCACAGAATGGAGCTGATGCTGGATATCAAGGGAAGACTGACTTAAAAGTCTGGCCTCTTCCGGAGTAAAAGACAACCCCTTTGGCAGATTTTTTCTAAGAATAATTCCCTGGAGTTTTCCCATGACATAAAAGGATGAACCGATGATAGATTCATCTTCGGAATATACATAGGGTTTGGGACAATAGGGAAAAACAGAATAAAGTGCCGTTAATATATTAAATTCCCTCCCCATGTCGTGGGCAGATTTTGCCTTGGTTCCAAAGGGGGGACGTCGCAGGATCAGTTCCCTGCCACCGGCTGTTATCTGGTAGGTCAGGTTTGAAAAGCCCGAAGGGAACTGCTTCACGTCAAAGGGGCCTGACAATCCTTTTATCTCATCCTTTAAAAAAGTTTCAAGGGTTGAAACATCCAATTCCTCACCTTCCCTGATTTTTGTCGGCGTATCAATCACATCCTTCATGTTTATTATCCCCCCTCTTAATATCCCCAATCTTAATTAGCCCCATCTTAATATCCATGGTTGTGCGGCTAATCCATATAATTTCTTAAAATTCTTTTGGCCACGGATATCTTGTGAGCCTCATCGGCACCGTCATAAATTCTGGCCCCCCGTTCATGACACCAAAAGTATGACAGAACCGTGTCCGAAGACATGCCCAGGCCCCCGTGGACCTGAATAGCCGTATCAAGCACCTTTTGAAGGGTGTTTGCCACCACATACTTGATCATGGATATTTCCTTTCTGGCAGCCGAAGCCCCCACATTATCGATCATCCAGGCAGCATGGAGCACCATAAGCCTGGCGGCATGAATATCTGCTGCGCACTCGGCGATCCATGCTTGAACAATCTGCTTTGAGGCAAGCTTTTTACCCGGTGCGATGGTCCTTTCAAGTGCCCGCCTGCACATCAGGTCAAAGGCCCTGTTGCAAATGCCGATCCAGCGCATGCAGTGGTGGATCCTTCCGGGTCCGAGCCTGTCCTGGGCCATGACAAACCCCTGCCCTTCTCCGCCGAGAATATTCTCCGTGGGAACACGGCAGTTCTGGTAAATTATCTCACCATGACTAAAATAGCCGCCTCCTGTGTGGCCCATGACGGGGATGTTTCTGACCAGGTTGAACCCCTTGGTATCTGTTGGAACAAGAATCATGCTGGCCTGGAGGTAGGTGGAGTTTTCAGGGTTTGTCACGGCCATGACAATGGCAAACTCTGCGCCATCTGCGGAAGAAGAATACCATTTATGACCGTTGATCACATACTCGTCACCCTCCTTAACCGCCGTGGTTTCAAGCATGACAGGATTTGATCCTGGCATGTCAACTTCGGTCATTGAAAAACAACTTCTAATTTTTCCGTCAACCAGGGGCCTTAGGTATTGTTCTTTCTGAGCGTGGGTTCCGTGCAGGTGGAGGATTTCAATATTACCCGCATCCGGAGCCTGGCACCCGAAAACATAATGGCCAAGGCTCGACTGACCTAAGACCTCTGAAACCAGGGCATGCTCCATTAAGGTAAGTCCCATGCCGCCAAATTCTTTTGGGTGGTTGGGGGCCCACAATTCCATCTGTTTTACGATCTTGCGTTTCTTATCCAGCTCTCGTTCAAGGGCATCATAATCATTGGACCCAAGATCCTTTTCAAGGGGGTAGAGTTCTTTTTTAATAAATTCATCCATCATTTCAACGATGATTTGTGTTTTTTCCGGTATGGTAAAATCCATTTATATCTCCTTTTTTATCTCTATGTTAAAAGTGTTTTGTCACCCGTTAATTCCAGGTGGGTAATCTCATTAAAACCTGCCAGGCTTATATTGCGACTGTTGTATTTAATCCTTGTTATGGATGCGCTCATCACCTGCCAGGAGATCTCTATTGCTTTTTTGTTGGTCTGATCCTGCTCAAGTTCATCTAAAAGCCCTGGGTCATCCTTTAGCATCATCTTTGTTTGAAAATCCCATACCAATGCGGAATCATACTCGTTAAAGGAGGCGTCAACCACAGGCTTTGGGACAAAAATTCCTTGTTCACGATAGGCATTTGTCATCTCTTTGGCTGTTCTTTCCTGGCGCTCCATTTCACCAAAACAGATGGCATCAAATCTCACCCCCAGGAAAGCTATATGCCGGCCGAGTATTTTTGCCTGCAAGACGCCTTTTTCAGATAGCCTGTCATAATTTTTTGATCCAAAGGATGCCTGACCATGCCGTATGAAATAAATTTCGCTCATTTTACTTGTTTAATCCACCTTACACAAATTAAGTTTTAAAAAAAAATTTATT
>JADGFI010000070.1 GCA_016743945.1 Desulfobacteraceae bacterium
AAGGTCTGGGGGCTTATTGTGATATTTTGCAAGTCGCTCAACAGAGGCCATATAATTTTTTATGGTGTAATGTGAAAGACGGTGTAGAATCATATGGTTCATAGATTGAATTCTAAGACTTATAGCCATTGCAATATTTATGACAGGCGTTTCATTTGCGTTTTTTTGCAAATGACATGACTGGCGAAAATGTTGCGGGCGTTCCACCCCCCGTTCTCCGGTAAGCATGCCCAAAGACTTTGGCAAACCAGTTTTTTAGAAGCCTTTAAAACTTTATGCTACTTTAAAATATGCCGAGGCAGCTTCCGCGAAGCGGTTCAGTTCTTCCTGTATGTCCACACCCAATGCAATACCACCTGAGGTTTTATAACTAACCTAATCGAACAAGCTGGCCGAACCTGCTATAAATCAGAAAATAAGATCACAGATGGTTCTGCTATAAAATTCGTAAAGGGTTTGATCAAATCTGGTCACAACTCTGTTTTAGAACATGGGAATATCACTGTAAAGATTGCCTTTATGTGGTCATGGGTAAACCTCATTCTCCTCCCCCGGGTTTTGATTGAATCCGCATCCTCTATTGTGTTGAAAATTACAAATTTAACTCCATGTTGATGAGGAGTAAAATTTACCTGAAAAAAAGCCTTTTAGAACCTTTAAGTACAGGTGTATGCTGTTGCTGTGAAGGCGCAAATAAGATACCTAACTTGACATTGTACGAAAAATGACTATTTTCTTCATTAATTAATTCTCGGTACAATCAACTAAAATTCATAAAAGAGGAGACAAGAGCTTATATGTCAACCAATCGGAATTCTGTAAGTGGCCTGAGCAAGGATGAATTATTGGACATCTTAAATGAGATAGATGCTGAACGAAAACAGGATAGAACAAATATTCCTGACAACCAAAACGAAAAAGGTCACAAACCAAAGACATCCAAGTCATGGTGACCTGCTTGATTGGACTCTATCCAATCAATTTTTGAATCTAAGAAATTTTTGAATACGCCTTTTGATCACATGGGTAATGCACTCTGGATTTGAACTGTCCTCTTGTATTGTACATTACAAATCTGGATGCTCCCCCTTTGACATACTGGATTGCTGGAATGAAACACCATGTCACAGCATGATAAATTAGGTCTATTAATAGTGGTATATGTAATTGTTATGGCCTAGGCCTACTATGAATACAAGTACCCACCGGTCGGATTTTGATTACAGCCACTACTGCCAAAAGAAGTTAACACCTTTTAAACAAAGGGCTCTCTTTGTTGCAGGATTGAGAGCCCTTCATTTTCGGTTATCTTTTCCTACGGTATTGAGTTTGAACCAGGGCGTTAAGGAGCGCTTCTGATTTAATGCATTCGAATTCCATCTGTTTCGGCAATTCTGCAAACAAGGGAGTACCTCCTCCGAGAAGTACGGGAATAACTGTTATGATCATTTCATCAATTAAATCGTCCTTTAGGAAATTTTGAACAGCAACACCACCATCAATATAAAGGTTTTCGTATCCCTTGCTTTTGATGATTTTCAGAATCCCTGAAAGTGGACCTTCTATGAGTTCGGCTTTCTCTTCATATCCTTCAGGTAATGATTTCAATGAACTGCTAAGAATAAATACCGGCTTTTTATAAGGCCAGTCACAGTCAAAGCTACAAACTTTTTCAAAAGTTTTACGACCCATAACAACTGCATCAATGCTGTTCATAAAATTTTCCCATCCGAAATCTAAACTGTCTGGATTAGGTACCATCTGCAACCAATCCAATCCACCATCCTTATCAGAAATATATCCATCTATGCTTGTTGCAATATATACAATATTTGACATGTTCCCCTCTCAAAATTATTAAATGTAATGTTTTGGAATTAGAACTGAACTCCAAAAAATCGCTTGCTCTAATCGTCATGTTTGTATAAAGTGTATTCTACAATGTAGAATTTTTAAAAATGTTTATACAGGGAGTTAAAATGGCTGTCAATGAAAAAAAAAGGGGCCGTCCAAAGGGTTTAAAAAATAAATTAACGTCATCAGGCATCTTAAATCGTGTAAAAAAGCTGATGCGCTCAGAAGGAAAAGTTCCAAGTATTCGTAAACTTGCTGCAGCTCTCAATGTGGATGCTATGGCTATTTATTATTATTTCTCAAATAAAAGTGAATTGTTAGAAGCAGTCACGACCTCTTTAATCAAGGAGATCTACGAACCTATGGGTAATGAAAGTTGGCAAAATGCCTTGATACTTCTTTGTAAGAGCTATCTAAAGCTATTAAAAGAACATCCTGGCTTATTGGAAACTTTATTAACAATGGAATCTGAAGGACCATCCGAAATATTTATACAAAGATTTTATATCGCATTAAAACCATTAAATTTGGATGTGACGGTACTTAAAAATGCTTTGGATTTGGTTGTAGATTATTTGCATGGTTTTGCCTTGGCTATGAATTGCAACCCAGAAGATGAACACCTTAATATCGATTCCATTGATGGCCCTCTTGATTTTTATATTAAGGCAATCATCTCTGAAAACGATCATTAATGGTATCAACGAAGACCGACTAAGTCTTTAAAAACCGATGGAATAGGTCATTGTGGGGTTGACTATTACTTTTGGTATTTCAGGAATTTTATCGAGCTGAAATCATGGAAAAAACTTTGTCGGAATGGGCTGAAATGTGATTTATATATTATAGAGATTAATATTCAATAATACCATCTGGCATTGGTTTCGGTCCATATAGCTGAACCGTGAATCATTCTCTCCTACCACAAGATGTGGGGAAATTAATTTGTATTTTCAGTCTTGTTACTATCCAGCACTTCACGTATCTTTTGGGCAAGATCCTTCATCACAATCGGCTTCAATAAAAACCCCTTAATACCCAGTGGAGTCGCCTTTTCTTCAGACATAATTTCACTGAACCCGGTACAAAGCAATATGGGGATGTCAGGACGTATTTTATTTAATTCAATTGCAAGTTTGTTTCCAGGTATATTTGGCATTGCCATATCTGTTATGACCAGATCAAATTTGTCAGGATCTGAACGGAAAGATTCAAGGGCTTCTATACTGCTGGTCTGGGGAGTCACTTGATAACCCAAACGCTCCAGCATCTGTTTTTCCATTGAAAGAATTGCCTCTTCATCATCTACAAGAAGGATCTGCTCAGTACCTGTTTGAATTTTTACGTTTGAATTGGATATTTGTTCTGTAGAAAAACTCTTTTCCACCGGCAGATATACATTAAAGACAGTTCCTTTGCCTGGTTCGCTATAAACCTGAATAGCTCCGTTCATACTTTTCACAATACCATGAACAACAGACAATCCCATGCCTGTGCCTTTACCTTTTTCCTTGGTGGTGAAAAATGGATCAAAGATTTTATTTGTTAAATTTTTATCCATCCCTTTGCCTGTATCTGCGACTGTGAGGCAGGCATAAACCCCTGTTGCCATATCTGGATTGACCAGATCCAGCCCTCCAAGTTCTACTTCGTTGAGGCTTACTTTCAGTTCTCCTAGGGCATCCTCCATGGCATGATAAGCATTGGTTGCAAGGTTCATTACAATCTGATGTATTTGTGTGGGATCAGCTTTAATCACACCACAGGCTGGACTGATATCCTGTTCGATCTCAATTGTTGTAGGAATTGTAGACCTGATAAGTTTCAATGCTTCTTTAAGAATCGGCTGCATCTTCATCAATTTCAATTCACCATTTTCCTGACGTGAAAATGTAAGAATTTGTTTTACCAGTTCGCTGGCTCTTCTGGCACCGGTATAGATCTGACTAAGACTGTCTCGAAATGGACTGTCTTTAGAGACATCATCTAATAACATTTCAGAATAACCTAAAATTGGAAAAAGGATGTTGTTAAAATCATGTGCGATACCACCTGCAAGAGTGCCTATGGATTCCATTTTATGAGATTGCTGAAGCTTAGCCTCAAGTTGTTTTCTTTTCTTTTCAATTAGTTTACGTTCTGTGATATCTTGAAAACTTCCATGTATGCTGACAATGTTGCCATCTTTGATATTAGCATCACCAACCGCATGAGCCCAACGCAAGTTACCTTTTACTGTTTTTATTTTTAAAATTAGATCATAGGGTTCACCCGAGTTCATTAACGTCTCTAACGCACTCGATATTATAGTCCTGGATTCAGGCATCCAAAAACTAATGGTATTTTCTATAGTCGGGGTGAATTTCCCCTCTA
This sequence comes from Desulfobacteraceae bacterium, assembly GCA_016743945.1. Taxonomy (GTDB): domain Bacteria; phylum Desulfobacterota; class Desulfobacteria; order Desulfobacterales; family Desulfobacteraceae; genus NBML01. The sequence goes on from JADGFI010000070.1 coordinate 4,228, forward strand.
TTTCGAAAATACGATAGACTTCCTTGGTCCAGGTTAATTTGTTTGTTTTTGTATCGATTGACCAACCACCGACATGAGCTATTTGGCCGATGGAATCAAGTAACTGCTGCTGTTGTTGTAAGGAGTCCAAGCTTTTTTGTAATATGAACTCCTCATTTTCCAATTTCGAAACTAACTCTTTTTCTCTTTGAAACGCAACTTTTAAATCCTGATTGCCCTTGACAAGCTCCTTGGTTCGATCCTTAACAATATGTTCGAGGTTGATGTTCATCTCTTTTGTTTTATTCTCAGCACGTTTCAACATTTCATTAAGTATAAAATCACGGCGTGACATGAGTTCAAGAGAGTAACTAACCATCATTCCTAATAAATTAATTCCAAATAGGTAAAAAGAATCAGTTAAAAATTGTTTTAGAGGATATTCAGTAAAAAAATAGCTACTTGCAATATAAATCACGACGATCAAATTTCCCATTCCGACAGCCCCGACAAACGCTATCCGAATGAAGCAGTAACAGAAAATCAAACAGAAGATAACTCCTACAAAATTGTAAATAGGATAATAGGGACTTGATGTTACGGTGACAACCGCAAGCCCAATTCCAGTCATTAGAACATAAAATGCAAAAATTTGTTGCCAGTACTTTTCATAAAAATTTTGCGCAAGAAAAGAGAGGGAGAAGCCGAAAAGAAAGACAAAAGCCACAGATAGAAAAACCCAAAGCCAGATATTAGCGGTGGATGGATTCGTTATATTTGCTTCCCAATAGGCAAATATACCATAAAAAAAAATAGCTACTAAATGACATACACGACCCACTTTCAGGTTACTCTGAAAATAGGCTTTTGTGAACACTCTCTCAACACTGTTGTCTCGAAAAGCCAAAGTCGCAGGATTGATCGAGAAATCAATTCTATTTTCTTTAGAGTATTTTTTGAATTCCTGAAACATTTACTTAACTGACTCCAAAACTGTTGATACTCAATAGTTTAAAAACCTTTTCAGGTTCATAATTAATCAAATTATTATGTAAAAGCAAACGCTTTTGCAAACCAATGGCCACAACCCGAATGAATATATATTGTATTTAAGCTGGCTTGATGTAATTTTCGATAGGCCAAAACTGGAAAAAGTAATGTTGGGGATTGCAGATCAATCACTGGGTTAGCTTTAGACTCTCCAAACCTGGTTTTGTCAGTTCACAAGAGTCAATATAACTTGCATGATTGGCATCAATTTTAATCCAGACTTCCGGTTATGTATCCTTTTGGTATCCATGACGATTTCGCCGACTGAATTCTCAGGATAAGGATAATTCTCCTTGAATGAGATTCCGCTCCCAGCGAGGGCGTATCTCATATTGACTTCCCCGTCTTCTTATGGGAAAGTCAGCACCACAATTGAGGAAAATTTAGCATGAAAATTCATTATCTTCAGCATGGAAAATGCGACGGACCTGGCAGCATCAAATACGCCCTTAAGGCCATGGATCATCCCATAACATCTACTCTCCTCTACTTGAATGAAGCTCTCCCTCCTATACGGGATTTTGACTGGCTTATCATCCTGGGCGGGGATATAACTCATTGCCCATGCGCTTGGAGGCCGTATTCAAAGAAATAAGCATCGAGAAATCGGATGGTTTCCTATCACTCCCCTGAACGGGATAAAAACACCATTCTGTCCGATATAATCACAAACGAAATAGAAGTCTTTCACTGGCACGATGACACGTTTGATCTACCCGATGGTTCCATTGCCATTGCTGAAAATCAGGCCTGTCCTAATCAAGGGTTTACTTGGAACAACAGAGTTGTAGGGCTTCAGTTCCATCCAGAAATCACCCAGAAAAATGCTGACACTTTTTTCAGAGACAGCGGCCAGAAACTTGGTTCAGACCCTTATATCCAGTCTCCATCCGAAATTTTCTCCAATGACCAGGGATTTGCACAAAGCAGCCGAATAATGAAGGTTATCCTTGAAGCTATGGAAAGATAAAAAAAGGTATGGCGCCCAAAAAGCACCATGAGTAGGAACAGATGGACAAGCCAGTCCCTATCTTGACGTTCCGGGCGTGTCTACAAAAGTCCTGGAAAATTGCCGCCGTCAAGCAGGATGTTCTGCCCTGTGATATACTTGGCATGATCACTGGCCAGAAAGGCGGCCATAGCACCAAAATCAGACGGATCGCCCATGGTTTTGCTGGGAATATTGTTCGTCATCTCCTGGATGATCTGTTCAGGAGTCTTATTTTCCTGCTCTGCCCGATGACGGGCCAGTTGATCAATACGGCCGGTTTTATGGATGCCTGGCAAAATGGCATTCACTGTAATACCGTCCGGGGCAAGTTCCGTGGAAACGGTTTTTAAAAATCCGGTGAGTCCGGCCCGGGCTGTATTGGAGAGCAGTAGGGTAGCGATGGGCTGTTTGACAGATATGGAAGTAATGGCAATAATCCTGCCCCATTGTTTTTGTTTCATCGCCGGCACAAGGCCGTGAATCAGGCGTACGGCACTCATCAGGTTCAGGTTAATGCCTTTTTCGTATTCTTCCAGGGGTGTGGTGGCAAAGTTCCCCGGAGCCGGTCCGCCCGCATTGACCACCAGGATATCCGGATCACCAAAATCGCTTTGGACCGCTTTGATTAAGTTTGCGATATCCTCCGGTTTGCTCATGTCAGCCCCAAACCCTGACACCTGTGTATGAGTTGCTTTTGATATTTCCTGTGCTGCTTTTTTAGCTTCAACTTCATTTCTGGAACAGATGGCTATTCTACAGCCTTCTGCTGCCAACTGTTCTGCACAACCTCGTCCCAGTCCTCTTGTGGCCGCAGTGACCAGTGCGATTTTATCTTTGATTTTAAAATCCATGTTTAACCTTTTTGTTCGGGTGATAAAGAAATATGGATACATATAAACCAAAAAAAAAGATAATACAATTATTCAGACTGTTTATTCCGGTTGTTTTTTTAAGGAAAGATCAGTTGATGTATATTTCTGGTATCCTTAATAATTAAGGTTTCTGGATACTCCACCTTAGGATAATTATCATAGACTTCGACAATCCAATTTTTCAGTCAACAATAACTAAAAAGAAAGGGCCAGGCAGCTACAAGCTACCCAGCCCAAATTTGTCAGCATCATTCAGAACATCAGGATCAAGATCAACAACAGTCAGAACAAAAGAATTAACAGCTCAAGCAACAGAAAGAAAATCAACTTCAGTAACAACGAATGCACGAACGGCAGATAAAATAAAGGTTCAAAAGGGCAAGGTCAAGAGGAATATTTTTAATTTTTTGAAGCCCCAACAGTGCTTTTTCCAGTCCTGTATTTTTCAAAGTCATGCATAGTAATGCTTTATACCATAATTGACTGTTGTGGATTTGGCATTATTTTTAATGATATATATCTGAAAATAATAAAATCAAAGAAATTAAGCCGAGGAGTAGAAAGGTGATTGGGGAATTAGCTGCTACCTGTTCATATTAGGTAATTAAGGGGTATCTCTATTTATCAGCTCAATTAAGGGAGTTTTCATGAAACGCAAAAGTTATGGGAAAGTTGCAATTCTTTATCCTGGGGATTACGATGCAAGGCGAAAAGCGACAACTGACAATAATAGGTTGGCCTCAATATTCGACTCATTGGCAAAATTAGGTATTCATGCCGAACCGGCAGTTTATAACGATGATTTTTGTGAAGAGGTTCGGCAGCAGTTAATGAGCGTTGATGTGGTCCTGGCCTGGATGAATCCTATTCAAGACGGACGTGACCGTTCAAAGCTTAACTCAATGCTTTTGGATATTGCTGATAAGGGGACTTTTGTCAGCACACATCCAGAGATCATTTTGAAAATGGGAACCAAGGAAGTCTTATATCAAACCCGAAATATGGAATGGGGATGCGATACGCTATTGTATTCCAGTATAGATCAGCTTCGGTGTGAGCTACCGAAAAGCCTGGCTTCTGGAAGAGTTCGGGTACTTAAACAGTACCGAGGAAACGGCGGGAATGGTGTATGGAAAGTAGAGTTGCTGTCAGGGGATGCTTTGTCGAAGCATGAAGACATTGTACGTGTCCGCCATGCGAAACGGGGTAGCATAGAAAAAGAGATCCGTTTAGAAGACTTTTTTACAAGATGTGAGTCGTATTTTTCAATGGCCGACGAAAAGATGATTGATCAGGCCTACCAAGATCGACTACCAGAGGGTCTGGTTCGCTGTTATCTGGTGAAAGATAAAATCGTCGGATTCGGACACCAAGCTATCAATGCGCTATTCCCGATACCGCCGAACTCACTTCCATCTGAGGCTCCCCAACCCGGTCCCCGTTTGTATCACCCTCCGACTGTACCAGAATTTCAAGCGTTAAAACAAAAGGTAGAACAAAAATGGGTACCGGAGATGCAAAGAATACTTGAGATCAACACTGAAAGATTACCTATACTTTGGGACTGTGACTTTTTGTTCGGACGAAAAAAGGCATCGGGAGAAGACACCTATGTCCTTTGCGAAATAAATGTCAGCAGTGTGGCCCCATTCCCAGACTCAGCTCCGCCTTCCATAGCCGAGGCTGTGTTTAAGC
>JADGFI010000071.1 GCA_016743945.1 Desulfobacteraceae bacterium
ATTTTAAAGGACAAGACCCTGACTTATCTTGGGTTTAATAACTCCATAGTCATTCAACCCCTCTGAACATGTACAAATTTTTCTTTTGGGCTATCTTCCTTATAATAGATGGATGGCTATATAGCAGGTGTATTAATAGAAACGTCACCATTTGGAAATTTTAAAAAAAAAAGATTGTATATTCCTCCCAAAAATTGTTATTATACTCGCAACATATTCTGATTTTCACGATATTCTATTCTTTCAGTCCTCCTATTTATTCAACCAATTTCAAGCATGAAAGGACACAAATCATGATTATTGAAACCTTGTCCGCATTTGGGAGTATATGCTCAATTTACTCTGTATTTAAAACCAAGGGCACAATAGACAGCAATTATAAAAAAAAGTTTGCAAAGTGTATTGTTGCATTGGATTATTTCAAGGTAGCACACACGCAATCTCAGGCATTGAGAGAATGTTGTTTGACTACCCGTACAAATGGGTCAATGAATCAAAGCTCAACAACAGCAAGTACGTTTAGCGGATATTTCGACGATTTAACCGACCATGCCTCTATCTTGGATGGCTTTAATCAAGATTTTAAAAAGGACATCTTTGATTCAGAAGAAATATCCACAGATAAGTATAATATAACACCATTTGCTAAAGAACTAAGAGGCGTTCAGAATTCAACTAAGCAAATCATAAAATACCTTGATCTGCTTCAACCGCTCATTGACAATTGCTGTAAGTGGCATGACGGTTGGGATATAGGACAATACAATCCAGGGCAAGACGTTGCCAAACTGTATGATATTATGGGAAAAATGGAACAACACTCCAGAAGGATATTAATGTTTTCCAATATGGCTATTCTCGACAGCATAACATTATTTAAATCAACAGTAGAATTACTGGAGAATTAATAATGGAAAAATTTTGGGAAAGGTATTACGCACTCAAGGCAAGATTACGTGAGAAAGAAAATTTAGAAGAAGAGTTTGTCCAACTTGCGGATGATGTAGTGGATGTCGCTAATGAAGAATTTACTAACAGGTCGGTAAAAGAAATGGATTCATTGTCAAATCTTTTTTACCACTGCCAAGAAATTTTGGCATTTAACTATGGTACATCTTCTCAGAAGGTCTTTCCTACATATAGCACTATAGAGAAACCAAGCGAAGATCTCAAGGCTCGTGCAATTATAGAGTTAGTTAGCTCTAAGATATATGACATTATAACCGATAGTTTTCTACCAATCCATGGTGCTGTCGTTCCAGTTCCAGCAAAAAACAGAAGGGTAATGGTTGAATCCGAAAAACCGTTCACTGCAGATAGATCTTATCATTTTAGGGCTAAACAAAGAGGTGTCGTGGGGAGAGTTGCAAGGATACAAAAGATAAGGGAAAGATTAATTGCTCAAGAGATACAAGCCCAAATAAGCCCTGTTCTGGAAGATTTACTGAAGTTACGATAGGCTATGACGCTTAGAAGTTGGCTCAAAACCAGCGTTGACTATGTCTATGAAAGGTCTCTATATTCCTACCAAAGATAGGTGAGCACTGGCTTTTCAAGCCATTACGGAGAAAAAGTATAAAGGGGGATTGAAAATTATCCAACCCCCTTTATTTTTTTATCTGTAAATATTTTCTATCCAATAGATGGCTTTATTGTCACTGACTTTTCCGAGATACCTTTCTGTGGTCGATAAATTTGAATGACGTAAAATGGTCTTTGACATTATTTCAATCGGAACTCCGGATCTGCTTGCATAGGTCGCGGTGCATGCCGTCTGAGATCATACGGTTTTACAAACACACCTATTTTATTACCAGCATTTTTAACAATCTCACGCGTCCTGGTATATCCAAGAGGAAAAATTCTGTCATCATCCTTGATATTTTCAGACACTATATACTCACGCAAACGATCTGCAATTTTTTTGGTAATAAAAACTACTTCAGATTCACGACCACTTTTTGGATCAGACAAGAACAGCTTTCGATCATTCACATTATTTGCTCTCAGTTTCAAAACTTCACCAATCTTCATACTCCCTCTTGCCATTAATTCAAGCATCAACCTGTTTCTGAAATTGCCTGTTTTGAAAATTATTTCATCTACCACATCTTTATCAAGAATTGTCCATGGTTGACTCTTTACCGCTTTGAATGTCTTTTTCAGTATGGGAGAGTCACATGGATTGGATATGCTTTGATCAATTGAATTTTTAATGAAATTAAAAAAAGTTTTAAGAAGAGAATATTTGAGCTTTTTGGTTGAAGATTTATGGCCTCCCATGATTTAATTGGTTGTTTTTGTGCCATTATGAACTGGCAATGAAAAGATTATACAACTTTTCAACAAGGTTTCGAAATTGTTTTTATTTGATCTTCAGGGGGAGAATATTTGAAATGGATATACTCGGTGCCAATGTGGAGGCCATCACCCGTATATATACCATCTATAGTCGTTAGTAAAAATCATTTATCGCTAAGATGGCTTGAAAAATTTAAGATTATGGTTTTTGATGGTCACTATAAGTATTTTTACCAAATTGACAAACCCTATTTCATTTTATAAAAACTATAAGACGATTAACAATCGATATTGAATTGCGCTATACAAGGATTCACCTTCAATCCTTTGGGAGTACTTCCAACGGCCTGAAAGGCAGTTCAGAAAACAATTCTATTAATCTGTGGGCCAGGTGGCGAGCACCGACCGGAATCACAATGCTCCAGAGTCCCTTGCGCTATGTTCTGGAAACTTCTGTTACAGGCTTTTTCGGCCCCCAGCGGGGGGCGCTTGGTTTTGACCGCCTCAGTACGTTGGGGGCTGGTTTTGAATTTGATTCAACGGCCTATTTGAAATTCACTTCCAGGTTCAGGATCGTTGCACGCTATCTTTTTGGGGACAACGTGACCGGCTCCTCACTCGGGCTGGCTCTGAGTTTTTGAGCGATGGCAGATAATGCCCGATAATTGGTATACAACAGTTGATCCTCCATGTGATCCTACCCCAAAAATTTGGAGGCCGAGTATAACTCTTTTTTGAAAATACATTCGAAAAAATGATTGTTTTTTGGATAGTCAAAAAGCGATATTGGAAGATCGAATTACCTCCTTTATTGGCCCAGAAGACGTTAAAGGTGGTGGTGGTTAGAATTAATTCTTTCGTCTCTCTCAGGCACACACAACCAATCCCTGCTCAATATTTTTACTCCTCAGAGTTTCGTAAATCAGTTGAGTTCAATCGTACAGAAAAACAAACATCATTTTATCTGCTCAATTGAAGGTGTCTGATTGTTGCCTGGCTATAGTGCCCGGATAAATCCTTCAATGGCCTGATTTACCTCGACCGGCTTTTCAGCAAAGACAAAATGGGTCCCACCCGGAATAATAACCGACTTCGCCCCGATTATTTTATCGACCATGAAATTCGTGTATTTTGGCGGTGTCATGATATCTTTATCTCCGACAATGGCAAGAAGGGGTACGGTGATTGTTGGCAGGGCCTCCATTACATCAAAGGAGTTGCAAGCTTTAATATCGTTTAAAAACGCCGTCAGCGTATTCTCAATGGCACGATTTTTAATCACAGCCGCCAGCGGGGGATCAATAAGGTCGTAATTGTTTCCATTGAGATCAACCAACCGTGATGGTTCTGCCACAGCAGTTTCAAGCATTTTAAGAAAATCGGGGTGAACTTTTAATCTCCCGCCGCTTCCAATCAGAATAATTCCCGCAAGATCTTCAGGGTAGTCCAGGGCATATTGGAGTACGATACCCCCTCCCAGCGAATGACCAGTTATCACAACATCAGTGTATCCCTTGTCATGAATGTAGGTTCGAAGCCATGTTGTATATTCCTTGATCGATGTGCATAATTCCCCGTCTGGATGACCCGGTAGATTGATCGATTCCGAACCTTTGAAATATTCTGTCTGGTGCTGCCAGGACTCTCGGCACCCACCCGAACCATGAATAAAGAAAAGTTGCATATTGACTTCCCCGTTAAATAAAAGTTAATTGTTCAAAACATAATTATTAATAATTGACTTAAAAAACTTAATTCCAAAAATTAATGTTTAAAACCGTCACTAAAGGATTATTATTCCTGTTGAAAGTATTCAAAGGGCTAAATTCTCAACGATATCAAAACAATACTTTATCCATGATGAAAATCTGAAGACTGCACGGTATAGTTTTCTCCAGGATTGTAGTTCAAGATTTCCTTAGCTCATCTTTTTGGAAAAAATAGAACAAACAGTGATTTTATGGTATGTTTTCAGTTTTTAATCAAAAAGATGGATTAAACAATGAGAGAGCAAATAAAACCTTTCATCTTCGGATTAAAATTGGGAATGATAATATTTCCCCTTTTTTTCATATTAGATTATTTTATCTATCCGGAATATAGAGCTTTCCTATTGATGATCCGCATTGGTGTATCCATTTATTTAGCCCTTACCGTCTTTATCATCAAGAGAGTAGATCAGAAATATTCTCATCCAATAATTTTTGTAACGGTGTTTTTGCTCTCAATTTCAATTTCATCAATGTGTTTTGTGACAAAAGATGGATTTGCCTCCTCCTATTATAGTGGTCTATTACAAATTATTATCGTTACAGCTCTTCTTTTTAATATCCGTCCTAAGCATTATGTCATGATAATGATCTTCATTGTTACACAACATTTTATATTGCTTGCACAGCTACCCTGGAAGGTTAATGGTTTATTAATTAATATTTTTGCTGTTGGGGGGATCTCTATTCTTGCGATATTTGTACACCAGTTTATTTTTCATCTGGTAAAAGAAAATAAATCCTTGAAAGGATTACTTCCGATTTGTGCCAATTGCAAAAAAATTAGAGATGATAAAGGGTATTGGAATCAAATTGAATCCTATATTCAGGATCACTCCGAAGCAGCATTCAGCCATGGTATTTGCCCTGAATGCTCAGAAAATATGTATGGTAAAGAGGAATGGTATATTAAAATGAAAAAGAAAAAAAATATTGGTATTAACAAAAAATGATTTCACAAATTTTGATCTAATTCTCATCGTTTAGGATAAACCAACGTTTTAAAAAGAAAGACTTATATTCATAGTTCTGCCATTCCAAGTCCCAAAATATCAAAACCGGCAGTCAACAATAATTATCCCTGTCTTAAGTATTTCAAAGCCGGAAAACTCCATGTTGCTTTGGATGCAAATAATATTTGCAAAGTTCAGGGTATGGGAATGAAATCAGACTGGTGTGGCGTCAAAGGGTCAAAGCCACCCAAAATCTGCCATACAAAAGAACATACCGACAGATGGCAATGTAGAAATTGCGGGCAAATAGCTGTTAACCCCAGATTCCTGTGTCAGCCTGATGAAAAGATTCAAATAGTGTAACGGTTGTTTTCGTTGGAGAATGACGAAATCCTGTAACGTTAATATAACCGATAATCCCTGGCTTTCAACCAGGTCTGAAGGCGGGATAGACAGGGTGTTTATTTAATTTTAAATGCTGGATATGGCCGCAAGATAATGTCTCCAAAAGGCGTTACATTATTTTGCCAAAGTGGCGTTACTCTTATTGAATATTACCAGCCTGAGAAATTGGAAATATCTGAATCCTTTTGACCCGGCTATTATAGAAATCAGAGGTAGTTGGGTATTATTGGAAAAGAATGCTCATTTTTTTTGAATACTTTATTAATTTTTGGAACTTAAAAAATTAGATCAACCAAATTTGATTTTTATTAGTTTGATCTTATCTTTAAGAGTATAAACAGCAAGACCTTCTCAAGGGACAACATCTTATGCTGTCAGATCTTTAATACAAAGGAGGATGTCATGAAAGCCACACAATGTGTTCCTCAGAAAATTTCTAAACTTATGATGGGTTCAATCATGTTAGCCGCTGCCGCAGCACTGATTGTCATCGGAATTACCCTGCTGCCTATTTTCGGGTTTGTGCTGGCCGTTCCGGTCACTGCGCTGGCTATTTATATTTTCCGGCTCCATTTGAATGATCAGTGCGAGATTGAATTTTCAAATAAATAACAGTTTGCCCACAGGGCTGTTTAAGCTTTTTTAAGAAATCTTTTTTTTACCCCTTACACATGCAATTAAATTTCGAACAAAGGAGGCTGTCAAATGAAAGAAAAACGAAACGTGCATTTAAAGGTTCAGGAACTTTGCGATTGTTATGCTACAAACGATCCGCTCAAAGAAATGTCTGTTGTAAAAAATGACGAAGATAAAGATGAGGCTGCCTTAAAATGGCTGGCATTGGCCGCATTACACGGTGTAGGCCATAATGCGAAAGAAATAACCGTGAGCAGGTCCGCTGACGGCGATGTCAAGGTGACGGCAAAATATCACGAATCAGAGTTGCCCTCACCCGGCTCAGAAATAGGGTCGAAAATAATAGAAGCAGTAAGGGAAATGACACATATTGAAACCAAAAAAGGCAAATCACCTCTGGCTTTAGGTATCCGTAATGACAGCGTTGAATTGAAGGTGACGTTGAAAGAAAAAGACGATGGAGAAAAGGTGACCCTTAAATTCCCTGAATAATTTTTTTTAGAGAAGTACAAAATGTTAGAATTTTAACGTCATGCCTAATGGATATAATATTAAAATCGTAGTAATATGCGTCTACCTTATTAAGTGACAGATTTACTGCTAAAATAAGTTTGCGTTATAATTTCGTATGCAAAAAAACAGAAGATTGAAAATGGCTGATCCAAAAGATATGTATCAATGCCAAGTACACAATTGCGGATATGTTTATGACCCTGACAAAGGCGAACCAAAGATAAACACCCTTCCAGGGACAGTTTTTAGAGATCTTTCGGATGATTGGGAATGGCCCTTTGAAGAGAAGATACTGGTCGATCTTTGGAGCAGGAATAGAACCAAGGATCGTCTCACCGTTGTCATTGATAAAGATATGATTTCAGAAGGGACTTATTCAGGATTGATGAGCATTCCAAGATTCTTTTTATCACAAATTCTTCCACTTTTTAAATTGGCTCAAGAGTTCTTTTTAAATGCATCCAGTGTTTCAAGATTTCATACATCAAAACTTTGTCCGCACCCACCGCAAACCATTTCGCATTTATCCGGCACTCGTGATCTCCTCTCCTTTAATTGCGCCTGACATTCAGGGCATCTGAGTTCAATGGCATCATTTTTATTATCAGCGTCATTTTTCATAATATCTTCCTTTTATGATCAAAATTGATACTGTTTGGCTCAATTTATTTTGGTAACCTTGTCAAATCCAGCCGGTAATTTTTCAACTATCGGATACGCTATATAAGCCTGTCCGTCATGGCGGCCATGATAAAATCATTGATATGAAGCCCCTGTACCGTATGGGTCCACCAAGTCACACAAACCCTGCCCCACTCGGTTAAGATGGATGGATGATGGTCCCTTTTCTCTGCAATCTCTCCCAGTCTGTTGGTAAAGGCCAGGGCTTGTTGAAAGTTTTTAAACTTAAATTCCCTGTGTAATTTTTTCACACCACTGACGTCAACGATTTCCCAATATGGAATGTTGGCTCTCTGGACCTTAATCTCTTCAGGGGTCATCAAGGGATCCCCCATCCGGCAGGGTTCAAAAGGTTTACGATGGAGATCCTCCATGGGGCTGCTCCTTTTTTCTATTTTAAATGTCTTTCTGGCTTTTCATAATGTTAAATTTTAGTTCATCATGAGCCTTCATGTTTATTGAGAACAAATAGCATAAATTATACCAAAATATTTTAGAGGTGTGTTTTATTATACTCAGAAAATACAGTATAATTACCAACTTGGAAAGGGTTTCCCGAAAATCAGGTTATTATATTTTTTGATCGAGTGGGCTCAAAGATTATTATCCGAAGGTGGAGTATTCAGGGAGAAGAATTCTCAAAGATATCAAATCTATTGTTAACTGATATAAATCGGGTTGAATCCAGTGCAACCCAACCCAGTCAGTTATGAGTTATCCATGTAAATAATCAATCCATCTGATTGCTTCTGAGTCACTTATTTTTCCAAGATACTTTTGGGTAGTGGCCAAATTTGAATGGCGTAACAGCACCTTGCTGACAATTTCAAGCGGTGTGCCGGAACGAGATGCATATGTTGCAGCATGTCTTCGAAG
>JADGFI010000072.1 GCA_016743945.1 Desulfobacteraceae bacterium
GTTTCCGATATTCGTATCGTTGCCAATAAAAAATTTATGGCGAAGAATCCGGCCGCCCAAAAATTCTTTGAGATTTTTTCGATTTCCCTGGCAGACGTTAGTGCTCAGAATACAAAAATGAGTGAGGGCGAAAAATCCCAAAAGGATGTGGAACGCCATGCCGCAGAGTGGATTGAAAAAAATCAAGTCCAGTGGAACAAATGGCTTGAACAGGCCAGAGATGCTGCCAAATAGGACTGTTCATTAATAGATTTTTTTCCATTATCCCTGGTTGGCTTTACGCTGATCAGGGATTTTTTTTATTTTATTTTTGATTGAAAATAAAAGGAAGATTCGACAGCTGTCGACCACCCGCCACCAGCCAAAACGGCGGATGGCGGTTTAACTTTAACTGTCTCAAGTTTTCCTTCCTTTTTCAGCCGGTCAAGCCAGGCCGGCTTTTCCTTTTCCATCTCTTATAGGGACATACTTCCAGAAAACATGGCTTCATTCATGGGAAAACTGGTCGGTCTTAGATGTCCCATATAAAGGGTTTTTCAGAGTGTCTTCGGGCAGAAGAGTGACAAACACATGGCTCCGTATATTCCCTGATTCGGCGCTCTTTGCAACTTTTGGCATATGGCAGCCCACATAATTGGCAAACGAGTGAATGGAGTGCCCGAAATTATTGTTGATCATTTCATGGCAGCTCAGGCATTGTTTTGAACCGGCAAAACTTGTATGGGAGCGGGTGGGCGGCATGCCTAGTTGATGCACATGCAGGAGGTACAGGTTACCCCTTCTGTGGCATGCTGGGACTGCTGTCAGTCAATAAATTGCTGGTGATGTCCCTTGGAAAATTCATTGGCATATACATGTTTTACATCGCCTGCACCAAAGGAGGTGAATTTGTAATAGGCAGTCAGGGCGGTGTGGATTGCCTTTTTGTCGACGGGCTCGCTTCCACATTCCCAAAAAAGTAATGTGAAAATTGCCGGAATGATGAATGCTGCCAAAGATCTTATTTTCATGGGTTCCTCCCTGTTTTAGCGTGGAAAAGTAGTCACCAAAAATTTTGAGCTTATCAGGGTTTATGGTTTGATTTTGAGGTTCCATCGAGGTAATATTCATTTTGATGAGATTCCTATCTTTTTAAAATTGCCATAATGGCTCCTCATGGAGGAGGCATCGAACCTGGAACGATAGATATAGCAGATTATTTTACTGGTTGTGATTATACGTTTTATTATTGTTTTTGAGAAAAATATAACCTTGCCGCTCCAGCTGACCTTCGGCAGCTGATAGGCCTGTTAAAAAATATTTTCAGTCACATATGGATTTGTGAAATAACAAATAGAGACCCAAGCATTGTTGCCTTTAGTCGGTATGTAATATGATGATTTCCACAAACGAGAGGACTATGATGAAATTTACCCCAAAGAAACGGATCGTTTTAATTCTTCTTTTAATCGTTGTTTTCGGCAGTTATTTTTTTGTTTCCAGGTTTAATGAACATCAGAAAGACGGTGTGATATTTGTTTCAGGGTTAGAAAAACCGGTTAGGGTTCTCCGTGACACCAAAAACATGGCCTATATTTATGCCAAAAATAGCCATGATGCTTTTTTTGTCCAGGGATTCATTACCGCCCAGGACAGGTTGTTCAGTATGGAAATTGTAAAGCTGTTGTCAAAGGGACGTATTTCAGCGTTTTTTGGCGAGAAAACCCTTGCCACGGATAAAAAAATGAGGGCAATCGGGTTCTATAGAAATGCCCAAAAGCATGCGGCTATGCTGTCTGATGAGGAAAAAGCGTTTTTTCAAAGTTATGTGGATGGGGTCAACACCTATATTGAAACACGACAGGATAATTTTCCCATAAAACTAAAACTGGTGGGCATTGTGCCTGAGAAATGGACCATCCCGGACTCTTTGTCCATTCTGTACTATATGGGATGGGGGTCCTCTGCCAATCTTCAGGATGAAATAATCACCCAGATGCTAATCGAAAAACTGGGCCCTGAAAAAGCCAGGGCGTTGTTTCCGATTAATATAAATCCCGATGACAGCGCTGATAACCAAACATCACAGGGGGGTGCCAATGGGGAACCCCTGAACTTAAATATTTTTGCAGACGCTAAAATAAAATCATTTCTTGAGCGGAGCACTCTTGAAATTGGCAGCAATAACTGGGCAGCAAATGCTTCATTATCATTGGGGGATAAGCCTGTCGTCAGCAATGACCCGCATCTGGAGGCAACAAAACTCCCAGGGCCCTGGTATCCCATTGGTCTTTTCTGTCCGGATTTCAGGGCTGTGGGGGTTAATGTCCCGGGGATTCCCGGGATGGTGATCGGCAGAACAGACACTGTTGCATTCGGGGTCACAAATGCCTATGGGGATTCCCAGGATTTATATGTTGAGACCGTGGATCCACAAAATCCAGATAGATATCTTGAAGGTGAAAAATCCATTGCATTTAAGGTCATCGATGAAATTATCAAGGTTAAAGATAAAGACGCCCCAGGGGGAGTTCGTGACGAAAAATACAAAATTAAACTGACCCGGCGGGGTCCTGTGATTTCAGATAATTTAAAGGACCTGAAGACAGACAAATTAATGACCTTAAGATTTTCTATGTTTGAGGGAATGGCGCAAGAGCTTGGGTTGAGATCTGTATTGTATTCCAAATCCACAGATGATTTACGGCAGGCTATCGGCCAGATAACGGCCATCTGCCTTAATTTCACCTATGCAGATACCCAAGGGAATATCGGATGGCAGGTGTCCGGCAAGTTGCCGGTCCGGTCAGAAAACACAGGCCTGGTCCCGTTTGTTGTGAAAGACAGCACAGACAATTGGAAGGGCTGGATTCAGGCGGATGAAATGCCCCAGAATTTTAATCCGGAAAGAGGGTGGCTGGGGAACTGTAACCATAAAACCATCGATACCCAATACCCCTATTATTATTCCTCTCATTTCTCCCCTTCATTTCGTTACAGAAGGTTAAAACAATTGTTTAATTCTAAAGAAAAATTTTCCGTGGATGACCACTGGAAATTTATGAGGGATACCAAAAATCTCATGGCGGAAAAAATTGCGCCGGTAATGGCCAATGCCCTTAAACAACATTCGGATACAAAAAAGATGGGGGAGATATTGGCATCCTGGGATTATCTGGATGATGTTGACAAGGCAGCCCCTTCAATTTTTCAGGCGGTATATAGAAATTTTGCTATTCTGGTTTACAAAGATGAGCTGGGGGAGGCGCTTGCATCGGTAATGCTTGGTAACTGGTATTATTGGCAGGAGAACCTGCTGAAAAAAGTGTTGGAAGGGGAGTTTGAATGGTTTGATGATGTTCTGACCCCGGAAAAAGAAACCATGGAGGATTTATTTCACCAGGCTGGGTTAAAAGCGACCGACGAATTTGCAGATATAATTGGGAATAACCCTGAAGAATGGCGCTGGGGCAAAATACATAAATTAGAATTTGTGAGCATGATCCGGCAAAAAGGGTTTGGAAAATCTCTTTTAGGGGGGGGCTCATACGAATTTGGCGGCTCTGGAGAAACCCTTTACCGCGGGTATTATAAATTTAACGCGCCCTATGATGCGTTTGTAACCGCTTCTTTACGGATGGTGGCGGATTTGAGTGATGCGGATAAGGTGGTTGCGGTTCTTCCCGGAGGCACCTCGGGCAGGCTGTTGAATGAACACAGAACAGACCAGATTGATGCCTTTATTAACGGCGAAAAGCGTTATTGGTGGTTCAGTGACAAAGAAATTAAAAACCACTCAAAACATGAATTGGTGTTGAATCCTTAAGGGGGTGACAACTTTGCAGCTGTGTCTGCGGATAAGAAGCGCAGCAGTTTGACCTTGGCACGATAATCTATTTTTTTTATTTGGGAGCAGCGATCATGGGCAGGTTTATGAAAAGAGCAGGCATGGGATTGGTAATTGTTGTTTTGATAATTGTTGGCGCCGGTACCTATTATCTTAATTCAAAAAAAGCGGTTCGAGTCGGAAACATAACGCTTCCGGGCCTGACGGATTCGGTTGATGTTCGCTTTGATACCTTTGCGGTCCCCCATATTTACGCAAAAAATGAAACAGATGCCTACTATGCCCTTGGGTATGTTCATGCCCAGGAACGACTCTTTCATATGGAGCTGCTTCGCCGTCTGGCAAAGGGAGAGTTGGCGGAAATACTGGGTCCCAAATTGAAATCAACCGACGCTTTTTTTAGAACCCTGAGATTAAACCAGTTTGGACGAGAGTATATTCAAAAAGCCGACAAAACCGCTCCGGCGTTTAACGTGAGCCAGGCCTATCTTGACGGCATCAATCATTATATTCATACAAGGCCTGTTCCCATTGAGTTTGATCTGTTAAAGATTCCCAAGACCGACTATCTGATGTCCGACATTGTCAGTGTTGCCGGCTATATGGCCTACAGCTTTGCTGCAGGATTCAAGACGGATCCGGTACTCACCTTTATCCGGGATGAGCTTGGGCAGGCCTATCTGAGTGACATGGATTACCTTGCTTCGGCGGTTCCCCCGTTGAAACTGTTGACAGAGACCCACGAATCCCTGGCCCGGATGGCAGGTCTGGTTGCCGATATCGAGACCCGTCATTCCCCGGTTGGTTTTTTTGAGGGCAGCAATGCCTGGGCCGTAATGGGGAATAAAACCGTTTCCGGGAAACCCATTCTTTCAGGAGATCCCCACATTGCCCATTCCTGCCCTTCGGTCTGGTACGAAGCGCACCTTGTAACGCCGGACTTAAACTTTTACGGCCATTTTCTTTCCGGCGTTCCCATGGCTCTCATGGGGTTTAACCAGAAAGTTGCCTGGACCCTGACCATGTTTCAAAATGATGACGTGGATCTGTTTGTTGAAAAACCCAATCCCAAAAATCCAGATCAGGTCTGGTCTGATGGTAAATGGACCGACCTTGAAAGCGAAGATGAAATTATCAAGGTAAAAAATGAACAGGATCTGGTCTTAAAGGTCAGGCGCTCAAAGCACGGACCGATTATCAATGATATCCTGGACCCGCTGAACAAGGAAAAAAGACCGGTTGCGGTTTCCTGGGCCTTCCATGATTTTAGCAATGAGATATTGAGCGGATTCTATGAGCTGTCCCATATCGACACGGTTTTACAGGCGCCGGAAGCCCTTAAAAAAATCCATGCGCCGGGGTTGAACTTTGTGATGGGAGATGCCAGCGGCAATATCGGATGGTGGGCGGTTGCAAGGCTGCCCCGAAGACCGGACCATGTTGACCCCAATTTTATCCAGGACGGATCAGACCCTTCCAATGACTATATCGGGATCTTGCCTTTTGCGGCGAATCCGCAATTTATCAATCCTGAATCGGGCATTATTATTTCAGCCAACCACCAGCCCCAGGATTTTGGCAGTGGCGTTGTGCCGGGGTATTATAACCTTGATAACCGGGCAAAACGCATTGAAACGCTTCTGGGGCAAAAAGAGAAAGGCTGGTCCCTAAAAGATATGCAACCCATTCAGCTGGACACGGAGTCGGCATTCTATAAACGGATCAAAGAACGACAGGTCGCGGTGTTAAACGAGATCCCGGCCATTCAAGCGGATGCCGTTTCAAAAAAAGCCTTTGACGCGTTTGAAAAATGGGACGGGTTTCACCGCCTGGATACCCGAGGGGCGGCTGTCTTTTACACCCTTCATTATTACCTTGTAAAAGCGTTGTTTAAAGATGAACTGGGCGAAGACCTGTTCAAGGCCTTTTTGCGGACACGCCTTCCGGACAAGGCCATTCTCAAAATCATGGATCTTGAGACGTCTCCCTGGTGGGATGACAAAACCACCTCAAAAATAGAATCCCAAAAAGATATTTTATTGCTGGCCTGGTTTCAAACCATTGATGCGTTAAAGCAGGCTGCCGGCAATGATCCTGAAAAATGGGACTGGGGGGAGTTTCATACGGTGGAATATGTCCATGCCCTGGGCCGGAAAAAACCCTTGGACAAATTGTTCAATATCGGTCCTTTTAAAATTGAGGGATCACGGGATGTCCCAAATTATCAGGGGTTCAGGATAGGCCCTCCTCCCTTTGACGTCTACATAGGCCCTTCCACCCGGCGAATATTTGATTTTTCAGATCCGGATCATTCACTGGGGATTAATCCAACCGGCCAGAGCGGATACTTTTTTGATCCTCATTTTGATGACCAGGCCCAGATGTATCTGTCGGGGAAATATCGAATTCAGCTGATGGACAGGACAGAAATTGACAAAGCAACCGTATCTTTGTTAAAATTGACACCATGACCCCCCCCCCTGCAGCCGTTTTAATGCAGTGAACCGGGCAACAGGATATGAAGAGAATCGATATGAAGAATGTGCTGGTCGTCAAAGGCCATTTTATTTTTACCCCAACGCCTGACGCCTATGCGGTTTATGAGAACAGCTGTCTGGTGTCTGTTGATGGAAAAATTGCGGGGATTTACCCGAGCATACCTGAAAAATTCAAGGGGTGTCCGGTCCACGATTATGGAAACAGGCTTGTCATACCGGGATTTGTCGATCTCCACCTCCATGCCGCCCAGTTCCTTCAGTGTGGTATGGGAATGACAAGTAAGCTTTTGGATTGGCTGGGGGATTATACCTTTGACCTTGAACGAGAATTTCAAAACAGGGCGTTTGCCAGGGAGGCATACACCTGTTTTGCGGAAAAACTTGTGGCCTGTGGCACTCTTCGGGCTTGTATATTTGCATCCTCATCAACAGCCGGGACTCAGGAGTTGTTCGAAGTTTTAAAGGAAAAGGGGATTGGTGCCTATGTGGGCAAGGTTAATATGGACAGAAATGCCCCGGATTTTATCATTGAAACAACAAAAGCGTCTCTTATGGGGACAAAATATCTGATAGAGAAGTACCAGGATGAAAAACGGGTGAAGCCCATTATCACCCCGCGGTTTGCCCCCACCAGCACAGAAGAGTTGTTGAAAGGACTGGGAGCGCTTGCCGTAAAATATCATCTGCCGGTTCAATCCCATCTTTCCGAGAACCTGGATGAGATTCTTTGGGTCCGGGAGTTGTTTAAGGGGGCTGAAAACTATTCGGATGTCTATTTTAAAAATAATTTGTTCGGCCAGACAAAGACGGTCATGGCCCATGGAATTTTTTTGGGGGAGGCTGAACGGGAACTGGTTAAAAAAATGGATCTGATGCTGGCACACTGTCCCGATTCAAATCTCAATGTGCGCAGCGGCATCATGCCGGTCAGGACCTATCTGGATATGGGGCTTAAGATCGGCCTGGGCAGCGATATCGCGGGGGGGCATAAAATTGGTCTCAATGAAGCCATGGTTCGGGCCATACAATTGTCGAAACTTTTGAACCTGTCCAATGGAAAGTTGAAACCCCTAACCGTATCAGAAGCGTTTTATATGGGAACTAAAAGCGGCGGCAGTTTTTTTGGTAAAACCGGCAGCTTTGAAAAAGATTTTTGGTTCGATGCCCTTGTGCTAGAGGATGATTCGATGATTGCTGGGCGATATTCCCTGGAAGACCGACTCGAAAAATTTATTTATACGGGGGATGATCGAAATATTTGTGCAAGATATGTTGAGGGAGAGAAACTTTAAATTGTGAATCCACTGCAACCAGCCAGTCCATGGCGGAAGGGGCTTTTCAGCAGGCAGCTTTCATAAAAGAAACCTCTAAAATTATTAAAACCATCGACGAAATTGCCTTTCAAACTTGCACATGGCCTAACAAAAGAATACAGGGGAAAAATAATGTCATATTCAATATTGATAGTGGATGATTCTTTACCCATGCGATCGGTGCTAAAACGAACACTTACGGCCGCGGGTTATGGTAAGTCGGAATTACTTGAGGCTGCCAACGGGCAGGAAGCATTTGAAC
>JADGFI010000073.1 GCA_016743945.1 Desulfobacteraceae bacterium
ATACGATCAGGCCGGTATCACGGGTGCGGCATGTTTTTATAGTGTTGATGACTTTTACATGGTTTGCAGGCATGCGCATCCCGAACCGTTCAAGATATTCAGGGGCAAAGGCTGTGATGATGTCTTTAATTGTATCCATAATCACATTGCCTTCATGAGGTCATTGATAATGCCATATGCCCGTTTATGGCCCTGGGTGGTCAGATGAAAATACTCAAAATTGCCAAAGGCAGAGGTACATAACGATCTTTGGCCCCTTTACCCCGATGGACGTGGATAGTCATGGGATCAGCATCGATATCCTCCACTTGAAGATGCAGGGCCTCATTTCGCCGGAGGCCACAGGAATAAATCGTTGTCAGATAGGCTTTATTTTGTGGCGTAGTCACATTATCAAGAAGAAGGCGGATTTCATCAAGACTCAGAATTGACAGCCGTCTTTTTTCTCTTTTGGCATGGATCATCGAAATATACTGAGCCGGTTTAAAAAATATGGATTTTAATAAAATTTTAATCATACTGAACGTGTTTGTTTTTAGCCCCGGCAACTCAGCTTAAACGTTCGTATGTCTAAGTGTCATATGAAAACTATAGTCTTACTAAATTACTATTTGGAGGCAAAATGGATAATTTGAATATTTACAGCAAATTTTTAAAACTATCAACACCACTTATTGCTGACGCATGTATAAGATTGAAAGTTGATTTTAAATTAGCACCACTTGGTATAAGGCCAATAATTGAAGGAACTCGACTTGCTGGTAAGGTCTGTCCTGTAAAACATTATGGAAGTGTAGATATTTTTTTAGAAGCAATGGAAAAATCAAAAAGTGGTGATATTCTGGTCATTGATAATGGTGCTAGGTCAAATGAGGGATGTATTGGTGATTTAACTGCTTTAGAAGCAAAAGCTAGTGGGCTTGCTGGAATGATAGTTTGGGGTTGTCATCGAGACACCTCTGAATTAAGACAAATTGGATATCCAATATTTAGTTATGGTAGTTGTCCATCAGGCCCTTTACGACTTGATCCTGTTGAATCTGATGCGCTTCAAATTGCTAGATTTGGAGAAATAAAAGTTACTAAAGAAAATGCAGTGTTTGCTGATAGCGATGGCGTAATTTTTACAGAAGGACAAAGGGTAGAAGAAATATTAGAGAATGCTGAGAGCATTTTTTTAATTGAGCGCAAACAAGCCGATGCAATTCAATCTGGTAATTTATTAAAGGATCAATTAAAATTTAATGAATATTTATCTAAACGCGAAAATAATTCTTCTTATACTTTTCGTAAACATTTGAGAATAATAGGTGGTGCTATTGAAGAGTAATGAATTTAAGACTGTATTTTTATACAGCTGAAATATATTTTTAACGATAAAAATCTGACCATATTATTTATTTCTACGTTCCTGTTTTTCACGAACGAGGCTCTGTTTCTGCCCACCCTGCCGCTTCATCTGGCCCAATCCGGGTACACCAATCTCCAGATAGGGGCCGTCCTTGGCGCATTTGCCTTTGGCGTGCTGCTGGCAAGGCCGCTGTCAGGGTTCGTAACAGACAATTTCGGCAGGAAAATATCCCTTTCCGCCGGAGCGTTTTTCTTTTTTGCTGTCCCGCTGTTTTATCTTGTGTCCACCAACTTCATTTATCTGATAACCATTAGGCTTTTCCACGGTCTGGGAATTGCTTTTTATACAACGGCATTCCCGGCATATGTTACTGATACGGCCGATCCTGAAAGAAGGGGTGAAATCATGGGGCATATGGCAACGTCCATCACGCTGGCCTTTACATTCGGTCCGCTTCTGGGCATGACCATGTTCACGACTTATGGATTTAAACACCGTCTCAGGTGTGAATATTGGTATTTTTTTCATGGTGGAATCGGTGCTGATAATTGCCTGCAGATTTCTGGCAGCTCATTTGTCAGATCGACTGGGAAAAGGCCCTGTCTTTTCCTACTCCTTTCTGGTTATCCTTGTTGCCGTTTTTTTAATGTCGGAAATCAACACTCTGATGGTCATGGTGATTTGCGCCATTCTTTTTGGAACGGGTTCAGCCTTATGCTCTCCTGCACTTTCCGCCTTTGTTGCTGACAGTTCTGAACCTTCGGCAAGGGGGACAGTATTCAGCTTTTTTTCCGGTGCATTTGACATTGGTGTGATTATCGCCGGGGTGATATTGGGTTTTATCGCTGATATGGCAGGTATAAGAAATATGTTTATGATAACAGCAGTTTCCGGATTTATATGCCTGGTTCTGTTTGTCCTGTTTATTAAAAAGGGAAGGAAGAAGTCTCTCATCTGGGCATTGTGCATAAAAAAACGATCTGGACACTGAGATCATGTTGTTGATCTTTGGCAAACGGTATTTGGATATGAAGCAGCACACAATTCCCCAGATATTGTGATAGACAAGAAGATTCAAAAATTTCTTTGCACCGTATGGAGCAACACAACATTTGGTTGGCAAAATGAAAAATGCCAAGGTTAAGCATGTTCATATGCAACCTGAAGAATATGGTTTAAAAAATAAGTTTCATTTTTCATGGGTTAAAAAACCAGATTTTATTGTTTCATTGATAATGGAATGGATGAAATCTCAGGTAGTTGACGTACAACACAACAAGGTTAATCTATCCGACACAAAAAACCATGCGGCTGATTTGGGGGTTAACCTTACCCCCAAGAATCAGTAAGCTAAAAATTGGTGATCACATCAATTTTTATGGTGATATGAATGGAACCCTCAGGGGGGAGTTATTCACTGGACACACCATGATCCCAATAATCATCATTAGAGTGGCTGGTTGAATCATGGTGGAAAACTTTACCAATAAGCGTGTAACATACTAAATACAATTGTTGATCTTCACGGCGGATATGCGGTAACTTAATTCGATGTTTTCAGCGGATGCGTTGCATTCTGCCGGGGAATTCTCAATAGAGATAAAAATGAACGGAAAATTTTTAATAATGAATTTTTGCCTTTTTATTCTATTTGATTATAATATTCACGACAGTAGAATATAAATGGGTAAAGAAACCATGATTGAAAACAAACAAATTGAAATTTATCAATCTGAAGACGGACAAATACAGATTCAGGTTTACCTTGAAAAAGATACCATCTGGCTATCACAGGCTCAGATGGCCGAACTTTTTGACAAGGACTCAGACACTATTGGTTTGCATTTAAGAAATATTTATAAATCCGGTGAACTGGAAAGATCCGCAACTACCGAGGAATCCTCGGTAGTTCGCCAGGAAGGCAAGCGTCAAGTCAACAGGAAGATTAAATTTTACAATCTGGATACCATCATTTCAGTAGGGTACAGGGTGAATTCAAAAAAAGGAACCCGATTCCGGATGTGGGCCACCCAGCGGCTGAAAGAATACCTTGTCCAAGGATACAGCATAAATCAACACCGCTTTGAGCAGAATGCTGTCGAGCTTCAGCAGGCAATCGCCTTGATTCGAAAAGCGGCACAATCTTCCTCCATGGAAACAGATATGGGACGGGGTCTGGTGGATATTCTCAGTCGCTATACGCAGACCTTTCTCTGGTTGCAGCAGTATGACGAGGGTTTGCTTATCGAACCGGAAGGGCAATCCGGCGGCAGCCTTGCAACACCGGAAGAGGCCATGGTATCCCTTATTGAACTTAAGAAAAAATTAAAAGAAAAAGGCGAGGCCTCTGATTTGTTTGCCAATCCATTCTGCGCCGATAATCTTGCAGGCATATTCGGCAATCTTGATCAAAGTGCCTTTGGGGAACCGGCGTATCCCACGATCGAGAGTAAAGCCGCACATTTGCTCTATTTTATGGTAAAAGATCATCCTTTCACTGACGGAAACAAACGGTGTGGTGCCTTTTTGTTCGTGGATTTTTTACACCGAAATGGTCGCCTGTTGTCTGAGACTGGGATATCGGTAATCAATGATACAGGTCTTGCAGCACTGACACTCCTGGTTGCAGAATCAGACCCAAAACAAAAAGACACTCTGATTAAATTGATAATGAATTTGTTGTGCAAAAAGAATTAAACCGCTCAAGAACAGATTTATTAAAATATTTTATATCTCAACAACGAACATGCTGACGTTGCAAGCCGCAGATGTTCAAATTAACCAGGACGCCGGGCGCGAGGTGGACAATCGACCGATTATATGTTACCGCTGAAGCTTTACCAACGGCAGGAAGGATGATAGCCCTTATCCCACTTTCCTCGGGCCTGTTAACAAACCGTTGCACGTAGGCAAGCTTGTGAACTCATCGTTAAGCCTTATAAGAATAAAATCATGAATACAATTTTTATAGAGTCTCCAACTCAAGAAGAACAACAGTTTTTTGAAGATAAGTTATTGAGATTTAATGAATCCAAAATTGATGGATATTCATATGATAATTTTATTTATAAAATCATTGATAATTTCAACTCAATGGTGGCTGGAATAAATTGCGAGATCGGTGGAGGATGGCTTTACATAGTTGGCATATGGGTTGCAGAACATCATAGGGGAAAAGGATATGGTGAAAAGCTATTAGCTGCTTCTGAAAAAAAAGCAGTGGAAAAAGGTTGTCATAGTTCATATCTATTTACTTATGATTTTCAAGCTCCTGATTTCTATAAAAAGAAAGGATATAAAGTCTTTGGCAAATTAGATAAATTTTGTGATAATCATGCCAAAATTTTTATGAAAAAACGTTTGGTTTAACCCGACGCTCGAGTTGACGTGGGACCACGGAGCGCCTCTCAAAGGCTTCGGCTTTAACATAAATTGTAAATATACTGAGTTTGTTGGTATTAATCCCCTGGTAACTCAGCTTAAACGTTGGACACACGCGACCTAAGGCTGGCGAGTATCGCATTTTTTTGTTTTTTTTTAAATTGAATTGATAGATAAAATAAATGGAAACCGCTACATTAATCGGATTGATCAGTTTGGCAGTCGCTATCATAGGACTGTTAATCTCTATTACCGAAAAATGGGATGTGATAGCCTTAAAAATTCAGGTTGTTTATAAAAAGAGTGTGAATAAATTTACTCTTTTCAGTTTTAACCTATCACGCCGTCAATTTATTGGAGCAAGTTTGGTTACTGTAGTCGGATTGATAATTTACCCACTTAAATTTTTTAATATATCTTCTCGCCTAAAACACGATAAATGGTCCCGATTTGCTGATGAACAAAGATTTGTGGTAAATCAAAAGAATGGTGTTATTCATCTAAAAGGCATTTGTGACAACCATTTGCCAGCTTCACGGACAACAGTTAATAATGCCGACGGCATCCCATCTTCATGGTGCAAAACGGCAGCAGATAACTATGGCAGTTTTGAAACATCTCCAAAATTCATGAGTTTCTTTCTGTAAATATTATATTTATAGAATCAAAGTTGGCTAACTATAAGACAGATAAAGAAAAACGCAGGTATGCAAAAGCGATAAACAAATTGCGTATTAAGAAAAATCATGCAGAATACTTGGCAAGTATTTCCAAGTTTTCATAGTTTAAGGGCTGTTGTGCTTCGGTGAAGCTGTAATTAACCTGAGTTAATTAACGAGGGCGGTTCAACTCCGTCACAGCCCACCCCAATAAAAGGCTCAAATAAGGGAAACAGGCACCTGTAAAAAAACATATAAAAAGCAATCCTGGCACAAGCCGAAAAGAAATAGAAACTGGTTGGTCAATCAATTTTTCAATAACGATCTTTAATTTTGACAAATCCTTGTTTTATTTTTTAACTTTTTTATAGTCTTTTTTGAATTGAGTTGTGTAATGCAGGATCAATTATCAAGCTCCTGAAAAAGGTCATCAACAGAATTAACAGTATGAAGTCCTTTGCCATTATCAGTATCCATAAGAGTTTTTGCTGTAATGTCATTCGGAATTTTTAATTCAAAAGGTATCCCATTATGAAGTGTTATTTGTGAAAGATACATTGAGATCGCCTCGGACATTGAAATGTTCAACCTTTTTAATATTGTTTGTGCATGTTGCTTTATCGCCGGATCTACACGGGTTTGAATCACTGCTGTTTTTGCCATAATTTCCTCCTTGCTAAAGGGTTTTGTATTGACAACGTCATTACAATTAGTATACGCTTTATTGTTAAAAGTTCAAGTATCTTTATTAAAACAACAAAAATGCTGATTGAGGTATAGTTTACAAGCTTACATTTTTGAATTTCTAAATAAGATGAGGATATATGATATTAGCAAAAGAGCTATTTGATGAATGGATACTATCATGAGTGAACATAAAGGACATCCCGGCGGTTGCCTGCCCGAAGGTCATCCCGGAGGCCACCCCGGTGGTCATCCCCACGGCAAAGACGGTCATCCCGGTGGCGCACACCCCGGCGCAGAGACCGCACCCAAGAAATATCTCGATGATGGCGAGACTCCGATTTGCCGTCTTATCGCATGGGAAGTAACCCGTTCCTGCAACCTTGCCTGCAAGCACTGCCGTGCCGAGGCACATCCCGAACCGTACGAGGGAGAGCTGTCCACTCAGGAAGCTAAAGACCTTATCGACACTTTCCCGGACGTAGGTTCCCCGATCATTATCTTCACTGGTGGCGAGCCCATGATGCGACATGACGTCTACGAGCTGATCGCCTACGCCAAGGACAAGGGCATGCGTTGTGTCATGGCCCCCAACGGCACCCTGATCACACCCGAGACCGCCCAGAAGATGAAGGACGCAGGCATCGAACGATGCTCCATTTCCATCGACGCCCCCGAAGCAGTCCAGCATGATGAATTCCGTGGCGAACTCGGTGCGTTCGACGCAGCCATGCGAGGTATACAGTATCTCAAAGATGTGGGCATTGAGTTCCAAATCAACACCACGGTGACTAAGAACAACTTGCATCTGTTCAAGGACATCTTCAATCTGTGCGAAAGCCTCGGCGCTTCCGCATGGCACATTTTCTTGCTGGTTCCGACCGGCCGTGCCGTGAAATTGGGAACCGAAGTCATCACCGGCGAAGAATACGAAGATGTACTCAACTGGTTCTACGACTTCCGCAAGACCACTGACATGCAGCTCAAGGCCACTTGTGCACCGCACTATCATCGCATCCTTCGCCAGCGCGCCAAGGAAGAAGGCACTCCGGTGAACTTCCAGAACTTCGGTCTGGACGCAGTTTCCCGCGGCTGCCTCGGCGGCATCGGTTTCTGTTTCATCTCCCATCGTGGTCAGGTACAGCCCTGCGGCTATCTGGAACTCGATTGTGGTCAGGTTCGCGAAACACCCTTCCCGGATATCTGGAAAAAATCACAGCAGTTCCTGAACCTGCGCAACCCGGATATGTACGATGGTAAATGCGGCCACTGTGAGTATGAAAAGGTGTGCGGAGGCTGTCGCGCCCGCGCCCAGACCATGAAGGGCCACTACCTCAAAGAAGAGCCCCTCTGCACCTACGAGCCAAAAAAGAAGCAGAAGCAGAAGCAGAAGTAGTAGTAGTAGTAGTAGTAGTAGTAGTAGTAGTAGTAGTAGTAGTAGTAGTAGTAGTAGTAGTATGGACATTGTGTAAGCAGCAGTCAAGGTGAATTTACCACCCCACTTCCCCGGGCCGTTGAACAAACCACTGCACGTGGACAAGCCAGTGAGTTAAACATTATGTATAGGAAAAATATGAAAATCACTAATAAACATACCCGAATCATCGAAAAACCAATATCCGACGTTTCTGTCTTGTTGAATAGCCTATCTTCAAATGATGATCAATTGTGGCCTCATGAAAATTGGGCACCAATAAAATTGGACTGTGAATTATCTGAAGGTGCAACCGGTGGAC
>JADGFI010000074.1 GCA_016743945.1 Desulfobacteraceae bacterium
GGCTTGTCCTCTGGTGACCAGGAGATCACGCCGGAACGGTACTTGTGCTTGAAGGTGAGCGCATCAGCCACGGCAGCCACTTGGTGGGGATCACCTTCCAGGACCTGTATCACTTCCCGGTCGTGGCCCTGGCTGTCCTGCGCCTGGGTCAAATAATCGGCTGCTCCCTTTGCCGATCCTATACCGTGTTTTAGAAATTTTATGTGCATTTTCTTTTGGGCAAAATGGAAAAAAAATTGATCATGTCATGGCCTTTTTTAGCTCGTGTTCAATGGCGGTCAAGTGCTGGATTACTTGGACAGCATCAGCACCGGATTTGTGAGTGTTGCACCATCGGGCAATCTGATTCAGGTTGTTCCCGATCCTGGCCAGGTGCAAAATTTTTTCCTTTTGGATTTTTCGGTCCTTCACCTTAAAAGGCCGCACCCGATGAATCGCCTTGGTGATTAACTCGGTCATGGTTTGGCCAGAGTCATCGGCTATTTTTTTCAGGGCGTTTTTTTCTTCTTCAGAAATTCTGATTTGTAAAAACTTTAGTTTTGAAATTGCCATGCTATTTCCTCCAAAAAGGGCGTAGCCCTTGGGGGGGTTCAAAGGGGGGGCTCCCCCCTGCCAGCCTTCGCCGGAACGTAGTGACAAGAGTCGGCTGGCTTAAAAACAATATCAACATGCATACACCATAATTCAGCGGTGTGTCAACACTCCGATACTATGTAAAAGGCAGTGGGGGAATCAGGAAAGCTTATGCCTCTAATCCGGGTCCATACTCTCGTATCTTCTCCACGCTTCCAGAAGCAAAAAATCAACCGCCTGGGATTGATTTTTAGCAGACAAACCACCTCAATCTTTTTAAGGGCTTCGGTTGCTTCCTGGGAGATGGACACTTTCTTTTTAGGTGCTGATCCGTCCGGCTTTCTCCAGGCCCCTGGGCGAAAGCCTGGGAACTGTTTGGTGGGTAACCATGTTAATTTATTCTCGGCTCAGTCCTTTAGGTATATTTCCCCTGTGTTTCCTGTTAAAACTTCTTCATTTTAATCTATTTATTGGAGAATGTTGATGAAGAGGTTTTATAGTATTTTGATTTGTTTTTCCTTCTTGATTTTGTTTAGTGTTCCCCTATCGGCAAGATGTATTGGTCCGGTTGTAAATGGTGAATGTTTGGGTACGGAAGTTTCCGGCAATGACAATTCACAGGACACCTACAGAGGATCTTCCGGAACTACCTATCAGTATGATTTAAATAATCCTTTGGATCAAAATAGCTACCTTTACGATAACGACGCCCAGAAAAGGGATCAGATGAATACTGACCCAAGAAGAGGCTCTGACCGGAAGAATGGTCAACGAGGTGGTGGTATAAATAATTCTTGGTTGACAGACTGACAAGCTCTTTGATTCAAAACAACAAAGGGCTGGATGAAGTTAATCACCAGGCCCTTTTGTTCAGCCTTTCAAAGGGGTCTGAAGCCCAATAAAACCTCAAATGGATCATTTAGAGCTGTGGGTTGAGATAATCGAATAAACCCCTCGTTAAAAGGGTATAAGAAACGGAGTTGAATCTATATTTCCTGGTTCATAAGTACCATCTTCAATATTCTTAATGGCGTTCTGGATTTCCTTAGTATCTCTGATTAGGACTACCATATCATGAGCCAGAAAAATGACTCCACGGAAGAAATAATTCTGTCCTGCAATAAAGTCTATCTCTGTGCTTTGAGGAAAGATTCCACCGTCATACCGGTATTTATGTTTACCTGCTGGAACCTCAAAGTAAAGGTATTCACCGGTATTAATCTTCCCTAAAGTATTACCGTCTAAAATAAACTTTACATCACTGTAGGAATCAAAGATACCGACATCCCACTGATAGAAATATACTCCTGCAGTCCCCTGGGTTGGGCCTTTATATCAGCAACAAATCAAAGTGTAAACATTCAGTAAAGTAACGATTTCAGGTAGTTTGAGATTTCTTCATTATCAATAAAGGGAAATCAAAAAAATCTCCTAAACTCCCCCTTTTTTTTGCAGAGAGTTTCGACTGCCAAGACGTTGTATTATGGGTAGGGTCCCATATGATTGATCAAAATGTTATCCAGACTTCGAACGTAGACTGTCAGCATAACAGGCCAAAGATAGTTCAATAATATTCCCGAATGACGAGGGTTTCCCGGCTTGTATGTTGGCGTCACGAAGACGGTTTAGCTCATTATAGGCTTCGCCGCTGATGATTGCTGATATCTGTTTTTTGCCATCTTTCTTGGCGCGTTCAAGATAGCGCCTGGTGCGCTCCCGGTTCCCGGCCTCGATTCTGGCAAGCTTTTCAAGTTTTGTCTCTATTTCAGTCATTATTTTCCAACCATTTATATTGACGTTTGTTTTTATATTAACATAAATGGTTGGACTTTTCAAAAAAGATATGTTCTTTTCCCCTCCATTATGCCCCGGTTCGGTTGGTTCATCTGGCCGGGACAAGGTACTGGACGAAGTCAGGACAGCTATTCACAGCGGCTCCGTCGTCGTGAATGAACCGCAAATCAGCGGGCGCAGCTTTTTGCGCTCCGCTGCAAGAGCATGGTTAGAGATCACAGCCTCTTGTGTCTTCCCATGTCGATGGTGCAATCCACGCAAAACAACCCACCGAACTCGTCTCTGTTTTCGTAAGCTTCAGGCAGTGAAAGCAACCCAATTACGTTATTGCAATCTCCATTTTGGCAACGGGCTTTAATAAATGGTTCTATGTGTTTGTCAAAAACCTTGAGCTGCTTATCCGACAAGCCCTTAACGTCTCCATCCGTTATAATTTTACGCGCTATTCCTTTCGATACTTCGTGGTTGAGTTCGTCAGTGTCCAAAAGTATTTCGAGTACGCAGCGAAGAGCCTCTTGTTGTTCTTGGATCTCTAAGTATTGTTTGATTAATGACATTTCGACCTCCTTGGATTAGTGATCTCTAACGTTTGAGCTGAGGGATCGGGCGCTTAAACCCTGGGTCTTTAGATTAAAGTTTTCAGTTTCTTAAACCACATACTTTCCCAAAAGTGCGCAGTACGCCCGGTCCCTTCCAGTGGCTCTTACCGATTTAAGCCGGGACACCCCGTAGAATTAGCCTCTTATAAGATGCCCTATTTTTGAGGCTGACGTTCTATAATACTTTGACCAAATGGTTCAAACTATCCTGCCTTACGTCGGTAGCCAGTTTCTCGACTATTCAGGTAACCTTGTAATTTTTGTATAATAACGTTGTGATCATACAAAGAGTTTGAGATGTGTGCAAGATTTTCGGAACGCATATCTTCCGGATAGTTCTTAATATATACTAAATGAGAATAATAAAGACAGTCATCTAAGTCACTAATTAGTTGAATAAGTTCAGGTTCTATACGTGAGATGAACAAAAACAACCGTTGTATTTGTTGTTGACAGACATGCTTCTCTTGAATAAGGAAAAAATCCCAAGTTGTTTCTGGGGAAAAGAAAGATTTGGGTATTAAATCATTACATTTGATACTCGACAAACGTGACTTCAAATCGTCTTTGCTTAGAAAGATACTTTCATCATTGATAATTTTTTTATTGATGAGTACAGAGTGTTTAATAATCTTTTCAACAAAAGGTAAAATTATTGAAATTACACATTTTTCATCTCTATATTCTTTATATCTAACCACCACCAAATAAAACACGTAGCTCACTAAATACCCTATTGCTAAATTGGCAAGCAATGTCATTAACTCGGAACCACCACTGAATAATTCGGGCCAGTTTGACCACCAAAAAATATTGCCGACAACAACAACCAAGGCTAAAAAAAATAGCGAAATTATAATTTTATTGATTGGGAGAACGGACTTCATATTACCTCAGTTTAATTGCACTCAAGAGCCCCATAATGGCCGAATTGATTAATCAATTTCAATTCGATTTTACCTGATAATCGGCCAGTCCTCTGCTGGCATATTCTCATCTTTAAATTTCTTTTCTTATATCAAAAAATAGAACTTGAGATTATTTTTTTCCATTTTGCCCAAAAAAAGATACCAAAAACTTTCAAGAACCAAAGAACTGAATTTTGTCGATAGATTTCAAATTGAAAAATTGGTCCTGCGTGAGCAGGTTCCTTTGTTGATTGTCGATGGATTTAATCACTTATCCTGATAAAAAAATTATGCCTTTATAACGCGCGCGCGCGCATGCGTGCGCGCGCTTTTCTTTATTTTTCTCTTTTCTCTTTTCTCCCCTCTGAAGAATCTTTATAGACGGGACTCTTCAGCTCCTATTACGGGGAAAATGACGTCGTTGTACGGGGAAAATGACGTGAAATGCGGGGAAAATGACGTCGTTATGCGGGGAAAATGACGTGAAAACATACGGGAAGCTATTGACGTATCCCGCAATAACAAATAATGTTTAACAAAAAAACAGCCCGGAAAGGTGTGGGGACACCAAACCGGGCCTAACCCTCAACACCTATAACGGAGGTGCTAATGGCTACAGAAATAATGCCCAAAAAAACAGACATCGTCAAGAAATCAAACGCCCTGGCCAGGGCAGCGTACAACCCATCGTCGATAAATGAAGCCCGCCTCGTAGCACTCGTAGCATCACAGATCAAAAAATCAGACACAGATTTAAAATCGTACTATGTCCGAGTAACGGATTTTATTGACACGCCAACCGGTGGCAGCGTATATGACGCCGTTAAAAAAATGGCAGAAGCAGCGATGAAACAAACATTAAAAATTGATGATCCAGACGGCTGGACTATGTATAACCTATTTTCCCGGTGCCGCTATCAGCGAAGCCAGGGCACACTTGATGTGCAGATCCATCCAGATTTGATATCCCACTATCTGAATTTGAAAAAAAATTTCACTCAGTATCGCCTGACTGAATATTTGGCGTTGCCAAGCGTGTATAGTCAACGAATTTATGAGATCGTCCGCTCATGTGATGACCGCACAGAGTTTGAATTTGATATCACACAACTACATGAAATGCTGTGCTCTCCTATATCCATGCGTAAAAACTTTTATGAATTAAAACGCTATGCCCTAGACAAAGCTCATAAAGACATACATAAATACACCAAACTAAAATTTGAATGGGAACCGATTCGGAAGGGACGGAAAGTTATCGCTGTGCGATTTTACATGGGCCGAAAGACCATGGAAAAAGCAGCTAAGAAAGCTAAAAAAGCGGGTCAACAAAAGCAAATGGACAAAAACAACGCTCTATTCCATGCCGCCGTCCAGTGTGCCAAAGCGCATAAAGACCAGGGCGGCTGCGGGCAGCTCCGGGGAACTAAAAAATGCTGTAAAGCTTGCATAGAGCCGAAAAAGTCAGTTGAAACTGAACTGGACCTCTTTGACCAGGAGAAAAAATAGGTGGTAGGCCCTGGCCGGTGTTACTGCACAGACCAGGGCCGTTACATGCTCATTCCACGCCGTTGTCGCTGAGATTCAAGCGGTTTCTGCGCTTTTTCTGGATCAGCCCACCGTTGATTTATAACCCGTTCAGGCGTTTTTTTCAAAACGTCGTTCCAGTCCTGCCCCTTGCGCTGCGGCAAGTTTTCCTCAAATTTTGCGCCGGCCTTTTGACAAATGCGCTCTAAATCTTTGCTGTAACGCTTCCCCGCGTCATCGTTATCAAACGCCCCGATAATGGTTTTACCCCGGTTGCGCTCGACCAGGGCGGCAAGCTGCTCCTCCTGGGCGTGTGACATCTGCCCGCCAATGCTCACATAAACTGCCTTGTTGTGTGGGTGTAATTGTGCATGGGAGAGCGCATCAATACCACTTTCACAAATGACTATTTTTTCAAAGTCGCCTGGGGCCTTGGAAAACCACAAACCTTTCTCACCGGCCTTGGAGAAGCCCGTAAAATCGGTGTTCTTTTTTTCCAGGCCGGAAAAACCCTGCTCGTTGTGGTGGGGGAAACAAACATTTTGTCGGTCGTCACCAACAACGGCCCCAAAAAAACGAAAATCCATCAAAACTTTTTGGTCAATGCCCCGATTGGCAAGGTACTTGACATTTTTAAGATCCCGAATTTTGGCTTTCTCCTGGGCCAATTCTTGGGCCTGGGCTTCCTTGGTGGGCTTCGGCCGGGGCGGTGAAATCTGGACTGCAGGCCGGCGGGCTCCTATATAGTTCCGAAGCTCCTTGCGGACATACCCAAGATTTTTGCCGGTCTGATGCTGGCAAAAATCGATTACAGAGCCGTTTTTGCCGTTCCTAAAGTCATGGTACATCTGATCCCCTCCGGACCCCAGAAACACGCCAATTTTCTCCCCAGATTCGGCTCTCATGACTCGCATTTGTCGCCCGGATTTTTTCTTGTCCAGGGCAAAGCCGTATGTACTAGCAAATTCAGCCAAATTGATTTCCCGCTTAAAACGGGATAACTCGTCCGTCATGACTTCTCGGGTCCTGTCCCTAACAGCTCCTGGGCTATACCGTTGTAGGCTTCGGTTAATTTGTTGACGTGCTCGGTCAAGCTGCTGACTTGTTTCTGCAAGCTTTCGATAATTTCGGTTTGCTGTTCCTGCGATTCGAGCACGGTATTGATTAGACTCTGTTCCAACTCTGTCAGTGCCATTGGTTATTTCCTTATGATTTTCAGGGCTTGTCTTTTCCCGACCGTGAACCCGGTTTCTATCGTGTACCCCTCCGGCATCACGATATAAAACTTGTCCTTGTGCTTCTGTAATTCTATTCCCCATGTTTTCATGGCGTTTAACGTCTCCTGGGCGGTCTGGATCTGCGACTCGACCAGGGCTTTTTCCTCCATGGAGCTGGTCACGCTCGATGACAGGTATTGCATGAGTCCCCAGCTCCCGGCGAAGATGCCCGTAAAGATTCCCAGACCGATGAATAGGGGCTTGATCCATGCCCTGGTCAAGACCATTTTTAACTTGCGGTATTCCCGGTTCAGCCGTTCTGTTTCTGACTCTAAATTTCCCCTGATTGAACTCAACTCGTCGCTGATGGAGTCTTTCAAATTCTCGCTTAGCTCGCTCAAATGCTCCTTGATTAGGCTTTCGGTCTGTTCCCGGTCGTCCTCCATCTTCGCTCTGAGTCTGTCTTTCAAACTCGCTACGTTGGAAATTGTCATTGAAAAGGACTCCTTTCATCCTGAACTTATCCCCGGTTTCAGGGTCTTTGACGGTGATATAATTTTTTCCTGCCCTGGGCGTTTCAAGCCCGGCCTCATGCAAGGCGGTTAAAACGTCCTGGCGATTTTCAATTTCTCCGGTATCAATTTTGTGGGTCAGATATTCCGTGACCAGTTGGCGGGGATCAGACTCAACCTGCATCCCGGCCTTGAGTTTTGCAGCATCCACATAAGCCCGAAATCCGGGCTGAACCATCCGGGCCCTGTCGGGGTCGTCCGGCCTAGCCCACCCATTGGCGTGGTTGTGCATGTCCCGGACAGTATCAAAATATTTTTGCCAGCCTGGGGGAGCCGGGTTCATGCTCTTACCGGAGACCAGATCCACCCGGGCGGTCAGGGTGTGGATATGGATTCCCTTATCTTTTTCGTGGTGGAGAACGGCTGAAAAGGCGTATTGGTCAGGCTCAAGCCCGGCAAAAGCCATTTTTTTATAGTCCTCAAGCACGGCCTTGATCTGATCCGGTGTCGGCTTGTCCTCTGGTGACCAGGAGATCACGCCGGAACGGTACTTGTGCTTGAAGGTGAGCGCATCAGCCACGGCAGC
>JADGFI010000075.1 GCA_016743945.1 Desulfobacteraceae bacterium
GTCGATGGTACTGCATGGGAGACTGTGTGGGAGAGTAGAACGCCGCCAGATTATTCTTCAAAAAGCCCTGATCGTTTGTATAAATGGTCAGGGCTTTTTGCGTTTGGTATCCTCAAATTTCCGGATGCTTATAATTGTATTACCGGGATAAACAAAATAAAATTTTCAACCCCAATATATCGTATAGAGGTTGATTCTAAAAAAGTGAGCTTTTTTAATAATAATAGTCTGAGATTTTAATTCTGTCGTTTGGGGAGAGGACGTATAGACATAGTCTACACCATCAACACAATGTATATTGCTTAATTTTTGTTTCCAAAATGATTCAATAGGAGCTTGATAATTTAGTTCTTCTTATTTACTTTTGAATCTTTCTTTACAAGAATAATATCTATTGATACAAATTGGTTAATTAAAATCTATTCATAATAGCAGTCGTTGAACATCAGAATTTAATTTTAATCAAGGACAGAATATGCATAGTGCAACAATCAAAATATTTTTGGTAAATGGCAATCCAAAAAGACTCCGAACTGCTGAATTATCAAATTGGACTGGTAAGGCAGTAGCTGGCCCTCGTAGTGAGTTTGATGGAATTATCTCCCGTGAAGAATCCAATAGCACTGGGGTTTACTTCTTGACTGGAAAAGACCCCGGTTCAGGAAGACCTACTGTATACATAGGCGAAGCAGAAAGTATCAAAGATCGTATTAAAGCTCATTTAAAAAAAGATTTTTGGAACCAAATTATTTATTTCATTAGTAAGGATGAAAATCTTACCAAGTCTCATATTCGTTATCTGGAAGGAAAACTTATTGAACAAGCGCATTTTGCTGGTCGTGCAATAGTAATAAACGGACAAGGCAGCGGTGCAAAATTACCAGAGTCAGACCGTGAAGATATGGAAGTGTTTTTAGAGAAAATAAATCAACTTTTACCAGTTCTCGGTGTGGAGGTTTTGGTTCCAATGGCTGGAAATTCAGAAGCTGATACAGTTAAGGAAACACTCTACTGTGAAATAAAAGGACTCAAAGCAATCGGGCATCTTAGTTCAAGTGGTTTCTTGGTGAAAAAGGGTTCTCAAGCTGTATTAAAAGAACGGGCATCGGCAAAGAAATATCCATGGCCTTTAAATATGCGAAAAAGATTTAAAGATGATGGCATATTAGCTGTTGAAAAAGATCATCTTTTGTTTACTCAAGACTTGGAATTTTCAAGCCCCAGTGCCGCCGCTGCTGTTGTACATGGGGGGCATGCAAATGGTCTTATTGCCTGGAAAAATAAGACCGGAAAAACACTGAAGGAAATAGAATCTGTATAGAAGACAAATTTAACTGGCATAAAACCATAAAATTTATTCGTAGCATATCATCGGAGAGCACATGAATAATTGGGGTATACCTGACTGGCTTGAAAAAGAAGTGAAAGAACGGGATAAAACCTGTGTCTATTGTGGCATTAAGATGGTCGATAAAATGCCAACACATGGACCCCGAAAGACTGTGGCAACATGGGAA
Source organism: Desulfobacteraceae bacterium (assembly GCA_016743945.1). GTDB lineage: Bacteria > Desulfobacterota > Desulfobacteria > Desulfobacterales > Desulfobacteraceae > NBML01. The sequence continues at coordinate 1,518 of JADGFI010000075.1, forward strand.
CACATCATCAATGATGAGACTATTGTCAATCGTGAGAATATCGCCTTGTGCTGCTGTAGCTGTAATGCAAGTAAAGGCGCAAAAACACTTTCTGAATGGCTGCAATCGAAGTATTGCAGTGATCGTGATATCAACTTTGAAACAGTGGCACCAATAATCAAACACGCTATTAATGATGGGCAGTAAACCAAAAACACGTATCAAGCGGGTGAACTATACACCAAGGGTCTGTCTTTTATTAATATTAAAACAATACAATTTCTAATCTTGAATTTATTTTATAATATCAGACAAGCCGAACCCGATTAATTGCTTATAACAAGAATGGAGTCTTCTAATGCAAAATGAAATTGAAAAATTCTTAATATTGTTCAATCGCTTAGAAAATATTTTAAAGCATTCCTTAAAAAATCTTCAATGGTTACCTGATGCGAAACCAAAGATTGCAGAAGTATGTTACCAACTTGATCAAGTTTACTGTCAATTAAATCGGTCCTTTTTAACTCAATCTATGAAATCTTCAATTGTAAATCCTATTTTTCAGGAAAGGTGGGATAAATTTCTCAAATACTATAAAACTAAAGTTCAAGAAGTAGCAAAACCCGTTAGAGAAAAGCATAATAAAGAATTCTCTGAACTTCTTGATTCAACGTTTGAAAAAAATGAATCCAAAGGAGGACAATCTAAGGAAGAATCATGGCAAGAGATCGTTAATAGCGTGTCAAGGGAGGCACGCATGAATTTTAATCCAAGTATAAATAATGCAGCATCATTATTAGAAGATATCTTCAGATATGCGGAAGATTCAGTCGATATGGGAGGTGGAATTACGGATAACCATTTAGGAGCCATGAAATATTTTGAAGATGTCCTTGGACTCAACTTTAGTGAAATTAATTATAAGTGGAGTAAAGTCCCTGATTTATTTGTGTCTGAGAATATAACAAAAAAAACTGATAAACTCATTGAAATGTACTATGAAGCTGCTAAAAGCTATGTTTTTGGATTAAATGTTACAGCAACCGCTATGTGTAGGGCTTTACTTGAGCATATCCTTATTAATTATTATGGGATTCATGAAGCAAATTTGGCAAAAATTATTAATTTAGCTGAAAAAAGATTTAAAGAGTTAAAGAACCTTGATTTACACAAATTAAGAGAAGATGGGAATAACGTAATGCATAAGTATCAAGCCAATTCGAAAATTGAAGATCAAGCGGTTATTAGAAATTTATTAACTATTAGATCCTTAGTAGGTTCAATTCCTACAAAATAGTTGTTTGTTGATTTCAACGCCATTTTTTAAAGATCTTTGATCTTTTGTTTTCCGAGCACTTCTGGCTATAATCCTGGCCTTTCAGGATTTAAAATCCCTCCAAGAATATCCCTGTCACTACGGGGTTTTTTAAAAAATAATCCAACCACAATATGTGGTATTTGGCTTGAATTGAAAAAAGAGAGCTTTGCGAATACAAATTGTCGCTAACGGATTTCTGGTACCCATAAGCACTGGAAAACCAATTAAACGCCTTTCGATTAAAGGCTTACAGCGACTGTATATAGACATATTAGACACTTTGCATTTACTAATCGAGAAGGAGTTTGGCCCTCTGGTTCGTAGACAGAGATTTCCTTGTAAAACCTTTTGTAACACAGCTTCTTTCAGCTGAATAGAGTATCCCACCTTTGACGCCTTAATACCCCAAAATCATTTTCAATTAAGGCGACATCTATGCTGCCACAGGGAGACGGTTGAGTTCCTCCTTGAGTTTCGACCACGTATATGTTTAACTTTCAACTAAGTCAATTGATAGATTTTCCATAAGCAAAGACGTCGGTTACCAATACGACTTGTCATAAGGGAAAAGGGATCGACGAATGCTGAAACACAATAATCTCAAAATATGGGCCACCATACCAGTTTTTCTTATTTTATGCACACGGATATGTCTGGGTGGACAGGATTCAGTTTGCTTCAAGCATAAGATCACAGACAGGATAAAAACCAGATGCATCAAATTTATGGGCAAGCATGATGCATTTCCCAGGTATGAATGCTTGGAAAAGCCTTTTGACCCCCAAGACGAATGGGAGCCAATCCCATGCCCGCAGGCGCTTAAACCCCCAAAATCCATACTGCCTGACGTTCCAAGAACGAACGAAGAATATACACCGGAGAATCCAGAATATACCCCCTCACAGGCAGCAGAATAGGGATAGCGCTGATGACATCTCACCCCTCAAACGATTTTCTCAAATGGATTGAGCCCGGAGTTATCGTTATCCTGCTGATTTCTATGTTTTATACTGCAGGATGGTCTTTTGCTTATCATTATTTTGAATATTTTCATCTGGGGCTTGTAGGGCTGGATATCCCCAAAGAATATCTCTTGATGTACAGTTACTGGGCAGCCAAAGCGAATTTTTTCTGGGTTGTGCTTTTGCTCTTTTTGATGGGTGGAGGGCACTTTCTTTTTCGATTTGTAATTGGAAAGAAAATACAGACTCTGACGGCATCAGGCAGTCCCAGATCTGACATATGGCTCAACTTGTTTCAGATCGGCCTGGTTCTTCTGACGGTCTTAGTTATCCTTCTGATGTTCTGGATGTTTTACTGGTTCGGCTACCGGGCCGCAGATAAAACCTATGCAGAACAAACGAGTCAGGACTTTCCCTCTTATCCGAGAGTACGGGTGTGGGTAAGCACCGAAAATAAAAAAGACATCAGTTCTGGAATTATTCAGGAGTGGCAAAAGGGATGCTATCGCCTGTTGCTCAGGAACAAGGACAATCTTTATCTATTTTACTGGGGTGGGGATGGGGAAAAAACACCCACTGATATTGTGCCCATAAACAAAGTTGTGGCGGTGAGGGTGCTACCTCTTTACAAAGGATGCAAGGAGTGATGCCCAATACCCTCTCTCCATTTTATGGAAAGGAAAAGCCAGTGATAAAGCAACCACAGGTAAAATTAAAAATACAGACCGTCTTGTACATAATTAGCTTTTTACTTACCCTCGGTATTCCTGATCAAGTAAAAAGTTCGGATGAAAGGTGGCACCAACTTAACAAACAAACTGGAAAGACTTTCCAAGAGGGAAAATACCTGGAGGGCATTGCTATTGCTGAAAAGGCCCTTCAATATGCCCTGAAACAATTTGGGGAAGCCCACTTCTCTACCATTGCTTCCTTGAATAATTTGGCGAGTTTGTATGCAACTCAGGGCCGGTATTCAGAGGCTGAGCAGCTGTATAAGCAGGCATTACAATTGAATATAAAGGTGCAGGCAAAAGACAATCCCTATGTTATTATCTCCTTGAAAAACATTGCGAATTTGTACGAATTGCAGAGACGGTATTCTGAGGCCGAACCTTTGTATAAGCTGGTATTACAACTTCGAGAGAAGATTTTGGGAAAAGATCACCCCGATACCATTTCCACTTTGAACAACCTGGCTCTTTTGTACACAAAGCAGGGTCGGTATTCTGAGGCCGAACCTTTGTATAAGTTGGCATTGCAACTTCGAGAGAAGATTTTGGGAAAAGATCACCCCGATACCATTATCTGCTTGAACAACCTGGCGGGTTTCTATACAGATCAAGGTCGGTATTCTGAAGCTGAGCCTCTACTTCAACAGGCATTGGAAATTAGTGAAAGGGTTTTGGGAAAAGATCACCCACATACCATTGACACGCAGTTGAGTTTGTTCATATTTATGGTCAACACCGGAAAATTACGCCCGGGGCTTCGCCTACTCAAAAATGTAGAAGGCAGTTTTCTGTCACGTTCATTTCAGGAACTTTATTCAAAGTCTACAGAAAAAATGAGACGTCATTTTCTAGGAAAAATTTCCTCCTTCCAGGATATGGTGTTCTCCCTTGCTGGTCAGCATCCCAAACCCGAACATACCCGTTATGCGGCAAATGTGATACTACGTTGGAAAGCGGTTTATGCTGAAGAAGATGCGTTTCAGCATCGCATTCTCCAAATTAGTCATGATCCGGAACTTTTAGAAATCAGAGCGCGTATGGGAAACTTAAGAAGCGAGTTAAGCCTTCGGACATATCATGCAAAAGAGGGAAGGCCAATTTCTGATATCTGGCATGAATTGAACCAGGCAGAAGCAATGTTGAGGGAGAAAATTAAGCCGTTCAAACCAGAGCTTGAGGTTGCTGGCGCAAATATGGAAAAATTGATAAATCATCTGCCTAAAAAAAGTGCACTTGTTGAGTTCCGCAGATACAATATCTTTGATTTTAAAACGAGAAAATTTGGCAAAAGCCATTGGTGTGCATATCTGGTCCGGTATGACCTATATGCAGAAAATCAAGTCTTTTTTGAAAATTTGGGTGAAGCGGACAAGCTTCTTTTCGACATTGAAGAACCCTTAAATCGGGGAGTATCACTTTATCCGTATTTGCTTGGGAAATTTGATCCGTACATCCGAGATGCAAGTCGCCTCTATATCGCACCAGACGGTCCTTTGAACCTGCTTTCTTTTACCTCCCTGATACTACCGGACGGCAGATATTTGGTGCAGAGAAACCAGATCCTCCGGCTGAACACAGGCCGTGATCTGCTGGCCTCATCCGCCCGAAAACCTGCGAATGTCTTGGTGGCAGTAGGTGGAGTAGATTATGGAGATAGTACCTTTTTTGAAACAACTAACAACGCAGCCCATGACCTCGGAAAAGGTCTGCTCAATGAAAAGGCTTCCAGGCAACTGGAAGAGATGGGCTACCTGGAACACAGCCGAAGCGAAGCACGGCTCATTGCTAAATTATACGAAGTAAACTGCAAAGAAGGCGAAGTTAAGGTATTTTTGGCCGATGAGGCCACGGAATCTACATTGAAAAACATGGAAAAAGCGCCCAGAATCCTTCATCTATCCACCCACGGCTTTTTTTTGGAAAAAATAGCGTTTTCAAGCCAATTGTCTGAAAATCAACCATTTGTGCTTTCAGGCTTGGCCATGGCAAACGCCAACAAAGGGCTCAAGGGCTGGACAGATAAAAACGGGGAAGACGGTCTGTTATATGCTTTAGAAGTGATCGGTCTGAATCTTCAGGGAACAGAACTGGTTTCGCTTTCCGCGTGTAATACAGGTAAGGGCGTAGTGGATTATTCTGAGGGAGTCTATGGACTGGTGCGGGCTTTTCGCACCGCAGGGGCAAAGAACGTCCTCATGACTTTATCACCCGTGGGTGACCTGGCATCCATGAGATTTATGACTCGCTTTTATGATACTTGGTTCTCCTCCTCGGATAGCCCAACTCCAGCTGAAGCCTTGCACCGCACCCGGTTGTATTTTATCAATCACCCTACAAACAAAGCGTATCGTGACCCTAAAGTGTGGTCGCCTTACGTTCTGGTGGGGAAGTAGAAATAAATCTCGTATGTATTACCTCTTCCCTTGAGTAAAAAGAAAATTCGGGAGACGATACTAAATTTCAACAACTCAATATGAGGGAATTATTAATGACGCTGATCAAATAAGGTTTGTTTTGGAAAAGTTCACCATAAATTTCTCGAAATCCACAAACACTCTTTTGGTGCCTTCTGATTAAAAGTCAGAAGTTCCGTCAAATGACTCTGATAGAAATTCGCTGCTCATTAAAGCCGAATCTGAGTAAAAGTAAGGTGAGGTTTAATGGTATCAATAGAGACGAGTAAAATTTTTAAAACAGCGACAACTTCCAAAAGAAAGACTCAGGAATTCAGAACCAACTGGCAGAGATCTTTGTAATGTAACGGGCTCGATTTCTTGAAAACATGGACCTCTATATCTTGTGCCTGGATTTTTCATTTGGTCACAAAATTCATTTTCAAATTTCGGAGTTAGAAAGTTGATTTTCCCGGGTTGAAAATATTTTTTTAAAAGTGTGGACTATCAGGCGGGCTCATTTTTTTAGGAGAAAAAGTACCCCAGATTATCCCTGTGAATCCGGGTGTTTTTCAAAAGCAATCCAAGCACAACTTGTGGCATCAGTATCTTTCATTTTCCCAAAAGTCCAAAATAAACTAATTTATGTAAAAAGATTATTCTGGTTAAATTTTTTAGAATCAACTATATTATGTTTAACTTACAATCTCTTTATCGACAAGCAAATCAGAGGCTATAAAAATTTTATCCATTTTCTGGGGGTGGTGATTTCTTTTC
>JADGFI010000076.1 GCA_016743945.1 Desulfobacteraceae bacterium
GTTATGGCCAGTGTTTCTAGGGTCATGCGGGATGTCAGCAAACCCGATCACATGGCTTTGCGGGATAAAGTCGTAAATATCATGGCGGCATATCGAAATGCAGAGGATATGATCACCATCGGTGCTTATGTGGACGGGTCAAACCCTGATGTGGACCAGGCCAGAAAACTGATGCCCGGCATCAACCGGCTGCTGCGCCAGAATATCGGCAAAAAAATGGATATGCGGGTCAGTGTCGCCGGCCTGAAAAAGGCACTTGAAATTAAGGGTGCCCCGGTTCAACCCAAAACAAATCAGGCATAATCCATGAAAAAATTTCAGTTCAGACTGAAAAGCCTTTTAAAATATAAACGCCATCTCGAGCAGGTAGCCAAGCAGGAAATGGCCCAGGCCGTGGCAGATGTTCTGGCTTGTGAACAGCGTATCACAGGGCTGCAAAAAGAGAGAATGTCTGCGGCTGAGCAGCTTGAATCCCTTGTGGAAAAAGGGATGGGGGCGGGTCAGTTCAACCAGTACACGCAATTTATTACTGCGGTTGATCAGACGATCATGCTTGAACGTAGCAAAAAAATCGAACTTGAGAAAATTCTGGAAGAGAAGCGGGCTACCCTTAAACAAAGAACCATTGACAAGAAATCATTGGAGCGGCTGCGGGAAAAACAGGCCCGGGAATATACCCATGAAATGATTCGAGAAGAACAGAAGAGTCTGGATGAAATTACATCCTTGAGAACGGCCAGAGAGGTGAACAATGAACGCATTTAAGCGCTGGATAGCCGGCCTTTTGGGCAGTCTGCTTTTGGTAACGGCAGCCTTTGTTGGGGTTTCATATATACATTCGGGGCAGCCGCCACTGGTTTTGGCAGAAGACAAGGAAAAGGCATCGGCTGAAGGTGAAAATGGAGAAGACGCAGTGGCTCCCTGTCCCGAATGCCCCGAGTGCCCCGATCCTGCAAAGGTTGTTCTTCAGGGCCTTGAAGAGAAGAAACAAGTCGTGGCCCAGGCCAGTGAAAAACTTGCCAGGGAAAAAAAAGAACTGGAAACCTATGAGGCCCAGATTGATGAGAAACTGGTGTCTCTGACGGCCCTGAAAAAGCAGATTGAAGCGGATATGCTTCGGTTAGAAAAAAAGAAAAGTGCCAAAGAGAGGGAAGCAGCTGCCGCATTTGAAGCAAAAATGAACCGGTTGGTGAAGGTGTATGCCGGGATGAAACCCAAAGCGGCTGCCCAAATTGTCAATAAAATGGAACTTTCTGTTGCCTATGAAATATTTTTAAGAATGCGCGAAGCATCTGCCTCACAGATCCTGGCCGTTGTGGAGGGCGAGAAGGCCGCAAAAATCAGCGAACGCCTGGCATTTAAAAAACGTTGATAAATTGTACCCCAACGTCGCACAATAACTTTTTAAAACTAATGAAACGTATTGGAATTAAAATGGAAAGTTATCTACCGTATCATAATCAGGACTTGACATAGGGTTGGATTCAGATTTTCTCTCGTTTCCCCGGGATTTCTCACTGGTTTTTTGAAAACTTAGGCCTATGGTCAAAATAAAATAGCCCATCTGTTTGTCTTTTTACTCGATGATGCAGTTTTTAAAAATTGACATGAAACGTAGCTACCAGTTATTATCCCCATGCTAACAGAATGCTTTGTATCTTAATGATGGGGAGGATTGATAATTTCCCCAAAATTTTAGATTCATGTGTTTTTGGGAATCGTTTGACTTTACAAAATGCTCTTTTAAAAATACCGAGATCTGCTTGAAATGGGATTCTGGGTCATCACTATGAATAATTTGTTCGACAAAGGATAAGATGCTGTCAATTTTGACGGTTTCACATAGGGTGCCAACAGTCTTTGCCGGCAATTTGTTATTTATCGAGGCCACTTGATCTGGATGAAGCAGGAGACAATGATCAACCAACAGACTCAGGGTCAAACTTCTGTAAGACCCCTCTTCACCAGGTTGTTTGGTCAAATTTCCCCACCCTTCATTCGCCTTGTGGTCTTGAATAAAAACCTCTACTAACCATCTGAGTGTATAGGCATCTATTATATCAACATATCGCCAGGTCAGATCCGAAGCGACAAGATACCGATAGTCCTTTTCTCCAGTGTATTTTATTGCAATGACAAACCTTTTCTTCTTATGAGCACACACATGCATTCTGGCACTTTTAATAAGCACAACAACCTTTTTGCCTCCGCGTACATGTATGGTCTTTTCGATCGGCGGAAGATTTTTAAAATATTTTTCCACTGATTTTTTACTGTTTTTGAATAAAATATTTTGATTGTACCTTATTTGACTGATGGCTTGAGCGCTTCCTGCAATTTTTGAAGCGTCATCCATGAACTCAGCATTACCATACAAGGCATCTGCAACAATCGCTTCTATTTTTATTTCAGGGTGTTGCTGTACAAAGGTTTTTAAAAGAGTCCTGGCAATTATTGAAATAGTTGGATATTCTTCTGACCGCACCGGCTTTTTCGGACGTTTTAATTTTGTTACCCCAGCCTTTTTTGACCTTTTATCCTCCTTGACCCATTCGCTGATTTTTGGATCAGGAACATGAAAGGCGTAGCCTATTGGAATGGTTATTTTCGGTGTTATCAATACCAAAAATACCAAGCCTTGACCCATGCAAAAACCGCCTGTTGATTTATCTTTTATTTTGTGGACGCCAAAAATTTTTGTTGTGCATTTACTGCGTTTTTTATCGGAATCATCAACACTTACAACGCCTTTGGTGATACCATATACTTTGAAAATAATTTTGAGACTGAGGTGAAACAGATGCTCCCAAGAAATTTTAGAATGGCGAAACATCCAGGAAAGAGCTGTTTTTTTATACCGTCCTATGCTGATACGGGCAAAAGCAGTCCAATTGATGCTATTGGTTAAAATGATTCCAGTGATGCAGAAACCCAGCCAGAATGTTTGTGACTTACTTAAGGTCATCCCTGGGGAATACTCTGTTAACTCAGTATTCAGTGACTCGGTATAATTTTCAACAAACGGCAACAGCTTCTCTATTAACACATCCACCTCATTTATTATTTGCAGAAATGAGGGGCTATATCGCAATGAAAGCCTTGTATTCAAGTAAAACTTATTTTATTCTGCTCATTGGAGGCTGGCCAACCGATGGGTGAGATATTAGCTGGAATAGTTGGTATTATACCATGGACTTGACCAGCCTTTACATTTTCCACAATGTGACATTGTCTAATCTCAAAAACTGGATCATCGAGTTTTAGGCTTCCTTTCTTCTCCTTTTGGGGCCGACAACCTTTTGTATCTGTAAAAGCATCGGAAGCAATACCCGTTGTTTACAGTATAATTTGTAAAAAAATATATCGTCATATAACACAAACCTTAATTCCAAATAAAGGAGACAATGGGATGAATACGTCAAATATCGATCGAATTGACAGCGCGTTGGCGGATAATATCCTGCAACAAATTCCCACAACGGTCATGGCAGTCAATCGTGACATGTCTGTGGTTTTTATCAATAAGGCAGGGCTGGAAATGATCGGCAAGTCTTGGGAACAGGCCAAGGGAATGCCCTGCCGGGATATTTTTCAATCCCGCCATTGCGGCACTGAGCAGTGCCGGATGAAACAGGTGATGGCAGGGGAACAGGCCGTTACCACTCGCAATGAAATGAAAGTGAAAGATAAATATATTCCCATTGAATACACCGCCGCTGCCATGAAGGATGATGCCGGAAATATTGTGGGTGGTCTGGAATATATCATTGATATCACCCTGCGGGTCCGACAGGAAAAGAAGCTCAAAGAGCAGAGCCGAACCATCATGGAAATTTCAACGCCTGCCATCAAACTTTGGGACAGGGTGGTGATTCTTCCGGTGGTGGGGGTGGTGGACTCTCTGCGGGCCCAGCAGATGATGAATACCATGCTCACAAAAATCATGGAAACGTCGGCAAAAGTGATCATCCTGGATATCCAGGGGGTGGCGGCCGTGGATACGGCTGTGGCCAATCATCTGATCAAAATCGCCAAAGCAACTAAATTGATGGGATGCCGCTGCATTATTTCCGGCATTTCCCCTGCGGTTGCACAGACACTGGTTCAATTAGGCATTGAACTCGGAGGAATCTCCACCAACTCCACACTGCAGGATGCGCTTTCAGATGCATTCAAGCTGATGGATATAGAGGTCAGACCAAAGGGGTCGATTTAATGCGTGACGAATTAAAGGGGTCTGGTTCAGCTCTTCATCAGGTGGGCGACTGCCTGATTGCATCCATCAACAGCTATTCAGACGAAAACGACATCACCAGAGCAGGTCAAACGATCCTTAACAGCTTGAACCAGGACAGGGTCAAAGGGGTGATTATTGATGTATCGGATGTAACGATTCTAAGCACCAACGAATTTTACATCCTTAAAAATCTGGCCAAATCCATTGCCATGATGGGTACCATCCCTATATTTGCCGGTTTTCAACCCGGCGTGGCAGCCTCATTGGTGGATTTTGATACAAGCTTTGATGCCATTATGACCGCACGCAACACAGATGATGCCTTTAAAATTTTAACAAACCATGCGTTGGATTGACTGATGCCGGGAGGGTCTTAAACAATATGACAAGCGCCATAAACTTTTTGGATGAACAGGCGACCTTTGATCTTTATGAACCGTCAGACAACGCCCAGGTCGTGTTCACGGCCAGAAAAATGTTAGCCAGAATGGGATTTGACCAGACAGGACAATACCTGATTGCATCAGCGGTTTCTGAATTATCCACCAACATTATCCGGTATGCCCAAAAGGGAAAAATTACTTTAAGAGTAATTCACAATGGTGACAAAGCAGGGTTTGAAATCAATGCCCGGGACCAGGGGCCGGGCATCAGCGATATGGAGAATGCCATGAAAGAAACTTATAGTTCCGGAAACGGGCTTGGCATCGGCCTGCCCAGTGTTAAACGGATTATGGATGAATTCCAAATTCAATCAACGCCAGGCCTCGGCACCCGGATAACAGCGATAAAATGGATGGATTAGGTGATGGGACCAAGTGGACAGAGCATTGATTTTCACATTGAAAAAAAAGCGTTGACCGGAAAACCGGACGAGTGCGGAGACACGGGCTTCATCAAAGCGTACGATAATTTCTGTTTTATGGCCCTGGTGGATGTGCTGGGGCATGGAAAGTCTGCGTGTGAAGTGGCGTTACTTTCGAAAGCGTACCTGGCCCATAATTACACAAAGCAATTAACCGAAATTATCAACGGGATGCATGAGTCTCTGAGGGGAACCCGTGGCGCAGTGGCAGCGGCATGCCGACTGGATATAGAGACCGGTATTCTCCAATATTCAGGGATGGGAAATATTCATCTGCGATTATTTGGCACAAGACAGGAAACCCTTGTTACAAAAGACGGGGTTGTCGGCTACATGATGCCCTCCCCTATCCAGGCCCAGACCCGACTGACACCCGGCGATATTTTGGTCATGACCTCGGACGGGATAAAGGAACACTTTGATTTGAATGCCTATCCGGGAATCACCATGGGCCAGGCAGAGGATATCTGCAACAATTTCATCACACAGCTTGGGAAAGGCTGTGATGATGTATCATGTATTGCATTGAGGTTCGGGATATGATCCAACTTGCGAAATTCTCATTGGGTACGAAATCAGGGTTGAAGAAAACCGGGTTAAAACTTTACAAAATGTCAACCTGGTTTGGGTTTGATGATATTCAGGCAGCCCAATTTGCAACTGTTTTTACAGAGTTGGTCTCTTTGGGAAATGTGCCGGGGGATAAAAGGACAGAGGCATCAATATTACTGGATCGCCAGGAATACGGACATGCCATACGCGTCAGGATCAAACCGTTTAACCGTGAAAAAGAACCTTTTGCAGCAAGCTATTTCAGCCATCGTGACGTATCCGGAATAAACCGAAAGGATACCTGGTTTACCGGCGTAAAAACATTGCCGGATCCCGACTTTGCTCCGTCTGAATCCCTGATTGAAAAAACCCGGGAAATGTTAGGTCAGCCGCCCAGGGAAGAGCTGCTCAATAATCTGTTAAAAAAGAATCAGGAACTGAAAGCGGCCCAGCAAAAAACAAAAATGACCACCCTGGAACTTAAGGGCCAGGTGGCGGAGCTTGCCAGGGCCAAACGCGCCATGCTCAATATCATGGACGATCTTGATGAAGCAAAAAAACAGGCTGAATCCGCCACCCGCGCCAAAAGTGATTTTTTGGCCAACATGAGCCATGAAATCAGAACGCCGATGAATGCCATCATCGGCATGACGCATCTGGCGCTGAAAACAGAACTTACCCCCAAACAGGCAAATTATTTGAACAAAATTGATGATGCGGCCAATGCTCTTTTAGGTCTCATTAATGATATCCTAGATTTTTCCAAAATCGAGGCCGGCAAACTGGATATGGAATCAGTGGATTTTTCAATTGATTCCATCATGTCACAAGCGTCGGATCTGGCGGCTGTCAAAACGTCGGAAAAGGGGTTGGAGATGCTTGTCAAAATTGACCCGAACCTGTCCCAAATGCTAACGGGCGACCCCTTGCGCCTGAAACAAATCCTGGTGAATCTGGTCAGCAATGCCGTCAAGTTTACGGAAAAGGGAGAAGTGGTCATGACATGCACTATTGCCCAACGGGATAAAAAGAGTGTCCTGCTCCGGTTTTCCGTTAAGGACACCGGCATCGGCATGACAGAAAAGCAGCAAAGCGAATTGTTCCAGGCGTTTTCCCAGGCAGACACCTCCATGACCCGCAAGTATGGGGGAACGGGCCTTGGACTGACCATTTCAAAACGACTGGCTGGAATGATGGGAGGGACCATTGGTGCCTCGTCCGAGTATGGAAAAGGCTCGACCTTCTTTTTCACGGCACGATTTGGGATCTCCGACAGTCATGTGACGTGCAAACAAATAGAAACAGATGACCAACTCCACCAAATGCGGGTGCTGGTAGTGGACGATAATGCAACGGCCCGGGAAATCTTTGAATCATATCTATGCGCCATGGGATTCAGGACCGAAAGCACATCCGATGGCCGCACCGCCATTGACCTAATTAAAAGGGCCTCGGATAC
>JADGFI010000077.1 GCA_016743945.1 Desulfobacteraceae bacterium
CATAGCTCCAGGCAAGACTACTATCTTCCAGAAAAGGCATTGGCAAAAATATATAAGACCAAATTTTTGCACCAGATGAAAAAGGCCGGTCTGCTTAACCAGATTTCTTATGAAGCCAGAAAGATGGATTGGAAAGTGAACTGTCAGGCTATCGGCACCGGGTTTGAAAGTGTTACGTATCTTGCGCCCTATGTGTTTAAAGTGGCCATATCAAATGCCCGAATTGTTAAGGTTGAAGATCGAACAGTTTCTTTCCGGTATAAAAAGGTTAAAAGCCGTCGCTGGCGAACCTGCCAACTTACTGCCATGGAATTTATCCGGCGGTTTTTGCAGCATGTTCTGCCCACAGGGTTCATGAAGGTACGGTACTATGGTTTTTTATATCCTTCATCTTCGGTCAGCCTGGAAAAAATCAAGATCGCAATTGAAGCCTCAACTGGCACCAAAGTTGTGGAAGTTCAGATAACAATCTCAAAATATATCCCAAGTTGCCCTGACTGCGGAGGACAGCTGGAATATCTATATTCTGTCCTGCCTTATATGATTCCGCCAAGGGAATCGGGTTAATTTATGGCATGATTGAAGTTTTTAAAATACCGTTTCTTTTTTGAAATTGGTCCGGTGTTCTGCGCCCTGGCGTTGAAAAATAATTCACGTCTCGCTTCAAATAATGGAACCAGGACCAATTTTGAATTGGCTGAAACAAAATTTACCAAAAATAATTTGAAAATCTTTCCTGAAAAATCACGCCAACCCAGCTGGCTGTCTTCGCATTACCCTATACATAAAATTTAATCCGGGCTTCTTGAACAAAGGATTATTTGTCAGACACGAGTTATTAGACACCGAAAGGTTGCACCTATTCTGTAGCTTCCGTCCGATTGACGGAAGGGCTTCAAGGCTTCTGTGTAGGCTTCGTTCACTGCGGTCTCACTGGAATTCTCAATAGCCCGTATTGCGTTTGCAGCGGAGCAAAGACCTCGGAGAGCTACCGACAAACTCGGATACCTTCTGGGAGAGTTAATATCGAATACATCAAGCGGCTCAAGTCCTGCGTTAGTTGCAAATGCCCGCAGTGCCGCTTCATCCGACAAAGCAAATGGGCCAGGTGCTTCGGGCGGAGATGGCGGAAGAAGATGCCTCAATGCTGCAAGCAGTGAGGTAAATTCCATCCCATCCGGTTGCCCCCAAACCATAATCAAAACATGAGCACCGGTTTTTGAGACTCGCCTCGCTTCATCTAATGCAATTTCGGGATTACCAGCATATTGAAATGAATTGAATCCGGTAACCAAATCGAACTGTTTATCAGGAAAAGGAAGCTGTTCCAAATCACCCACTTGAAAATCTCCATTGGGTACGCATCTGCGTGCGATTGCCAACAAATTGGGAGTAGCGTCAAGACCAGTAACACGAGCACCTCGTTCCGCAGCGATTTGTTGTTGAAATTAAGAAGTTGCGATAAAGCCTAGTTGCTTTGAAAATTCATGAGGGTCTATTTTGGATTGATCTATGCGTGAGCCACTATGGTATTTTGTATGATCGGTTTAATCATTTTTAAATCATCTGCCTCTGCTTGTTTTACCTTATACAAATCCCATCGAAGTTGTAAATTGACCCAAAAATCTTCTGACATTTCAAAAAGTTTTGCTAATCGTAATGCAGTGCTTGGCGTTACGCCACGTCTTCTATTTACAATTTCGTTAACACGTTGATAGGGGACATGTATGGCTTTTGCCAATTCTTTTTGAGTCATACCCATTGGAATTAAGAATTCTTCGAGAAGCATCTCACCAGGATGGGTCGGTTCTCTATTAGTTGGTATTCGTATCATATTTACCTCTTATATTTTAATGGTAGTCAGTTATTTCTAGCTGATTTGCGCATCCATCTTTCCAAATAAAACAAATCCTATATTGGTTGTTTATTTGGATACTGTGTTCCATCTTCCTATCTCCGGATAATGATTCAAATTGATTGCCTGGTGGAACCCGTAATTCTTCTAATTTAATTATAGAGTCAATTTGATCTAATTTTCTGGCCACAATTCTCCAAAGATTCTTAGGACAAGTTTTCCTTGCATTTTTTGTATTTTTACCATTGAAGATATCCTCTGTCCCCTTATTCAAAAATGAATTTATCATAAAATCATGATAGCACGGTATCCATGCTATTTCAACAATGTTGTAAATACTTGTAAATGTTTTTAAAAATCAAATGTTATCTTTTAATGTGGTAAATTATTCGTTCTAGCTTTTTTCCCCAAATAACCACCATGATGACGCAAACCATAGTCTTCTCGAGTCACTCCTCTCAATTCCATAAGCGTCAATGCAATGGCATCACAAATGGTTGACATGACGGCAACACTCGTTGAGGGAGTTAACCCTAATGGGCATGCCTCTTTAATTTCTCCCATATCTATTAATATGTCTGATAAATCCCTAAGCCCAGAATCTAAATGTGAAGTCACACCAATAACCAACTTTACACCCAAGTGTCTACTGAGCTCGATCATTTCTAAAACTTCATTTGTTTTTCCACTATGCGAAAACGCGAATATACAATCTTTTTCATCAACTAAGCCTAAATCACCATGTGCTGCTTCTCCCGGATGGATAAATGTGGCAGGTGTTTTTGTTGAACATAGAGTCGCTGCAAACCTCTGGGCAATATAGCCTGCTTTTCCCATACCAGTTGTTAATACCTTGCCTTTAAAATCCTTCAATGCAAGAATTGTTTTTTCAAATTCAGGGGTAATCTTTATTGCTGCTATAGCAGCTGCTTCCTGTGCAATTATTTCTGAAATTCGTTTATTTATATTCATGTAATTCCTTTATTTATGGTAGAATTCTTGATTTCTTTAATGAAATTATGGGTAAATCCGTCTGAAAAAGCTTCTACGAAACTCTTCTTTTCTTTCCTGCGACGCTTTAACCTCTTGGCTTTTCCCATGATTTAGATTCCTGATGACTTGTCATCATTCGTACAACGCCGCAAATAACCGGCTGGCGGCTATTCACGAAAACGGTTGAAAAGTTAATAAAGTTTGTATAACAAAGGTGTTACAAAAAACGCCGCTGTAAGCCAGTCCGAGTTAATTTGCATTGTTAGCATTTTTTTCTTCCTTTCATTATAAGTATTGGTGGTCTTCGAGTATGATCAATTAAGTCTTTTCTTTTTTCTAAAGTTTCTTTTGAAGGACACGGTTCCAAAATTTTTTCAATATTAAAACCACCATCAATTAATGAATTGGCATATGTTTCTATTGTTCTGTGATATTTCACAACATTTTCAACAAACCAATTTTGATACCTTTTCGATTCTTGAAAATAATTATCTATCGGCCAATGTTCCTTGGTTTTTTCCGTATACCAGCCTTTGAGTAATGCCGTACAAACTGGATGTTCAACGGAAAAAATAAAGATTCCGGATTTTTTTAATGATTTTGCAATCTGCTGGAAAATAAATTTAATGTCTTTAACATAATGAAAACAGACAGAAGAAACTACTACATTAAACATTTCATCTGGATATTTATAATCTTCTACCGGACAGTTTATGAATTGAACTTTTTCATTTTCAAGAAGTTTGGCTTCCGAAATCATTTTTTCTGAAATATCAATTCCTATATACGATTTAGCGCCTTTCTTTATTGCCTTTGTAGAAAAAAAGCCAAACCCACAACCCATATCCAGAATATTCAAGTTTTCCAGATTAGGTAAAAGAGAATCAATTGCCGGTTCGTCAAGATATTGGTTGAAGCCTTTATTATTTTTTCTTAATTCTGAGTAACCTTTGAAAAACTCATGATTATCATAAACGTTTTGTTTCAATTTTACTCCTGATTTTGATTTGAATGCTAATGCCGAGTTGAACGCCGAGTTGAGCTGCGACTGATAAGGATGTCTGCTCGAACTCGTGGTTCTATGCGCCTGCGGCTGCGATATACTTAGTCAACTCGGCGTTCAATGCGCCGCAGGCGCGTTGAACGTTTAAATAACCGGCGCCAAAAAGTTGTGAAGCGAGGAACGAGCGGAGCAGCTTTTTGGTGTCCGAGTTAATTTTATTGTTATGGTATTATTCTTCAATACAGAAGTTTATAATGTTCTCACAGTGAATTTCTGTAGTGTTTAAAAATGGAACTCCAAACTGGCTTTCGGTTAAAATTAATGGCAACTCAGTACAGCCCAAGATTAATGAATCGATACCGTGCTCATCGATCATTTTCTTAGCAATGGTTAAAAGTTCTTCCTTGGTCGATTCTTTAAATATTCCTAACTCAATTTCAGAAAACAATTTGTTGTGAATAAACTGCTGATCTTCTCCAGATGGTACAACAACAGATATTCCAGCTGAAATAAATGGTTTTTTATAAAACTCAGTTTCCATAGTGAGTTTTGTCCCCATTAAGCCGACATTCTTTAACCCCATGTTTTGAGCTTTATTGCATGTTGTCTCGACTATGCTTAACAGTGGGATAGGAGATTTTGATTTTATTTCATCAAATACAATATGAGGCGTATTTGATGCGATAGCCGCAAATTCTGCACCAGCCCGGTGAATTGAGAATATTTTCTTTAGTAACCACTTTGATAGTTCTGGCCAATTTTTGGCTTCAACAAACTGCATGAGTTCATTGATATTAGCACTATAAACGATGATTTCCGGATATGCCAAATCAGCGTACTCTGAATTGAATACCGAAATTATTTCTTTATAGTAATCTACTGTGGACTCAGGACCAAGCCCACCAATTAATCCGATGGTTTTCATTTCAACACCTTTGCCATAACGTTCAGCCTGACCAGGCGCACGACCAAGATTAAATACTACCCAGATTTGGCATCGCTCTGGTCCAGGCTGTGGTTAGCACGTATCTTTTCTAATAGTCGATCTGCCCAAATACGCCTTCCACAAGCCAACACCCAGAACCTTGAATTTTCTTCAATTCGGCTTCAATCTCCAATTCGGTTCTTTTGCGATTGTAGCCGCCGGGTTCCCAAAAAATGTTATCCAGTGGAACGTGCGGGATTCCTCGCATGTCCGATATTCTTTTACCTATCCAAGTTTTTCCGGAACCGGAATTCCCAATTATTATGATCTTTTCCATAGTGTTAACGGTTGAACTGACGGGCCGCGCCAAAAAACTTGAAAAAGGCGGTTGACCTGCTCGCGGTTCCGTTCAGTGAGGGTTATAAAGTGTTTTAAAAGTTATTGACATTTTAAGGTACGAGATGTACATATTGTATATAAGGTACGAAAATAAGGAGAAAAATAATGACCACAAAAATATCTACGGCAGATGCTAGAAAAAATTTGGCAGATATCGTTAACAAAGTAGCTTATGGCAAAGAATCTATTGTTTTGACCCGGCGGGGCCAAGATGTTGCAGCGTTGGTCTCTATGGAAGAACTTGAATTGCTCCAGCAGATTGAAGATTATATAGATATCGAAGATGCTAAAAAGGCTCTTCAAGGGTCGGCAGAAAACATACCTGCGGAGGAAGTCTGGAAACAATTGGGACTTTAGCTTATGAAATATTCTGTTGAGTTTAGACCTGCTGTGCTGAAAAGTTTGAAACGGTTTCCCAAGAAAGATCTTGTAAAGATTAAAAAGAAAATAGAAAAACTTGGAAGCAATTTGCCAAGCCCCAATACTACAAAGATGAAAGGGAATAATCCCTTTCATAAAATTCGATCTGGCGATTATCGGATCATATATGAAATTCATGATGACAGACTGATTATTTTGATTGTAACAGTTGGGCATCGAAGAGACGTTTACAAAAGATTGCCATAAATATTTTCAAGGTTTTCCTCACACATTTCAGTAGACCTCGTAGCTTTATAACGGTTGAACTGACGGTCCGCGCCACAGCACTTGAAAGAAGCGACTGAGTTACTCGCGGTCCCGTCCAGTGATTGCTTGGGCGCATCTTTATAAATAGATACCTTCTTCGATCTCCACTTTATAATTGAAGGTGTCAAGAAACCATTCATCTTCATGTTTATGTACAATTATTGTGATACCAGCTTTTGGGTACTCTATTACAAGCCTCTCTCTCCAAGTTCTTCCCAAATCAATGAGATTATTTCTGGTTCTGTCTCGGTATTTTAAAATGTCTTTGCCTTCATATAAATCTATGAACTCAACATCTGCTGTGTGCGTACTATCAAAATCCTCAATGGATTTGTAAAAACCATCGTCAATTTTCTGTTGAGTATCAATCCCCCCATCAGGATATTGAAAACCAGAAAAAGTGAAAGAAATCATATTGGATATACCGAACCCTTTAAGAACTCGAAACGCTTCTGTTTTCAATCTTTCGATCTCTCTTTTTTGTTTTTTTAGAGCACGGCCTAATTTCTTTTGTTTTTTCATAGTATTGTTCAGACGCCCAACGTTTGAGCTAACCAGCGCGCCACCTGACTTTTCCGCGGATAGTGCCAACAGAGCCTCTTCGCGTCTGGTCGAGTGATTTGTGTACGCCCGGCATGGGCGTGAACTCATGGGGTGAAAGTCCCCTATACGTGAATCCTGTTGATGCCTAAAGCATTAGCAGAAGTATTAGCCGAAAACAAGGGCGGAACCGTGAGGGACCGTCCGAAGGAAGTTGGGTCATCTTACATAAAGATGGAGACCATGCCAAAACGGGGGCTGAAAGTTACAAAGCCATGACCGATAGCAACAGGGGGCGCATTTGTTACTCCAAGTGCGTGTTCAGAC
>JADGFI010000078.1 GCA_016743945.1 Desulfobacteraceae bacterium
AGTTCAGACAGTGGGTTTCCCCTTTTTCAGAAAGCTTATAGCGGTAACACGGCAGATGTTGAAACCTATGTTGAACAATGGCAAAATCTAATTGATTTGTTGGGGTATCAAGATTTTTTATATGTGGCAGATTCAAAGCTGGTAGCCAAAGAAAATTTGACTCAAATTCACAACGGTGGTGGTTGTTTCCTTGCCCCTGTACCCATGTATGAATCCTATAAAGAAGTACTACATGAGGCCCTTGACAATCACGACAGTGAGGAACTCATTTGCTATAAAAATAAGTTCAACAGAGGATTCGAAACTCCTATAGAAATAGAGTATGAAGAAAAAACATACACGTTCCCTATAGCGCTCACTTAAATCGAGACAGTTTCACTCAGATAAACTGAGACGTTGCTTCACAGCAGAATCCATCAAAAAACATATTTTTCTTTTCCAAGCAGTCCCGGAATAAAATTTTCAAGAGGATTATTGCGGTTGAAAAGGATGAAATTGTTCAGGAATGATAATTTTGAAGGATTTCATTCCAATCATGCATAGGGGGGAGAAGCCTTTTAATTGAAGGGTATCGCTTGATCATTTTGTCTGCCAGCATATTGCCGGTCCTGTCAGAGTCAAAACCGCAGTAAATTTCACAGCCTTTCGTTATGAAAGTCTGTAACCATGCAGGATTGGCGGTAGCCCCTGACGTTGATATTGCTGTGTATTCAGGATAAAGCACAAAACAGGACAGGGCATCAATGGCCGATTCACAAAGCACCATATTTTTTGTAGATGTTCCGACAATATAGAAACAACCTTGGTTCTTTCTGGAGCCGGGGGCCATTCCCCGCCATCGAGCAGTAGATGTTCCACGCATTTCGGCACCCACAATTCGCTTTTTTTTTCCAAGCAGTAAAAAAACAGCATTGGCCCTGATATCAGCGTAGAATTTTCGAGATTCGGTAAGATGGTTTATGATTCTTTGGGGAATACAGCGTTGTTCTCTGAGGTAGCGTGTTACCCTTGCCAACTTTTTATCATCCCTTTGGGGAAGTTTTAAAATTTGTTTTGGATAACCCGATTGTTTTGGAGAATTTTGTAGCTCAAAAGTTGAGGAGACGTTATTACAAAGCCAAAATACGGCATCTTTAAATCCACCTCCTTGTAAATGAATGACAAGATCTATGGCACCGCCACCGCCGGTTCCCAGGGTCCAGTTCATGAATTGCTGACCGTTCACAGAAATTATCCCCTTGGGGGTGTTCCATTTGGCCTTGTCCCTGGGATCTTTTCTGCATCCCTGATGTTGCAGCAGTGCAGAAAGATCGATATTGCGCACGCTGTCAGCTTTTTTCCTGATATCCTCAAAAGAGTTGAGCATGATAGATCCTGTTTTTTTGCAGGATACCGGTTATCCTTGATCAAGTTTGGCCCTTAAACTTTTGCAGTTCTTCATGTTTATGACATGGCTGCTTTCAGTCAAACGGTCGATGACGGCAGCGGTCAATTGATTGTTTTTCAGGAATGAATCCCATTGATCAAAACCGATATTGGAGGTGATTAAGGTACTTTTTTTCTTGTGTCTTTTATGAATGAGGGTAAAAAATAAGCCGACCTGCACTGGATCTGTCTCAACATACCCAAGTTCGTCGATCAGCAAACAGTCATAGGATTCAAACGTCTTCATTATTTTAGCTTCTGTATGATCAGCCACGGACTGGTAGAGGATTTCCACAAGCTCCGGGAACAGAATGAACTTTCCCCGATACCCTTTCTCTATCGCCTGGGTCAGAAAAGCCGTGGCAAGACCTGTCTTGCCTGTGCCGGTGGGACCTATCCAGATAATATTCTGTTGTTTTGACAGATAATCAAAAGTATCGTATATGGCGAGAATTTTTTTTCTGTTCAGTTTCGGCTGTCTGTCAAAGGGGAAAGTCTCAATGACAAAAGGTTCGGGGATCTTTGCATGGCTGATTCTTCTTTTTCTGGCATTCTCCTGCTTGATTTTGTACTCCTGCTCAATAATATGTTTCAACAATCGGACATGGGAGAAGTTTCCCTTTTGGGCAATGGAGAGATAATGATCCCAGTTGGCAAGCAAGCCTCTCATACCAATGTGTGTCAGCATTACTTTTAACTCTTCGTCCATACGTTACTCCTCGCTGTCATCCCCATAAACGGATAAATCCACCTCATCGGTAAATCGGCCTTCAAGATATGCTGGCCTGTTTGTAAACCCAAGGTCCCCCTGGGGTAGCGGCAGCTCATAGCTTGAGTCTCGCATGAGCAGTCTGATAATATTCTCGACGGTGCCCATATCCTTTACCCTGTATTTCAATGCCCGCTTGATGGCTCTGACAAACAAAGGCAAAATCGTTTTTTTATGCAAACCGTATAATTGACGGACCATACGGTGTCTCGTCTGGCCCTTCATGGTAAGGACAAAATCCAGGTAGGCATCAATTTCAGGTGCTGCGGATCTTAATTTTTTTTCCTCACCGGCAGTGGGCCTTTTCCGATTATTTGGCTGATATCTTGACCTTGGCTCTCCCTCTGGGCTGATTTTTTGATTTTTAACGCCATCCGGAGGCAATTCATATTCAACCAGTTTTTTTCTTTTATGATAGAGTTCCACATGATCGCAGAACCGGAGAACCTTTACATCAAAACGTGATTTTCCGGGTACCCAGTAAAAATTACCGTCAATGGATGCGTAACCATACTGATCGGTGCTCCTTCCATAAACAAGATAAGGAGAAGTGACATATGGAGGCATTTTTTTGAGAAAAGGCAGTTCGTGCTCAAAAGCCTTTGCCGGGATCAATCCGGTCTTACTCACCGGTCTGTTGGTCATTCTGATTGTTGCCCAGTCAAAGGCCTGCCGGTTCATATCTTCCAGGTTCTCAAAAGAACGGCCCGGGAAAAAATTGGTCTCTACAGTATAAAAGCTCCTTTCATTTCCCGCTTTTCTGTTGGCGTGCTTTATTTCATGACAGATGAATTCAAATCCATATTGTTTGGCAAACTGTTTCATCTCCGGCACAATGATGGCATTTCCACCGGTCCCCCGCAGACGTGCCAGGTTGGTATTGTCGATGATGCATTCAGGAGCTGCATATTCCCAGAACGTCAACGCTTCATGGATGAAACACTTCATGGCAAAACGGTTGAAAGAGCGGTAAAATTTCAGATATTTCAACTTTGAGTATCTCATATAGATAATGCTGCCAACGGCCTTGACCCGTGTTGACCCAAATCTCACATTATAGGGGCTTGTGTCATGCTGCATTTCACCGCCTGGAACATCAGGCCTTTGATCACAACGCTGATTTTTTGGTTCCCTCAAGCCAAGTTCCCGTATGCTTCTTGTCAAAGTGGAATACCCGATCTTTATACCTTTTTCCTCTTCAAGGATTTCATGCATCCTCTGAGCGTAACCTTCACATTGGGTGTGAATCCGCCGAAGGAGTTCAGGGTCAATATGTTTTTTGTCTTTTCTCGTAAGTTCCGGGATCTCGCCTTTTTGATCAATAATCGTGCTCACGGTATTGCTGCTGACACCCAGCTTGCGGGAGATTTCACGTATTCCCATCCCTTCATTATGGAGAAGAAAAATTGCTTTACGCTTGTTCGCATCTATCATGAAATTCCCTCACGGCTTTTGAGAAGCTGTCCACGATTTTTAAAATTCCCTTGACGAGAAGCGTTGCCTGGGCATGAAATGCATCATTGCCCAACCTGTCATCCTTGACCCGATAGGTGATTCGCTGCATATAGCCCTGCACCAGCTCCAGATCCCTGAGCATTTTCTGCTCGGCTTTTGTACACTCTGTTGTTTCTGAAGCCGATTCTTTTAACCGCTTCAAACCCCAGGTAATCTTGCCTTTTTTTATCTGTTGTCGGAAATCGTATGATCCCTTGAAAAAACCCGTGGCCAGCAGTTCAATGTCGCGGATGCTCAACCCCTTGCCGGAGACGGCTTTGACAAACTCGTCTATATCCTGTTTGGGGATGGCGTTCATACGTATAAACTGACGTAGGGTGTACATAAATGAGTACACAGGAAAATCGCCTTCAAAAACCCGCTTCATCACATATTCGCTCATTTCTCCGAGGATACCGGATCTTACGCTTACCCAAGATTTGCTTTTTTCAAGAAGACCGGCGATATCATCGTTGCACATGCCATGAACAGTTTGCAGCTCGTCAATCAATTTTGCCTGTTCCAGAATATTGAGGTTCTTGGAATTGGAAATCCTGATGAGTTTTATAATACCAAGGGGTTCATCGCTTCCAAAGGAACGGTAGGGCACGACATTGATATTGAGCTTTTTTGCACATCGATACCTTTTAAATCCATTGAGAAGAATCCTGATCCCATCCCCGAGATCGACTCCCTGAAGGGGATCACGGATACCATGTTCTATAATGGATGCCAGCAAGGCTTTTTCAAAATGCTTGGACTTTAATCGATAACTTTCATACCGAAGGTCCAAACTTAAAATCTCTATCTGCTCAATCATGATTTTCCTCTTATGATCAAAGGATTCTCGGACTCTGCGTTGAAATATAGCAGATCGTGCTAAAAGCCTGATATTAAGGCTGTGTGGACGATATAGAAATGTCATAAAGGCTGGTATGGCACCCCCAAAAAACAGGGGCTTTAAAAAAAAATACGAAAATTTCGAGAAACCAAATAATACTATTGGATTATTGAGCGCACTTCTCCGGTCGAAATCGTTGCTGCTAATTTCTATGCTGTGATGCCCTACCAAACAGAAAGTGGGCAAGTTGACCAGCTCCACCGGATTGTTGATAAAAATCCCAGGCAAAGCTATCAGGCCCTCGAATGGGATTCTTCGTGTTCCTGGATTTGTATGCAATGATTGTTTCTATAAACAACAGCAACCCTTTCTCATCAGCTGTTATTTCTTCATGTTGGAGATTAAATGCTTCGTTGAAATTTAATGATAAAAAAAGCTCAAAGGCCGATTTAATCAATCGTTCCCATGACATCACCGTGCTGACATTTATAAAGTCTGCAATATCATCCAGATTGTTCAGTTCTTCCTCTATATTATCCAGGGCTCTGGTGAAACTCGTCCTCCTGCTGAGTCGTATCCATACCGCCAGGACCATGAATTTTAGCGTTAATTGTCGAAAAGGGACAAGTTCAATGGGCAGCAGAGAAAAAGTGACGTGGTCACATTTCTTATCCCCCTTGTCTGTGCATAAAAAACGCAGAACAGGAAAATCAGATACTGAAAATCCTGTTTCAGGGCAGGTAGCTCTTCGTGTGTAATGCCCGTTATAACAAGCGCAATCTGCAGCGCCACAGAGAAGACACTCATCTGAAAAATCGGGAATTATCCATTCTCCAAATTTATCATAATACTCTTGTAAACTAACCTTTATGTGATATGGTTCTTGAATGGGGGATCTCTTTTGGGCTTCTTTTTTAAAAAAAAGAGCTTAGACAACCAAAAGTTATTCCCCATACCTCTTTTTTGCAACCCTTATTCTTAAAGGGCACATTTCAGGGGGATCTCCCTTCTTTTCAAATAAACATTTTTGTATTTTGTGAAATAAACATACCGGGGTGGTGGTCGACTGAGAATACAGACAACTGGGTGTCTCAATTTATCTGAGCATAGGCGTCTCAATTTAAGTGAGCGCTATAGTACAGACAAAGGTTCAACAAAATTCTTGAAATCAATACTTATTTTACTCAGGCAGGAAAATGAATGGAAAAATACAGCATGTTCTAATCTGGCGATCTTTTATCGCAAAACGTGTGCCATTAGTGTAAACACCTGTTTTTACTTAAAAACAGGCTTCACAACGATCTGTTTAAGGGATTGAAAAGTTACGGAATTTGCACACATGGTTACAAAATTTGCGCTTTGGTAAATTGTGGTGCACAGCCGGAACTCTCAAGCAATCGCGGAGAATAGCCTGAAAAAATCCGGCTCCCCGGAGAGCCCTCCGAAGAGGGCCGCCGGAGTCATGTTACTGAATTCATCCCCCCTTTTCACAGGCCGACTTGAGCATGCAGTGCAGGAGGACATTGGCGCCTTTTGCGCAATCCTCCCAGCTTGATTCCTCGACCTCAACATGGCTTCTTCCGCCCTTGCTGGGAATGAAAACCATGGCCGTCGGAGCGATCTGATTGATGTAACTGCAGTCGTGGCCGGCGCCGCTGACCATCTTGTGAGAGGTGTAACCAAGGTTTTCGGCCGCCCCTAAAACGTTGTCCACCAGCTCCCGGTGGAAAGGCGCCTTTTTCACCCGCCAGGTGGTTTCCATATCAATGGGCGTGCCACGCCTGTCGGCAATGGTCTGAAACTCCTTTTCCATCATCTCCCAGGCTTTCAGGGCATGGTCGTCGTCCCAGGACCGGATATCCACGGTAAAATGGACGCCGTCGGGTATGATATTCCGTGAATTTGGATAGTTGTGGATCTCCCCCACCGTCCCCACCATGTTACCCATCTGGTGGGTCACGGCATTGACTGTCTGAATCATCTCGGCGGCGGCCAGCAGGGCGTCGTTACGGCCGGCCATGGGAGTGGGGCCTACCTGGTTGGCCGTGCCGGTGAGGGTAATATCATCCCAGTGCAGGCAGAGGACCCCCTTGGGCG
>JADGFI010000079.1 GCA_016743945.1 Desulfobacteraceae bacterium
GTCATGGATGGACCGCTCTTTTGCTTCACGCTTTTCAGAGTGGCAGTACAACAGCACCTCATTGCTTTCAGGATCAATCACCTTTTGCACCTTGACGGTACCGTTTTGATCCTGTTTGACCACTACCGACTCTTCCTCGGCAAATTCCCTGTGTCGTCGTCGGCTGACAACGATATATGGATATTTATTTTCATTAATCCACTTGATATTCTCTTCGGATGCAATCCCTGCATCCATAACAATTGTGGCTTTGGGGGCATCAAACATGTCATGTGATTTTCGTCCGGCGTCCATGGCACTGATTATGTTGGCCAGGGTGCCGGCTTCACTGATATTGCCCTCAAATACTTTGCTGCATCTTGGGAAACCACTGCTGTCCAGCACCAGGGCCAAAGTTACCAGCGGACAATCTGAGCGTTTTTCTTTGGAACGCCCCAATTTCCCAAGCTTGTTACGCTTACTTTGACCTTCGAAATATGTATTGGTTAAATCATACAGCGTGATGGTCTCCTGGAACCCAAACAGCTTCTTTTCCTGTAAATATAGATGCCTCTCTATTGCATCTTTATTCCTTAGAAGCTGATCAGATGCTGAATACATTTTATATAGATTCATCTTGCCAAAATCATAATCTATCAGCTCGCCCAACCCTGAAACTCCCTGAAGCCAATGAAGCGTTGCCCGTTCACTAGCCGGTCTGCACATACGGCCAATGATGCTGGCGGTAGCCGCAGCTAACTGCGGGCCATTGAACCCGAGCTTTTTTAGGTGCTCTCCGAGGCCCAGGGCGTTAAACGCCTCTAATGCCACATGCTCACAGCTGATGCTGCGAGGCCGGATTAGTTCCATGCTGTCAACATCAACCTGATAATAATCGGGTTCTGTCGGCTCAGAGGTCTTCTTCTTCGCCTGTATAAGTTGGGCCGCATAGTTTTGCGCCAGTTCTTCAACTTCTTGAGGTGCCTCAAATAGAGGCTCTTGACCGCTTATTATTTCTTGAATCCGCGTGGCCAGTTCAGACCACTGTTCCCTTGGTGACGAGAAGGCCGAACCCAAATTAAGCAGGGTGTGCTGGCGTACCCCTTTGGCGGTGCGTTCAGACTCAACCAGCCTGTAGGTATAATATTGTGTGCCGTCTTTACGGCTCTTGATTGTCGTCCTTCTTATATACATGGAACTGATTATGCGCACAGTTACAATGAGAAATCAATAATTAATTAATTTTATGGCACTACATTCGTCGTAGTTAAAAAATCTCTGCGTAATATGCTGTATTTATAGCAATCCGCTCTACGTAGGGCCATAAAAACTAAAGGGAAATAGGCATTTTGTCTTTTTTTTTCGAAAAGATGGGTTAAGGCTTTTTTGCCAGGAAAATCGTATAACGGCTTCCTTTTTTAACTCTTGCTCTAACCGGTTGAGCAGTGACTTTAAAACCAGCCTTTTTCAAAGTACGAAGAAAAGTATCGTCTGGCGTGGCCGACCAAATAGCGAGCATGCCTTCAGTGCGCAAGGAATTATAAATTGCTTTTAACCCGTTCAAAGTATAGAGACGATTATTTGCTGAATGAGTAAGCTGGCACTGGTTCAGTTGAATAGGTAATCAGCTAAATCTGGACAATCTTTAAAATCAAGGCTTTCAGAATAGCTTGAATCATCTTGATAAATCGGCTACCGACTTAAGGCGGGACACTTTTTTGCAACTGCTCACGCTTTTTTGATTAAAAAACTGGACATTTAATTCAACCTGTTGAATAGAACTCCCACAGATTGTAAAATAATAAGCTAATTGTGGAGCTCTGATATTTCATTACGATTACGAAGTCAAAAAGTTGTTTCTTTTTTCGAGTGCAGTCCAGTCAAAGTTTCGGTAAGGAAACTTGCTGAATTTGTAAAGATATCAAAAAGTAGTGCACATCGAATTGTTATTGCTGTTCAAAAACGAAATCTTCATCCTGAGTCATATTTTTGGGAAAGCGCTGAAGGAATGGCATGGCTAAAGTTGCTTGTTTTTGGAACCATTTTTCATTTTGGAATCCGGCACGGTGTCGGCGCTGACATGATTTCCGATTTCTTTCAACTTTTGCGTCTTGAAAAACATGTTGGTGTCTCTGCTCCATCAATTAAAATTATGCGAAAGAAGATTGAAAGACTCATAATTGAGTTTCAGCAAATCCATCAATCATCTGATATGTCAGCAAAACCACTCAAAATTGTTGCGGGCGTTGATGAAACCTTTTTTGAAGAAATGATCCTGGTGTTAATGGATCTATCTTCCGGGTACATTTTCTTTGAAGAGGCCAGCGATAATAGAACCTATAAAACATGGTTTGAAAAAACAAACACTGCTGTGAAAAACTTTAATCTCGATATTCAATATTTTGTCAGTGATCGTGCAAAAGCATTGATAAAACTAAGTGAAACAGGATTTAATTGTCCGAGTATTCCAGATCTGTTTCATGCTGAATATGAAATTGTAAAAACATTTGGATCAGCTTTCGGTAAAAAGATATCGGTCCTCAAAAAGAAAACAGATAAGGCCTTGCTGGCTTTATCTCTCCTGAAGGAGGTCGCTGGAAATGTTCATAAAATCAGTATGCAAAAAGCGTTAATTCAGCAACTCAAACATGAGCACGCGCATATAGCAGAAGGTAAAAAATCTTACCATACTGCCCTTCACGACATATCAAAAGCCGTTCACCCATTTGATCTGAAGACAAATAGTGTAAAAAGTTCAGCAGATCTAAAAGAGATCCTGGCAGAAAACTTGGTAAACTTATCTCTGTTGCGGGCAACCTACTGTATCAATGATAAAAATGATCGTTTGGGAAAATTTGGTCGCCAGATTGAAGATATTGCTTGGCTAATCGATTATTGGTGGTTGCTGGCAGATGAAAGCCTTGCCCAATATGAGATAGATGACAAATGCAAGACATGGCTCCTTGAGATTTTTTTACCCTATGTTTACTGGGAAAGACAAACATCGAAAACAAAAAATACCGATTTATTGTGCGACAATTACCTTGGCCGGTGACGACAATTATCTTGTCCGGTTAAACATGTGATAAAAAAGGCGACATTTAACCCTCATTTTAAGGAGAGATAGGTGTCGGGAATATCCATCAATGAAACTCAAAGAAGGATTTACATGTCATTACGGAATCAAGGTAAAGCACAAATTACAGCTGCAGCCAAAGCAGGCATCAGTGAGAGGTCAGGTCGCAGGATAGAAAACAATGAAATTTTACCCGGCAATAAACCCAAAAGGCATTGGCGTACCCGTCAAGATCCATTTTCCGAGATCTGGGAATCAGAGATTGTGCCCATGCTCATCAACGCCCCGGATTTAAAGCCCAAAACGCTTTTTGAATATTTGCAGGACAAGTATCCAGGTCAATATGGGAGCTCAAAAGAACGGACATTCCAACGCAAAATAAAAAAATGGAAAGCGCAGTATGGTAAGGGCAAAGAGGTTATGTTTCTGCAACGTCAGGTGCCAGGACGCATGGGCTTGTCCGACTTTACCACTTTAAAAAAGGTGATTATTTCTGTTAATGGTCAGCCGTTGTCCCATATTCTTTATCATTTCCGTCTGGCGTATAGTGGGTGGTGCCATATAAAGGTGATTCTGAGTGGCGAATCTTTTTCAGCACTGAGTGAGGGCTTGCAGGATGCCTTATGGCGTTTGGGCGGCGCCCCTCTGGAACACCGAACTGACAGCCTGTCTGCGGCATTCAAGAATATGACTAAGGAAGCCATGGAAGATGCCACCAATCGCTACACGACTCTATTTTCCCACTACAACATTAAAGCCACGCGAAATAATAAAGGGAAAAGCCATGAAAACGGAGGTATTGAATGCCCCCACGGCCACATGAAAAACCGTATAGAGCAGGCGATTCTATTGCGCAGATCCAACGAATTTGAATCAGTAAAGGCGTATCAGGAATTTCTCAATGATATTGTCAACAGGGTGAACCACAATAACAAGGATAAAATAACAGCAGAATTTTGTAGCCTGCAACCGTTGCCGTTGTGTAAAACCATTGATTATACTGAAGAAGTCGTGGCGGTGAGCACATCAAGCACCATACGGGTTAAACGGGGGCTTTATACCGTGCCCTCCCGTTTGATCGGGGAAAAGCTGCGTGTTCATATATACCATGACCGATTGGAACTTTACCTGGGGATGACCCACGTATTTTCAACACAGAGAGTCTATTCTTCAAAAGACAAGAGAGTCCGGAATGTGGACTACAGACATGTTATCGCAACTCTTGAGCGTAAACCCCAGGCATTCAGATATTCACAGTTGCGTGATGACCTTCTGCCTACGGATGCGTATAAAACCATCTGGCAATGGCTTGACAATAAAATGGAGCCTCGCAGTGCCTGTAAAGCCATGGTCAAAATTTTGGCTCTTGCCGAGCGTGCGGACTGTGAAGAAGCATTGGGCTGTCATTTGTTAATAATGAAGGAGACCAATGAACTTCCGGTTCTTCATAAGCTTGAGAAAAAATTTCACAGGAAACGGATTGAAATACCCGATGTACAGATTCACAATATTACCGGAGAGGATTATAATCTACTGATTCCAATCTTTTCTCAGGAGGAGGGCCTGCCGTCATGACTCATACTGCAAATCTTCCTGTCTTATTGAAACAGCTGCGCCTGTCCACCATGGGCCAAGACTGGGAACCCTTGCTTATAAAAGCCCAAGCAGAAAAATGGAGTGGTGCCCAATACCTTGCCACCCTTTGTGAGCAGGAACTCCATGAACGCTATAGCCGGCGCATAGCAAGGTTTACAAAGGAATCGAGGCTGCCGCTGGGTAAGACATTGGGAACGTTCAACTTCGACTATGTCTCAAATATTAATATTGAAGAAATCAATACCCTTGCCAACAATAAGGACTGGGTCGATCAGGCAATGAATGTATTGTTTTTTGGCCCCAGTGGGGTTGGGAAATCACATCTGGCCGCTGCCATCGGCCACGCATTAATTGAAAAATCCATTCGGGTTAAATACTTTACAGCCACGGCGTTGGTACAACAAATGCAATTAGCACGGCAGGAATTAAGGTTGGAGCAATTCTTTGCAAAATTGGATAAGTATTCCGCCATTGTGTTGGATGATCTGGGATATGTGAAAAAAACCGATGCTGAAACCCATGTTTTGTTTGAGCTGATTGCTCACCGATATGAAACCGGAAGCCTGATTATTACATCAAATCAACCCTTTGGCGAATGGGATAAAATCTTTACAGACACGTCAATGACTGTAGCTGCCATTGACAGGGTGGTTCATCATTCAATGATTTTTGATGTTGATGCTGACAGTTATCGTAAACGGCAGGCGATCAAACAAAATCTGGGCAAAGATTTTGCTGCACCTTCATTGGCCCACCACAGCGAGAAAGAGTTAACTGTAACTGGTGAGTAGATCAATAAATTTACTCCTGCCCGCTTACAGAAAACAACTCATTTTGTATACTTTTCCATGCCTCTGCAATAAAAAACTCAAAAATGGCAGGAATCGTCAAGCATTGTAAAATTGGGACCTTACAGTGGCCCAAAAACTGAACGTTAATTTATCAAGACAAACCTATTATCTATTTGTATTACAGCTTGTTATGAGATACTGAACCGCTGTTGTAATGCCATTCTTCTTATATTACCCAGCGGAACAGATGAAGCGTGTCAATATTTTACTCGAAAATGGCCTACTTTCTTTGTAAAGCGTGCCACACTTTTCTAAAATGATCTATTGACAAGCGGTTCAAGATTTTAACTATAACCATGAGGTGGCAAAATGTTGACTAAACGTGGTGGATACAGGGGTAAACCAAAGCCAAAATTACCACCACATCTCAAACGCGTTCGTGTAAATGTTCGCATCCAAAAGTGGATGCTTGATCAATTAAAAGCAAAAGGAGAGCCCGGAATTGTTTTAGAGGAGATTTTGGAGCGTGCAGGTTTCCAATATGTTGACCCTCCAAAATGATTAATTTTCTTGTCCTAATATGTTAGGAAAACCGGACAAGATAATTGACGCGAACCGGACAAAGTAATTGACGCCTGATACCGATTTGAAAAAAGAGTACGCATCGGCTTTGAGTCTTGCTCGAATACAATTGGAAATGGACTCATCGACACCTATTCAAATCGGAAATAAAACCTGGCAGTTATGGGCAGAGTGGATGGCTTCAAGCTTTCAAAGGACTTCTTCGGCTGTCGAAGGACGAAACGGCTATCTTTCTCAACGCCATCATAGCGGAAGAGGACTTTTGTCCGAACGTCTAAACGCATTAACAGTCATCCACAATTTTACATTAAAACGATTTGACGGTACCACTGCGGCTAATCGATTATTTGGTAAAGAGTTTCCAGACCTTTTTGAATGGATTGTTCATAGAATGGATGATTTGCCTTTGCCACGGCAGTATAAAAATACTGTCTCGAATAACTATTTGAAATTACAAACTGTCCCGGCTTAAACCGGTAGCCCACAATCACAATGATCCAGTGGTCACGTATAAAAATGCACGGCCCGGTCGACCAGCCC
>JADGFI010000007.1 GCA_016743945.1 Desulfobacteraceae bacterium
GAAGAAAAAAAAGGCCTGTGACGGCAGAACCGAAATAGGCCCTTTTGGGGCAAAAATTATAGATCAGACAGAGATCATATTCCTCAGCACATAGTGCAAGATCCCTTTGTTTTTAATATAGTCGATTTCAATATCTGTGTTGAGCTTAACAATGACCTGGAAGGAGGTTGTTTTGTTATTTTTAGCCGCCGTTACTGTCAGAAGACCATTGGGTTTAATATCTTTTAATCCGGTGATCTCAAAGGTTTCATCGCCCTTAAGGCCAACCTTCTCAAAGGACTCTCCTTCTCGGAAAACCAGGGGCAATACCCCCATGCCCACCAAATTGGAACGGTGGATCCTTTCAAAGGATTCGGCAATGACAACCCTGGCCCCGAGGAGACAGGTGCCCTTGGCTGCCCAGTCCCGGGAGGAACCGGTACCATACTCTTTGCCACCAAAAACCACTAACTCGGTATTTTCAGACTGGTATTTTTGGGCGGTATCAAAGATATACCCCTCTTCTTGTTCCGGAAATTTTACGGTAAAGCCACCGGCTTTACTGGCCAGATGATTTTTGATCCGGATATTGGCAAAGGTTCCCCGCATCATGACTTCATGGTTTCCCCTTCGGGAGCCGTAGGAATTAAACTCCCAGGGTTTTACACCGCTGTCTGTCAGGTATTTGCCGGCTGGGTATTCCACGGGAATCGCTCCTGCCGGGGAAATATGATCGGTGGTTACCGAATCTCCCAGCACCAGCAGGGCCTTAGCCCCTTTCAGACCCGACAGTTCTGGAACCGATGGGGAAAAATCTTTAAAAAAAGGTGGTTTCCGAATATAGGTGGAGTCTTCATCAAAGCTGAAGGTGGTGGTTTCTGAGATCTCTAAATCCTGCCAGAGTTTGTCGCCCTTGAAAATATGGGCGTATTGTTCTTTGAAAAATTTTTCTTGAACATAGGATTGAACAAATTGATTTATTTCCTGGGGATCCGGCCAGATATCCTTCATAAAAATCGGGGTGTTGTCCTCTGCAAATCCAAGGGGCTCTGTGTCAAAATCAATATCGATCCTGCCGGCAATGGCATAGATGACCACCAAAAGCGGAGACATGAGGAAATTTCCCTTTACCTCCTGGTGGATTCTGGCTTCAAAGTTCCTGTTTCCCGACAACACCGAAGTGACATCCAGGCTATTTTTTTTAATGGCTTCTTCAATAAAGGGATCCAGAGGGCCGCTGTTGCCGATACAGGTCATGCATCCGAACCCGGTATTGTTAAAGTTTAAGGCTTCAAAATAGCCCATGAGCCCGGATCCATTGAGATAATCCAAAACCACCCGGGAGCCGGGCGATAGGGAGGTTTTTACATACCAGGGAATGCTGAGCCCTCGTTCAACCGCCTTTTTGGCCACAAGCCCGGCCCCGATCATGGTATAGGGATTAGAGGTGTTGGTGCAGGAGGTGATGGCGGCAATGACCACGCTGCCGTTGGTCAAAACCTTTGTCTGGTTTTT
The DNA here is from genome assembly GCA_016743945.1 of Desulfobacteraceae bacterium. GTDB lineage: Bacteria > Desulfobacterota > Desulfobacteria > Desulfobacterales > Desulfobacteraceae > NBML01. The sequence continues at coordinate 1,495 of JADGFI010000007.1, forward strand.
CTGATCCTTTTGGTCCTTTTGGGTAATCTGGATATCCTTGCGATTTCCAAGATCATAAATGGCGGTCACTTTTTCCTTTACCCTGGACAAGGGGATCCTGTCCTGGGGTCGGCTGGGGCCGGCAATGGAGGTTTCCATGGCAGATAGATCCACCTCAATGATTTTGGAAAAATTAGGCATCGTGCCATGGGTATTGAACAGACCGCAGGTTTTGCAATAGGCTTCCACCAGAGCTGCGGTTTCCGATCGATTGGTTTTTACCAGATAATCAAGGGTCTGGGTGTCCACGGGGAAAAAACCTGCGGTAGCACCATATTCCGGAGACATGTTGGAGATGGTGGCCCGGTCGGTGAGGGTTAAATTTTTCAGGCCTTCGCCGGTGTACTCCACTATCTTTTCCACCACATTCTCTTTGCGCAGGATATTGGTCACATACAGGGCAATATCCGTGGAGGTAATTTGTCGTTTGGGTTTGCCCACAAAATTAACCCCGACGATTTGGGGCAGGTTCATATAATAGGGCTGACCGAGCATGACCGCTTCCGCCTCAATCCCGCCGACTCCCCAGCCAAGGACGCCCAGGGCGTTGATCATGGTGGTATGGGAATCGGTTCCCACCAGGGTGTCGGGAAAGGCCAGGGTTCCCTGGTCAGTTTCCTTGGTTGTCACCACGGTTGCCAGATACTCAAGATTGATCTGGTGGCAGATACCCGACTCAGGAGGCACCACCCTGAAATTGTCAAAGCTTTTCTGGGCCCATTTTAACAATTTATACCGCTCTGCGTTTCTTTCGTATTCTTTTTTCGCATTGAGGAAAAAGGCATTTTTTTCCTTAAAATGATCCACCTGGATGGAATGGTCAATGACAAGATCCACCGGAACCAACGGGTTTATTTTCTTTGGGTCAAGACCTGCCCCATGGACGGCATCGCGCATGGCAGCAAAATCAACCACCGCCGGTACGCCTGTAAAATCCTGCATCAATACCCGACTAGGATAAAAGGCAACCAGATTCGAAGAATTGGAACGGGTTTCATAAAATTTAGCAGCCCCCACAACATCGTCCCAGGAAATGGTGCCGCCCATATTCCTTGCAAGATTCTCAACCAGCACCCTTGCGGCAAAAGGGAGGGAACTGATTTTTGTTAATCCCTTTTTTTCAAGTAATTGGATGTTATGGATGATATAATCCTTATTTCGAAATGACATGGTTTCTTTAATATGATGTGTGGTCATCTATGCTCCTTGGATTTTCTTTTTGAATTCTTGAACATTTAAGAATTATAGGATAATATTAAAAATTCAATAGATCAAGTTGCAATTTCCCGAATCTTTAATAAAAGACACATATGGACGATAATTATCTCACATTTATCGATGACACAGACTCTTTATCTGGGAAAAAGCTCCGTCGATCCTGGAAGGTCATGGTCATTGATGATGAAAAATCTGTTCATGATATTACCTGTATCGCCTTAAAGGATTTTGTATTTGACGATGGGAAAATAACTTTTCTAAATGCCTATTCCACAGCTGAGGCTAAAACTATTTTTGCCCAGCATCCTGACACGGCACTTCTGCTGGTGGATGTGGTCATGGAAACAGAAGATGCCGGTCTCAATTTTGTTCACCACGTCAGGGAAACATTAAAGAACAATCTGGTCCAGATTGTCATTCGAACCGGTCAACCCGGGTTTGCTCCTGAAAATGAGGTCATTTCCAAATACAAGATCAATTCCTATTTTTCAAAAACAGAGGTCACGGCCCAAAAGCTTGTCAGTCTTGTGACCACCTCCCTTCGGACCTATCAGCTTTCAAAACAATTGGAGAGGGAATTGGCAAAAAGAATAAAGGCGGAACAGGGATTGCGGGAACTGAACAAAAATTTGGAAAAAAAGATCCAAAAACGGACCCGGGAACTGTCCCGGGCCAATCTACTTAAAAGCCAATTTCTTGCCAATATGAGCCATGAAATCCGTACTCCTATGAACGGAATCATCGGCATGTCGAGCCTCCTTAAAGAGGAAGTGCTTACCGAAGAACAGTATGATTTTGCTTCCATCATTCACGCCTCTGCCAATTCCTTGTTAACCCTTATTAATGATATCCTGGATTTGAGCAAAATAGAAGCAGGCCAGCTTAAATTTGAAACCCGCAGTTTTTCCGTGAAGATTTTATTGAATGAAATATTTGCTCTGTTTAAGCACAAGGCCAAAGAGCAAAAACTGGCGTTTACCATTGAGGCTGCCCCTGGGGTTCCCCTGTTTTTAATAGGGGATGAAACCCGGATTAAACAGATTTTGCTGAACCTGGTCGGCAATGCCATAAAGTTTACACACGAGGGGGGGGTGAACCTTCGTGCCTATCTTGAACGAGACCTGGGGTCCCATGTGCTGCTGGCATTTGAAGTGGAAGATACAGGACCCGGGGTTAAAGCCTCTTTTAAAGCCCATTTATTTGATAAGTTTTCCCAGCAGGATACCTCCACCACAAGACAATACGGAGGGACCGGGTTGGGGCTGGCCATTTCAAAACAATTGGCCCAGATGATGGACGGATCCATTGATGTCTGGAATAAAACCACCCAGGGGGCTGTTTTTAAGGTAATACTGAAAATTAAAAAACAGTCTGCTGCCACCCGGGAACAGATGGTTGAAGAAGATGCCAAAGAAGAAACCCAGGAAAAAGTCAGGGGTTTTCTTGATCAATTGTTAAAGATGGATCTTAAGATTCTTCTGGCCGAAGACAATCTTGTCAACCAGCGAGTGATTCGATTGATTTTGGGAAAGATGAACCTGATCCCGGAGATTGTCAATGACGGTGAGGCGGTCCTGGAAAAATTGCGGCAAAAGGAATATGATCTGCTTTTTCTGGATGTACAGATGCCCAAGTTGGACGGGCTTGAAACCTGCCGGATTATTCGGGATGAAACATCAGATATTTTGCAAAAGAAAATTCCTATTATTGCCTTGACCGCCTTTGCCATGAAGGAAGATGAAAGGCAGTGCTTAAAAGCAGGAATGGATCAGTTTCTAACAAAACCGATCCATCCTGAAAAACTTGTTTTCGCCATTGCAAAGGCAATGGCGATCTGAGTCGCTATTATTTTATAGCGGTTTTGTCCTATTTTGCTTCTTCCTGAACCCGTAAATCTTTTCTCAGGACTTTACCCACATTTGATTTGGGCAGTTCCTGGCGAAATTCAACTTCCACGGGCAGTTTATACTTGGCAAGCTTTGTTTCGCAATAGTCAATGACCTGCTTTTCCGTCATTTCCTGGCCTTCTTTAAGAATGACAAAGGCCTTGACCGCTTCTCCGCGTTTTGGATGGGGGATGCCGATGGCACAGGCTTCCAGGATTTTCGGGTGCTCAAACAGCACTTCGTCAATGTCCCTTGGATAAACATTGTAACCTCCTGATAGGATCATGTCCTTAATCCGGTCAACAATATAAAAGTACCCTTCTTCGTCCATTGTTGCCACGTCACCTGTGCGAAGGAATCCGTCCTCGGTCATGGTCTTTTGGGTTTCATCTGGTTTGCCAAGATACCCCTTCATGATCTGGGGACCGCGCATGAGCAGTTCTCCGGGCTCTCCCACGGGCATCTCTCGGGTTTCATCCTCAAGATCCACGATCTTGCATTCAGTATCGGGCATGGGAAGCCCGATACTTCCCTGTTTTCTATTGCCGTTAAAGGGGTTGATATGGGTGACAGGGGTTGATTCCGTCAAACCAAAACCCTCCACAATAATGGCGCCTGTTTTTTTCTGGAAATTGTTAATTACATCTATTGGCAACGGCGCACTGCCGGAAAAACATCCTTTGACAGAGGTCAGGTCTGTGTGTTCTATATCTGGATGATCCAGCATGCCGATATACATGGTGGGGACCAGGGGAGCAAAGGTAACCTTGAATTTGCTGATGGCTTCCAGCAACGGTTCCGGTTGGGGTTTGGGGACCAGAACATTGGTCCAACCCATGCGGATGGCAAGATTCATGGACACGGACATGCCGAATACATGGAAAAATGGGAGTGCGCCCAGCATGATTTCGCCCCCTTTTTCAAATCCGGGAAACCATGCTTCTATCTGCTGGATCTGGTAGGAAACGTTTTTATGGGTGAGCATCACTCCCTTGGATACACCGGTGGTGCCGCCGGTGTACTGGTACATGGCCACATCGTCTATCTGGACATCTGCCTGGGTGTAATCCGGGGCGTTCTTGGCAAGGATATCCTTAAATTTATACAGATCTTTTGCCGGAGCAACATCGGCTGCCAATCCCTTTTTCTTGGCTACCAGGGGGAAAAGCAATCGTTTGACAAAGGGAAGGTAGTCACCGATGGAAGTGTAGACAATGGTTCGTATATTGGTTTTTTCCCGCAGTTTCACCATGCGGTTGGCCAAAAGATCAAGGGTGATTAAAAATTTTGAGTCTGAGTCTGTGAACTGGTGCTCAAGTTCCCTGTCCGAATAGAGTGGATTGTTGAACACGACAATCCCGCCTATTTTCAGGGTCGCATAATAGGCCACGACACAGGGGATTACATTGGGAAGCAGGATGGCAACACTGTCTCCTTTCTTTATCCCAAAACTTTTGAGTGCAGCAGCAAATCGTGCCACCATTTCACTGAGTTCCGTGAAACTAAGGGTATAGCCCTGGAAAATCAGGGCCGGGTTATCAGGGAAATTTTTCGTGGATTCTTCAAGGTACTGAGAAACCAGGACATCGTTGAATTCAACATTTTCCTTGATTCCCTGTTCATAGGAACTCAACCAGCTTTTTTTTGAATAAACGCTTTTATCAGACAAGACCATCTCCTTTGCTGCTGTTTATGATTAAAAGAGATACTTCGTGATCTTGATAGAAAGAAAACCTAGTTTCTGTCAAGGAAAAAATAAAATAAATTAACATTGTTTACTCAGTTGAATTGTATTTTTTATGAAATATTTGGATTTAAACATTTTTCCTGTGGGTATCCCTTGAAACTGCCCGTGGATTTATGATAGGTTGCCGCCCATGAAAGTTATAAAAATTGGCGGCGGCTGCCTCAAAGATGGACAGGCTGCAAACCTTATTGTCGAATTGATTGCCAAAAGGGGAAAAGGGGATATTTTTGTCCTTTCCGCTTTCTATGGGGTAACCGATATCCTGATTTCAGGCATTGAACGAGCCCTTGAATCGGAAGAAAATATTGCGTTGATTATCAACACCCTCAGAACCCGGCACAATCATATTATAAAAAAACTCATCCAGGAAGACATTCCCAAAAAACAATTGTCCAAAAGCTTGGGTGATGTTTATAAAAAGCTGGAACGATATTACTATGGGATCAATTTTACCCGGGAAGCTACGCCTAGAATGCAGGATATGATCGCTACTTTTGGGGAACGGATTTCAGCGATCGTCCTGGCAAAAACACTTGTTACAAGGGGCGTTGACAGCAGCTTTGTTCTGCCCGAAGAGTTGGGGATAATTTCCGACGGCAAGTTTACGGATGCATCTGTGGTCATGGATAAGACCCGTAAAAATCTGGGCGTCTGGATGGCCCGTCATTACGGGCCCCAAAAAATTCTATTTGTTCCCGGGTTTTACGGTGTCAGTGAAGAGGGCGATATTACAACCTTTGGCAGGGGCGGGTCTGATTATTCCGCAGCAGTGGTTGCGGCGGCGGCAGGGGCCAGCGTGTTGGAAATATGGAAGGATACCCAAGGCTTCATGACAGCGGATCCAGACAATATTCCCCAGTGCAAACTTATTCCTGAGCTTACCTATGAAGAGGCAGCAGAGCTTGCCTATACCGGGGCGGGTATCCTGCATCCTAGGACCGTTGAGCCTGTTCGAAAAGAGGGTATCAATATTGCCATAAAAAACACCTATGATCCGGATGCCTTGGGAAGCCTGATTACCCAAACAGGTATCACCACCCCCACCATTGTGAAAAGTGTTTCCTACACAAGGGACGTGGCCGTGTTGAAAATACATGCCTCCGGGGTGGGGGCCCGCCATGGTATTTTATCCCAGATCACCGAACGTCTTGCCGCGGACGGCATTAATATCAAATCCGTTGTTACCTCCCAGACCTGTATCAGCCTGTTATTATCCCGAAAGGATATTGAAAAGGGGCATAAAAGTATTCAGGAAATTGAGCCATCCCCCTATCGAAAATCAACTGTTATTTGTGATGTGGCCCTGGTGAGCATCGTGGGAGAAGGGCTTCATCAAAATCGGGGAATTGCCGCCAAATGTTTTACAGCGGTTTCCAACGCCAATGTTAATATTGAGATGATTTCCTTTGGCACATCCAATGCAGCATTGTATTTTTTGGTACAGGAACGAAGCCTGGACAGAACAATCCAGGCTCTGCATTCCATTTTTTTTGACGGATAGAAAAGCTTAGGACCGCAGATGAAATAAGTTGGGCCAAAAGACAAGCTATTTCGTTTAAGTTATAAACTTTGCGGTCCCTAACCCAGAAGAGAGCTGCTTCTCCTTTTCTTTGAAGAAACGCTCTGGCCGATAATCCATCCTAGTAAAAGGACGCCTACCCCTGCCAGGAACCATTTAATCATTCCGGTCCTGAACATATGGCTGGTCTCTTTTTCCAGTTGCGCAAGTCGATTGGAAAGGGTGATATTTTTTTTCTCCAACGCCTCATTTTTTTCCACCACCTCTATAACATTTTCGGATTGCGCCTGGAGGGTGCTGTAATTGGCTTGGCTTTCTTTTAATTGGGTCAAAAGGGCCGCGTTTTTATCCAGGACCTCTTTACGGCTGGTTTCAAGAGCGACGGCTTTTTCTCCTTGATCTGATTTTTCGGTCGCAAGTCGGGCCTTGAGCTGGTCAAGGGAGCTGGAAAGGGTTCCAACTCTGGTCTCCAGGGCCGTTTTTTCTCGGTTTAATTGTTCAATAATCTGGGGTTTAGGTGTTTCAAACACAACAAACTGCTTGTCAACCCACCCGGCATCTCCCGATGCAAGTGCAACTTTGAAATAGCCCTTGTCTTCTTCTAAAATCGTTAAAGGGGTATTGCTTCTCAGGGTTTTTAATACCGAAAAAGAGGTTCCAGGACCTTGCCGGAAGGTTAAAATAAGGGTATCGGAAACATAGCCGGTCCTTGCCTGGGAATAGATGGGAATCGACAAAAAAAGGATTGTGAGTATCCACAAGATAGTGCTGCATTTTCTCATTTTTTATATTACCTCTTAATTTTTGTTCTTAAATTTTATTATTATTTTCTGTTTCAATAGCAACCCTTGTGCAATTTTACAATACTTACACAATTAAATTTATAAAAAAAACTTGCCAAAGTGCGTGGAACAAGGGTATCAACTGATCATGAATTAACGAACAGGATCGGTCAATAAAACAATGAATGACGCTTCTTATAAAAAATTATGTATTGCCAATATCCTGAACGGCGTAACAGAAGGGCTTTCGAAGTATTCAAGGCCCACCCGGGTTGCCTTGGTTTTTGCTGCCGCACCCGATGATCCCGTTTCGATTTTTGATCCTCAGAGCCTGTTGCGGGGGCACGAATCAAAGTTGGAAGATATTTTTTTTGCCAATGGCAATCAATGGCGTCTCAGGATAAAAGAAAATATTTTATCCCAGCCCCGGGATTATATGATCCCGGAAAATGACCTGGAACTGTCCGGCCTGATTTCCTATGGGGGAAGTGCCAGCGATTTTTTTTATCAGATGTGGTTTACCGAGCACCACCCGGATATGTGTTCCGTTTATCCCACGGAGCGATGGCTGGAACAGGCTTCCTCACTTCTTATTCACGATTACAACACACGAAATGCTCCCATTAATTCCTCTGACTATGTTTTAAAAAATTATTCCCTCCAGGCGGTTGCCGATCATATTGTGGATGTGTGGGATAAACTTTTGGAAGTTGACTATATTATACAAATCCCCCCCATCCTAAATGATATATTGAATATTTCAAAAACAAGAGAGGAAGGTGCCTGGGCCAGGGGCGTCTTGTTCTTTGCAGATCCCCGGAGAATTGAGCCGCTATCCTTTTTAACCAAAATTCAGAAACACGAGCGCCCCATGGTTTCCAATGTGAAACATATCCGCAAATTATTGGTGGCAGTTGAAAGATCCAATAGAAAGCTGGTATCCGACGGCAGAACCATTATTGGGATTACCGACAGCCCGGTGCCGGAATCTGCCATTGCGGCTGAGTTCAATGGGGATTACGGTTTTTTGCGAATGGGCAATGAAAAAATTGCTTCTTTTTTCGACGGTAGTTTTCATTCCACTACCCGGGAGGCCAAGCTGGTGGAATTGGAGGAATTGCTTCTGGATTCAAAAATCGAAACACAAGCCTCCACCTCACTTTTCAGGGTGGTTTCCCATTTGGTGCACAACGCCGGACATGGCCGACATGGCTGTACTCTGGTTATCGATTTGAATACCACCCCCCTTCGGTTGGCCGGACATGTGCTGGAGCCGCCCATCAGTCTGTTGGAACCCAAAAATATCGACCTGGTCTGTTCCTTGCTGCGGATAGATGGAGCGATTCATTTGACTTCCGATGCCCGAATTCACGGGTTCGGTTGTCTTTTGGACGGGAACACCGTCACCTGGGAAAATATGGCAAGGGGGGCAAGGTACAACTCAGCTCTAAGATTTTCAGCTGCTAACAGCCACATTATTGTGGTGGTGGTATCGGCTGACAGACCCGTATCCATTATTTATAATGGAATTGAAATTAATGCATTCAGACAATGGCATCCTGTTTATCACTATACACCGGAACTTTTGAGTCTGAAACAATATCTTAATGGAGCCTTTTTATGACACACGATCACACCCATGACCATTCCACTGGCCACTCCCATGACCACTCCCATGACCACTCCCATGACCACTCCCATGACCACTCCCATGACCATGACCACTCCCATGACCATGATCACTCCCATGATCAGGTCACAGAGATGACCCTGGAACAGAAGCTTAATACCTTGTTCTCCCATTGGATTACGCACAATGACAGTCACAAGGATAATTTTTTGTCCTGGGCCGAGAAGGCAAAAAGCGCCGGGTTGACAGAAGTTGCCGCATCCCTTGAGCAGGCCGGTAGCCTGTCCCAGGAGGTAACAAAAAAACTGGAAGCAGCACTGGCAAAACTTTTAACCCCATGATTGACCCCACGATTGAACAGATGGCAGGGCAGCGACTCATGCTGGGATTTGACGGTACCGCCTTGAACCCTGAGTTAAAATTTCTCATCAGGGAGTTCAAGGCCGGGGGCATTATTTTGTTCAAACCCAATATTGAGTCGCCGGACCAGCTTGCCCAACTTTGTTCAGATGCCCAGGCCTGCGCAGCAGACGCAGGTCAACCGCCCCTTTTTATTGCCGTTGACCAGGAGGGTGGGGTGGTGGCAAGGTTGAAACATCCCTTTACTGAGTTTCCCGGCAATCCCCACATCCATACAACAGCTGATGCCGAGCATTTTGCACGGATGACAGCCCATGAATTGTCCAAAGCTGGCATCAACATGAACATGGCCCCTGTGATGGATGTGGCCCCTAGTGGTGTGGACAGCATCATGAAAAATAGGGTTTTTGAAGGAGATGCCGCCACCGTGTCGAAACTTGGTTCCTGTGTGATTAAAACCCTTCAGGATCAAAAGATCATGGCCGTGGCGAAACATTTTCCCGGCATCGGCAGGACCATTAAGGATTCCCACTTTTTTTTACCCCGGCTGGATATCGATCTTGACACCTTGAGGTCAACAGACATGACCCCCTTTGAAGCTGCCAGGGATGCAGATGTTTCAGGGATTATGCTTTCCCATATTTCCTATCCCCAATTAGATGATACCTGGCAGGCAAGTCTGTCTCCTTATATTGCAGGAGATCTGCTACGGGGACAATTGGGGTATGAAGGACTGGTTTTGACAGATGACCTGGATATGAAGGCCATAAAACATGACATAAAAACCTGTATTCGCCAGGTGATGGCAGCCAGGATCGATCTTGCCCTGATCTGTCACAAAGGCCCCAATATGAGGATTTCATGGGAGGAGATATGTCGTCTTCTGGAGAGCAATCCGCAATTGTTTGCCCTGGGAAAAGCGTCCATGGACAGAATTATAGGGGTTAAAAAAAGGTATTTACAAGTTTAAATTCGGGAAGTTTAAATTCGGGTTCTGGAAAACACGTCATGATTCAGGTCGCAGGTATTGCCTTGCTCAATCATGGTCGTTCCCCTGGCCGCAATCATGGCGGCATTGTCACCGCAGAGGCTTACGGGCGGTGCAAAGACCTGGATGCCTTCTTTTTCCGCCCTTTGTGTCAAAAGGGTTGCAAATGTTTGGTTGGCGGATACCCCCCCTGAAATACCGATGCGCTTGCAGCTCTTAAACCGGGCGGCATTCATCAGTTTGGTACTCAATACATCAAGGACGGCTGCCTGGAAAGAGGCGGCAACCTGGGCTTTGTCCCCGGGAGTTACAATTTTATGATCGTGGAGATACCGTGCCACTGAGGATTTTAACCCGCTGAAACTGAAGTCAAAACCTTTTTTATCCAGCAGGCTTCTGGGAAATTTTATTACGCCTGGGTCCATTGTTTTGGCCAGGGTTTCAATTATCGGGCCCCCGGGATATCCCATCCCCATCATTTTTGAAACCTTGTCAAAGGCTTCTCCGGCTGCATCATCCCGTGTCTGTCCCATGAGTTCAAAGGTGTGGGGGGAGGTGACATGGTAAATATTGGTATGGCCGCCTGAAACAACCAGGGCAATGAAGGGAAAGGCGGGAGGCGTCTCCATTAAAAGCAAAGAATAAATGTGGGCCTCAAGGTGGTTGACCCCTGCCAGGGGGAGTCGTCTGGCCCAGGCAAAGGCCTTGGCAAATGAAAATCCCACTAAAAGGGCCCCAATAAGCCCGGGTCCCCTTGTCGCTGCAACCCCGTCAATATTTGCAAGTTTGATACCGGCTTTTTCCACGGCTTCAGAGACCACAGGAACAATGGCTTCCGCGTGCATGCGAGATGCCAGTTCCGGTACAACCCCACCGTATTTGCAATGGGTATCCATTTGTGAGGCAATGATCGAGGACAAGATTATAGTGCCGTTCTGCACCACTGCTGCCGCAGTTTCATCGCAGGAGGATTCAATCCCGAGAATTATCATATAAGGTTAACCGAATATCAGACCCATTGAGTCTGTTGTTCGTTGTTTTCTCTGGCGGTTATTTCACCGATAAAATAGGCTTTCTCGCCCAGGGCTGCCAGCCGATCCATGGTTTCTTCAACTGATTTTTCAGGGACCACTACCACCATGCCGATTCCGTTGTTGAAGGTTCTTTGCATCTCCGTGTCTGATACGTTGCCTTCTTTTTGTAGCAGCTTAAATACCGATGGAATCTCCCAGGCGTCTTTGTGGACAATGGCCTTGCAGGAATCGGGAATGACCCGGATAATATTCTCATCAATTCCACCGCCGGTGATATGGACCAGTCCGTGGATCGGCAGATCCCGGAGCATGCTCAAAATGCTGGGTACATAGATAATGGTGGGTTTTAAAAGCTCTTCCCCCAGGGTGGTGCCAAATTCTGGTATATGGGTGTTGACAGTGTATTTGCACTTATCAAAAAATATTTTTCGAACCAGGGAAAATCCATTGGAATGGACACCGCTTGCGGCAATGCCGATGAGTTTATGGCCCGGGCGAATATAGGATCCGTCAATTATTTTGGTGTTGTCCACAAGCCCTACACAAAAGCCGGCCAGATCATATTCTCCGGCTTGGTACATTCCTGGCATTTCAGCCGTTTCACCACCGATCAAGGCACATCCGGCCTGATTACAGCCTTCTGCGATTCCCAATAGAATTTTTTCAGCAACTGTAGTGTCAAGGGCTCCCATGGAAAGATAATCCAGGAAAAACAGAGGTTTGGCGCCCTGAACAATGATATCGTTGACGCACATGGCAACCAGGTCAATGCCAATGGTATCGTGTTTATCCATTTGGAATGCAATTTTGAGTTTGGTCCCCACGCCGTCGGTGGCACTGACCAGTACGGGGTTTGAAATATTGGAAAGGTTTAGGGAAAAAAGACCGCCAAACCCTCCAATTTCTCCCATTACACCGGATCGGGGTGTGGATTTTGCAATTGATTTTATTCGATTAACCAGCTGGTTTGCTTTTTCTATGTCTACGCCGGAATCTGCATATGTCAAGGAATCGTTCATTTAAAATCACCTTTGAAATCACATTCTTTTCGATAAGATCTTATTAAGATTTATTAAGTTTCTAAAACCCTGTAATACTAAACATATTGGGGCTAAAAGTCAAAAGCTTTTTGACAGGAACCGGTTTATATTGTATCTAATGCAAATTTAAAAGCGAATTTAAAACCAGACATATTTCGGAGAATTTAGCGTAATGAAAACAATCAATATTGGAATTATAGGGTATGGGGTTGTGGGGGCCGGCGTTGCAACCTTGCTTATCCAAAAGAAAGAATTGCTGGAAGCCAGGACCGGGGCCTTTTTAACCCTTAAAACCATTGCTGATATTGATACCGTAACGGACAGAGGTGTTGAACTGGGTAATACTGTTCTTGTTAATGACGCCATGGCACTTATCAATGATCCTGGGATAGACATTGTTGTGGAACTTGTTGGCGGGGATACCATTGCCAAACAATTTACCCTCAAAGCCCTTGAAAACGGCAAGCATGTGGTGACCGCCAATAAAGCCCTTTTGGCAGGTCATGGCAATGAATTGGTGAAAGCCGCCCGGAAAAACCAGGTAGATCTTGCCTTTGAAGCCAGTTGCGGCGGATGTATGCCCATTATCAAATCCCTTCGGGAATCCCTTGTGGCCAATTCTATTTTATCCATGTCCGCCATTTTAAACGGTACCTGCAATTATATACTGACCAAAATATCCCAGGATGGGTCCTTGTTTGAAGATGCCCTCAAAGATGCCCAGGACCTAGGATTTGCAGAAGCTGAACCTTCCCTGGATGTGGATGGTCATGACACCGCCCATAAACTGGCCATCTTAAATTCCCTGGCCCACGGCATGGAGATTAATCTAAAGGATATCCATGTGGAAGGCATTAGAAATATTACACCGGTGGACATTGAGTTTGCCCGGTCGTTTGGGTATACCATTAAACTACTTGCCATCGGCAAGGTTCATGGAGACCATGTGGAAGCCCGTGTGCACCCCACCATGATTCCCCAGGCCAATCCCCTGTCCCACGTGGACCATTCCATGAATGCCATTGCCATTGATGCCGATGCCACGGGCAAGACCATGCTCTATGGCCACGGGGCCGGTATGATGCCAACCGCCAGTGCTGTCCTAAGTGATATAGCCGATATTGCCAGAAATATTATTTCCAATACCAAACGACGGGTGCCCATACTGGGATATCCCGAAGACAATATTAAGATCATCCCCATTCTGCCCATGAAAGAGCTGCATACAAAATATTATTTGCGGTTTGAGGCCAAGGATCATCCCGGGGTATTGTCCAAAATTTCAGGCATTCTGGGAGCGAACAATATCAGTATTAAATCGGTTCACCAGAAGGGCCGGCAAAGCAATGGAAAAGTGCCCGTGGTTATGATCACCCATATGGCAAAGGAAGAATGGGTTCAGACGGCATTAACGCAAATAGCTGCCACAGATTCTGTGGCGGGCGACTCCATTGTTATTCGAATTGAAGAAGATGCATAGGCCCTAAAAAATAAAATCTGGAAAGAATAAAATCAGGAGTAAAACCATGAAAATACTTGTAGCAGATCTGGAAGGGGTATTCTTACCTGAAATATGGATCAATGTTGCCTTGAAAACCGGAATAGAGGAATTGAAACTCACCACCAGGGATATCAGTGATTATGATGTGCTGATGACCAAACGATTGTCCATCCTCAAGGAAAATAAACTGGGGATTAAAGATATCAGCGATGTGATATCCACTTTAGAGCCCCTGGACGGTGCAAAACAAATGCTGGATTGGATCAGAAGTCGGGCCCAGATTATTATTCTGTCAGACACCTTTGAGGAGTTTGCCAAACCCTTGATGGCAAAGCTTGGGTTTCCGGCCTTGCTTTGCCACAATCTGACCATTGATGGGGCCGGTAATATCACTGGCTACAATCTCAGAATTGACAACCAGAAAGCCCGGGCGGTAAAGGCATTAAAGGCATTGAACTATCAGGTCATCGCATTTGGGGATTCCTATAATGATATTGGCATGATCCAGGCGGCAGACCATGGATTTTTCTTTTGTCCCCCCCCCTCTTGTCTGACGGATTTTCCCGATATACCCGTTACCCACAATTACGCCAAACTCAAACTGATGATCACCTCTTTACTGGACCAATAATGCTGAATATTGATCAATTCAAACAAATCCGGGCCCTGGTAATCGGAGACCTGATGATTGATGAGTACCTATGGGGCAGTGTGGACAGAATCTCTCCGGAAGCGCCGGTTCCGGTGGTGTCCATTGACAAGGAAAGTCAAACCCTGGGGGGTGCCGGAAATGTTATTAACAACCTGGTTGCCATGGGGGCTGCTGTCGTTGCCATTGGCACGGCCGGAACTGGAAAAGCCGGCGAGATGGTGTTTGATAAACTGGCGGAGCTGGGAGTTGAAACCGACGGGATTGTCAGTGAACCAGCTCGTCCCACCACCCGCAAAACCCGTATCATTGCTTCCAATCAACAGGTGCTTAGAATTGACAAGGAAATAAAAACACAAATCACCCCGGCCACCCTGAAAAGATTGACGGCGACCATTGAAAAAAAAATAGCGGATGTGGATGTGATCATTATTTCCGATTATGACAAGGGGCTTGTGACAAAAGACCTTGTGGCAAAAACAGTGGACCTTGCCCAAACCCACGGCGTCCTGACGCTTGCGGATCCGAAATCCCTTAATTTTTCAAAATATGCCAGGGTCTCGGTGCTCACGCCTAATAAAAAAGAAGCAGGTCTTGCTGTGAACATGGATATTCTATCGGAACAGGACCTGTTTTTGGCAGGTGAGAAAATCATGGGCCAGGCCGGCCTTGAAAGGCTGCTTATCACCTGTGGAAAAGATGGTATGGCCCTGTTTGAAAAAGGAAACCTTCCCCAGGTGATTGCCTCAAAAGCTCGGCAGGTTTTTGATGTATCCGGCGCCGGAGACACGGTCATCTCTTTGCTGGGGCTGGGGTTGGCCTCAGGTTTTTCCTTACATGATGCTGCAATGGTTGCCAATGTAGCAGCCGGGATAGTGGTGGCAAAGGTAGGAACGGCAACGGCTTCCATCCAGGAGCTCAGACACGCCTTGGAAAGATAAGCTATTAAAAGGCTTTTTTTATAAAAAAGCCTTGACTTGATAACCGTTATAGCCTATCTTTGTTGGATTGTTGCGGGGTGGAGCAGTCTGGTAGCTCGTCGGGCTCATAACCCGAAGGTCGTTGGTTCAAATCCTTCCCCCGCTACCAAAACACTTACAAGGTTCTTGGAGATTTCTTCAAGAGCCTTTTTTGTTTTTAAATTAGAACTTCCCACACTATTCCCCACAAGCTTGATGGTTTTCAAACCCCATTGAACATTTTAAACCCTATCCGCAAAAGTAGCAAAAGCATTTCAATCATTAAACAGCTCGGCCAATACATGACCGGTCTGTTTGATTTGCCCCGGGTTTTTATATCCCTTTCAATTTATCAGTGATGAAATCCAAAAATATACCGATAGATAAAGCGGATTTCTGTGGCTTCTGTGATATTACCCTTTTTTAATGCGCCATAAGGGGCAACTAATAAAACCTGGCCGATGTAAGTTTGATCAGGATTAATTTTGATAACTTGTATTTCAAAATGGATATCTTTTTTTTTTTGAGGGTGACCAGGGCGTCTTCTTTCATTTTAGCACACACTGCAAAAAATCTGTTTGGAAAATATGATTTTTGCAGTGAAAAGCTATATTCAAGATCAAATTCTCATGTGCTTTATCGTTTTTTTTTTTGGAAAACGACAGCTTTTGGATTTAGAAATGTTGTCTTGTCTTATTTGTTTCCCTCTTTTTTTCGGGAATACATGAACAGATATACCTTGTGCATCATCCAGGCTTCGATTTTGTTGATGCCTTTGGCACCGCCGATAAACTCTGCATGGATAAATGCCTTACAGGCTTTTTCCAGGACCAGGGCCGCAACAATCGCCTCTTCCATGGTCCGTCCCAAGGTGATGGCACCGTGGTTGGCCATGAGAGCTGCATAACGGCCTTTTAGCGCTTTGACCGTTGTTTTGACAAGCTTTTTGGTGTTGGGCAGGGCGTAGTCGGCACAGCGAACACTTGGTCCCAGGATCTGAGCCTGGTCATCTAAGATGGGCGGAACTTCCCTTCGGGCGGCTGCCACGGTGGAGGCATGGGGCTGGTGGGTGTGGATGACGGCATTGACCTCTTTCCGGGTTCTATACAGTTCTGCGTGGACTTTTTTCTCGGAGGAGGGTTTGATATCCCCGAGCACCTCAAGAGTATGATAATCCATGACAACGATATCGTTTGGTGTCATATCTTCATACCTCCGGCCACTGGGAGTGACAGCCATGAGATGGCCATCAATTCTTAGGCTGCAATTGCCCCAGGTTCCTTCCACAAGACCCCGTTCCATAAGCTGGCGGCCTGCATCGCAGACGATCTCTTTCTCCTTGGAATATTTATCCATGATCATACCCCCTCAATATTTTTAAAGACCCGTTCAAACCGAACCAGAGCGTCATCTATGATCTCGTCAGTATCCGCCGCAGAGGTATATAACCTGGAACCGGCAAGACTGACAATACCCTCGGCCATGTATGCGGCTCCCATCTCTTCCATCACCTTTTTTCTGGCATGGACCTGTTTGATGGTGGCAGGGATTTTCCAGGGACGGTTCCAGGGAATGTAAAAGAGCATGGTTCCCACGGTTTCAAGATGGCAGATCGACCCCTGGTTAAAAGCCACAAAGGGCAGATTGTATTTTTTGATCAGCTGGTCAAGTCCCTGGGTGAGCCTGTCTCCGGCCCGACCGGCTGTAACAGCGGCATTGGTTCTTTCTATTTCGCACAGGGTCAGATATCCGGCTGCCGCGCTTAAAGGGTTGGCTGCCATAGTGCCGCCGACCAAGGCTTTTTTCTTACCGCTCTGAATACCCGCAGCAAGGTATTCCATGTATTCGCGTTTGCCGCCTAATCCACCTGCGGAAGGATAGCCGCCGGCAATTATTTTACCGAATACCGTAAGATCCGGGGTGACGTTGAAATAGCCCTGGGCACCGCCCATACCCATTCTAAAGGCAGTGACCACTTCGTCAAAGATAAGGAGAGCGCCATATTGGTCGCAAAGCTCCCTGACCTGTTTATTAAAATCCTTGTCCAGGGGACGGGTACCGCTTTCCGGGCCGATGGGTTCCATTATGACGGCTGCGGTACCGCCCCTGAATTTATTAAGCCAGAGTTTTTTCTCAAGATTTTTGATGTCGTTGGGGAAAAACTCCTGGGTATATTTGAAACAATTTTTCGGCACCCCGTGGGCTTCCATGTGTTTGGTGCCGGGCAGGCGGATGCCGTATGCAAGTTGGTCACTCCACCCGTGGTAAGCCCCTCCCATTTTCAGGATATACTTTTTTTTTGTGGCCAGGCGGGCTATCCTGATGGCAGCCATATCTGCCTCTGTACCTGATCCCAGCATACGGAACATGTCCACACCCTGCATGTGGTCGGCCACTTTTTGGGCCAGCTTTAGTTCATATTCGTGGAAAAGCCCTGTCACAGGACCGCAGGAGTTCAGAAGATCAATCACCTTATCGCGAATTACCGAAGGATTGCTTCCCAGAAGGGTGGGGCCACCAGCCTGGAGGAAGTCAATGTATTGGTTGCCGTCAAGGTCTTTTAGATACGCCCCGTTTGCTTCGGTAAAGACCAAAGGGAACGGATAGTTAAAGGCAAGGTTGTGTTGAACGCCTCCGGGGATGAACTCCTTGGCCTGATCAATCCGGGCCTGGGATTGTTTGCAATGGGTTTCAAACCAGGATTTGTATGACGCCAGGGCTTCTTTTTTCAGACGTCGTATGGGTTGGGAGATCAGGTCGTTCAGCTTTTTCATGATTGCTTGTGTATCATGGTATTTTTTGATGGCATATTCTTTTGTCGGTGTGGATGCCTTGTCTGCATCGGCAATGGAATTCATGTGATCACCTCTAATATTATATATTTAGAACAGTCTAATACTGACTGGTCAGTATAGAAGATATCGATTTTCAACTTTTCTGTCAAGACTTTTTTCTTGTATATAGGTTCAGTGAATTATAAAAGGACGGTCCAAAGCAGTGCCCATTTGAGAAATTAATTCTCAAGCCATCCCCTGGGATTGCGATGGAATTCTTTTTCCCAGCTTTCCATATGGACACGCATCTGTCGTGCCTGCTCAGGGTATTTTTCAACGAGGTTGTAATTTTCTCCAGGGTCAAGGGCAAGGTCGTACAATTTGGGCCAGGAGGAGAGGGCAGAGATGGTTTTCATATTGCCGTTCCCGTCTTTTCCCGTATATTGATAGGCTTTTTCAACCAGGATACCCGGCAGCGCTGATGGTTTATCCACTGGAATCGGATGGGTATAGTGATTGATATACCGTAAAAATTTCATGTTTCCCTGGCGCATTCCTTCCAGGTCGTTTTCATGGAAAAAAAACAGGGTGTCATGGGGAGACTTTTTTGACGCTCCCGACAGGGTGGCAACCAGGCTTTTACCATCGATGATACGGTCTGAGGGTGGATTCAGACCTGCAACTTCCAGAAAAGTAGGCAGAAAATCGATGTTCATTCCCGGTGCCTGGCTGATACTGTCCGGTTTGATTCTGTCCGGCCACCAGGCTACAAGGGGGACCCGGAATCCACCTTCAAAACTCTGGCCCTTACGGCCCCGAAGGTTCCCGGGGCTTCCGTCATACCAGGGACCATTATCACTGGTAAACAGAACCAGGGTATTATCGGCCAGGCCCTTGGATTCAAGATACGCCATGATTTTGCCTACACTCCAGTCCACTTCCTGGATGGTATCCCCGTGACGGCCTCCGTTTGATGTGTTTTCAAATGTTTTGGAGGGGATACACGGCTGATGGGGATCCTTGTGAGCAAGATAGAGAAAAAAAGGTTTGTCCTGGGCCTTATCCATGAATTCAATGGCCTTTTGGTGAAAGAGCCCCGTATAATGGGCCTGGTCCAGCTGGATATCATTTACAATTTCTTTTTTATCTTCCCAGTAGGCCACTGGCCAATCATCATTTGACATATTAAATCCTGCAAAAAAATCAAACCCGTGTTCATGGGGATGGTAGTCAGGATTTGTGGTAAAATCACCCAAATGCCACTTTCCAATAGCGCCGGTGTTATAACCGGCAAGTTTTAATCCTTCGGCAACAGTGATCTCCGACTTGGGCAGACCGTTTAAAATGGACTGTCCCACAGGCAGGTCCAGGGCACCCAGTTTTGCAAGGGTTCTTGCAAAACTTCTCATGCCTTTTCTCGCGATGGAATCTGTACCGGCGAACAATACAAAACTGACCCCGGTTCTATGGGGGTAGCGTCCGGTCATGATACCGGCCCTGGATGGCGAGCAAACACCTGCAGAAGAATAAAAGTTGGTAAACCGCATTCCTTCACTGGCCATCTGGTCGATGTTCGGGGTACTTATGGCTTTACTGCCATAGCACCCCAGATCCTCATACCCTAGGTCGTCGGTGAGAATAAGGATGATATTCGGCGGTTTTCTCTTGGTTTTGTTCATGGCCTTGATAACCGTTTCAGGATCAACATCGGTTTTGGTATCCGCATCATACTGGGTCCGGTCAAAATCGGGATTGAACAATTCTGGCACAGCATTGTCGGACTTTCCAGGCTTTATGATAAATACCAGCGCACCGATGACAGCAAAAACCATCAGGCTGTAAAGGACTAATTTTCGAAACTGTTTAATATGCATGTGAATTTCTCCGTCAATACAAATTATTGAATGATCCACCCCCTGGGGTTGGAAAACAATTCTTTTTCCCAGGTTTTCATGGTGGTCAGCATTTTTTTTCCAACATCGGGGTAATGCTCTATAAGGTTGTAGTTTTCACCGCTGTCCACACTTAAGTCGTACAACAGGGGCAGGGCAGCGCCGCTTTTTACCGTTCTGGGCGGATCAAAACTTTTATCGGTGTACTGGCGTTTGGCAGCGGTTCTCCCCACAAAGGTGTTGAGACCGTCCATGGGTGTCGGCCATACATACTGGCTGATATCGTGTATATATTTCCATTTTCCCTGTCGTATGCCTTCCAGATCGTTGTTATGGAAAAAATATAAGTTCTGGTGGGGTGGGGTTTGGTTTAACCCGGTGAGCATCCCGTAAATGTTTTTCCCGTCAATAATACGGTCTGTGGGAGATTTAACCCCTGCCAGGTGGGTCAGGGTGGGAAAAAAGTCAATATTCATGGCCGGTTGGTCGCTGATGTTTCCGGTGGGTATCTGGCCGGGCCACCATGCCAGCATGGGCACCCGGTATCCGCCTTCATAACTTTGGCCCTTCCTTCCCCTAAGATGTCCCGGGCTTCCGTCATACCAGGGACCATTATCACTGGTAAACAGGACCAGGGTGTTTTCATCCAGGTTATTTCTTTTCAGATAGGTTAGAATTTCTCCCACGCTCCAGTCCAGTTCCTGAATGGTGTCCCCATGGGGACCGGCCTTGGAAGATTTGTGGAACCGCTCAGAAGGGATACAGGGCTGGTGGGGATCCTTGTGGGATAGAAAGAGGAAAAAGGGCTGGTCCTTGGATCTTTCCATGAAGGCGATGGCTTCTTCGGTAAATTCCTGTGTAAAGTTTGCCTGGCGAAGGCCGATATCTTTTTGAATCTCAGTGTTGTTCTCCCAATAGGCCACAGGCCAGGAATCATTGGCCCCGTTAAACCCTTTGAAATAATCAAACCCGTGGTTTAAGGGCAGGTGGGCCGGGTTGACCGTAAAATCCCCCAGATGCCATTTGCCGATGAGTGCCGATGTGTATCCGGCATTGCCAAGGGCTTCGGCAATGGTGATCTCGGATTCCGGCAGCCCGTCCACCAGGCTTTCCTGGACCGGCAGGTCTGTGGCACCCAGTTTTGCCAGTTCCCGGCCTGCCTTGCGGGTGATTTTTCTGAAAAAGGAATCATTCTTGGAAGGAATGGGAAAGGTGACGCCGGTGCGGATGGGATACCGCCCGGTGAGCATTCCGGCCCTGGAAGGAGAGCAGACCCCGGAACTTGAGTAAAAGTTGGTAAATTTTACCCCCTGGGCTGCCATCTTGTCCAGGTGGGGGGTGTTGATGCCCTGGGCTCCATAGGCGCTCATATCGCCATATCCCATGTCATCGGCAAGAATGATGATGAAATTGGGTTTTTTCGTGGCAGATGTCTTGTCAAGAGCGATATTCCGGTCCGGACCCTTATAAATAGTGGAATCGATGGCATACCCTTCTTTTTTTTCTGATAGGAGGAATCCTGCGAATATGATACAAAATACAAGGATTCCCAGTCCAATATACCGTTTCTTGAACCTAGCTGTTTTGGGGGCGGAGTTGTTTTTTTGGGTCATGATAGAATTTCCTTTTACAATTGGACACCTGTTGATAGATCCGTCATCATCTGTTTGAGTTTCGGGAGGAGTTCACGGCCCTGGGAGGTGTCATAGAGATTGTGTTTTTCCCCTGGGTCGTTCTTGAGGTCGAACAAGAGATTGTCCCTTCCGCTGACATATTCCACATACTTGTATTGATCCGTGCGGACCCCGGTATAGGTGGGGACACTTCTGGGATAAAACCGCCAGAATTCAAGGAGCCAGGCTTTCCTGCCTTGGGTGCTCGGATCGGTCAGCAATGGGATGAAACTTTTTCCGTCCATATTTGAAGGGGGCTCAAGCCCTGCAAGGGTCATGAATGTGGGGGCGATATCAATATTGAGAACCATCTGGTCTCTGCGGGTTCCCGGGTCATTGACCAGCCAGGGCGCCTGCACAATAAAGGGAAGTTTTATGATTTCTTCCCAGGGGTCGCTGAGACCATGTTTAAAGTGTTCGCCCCAGCCCACCCCGTTGTCAGCCATGAAGACCACCATGGTATTTTCCTTGAGCCCTGCTTTATCCAGTTCTTCCATCAATCGTCCGATCTGCTGGTCCAGAGCGGTGATGACCTCTCCGTATTTTCTGTATTTGTTTTTATAGGAGCCGAAAAGCGTGCCGTGGAACCCGATACCGTTTGTCTTTGGATACCAGAAATCCCTTGCCGGCAGGTCCACCTTGGCATTTTTGTACCTGCCGGCAACGCCTTTAGGCGCCTTAAAAGGGGGATGGGCATTTTTATAGGAGAGATATATTAAAAAGGGTTTTTTATCTGCCGCGGGGACTTGGGTTTGCTGGTTCATGAATTCAATGGCATAATCGGTCATCTCTTCGGTCAGATATGTTTTTTTTGAAGGGGTGGGTTTGCCGTTGACGATCAAGGGGCAGTCAAAGTATCTGCCCTGGCCGGATCGGTCTGAAAAGGAGACAAAGGTTTCCAGAAAGGGCAGGTCAGGCAGGCCTTTTTTTCCGGGCATGTGCCATTTGCCGATAAAGGCGGTGTTGTACCCGGAATTGTCCATGAGTTCCAGAAAAGTTTTTCTACCTTCCTGCCAGGCCGTGTGATTGGTTTTAACCCCGTGGTTGCTGGCATAGGCCCCGCTTAAAATACTGGCCCGCGACGGGCTGCACAAGGGGGTGGTGTCAAAGGCGTTTTGAAAAACCACCCCGTCACGGGTCATTTTATCCAGTGAGGGGGTTTTGATAAAGGGATGGCCCATATAGCCGAAATGGTCTGATTGGATATTGTCGGCCAGCAGAAAGATGATGTTAGGCCTCTGACCGGGTCGTTGACCTGTTTTGTCACCGGGCTGGCCGGTATCGGCCAGGCAAAGGCTCCAGGACCAGATGGCAGATAAAAAAAAAGTGAGGGTCCATATAAGGGATTTGATCTTTTGTGTCATTGTGATTTTCCTTTTAAAAAACGGTCTTTTGGGTTAAACACCAGTGCCGAAGATGGTTCTGAAACCATTCATGAACATCCAGAAAAGGGGTTCTCCGCGATCCATGACATAGATCAGGATTGTGAAACAAGTCCCGAGTACAAGGCTTGCCAAGGCCGTCAGGGTAAGTTTGTTGGTCATAAGGCCAGCCGCTTTGTCCTTGGAAGAGCAGATCAGAACGGCTATACTGATCTGAACGGCAACAAAGCATAAATAGAAAATGTTCAGTGGATTAAAATAATAGTAAAGGCATTCCACAAATCCAAATGCCGTGGACACCCGGATACATTCTTTGGTGGCCCATAAAAAGGGAATAACCAGTGAGGCCGCAAACCTTTGAGAAGGCCTGGCTCCCTTTTTAAAGGTCCACAAATAGACAATTATGGGGCTGAAAAAGGTACTCAGAGCAAACAGGGTGCCAATGGTATTGGCCGTAAAAAGGTAGGCCGATTCATTGTCAATGTAACGGGCCATATTATACACAATCCAGGAGGTTGTAACGACCAGCAACAAAACCAGTACCGGGATATAGGTTCTTTTGTCTTTAAAAGAGGCAATCATTTGGGTTCTCCTGTATAGCCTTTGGGGTTGGTCTCCATCTCTTCCTGCCAGGTTTTCATCTTCTGCATGAATTTGTTTACCAAGTCGGGGTGGTGTTTGTTCATGGGATAGCTTTCGGTGGGGTCAGTCTCAAGGTTGTACAGCCAGGGTTGGCGAAGTTTACCTCCAAAGTGCCATTTGTCCACGGGCACCGGGTAGGTATAGGACGAGATCTCCCGGTAGAATTTCCACTTTCCGGTTCGGATGCCT
The DNA here is from genome assembly GCA_016743945.1 of Desulfobacteraceae bacterium. Classification (GTDB taxonomy): domain Bacteria; phylum Desulfobacterota; class Desulfobacteria; order Desulfobacterales; family Desulfobacteraceae; genus NBML01. The sequence continues at coordinate 25,399 of JADGFI010000007.1, forward strand.
TCCAGTTCGGCATGGTGGTAAAAATAGAGGGCATCATGGGGACTTATCTTTTCATCCCCGGTTATAAGTCCTGTGATATCTTTTCCATCTATGATTCTGTCCGAAGGGATTTTCAGCCCGGCCACATTGGCCAGGGTGGGCAGAAAATCAATATTCATGGCTGCCTGGTCGCAGATGCTGTTGGCCGGGATTTTTCCGGGCCACCGAGCAATGAGGGGTACCCTGAATCCACCTTCGTAGCTCTGGCCTTTCCTGCCCCGCTGGCCACCGGTGCTGCCGTGAAACCAGGGGCCGTTGTCACTGGTGAAGATCACCAGGGTGTTGTCCCTGAGGCCTGAATCATCCAGCAATTTGAGCAACTCTCCCACATTGGCATCCAGCTCCTGGACCACATCCCCATAATCACCAGCATTGGAACTCCCCTTGAATTCAGGAGAGGGGTGCAGGGGGATATGGGGATCGGGCGGCGCAAAGTATAAAAAGAAGGGGGCCTTGTTTTTGACGGCATTTTTTATGAAATAGGCGGCGCCGTCTGTCAGAACCTGGTGCAGGTCCGAGCGGTCCTCCCACTCTTCAATGAGCATTTTTTTATTTTCATACAATGGGCAGGGGAATTCTTCATGGTCCCAGGGCATACCGTAAAAATAGTCAAACCCGTGGTTGTTGGGGTGGTATTGGGGCAGGTACCTGAAATCTCCCTGGTGCCATTTCCCCACGGCTCCGGTCTGGTAGCCGCCCTGCTTTAAAATTTCAGCAATGGTGATTTCATCTTCAGGCAAGCCCTTTACTTCAGAGGATGCACCGATATCCGCCCCTCCGACCTTTCTAACAATAGGCCCAAGTTTCCTGAGCATTTTGGGGGCAAAGGGCAGATCCTCCATCCAGAGAACCCAGTGCATGCCCACACGCTGGGGATATCTCCCTGTCAGAAGTCCGGTTCGGGACGGGGTGCAAAGGGCATTGCTGGCGTAAAAATCCGTAAATCTCATTCCTTCTCTGGCCAGGCTGTCAAGATGCGGGGTTTTTATGGCCTTGGACCCGTATACACCTAAGTCACCATAGCCCAGATCATCTGCATTGATAAGAACGATATTGGGTCGGTTGTCCTTTGTGCCGATAACAGGTACAAAGACTGGCGAATTAATCACGGCTTCCGGCGGTGGCGCTGTTCCCTGGGTAAATGTTCTGCTATCCCTAAGGATGAAGATGAGAGCAATACCGAACAACAGAAGGATAAAAATCGTGATTGCCGACCTTTTTAGTATTATTGGAGAAATCATGGCTACACCTTCCAATTTTTAATGTATCGATAAGCTTCGTACTGACCAGTCAGTTTTTAATTGAATCAAATCCTGAGCCCCTTGTCAAGGAAAAAATTAGATAGAATTTAGAGATATTGAAAGATGTAAATTAAATTGCTAGAATGAATGGCAATTGTCATTAAAAAAAACCTTGACCAAACTGACTGGTCAGTATATTAACTAACTATTAAGACAAGCTTGTTCCCATAAAAAAAGGAGTTTCCATGACAAATCATGTCCACATCATGGCCTATGACATTGGTACCACAGGTGCTAAAACCTGCCTTTTCCGCCTGGGAAATGACCTTCAGCTTCTGGATTCAGAGGTAGTAGGGTATCCGCTTTTGACCACTGCGGACGGGGGATCTGAACAGCGGGTGGATGATTGGTGGCAGGCTATCTGTGACGGAACCCAGACCCTTCTTTCCCGGACCGGTTGTGATAAAGAAAGGATTCAGGCTATTTCATTTTGTTGTCAGATGCAGGCCCTTATCCTTGTGGATGAACAGGGCAATGCCGTTAGAAACCCCATGGGATACATGGACGGCAGGGCCACAAAGGTGTTCAGGGACGATTTTGCCTGTGGGTTCCCCAGGATCGAAAATCTTAACGCCTATAAACTGCTGACCTCCCTTTACATTACCGGTGGTGCCGCTGCTACGGCAAAGGATCCCCTGTGGAAGTATCATTGGGTCAGGGAAAATGAACCTGAAAATTTTAAAAAAATCTATAAATGGCTAGATGTCAGAGATTATCTGGCCCTTCGGTGTACGGGCAACTTTGTCATGACCCGGGATTCTGCAAATCTGACTTTTTTGTATGATACCCGCCCCGGTAAGGAGGGCTGGTCAGATCATCTTTGCCGGATATTTGATGTTGATATGGATCATCTGCCCGAGGTCCAGGCATCAACGGATACGGCCGGGAAGCTCACAGACAAAGCTGCGGCTGATCTGGGGCTTTTAAAGGGCACAAAAGTTTTCGCCGGGGGTGGGGATATTACCTTGATTCCCCTTGGCAGCGGATGTGTGGATTTATACGACACCCATGCCTATGTGGGTACTTCCGGCTGGGTAGTTGCAAATGTGAACAAGCGCATGGTGGATCTGAAAAATTTTATCGCTTCCATCTCAGGAGCCATTCCCGGATCCTATAATTATGTTGCTGAACAGGAAACTTCGGGTCTTTGTCTCCAGTGGGTCAAGGATCATCTGGCCCTGGATGACATCGGCATCTATCTGAAAGGTACCGATGACAATCCGGATGTGCTTGAAAGCAGTCGCCTTTATGACTTGATGAACCAGCAGGTGGCCCAGATTGATCCGGGATCCGGCGGGGTGATCTTTACCCCCTGGCTCCATGGAAATCGTGCGCCAAGAGAGGATCCCCATGCCAGGGGGATGTTTTTTAATATTGGATTGAATACGGGCAAACGGGCTTTGATTCGGTCTGTACTTGAAGGGATCGCCTTTCATAAACGATGGATGCTTGAAGCCGTGGAAAAAAAGGTGCCCCGCCAGGAAACCCTTCGTCTGGTTGGGGGAGGGGCAAAATCTGAGGTTCTTTGTCAAATTCTGGCCGATGTCACCCATCACACAATTAAGGTGCCTGAAGATCCCCAGAATGTGGGTGCGGCCGGGGCCGCCATTGTCTGTGCCCTGGGGCTTAACCTCATCGGTTCGGTTAAGGAGGCCAAACAGCTTATCCGTATCCGGTCAACCTATACCCCTGATCCCGGGGCCGTAAAGATCTATGACAAGATGTTTCCGGTGTTTAAAAAATTATACAAAAAAAACAAAGATCTATTTTGGGAGCTGAATAGCAATTCATGATCAAGGGATCTTGGTCAGGGCCAGTCCAGCTGAAAGAATGGTAAACACGGTTTCAATGACCTCTTCTATGGTGTCCTGATCCGGGTTTTCCAGGTAATGGCTGCACAGGGCATCAATAATACCGATGATGGCCATGCCGGACAGGCGGGGGGGAAGTGGTCTTAGGTAACCTTTTTCCTGTCCATATTTCAGGCGGTCTTCAATAAAGGTGTTGAATTTTTTTCGGACTGTCCTGATTTCCACCAGCACCTCGTCGTCAATACCGCTGGACATTTCATTGGCCCAGATTCTGGTAACTTCACCATTGGTAACGTAGAGACGGATCGTGGTAGAGACAATTCCGTGAAAATGTTCTAAAAAGGGGAGGTCCGACTCAAGTTTATCCTCTATGGCATCCATGATCTGATTCAGACCCTGGGTAACGGTTGCGGCAAAGAGTTTGGACTTGCTGGCGTAATTATAATAAAGGGTGCCCTTTGCTACCTGGGCTCGTTCGGCGATTTCGTCCATTTTGGCCTGGTGGAATCCTTTTTGGGAAAAGACAATACCGGCGGCTTTGATGATTTTTTCTTTTTTCTGATCATGGCTTTCTGACATTTATTTTTAATACCTTAATATTTATGGTAAATTGCTTTAATTTTATTAACGGAACTATATTAAACAGGAGCTTTTTTGTCAATGCAAAAACTGACCGGTCAATGTGAAAATAAGGATTCCCGGGTCCAAATTAATACCGGGAATGGCCCCCGTCGGGCCGCCTTCTTTGATGTGGATGGAACCCTTATACGTGGGGACTGCCAGGCATTGGAAGTACGGTATTTTTTATCTAAGAAACAGACGCCTCCAGGGTATATAAGGTCCATTCTAATGACCCTGATTGCCATGCAATTGAACCGGATCGGCTGGCTCTCCCTGTGCCGGCAAAATGAATTTTATTTAAAAACCTATCGGGGCCAGACCCGTCAAAACCTGGCCAGACTGTCCCAGAGCCTTTTTGACCAGGTGATTTGTAAACAGTTCCTTTCAGGTGCGCTGGAAATTCTGGAAAAGCACAGGCAACAGGGAGATTTAATCGTTCTGGTCTCTGCCAGCACCCGGCATCTTCTAATTCCCTTTGGACAACGGCTCAAACCGGATCTTATTTTTTGTACGGATCTTGAATTTGATGTGTATGGATATGCCACCGGCCAAGCCCTGGCCGGAATCTGCGCCCAAAATAAAAAACAGGAGATTGTTCTGGCCCTGGCCAGGGAACAGGACCTTGATCTTGCCGCTTCCCATGCCTATTCAGATCATCATTCGGACATTCCTTTTTTATCTGCCGTTGGGTGTCCCGGGGTGGTGAATCCCACCAAAAAAATGGCCGGATACGCCAGGGATAAGGGGTGGCCTATCCACTGCTTTGAGTAAAATTACCAGTGTGATATCTAAGGATATTTATTTCTCCTCTTTTCTGGCGTCCAGCGTAATTTGGGACTCTTTCAGGCAGATACTCAGCCCGATATTGATAAGCGCAAGGACTAAAAACACCAGCATGGCATTGGCTGTTCCGGCAATATTCATGAACAGGATAAAAAGAATTCCTGAAACCTGGCCTGCAAACAAGAGTAACCCTTGTGAAATTGATTCCGGTGCCGGGTAGGTGATCTCAGCGCAATACTGAAATCCGACAGGGGCGCCTGCACCTAGAAGGAAAAATCCCAGTGTGAAAGAAGAGATCAAAAGAAGTGCATAATCGTTGAACAGGGCAAGGCCAGCAAGTCCCGGCGTCATCCCAGCCATGGCAAGGATGATGAACATTTTCCGCCTTTGATATCGGTCTGAGAACTGGGGCAGGATCAGGGCGCCGATAATTCCTGCCACCAGCATCATACCGCCGATAATCCCGGTCTGTTCGACGGTCAGGCCCTTGATCTGGCAAATCTGGTCAATGCAGGTGCTGATCGCGTTGAACACACCCAGCCCGATAAAAAAAAGGGGAAAAAGATATTTCATATCAGGTTGACTTAGGATATGCCCGAAGCTTTTGGACACACTCAACCTTTGGCCAGATGTACCGCGTTCCGGTGGTGATGGCGGGTTTTCCCTGAGAAAAAATAGCAAAATAAAAGCACTTGCCGCTGATATAATCCCGTAGGTCATGAGCATCCCGGATATATCCGACACTCCATTGGCATCGCTCAGAATCATTAAAGGGGTAAAAATCATAACAATGATGATGCCCACAAACTGGGCCAGGGTGGCAATACCAACTGCAATGGCTCTTTCCCCCAAGGGGAACCATTGAACTGCCACTTTGGTTGCGGCATTCAAGATAAAGGGCTGGGCAACGGCCAGTCCTGTCTGTGCAATGACCACCAGGGTATAATCGTTTGGAAACACCCCTTTCATCAGCCCGAAAAAACCGGTAAGAACAGCGCCTATACCAAGTCCTTTGCGTATTCCAAATGTGTCTATCACCCAGGACGCCGGTATGCAGATCACCAGAAATACCCCCATAAAAATAAGGGAGAGGAAATCAATGGCAAGGGCGGATACCCCGTAAAACTGCCTGGCTTCCCTGGCAATGGGGGCAAATGTCAACCATTGAATCTGGATTGTAGCCGAAATAAGGGCGAATACGAAAAGGACAACCCATCGATATCCATAAACCCGTATTTGCTTTTTCTGCATGGCCATCTCCTTTTAAATGTCCCTGGTCTTTATATATTCAGCTCTTCTTTTTAAAAAAGGCCTGGTGCATAGGATTCACCAGGCCCGAAACCCTAAGGCAGGGATAAACTGTACTTTGGCCTATATTAAAAATTGATCTGCCATTTGGCGCCAAAGTATGTGATTACAGAATCGTCCTGCTTCATATCGATTTGACCTATTTCCGGGGTAATGGAAACACCGGGGGCCAAAAATATCGTGGACTGGATATAATAGCCCTGGCAATCGTCCTTATCAAAATCGCTGCTGTCCAGTTCGGTTCTAGTATATCCGTAACCGGCTTCTAAGTATAACCCTTCACGGATTTTAAAACCTGCCACAATCAATCCGGCTACGGCATCTCTGTCAATGATTTTTGAACCATCCCACCGGGCAAGACCGAAACCGTCCCCGTCAAAATTCCCAGTGCCCGCATTGCCGGTGGTGGACCACAGTTTCTGGTTTACAAGGATTTCAACCTGGTTGCCCACGTTTTGACCTCCCCAGACATTTCCTTTAAAATATGCCCGGCCCAAATTGAGGCGTGCCCCTATGCCCAGCACCCAGGATGTCAAATCATGTGATTGCCCGCTATCGACAACTTTCCAGTCCTGGAAACCACCTGAAAACTGGATATCTCCATTGGCGTGGGTGTATACATACTTGGCCTGGATAGCGGGCAGAACTATCTCAGTATCCGGTTGCTGGGTGCCGATGGCCGTCAAGTTTGACGGCAGGTTAACCCTGAGGTTTTCCGGCGCTACAGCTGCAATCTGAAAACCGCCGAATTTCAGCCGAACCATGGGTTTCCGTGCGGCATAGAGCATACCGAAGGTCGACATGTGATGATCACCCCTCCCAAGAGAGTTCACACTCCAGACCTGATTTGAAATAGGAAATGTCAAGGGACTGTAAGCTTTTCCAATACGCAGTGTACCGGCTCCGAAATTCCAGTCTCCGTATAATATACGAAGATTGACGTTGCCCCTCAGAGCTCCATATTCAAACCGGCCGGAAAGGGAATCATTCACCTTTACCCGGGCGCCGATGCGGGCGTTGCCTTGAAGACCCTGTTCATAATTTTTAGTATCCGAACCCATGGCTAACCCCAGGGCAGCACGTCCCGAGCTAAAAGGACTTTTTTCAAATTTTGTGTAAAAGGTATTTACACGGGCACTGCCGTAGAAATTCCAATCTGCGGCATAGGCTGGGAAACCTGCCAGAAATGCGAATAAAGCCATGACTGCCAATACTTTTTTCATCTTATCTCCTTTGTTAAAACGATTAAGAGGATATTTAAGCACAGAACTGACTAGTCAGTTTATATACAGAACGATTCTTGATTCGTCAACATAAAACTGACTAGTCAGTTCGAAAAAAATCTTTATTTGCCAATATAGATTTTAAAGTATACCAGTTGCTAACTGCGTGCTGACAACGAGGGGTGAAGACAATGTTGAGGTGTATTATATATAGGCAACCTTAAGGGAAAGGAAATTTAAGAATGAAAGCAAATGGAACAAAAAATATCACCCGAAGAATGGCTGCCGTTATTTTCATGATTTTAATCAGTCTTTTAAGCATTGTGTCAAACACCTCTGCCAAGAGCGGGCAACACCCCAACATCATTTACATCCTGGGGGATAACCACAATGCCGATACCATGTCCAATGCAGGGCATCCCTTTATTAAGACCCCGGGTATGGACCGTCTGGCTGCCGAAGGGGTCCGTTTTGAAAGGGCCTACAACACCACATCCTTGTGCAGCCCTTCCAGAGCCAGTATCCTCACCGGGACCTATGCCCACAAGCATGGGATAAAGAACAACCACATCCCCTGGACCGGGCAGTTCCCGGTTTTCCTGGAACACTTAAGCGAAAACGGCTATGAAACCGCCTTTATCGGCAAGTGGCATATGCCGGGAAAAGGGCTCCCCAAGATGCCGTTTCTCGATCTATTTGTCTCTTTTACTTACCGGGAAGGACAGGGAGCCTATTTTGACTGTCCCATGATCGTCAACGGCAAAGATGTGCCCTCGCGAAAGCGGTTTATGCCCGAAGAAATCACCGATTATGCCATTGAGTTCATTGAAGACAACCAGGCAACACCCGAAAATGAACGGAAACCCTTTGTCATCTATTTGGCCCATAAACCTGGCCATCCGCCCTTTCAGGCCCCTGACGGGATCAAAGGTATGTATGATAAAGAGGATATCAGACAGGTGCTGCCTAAAAATACCGACCCGCACTGGTACGGCAAAACCAGGGGAAATGTTTTCCAGGGGGTGATGAAAGGCTCTTATTACGATCAGTACCGAAAGTACTGCGAAGTGATTACGGCCATGGATCAGAATATCGAGCTTCCCAAGTGGGCCCACCCTTTTTCCGGGATGGCCAACGGCGAGATCTACGGCATGGGCCTTGGTACCGTGGAGAAAAAGCACAAAAAATACAATCCTATCAAGATTTTCCTCCCTATACCGTACCGGAAATTGATGCCGTAAGAACCCGGGAATATTTGTACGTTGAATACAATAACTCCCGAAGGGCGCCTGAATTGTTTGATGTCCAAAAAGTTGACAAATGATCCGATGAATATTTTGACCTCAGACCAGGGGCAGCAAGTATTACCCGGGCTAAAGCAATTGATGGAACACTACAGAAAGGAGAAAAACCATGACCAATGAAGCAACACCACAATTGCCTTGGCCTTCTCTGAAAAAAGTCTTCATGCCGGCCCTGGTTGCAGTCATCATCTGGCTGGTTCTTCATATCACCTATGATCTGCTGGGATTCATTGAGAATGTAAGCTTGTACCGAACCCTGGCGTCAATTGTCTGGATCATGCTGGTTCTCAGCGTTGGCTTCAGTTCAATCGTCATTTATCCGGTGGTCTATTTCAGAGGCGCTTCGGTTCGGCTTAGGATTCTGGCCGTCTATATGCTGCCCCTGGCCTGGTGTATCAAAGAGTTTATCCGTGTCAGTTCCGACGTAACCGCTGGTCAAGCACTTTTTTACGTTTTATTCACCTCTGTACAATTGTTGATCGTCATTGGGCAGATTGCAGTGATAGGGCTTTCAGAACTGTTTTGTCGGGCCTGGGATAAAAGGCGGGGAGCAAGCAAGCCTATATTTACTTTGGCACCTGTGCTGGCATCTGTTTTATCCCTGATTTCACTATATTTTATTCTTCTTTACAATGGGGGGTATGCTTTTCATCTGACTGTAAAAATGATTTACCGCAGTCTATTTCTTTGATTGGGTTCGCAACAGGCGCAGGATTAATAAAAAAAGGTTTTTTGTAGCCATTTATGGAAAGATCCCAAGAAAGCCATTAAGCGTTAGCGGTCAGCCAGGCCCGGAAGAATGATTTTCCGGGTCTGGTGTTGTTTATATGAAATTCTCACCTAAAGTTTTGTAATATTCCCTTATAGAGGGTAATCCCAAAGCCTGGCCCTCCGGGCCAGGATATTTACTTAGTCGAGCTGTAAAAAAAGATCCTCTTTTCTTTGAAGGTAAATCTGAATTTAGAGATGCTTTAATTTGGCTTGCATGTATTGATATAGCAGAGTCAGAGACTGAAAAAGCAATCATATTTATAAGCGAAAATGTAAAAGTTTTTTCAGGTAAAAATGGAAAATTGCACCTAAATATAGCAGATGAAGCAAAAAGTCGAATGGTATAAGTGCGTTATTTCTGTCCAACTTACTTCATCTGCGGTCTTTATTAGTTTACCTTCATAGGATCAGCGCCGATACAACAGCCCCGACCAGCACGACCCAGAGGATGTCAACTTTAAACCGTAACGCCAGGAAGGCGACGGTGGCCATGAGTACTTGGTAGACACCCCAATGGATGGTCAGAGTGAACTGTATGGTCACGGCCAGGAGCAGTCCCACAAAAGAGACCAACGCTCCCCGAAGTCCCCTCTGAAAGAGCGAGTTGCCTTGCAAACGGTCAAAATAAGGAACAACCGCCGTGAGGATGACCAATGACGGAGTGAAAATGCTTATGGTCCCGACCAGTGCTCCGGGTAGCCCCGCGATGAGATATCCTACAAAGGTGGCAGTGATGACAATGGGGCCCGGGGTGACCTGCCCAAGTGCGATGCCGTCCATGAATACCTTACTGTCCATCCAGTTCCTTACCCCCACCACTTCATGAAGCATGAGGGGCACGGAACCATACCCGCCTCCAAAGGCGAAAAGGTCAACCCTTAACATCAAGGCAGACAGGTCAAAAAGTTTTCGATCCAGATAAAATAGGGTAAGCAATCCCACAGCCAGGGCCATAATCATCAGGAGCGGTACCCCCAAATTCTGTAGCAGGGTTCCATTGTCTGCATTCTTCTCCTGCCTGAAATCCAGGTTCTTGTAAAGGATCAAACCCAGGAGAGCTGAAGTGATGATCGCAACAATGGGACTACCCTGCAAGACAATAAACCCAGCCGCACCAAGACCCAGAACCATATCCTGCCAGTTTTTTATCGATGTGCGGCCAAAGTTTAAGGTTGCATTTGCCACCATGGCAACCACGATTACCTGTAGACCTTTGAATGCTGAAACCACTGTTGCCAAGTCATGAATCTCACCGTAAAACGCTGCCAGAGCCACCATCAACAGGAAGGCGGGAAAACCAAATCCCACATATGCGGCCATGGCCCCTAGTGGCCCTCTGGCGCGTAATCCAACGTAGGCCGCAACCTGCATCGCAGTGGCACCAGGTATGGACTGGCACACGGCGACACCGTGCCTGAAGGACTCTTCCGTGAGCCATTTGTTTTTCTTTACAGCGAGGTCCCGGATATAGGCCACCATCGCGGGACCACCGAAGCCGGTGAGGCCAAGCCTGAGGAATGCCTGGAAGAGCTTTGGCAGCTTCTCTCGATGATGGAATTCTACAGGCATGGACGCCCATCACTTTTGGCTATGATTTTAAAAATAGCTATTAGTTGAGGCTCCCTCTTATGATGATTTATCCTTACTTTTTGAATAATTATTTCAAATCTTTTTTTATGATCGAGCAATTGAATCCTCCCTATTTCTAAATAATAATTGTTCCCATTTACCCCTTATTTTTTTTGACGTCAACATCTATTGTGTGTCTTTTAGCACTTAAAACAAGAATACAACTATCTGTATATATTTTGCGCAAAATAAAACGATTAAAGGGATAAATTGAATGTTAAATATGTGCCGAACCTGCTATGAGGATTATGGAATATTTATTCGATGGGTTTTCCTGTTTATATGGTATAATGAACAAAATTTTTTTTTATGGCTTTCCGGTTATAGAAGAGGGAGCCCGCTTAGCTGGAAATTCTGCACTCATTCGGGCTTATGATTTGAAAGTCCCGATGCCGGATCACAACTTGAAATTGAGGACGCGCGGACAGGAACTTTTGTTCTTCTCGTTAATAGCAAGTTACAATATGAAGGGGAATCATATCCGCCCAAACGCCATCGGGTCCGAAACAACTTGTCTGGAATACACTATTTTTGTTCATTTTATTTCATTTGCGATTCTAAGAATGGTGACATTCAATATTTACCAGACCCAGCATTGAATTCCATTTTGAATCGAGTTTTGAGACCTGGAGGAGAACTCATTTTCTGTGAACATGGGAGAACTCCTGATGAGAATATCAATAAGTGGCAGGATAGATTTAATCCAACCTGGACAAAAATCAGCGGAGGGTGCAATTTGAATAGACCCATACCAAATCTGATAGAGCAAGGTGGATTCAAAATTGTAAATCTTGATGCAAAATATAATAGTCCATTTAAAGTGACAGGTTTCAATTATAGAGGGGTTGCTGTTCCGGTTTAAATACCCAACATTTATTTCAACCCTGAATTATTGGGAGATTAACAGTCTCTAAATTCAAATTTTGTTAAGATTTCGACAATTTTTGTTACAAAAATAGCCATGGGATCAAAGGATTGGCGCCAGGGTGGGGCTATTGAACCTGGCATTCTTATTGCTTGCATAAATCAGAATATACACCAAGGAGTTGGCCGCCATGATGATCATGGGAATGGTTGTAACGCCAGATAAAAATGGCAAGAGGTATGATCTCATACCTTTTTTGATGGTGCCATTTACTGGTATTGCCGTTAATATATGACACAAGTTCAATATGCGGATGGAAATCTGAATGGCCAAATTTAAATATTTTAAAAAGGCGGTCTTGAATATCGATGGAGATATCACCCTTTCTTCACAAGAGTTTCGCCTGTTATCCCTGATTGATGAGAACAAGGAAATAGGGGTGATAGCCCGTGAATCGGGAATGGATATCGAAGATTTTAAACGGCATATGGCAAAATTTTATAAAATGGGTCTCATTATACCCGTTGTTAAACGAATAATACAGCGGTACAGCCCCGATTTTCTACAGGAACTCCTAACGATCCTTACCTATCATGTCGGTCCTGTCGCAAATATCATCATGACCGATATCCTTTCGGACATGAACATCAGGGATAAAAAAATACCGGTAGACGATCTTGGTAAGCTGCTTTTTAAAATAACCGATGAAATTTCGGATATAAAGCAGAAAATTGAATTCAACAATAAGGTGAAAAAATTGTTGTTGCGAACTTGAGAATCAATAAAACATGAGGTTGTTATGATTGTTACCTGCACAAATTGCGAAAAAAAATACACCGTTGATGAAAAAAAATTTAAACAAAAAACGGTGCAATTTAAATGCAGAGCCTGCAACACAGTGTTCACCGTAGAAAAACCGGTACTAAGTTATGAGAGTGTTGAGTATTCCGAGGACATATCTGTATCAATGGAAAAGGAAGGGGAAGATCGCATCAAGTTCGGACTTTACCACAAGAGCATTCTTCTCATGCTTTTTGTCAGCCTTGTCCCGGTGGGATTGTTTTTCGTGGCAACTTACATTGAAACCGGTAATCGGGTAAAAACAAATACCCAAATTCTAATGCAGCAGGCCACCGCAGGTCTTATAGACCATATTGACGAGTGGGTGGACAAAAACAAACGAATGCTGGAAACAGTTTCCAGGCTTGCCTCGGTTACCTCTTTGGATACAGATGAACAGACAATAGTCTTGAGAACAATACACGAACAATACCCCTGGATGTATCTTGCTTTTACCCTGGATAAAAACGGGATGAACCTAGCAAGGAATGATGGGAAAGCCTTGAGGGATTACTCGGACAGGAAGTATTTCAAGGATATAAAAAATGGCAAAGCGTTTTCCTGGCAGACGCTGATCGGAAAAACGTCCAAGAAGCCTGCCCTTGTGCTGGCGGTGCCCATCATGAGCGGGGGAGAAATGGTCGGTGTGCTCGCCGCCGCAATGACCACAGAAGTCATTTCACAATCGGTTGCAAAATGGTCAAAGGGCAAAACCGGATTCGCCTTTCTTGTGGACGAAAAAAATAAAGTGATTGCACACCAGGTCAAGGCATATGTGTTAGAAGAGAAAAGCCTTTCCGATCATCCGGTTTTTTCACTATCCCTCGGGAAAGAATCCGGTTTTGGAGAATTTGTGGACACGGCAGGGGAACATAATATTGCCTCTTTTAAGAAAAATGCAATGGGATGGAACATCGTTGTTCAGCAGGGAAAAAGCGAGGCCTATGCAACCTTGAAAAAATTTCAGAGATATATTCTTTTGGTTTTTTCCTTTACCCTAGGAATCGTAACCCTTATTGCCTGGTTTGCTGCCAGGGGGATCAGCCGGCCGATTCTTGAGATGGCAGATGCCGCAACCCGGATGAGCCTCGGAGATTTTGATGTCCGGATCAATATCAAATCCAGGGACGAGATTGGGATGCTGGCCAAGTCAATTATCAGAATGCAGACAAGTCTGGCCTATGCCATGAAGCGGTTGAAACAGAAGTGAATTTTTCCCCGGTGAGATGAGAGCATAAATTTTAAGTAGAGTACCCAAGCAGTTTTCCCCCTTTTTTACCGGAAGAATGCTTGATTTCCTTTGGGGCACAGGTATAATACAAGAAATTCGTAAATGAAATGACTCTAATCGATGAGGAAATATGAAGATAATCACCACCCACAAAGGTTCTGATTTCGATGCCCTGGCAAGTCTTGTTGCGGCTACGCTTGTGTATCCCGACGCAAAACCGGTACTGCCCAGTTCAATCAATGCCAATCTCAAGACTTTTTTATCCATTCACAAGGATTTGTTTGATTTCTATTCTCCTGCGGAAATTGATTATAATGAAGTGGATACCCTTATTGTTGTGGATACCCATACATGGGAGCGCCTTGACCAACGGATGGATGTATTGAGAGAGAAACCGGGCCTTGAGATCATTGTCTGGGATCACCATATCAATGGGGACATGGAGGCCGCCGAGAAAAATGTCAGGGAGACAGGGGCAGCTGTTACCCTGTTGATTCAGGAAATAGAAAAACAACGGAAACTGATAACCCCCATCCAGGCAACTCTTTTTTTGATAGGCCTGTATGAGGATACCGGCAATCTGTCCTTTCCGTCCACCCTGCCGGAGGATGCCTATGCTGCAGGTTTTTTGCTGGACCGGAAAGCGGATTTGAATATTCTGGCCACCTTTTTAAAATCTGCTTATAGCAAGCGCCAAAAAGATATTCTTTTTGAGATGGTTCAGAAGGCGGAGCGGACTGAGTTGGGTGGGTTTTCCTTTAGTTTATCCCAGTTGGATATCAGCGGTCGGATCCAGAATCTGGCCATGGTGCTGCAAATGTATCGGGAAATTGTGAACGTGGATGTGGCCTTTGGTATTTTTCGGGATACGGAACAAGATAAATGCATGGTCATCGGTCGAAGCGGTGTGGATGAAATCAATATCGGTCTGCTCATGCGAAGCATGGGGGGCGGGGGACATCCCGGCGCTGGATCGGCCTTGTTAAAGGGGGTAAATCCTGAAACCCTAAAGGAAATGATCCTAGAACTGGTGAATGGTAACCAGTATTCCTCGGTCATGTTGTCTGATATTATGTCCTATCCGGTGGTCACGGTGGACCAGAATACCCTGGTTGAAGAGGTGGCCATGTTGCTAAGGGATATGGGCTGCACCGGCATGCCCGTGGTGGACAAGGAGGAAAACCTGGTGGGGGTGATTTCCCGGCGGGATTTTAAAAAAATCAGAAAATCAAAACAGATGCAGTCGCCAATCAAGGCCTTTATGAGTCGAAAGCTTGTGACCATTTCCCATGAGAAAAGTGCCATTGAGGCGGCCAAGCTTATGATCAAACATGATATCGGCAGGATTCCCGTGATGAAGGAGGATAAAATCATCGGCATCATCACCCGGTCCGATGCCATGCTCTATTTTTATGATCTTTTGCCGGATTAATGGCCGGGTCGAGCTATCGTTGTTTAAAGCTTGAGCAGTTTTTTTGCCTTTATGGCCAGCTTTTCCCTGAATATTTTTGAATTGTGACGGATATCCACTGGAAAGTCTTGTTCGATAAAAATGTGTTCGATGCCAGCGGTCAGGGGATTGGATTTGGCCAGGGTTAAAAGCGCTTGGATAAAGGCGCGTTTATTCCCTATTTTTGTATTGGGTTCAATAAAGACTACTGGGATCTGATTGGTTTTGGGGCCAACCCCTGTCAGGGCGCTTCTGAAAACCTTTTCATGGTTGTTAAAGATGGCTTCAACGGGAATGGGAAACAGCGTTTCCTTTCCCGTGGTCACCCGGTGATTTTTTCTGCCGCAGAACCAGATCCTGCCCTTTGAATCTTGCCACCCCAGATCCCCCATGCGGTGCCAGACGGTGCCGTCGCCATCCAGTATTTTGGCCAGAAGGTCTGATTCCCGGTTGTTAAAATATTGTTTGGTGACCAGATCTGCCTGGACGGTTATTTCTCCCACCTGGTTTTCAGAAACCACCAGGGTATCGTTCATCTGGGTGATGGGGTCATCACTGATTTTCAAGAGCTTGATGGCGGTATTTTCGATGGGCCGGCCAATACACATGCCAAATCCCTGTTCACTTAAGCGTTTGGTCTCTGATATAATTTCATGGGAGCCAATGGATATGATGGGAACCGCTTCTGTGGCCCCGTAGGGGGTATGGATCTGGGTTCCTTCTGCGAGCATGGTTGAAAATTGTTCAATATTGGCGGGACTTACAGGAGCCCCGGCCGATATCACCCGCCGTAGGGAGGGCAGCTTAATCTTGTTTTCTTTGCCGTATTTCCCCACCCGGTTGAGGAGAGCTGGGGAGGCAAACATATTGGTTACCCCGTGGTTCTCAATTGCTTCAATAATTTTCACCGGGTTTACCCGGGCCGGTTTGGTGGGATCCATATCCGGGATCACCGCTGTCATTCCCAATACCGGATCAAACATGGCAAACAAGGGAAAGGTGGGAAGATCAATTTCATCGGGTTCAATTTGAAAGTGGTCCTGGATTTGCCGTATCTGGGCATCAAAATTCCCATGGGTGTAGACAACTCCCTTGGCAGGGCCTGTGGAGCCGGTGGTAAATACAATGGTGGCTGTTTCATCCCAGGTGGTATGGGCTTTGGGGAAATCTTCCCGGTTAGGGACCATGAGCTGATCAAGGGTATGTCCGCCCCAGAACCATCGTTTGCCCACAGTTACCCAGTGTTTAACGGTTTTAAAATATTTAGGTTTCAAGGTCCGGAGCAAATGGGCTCGTTCAATGCCGATGAATGCCTTGGGTCTTCCCTGCTCAAGGCATTGGAGCATCCGGTCAATTCCCATACCCGGATCCACCACAACCGGTACCGCTCCCACTTTGAACATGGCAAACATGGTAATAAAAAATTCCATACCCGGCGTGATCATTATAATGGTCCGGGTTCCCCGGATAATGCCGATACTTTCCAGCCCAAAGGCAAGGCTGTCGGAAAGTGCATCCAATTGACTTAAGGTGATCTGGCTGTATAATACCCTTCCATTTTTGTCCCGTCCGTCGGGATAGACCACGGCTCTTTTAAAGGGGTAAAGTTCGGCTGTTCGTTTAAGTCTCAGTGAAATATTGGTGAATTTTGTCATAGAAATTTCTTTTTTAATTTATACAGGGTTCCCTGGAAGATGCCTTCTGGCACTTGGGGTGTATGGGCCTTGATTCTTTGTGTTTGCGCCTGGGCCGCTTTTAAAGCGGCCTGGGCCATGTCGGTCAGTTCTTGTTTTTTTTCTTTGATTTGTGCAAGGCCCTGGGCCTCATCTACCTGGAAAAGAACATAGGTTTCTTTAATGGGTTTTTCCAGTTTTGAAAATGCTTTTAAAAGGGCATTTTTTCCCTTTTTCAACACTTTTTTTTCAGTGTCTGTGATTTTTTTTTGTTCCGGATATTTTTGTGCAATGGCCTCAATCCTTTCGATCTCTTGGTTAAACAGAGAGATTTCCATGTTAAAGTTCACCAGTCCGGCATAGAGATCTGGAAAGTGATTAAAACTAAATTTGAGCATCTCCTGGGGTAGTTTTACATGGGGAAGCTCAATTTCTTGATAAACGACATTTCCAGGGCCTTTTGGGGTGAAATAAAGTGTATAGACCAGAAAGGAAGAGGCCCCAATGGCTCCCAAAACCATGAGGAGGATAAAAATTCTTTTTTTTGTGATGAAGTTTCTTTTCTTCGGAAGGGGGGCCTCTTCAAGGACAGAACCCTCTTGGTCCTTGTCCTTGTCTTTTGGCGCGGGGGCAACGCTAGCCTCTTTTTCATCTGTGTCTTTTTTTTTTTTTCCAAATCCAAGCATAGAAGGTTTATTACCTGACCCGGGTTAAAAAGTCAAAAGGGGCATGGCTTTTTATGTTAAAAATGAGCTGATGAGGTCCAGTGTTTCGTCGGGTTTGTCTTCAAACAGATAATGGCCGGCATCTTGAAATACCTGGCAATTTGCCCTGGGAAACCGGTGTCTAAATTCATTTAAAAATGTCAGGTCAAAGACAAAATCCTTTGCCCCCCAAAGGAAGAGAAGCTTCTCTTGGTTCAATTGTGTCAGGTGTTTGTCCACATGGTCCACAAGGGAAAAGCTTTTGTCATTTTTATTTATCGGTATGTCCTGGACAAATTTTAAGGTGGCAATACGGTTTTTCCATGAATTATAGGGGGCAATCAGCCCTTGTTTAACGGCGGGGGAAAGTTTTGTCGCCGACCCCATATACAGGGCGCATCTTGCAAAGGCATTCAATCCCAGTACCGCCGGAACCCCAAACCAGCTAAGATATTTGATCAGCCACAACCGAAACGGGAAGGATTTGTCCTCGGGCAGAAGAAAGCCTGCGGTATTGGTGATAACGATTTTGTCAATTCTATCCAGATGATCCAGGGCCCAGGCAAGCCCGATCATGCCGCCCCAGTCATGGACGATGAGGGAAATCTTTCCTTCGGGACTTAAGTGCTCGATTAAAATATTCAGGTCGTTAATTCTTGAGGCCAGGGTATAGTCATAATTTTGGGGGCCTGGTTTGTCGGAAAATCCGCAGCCGATATGGTCCGGGGCAATGGTGCGGAACTTTTTGGACAAATGGGTGATCAGGTTCCGATAATAAAAGGACCAGGTGGGGTTGCCGTGGACCATGACCACCGTGGGGCCCTCTCCTTGGTCCACATAGTGAAGGTTGTGGCCCTTGATGTTTAAAAAATGGGGTTCAAAGGGGTAAAGATCTTGAAAACCTTGTGTCGAAAGTTTTTTTTTATGGCTCTTTTTTTTTACCATTCCACCCCCAGCATATAACAGTTTAGTCCCGAGCCGATCCCCATGAGGGCAACAAAATCACCGGGTACAAGAAATCCCCTTTCATCGGCAATGGCTGCGGTAATGGGCATAGAGACCGAGCCCACGTTCCCTAAGAAAGGGAAGGTGACAAAATCTTTTTTCCGGTCCAGGTTTAACGCGTTGTAGAGCAATTGATGGTGGCCTTCTCCCACCTGGTGACCAATGAATTTGTCGGGCTTGTCATCGGGCAGATTCAATTCTTGTTTAAAGCGTTTATAGGTTTTTATTCCCAGGGCTATTCCGTTCTCCAGTACCTTTTGTGCCTTGGTCCGCATGATGATCCTGGAATCGGTGGGCATTCCATTTTGTTCAAATCCCCAATAACACAGCTTGTGATGCTGGATGTCATTCTGGACCACACCGCCTTTCAGGGCATGGCGCCGGGTGCCGGGATTGCCGAGGGTTCCATCGGTAAGGAGGACGGCAGCAGCGCCGGATCCGCCTGTCATGGTGGCAATGGTGTCTCGATAAAAATTAATATCCTTTCGAATATTGATTTCATCTATGGTACTTTCAACAATTTGTCTGGCGGTTTCACAGGAAACCACGAGGCCTGCTCGTATATTGCCAAGTTCAATCTCATTGGCCACCTGGACCATGCCGGTGACCATCCCCAGGCAGGCGGATTTTACATCATACACATGGGCATCGGGCCCCAGGTTCAGCTTATCGGCAATGGAACAGGAGGTGGCTGGCTCGAATCCGTCCTGGCCCACACCGCAAAAGGTCAGGGCACCGATGTCTTTTGGATCGATCCCGGCTTCATCAATGGCCTTTTGCCCGGCTGCGGCAGCATGCTGGGCCAGGGTATGGTCCACGTCCCAAAACCTGCGTTCTTTAATGCCGGTTAATGCTTCAAGCTGACCAGGGTTAAACCCGGCTGAATCAAAAAAAGGTTTGAGCTGTTCTTCTATCTCCTTTGATGTGACAATATGGGGTGCCAGTTCATATCCAAACGCTTCAATATATACAGTTGAGTACTTCATCTGTTTCTCCAAAAAGTCATAAGATCTCCTTGGGTAATGTTGCAAAGCTTCATTCCCATGTCCTTGTATAGCACAATTTGCAAATCATCGGAAAACATATGTGCATCGGCGATCACATAGGGTTCGGGAGAATATCCCATCTCCTTGATTTCTATTTTATACCTTACGGTTCTGGTCTCCCGGGTGACAGGTCCCCGGCATTTTAAATCACTTTCATTAAAAGGGATCACATCATAGTGGACCGCTGTATCTTCACTAACCCAGCCCATCCTCTGGACAAACACCCTCAGGGTATGGGCACAGCATTCATACATCAGGGTGCCGGGCATGACCATGTCATCAATGAAATGACAGGTTAAAAACCAGTCATCGGGATGGATGTCGGCCTCGGCACTGATGGTGCCCATCCCGAATCTGCCTCCCCAAGGATCCAATTCAATAATCCGGTCAATGAGGGTCATTTTCCCCCTGGGAAGCCATTGGTTCTTGCCGAGACGGATTCCCTTAAACAGACGGCCAAATGCGGTCTCAAGATCCCCCTTTCCCAGCGCTTGGATTTTGTCTTGGGCAAAAGCGGTCTTGTCCATGGCCACAAGGGGGGCGGCAATCGTTTTGGGCGCTATTTCTTTGAGATCTTCTGGCTTAAGAAGTATTCCCCCGGAATTTTTGACTTCCTCTTGTGTGAAAAAACCGGCACACCCGTCTCGCATGGAAATAAACAATTGGTTGTTAATATATCCCTTGTAGTGGAAAAAGAAGAGATAGACATCCCCCTGTTTTAAAAACCGATCAATTTCAATATGGTATTCAATGGTTTCATTGGGGACCGGCAGGGGCCTGTGAAAGGTCACCTTTGCATCCAGAAGCCTGTATCTGCGCGTTCCTTTTACCGCATGGTCAATGCCCAGATAGGCACATAAAAACAGGTCTGCCTGTCCCGCCTCAATGGCAATGGAAACCGGTGCTTTGCCCCCGTCAAGATACCAGGCGTTTTCTCGTACATCATGCTGGGTGATAATTTTTCCCCATTTGAGGGAGAGCATCTCTCCTTGAATATCAATGATCCGGTCCACCAGCATCAGGGGCTCGGCCGGCAATCTCACCCGGACAGGATAGGTGTCAATGATATCAAAGGCTGGGCCCAAAACATTTCCTGCCTTTCCAACGGCATATTCCAGGCATTTGTCCCGGTCCAGGAATAGGGGGGCTTTTTTGGGCAGGGGGGCGAGGGGCTGATCTGGAGCCGCTTTAGGGAAGTCTTCTTTGGTATCCGCCGGTATGTCGCAGCTTTCCCCGGCGGCCGCCTGGACCAGGGCTTTAAACTGATGTTCCAGTTGCGCCATATTCCGGCTGGAAAATTCAAGGAAGCGTTCATGGGTCCTGGCGGTGGTGCGGACTGCATCCTCAAAAAGGGTCTGGTCTGTCAGGCATAGGGTCGGTTCTGTTTGACCTGTTTTTTCCTGATGGTCTGAAGGGGTGGCCTTTGCCTTATCCATAACTAGCTCCATTGTCATGGGGGGCCGGGATGTTTTAATCAAAAAAGGAAGATGCTTTGGGCTTTTTTTTGCCTTGGGGGCAGGGGCACCCTGGTCAAAAAGGGAGAAGGATGGGAAAGTTTCATCTTTTGGACGATATTCTTCCACAACCGCATGGGCACAGGCCCCGTCCAGGGTTATGGACCCCACAACCGCCTTCCTGGGTTTCTCTTTGGCTGTCTGCCAGAATTGGCTGGTTTCAACCTGTGTAAATCCATGAAGGTCGCTGAATTTGGATTCTGTGGGAAACGAAGATCCTGGCAAAATTTTGTAATAGAGGGAAAGGGATGTCTCGATGATGGAAAAAAGGCTTGATACCCCGCTGGTATCGCCAATGGTTGAAGCGACACAAGCGAGGGGGATTGGGGGATAGGATTTGGTTTGTGATGAGGCCATTTGATCGAGGGCCCGGGCCTCTTTTGCTCCCTGGTTCCCCATTCCAGTGGAGTGGGTGTCGATTAAAGACAGGTCTGAAAATTTTGTATGGGCTTGTTCCAGTGCCCTGTCAAAGGAATGAACATATTGACGGGCCAGGGCTGTTTCGCTTTGGGCGTTGTCAGGCGGCTGGGTTTCTCCCGGCAGCATTGCCCCGCCTGCCCCTCCAATCCCGGTGATGACACCGTAGATCCTGTCCTTGTCTCGGATAGCCGTGTCAAGGCGCTTTAGGACCAGGGCACAGGCTCCTTCCGAGGGGAAGGCAGCCCCTGTGGGGTTTGTCGCCCGGTTCAAGGTAAATTCACGAATATCACCGGCCAGGTCCACACATCCGCATAGAAAGGTGTCTGTTTCATGGGCACAAAGGGAATGGACAGCGGTTTCAAGGGTTTTTATGCCAGAAGCCGCGCCTGCGGAAAGGGTGAAACAGGGCCCCCCCAGTTTGAATTCCCTGGCAATCCTGGATGCCACAATGCCGCCAAGGGCTCCCAATGTTCTGTTGAAATCGAGTTCCGGACCGATTTCGTCTAACATCTTTTTGTTTAAAATCTCCTTGTCCCGGGCCTGAAGTTTCCAGCGCAGGAAAAAATCCGTGGCCCCGAAATCAAATTCAATGCCGATGGCACACCCTGTTTTTATGCGATCGGGCTCGGTTTTAAGGGGCCGGGGGCTTATACCGGCATCTTTAAGTGCGCCCTTTGCCGCCTTGAGCATGACCAGGTGCTGGGGCAAAATATCTTCCATCTGGTTGGGGGGGATATGGAACTCGCCAAGTTCTATACAGATCTTGTCCATGAAGGCGGTCGGGGTTTTATCTAAGCCCTTTGCCAGGTGGCGGGTATGCCGCCATCGGGATCCGGGATTTTTTGTTTTTGGGGCGGTTTTTCCAAAGATCAGATTTTTAAATGATCCCAGGTTTTTTGCGTTTTCGGAAAGGGTTTCCATTCCCACAATGGCACAGGGAACAACTTTAAAGGCGGATGGTTCCAAATCAGAGGGTTCCAGGGCGTTGGGGACAAAATGTAGGTCGGATCTTTTTAAAAATTCTTCCACCAGAATATGGGCATTTATGCCGCCGAATCCAAAGGCGGAAACACCGGCTTTTCGCGAAATTCCCGGCTGTGCAGGCTCCCAGGCTTCTACATCGGTCTGGACTTTTATGCGGCTGTGGTTTAAGGGGCTGTTATCCGGGAGGGCCGTGAAATTCAGGGAGGGGGGCAGGCATCCTTCGTCCATGGCCAGCACGGTTTTAATGAAGCCAGCAGCCCCGGCCGCCGTGAGCAAATGACCAATCATGGATTTGATGGACCCAATGGAAAGGCGCTTGTCCGGACACTCATAAAGATCCAGCAGCCCTTTTATACTGGTGGCTTCCACCTGGTCCCCCACAGGGGTACCCGAACCGTGGCATTCCATGTACTGAATATCTGCCGGGGTGATGCCTGCCTGGTCATAGGCCGATCGCATGGCCCGGATCTGTCCTTCACAAGCCGGTCCCACCAGGTTGCCTTCAAGGTCATTGGATGCGCCGGCACCTGTGATGACGGCATGAATGGTGTCCTTGCAGGCAATGGCATCCTCCAGCCGTTTTAACACCAGAATTCCTGCGCCTTCCCCCACCACAAGTCCGTTTGCATTTTTATCAAAGGGGGCACAGCAGCCGGAAGGGGACAAAGCCCTAAGTTGGGTAAATCCCACCTGGGTGTATAATGGGTCTGGTCTGGAGACACCGCCAGCCACCATGATGTCTGCTTTTTTAAGGCTCAGATGTTCGCAGGCAAGTTTTATGGCAACTAAAGAAGAGGCACAGGCAGCGTCCAGGGTAAAACTGCCGCCGTGAAATCCCATGGCCCTGGCCAGAATTGCTGCCGGCGCTGACACGGCAGCCGCCCGTGCCGCATCGGTGGGAGAAAAGGCCATGGGAGAATTGGCACACATAATTTGCCAGGAAACCATGGAGGCGGTGTCCGTGGGCAGGGCAATGGCGGCCAGGATGACGCCGGTCCGTTCTTTTAGTTCGTTTGTGATGTGGCAGGATTCAAATGCCCTTTGGCCTGCCGAAAGGGCAAAGTGGTGAACCGGATCCAGGTTTGCCAGAAGATCTTTGTCTACCTGGAATCCAACAGGGTCAAACTGAAAGTGGGTGATCAGCCCGGCTTTGTCGGAAATGGCCCGGTCCTGAGTGTGAACAGGACAGACCATGGTGCTGGCTTTTGCAACCCATCTTTCGGGGGGGACGGTTATGACAGACCCTCGTTTATCCAGAATATTTTTTATAAATTGTGTTGTGTCCTGGGCCCCGGGAAATACGCCTGCCATGGAGACAACTGCAATTTTGCTCATCTTAAATTTCATAGGAGGTCATATAGTGTAGAACCGGCTCGATTTCAAGGGAGCAATGTAAAAATTGTGTAAAATTCTGATGGGATGCTGAAAACAAGGGGCTTTCCAGGGTCTATCCGGCAAAGATTAGAAAAAATCCCTGGACAACAGAGCGCACCAGTAGCAGAGCAGTGAGAAACATTAAGATAAGGCCCAGCACACTATCCGGTTTCCCTTCCTTTCTTTTGTCATTGTATCCCAGAATCCAGCCGAGAAAGATTCCGCCCAAAAGCCCACCGCCATGGCCCCAGTTATTGATATTGGGGATAAGAAAACCGAATAACAAAAGACTGATAATCCATCCTGCAGTCTGCTTATAAACCCGTTGTCCCCATTCACCCCCTCTGGATTTTCCAAAATAGAGCAGGGCCCCAATAAGGCCGCAAAGCCCTGAAGAAGCACCAATGGTCAGGGGAACATTTCCCAGATAGGAGAGATAAAAGCCTGCTGCTCCGCTGATGGTGTAAATGGAAAACATCCGAAAAAGGCCGAATTCATGGATGACAAGCGGTGCGACGGTTCTCAGGGCCAGCATATTAAAAATAATATGAAGGAGACTGCCATGGAGCCAGTTGGCTGTAATCAGGGACCACCAGACATGAAAATGGTCAATGGGAATCCTGCCCGACGCCCCCAAAAAAGTGAGGACTTCCATGGAAGGGGTTAGTGCATAAAAGGGATTGATGCTCATGACCATATCCCTGCCGCTGTAAATTAGGCTGATGATGAACAAGAAAACATTGGTGTAAAGGATGCTTTTTAAAAGCAGGGCTGGGGTAAAGTTTTTTTGGGGGGAGCGCATTATATCCACACTTCTTCTATGGGGTTTATTAGGATGGGAAGCCTTTATATGAAAGAACGCCGGGTCAATTGAGCCGGATGTCATCAATGAGGACGGCATTAAGATATTCCTTGACGGCTCCCAGGGTCAGGGTGAACATTTTGGTACCGGTAAGAATGGCAATGGCATTGTCCGGACTGCCGCAAATACCGGCAAAGACAGGGCCCATAATTAATGCGGGATTTGTTGACTCGGGGTTTTCCTGCATTCCTTTTATATAGACGGCCAGGCGTTCCTTTAAAATATTGAAATAGTCCACCTGGGTCCCAGTGGTGGTTTGGGTCAAATCGGAGATGCTTTGGGATATCTCCTGGATCGTTTCCCAGAAATGTTGTGTCACAGGTTTTTTGTTCGTATCCGTGACTGCCATGAAAAAGGAAATACCCCAGCCCACACTGAGGATCTTTAAAATTCCCAATTCATATTCAACAGCAGTGATGTTGAGCTCATTTCCCGGGGGGAGGGCCAACATCAGTTCTTTAAGATCGGTTCTGTCTATGGCGAAATTGGCAAGGTTCTGGGCCAGTTTTGCAACCGTAAGAGTCTCTTTATTTTGGGCTTCCATAAGCAATCATTTTCTGTTAAATTTAGTGTTATTTATTAAAGGATTATACGTCAATATATGCCTTTTTAATAACAGCCGGAACGGAAAGTGTAAACACAAATGATTCAAATAGACCTAAAGCTGTTTGTTACCCTTGCCAAATATCTTCCCGTTGGCAGCCAGGCCCATGAAATAAAAGAGGGGACCTGTGTAAATGACCTTATCCGAGATCTTGGCATTCCCCATGATATTGTTAAATTGATCTTTATCAATGGTAAAAAACAGGATGGCAACTATTGTATTCAGCACAAGGATCGGGTGGGGATGTTTCCGCCCGTGGGCGGTGGATAGGGTGTTAATGCCTGGGGACAGCGGGTTTGACCTATGGCGGTCAAATCGTTAATCGAGGGAAAAATATGGTGAACCAAGGGCGGTATAACCGAAATCTTAATACCATAAGCCATGAAGAACAGGCGATACTGGTCCATTCCCATGTGGCCGTCATAGGTCTTGGCGGCCTGGGGGGCGGGGTGTGTGAAATGCTTGCCAGAACCGGTGTCGGGACCCTGACATTGGTGGACGGAGATGTTTTTGATACCACCAACCTGAATCGTCAGCTTTTGAGCCGGGAAGAAAATATCGGTACACCAAAGGCTCAAGAGGCCAAAGAGAGGGTATTTGCGGTCAATTCAACCATACAGGTAACTGCTATTCAGGCCTATGCCGATGAAACCACTCTTTATGGCATGATACAAGGGGTTGACCTGGTGGTGGACTGTCTTGATACCATTGATACTCGGTTTCTTCTCCAGGAAATGGCTCAAAAGGCGGATCTCCCTCTTGTTTCCGGGGCCATTGCCGGTGTTTGCGGACAGGTGACGGTTATTTTTCCTGGGGATTTGGGATATGAGTTGATTTATGGTAAACGAAGGGAGGCCCAATCCTTGGGGATTGAAACTCTGACCGGAAATATCTCCTATTGCGCCCTTTTTATCGCCTCACTACAGGCATCTGAATGCATAAAGGTGTTGCTCAACAGAGGAGAGAGTTTGAGAAATAAATTGTTGATTGCCGATTTATGGAACAATTCCTTTGAAGTTATGGAACTGATCTGACCCAGGGAAGATGCCATGTATGCCACAGCTGCCAAAATTATAAAATCTGCAAAAAGATGTGTGGCCTTCACCGGGGCCGGGATCTCGGTTGAAAGCGGTATTCCGCCCTTCAGAGGGGAAAATGGTCTGTGGAATAAATATGATCCTGCGACCTTTGATATCCAATACTTTCACCAAAATACCCGGCAGTCTTGGGAGGTGATCCGGGAAATTTTTTATGACCTTTTTGGCCAGGTTCAGCCAAATATTGCCCATTATGCCCTGGCTCAAATGGAGGCCAAAGGCCTGGTTGCGGCTGTTATTACCCAGAATGTGGACAATCTCCATGCCGAGGCCGGGAGCAGGAGGATCCATGAGTTCCATGGTTCCTTGAAAAAACTTGTCTGTCTTGGGTGCAAAACTTGCTACACAGTTTCACAAATTGATTTGACCATCCTGCCCCCAGTCTGTTTACAGTGTGGCGGAATACTGAAACCAGATGTGATTTTTTTTGGTGAAGCGATTCCGGAGCCTGCCAGGACCCATTCCTTTAATGAAACAAGTCGTGCAGATTGTTTTATTCTCATCGGCACCACCGGTACCGTTGCACCGGCCAACATGATTCCTCGGGCCGCAAAATCAAATGGAGCCCGTATTATAGAAATAAACCCCAATCCATCGGAATATACCCAATCGGTCACAGATATTTTCCTTCAGGATAAGGCCTCTGTGGCCATGGAAAAATTAATGAAAGAAATAGAACGCTAAATGTAAAAGGAGAATTCAATGTCAGATGATTGTTTGTTTTGTAAAATTGTAAACCGGGAAATTCCCAGTGAGTTTTTATATGAAGACGATACCTATGTGGTGTTCAAAGATATCAATCCTGCCGCTCCGGTCCACCTGCTGCTGGTCCCTAAAAAACATATCAGGAGTATCAATGACCTGACCTTGGAAGACGGTGATGTTATTTCCGGTCTTTTTATGGTCGCCAAAGAAATGGCCAGGGAACAGGGGGTGGCCGAATCCGGCTATAAATTGCTGTTTAATGTTGAAAAGGGGGGCGGCCAGGAAATTTTTCATATTCATTTACACTTGATCGGGGGCTGGGAAAAAAAATAAACAAGAATGACTTCTCTTAGGGGGTAATATGCTGAGCGGCTTTAGTCTTGCTAAAAAAATAACCGGCGGGTTTGTCATCGTTCTTGCTTTACTGATTGTGTTGGCCTTTGTGGGCCGTTTGGGGTTGACCCGTGTGGTGGAAAAAGTTGATTCTTCCAATCAATTTCAGCTTTTGGTGGATCGTATTCTGGATGCCCGGCAAAATGAAAAACGGTTTATCATGACCAACGATGTGGGATCCGTTGATATTGTTATTAAAGATATAACACTTTTGAAAACAGATGCCAAAAGTATTGTCGATACCACAGAAGAGGACAAGATTAAAAAACAGGCCCAACAGATCCTGAAAACCTCGGACACCTACGCCAGGGCCTTTGATGATTACGTGGCCCTGGCCGGGCTAAAGGACGCCTTGATGGGGGATATGAATCAAAAGGCAAATGCTGCACTGGCCATTACCTCAAGGATACGGGATGAACAGAGGGCGAACTATGATTCCCTGATGGCCAAGAGTGAGAAGAAGAAGTTTGAGATGCGTCACCGGGTGGTTCTTGCGGAAAAAATAAAGGAAAATTTTCTCCAGGCAAAGGGGTATCGAATGGTGATATCGGATGCTTCGGAAAATAATGTCTCGATGATGACCCAGTGGAAGGGATATCACAAAGACATCAAAAGGGATCTGAAGGATTTGGAACCCTTGATGGTTGAGCCGATTTCCAAGGAACGCCATGAAAAGATCGTTAACGCCCAAAATGCTCTCACTGAAAAGGCGGTGCTTTTTTTTAATAATAAAAATCAGAAAAATAATTTGGCCCTGATTGATGCCGTAAATGTCATGCATTTGGCCAGCGTTACCCTTCAACAAGAGATGCAGGAACTGCTGGAGTTTTATAGTGAGGATGTTCAGATTTTTTCCGGCCAGATGATGGAATTGTCCGCCGGCGCAGATCAGGTGGCAAAGATCCTTTTACAAACCCGGATTCTGGAAAAAGAGTTTATGCGGACCGAGGAGGATTCAATTTATCAGCAGGTTATCGAAAATATCAGTTCCATTGAAGATGCCATTTCCTATATCAGGGAAACCATCGATGATGCCGATAAAACAAAGCCTCTGGAAGGTATCCAGGATGCGGTAAATGTTTATATCGGGTCTTTCAAAAGCCATGCTGAGCTAATGAAACGCCAGCAGACCGCCAAGGAGCAAATGGAGTCCACTGCCGCAGGGATTGAGGCCATCTGCCTTAACTCAAAGGCGTCCATGCACACCCAGATGCAGGCTCAGATTGTTAGCTCCACGACTATTATTACCCTTGTCAGCATTTTTGCCCTGGTATCTGGTGTTTTAATCGCCCTTGTTCTGGCTCGGGTCATCATTAAGCCCATAACTAGAGTGGTGGCAGCCCTGAGGAACATATCCCAGGGGGACGGCGATCTGACCCAGCGTATTAATATTGACACCAAAGATGAAATAGGGGCGCTTGCCCATTGGTTTAACGCCTTTATTTCCCGACTTAATAATATTATTGTGGATATCGGATCCAACTCGGAAACCGTGACAGCCTCCTCCGGGGAGCTGTTATCCATATCTGAACAGATGTTAGAGGATTCTGAAGATCTGGCAGGCCGGTCCAATGCCGTTGCTGCGGCTGCCCAGGAGATGAGTTCGAGCATGAATTCTGTTGCCGCTGCCAGTGAAGAGGCATCAACCAACCTTGGAACGGTCGCCGATGCGGCCAGCCAGATGAAGCAGACCCTGAACCAAGTGGCAGTAAATTGTGAAAAGGCAAGGACGGTTTCAGACAATGCCGCCATAAAAATGAAGACCGCATCCCAGCGGGTTGAACTTTTGGGAACCTCTGCCAAGGATATCAGTCAGGTCACAGAGGTGATAACAGATATTGCCGAGCAGACAAACCTTCTGGCGCTGAATGCCACCATTGAAG
Source organism: Desulfobacteraceae bacterium (assembly GCA_016743945.1). Taxonomy (GTDB): domain Bacteria; phylum Desulfobacterota; class Desulfobacteria; order Desulfobacterales; family Desulfobacteraceae; genus NBML01. The sequence goes on from JADGFI010000007.1 coordinate 54,839, forward strand.
CGGCTCGGGCCGGGGAAGCCGGTAAGGGCTTTGCTGTGGTGGCCAGTGAAATAAAAGGGCTTGCCGCCCAGACAGCCGGTGCGACCCTGGATATCAAGGAAAAGATCCGGGGTATTCAGACCTCCACGGATGATACGGTAAAAGATGTGAATCAGATTTCCCTGGTCATCGCTGAAGTTACCCAGATTGTTTCGGCCATTGCCGTTGCCATAGAGGAACAATCCGCATCTGCCACCCAGGTGGCGGAAAATATCGACCAGGCATCCACCGGGGTCGTTGAGGTCAATGAAAATGTGGCCCAGAGTTCTCAGGTTTCCACCGAGATTGCCCAGGATATTTCCAAGGTTTATGACGTGTCCCGGGAAATGACCGGTAGAAGCAACCAAATGAAACAAAGTGCCCAGGATCTGTCTGAATTATCAGGTAAGCTTCGGAATATGATTGGGGTTTTTAAGGTGTCTGTGGATGAGGCTGCCCTGGATACATCAGCTGATACATCAGATGGTATGAATGCTTGGGGGGACAAACTAAAGAAAAGTATTCCTTGACAAGAATGAAAACGCCTTCTATTTTAACAGACACAATTTTAAAAAGTTTATTGAATTTACTGAGAGATACACCAATGAAAATTGAAACAAAGAGAGTACAGTTTATATTTATTTTTGGACGCTTCTTCTTTTTTAGGAGCGTTCATCCGGTGTAGCGCTTTATAACTTTATAAGTTTATTAAAGGCCCCGGGTGGACACACTTCCACCCGGGGCCTTTTTTTTGTTTTTAGGCCCCGAGGATTTTTCCCGGGGCCTTTTTGGGTTTAGAGGTTCTAACTTTAATTCGCAATTAATTTAAGGAGAAGGACAATGATACTTGTTTTAGACGAGAAGATCACAAAAGAGCAGAAAACCGAGATCACCTCCCTGTTGTCAGATGACGGGTGTATTATCCGGGAAATCACAGATGCCGGACAAAATATTATCGGCATTATCGCAAAAAATAAACGAACAGCAGCAGATTACGAACAGATGAAAGGCGTGGCAGATGTCAGGAGCATTAAAACCTCCCATAAACTTGTCAGTCGGGACTTTCAATCTGAAGACACCCTGGTCAGAATCGGCAATGTTGTGGTCGGGGGGGACAGGATTGTGGTGATTGCAGGACCCTGTGCTGTGGAAAGCCATACCCAGGCCATGACCATTGCAAAGGAAGTTAAACGCTATGGTGCCGTTTTGTTCCGGGGCGGGGCTTATAAACCCAGGTCTTCTCCTTATTCCTTCCAGGGAATGGAAGAAGAAGGGCTTAAAATACTTGCCGATGTTCGGGAAAAAACAGGGCTTGGAGTGGTCACCGAGATGACCTCTCCAGTCCAGGCACAGCTTATGGAAAAGTATGTGGATGTGGTCCAGATCGGTGCCAGGAATATGCAAAATTTTGAACTGCTCAAGTGTGTTGGGAAAATGAGCAAGCCCGTTGTCCTGAAGAGGGGGCTTGCTTCCACCATCCAGGAATGGCTCATGTCTGCCGAGTATATTGTGGCCGGGGGAAACAAGAATGTAATCTTGTGCGAACGGGGGATCCGTACCTTTGAGCCCTATACCCGGAACACGTTGGATCTTTCCGCCATTCCCGTATTAAAACAGCTGACCCATCTTCCCATTGTGATTGACCCCAGCCATGCCACGGGGATCCGGGAAAAGGTCAGCCCCATGGCAAGGGCTGCTATTGCCGCCGGGGCCGATGCACTGATGATCGAGGTTCACAATGATCCGGACAATGCCTTGTCCGATGGTCCCCAAAGTCTTTACCCTGAGCAGTTTGGTGAGTTGACCCGGGATCTTTATGTGATAGCCCCTGTGGTGGGCAAACAGCTTGATTTTGACTATTTAAAGAAATCCGAAGTGATCCGTCAGATGAACGGCGGGGGAAAAAAGATAGCGGCCTTTATCGGTGAAAACGGTGACTATAGTCACAAGGCAAGTCTGTCCTATTTCGGCGATGATGTGACCTTCCTCCCCATGAAATCCTATCGGGATATTTTCAATGCCTGTGCCAGCGGCAGTGTTGAATACGGGGTGATTCCCGTTGAAAATTCCCTTTCCGGTTCCATCCATGAAAATTTTGATCTGCTCCAGGAATATGATTTAAACATAATCGGTGAAGTCACCATCCGCATTAAACATGCCCTCATTGCCCATGGGGATGCCCAAAAAAATAGGATCAGGACAATATTGGCATCTCCCCCGGCCTTTTTTCAATGTAAGAATTTTATGGATCAGTTTTTAGGTGTGGAACCACAGCCTGTCAAGGCTAACACCAGTGCCGTCCGGCAGGTTAAGGACTCGGGCGATACCACAGTCGCTGCCATTGGATCTTCCATGGCCGCTGATATCTTTAATCTGAAGGTGATCGAAGATTCCATTGAGGATAACCCGAGAAACTTTACCCGGTTTGCCATCATTGCCAAGGAATACAAGGGACATAAAAAGGTGAGCAAGACCTCGATTGTTTTTTCAACGGGCAACGAGCCCGGCGCCCTGTTTGAAGTGATGAAGGTGTTTTCAACCCACAAGATCAATCTGGTCAAGCTGGAGTCCAGACCCATATTGGGAAAACCTTGGGAATACATGTTTTATGCAGATCTTGAGGCAGATATTTTGAGTGATACCCTCGCGCCCATGATGGCGGAACTTAAGGATAAATCAGAAGTTTTGAGAATTCTGGGCCGGTATTAATTTTTTGGTACCCCCCCCTGGCCAGGAGAAACGGCCAGGGAGGGGTCGCAGCCGGGGTTAATTTTTCAAGGCCATTGCACCGGTCATTTCCTGGAAATCGTCAAGGGTTACGATTTCCTGAGTTTTCCCTGCAGCCTTGAGCCGTCCCTGGGTCAGCACCAGAATATTTTGTGCAATAAGGATGATTTCTTCTATGCTGTGGCTTACATACAGAACCGGTATGGATAATTGGGTAGAAAGGGTCTGGATAAATGGCAGCACCTCATGTTTTCTTGCCTGATCAAGGGATGCCAGGGGTTCATCCATGAGCAAAAGAGAAGGGCTTGTAAGCAGTGCTCTTCCAATGGCCACCCGTTGTTTCTCCCCCCCGGACAACTTTGCCGGCCTGCGATCAAGCAGCGTTGAAAGGTCCAAAAGATCAATCACCTGGTCAATCTCAATGTATCGTTCACCCGGGGGGGTCAGTTTCATTCCATAGGTCAGGTTTGACATCACCGATAAATGGGGGAAGAGTCTTCCCTCCTGGAAAACATAACCAAACCGCCTTCGTTCAGGCGGCAGGTTAATATTTTTTTCAGAATGATAGACAGATCTGTCCCCAATGGTGATATGCCCACGATCCGGTTGGGTAAGACCTGCTATCATATTGATAACCGATGTCTTGCCTGCACCTGAACGACCCAATAGGGCCGTGATTCCGATGTCTTCACATGCATAGCTCACCTTTAAGGTAAAATCTTTATATTGTTTTTCAATATTGATATCAATCACAAAAAATTTAATCTCCCCTGACCCGCTTTGATACTTTGTTTGACAAAAAATTAGCGCCCATGAGGGCAAAGAATGCTGTCACCACCGAGATAATACACAGTCTCATGGCGTAGGTCTCTCCATCGGGCATCTGGGTCATGGTATAAAGGGCCAGAGGAAGGGTTCTTGTTTCTCCGGGGATGTTTGATACAAAGGTGATGGTTGCCCCGAATTCACTCAAGCTTCTTGCAAAGGCCAGAATCATGCCGGTTAGAATCCCCGGTGCTATCAGGGGAAGGGTGATGGTAAAAAAAATATGGATTTTACCGGCACCCAGTGTTCTGGCAGCATTTTCAAGTCCTGAATCAACTGCCTCCAAAGAGAGCCTCACTGCCCGGACAAAAAGGGGAAACGCCATGATGGCCGAGGCCAGGGCCGCACCCTTCCAATCAAAGGCAAAGCTTAGGCCTGTATACTCGTACAACATGCCGCCGATAAGCCCACGGCGTCCCATGAGAACCAGAAGAAAATATCCGGTTACCACCGGGGGAAGAACAAGGGGCAGGTGAATTAAACTGTCAACCAGGGCTTTGCCTAAAAAATTTTTCCTGGCAAGTATCCAGGCCGCAAGGATACCCGGTATGATGGAGACAAAAACAGCCCAGCAGGAGACCTTGAGGCTCAACGTCAAGGCCTCTATTTCAAAGGGCGTCAGTTTGAAAAATTCCATTATTTGACCCCAAAACCATATTTTTCAAAAACATCCTTGGCTTCGGGTGATTTTAAGAATTTCAAGAAGGCAAGGGCTGTTTGGGTATTATTCCCTTTTACAATGGCCGCCTGATAGGTGATGGGTGGATGGGAATCTTCAGGGAACACGCCGGCCACCCTCACCTTGTCCGTGATGGCAGCGTCGGTGGCATAGACGATCCCAAGGGGAACTTCTCCCCGCTCAACAAAGACGAGGGCCGTGCGAACATCCTTTGCCCTCACAACCTTTGGCGCGATTTCATCCCATGCCCCAAGGGTCTTCAATGCCTGTTTGCCATAAATGCCGGCAGGCACATGGTCCGGGTCCCCCATTGATATTTTTTCAGTGCCCACTATTTTTGAAAGGGGAAATCCCGGACGGATATCAATTTTTAAATCACTTGCGGCGGGTGTGATTAAAACGATGGTGTTTCCAAGGATATCCCAGCGGGTTCCTTGTTCAACGAGATTTTTATCTTCAAGAAAGCGCATCCATTTGGGGTTGGCAGAGATATAAATATTTGCCGGAGCCCCGGCAGCAATCTGTTTTGCAAGGGTTGAAGAAGATGCAAATGAGGGGACAAATTTACCCTGTTTTTTTTGGGAGAACAATCGGCCGATCTCATCAACGGCATTGGTTGTTGATGCTGCGGCAAAAACAAGCACTTTTTGTGATGTATCTGCTTTTACCGAATCAAAGCATCCAAGGGTCAAGATCATCAGCAATAGAGAAATTATGGGAATCGTTTTCAGGCCGGATTTTGAAAATGTCATCATGAAAGCATCCTTATGGGTAAACGGTTTTTTTTAAAAAAAGCAGTCACTGCTTGGTCAGTTTTATTTTATAATATCCATCTTTTGTAACGTCAAGATGTATTTTTTAAACTACATTTCATTTCCATTTTTTAAATCAATGCTTTGTGTTATATTTGTTTCCCAACAGCCGGGCAAAAAAAAAGGAAAATATGGAAATAGGCCTAAAAACCAGGAACCCCCCAACACAGGATAACAAGAATGAAACCAGCCAATGATCCGGATATCATTTGCAGATTAAAGGAGATCCGAAATAGTAAAAAGATTACCCAGACCCAGCTTGCAGATCTTGTGGGGATTAAGCGACAAGCCATTTACGATTTGGAAACCGGCCGTTATCTGCCAAACACATCCATTGCACTTCGTCTTGCAAGAAGCTTAAATTGCCGTGTGGAGGATATTTTTTGTGAAAATTCACAGGAGAATCACCCCATTGTTCTAGTGGATCGCACCGAAGAAACCGATCCCAGGGTGAGTGTTGCCAAGATACGCAATACCCTTTACGCATATTCCCTTTCTCGCACCCATTCCATCATGGAAGAGATGAGAGCCGCCGATGGGCTGCTTGAGCCCGGCAATAAAAGGATAACACTGCTAAAATCCAATGAGGAAATAGAAAATACGGCGCTGTTGCTGGGGTGTGACCCGGCATTTTCAATCCTGGGGCATCATGTTCAGAAAAGCCGGATTGATGCGGCACTTCAGTGCAGATTTGCATCAAGCGCAAAGGCCTTGAGCCAATTGGCAGAAAGCCGCGCCCACATTGCAGGAATCCACATGCACACCAAGGGCTCCATTGACGGCAATCTGGAATTTGTCCGCAGCTCATTGAAAAACTTTGAAGGGATTCTGGTGGCATTTGCCACCTTTGAAGAAGGGTTGATGGTGGCCCGGGGCAATCCCCTCAATATCCGAAATCCAAGTGATCTTGCCCAGAAAAAAGTCCGGTTTGTAAACAGAGAAAAAGGGGCGGCACTAAGAGAACTGCTGGATGACTGTCTTGTTCGATCAAATATTCCCTTTTCCGCAGTGAATGGGTACCATGAAACGGTTCATACCCATTCCCAGGGTGCCCAGAAAATTGTACATGGGCGTTGTGATGCGGCTCTGGGGTTGAGCGCTGTTGCCGCAGCTTTTAACCTTGATTTTATTTCCATTGCCCAGGTCAGATGCGACCTTGTAATTCCCCAGGATCTTTTAAACCACACGGGTGTCAGGATGGCACTGGATACACTTCAGATGAAGGGTTTTAGAAAGGATTTAAAAGGTATTCCGGGGTATGATACCGCATGTTCCGGAAAAATTATGGCACGTTTTTAAGATCTGCGATCAAAAATTCCTGCTGCAATGGTGGCACCGATGATCACACCTCCCCCGGCAAGGGTTTGCATCCTCGGAATTTCGTTTAAGAGAAAATAGGCCAGTATAATGCCATATACGGGTTCAAGACCGGCAATGACACTTGCGGTCTGGGCCCGTATTTTTGTCAGGGACTGGATAAAAAAAGTATGGGCCATGGCGGTGAATACCACCCCCAGCAGTATCAGTACGGGAAGATCAGCCAGGGCCGGGGCTCGGGGCCTTAAACCTATGATCGGGAACAGCAGGATCGGGAGAATCAGAAAGAGGGCGGCAAAAAGATTTTGATAAAATGCCACTGCAATGGGGTCCGAGACCCTTGCATTTTTCCGGTTTACCAAGGCGAGAATGGCAAAGGTAAGACCGGAGAGGACGCCGTAAAATCCTCCCAGAGTGACATTGTTGGAGAAATCCATATCCGGGATGACCAGAAGGATACCGATAAACACCGCCAGGGCCGTGGCAATGTCTCGTTTTTTTAAAGGTTCCTTAAAAAAAAGAGGTTCCATAAAGGTTACAAAGAGGGGGAAACTGGAAAAGGTGACAAGCCCAACCGCCACCGAGGAGATCTGGATGGCCAGAAAAAAGGTCACCCAGTGGCAGGCCAGTAAAATTCCCTGGAGGATCAGAAAAAAGAAAGATGTTCTGTTACCCCCCCCAAGCTTTGTGCTGGAGAAGATCTTTGCATATACAAATAAGGCGATGGCGGCAAAAAAGGTCCGGCCCAATACAATGAAGAACGGGCTGCAGGACAAAAATTTTCCAAAGAGTCCTGCAAACCCGAACAAAAACACGGCCATGTGGATTTTGAGCATTTAGCGTATCACCGATCAATCAGCGGGTTAATTGTCTGTACTTAATCCGTGTGGGCTGATCCGCTTTTATGCCAAGCCTGGCCTTCCGGTCCTTTTCATAATCCGAATAGGATCCTTCAAAAAACAGGGTCTGGCTGTCGCCTTCAAAGGCCAGAATATGGGTGGCAATCCTGTCTAAAAACCAGCGATCATGGCTGATGACCACGGCGCACCCGGCAAAGTTTTCCAGGGCTTCTTCCAGGGCCCGCATGGTATTGACATCCAGGTCGTTGGTGGGCTCATCCAGAAGGATCAGGTTGGCTTCTTCCTGGAGCATGGTGGCAAGATGTACCCGGTTTCTTTCCCCGCCGGAAATCTCTTTGACCCGTTTTTGCTGGTCTGATCCGGAAAAGTTGAATTTTCCCACATAGGCCCTTGAATTTATTTCCCTTCCGCCCACCAGCATTTTATCGCTTCCCTTGGAAATAACTTCATAAATGGTTTTTTCAGGATCCAGGCTGTCTCTATCTTGATCCACATAGGCAATTTTAACGGTTTGGCCCAGTTCTATTTTTCCGGCATCCGGGGTGTCTTTGCCCGTGATCATCTGGAACAGGGTGGTTTTACCCGCCCCATTGGGTCCCACCACACCGACAATGGCACCCGGCGGGATGATAAAATTCATGTCAGCGACCAGAAGTTTGTCCTCAAAGGCTTTTGAAATATGTTCCGCCACAACCACCTTGGCCCCAAGCCTTGGTCCCGGGGGAATAAAGATTTCCATGGCCTGCTCCTGGTCGTTGACATCTCGCTGGAGCAACTCGTCATAGGCTTTGATCCTGGCCTTGGATTTGGATCGTCTTCCCTTGGGGGACATTTTAATCCACTCCAGCTCCCGTTGAAGGGTTTGCTGACGTTTGCTTTCGGTCTTTTTTTCACCGGCTAATCGCTGTTGTTTTTGTTCCAGCCAGGAAGAATAATTTCCCTTCCAGGGAATCCCTTCCCCCCGGTCCAGTTCCAGTATCCAGCCGGCTACATTGTCCAGAAAATACCGGTCATGGGTCACGGCAATGACCGTGCCTTCAAACCGGCTCAAATGCTGTTCCAGCCAGGCGACCGATTCTGCATCCAGATGGTTGGTGGGCTCATCGAGCAGCAGGATGTCAGGTTTGGAAAGGAGTAGGCGGCACAGGGCCACCCGTCTTTTTTCACCGCCGGAGATGATGTTTACCCGGGTATCACCTGGCGGGCAGCGCAGGGCATCCATGGCCATCTGGAGCTGGGCATCCAGATCCCAGGCATCCATATGATCCAGCTTGTCCTGGATTTTGCCTTGTTTTTCAATAAGTTTGTCCATTTCATCATCGGACATGGGCTCGGCAAAGGCTTCGGAAATTGTCTCATATTCCTTCAAAAGATCCACGGTTTCCTGGACCCCTTCTTCCACCACTTCTTTGACGGTTTTGTCATTGTTCACCAGGGGTTCTTGTTCCAGATACCCCACGGTAAATCCTTTGGATAAAATGGTTTCACCGACAAATTCATTGTCAATGCCGGCCATGATTTTTAAAAGCGTACTTTTACCCGATCCGTTAAGCCCTAAAACTCCTATTTTTGCCCCAAAAAAATAGGACAGGGAAATATCTTTTAATACCTGGCGTTTGCCATGGAATTTGGCCACATTCATCATGGTGTAGATGACTTTCTTTGTATCTTCGGACATGTTTTATTCTCCTTGGCCCAGGGCTGCAATACATTCAATTTCAACCAGGGCATCCTTGGGCAGTCTGCCCACTTCAAAGGCGGAACGGGCAGGCTTGTGCCCATTAAGGGCTGCCTCGTAAACCTGGTTCATGCCGGCAAAATCATCCATGGTGGAAAGAAAGACAGTGGTCTTGATGATCTTGTCAAAACTTGAACCCGAAGTTTTAAGGACTGCTTTTATATTTTTCATGACCTGCTGCGTTTGGGCTTCAATGGTGGTGCCCACCATTTCCATGGTGGCAGGATCAAGGGGGATCTGGCCTGAACAAAAAACGGTGCCGTTGTGGATGATGGCATGGCTATAGGGGCCGATGGCGGCCGGAGCTTCTGGGGCTATGGTGATTTCCATGGGATTCTCCTTCACTATTTTGTATAGTTGCAAATAATTTTTGAAATTAAGAAATTAATTAATTGTACAGGGTCACTAATTATAAAGGGTCACAACGGGTTCTTTTAATATCAATTCAATGGCTTCCTTGGCAGTCTTGGCAATCTCGGGGAAGGTGTCGGAAAGTTTTGTGATTTGTCGCAGGTTTTCCGCTGTTCTAAGGATCAACCGGGCAAAATCCCCCTCGGCAAAAACAGAGCCCACCATTAAATCATCCCAGTCCTCGCCATGGGCCCAGGCATAGAGGAGGGCGGCTGGCTGAATATAGAGGTTGGGGGCGGGAAATCCTTTTTTGAGCAGTTGAATGGCAAAGGGTTTCAATCCGTATCGCAGGTCTAGGAAAACCCCCTTGAGCAGTTTGGGGAGGGCGGACTGGTGAAGGGGGTCATCGGGAAATTCCTTCTCATTGACAAAGGCGCCGATGATGGCTGCCAGAAGCGCTGGGTCTGTAATGGGCAACAGATTCTTGCGAATGCTCTGGGCCACGAGAAGGGGGGAATCTATTCTCAGTTTAGAGGCCCATAACCCGTCCTGGGTAAGCGCCCCTTCCGGGGTCACATATTCTTCCAGGGTCAACAAAGACATGTGGTCCTGGAAATCCAGCCAAAGGTGTTCCATGTCATTTCCAAATTTTTTCCGGGCAATTTTGCTGCCTTTTTTGCCCTGGGCAATGAGATAGGAAGCAAAGGATTTGTCCAAAAGGGTTTGTATCTCACTGGGCGAATGGGAGAGCAGCAGATTCAACACCATTGAAAAATCTATTTTTATCTGGCTGTCCACATCCAAAGGCGGGGCATCCACAAGCCTTGCCACATATTTTAAATTCATGAACCTGCCCGGCAGCATCAGGCCGAACCCCACATTGTCCATGCCGCGTCTTCCGGCCCTTCCTGTCATTTGCTGGAATTCACTGGGGGTAAGGGACATGAAGTCCACCCCGTTGAACCGGTCTGAGTTTAAGACCACCACGGACCTTGCCGGAAAATTAACCCCGGCCGCCACCGTGGAGGTGGCAAACATGGCATTTAACAGCCCGCCGGCCATAAGTGTTTCCACCACTACTTTCCAGGCCGGTAAATGGCCGCTGTGATGTCCTGCCGTGCCGGTCTGCTCCAGATATTTACGCTGGGGGTGGCTCTGTAGATGGGTATTGTTCCGAGTCAGTTCGTCTATTTTTTCAATCAGGGCCTGCTTTTTTCCCGGGGTTTTGTCGAGCAGTTCCCCATTGCACAGCCGGACCGCCTGGTCGCATTCAGCCCTTGATTTAAGGAAGAAAATGGCCGGGAGCAGATCATAATGGTCCATGACCTTTAAAATTTGCGCAAAATCGGGCAGCTTGCCGCCAGCGGCCATGAGGGGCCGTTGCTTGTCATTGACAAACTGACTTACCTTGTGGTGAAGTTCCGGCCTGGCCTTGGGGCTGTCCGGGGTTTTCATTAACGGGTACAGGGTGCCGGAAGGGTGAAAGAAAATAGGGTGCAAGGGCACGGGCCGGTTGTGGTTTTCCACCACCTTGCAGTTTTTTCCCCGAATGGAGGACAGCCATCCGGCAATTTGATCCGGGTTGCCAATGGTGGCGGACAAGAGCAGCAAGGGAATTCTAACGGGCAGGTAGATCATGATTTCTTCCCAGACCACTCCGCGTTCCACATCTCCTAGGAAATGGGCTTCATCTAAGATAATTAAATCGCAGTCTAAATTTTTCCCTGTGTACATGGAATCATAGAGCTGGTTTCTTAAAATTTCCGTGGTGCCGATGACAATGGCGGCATCTGCATTCTCTTTGATGTCCCCTGTGAGAATACCCACCTTTTCCTTGCCAAATAGTTTTGAAAATTGGGTATGGATGGAGTTGGTCAAGGCTTTTAATGGGGTGGCATACCAGGTTTTCCCATTGGTCTCCATGACCTTTTGGGCCACCTTTTGTGCAATCCAGGTTTTGCCGGCACCTGTGGGGGCGGTGACCAGGCAGTCTGCGGTTTTAATGGCTTCAATGGCTTCAAGCTGGAAGGGGTCCGGTAGAAAGGGTTTAAGATCGGGGACACCGATGTCTTCAAAGATGCGTTGGAGGCCCTTGTCGGCACCCGGTGTCATCGGCAATAATTTGGGTTGTGTTTTTTTTGGGGTCTTGGACCGGTAAAATCGTTTTTTCATACTCCTAGGATAAATCATATTGGGGAAATTAGCAATATCCCCTGCACCTCTTTCATGGGGAAACTCTACCTATATTAAGGTGGATATCCCCCGATAGTGTTCAATGATTTTTTTTGGGGAGGACAATCCAAACAAGGCTGTATCCAGGCAGGCCAGGTCTACAAAATAAAATTTATCTATGTCATCCCGGGCTTTAATGGTGTCAAAGGTTTTAACCTGACAGACAAATGCCATGTCGGTCACAGGATAGATCACAGATTTATAGGGATAGGTATTGGGGAAGGAACACAGGTATTCAAGGCGGATAATCTCAAGGTCCAGTTCTTCTTTGATTTCCCGTATCAGGCTTTGTTCAATGCCTTCCCCTGGTTCAGCAAATCCACCGGGAAGATCAAGGGTTCCCTTGAAGGGGTCCTGTTTTCTTCGGGTGACTAACAATTGATTTTTTTCATTTAAAATAAGCGCCACGGTGGCAGCTGCGCAGTTTAAATAAAAAACAAATTGGCAGGCAGCACAGGCGAATGATTTTTTTGTGTCAGGTTGAAGGGCTGCCTGGCCGCAGCGGGGGCAGTGGATAAAAAATTGCTGATTGGGGGTGTTCAATTGTCAGCTCCTGTACCAGGGGTAAATAAAAACCAAGGCAAAAAGGGTAAACAATTGTCTGAATTTAATCAATAGCACACTATCATAAAATATTTTCCCAAGTTTATCCTTGCACCTGGGGAGATAAAAAATACTAAAATATTATTTATCTCCGGTTGGCCTTTCTGGTATAAGTATTGCAAATCATAAATTTTAATGAATTGGGTAGGAAAATATATCCATGTCGGTATTATCGTTTTAAGTTAAATAAAATGTGGGAGAAATTATGATGTTGAATCCAAAAATAGTATCCGCACAGAATAAAGTGGCCAATTCCTCTAAGAAAATTACAGGTCAAAAATTAAAAAGCGACAAAAGAAAATGTAAACGAGACCGCAGAAGCAGTGTAAGGGATGGTGTCATCGTCACCCTGTCATTTGAGCATAACAGGCGTAACGGTATTGATAGAAGGAAATTACAAACTTAGAAGCAATTCTTCGTTATTTCTAAAGTAAATTTCCTTCAACGCGTTCCCAATCAATTTTTGGAAGCTTTAACTAAGTATGAATGCGCTTGTTCACTGGTTCCTCTCCTGTTTATTTCACCAACTCAATTTCGCTCGGACGCCAGGTCTTTTTAGTCCACGGTTCGAGTGGGCCATACAAACGAAGTGCGACAAACCAGCCCTTGTCAGTTATGCCAGGCCCATTAATATCCAGCCGTAAACAAGTGTCAATGCCACGGTATATAGTGTGAGGATATAAACCCATTTGCCGGCAAATTTTGGTGTTTTTACAGGGGCCAGGTTAAAACCGGACATGGTCAAAAACAGGATGTAAATAATGATCGAAAAAACCGCCGGGGTGAAAAAAGATTCAAACAGAAAAATAAAGGCAAAAACGATCACATTGTTATCAAGAGCTAACCCCATATAGGTGCCGTCATCCACAAGTCCGAAAACATTGAAATAACTCAGCCGGATCCCGCTGGTGGCGACAATCACAAAGGCCCCGGGCAGGAACCAGGGATTAAAATTTCCATAGCTCAAAAGGAATACCGCAGGGCAGATGCCAAAGCTTATCATATCGATCAATGAATCCAGTTGTCCGCCAAATTCCTTGTGAGCATCTGTTCTGCCCTTTATTTTCCGGGCGATGATCCCATCCCCCCAATCAAATAAAACCGCCCAGATCATGCCGATAACGGCCGCCGGAAAATTTTGTAAAATGGCAAAGTATATCCCCAAAAGAGCGCATAAAAGCCCTGCCAGAGAACAAATATTCGGCAGATCCCTGGCAAAGGAAAGCATCCCCATCTGGGGCGCGTGTTTATAGTGATTCATAGTGATTCATAGTTCCTTGAATTATTTATTATTAAACCCCAGGAGTGATGTTATTGCATCCTTGAGGTTGGCATTTTCTGTTGGGGTGCGGGAGGCGATGCGGACATAGCGGTCCCCAGCGGGCATGGTTTTTCCCTGACAATGTTTGATGTACATGTTGTGTTCAACGAATAATTTTCGGGTGAGTTCGGGCGCACTCATCCCTCCATCGGGCAGGCGGCAAAAAATATAATTGGCATCCGGCCGATAAATATCGGCCTTGAAAAAAGGTTTCAACTCTTGATACAATTTGTCCCGGTCTTGTTTTACCTGGTTGCAGCTTTTAATGAAATCATCCCTGAAATCGGGCAGAATTCTTAAGAACTCCTCGGCAAATCCGTTGATATTCCAGATATGGACACCATCACGGACAGCCTGGGCAAATTCTAAATTAGCGGTCAATAGATAACCGATTCGAAGGCCGCAGATGCCATATGCCTTGCTCATGCTTTTAAAGATAACAATGTTGGGATATCGGTCAATTTCATCTTCCATGGTGGCCTGATCCCTGTCCTGGACAAAATCGACAAAGGATTCATCAATGATCAAAAGACAGCCGTGACCGGCCAATTTTTTTGCCAGACGTATTAAGTCTTGTTTGGGAACGGCCATGGAGGTTGGGTTGTTGGGGGTTACCACCACCGCAACATCGGCCTGGGAGGCAATGGCCTGATCGGCAAATTTATCCACATCCAGCTCAAAAGAGGGGAACTCAAGGGGGAATTCAACGACCCGGCCCTCTGGGGCTGCGTTCACATATTCATTAAAAGAAGGCACGGGGACAATGAGCTTGCGGGCCAGATGTCCCGAAACAATTTTGATGAGTTCGGCGGCACCGTTACCCACAACAATACACTCCGGTTTTTGGTTGATCAGCTTGCCCACAAGGGCAGCCAGGACGTCCTGGGCAACCGGGTAGTTCAGGACAAGATCGTGGAGTTTGTTTTTAAAACAGGTAAACACCTCTTCCGGTGGAAAATAAAGGTTATACAGATAGGCATGGTCTATGAAATCATGGCGATAGTATCCCCCGTGCTGGCTTGAAATAAATTCATATTTTTGGGTCTGGTTCTGGTAATCAGGATCTGGCATGTATTCTTCCTTTTACGGCTGTTTTTGTAAATCCGTCTGTTGGTATGTCAAAAAGAGGGAAAGTGTCACGGATTTTTGACGGAAACATCATTTCAGCCGAGGCAAGATCCTCCAGGGTGTCAATTTCATACCAGGGTTTATGGTCAAAAAAGACGGCTTGGAAGGAAAGCTTTTCTCCAGCCACCATTTGCTGGAAGACGGCTTCATAATAGTCATTTACCCTGCCAGCCATAATATAGTGATCCAACTCCTGGACCACCCGATACCACGAAGCCAGCGAAAGACTGTAAATATTGACGGTTTTATATCGGTCCCGGGTTTTTCCCTTGGAAGTGTTGTAAAATGCATCCACTCGGTTGGATTGATTGATGGTGACCGTTGAGCCGTTGAGCCAGGGTTGCATGCGGGCAATGGCAATCCTGTCGGGATACAGCATATCCGCTAACAAAGAGGGGTCAAAAATAAGATCGCTTTCGATCAGCAAAAACGGTTCGTTTATTACTTTTCGTGCCATCCACAGAGAGTAAATATTATTGGTTGTTTTGTATAGGGGGCTGAAAACATACTCGATTTTTACATTGCCGGCCCTGGTTGTCAAATAATTGCGGATACAGTCTTCCAGATGGCCCGTAACCACTACAAGGCGTTTGAAACCGTGTTGGTTCAGGCTGTTGATCAATCGTTCCAATATGGAAGTTTCATTGACCATGGTGAGACACTTGGGTGATTTTTTTGTCAGGGGGAGCAACCGGCTTCCGGTGCCGGCCGCCAGAAGCAGGGCAGTGGTAATCCTTTTGTGGGTAACATTTGCTTTCTTTGATTGCATAGAATCTCCTTTATCATGGGTTTATGGTGACGGCGTCCAATCCAGGCCTGTAAAATTTCAGCCATTTTTATTTCGAACCGCGTGGATGGCCTCCATTCCCTGGGTTTGGTCAACCGTGTGAATCTGGATGCTGGGAGGTTTGGATAAAAGCGTTTTGGTTCCCAACAGAACACCGAACCGATGGGACCGGATATGCTGATCCAGATCTTCTCGGGTTTTCCATTCTTGGTGCAGGCTAAAGCTATTCTTGTCCTGAATATTGCAAGAAACAGAGTAGTCCAGGCAACCGGGTTCTTTACCCCCGGACACAACCAGCGTCAGAAGAGTTTGCCTAACCTCCAGTTGCTTTTCCGGAAGTACGGTCAGGATAATTCTGACAATGATCATTTGCTGCCACCTCTTTGTTTAATGCCAAACGGTTTTGATGAATTAATGATTTCAAATCCGGCTCGTTCCGCTTGCATTGTTTCGGTGTAAAAATTATATAATTTTATTTATATAATTATATAGCAACCTTTGTGCCAGCTTTATGAAGCATGAAATCCCATCCTCATGCCATTGATTTATATGCATAATCGGTTTAAAAAAGGGGTTGGGATGACCATGCACCCTCAAGATAAAAAGGTCACATATGACCTATCGGGCATATGTGACCTTTTTGTTGGCGCATCGTAAAGGCAGTTATATCTTGTTAAGAATTATCTGATTTGTGTTTTGTAGCCACCCTATTGTCAGACGGGAAGAGATGGGTTAGGGTTTTTGAATATCCAGTTTGCGCATACGGGCGCGCAATGTGCTGCGATTGAGCCCAAGAACCTGGGCAGCACTGTCTTTCCCGCCAACTTTCCAATCGGTACGTTCAAGGGTCTGGACAATGTAGTCGCGTTCAATCATTTCCAGGGTTTTTTGATTTTTCCAGGATTTTTTCAAAGGCTTTTTCAGTTTATCCGCCAGGCGCAGCTTGGGGCCGGATGAGTTAATCACCCCTCGTTCAAGAACATTTTCCAATTCTCGGATATTGCCCGGCCAGCGATAGTTTTGTAAGGAATTTATTACACCGGTTGGAACGATTTCAATACGCTTGCCCAACCGCTTGGATATTTTTTTGACATAAAAATCCACAAGAGCGGGTATATCTTCTATCCGGTCCCGGAGGGGGGGCATGGTAATGGGGAAAATATTTAGGCGGTACCAGAGGTCGTCACGGAAACGGCCCTGGCGGACCTCTTCTTCCAGATTGCGATTTGTGGCTGCAATAATCCGTGCATCAACTTTGATGGTGCGGGAACTGCCCAACCGTTCAAATTCCCCATCCTGGATAACCCGGAGCAGTTTGGATTGTAACTCCAGGGGAAGCTCACCTATTTCATCTAAAAAAAGAGTGGCGCCGTTGGCGACCTCAAATCTCCCCAGGTGTTTAGACTTAGACCCTGTGAAGGCCCCTTTTTCATGACCAAATAACTCGCTTTCGATCAGGTTTGGCGGCAATGCAGCACAATTTACCTTTACCAGTGCCCGTTTTTTGCGCTTACTATACCCGTGTATAGCCCGGGCAACCAGTTCTTTCCCGGTTCCGGTTTCCCCAAGAACCAAAACTGTTGTATCGCTGCCGGCAATTTGTTCCACTTTATAGAGGACATATTCCAGGGCGTCACTTTGGCCGATGATGTTCTCATGGTTATGTTCCAGTTCGATTTCTTTTTTAAGATATGCTCTTTCCGCGTCTAATTGTGCTTTTAACTTTTTTATTTTTGAAAGGGCGGTTTCCGCTGTTTGTTTTCTTTTTTCCGCCTTTTCCCTGGCCAGGATAAGTTGGGCAGTTCTTTTTTCAACAATATCCTCAAGATTTCTTTTGTAAAACTCACGTTCCGTCACATCCTCAATGGCCAGCAAAACCAATTGTGCATGGTTTTGCTCCCCGAAGATTTGTCTGGCATTCAGATGCATGATTTTGGGTCCGATGGTTTCAAAGGTGTGTTCCACTTCAAAATCATTCAATATGGCGTTCTGTGGAAGGATCTCTTCAAGCAATTCCCGAAGCTTGGGGATATTCCATTGCCGGTTTCCAAGATGGTAAATTAATATTCCTTCGGTTTCACCGGGCGTGACATCGAAGGTTTTGTAAAAAGAATGATTGGCTTTTACAACTTTTAAATCGGCATCAAGAACAACCAGGGGTTCGCGAACAGACCCCAGAATGTTATTAAAAATATCTAAAAAAGCAGTTTGTGTCATGTCTAATAATAGGGAGGACCGTTTCTTTTGTCAAAGGAAGTCTTGGAAATTGTCTTGATTAGACCCCCATGTTTAACCGTGCCAACTCATCCATGAACAGCCATGGATCATGGTAGCGGTGAGCCCGTCAATGTGGTATGGTGACCATATTATCAATGAATGAATTTTAATGGTCATAAAAGGAGAAATACAAAAAATGTCAGAGATCAGCAAGGAATATGGGTGGGATGCATCAATGGGGATTGCTCTCTATGATAAGATTCGCCAGGATATGAAGAGTGCCATGATTAAAAAGGATACTGCTGTTCGGGATACCATGCGGCTCATCATGGGGTCCTTTCCAAGTCTCACGATTTCCTTTACCCTGGAGAGCGGAAAAAAGACCACCCGGGTCAAGACACCTGAGGAAATAACCGATGAGGACCTTCTTAACATCATTCGTAAATTTGTTAAATCGGAAAAAACCGTGCTTGAGATTAAAAAGGAAACCACCTCGGACTATCTGGAATTGTTAAATTTATATCTGCCCCGGATGGCAACATCCCCTGAAATTGAGCAATGGGTCCGGGACAATGTGGTGCTTTCCAACTTTAAAAGCCCTGTCCAGGCCATGGGGGTGGTGATGAAACATTTTGGAAAGCTTGCCGACGGCAACCAGGTAAAAGAGGTGCTCGAAAATATGAGGCCTTCCTAATTCTATGGGAGAGCAACAAGCCAATAATCCCCTCCACGGTGTGAGCCTGGAACAGATGGTGAACAGCCTGGTTGCGCACTATGGGTGGGATGAGTTGGGGAGCCGCATCAAAATCCGATGTTTCACCACTGACCCTTCGGTGAAATCCAGTCTTAAGTTTCTGAGAAAGACGCCCTGGGCAAGGAAGAAGGTCGAAAATTTATACCTTACCGTGAAAAGGAGTGTGTGGAATCGGTCAAGTTGACCGTTTACTGGGATTTAAAATCGGCCTTGTCAAGTCCCAGTTTTTTCATTTTTCCGTAGAGTCCCCTTGGGTGGATTCCGGCAATGTCTGCCGCCTCTCCGACCCGCCCCCGGGTTTGTTCAAGGACCATTTCAATATATTTTTTTTCCACAAGGTGGAGTACTTGTTCTTTGACTTGTGCAAGGGGTTTGTCCTTCCAGGAATCCATCCCCAGGTCATTGAATGATGGCGGGTTCTGGGAGACCGACCCCTTGCCCTGGAAGGTGTTGGGAAGATTGTCAATGGAGATGGTGTCGGACCGGCATAAAAGGACGGCCCGTTCAATGACGTTCATCAGTTCCCGGATATTGCCGGGCCAGGGGTATTGACAAAGGGCTTCCATGGCCACCGGGGAAAAAAGTCTGATCTCCCGGCCGATTTTTATTTTGTGCACATTTAAGAAATGGTTGGCCAGGGCTGGGATGTCCTGTTTGCGTTTTCTCAAAGGGGGAATAGTCAGGGTGATGACCCCCAGCCGATAATATAAATCCTGGCGGAAATTGCCTCGTTGGATTTCTTCTTCCAAATTCTTGTTGGTGGCGGCAATGACTCTCACATCTACCCAGACAGGGGTTTCACCTCCCACCGGTGTAAATTCAAGATCCTGGAGCACCCGAAGCAGCTTGGTCTGCATCTGCAGGGACATCTCACCGATTTCATCCAGAAAAATAGTGCCGCTGTGGGCTAGTTCAAAAGCTCCGCGACGGGAGCGAACCGCACCGGTAAAGGCGCCTTGTTCATGGCCGAAGAGTTCGCTTTCCATGAGCTGCTCGGGTATGGCCGCCATATTGATGGGAATAAAAGGGCCTTGGGCCCGGTGGCTTTCAGCATGGATGGATTTTGAGAGATGTTCCTTGCCCACACCGGTTTCACCCAGCAAAAGCAGGCTGGAATCGCTGTGAACCACCTGCTGAACTTCTTCTAAAAATCGCTGCATGTTTTCAGCGTTTGAAACGAAATCATTTAACCTGGGCTTGATTCTGCCCCGCTGGTCCAGCCGGTCAACATAATAAAACTGCCGCCTTGACTCCAGGGTGCTTTCTATGGCCTCCATCAGGCTGTCCTGGGAAATGCCGGTATACAATACCACATCGGCACCGGATGCCAGAAGGTTTGCATGTTCTTCCAAGGATTCCCGATCATCCAGGATTATGGTGGTCGGTTTTTCCGGCAGGTTATTGAGCAGGGTTACACTGGATTCAATGGGCCGGGGGATCAGGGATTTGCTCACGACAAACACATCTGCGCAGCTCCGGACCAGCTCCTGCCATTGGGCTTTGTTCTTTTTTAACATTTTTAATTGAACATCAAAATTGGATAATCTTTGTTCAAGATCCGTGTGAAGCTTTTTTCCTTTGATGGCACAGACAACCCGTATGAGCATAATGGTGATTCCTGTTATCAGTGAATAATTACCACTTTAATTCCCGTCGCCGGCTGAGTATACCTGAAAACACCGTAAAGTCCATGGTAAAGAGGAAAAATTTCATGTCTTTGAAATTTTATGCTTCTTTTTTACACCGAAAAACAGCTCTATATCGGATGAAAATTACTTCTTTATGGTTGTCGGTAATTTAATACCTAAAAAGGGGCACCTTCAGAAGACAACGTTTTTTCTAACTATCTGATTTGATGTGGTATTTTATTTTTTTTAAAATTTGTTTTCGGTGGCACGGCCTATGCTATAGGAGGCCATGAAAGGTGATAGGATCAATTTTTTATTTTAGAATTTAACTTTTATGGGAAAAAAATGAACACAGAGAAAAATCGGCATTGTCCCGGAACAGCTAATCACTTCAAGTCCTTGCCCCGGGTTGTTAAAATTTAATCCTTTTTACAGTGTAAAAAAATCTTGGAAATTATGTGATGACATTCATATTAAAATCATTTATGTCCCTCTATGCTGCTGTGTTTGCCCTGGCAATGGGGTTGGGTTTGCTGGCAACCTTCTTGAGTGTAAGATTAACCCTTCAAGGGTTTTCAACCCAGGTAACCGGGTTGATTTTAACGGCTTATTTTATGGGGTCTGTTGTGGGAACTTTTTATTGCCGTCGTCTGATACAGCGCATCGGGCATATTCGTTCTTTTTCCGCCTTTGCCGCCCTGGCAACAGCCATGGTCATGCTCCATGCTGCAACTGATTCAGCCCTGGCATGGGCATTGTTAAGATTTTTCACGGGCCTTGCGACCATCGGGTTGTTCATGGTCATCGAAAGTTGGTTCAACGAAGACGCTCCCCCCCAGACCCGGGGACGGGTGTTTTCCGTGTACATGGTTATTTACTATCTGGGCAGCAGCGCGGGTCAACAATTGCTCAACTTTGGAAATGTGGCCGGTCAAAGCTTGTTTTTTGTTATTGGTTTGTTATTGGTCTCTTGTATTATACCGGTTGCAGTAACAAGGGCTCGGCATGCGGGTTTGCCGGATGTGGCGCCAATGGGGTTGAAACACATTATTAAACTGGCACCCCTGGGGCTGATCGGATGTCTTACCGCGGGTTTAACCTCCAGCGCTTTCTACACAATGGGACCGATTTTTTGCCAAAAAATGAATCTAAGTGTCGCCCAATTATCTTCTTTCATGACCATTACAGTATTGGGAGGACTTGTATTCCAATGGCCGGTGGGCATTATTTCAGATCGCTTTGACAGGTCAATTGTGATTCCCTTGCTGGGGGGGCTTTTTGCCATTGTCAGTTGGGGAATGATCCTGGCAGCTCAAATTTCTTTTGGGCTTTTCATGGCAGGTGCCAGTCTTTTTGGCGGCCTTATGTTCAGTATTTATCCTGTGGCTGTGGCAAGGACCCATGATATGTTTGAGCCCAAAGATGTGGTAAATGTCAGTTCGGCGCTGCTGCTGTTCCAAGGTATCGGTGCCGTGATCGGTCCCATGGCGTCAGCGGCTGCCATTGAATTGCTGGACAGCCCCCAGGGGTTTTTTGTTTATTTTTCAATCATCTGTGCCGTTTCCGCAGCCGTTAGTTTCTTTTTAAGGCAAAAGGAAATTGCCCAGATCATACCGGTGGAAGATCAGGGGGATTTCATGGTGATGAATCACACCTCCCCAGTCGTCCTGCAAATTGATTTGCGCCATGAAGATGAAGCGGCTGTTGGGGAAGTTTTTCCTCATCAGACGGGTCCAGTCCATCATCACCCGGAGCAGGGCCATATTTGAAAGCCATACCCTTTACCCCTATGCTTTCTTTGGGTTTTTTGTTTTTTTAACGCTATGGATTGACAGCAAGGGTTAAAAAAGCATAGATAAACTGAATAATCGCGCATGTGTATGGAAAAAATAAGAATAGTTCTTGACAGTGTTCGTTGTTATACAGGCGTAACTAAAGATTTTCGTTAAATTTTCGTTTTTTTTCACTTGCGGAACATTTTAATACATGTTACGTCATTTTTCGAACATATAGAATGATGGTTTTCACGTTAACCTGGAGATCAAAATGACTATTTCAATCGAAAATATTAACCTCACCGTTAATGAAGAAATCTATCTAAAGGACATTTCCCTTGATTTTGAACCCGGGTCCACCAATATACTCCTTGGAAGAACACTGGCCGGAAAGACATCGCTTTTGCGTATCATGGCAGGTTTGGACCGGCCGGATCGCGGCAAGATATTTGTGAACGGGGAAGATGTAACCGGTGTGTCAGTTCGAAAACGCAATATCTCCATGGTGTACCAGCAATTTATCAATTACCCTTCCTTTACCATCTATGAAAATATCGCCTCTCCTTTAAAAATTTCCAAAATTGCTAAAAAGGAAATTCATCGTCGGGTCAGAGACGTCGCCGAAATGCTTCATCTTGAAACACTGCTCAATAGGATCCCCACCGAGCTATCAGGCGGTCAGCAGCAGCGATGTGCCATTGCAAGAGCCCTGGTTAAGGATTCCAATCTTATCTTGCTTGATGAGCCCCTGGTGAACCTTGATTACAAACTAAGGGAAGAGTTACAGATTGATCTTCAGGATATTTTCAAGCAACGGGATGTCATCGTTGTCTACACCACAACAGAACCTGCTGAAGCCTTAAAATTGGGCGGAAACATTGCGATTCTTGATCAAGGCAGGATGATTCAAACCGGCGTGACCTCCCGGGTTTTTCATCGGCCTGCCACTGTAAAAGTGGCACAAGTATTTAGTGACCCTCCCATTAATCTGCTCCATTGCAGTGTTGCTGATTCTGCATTGAAGCTGGGTGAAAATTTAACCCTTCCTTTGACGGGCCATCTGAGCCCATTGGCCCCGGGAAGTTATATGGCCGGCATACGTTCCAATCATCTGTATCTGAATTCTCAAAACAAAAGCAATATTGAGCTGGATACCAGTGTTGAACTATCAGAAATTAATGGTTCCGAAACATTTATTCATGTGAAGTATGAAACAACGAAACTTGTGGTACAGGAGGTGGGAGTGTATTCCCAGAAAATAGATTCAAAAATCAGGGTTTATCTGGATCCGGCCAACCTCTTCGTTTTTTCAGAATCAGGATCTCTTATTTTGTCACCCGATACTACTGCCTGTTGAAAAAGAACCCGTATAGGAGACATAAATGGCAAAAATCACTTTAGATAATGTTGCACACAGCTATATTGCAAAGCCTAAACATGAATCCGATTATGCCCTCAGGCTCATCGACAACATATGGGAGGATGGCGGGGCATATGCTTTGCTGGGGCCGTCGGGCTGCGGGAAAACAACCCTTTTGAACATCATCTCCGGATTGCTTACCCCCAGTAAGGGGCGGGTGTTGTTCGATGGAAAAGATATCACAACGCTTCCTCCGGAAAAACGCAACATCGCCCAGGTCTTTCAATTTCCGGTTCTCTACGACACCATGACGGTTTTTGATAATCTTGCCTTCCCATTGAAAAACAGAGGGTTTAACAGGGAAGATACACGGACAAGAGTCCTTGAGGTTGCAAAAATCCTTGATTTGACGGACAGCCTGAATAAAAAGGCGGCCCGGCTCAGTGCAGATGCCAAACAAAAAATATCCCTTGGACGGGGACTTGTCCGAAAAGATGTGGCAGCCATCCTGTTTGACGAGCCCCTCACCGTCATTGATCCGCATTTGAAATGGCAGCTGAGGGGCAAACTAAAAGAGGTCCACGAACAATCCAAACTCACCTTTATATACGTTACCCATGATCAGGTGGAAGCCCTTACCTTTGCCGACAAGGTCATTGTTATGTATGAAGGCGCCATTGTACAGATTGGAACACCCCAGGAACTTTTCGAACACCCCAGTCACAAGTTTGTGGGATATTTCATTGGCAGTCCGGGCATGAATTTTGTCCCCTGCATATTAGATGGCAATAAGGCCATGATAAATGGGATTGGGATTGAGCTGGATGACAAGACGGCTGCCCTGGGAAAAGAGAGCCATGGTAGCCTAGAACTTGGCATCCGCCCCCTCTATCTGGAAGTACACCCCCAGGAAGTTGACGCTTCTGTTCCGGCACAGGTTAAATCCATCGAAGACCAGGGTAATTATAAAATTATAACGGTCCGCTTATCAGGACATATACTGCGGGCCAGATTGCCAGAAGGCAACGTATCCCTTTCTGAAAACGCATGGCTTAGATTTCCCAAAAGCTGGATCAGATTATATGCCAATGACAAATTATTAACCCGCTAGGGGTTGATTAAAACCAGATCAATTAAAACCAGATTAATTAAAATTAGAGCCATTAAAATTGGAGAATTGCCAATATGGATAAATGGAAAGATAATAAAGCTTGGTTTTTTGTTTTGCCGGTTTTTATAGTCGTTGCTTTCAGTGCCATTATTCCCTTGATGACCGTGGTTAATTATTCTATTCAAGATATCTTTGGCCCGGGGCAAAGGGTTTTTGTGGGAACGGAATGGTTTAAGGAGGTGCTTTCCGATACAAGACTCCATGACGCATTGTGGCGTCAATTCCTTTTTTCAGGACTTGTGCTGTTGATTGAGATGCCCCTGGGCATCCTCATCGCTCTTATGATGCCTAAAAAGGGATGGGCAGCTTCCGTAAGCCTTGTGCTTATTGCCTTGCCCCTGCTGATTCCATGGAATGTCATCGGAACCATCTGGATTATTTTCACACGACCGGATATCGGCCTTTTCGGGGCCGCTATCAATAGTCTGGGGATTGGCTTCGACCATACGGCAAGTTCTCTGGATGCATGGATTACCCTGATGTTCATGGAAGTCTGGCACTGGACCCCCTTGGTGGCCCTCCTGGCATATGCCGGCCTTCGCGCCATCCCCGAGGCCTATTTCCAGGCAGCTAGGATTGACGGTGCCTCCACCTGGGCCATCTTTTGGTATATCCAACTGCCCAAGATGAGGGGTGTTTTGACCATTGCCCTTTTGCTGCGTTTCATGGACAGCTTCTTGATTTATGCAGAACCCTTTGTGCTCACCGGCGGCGGCCCGGGAAATTCCACCACTTTTTTATCCATCTATCTTGTAAAGGTTGCCGTGGGTCAGTTTGACCTGGGACCGGCAGCGGCCTTTTCGTTGATCTATTTTTTGATCATACTTTTGCTCAGCTGGTTCTTTTATCAGGTATTGCAAAATGTCGGAAAAGGAGAAACCCCATGAAAAAAAGAACTTTCTTCTTTATCGTTTACCTGTGTCTTCTCATGCTTCCCATTTATTGGATGCTGAACATGTCTCTTCGGACCAATGCTGATATTCTCGGGTCTTTTGCCTTTTATCCGAAAAATATAACCTTTGGCAACTATATGAAAATTTTTACGGATTCCTCCTGGTACAACGGGTATATTAATTCGATTATTTATGTCACCATGAACATGGCTATTTCACTTGTCACGGCATTGCCTGCGGCCTACGCCTTTTCACGGTATAAGTTTATCGGAGACAAACAAATTTTTTTCTGGCTTCTGACCAACCGCATGTCGCCTGCCGCGGTTTTCCTGCTTCCTTTTTTTCAGCTGTATTCAACCTTCGGTCTGATTGACACCCACCTGGCGGTGGCCCTTGCCCATTGCCTGTTTAATGTCCCTTTGGCGGTCTGGATATTGGAAGGGTTCATGTCCGGTGTTCCCCGGGAAATTGATGAAACTGCTTTTATTGACGGATATAAATTTCCTCGGTTCTTTTTAACCATCTTTATTCCCCTGATACGATCCGGTATCGGGGTCACTGCATTTTTTTGTTTCATGTTTTCCTGGGTGGAACTTTTGCTTGCCAGAACCTTGACCACAACCGTTGCCAAACCCATTGCCGCAACCATGACCCGGACTGTCAGCGCATCGGGTCTTGACTGGGGGCTTCTTGCGGCTGCAGGAATTTTGACCATTGTTCCAGGAGCCCTTGTCATCTGGTTTGTGCGAAATAACCTGGCCAAGGGGTTTGCCATGGGGCGGGTATAAATAAAGGAGCGATCATGAATTTAGAATGGATGGCGTGGACAATTCCCACAGCAATCTTTTTCATCACCATCGCGTTAATTTTGATCAGCATGACGATCTGGGAAGTTTATTCTCCAACCATTGAGCGAAGAGGGTTTTTACCGCTCACCACCACAAGGGGAGATCGGCTTTTTATCGGTCTTTTGGGAAGTGCCTATATCCACCTTGCCTGGCTTGGTTTGTCAGATCTGACCATTTGGTTTGGATTTGCCATTGCTTTTTGTTGGATGGTGGTTGTGATGCGGTGGGGGTAAATATAGTTTTTTTAACATATTACAGGTGGTCGCCTTCACATCTGTAATAACGCCCTTTCGAGGGTAAATTTAATGAAGGTAAATGGAGGGAACGATATGAAAAAAATGCTGTTGAAAAGCGGTTCCGGAATGGCATTTCTGGGAGTGGTTATGGCGGTTTTGTTTTTGTTCACGCAAGCTCCAGTGAATGCAGATACGGCAGCTGCGAAAAAATGGATCGACACAGAGTTTCAACCATCCACATTGTCTAAAAGTGATCAGCTTACGGAAATGGAATGGTTTATTAAAGCTGCTGCTCCTTTTAAAGGTATGAAAATTAAGGTTGTTTCCGAGACAATTCCCACCCACGAGTATGAGTCCCGCGTACTCACAAAAGCCTTTATGGAAATCACCGGAATTGAGGTCACCCACGATCTGATCCAGGAAGGCGACGTTATTGAAAAATTGCAGATCCAAATGCAGTCCGGGAAAAATGTTTTTGATGCCTATGTAAATGACTCTGATCTTATCGGCACCCACTCCCGGTATGGACATGTTGTGAATCTGACCGATTGGATGGCCGGTAAAGGAAAAGATGCAACACTGCCGACCCTTGATATTGATGATTTTATGGGCAAATCTTTTACAACAGGCCCGGACGGAAAACTGTACCAGCTTCCGGATCAGCAGTTTGCAAACCTTTATTGGTTTCGCTATGACTGGTTCAATCGGGCTGATTTTAAAAAGAAGTTTAAAGCCCGTTATGGATATGATTTAGGCGTTCCTGTCAACTGGTCAGCCTATGAAGATATCGCAGAATTTTTTAGTGAGGATGTCAGCGAAATTGATGGGAAGGCCATCTACGGTCACATGGATTATGGAAAAAAAGCACCGGATCTTGGGTGGCGGTTTACCGACGCGTGGCTTTCCATGGCAGGTGCCGGAGACAAAGGTTTGCCCAATGGAAAGCCCGTCGATGAATGGGGTATCCGTGTGGATGAAAATGACCGTGCGGTAGGGTCTTCTGTTTCAAGGGGCGGAGCCGCCAATGGGCCTGCTGCTAAATATGCCTTGAGAAAATACATGGACTGGTTGAGAAAATATGCACCTCCCGGCGCTTTGGGAATGGATTTTTATCAATCCCTTCCCAGTCTTGCAAAGGGGAATGTTGCCCAGCAGATCTTTTGGTATACGGCCTTTACCGCTGACATGGTAAAGATAGGCACCCCGGTTGTGAATGATGATGGGACGCCCAAATGGCGGATGGCGCCTTCTCCCCATGGTCCCTATTGGGAAGAAGGTATGAAGCTTGGGTATCAAGATTGCGGTTCCTGGACACTCATGAAAAGCACCCCTGTGGACAGAAGAAAAGCAGCCTGGCTTTATGCCCAGTTTTGCGTTGCCAAAACCACCTCTCTTAAGAAGGCCCATGTGGGACTCACCCCCATCCGAAACTCTGACATAAACCATCAGTCCTTCTCGGACCGTGCACCACAACTGGGCGGCCTGGTAGAATTTTACAGAAGTCCGGCCAAAGTCGCCTGGACCCCCACAGGAACAAATGTTCCTGATTATCCAAAACTTGCCCAGTTGTGGTGGCAGAATATTGGTGAAGCAGTCGCAGGTGAAGTCACTGTTTCAACGGCCATGAACAACCTTGCAAAGGAACAGGATCGGATTCTTGAGCGTCTTGAGCGTGCAGGTGTTCAAGGAGACAAAGGACCCAAGTTGAATCCGAAAAAAGAGGAGTCCTATTGGCTGAACCAGCCGGGATCACCCAAACCAAAACTTGCCAATGAAAAACCCCAGGGAGAAACGCTGGATTACGACAAGCTCCTCCAGGCATGGAAAGACGGAAAGGTTAAATAGATTGGTCGTATAGGAATTTGCATTTAGCTGTTAGCCAGCCAACAGCTAATGACTAAAATCTCGAGTGATAGCGCGTTAGGTTGATCATAAATTGTTAGACAAAAAGGGTGTTTGTCTCAATTATCCGGGACAAACACCCTTTTTATTCTTTTGCCGGGTGTCCCTGATATTGTCTATCGCAATTTTAAAAAATAGTGGTGGCAGTTTAAGTCTGCCTAATGAAAATTTTAAGTGGCAAGAGAATGAGTAAAAGTGTCAGCTCATAGTTCGAGATGTGAGTTATATAAGGGGTGATTCATACTAATTTTCAGCAAATCTTGACAAAATCTGATCGGCATTTTAAATAGCCTGGCGTATTATTTATAAACGGTTTGGAAACAATTGGCAGGAAAAGACAATGCCCTAGGAAAACGATAAAAATGAGTGAAAGAAGCATCCATGGGAAAATACAAAACCATGATATCAAAATCAACATAATTATAGTTTCAACCATCACCCTGGCCTCGGCAATCTTATGTTTTTCCTTTGATCTGTTTGAAAAGATAATCGGTTTTTCAAGGTACTGGGAAGAGTATGAATTGGATGAATTGATTCCAACCCTGTTTGTTTTCTCAATTGCCATGGCCTGTTCAGCCGTCCATAGATCAAGAATGCTTGCCACGACCATAAAAAAATATGACCAGGCTGAAAAGGCATTAAACAAAAGCGAAAACAGACTTCAGGCATTGTTTGAAAATATGGGAAGCGGGGCGGTGGTATTCGAATCCCTGGACAATGGAAATGATTTTATTTTTAAGGGATTTAACCCTGCAGCAGAAAAAATTATAAATATCTCCAGAAAAAATACCCTGAATAATCACTTGTTGGATCTTTTTCCCAGTTTGCGCAAATCAGATTTTGTAAAGGCATTGTCCAGGGTATGGCAAACAGGAAAAAATGAGCACCTTGCTCCTTTTTATCATAAAGGCAAAAAAGTGGTGGCCTGGGTTGAAACCAGGATATTCAAACTGCCCACAGGAGAAATTGTAACAATCTTTGACGATGTCACAGAACAGCACCAGGCAATGGAGGATCTTCAAAACAGCGAGGAAAAATACCGTTCCATGATGGAAGCAATGGATGATCCTGCCTATATCTGTTCTTCGGATTTCCATATCCAGTATATGAATCCTGCCATGATTAAAAAATCAGGCGCCAATGCTTTTGAAGAGTATTGTTATAAAATCATATATGGCCTTGATGAGCACTGCCCATGGTGCGCTCATGAACAGGTGATGCAGGGAATGCCCGTAAAAAAGGATGTGAATGATTTTAAAACAGACAAGTCCTATCATATATCCAACTCCCCCATATTCCATGCCGATGGAAAAATTTCCCTGCTGGCTGTCCTTCGCGACACCAGTAATATCAAAAAAATGGAAGCCCGTTTCCAGCAGACCCAGAAAATGGAAACAATTGGTATCCTTGCAGGCGGCATTGCCCATGATTTTAATAATATTCTTTTCCCGATTCTCGGCTATACGGAAATGCTTTTGGCAGATCTTCCCAAAGAAAGTCCATCAAGAAATGATCTTAACGGTATCTATAAAGGTGCCCTGCGGGCCAGGGACCTGGTCAACCAGATCCTGCTGTTTGCCCGCCAGGAAAAGAGCCGATCAATACCAATTAAAATTGCACCGGTTATCAAGGAAGCCTTAAAGCTGATTCGGTCGGCCATCCCGGCAAGCATTGAGATAAAGCAGAATATCATCAACCCAAGCGGTTTAATCAAGGCAGATCCCACCCAGATTCATCAGATAATAATGAACCTTGCAACCAATGCCTTCCATGCCATGGAAGAAAAAGGCGGGCAGCTTAAGGTCAGCATGAAAGAGGTCCAATTGGGCAGGTATGACCTGATAGATCCGGATATGAAGCCCGGGCTCTTTGCCTGTATCACCGTAAGAGATACAGGCAAGGGCATGGATAAATTTTTGACCCAAAAAATTTTTGACCCGTTTTTTACCACAAAGAAGAAAGGCAGGGGAACAGGCATGGGCCTTTCCGTGGTTTACGGCATTGTCCAGTCCATGGGCGGCACTATCAATGCTTACAGCGAGCCTGGCAAGGGAACGGTATTCAATGTTTACCTTCCAGTCATTACAGATTCCTTTGAACAGCCAGAACAAGTTGCAAATGAAGTCATCCCAGGCGGAACGGAACATATACTGCTCGTGGATGATGAAGAAGCCATTCTCAAAATGGAAAAACAGATGCTGGAGCGCATGGGCTATCATGTGACGTCCCGAGTCAGCAGCCTTGAGGCGCTTGAGGCTTTCGGGGACGATCCTGATAAATTTGATTTGATCATTTCCGATATGGCCATGCCCCAGATGTCTGGAAATAAGCTGGTAAAGGAATTGAGAAAAATACGGCCCAATATTCCCATACTTCTTTGTACGGGATTCAGTGAAAAAATACCTGAAAAACTTGCCGCAGAAATCGGAATTAAGGATATTCTTTTAAAACCTGTCATCATGAAAGATCTTTCAATTATGATACGCAAGGTTCTTGATGCTGAGTCTTCAGGCTAATGGGAAGACCTGTAAAATATTTTTGCTTCCAGATCCTTGTCCCTGAAGGCATGGGCGGTTTCACTGCCCTGGTCGGGAAGGGCGTCCAGATTTTGGAATCAGCTTATTACCAGTTTGATATCATTATTGGTCATGATTTCCCTGAGTTGTTCGGGTGGTGCCTGGTCTGTGATCAGGGTGTCAATCTCCGTGATACTGCCCAGTTTTACCATGGCATTTCTGCCAAACTTTGAGTGATCCGTCACCAGATACACTTTTCTCGAATTCTCAATAATAGTTCTTGCTACATGGACTTCCCTAAAATCAAAATCAAGCAGGGTGCCATCAAGGTCAATCCCGCTGATCCCGATGACGCCGATATCGACCTTGAACTGACGGATAAAATTTACTGCGGCTTCGCCGGTAATCCCGCAATCCTTGCTGCGAACAATGCCGCCGGTGACAATCACTTCAAAATCTTCCTTTTTGCTCATTATGGCGGCAACATTCAGGTTGTTGGTGATGATTCTCAGTTTTTTGTTGTGATTGACCAATTCCTTTGCAACATGTTCTGTGGTGGTACCGATATTGATGAAAAGGGAGGTGTTATCCTCTATCATTGATGCCACTGCTTTGGCAATTTGCTTTTTTTCATTGAGAAGAAGTTCTTTTCTGTGTCGGTATGCGACATTTTCCGTGCTGACGGAAAGGCCGGCACCCCCATGGTATCTGGAAACATACCCCTGGCTGTCAAGGAAGTTGATGTCTCTTCTGATGGTTTGCGGGGTTACATTGAATGTGTTTGCCAATTCTTCCACCGTAACAAATCCGCTGGTTTTAATCAACTCAACAATTTCCCCATGGCGGCTGTTTATGGTCTTTCTTTTTTTTATCATAAGCCTGTATCTACGCTGTTTTGTCTCCAATAATTTTTTTGTGTTCAGGTTGTCGTTACCCTAACAGTTAACGCTTAGATTTTAAACATAAAAAAATAGAATCCTTTGTTTTCAAAGCTTTCATTTAATATTCGGTTTGTTCATTTGCACAAAGTTTTAAGCGATGCTGATTTCTTTTTCGAAATTAATTTTACAATAGGGTTAAACGTATTATTATATGTATCAACAACATATAAAAGAAAGTAGCGGAGGTGTCATGGATATTAAATACTATTGCCAGAACAGCCAGTGCAAAACAGTTCAAAAAAAAACCTATGTGTTAAAACTGAACCTTGATGATGTAATGGATGAAAAAAATATAGCCCAGATGTATTGTCCCCATTGCAAAACAGAATTAAAAAAGCAACTCCCGACGTCTGATTAAAGGGTGTTTTTTTTAGGGGCTGATATTAAAGCCTTGCCTGCAGTATTTTGGATAATTTTTTTGCGGAAAGTTGAATCGGGTTGTTTTTTTGTCCTGTGGATTCGACGATGGTGTCGATATCCTCGAGTGTTACGCCATATGAACCTAGTCCCGGCATCTTTAGTTGATATGTCCATTGGGCCAGAATTTTGACCAAATGCCGGGAGCTTTCCACATGGTTTTCCAAAACAGGGGAGGGGCTCAAAAGTCGGGAAGCCCTGGCATATTTTTTGATGGCAGGACCATTGGAATCCAGTGAAATTAAGGACTCGATGTTGTAGCGGGTGACTTCAGACAGAAGGGTACCGCAGATCACCCCATGGGGGATGCTGAAGGCTCCGCCAATAACAGACGCAAACCCGTGTACCACTCCCAGGCCAGCATTTGCAAGGGTTAAACCGGAAATATAGGATGCATAGCTTAGTTTTTTGCGGGCAGCCATGTCATGGGGGTGTTTTGTGGTTGCGGTTATTAACGCATCGCCCAGTATTTCCAGGGCGCCCAGGGCAAGGGAATCTGTCATGGGGGAACTGTTTGTTGAAACAAGGGATTCCAAAAGCTGGGTTAAGGCGTCCATTCCGCAGGCAGCCGTTATCTCGGGGGGGCAGTCCAGGGTCAGTTCCGGATCAACAATGGCAATATCAGGAACAAAATTGTCATGGAGAAGGGATTTTTTAAATCCATTTTTCCCCAATTGACTGATCACGGCATTTTTTGTGGCCTCACTGCCGGTGCCGGAGGTTGTGGGCACTGCAATAAAGGGGATTTTTTTTCCATCATGGGATCTGGTTCCAACATCTTCCAGGTATTCGATGACCGATTCTTGTTTTGTCATCATGGCTGAAACCGCCTTTCCGGCGTCCATAACACTTCCGCCGCCAATGGCAGCAATGACATCTATGCTTTGTTCCCTATACCTTAGGACAATCTCATCAATCAGGGACGGTGAGGGCTCGGTTTTTACGACTGTCTGGTAAACCCGGATGGAATTTTTTTTTAATGCGTCTAAAAGCCTTGGCCAGTGGTCACTTTTCTGGAGTGATCGGGCACCGGTAATCAGCAGCAGGGTTTTTCCATGGGAGGTTATAAGCTCGGGGAGGCACTTGATGGTGCCGGGTCCAAAATGAAGATGGGGGTTTGCAAAAAAATTAAACGCCATGGGAAAGATTCCTTATTTTATGGACAAATTTCGTTTCATGGCTTTTATTATAAGCCCAAGATCTCGCCAATAGCAATGGCAACAATGCCGGCCAATTGTTTTTTTCACTTGCGAAGCTTTTTTTTCTATGATATTTTCTTTTTCGAACATTTAATTTTATTAAACGAATAAAAGCAAGGCCATGAAAAAAATATTAGACATTCCAGCGCTTATCATAGGCGGGGGGGTTACTGGTACGGGGATTGCCCGGGATCTTGCCCTCAGAGGTATTTCAGCCCTTGTCATTGAAATGGGGAATATTAACGATGGGGCCTCGGGTCGCAATCACGGTCTGCTCCACAGTGGTGCCCGTTATGTGGGATCAGATCCTGATTCTGCCGCAGAATGCGCCAGGGAATCTCAAATTTTGAAAAAAATCGCACCCCACTGCATTGAAGATACCGGTGGTCTCTATGTGGCGGTTAAAGGAGATGATGAAGCCTATGTCGCCGACTTCCCCAATCTTTGCAAGCGGGCAGGTGTTTTTTGTCAACCGCTTTCCGTCCACCAAGTTCTGGAACTTGAGCCCGGGCTTTCCAAAGATGCCATTGCAGCCTTTAAAGTCAAAGATGCCTCTGTGGATCCCTTTCATATTTCCCTTGAAAATATGAACCAGGCCATTGAGCACGGGGCAACCTATTATAGTAATTGCAAGGCCATTGGTTTTTCCCTTGGAACAATGTCGGGGAAAAAGATTATTAAAAAAGTAAAGGTCCAAAATAATTTGACAGGCGCTTGTTTTTATATTACCCCCCGGGTGGTTATTAATGCCACCGGTGCCTGGGCCGGCATGGTAACAGCGCTTGCCGGGATCCATCTGGATATGATTTATTCAAAGGGTTCTTTACTGGTTACCCATAACCGTCTCACCACCCATGTGATCAACCGATTAAGACCGGCAGCCGATGGAGATATCCTGGTGCCGGGCCGTACCGTTTCCATTTTTGGCACCACCTCGATTCGCCTTGATAACCTGGACGCTATCAAACCGGACTTTAATGAAATCGATTTTCTCGTGGACCAGGGAGCCCAGATGGTTCCCGGACTTGAAACAACAAGATATATAAGGGCCTATGCCGGTGTCAGACCCCTTGTGAGCAACCGGGATGAATCCACAATTGATAAAGCCACAATTGATGAACCTGGGGAAGATGACAGGGCGGTTTCAAGAGGATTTTATCTGTTTGACCATTCAAGGGATGATGTGGATAATCTTTTGACCATCACCGGTGGCAAAGTGACCACCTACCGCCTCATGGCCGAAAAAACAGCTGATCTGGCCGCCAAAAAATTAAAGGTGGCCTCTGTGTGTACCACTGCACAAATTCCCTTGACGTCAAAGGCTCCCAGCAAGCTGATTGAAGCGGGCATGTCGGTCAAGCTCTGGGCCAGGGAGTCTGACCCTGGGGACAGTATGATGTGTGAGTGTGAAATGGTGCCCAAGAGCCACTTTAAGGAGTTACTTCTCTGGTTGAAGCAGAACCGGGAAACAGCCGATTTAAATTCGCTTCGTATTCATTCCCGCCTGGGAAAGGGTGCCTGCCAGGGAACTTTTTGCAGCCTGAGGGTAACCGGTTTAATGTATGACGAAGCCTATCTTAAGGGAAGCCAGGGCTTGGACAATATCAGATTTTTACTCACAGAACGGTTCAAAGGCCAGAAACCGCTTCTCTGGGGCAGTCAGCTGGCCCAGGCAGAGTTGAACGAAGCCATGTTTTGTTCCTTTTTCGGCCTGGACATGGCTGACCCTAGGGCAGATCTGGACAAGAAAGGATAGAAAATGGAAAACAAACAAGATATCCACACCGATCTTGTGATTATCGGCGCTGGCATGGCGGGCATGGCGGCTGCTGTGTTCGCGGCAAACCGCAGTCTATCCGGGGTGGTGGTGGGGGGAGCTGGTGCCTTTGAATATGCCAGCGGCTTGCTGGATCTATGGGCATTAACCTCTCCTGAAACAGGGTTTTGCAAAAATCCCTGGCAGGCGCTTGCTAGGATTTCAAAATTTTATCCTTCCCATCCTTTGTTAAAAATTCCTGAAACCAATATTAAAACGGCCTTTGACGAACTGACACAGGGGCTGGCCCAAGGCGGACTGACCTATGGAGGGCTGCCCCGGGAAAATAGCTCGATTATGACCGCATTTGGAACAGCCAAGCCCACCTACAGATTTCCTTTGACCATGGCCAATAATGTCACAGCCCTTACAGATAAAAAACCGCTGCTGCTCCTGGATTTCCAAGGGTTGCGGGAATTTCGGGCTAAATTTGTTCAGCAGGTTCTGACATCCACTTGGAAAAAGATCAACATTGGGGCCGTTGATTTTCCGCAAATGTCCCAGCGGTCCGAGCTTTTTACCCCCCTCATGGCCCAGGCCATGGAAGCCGAACAGGTCCAGGACAAACTTGTGGCGGCAATCAAACCCCTGCTTAGGGATGAACAATTTTTAGGCATGCCCGCCATCCTGGGAATCAACCGTTCCCAAGATATCTTGAACCGTCTTGAACAGCGTTTGGGAATAAAAATATTTGAAATCCCCACATCCCCCATATCGGTGCCGGGAATTCGCCTCAAGGAAACCTTTAGGAAAATTCTTAGGGACACATGTATAACCCGGCTGCCGGATCAGCGTGTCATTTCGGCCGCCCATTCCCCTGACCAGGGGTTTGTCCTGGAGACGGGAACCCCATCCGGCACCCATACAACAAGGATCCAGGCCAAAACCTGCCTCCTTGCCACCGGTCGTTTTTTAGCAAGGGGACTTGTCGCAGATCGGAAAGGGGTAACAGAAAATGTGTTTAACCTGCCGGTTGATCAACCAACAGACCGGAAAAACTGGCATGGCACAACTTATTTTGATCCCAGGGGCCACGCCATAAACCTGGCAGGGCTTGCCACGGATGAAAACTTTCGACCCCTTGGTCGAGACAATACCCCTGTTCATGGGAATCTTTATGCCGCAGGATCCATTCTGGCAGGCCAGGACTGGATGCGGACCCGTTCCGGTGCCGGCATCTCCATAGCAAGTGCTTTCCAGGCCATGGGTCATATTGCTTCACATCAGGCCAAAACATCTGCCTGATCCTGTTTGTTTATCTGTACCCCTTTTTTTTATTGGGATCTGTATCTTTTCTTTTGTGTTCAAATTTCCCATAATAAATAAAACCCTATAAAAAGGAGACGTGTATGACCGGAAAGCCTCATCCTCATTCCCTTGCAGTCGGATATTTGTTCGCTCTGGGTGCCACTGCCATCTGGTCAGGAAATTTTATAGTGGCAAGGGGGTTAAGTGACCACATCCCTCCAGTGAGTCTGGCCTTTTTCCGGTGGATGACCGCAGTGCTCGTCTTTGCCCCCTTTGCCGTTAAAGGTCTGATTCAAGAATGGCCTGCAATCCGGCAGCATCTGGTTTATTTTGGTATCACCTCTTTTATCGGTATCACCTCTTTTAACACCTTTATTTACATTGCCGGCCATACCACCACAGCCATGAACCTGTCCCTGATTGCCATCACCTTTCCTATTTTTATTATGATTTTTTCAAGAATATTGTACCAGGAAGTTTTTTCCATTCAAAAAGGGATCGGTGTCGTTCTGGTTCTCACAGGGGTTGTGTTTCTCATCACCAAAGGGGCCTTGTCCACCATCATGAATATCTCCTTTGCCATTGGTGATCTGTGGATGCTGGCAGCCTCTATTCTTTTCGCCGTTTACAGCCTATTGCTGAAGCAAAAACCCCAGAGGATCAGTGTGAATACCCTTCAATTTACCTGTTTTGTAATGGGGCTTTTCTTTTTACTGCCCTTTTTTGTCTGGGAACAGGGTCAGGTATCAGCCCAGGGGAATTATCTGAATCAAACCACTATCCCGGCCATTCTCTATGTGGGGATTTTTGCTTCCCTGTGTGCCTTTGTCCTCTGGAACCAGGCCATTGTTACCCTGGGGCCGTCCAAGGCCGGGATGGTCTATTATACCCTGCCGTTGTTCAGCGGGGTTCTCGGGGTTTTGTTTTTGAATGAAACCATCGGGTTAATTCGTTTTTTGAGTATGGTGCTGATTTTTTCCGGAATTGTGATGACCAACCGGGACGCCAAACCGGCTGCCCAAAAAAAATCGGAGAAGCCATGATTATATCGGCCTGTTTATTTAATCAAAAACAGGCCAAAAAATTTCACGGCCTGTTTCCAATTAAATAAAATACCGGGGATTTAAGACTTGAACCACCAGCGTTCAACGTTTTTGTGTCCATCCATTTCCATATGGGCGGAGATGGGGCCATGGGCAAGTTTTTTAGAATGGGCCTCAACAATTTGATTAAACATGGGAACTACGGCGCCACCATTGTCCTTGCATATTTCCTGCATCTGGGTATAAAGCTGTTGTCTTTTGTCTTCATTTAGCTCTGCCCGGGCTTCTTTCAGCAGCTGGTTGAACGTGTCATGGCTCCAATGGGTATCATTCCAGGGGGCACCGGCTGCATAGGCAACCGAAAACATCATATCCTCGACAGGACGTCCGGACCAATAGCACATGCACCATTCTTTTTTCGTCCAGACATTGTTCCAGTATCCATCGGAAGGTTCCCGGACCACATTGATCTTAATACCGGCTTTTTTAGCGCTTTCCTGGTAAAGCACGGCGGCATCCACGGCGCCGGAAAAGGCTGCATCCGAGGCATGGAGATTAAAGGTGTGGTCCAGCATCCCCGCCTTTTTCATGTAAAAGTTTGCCTTGTCCGGATCATAGGTGCGTTGTTTAAGGTTGGCCGCCTGGTACCGGTTCACCGAAGAAATAGGATGGTCATTGCCAACTTCTCCATACCCCTTGAGAATCGTTTTAACCATTTCTTCACGGTTAACGGCTAATTTTAATGCCATGCGGACATTGTTGTCCGTATATGGCTTTTGGTCCACCAGCATGGGAGCCGTATAATGCATGGTTCCAGTGACAGCGGTCACATTGATGCCGGGCATTTTTTTCAGCAGATGCACGGTTTTAACATCCGCCCGGTCAATGGCATCAACCCGGCCGGTTTTTAAGGCATTGGTCCTGGCGTTGACGTCCACAATGGCAAGGGTTTCAATTTCATTAAAATGGGCCCGGTCTGTTCTCCAATAATTGGGATTTCGTTTTGTCAGGGCTCGAACACCGGGTTCCCAATCTTCCAGTATATACCCGCCGGTACCGATTCCTTTCTCCCAGTCTTTACCTTGGGTTCCGTCGGGATAAATCCTCAGGTGATAATCTCCCATGATAAAAGGAAAATCAGCACTGCCCTGGTCAAGCTCAAACACGACACTGTGTTTTCCGTCCGCTTTTATATTTTGAACGCTTTTTAAAAACGGTTTTGCTGCGGATTTTGATTCTTTACCCCGGTGGTGGTTGATGGAAAAAATCACATCTTGGGCTGTCAGGGTTTTGCCGTTGTGGAATTCAACGCCTTTGCGGAGTTTAAAGGTCCAGATTTTCGCATCTGCCGATGCCTCCCATCCTGTTGCCAGTTCAGGAACCGGTTTGAAATTATGGTCAATTTCCACAAGGCAATTGCTCAATTGGGTGCTGACATTAATGGGGTGGCCGGCAAGAAGGGTTGCCGGATCAAGGGAGTCAGAGGTGGCTCCTCCGGTCATTGCCTGTCTGAAGGTTCCGCCCTTTTGGGGCGTTGCTGCCATGGCATTACCGGTAAAAAAAGCAGGTGACAAGGCGGCTGTCACCCCCAGGGCTGAGAGCCCTGTCATAAACTGTCTTCGGGAGATTTTTTTTTGATTAAACATCTGTGTTAAAAACGATAGATCCGTCATATTTTCTTCTCCTTATAAAATTAATGGGTGCATGATTGAATCAGATGAAGGTTGAGGGACGGTTTTCCAGTAGGTTGTCCAGCCAGTCCGGATCCATTTCCGGAATGGATGCCAAAAGCTTATCCGTATATTCATGATGGGGCGGGGACAAAACTTTTTTCTTTTCGCCCTGTTCGATGATCTTGCCTTCCAGCATGATCACAATTTTATCTGCAATGGCCTTGACCGTGGCAAGGTCGTGGGTGATAAACAGGTAGGACATGTTTGTTTTATTTTGCAGATCCTGTAACAAATTGAGTATGCCTTCTGCCACCAGTTGGTCTAAGGCTGACGTGATTTCATCGCATATGATCAGGTCCGGTTCCGCTGCCAGGGCACGGGCAATGCAGATCCGCTGTTTTTCCCCGCCTGAAAGCTCTGTGGTCAGGCGGTCAATATAGATATCCGGGTCAAGTTCGATGTCCCTTAACAGATCCTTGATTCGATCTTCCGCTTGTTTGCCCCTGATCCCAAAGTAAAATTGAAGAGGCCGGCCAATGACTTTTCTAACAGTATGTTTGGGGTTTAAGGCCGTGTCCGGCATCTGATAGATCATCTGCATTCTTCTCAAATCTTCTTTTTTTCTCTTTTTCAATGATCGGGGCAGTTTTTTTCCAAAAAACCGAATACTGCCATTGTTGGCGGGAAGAAGACCTGTAATCACTTTTGCCAAGGTGCTTTTTCCACTGCCGGATTCACCGACCAGGGCAACCGTTCTGCCTTTTCTAACGACAAGATCAATATCTTCAAGTACATTATCTTGTCCTGTGTAGGATGCATCAACATCCTCGATTTTAAGGATCACGTCCATTTTATCTGTAATACTTTTTTCTTCCCTTAATGTCCTGACATTCAGCAGCTCCCGGGTGTACTTTTTTTTGGGATTTTTAATCAATTCCCTTGTTTCACCCTCTTCAACCAGCCTGCCATTTCTTAATACCATTATTCGGTGGGCGACCTGGGCCACCACCGCCAGATCGTGTGTGATATAAAGGGCGGCCTTGTTCATTTTTTCCGTTATTTCCTTGACCGCAGCCAGAACTTCAATTTGGGTGGTAACATCCAGAGCCGTGGTGGGTTCATCAAACACAATGATATCCGGTTTGCAGGACATGGCCATGGCCACCATGGTTCTTTGGAGCTGACCGCCGGATAGTTCGTGGGGATATCGGTATCCGATTGTTTCAGGTGCGGGTAAAAATAGCCGTCGATAAATCTCAATCGCATCTTTTTCAGCTTCCCTATAGCCCATGATCCCGTGGTGGACGGGGGCTTCTGCATATTGCTTTATAACACGATGGGAGGGATTAAAGGAGGCGGCCGCACTCTGGGCCACATAGGCAATTTTTGATCCCCTGGCCAGTCTCAAATCCTCATCATCGGCATCAAACAGTTCGATCCCCTCAAGGTTTATGGATCCGGATGCAAGGCGGCATCCCTGGCGTGTGTACCCCATGGCTGCCAGACCGATGGTGGATTTACCGGCACCGGATTCACCGATAAGTCCAAG
Source organism: Desulfobacteraceae bacterium (assembly GCA_016743945.1). GTDB lineage: Bacteria > Desulfobacterota > Desulfobacteria > Desulfobacterales > Desulfobacteraceae > NBML01. Next base: position 95,423 of record JADGFI010000007.1, read on the forward strand.
GACTTCTCCTCTTTTTAAATTAAGGCTGATGTTGCGGACAATGGGCTGCCAACGGTCTTCGTAAAAGGCTTCAATATAGAGGTTTTTTATTTCGAGCAGATTGTTCATCTTATTCTCCTCCTCTTATTTTTTTTATCTGATTTTTTTTATTCATGGAGCCCACTGGATAAGTGTAAAAACCAGTCAACAATTAAATTGACCCCCACGGTTAAAAATGCAATGGCTCCGGCCGGGATAAGCGGGATATAGATGCCAAAGGTGATGGCCCCGGCATTTTCCCTGACCATTCCTCCCCAGTCTGACAGCGGCGGCTGCAGGCCCAGTCCCAGAAAACTTAAGGAGGCAATAAAAAGGAATACAAAGCAGAACCTCAGGCCGAATTCCGCAATGAGCGGCGGCATGGCATTGGGTAAAATTTCTTGTCGTATGATCCACCAAAGCCCCTCTCCCCTCAGCCGGGCAGCCTCCACAAATTCCATCACTTCAATATCCATGGCAACCGCCCTGGATAATCTATAGACCCGTGTGGAATCTAAAATAGCGATGGTGAAAATCAAGGTGGTGATGGATGATCCCAGCACGGATAAAATCATCAAAGCGAAAATAAGGGTTGGAAATGCCATGATGATATCAATTGCCCGGCTTAATGCCTGATCCGTCCAGCCGCCTTTAACAGCGGCAATAAAGCCTAAAAAGGATCCAAGGGAAAATGATAAAATGGTGGTGATAAACGCAAGGGCGATTGTATTCCTTGCTCCAAAGACCATTCGGGAAAAAAGATCTCTTCCAATGTGGTCGGTGCCGAAATAAAATCGGGCAGAAGAAACTTCCCACACATCCCCGACCACACTTGTTTCCCCATGGGGGGCGATCAGGGGGGCAAACACAGCAACAAGAACATTCAGGATGACGATGGCCATGCCGATCCGGGCGGAAAGAGGGGAGTGTTGTAATAATTTGAGCACAGTAGAATTCCCCTTTAAATTTGGGATTGTCGAAGTTTCGGGTTGGAAAGCATGGACAGGATATCCGCGGTAAGATTTAGAAAAATATAGGTAATGGAAAAGATCAATCCCGATGCCTGGACCACGGGAAGATCCCTCTTAGCCACTGAATCAACCAGCAATTGCCCCAGTCCCGGATATACAAATACCACTTCAACAATGACAACCCCCACAATAAGATATGCCAGGTTCACGGCAACCACATTGATCACCGGGGAGAGGGAGTTGGGAAAGGCATGGTGATAGATGATTCTCAATCGCGTTATCCCTTTGATTTGGGCCATTTCAATATAGCTACTGGCCAGCACATTAATAATGGCAGCCCTTGTCTGGCGCATCATGTGTGCCGTCACCACACAGGTGAGTGTCAGAGAAGGCAGTAAAATTGCATATATTTTGCTGCAAAACCCCATGTTTTTATCAATAATGGAGAGACTTGGAAAAAGATTCAGCTTAACCGACAAGAGGCTGATCAGGATATAGGCAATAAAAAATTCCGGGAAGGAAATAAAAGAAAGGGTGGTGGTTGAGATCAATTTGTCAAAAAAGGTATTTCGATAAAATGCCGCCAGCATACCCAGAAAAATTGCCAGGGGAACCGCTATCATAGCAGTTGATAGGGCCAGAAACAGGGTGTTGGAGAGCCGCCAGCCGATTAATTCGAAAACAGGCCTGCCATTGGCCAGGGAGGTGCCGAAATCTCCATGGACAAAATCATTTAGCCATTCACCATATCGAATGTGGGGCGGCAAATCCAGTTTGAGTTCTTTTCTAAAGGCCGCCACCGTCTCGGGTGTGGCCGATTGGCCCAGGACGGTCTCGGCCACGTCCCCGGGCAGAATCTCAACGCCAATAAAGATAATCACCGAGATAACAAATATGGTTATAAGGCTTGCACCCCAGCGTTTGAGAATTAAAATTAAAACATTTTTCATGTATGACTCGATTGTATTTTTTAGTTGACAATTATAAATATTTAATAAATATATCGAGTACTAACTAATTTGTCAAATGCTCCTTTTTTATAAACTTTGAATTTGCTTGGTTATTTGCCTGAGGAACATTGTTTATCCGGGGCTAAAAAGCATTGTGTTCGATGGATTAATTATCGATTTAAACCAATGCCTCTTTTATAAGGATCCCCTGTTTTGTAACGGGTTTTTTAATCTGTTTTGGGTTTTAAATAGGAGGGGAGAAGGTCATAAACCTCCCGTGGTGTCTTGATACTTCTTCTGTTGTCAATTTTTAAAATATTATCTGATTTATATTCACTGAGATCCAGAGGATTAGAGTTGTCGGATAGGGTTTTCCCCTGGGTGTCTGTAAAGGGTATGATCAGAGGACCGGCACTTTCAAGAACATACCCCATCTGTCCGTTTCTCAGATAAACAATACTTCCTGCAGGATAAATTCCAATACTTTTTACAAAGGAGTGGAGGATATATTGCATTATATTATCTTTTTTGGCATAGCTTCTGAAAATGTCAGTGACCACATTAATCTGGTTAAACGCTTCTTTATAACACCGCTTTGAGGTCATGGCATCGTATATGTCAGAAAGTTTGCATATTTTAACATAAGCGGGAAGTTCGTTGGGTTCCTTGTCCAGGGGATACCCTTTTTCCTGGCCCTTAAAGAGGGGGGCATGATGGTATTTAACCGTATTCGTTAGAAAAGGATTGTTTAGTTTGTTCTTTTCCAAAATTTTTATACCATATTCATAGGAGTGCCTCTTTATTTCATCAAATTCAGCCGGTGTGATTTTTCCGGGTTTGTTGAGTATTTCATCCTTGACCATTACTTTTCCAATGTCATGGAGGAAAAACCCCGTGCAGATATGTTCAATTTCATCTTTTTGAAAACATTTGTATGCTTCTTCGGATTTTTTTTCTGTATTGCTGAAGGGAGAAGAATCAAGTTCTTGTTTTGTGTTAAGATGAGTGTTTATAAACGCGCTGAAAGTGGTGTTAAAGCTATTGACGACAGCTGTTCCAATGGCGCATACGTTTATGGAATGGTTGTAAAGGTAATCGTCATAGGAAAAGATTTCTTTTGTGAGATAGGAAAAAGGATTGTCCTCGATTGTCAGAAATGCGACAAGATCACGGACATCTGAATACACTTCATCATAATCAAAATTCCCCCCGGTTTCTTTGATATCCCCCAGAACTTTTTTAATGGTGTCCTTGGCACCGTTGTACTTTTCCGTGGAAATCCTTTTGAGTTCCTGTATTTCAAAAACCCGTTTTTCAATTCCGCCTAAAACAGGGGGCTTTTGGGATTCTATGGTTTCAAATGATCCATCTTTATCGAAAATAATAGAATTTCCGTTTGCATCCCAAACACCGCAATTATTATCTGAACTGAAAGGTATGGAGGTGATCCCGTTTTCTTTTATGAACTCTAAGGGTTTTAGTGTATTCACGATGACATTTTTATCAAGCAGCAGTATTCCCTGCTCATTATAAACATCTATTCCTGTGGTTATTTTTCCGCCCTCTTCGACGATTTTTATGAGAATATCAATTGCAACTGCATTTTTTACCATGTAATCTCCGTTATTCATTCAATAAAAAAAAGTTTTTCGGTTTGGATATGGTTTTACCACAAGTCAGATTGGCGGAAAATAATTATACATTGAAACCGAATAAAATTTCAATCGAAAATAGTTTATTTCTTTCATATCAGTCCTGTTAATTTTTATGTCCTTTTGTTTAGATCTTTCTTGTATCAGGGTTGATTCCCTGCATTCTGTCGAACATGCTTGTCGAAAAATGATTCCCATGGTAAACTTTAGAAATTGAACGCCTTTTTTTGCGAATTTTCAACATGGATTATATTCTGGTAGCATTTTTGGCCGCAAAAAGAACCACCCTATATAATGCCGTGGGGGACAAAAATATGGCCCCTGCATATGCTGTTTCGATTCATGGGTGTTTTTTTTGTCCGGCGGCACTTGGGAAATGCGTTGTACAGAAGGGGCTTTGCCAGTGAACCCTTTGAATTACCGTTGCTGTCATATTATGCCAATCCCTTTAACCACTGAGCAATTGAGAAAATAAACCATGCGCTGCAAAATACCAAGACAAATAATCCTTCCCATGAGTGATGCCGTTTGGGACAGGTCCCCGTGGAAAGAGATCCCTTTCCAGCAGCTCCAAAACCATATGGGGAAAAAACCCGATCATTTCCCAAGGGCAGAGGTGAAGATCGCCTATGACGAGATGGCGATATATGTGATGTTTCAGGTAGCCGACAGGTATGTTCGGGCGGTTGCTGTTGCGCATCAGGACAATGTTTGGGAGGACAGTTGTGTTGAATTCTTCTTTACACCGAATTCTGATGTGTCCACGGGCTACTTCAACCTTGAAATAAATTGTGGGGGTATTTTGCTGTTTCATTTTCAGCCCGGACTCGGAAAAAGCAGGATCGTCCTCCCAAAGAAAGACTGCAACAAGATAAAGGTTGCCCATTCTCTGCCCCGGATTGTTGAACCGGAAATCAAAGAACCGGTTACATGGACCGTTGCCTACTCGATTCCCCTGGCCTTGCTGAAAAGATATTGTCCGGTGATCTTGCCAGGGCCAGGGGTTGAATGGCGAGCAAATTTTTACAAATGCGGCGACAAGACCTCCCATCCCCACTGGCTGACATGGTCGTTGGTTGATTCCCCCAGACCGAATTTCCATCTGCCCCTGTCATTTGGGATATTGGAATTCCAATGATGGTCAGATTCTGTTATCAGCAGGAATCGGAAGTGTGGCCAGATAATTGTAAAAGCCGCTAGGAAAATTCATTGCCTATTTTATTTTTTAAATCGAAGTTGGCACTTTTTGTGCCCGTTTGAAATGGTCTCTCCCAGTTCCAGTTTTCCGCCGAAACTCTGTGCAATGCCTCTGTCGCCATCCATGGCAATATCACAAAGCCTTTCAATCTCTTCATCAGTACAACCAAGTTTCTGCCAGGCAGCCACCAGCGGACAGTACCCAAAATCTATCCAAAGTTCAGTGTCTGTAGATTTTAAAATTTTCATTTCAAATATCATTTGGGCAGGTTTGGTAAAAAGTTTCTTTTTCAGTCCCTTTAAACTTTTGGTACCGCTCAAATCCACCAGATCCTTTCCGTGTATGTTGCCGCAAGCCCTTATGGCAGGCGGGCCGACCTCCTCCCAGGCAATATCTTTTTTTTCTATCTCTTTTAATAACAGGTAAAGCCATGTGGCCCGGTGCTCCAATGTTCCTCTAATGGCTTTAATAATGAAATTGTTTTTTTTGGGTACATTTAATATTTTTGACACGTTTCCTCCTGTTTTTGGGTGATTGATCCGGAAAAAAAATTAAAACCCCCTCTGATCTTTTTCTTCTTGCTCCAATCAAGTACCCTTTTGAGACAAAAAAAGCTAACAACAAAAATATGAGCGCCAATATTAAATTAAGGATCAGTCGAATTTGTTCAGATGCATTGATGCGAACTCTGAATTTTCTCAATTTTTTGTGGACAATCAGTTTAGAGGCCTTATTTTAAAGTCTCAAAAAATTAAAGTATAAATTCAAATGGAGCCTGTATGAACCTAAAAAATGATCCCACAACTATTGACCTGGCCGAACTTTTAATGCCGCTTAATGACAATGCTTCAGACCATGTTACTTGGGTCGATTTTGATGGAGAAGTCCACGTTTCGAAAACAAGTGTCATAAAAGAAAATGCTAAATTCTGGTATGAAACCCTTGCGGCAGGGAATGGATATGTCGGACCACAGGCGGCTAACGATCAAGAATATTTAGAAAAAGAGTTGGGCTGTCTAGCGCGGGATTGGTCAAAAGATGCAGAGGGATTTCTCGATTTTTAATTTTGGGTCCCGATCATAAAAATGCGGCTTGAAATTCCAAACTCCTTAAAAAATCAGGCATCAAGAGTTCATGGCAAAAAAAAGGGTGCAGATTTCTCCGCACCCTATAAATTTATAAACGGTTTATTCTTAGATCTCTTGACCGTTTTTATCTACAATTTTAATGTCAATCATTTTGCCGCCATCCAGGCGGTGAGGGAATTTTTCAGCATCCAGTAACCACGCCAGAAACCGCTTGTTGATTGGGGTTCTTGAAAATCAGTTTTATTTATTTTTATATATTTTTGCATTGTTTTTTATGAAAGGGGTCAATCGTTGACCCACTATTTTCATTTCTTTTTGTTAAGTGCATCTTGAAAACTGATAACATCTGCAGTCTCATTTTTATGGGGGATCATGTCCACCTCTTGATATCAATTCCTCCGAAATATGCGGTGTCTCAAGTAGTCGGTTTTATCAAAGGGAAAAGCGCAATACATATTGCCAGAACGTATGTAGGACGGCGGCACAATTTTACAGGTCAAAATTTTTGGGCCAGGGGGTATTTTGCATCAACAGTTGGCAGAGATGAAGAGACTGTAAAGAAATACATCAAGAAACAAGAAGATGCCGACCGGAAAATGGATTAACTGAAACTATTTTGACCACCTTTAGGTGGTTCATGCTTTTATGACCGCTTTGAGCGGTTCACAATACAAGCCTCCGGCTTTGCCGGAGGTATGGTGACTGGTGTGTTTTTTTACTTATTGGCATAGGTGTATTATTTGGATCTGTTTTTCTTCTCATTGTATTCACACCACTTTTCATTTTGATTAATGTTTGGGAACTGAAATCGATTGAGGAGCCAGAACTCGAAAAACGGTTGGGGCAAGATTATATAGAATATCGAAAAAGGACACCCATGTTTTTTCCAGGCTTCAGGATAATATTTAATAGGAAAAAATAGCAATTCGTATAACCGGTCGGTTCAGCAGACCGGTAGCAGTCAATTGAAGTGTCCTTCTGTTCGCAGGAGGATATCCAACAGTAAAAAACTATCTATTAAGTGCGGCACTATCCATATTTCTTCTATTTATATCACAAAAACTCACTCAAAAATGGTTTAACCCTGTATTCAATTTTTTGGGAGAGGATCAGTTCTAACGATTGGTTTTACTCCTTCAACCATGATTTCCCGAGCTTTTTTAATTAGTTCATTTATATTCTCATCTGAATAATTTTTTACTGAAATCGGTTCATGAATTCTCATCACCGCCTTCCCTGGAAAAAGATTTATCGTTTTATTCGGAAGTATCTCCTTTGTTCCTATGATCGTCACTGGCAGGATTGGCAGATCCAAATCAAGAGCCATATTGAAAGCTCCTTTTTTAAAATCCCTAATTATGCCGTCAGAACTGCGGGTTCCCTCGGGAAAGAAGATAACCGATGTACCATTGACTATTTTTTCTTTTGCAACACTAAGTGATTTTATGGCAGACTTATGATCAGTACGATCAATAAAAATGTGTCCCACTTTTTCGCATCCGATACCTATTCCTGGTAATTTTCTAAGTTCATGTTTCATTACCCATTTAAAATCTATATCGAGAAAACCATATAAAATAAAAATATCAAATGCACTCTGATGATTGGCAATCACTACGTAAGACTGTTTAATATCGATATTTTCTTTTCCAGATACTTTTACAAATACCGGTGCCATCCAGGTGTTCAGACGAGCCCATATGACACCACCTACAAAACTTGCCACCCTCTCATTAATCAGAAAGGCCAAGGTTGCAGCAATTAAACCGAAAATGATAGTGGAAAAACAAAAAAAGGGGATGTATACAAACCACTTATATGGTTGATAGATAAGAAGCAGAATTGTTTTCATAGGTTTGATCCTCCCCTAAAAAACTGGAGACCGAGTTAATCCATTATAACACGAAAATTGGAGGGTTAAATATGAAAAATATTTCCTGCTGGATGTTTTTTTTACTCCTGAGTCTTTATGGTATCTGTCAGTCACGGATTGATCATTTGCATGGATAACTCATAAATGACCGGGTTGGGTCGCACTGGATTCAAGCCGGTTTATATCAGTTAACAATTGATTAGATATCTTTGAGAATCCAAGTTCCTGAATACTTCCAACAGGGATAATAATTGTTGAGTGCCGGTTTTAATCTTTTCGGGTTTGGGAGGGTTAAGACTATGAATACATATGCTCACCGGATGGATTTGGTTTGCTTTCACTGCTGGAGGAAGAAGTCAATGCCAATCATGTTAATCCTCTCGGCGTTCATGCATAGACATTCGGACTCGTTAAAAATTGACAATAGCTACAAAATTATGATATTTGAGTGCACCAGGTATATTTTTTTAAAAGGAGTTTTTTTTGTTTAAGATATTATTAGATATTGTGTCAATCGTTGCCGACAAAAGGTACTACTAATTCGGTGGCAGTTTGATTTTAATTTAGTCCAGATCAAAATTAATATTTAGATAAAAACAAATTAAATTTTTTCTGACCCTTTCCGGATAGAGTCTATCTAAGATTCTGCAGTTATTGTTACGCCTTTCGTCTGCAACGCCCCTACACTAAGATAAAAATGTTAAGAAGCTATCAGTCTAATCATAGATTCTCTGGTATTTAACGCATAAAAAATACCGTAGTAATCCATAAAAAAAAGTAGGTGACGACAATGATCATTCGTAAGGAACATACAAATATTACATGCACAGACGATATTCTCAGATCTCTTTTAAAAATGGGATGGGGTTCCCATTTCCAGACTCATCTGGACAATATCTGCAACGAAAAAGTTTTTCCGGCCAGAGTAGTCGGAGTGCAAAAAAATAGTTTTCTTATCAGTCAGGGAAACTTGGAAAGCCTCGCTACTGCAGCAGGAAAGCTAAATCACCAAAAAGAGAACCTGTTTCCAGTCACAGGAGATTGGGTCCTGGTGAACGACAAAGTCATATCTGTAGTATTGCCAAGGAAAAACACCTTGTCCAGAGGGGCAGCAGGTACGCATGGTAAGCAAGGATCACAGTCGAGGAAAGAGCAGATAATTGCTGCAAACCTTGATACAGTATTTATCGTTTGCGGCCTTGATCAAGATTTTAATATGCGGCGGTTAGAACGGTATTTGACTTTGGTATATAATTGTGGATTGACGCCATCTATTATTCTAACCAAAGCCGACCTTCATCAAAATCCTGAGCATTATGTTTCTGAAGTGGAAACAGTGGCTTTTGAAGTTCCGGTGCATTGTATCTCGGCAAAGGATTCAATCGGCTTGGCTTCATTGGAGCCTTATCTTTCACAAGGCCGAACAATCGCCATGGTTGGATCTTCAGGATCTGGGAAATCAACACTTGTGAATCGCCTCTCCGGGAAAACCATGCAGGCCACTAATTTAATAAGTGAAAGCGTGGGAAAAGGAAAACATACCACTACCACCCGCAGCCTTATCATGATGCCCCAAGGAGGCATGGTGATTGACAATCCCGGTATTCGGGAAATAGGCTTTTGGGATGACGGTGGTGGTTTGAATGTCGCATTTCCGGAGATAGAAAACCTGGCCAATACATGTCGTTTTCACGATTGTAGTCATACCCGTGAGCCTGGCTGTCAAGTGCTTCACGGACTAACAACAGGGGCTATCAGAAAAGACAGGCTGGATAGCTTCCAAAAAATGAAGCGTGAATTGGCCTATTTGTCTGACCGGCAAACAAAAAGCGCTGGTCAAGTGGAAAAAGAACGCTGGAAAGAGGTTTCTTTGAAAATTAAAGCCATAAATAACAGGAGAACCAACCATGCATAAAAATAGTAATAGACCAGAGAAACCATTTAACATAAGAAAATCAATTGAATCAGACAAACTTGAAATAAAAAATATTCATACAAAGGCATTTGGAGAAAAAAAAGGGCCGGAAATCGCTGAGCTCGTTAAGAAACTATTTAATGATAAAACAGCAATGCCATTATTTTCACTTGTGGCTATTGAGGGTGATAAAATAGTTGGACACATCCTCTGTACAAAGGTAAAAATCATACAAACTATGGAGCCTGTTTCAGCACAGATACTTGCACCGCTCGCCATTCTTTCTGACTTTCAAAACAAGGGAATTGGAGCTCAACTTATTAAAGAAGGATTGAATCTGTTAAAAGATTCAGGTGTGGAATTAGTCTTTGTTTTAGGACATCCTGGATATTATCCTCGTACTGGTTTCATTCCGGCAAGAGCTCTTGGTTTCGAAGCTCCATATCACATACCTGAAGAACATGCAGGTGCCTGGATGGTGCAGGAATTATGTTCTGGAGTTATTGGAAGAATAAAAGGAGCAGTGCAATGTTCAGACGTACTTAATCAACCAGAGCATTGGCGAGAGTAACTCATAAATGACCGGGTTGGATCGCACTGGATTCAGCCCGGTTTATATCAGTTAACAATTCATATAGGATCTTTAAGGTCGGATGAGTTAAATTAGTTGTAGTAGTTCAGATTAGCCTTTCTTATCCTTCTTATGCTTATCTTTATCTTTATCTCGGTCTTTGTCTCGGTCTTGGTCTTGGTCTTGGTCTCGGTCTTGGTCTTGGTCAGCATCAACGCCATCTATTTCTTTTGAAACATCACCATTTTTGTTCCCATCATTTCTATGCTCAAGTCCCTGGCCCTTTCCGCCTCCTACACCCATTTTGCTTTCATTCTGGCCCTTATTTGTTTTTTCCTTTTTTTTAGCCAACAAAATTTCCGAAGAATCTAACTGAATCAAATTTATATCCGCTTTTGAATCGAATCTATTTAAATTTTCTGTTATTTTTGCAAAACCAGCATTAGTATAAAGGACAAACAAAATGCTATAAATTAGTCCCTGAATAAAAACAGACATCTTCATAGTATTTTACCCCCCCCCTTAAATATTTCGAACGAGTTAATACAGAAACTTAGAAACCTACTATTTCCAGATGCTTAAAAACTTTCCATAACATACAATTAAATAAAGTTTATAGCAATATCCAATAAGATTTATCGAAATTCTAATAGAAAAAACCGGAAGTTATATGTCCAGGTAGGCCACCCTTTAACAATGAAGAGACTGCAAGGACTGTCCCAAAGATTTAGCTTTAACTGATAAATGACCGGGTTGGGTCTCACTGGATTCAACCCGGTTTATGCCATTCCTTTTTTCTTTCTCAGCACAACATGATTGTCTTTTTTACAGATAGATCTGAGTTAAATTTATATCTTCAAAAATGTAAACCCCATGCCGGATGTTTTTTCAGACATAGGGTTTATGATACCATCAGTCCTCAAGCAAAGGTTTATTGATTGAACTTACCTCGGAAACAAAAAAATCAGTGTCCATTTTAATCCGTATTCAATACCAGCTCCCGAACAGAATAGGGCTGGAGATTTATTAATCAGTCAGGCGGATGGTGATACTATCCAGTTCCCCTGTATAAGGGAAATGAGTATCCACCGGATAATCAGTTGTTACAGCGGTACCGGCGTCAATTCCAACATCAAAGGTCTCTGAGAGTGAAAAGGTAGATATGTGCATTTCCGGCATTTTTACCTCATCTACTTTTTTACCATTGATGAACAACTCACCACGCCCCCCGGGAATACCTTTTGTTGTCCCCCCGTCTTCGATAAATTTAAAAAGGATATGAACGTTGCCCTCACCAAGTTTTTGTGACTTCAACTGGTAATGAACCCCATGATAATAGTTGTAATCATAGTACACTGTGTTGTCCTTGATGAACAAACTGTAACCGCCAGTGAAGCCACCGCACGCCACCAGTACACCCTGATCCTGTTTTTTTAAGTCCAGTTTTGTCTCAATTGTGTGGGACTTTCCTTTAACTGGTGCAGAGGCTTTTTCAGCAATACGTACCGCACCAGGAGGCCAGTAGACAAATTCCTTACGATCTCCGAAAAGGCGATCTTGCTGTTTGGCGATACGCTGAATCATATCATCATGGAGCGGGAATACATTGTTTTCCCATGCCAGTTCCTCCCAGCGTGCCTTCATTTTCTCAAGTCTTTCAGGATACTTGTCAGCGAGGTTCACAGACTCGGAAAAATCCTCGTCTATGTGATACAGTTCCCATACATCCTGTTCAAAAGGCAGTACACGGTTAAGTTCCCAGGGCATACGGTTGGCGTGGATGGTTACGGCCTTCCATCCATCTTTATAGATCGCCCTGTTACCGAAGAGCTCGTAATATTGTTCAGGATGCTCCGTCGGAGCTTCCACCTTATTGAATGCATATTTCATACTCACACCATCGAAAGGCATCTGTTCTTCACCATCAAGCTCTTTTCGAAAGTCTGTTCCTGTTACATCCATGATAGTCGGGGCAATGTCGACGATGTGGTGGTATTGATCACGGATTTCACCCTTGCCTTCAATTCCTTTAGGCCAGTGAATAACCATTCCATCCTGAATACCCCCACGATGCACCATTTGTTTAAAGAACTGGAATGGGGTGTTGCCGGCCAATGCCCATCCCGCATGGAAATGCGGATAGGTAGAAGGGCCGCCCCAGTCATCGTAGTGCGCCATATTGGCATCGAAGGGAGTTTGGAGCCCGTTCAACACGTAGGTCTCATTGAATGTACCGGCCAGACCTCCTTCACCGGAAGAACCGTTGTCAGCCGTTACAAAGATCAGTGTATTATCAAGCAGTTCTGTTTTCTCGAGAGTCTGGACAACACGGCCGATTTGTTCATCCACGTGGGTGAGCATGGCTGCAAAGACTTCCATCTGGCGAGCATAAAGTTTTTTTTCTTCTGCATTCAGGCTGTCCCATGCGGGAATCTCTTTTGTACGTTCTGAGAGTTTGGTGCCCTTTGGTATAATACCCATGTCGAGTTGCTTTTTGTGAATTGCTTTGCGTGCTTCATCCCAGCCCATGTCGAACTTGCCTTTATACCGGTCAATATATTCCTGCGGTGCCTGATGAGGTGAGTGCATTGCAACCGGTGCCCAGAACATCATGAAGGGTTTGTCAGGAGAGATGGAAATGTGTGATGTGATGTTGCGGATCGCTTCGTCGGCCATTGATTCGCTCAGGTGATATCCTTCAACCTGTTCCCAATCTTCGAGCGGCGTATGGTCACGCCACAGAAGCGAGCGGTAGTTGTCGGCATCAGCCGCCATGAATCCGTAGAAATGATCGAATCCTTCGCCGCTTGGCCAACGGTCGAACGGACCGCTTTGCGATACTTCATAGAGAGGGGTATGGTCCCATTTGCCCAGTGCATAGTTCACAAATCCAGCCTTCTGAAGGTGCTTTGCAACAGATTTTGCGCTTTCAGGTGCAAAGGCGTTATAGCCAGGGAAACCCATGGCTGTTAACGAATGCGAACCCAGGCCAATGCGGTGATGGTTACGCCCTGCCATAATGGAAGCACGGGAGGGGGAGCAAAGTGCAGTGGTATGAAAATTATTAAAGCGCAAGCCGTTATCCGCAAGTGTGTCTATGACCGGTGTCTCGACCAATCCGCCAAAAGAACCATAATGTGCAAAACCTGTGTCATCAAGCAGGAAAATAATGACGTTCGGCGTACCTGCCGGAGGTTTGGGAGAATTCGGCCACCATTCTGTGGAGTCCTTATAGGACTTGGCTATCTTACCTTTAAACACCTGACCATATTTCTTTAAAGAGTCTTCTGAAGTTTCATCTGCAATGACAACCTGGCAACATAAAAACAGGGTAAAAAATATCACCAGAGCCAATGTACATATTTTACGTGGAATCATTTCATACATCTTATTATCTCCTTATCTTAATAAAGTTAATAAAACATGATTACTTTCGATATTTTGATTTATCGTGGAAACAAAAATTGAAGCGTCCAATTTAATGACCAATCAGGTGCACCAACGGATTTTACTATATTAATGTAAAGATTTATCAGAATTAACATACTTTCTCACTATTGTCCAAAACAGATTTTAAAGAATACAGTATGAAAATTCTTTCTTGTTGTTAAAAGTTAATTAGCAAAAAAAACAACACAAGGAGGAGGAATTTAACAGACGATAAGTCCTGAGTCTTTAACTATAGAGACGAGAAAAAAATTCAAAAAACCGGGTAGTTCCAAAATTATTAACCACTGATCCAAAAATCAACATTACTGGCATTATGATTTTTCCAAAAATCAACAATTCAAACGGTATCATTGACTTTATGAACAAATCAAAACACCCTTAATTAAAATGGAAATTTAAATGAGTGATCTTTGAACTGCAATCCAGGGAACATGCATTAAACGTGCAGATATCTTTTTATAAACACTTTTCCGAAATACCAGATATAAAATAGAAAATTTTCAAAGCCTCCTACTTGGATACTACCGGGCAAATGTGCGCCGGTATGCACCGAGTGTCTCCTCATGGGAACTAAAATGAAATGGTGAAATGATCCACATACGCCATAGAATATAGATGGAAAGGGACAGACCTCACTAATCAGCAGACAGAAAAAGTTGTAGATTGGATGAACTTTGAATCTTTCTGGCTAGGTTTTGGTCATTTCTTGTGATCGAAAAGCGCATGTTTAACACGCACTCACAAAATCTTTGATATTGCGATAGAAGGGTGGGGTCAACTCTCGTATCCGAAAAAAGGGTCAATCATTGACCCATAAGAACATAAAAAGGGTGCAGATTTCTCTGCACCCTTAAGCTTGTAAGCGCTTTACTATTAAAGTTCCTGGCCGTTTTTATCCACGATTTTAATGTCAATCATTTTACCGCCATCCAGGCGGTGAGTTGCACAGGAAATTCAGGGGTCGTAGGCACGAACGGCCATCTCCACCTTGTTCAGAATTGTTTCATCCACTTTTCCCTCATGGATCAGAAGTCTGGCTGCCTGCTCCACGCTCATGCTGATGGGGGCCAGGTTGTGGGTGGTGCCCACAATCATGTTGGCCGAAACAATCAATCCGTTATCATCGGTGGTATAGTCATGGATGAGGGTCCCTCTGGGGGCCTCCACATGACCCACACCGCGGCCGGCTTTTGGGGTCACGTCAAACCGTGTCTCCTTGCCGCAGATGGCAGGATCGGACAGCAGTTCAAGGGTCTTTTCACAGGCATATACAAGCTCGATGAGCCGGGCCCAATGATAGAGCAGGGTATGCTGGGCCGGGCGGCCAAAGCTTGTTCTGAATTCTTCCAGTTCCGCCTGTGCCAGGGGGGTTGAAATCTGGTCGCAGGTATTGATTCTGGCAAGGCAGTTGGAGCGGTAGATCCCACGGGGCTGATCAAGGTCCATGGAAAATCCTTCGTCCCAGGATTTGGCATAGGGAAATTTCCCATAGGAGGTCTCTGCAACGTGTTCGCTGATATAATCCAGGTAGTCTGAATTATCAAAATCAGAATAGGTCCCATCGGGCTTCATGAGCCGAATTTTACCGTCGTAGAAATTTAAAGAGCCCTGGTCATCAACCGTACCGATAAAGCCTGTGGTGATGCTGCCGATGGTGGTGACCTCTTTCAGGTAATTGGGGAAGATGTTTTCCTTGGCATGGGCCATGGAAAATTTGGCAAAATCCAGCAGGGTCTTTGTGTCCTCCATAAGGCTTTTGCGCTGGCTGTCGGACATGGGTTTGGCAAATCCGCCGGGCACGGCTGCAATGGGGTGAATTACCTTGCCGGCAAATTTTTCCATCATCATCTGGCCCAATTGGCGCATTTGGATGACCTTCCTGGCAAGTTCGGGTGCGGCCTTTGCAATACCGATGACGTTTCTCACCTTGTAATCGGCATCCGGGCCCAGAACAAAATCAGGCGCTGCCAGAAAATAAAAGTGGAGAATCTTGTCATTGATATGGGCCATGTTCTGCATGCATTCTCTGAGGATATGGCCAGCAGGAGCCACATCGGCACCAAAACAGGCATCAACCGCCTTGGTGGAAGACAGATGATGGTGCCATGGGCAGATACCGCAAATTCGGGTGACAATCCGTGTCACCTCTTCAGCAGGTTTTCCCTGGACATATTTTTCAAATCCGCGGATGGAACTAAAATGGGTGGTGGCTGTTTCCACTTCACCCGTGTCATCCAATTGTATTTTAATGCTCGCATGCCCTTCAATCCTTGACAGGGGAGCGATATTAATTGTTTTTCCCATTATTTTATAAGCCTCCTTTTTTGTTGGCAACCAATCGGTTGTGAGCGCCTGAAAATCTGAGCAGGCTGTCCCTGTCCGGCAGGCTTTTGATATCAATCCCGTTGGAAGCAAGTGCATTGAGCATGTCCAGAAGCTGGTTGCCTTCTTGTCTGACCGGGCCGTAGCAGCCCCGGCAGGGAACCCGGGCACTGATACACCGGGGAGCTTCTCCATCGTTACCGGCACAGCCAGCTCTCGTAACAGGCCCTGCACACAGATACCCTTGCTCCAGAAGACATTGCATCTGGTCCAGGGGTTGATCCGGATCAAATTCTGGGGTGGTAATGAATCGTTTGATTTCCTTGACCTTTCCTTTTCCCGAACGGATGGTGGGGCAGGTGTCGCAGACGCTTTTAAAGGGCAGATCAGGTGTTTCTCCTGCCAGCAGAGCCAGGATTGCGCTTGCAATCTGGTCCGGGTGAGGGGGGCAGCCAGGCAGATAAATATCAACCTTAATCTGCTCATCCAGGGCATAGCATCGGTCCAAAAGTTTGGGCAGCCCCTGGCTGGGAACCACGTTATTGGGATCTGTGCTTTCGGTGTGATAGTACTGATCAAATAGTTCTTCATTGGTATATGAATTGATAAGCGCTGGTATTCCGCCGTGGGTGGCACAGGTGCCAAGGGCGATGAGAATATCACATTTTTTGCGCATCTCATGGGCCACTTCCAGGTGTTCCTCATTGCGGATTCCGCCGGACAAAAGTCCCACCGTGGCTTTGGGGATGTCAATTTGAGTCTTGTCCCCCAGTTGGCCATAGTGTTTGTGATCCATGAGAACCGGAATGTGAACAAAATCCAATTGGGGCAACAGGTCCAGCAGGGTTTCCCCCAGGTTGAGGATTGCGATTTCACATCCCGAACAGGAGTTGAGCCATTCGCTGGCAACTTTTACTGGCATGTTTCTATCTCCTTTTGAACAACATGTTTCTTTTTAAACCCATTGGGTCCCAGGGCTTTAATTTTATTTGTAAATTCGGTTACTTTTTGGGCAAACCTAGGACCTTCCGCGCCGGAAACCCACTCAATAGTGGCCCGTTCCGGGTTGATGCCGGCATCTTCCAGCATGAATTTGATAACGTCAAATCTGGCCAAAGCTTTATGATTACCATCCTGGTAATGACATTCACCCAGATGTCAGCCCATGACCATGATGCCGTCTGCCCCTTTTTTTAGGGCATCCACCACCAGGTCCGGATGGACCATTCCCGTGCACATGACCCTTATGGCTCGCATGTTTGTGGGGTATTCCAGCCTGGAAACTCCTGCTAGATCTCCGCCTGCATAGGAGCACCAATTACAAAGGAAACCAATAATCGTCGGTTCGAAATTTGCTTCAATATTATCTGGCATTATATTTTTTCTCCTTCAATATCATTACGCATTTTCCAGGATGGCATCCACCTGGGCCTTGAGCTGATTCAGGGTAAATCCGTTTACCACAATTCCTTCTTTGGGGCAGGTGGCCATGCAAAGTCCACAGCCCTTGCACAGGGCTTGGTTGACTTTCACTCTCCGGTGTTGCTTTTGGTTATCTTTGTACTCGACAAGTTCCAGAGCATTGTAGGGACAAATATCCAGGCACAGGGCGCATCCGTCACAATTGTGGGTGACACAGGACTTAATGGCATCCAGTTTCATGGTTTTCTTGGAGAGAATAACACTGGCTCTGGATGCGGCAGCCTGGCCCTGGGCAATGGCTTCGTCAATGGGTTTGGGGTAGTGGCACATGCCGCCAAGAAAAACCCCGTCCACAGTGGAATCAACTGGTTTTAACTTGGGATGGGATTCCATGAGAAAGCCATCGGCATTAACCGAACATTTGAACAGATTGACAAAGGGCGTCGTGTCGTTGGGGACAATGGCCGATGCCAGAGTGATGATATCGGTTTCTATGGTGATATCCCTCTGGAGAATTGAATCAAATATATCCACCAGAAGGGTGTTGCCTTTTTTGCGAACAACGGGTTTTCTATCCCGGGTGTATTTAATGAAAATAATTCCCAGATTACGGGCTTCTCTGTAAATGGTTTCCATGGCCGAGTAGGTTCGGATATCTCGGTACAGAATAAAGACGTCCATGTCTGGTTTTATCTTTTTGAGCCGAATCGCTTTTTTGATGGACTGGGTGCAGCAAATCCTGGAACAATAAGGGTGCTCCTGGTTTCTGGAGCCCACGCACTGGATAAAGACAGCAGATGTCATATTATGGGCAAGCGCTGGGTCCGCCTTCATTCTGGCATTGAACTCCAGGGAGGTCATCACCCGATCGTCTTGTTTGTACAGGTATTCATCGGGTTTGTATTCATTCCCACCCGTTGTAATGATGCAGGCACCAAACTCGATATCTTCGATTTTACCGTTGACATTCAATTCCCCTGTAAAGCTGCCCACAAAACCTGCCACAGAGTTCAAGGTGGTCTGGGTCAATACCCGGATTCGATCGTGGGTCAGAACATTTTCTTTCAGGAGTGCCAAATGGGCCTGGATATCTTCGTCTTTCCAGGTTTTCCACAGATGGTTGCCCACCCCGCCAAGAGTCTCCTGTTTTTCAATCAACAGGGTTTCGTACCCTTGATCCGCAAGATTCCGGGCCGCACTCATTCCGGCAAGACCCCCGCCAATAACAAGGGCTTTGGGGGTTATATTTACCTGAATATCTTCCAGGGGGAAATTGCGTGCCACTTTTGCAATGGCCATTTTAATTTGTTCTTTTGCCTTTGCCGTGGCTTTTTCCGGTTCATTGGGATGAACCCATGCATTCATATTTCGGATATTGGCCATTTCCACCATGTACTTGTTGAGCCCGATGCTCTGAAGGGTTTCCTGGAACAAAGGTTCATGGGTTCTAGGGGTACAGGCGGCAATCACGATGGCATTCAGGTTTTGTTTCTGGATGGTCTTGGCAATGAGATCCTGGGTATCGGAAGAACAGGTGAACATATTGTTTTCCACATAGGCAACCCCGGGCTGATCCTTGCAAAACTCAGCCACGGCCTTTACATCCACCACCGAGGAAATGTTGCTGCCGCAGGCGCAGACAAACACACCGATGCGCCTTTCCTGGCCGGAAATATCAAATTCTTCCACAAAGGTTTTCTCAATGGACAGCGTGCCCTGGGCCTCTGCCAGAACCGATTTTACCTGGGCTGCTGCTGTGGATGCAACGGCAACGGACTGGGGAATGGCTTTGGGGCCTTGAAAGCTGCCCGTTACAAAGATGCCTTCCTTTTTGGTGGCCACCGGATCAAAGCTGTTGGTCTTTGCAAAATTGAACTGATCCAGTTCGATGTGGCATTTTTTCGCAAGATCCATTGCATCTTCCGGCGCTTGAAGGCCGATGGAGAGAACTACCATGTCAAAAAATTGGTCGTGGTTTTGGCCTTTATCATCGGTCCATACCATGGTGACGCCTGATCCGTCCGGTCCTTTTAGCAGGGTGTGGGGGCGGGCTTTGACATACTTTACGCCTTTTTCCCTGGAGTTCTCATAATACCGCTCATATTCTTTTCCAGGGGTTCGGATGTCCATGTAAAAGATGGTTTGGTCACTTTCTCCTGGGGGCAGGTGACTCTGGGTCATGACGGCTTGTTTGATGGCATACATGCAGCAAACACTGGAACAATAGCCGTTGTCTGCGCAATTTGTGTTTCTGGAGCCAACACACTGTATCCAGGCAATTTTGCTGGGTTCTCGGCCGTCTGATTCTTTTTTCAGGTGGCCCATGGAAGGACCCGAGGCGGACAGCATTCTTTCATATTCAAGACTTGTTACCACATCTGGAATATTGTCATACCCGTAGTAATCAACACCTTCAGGAGAAAATGGCTTGAATCCCGGAGCCAGAATTATGGCACCCACGTTGATGTCAACAAACTGGGTTTTCATGTCATGGTTGATGGCGCCGGTGGGGCAGACATCAACACAGATACCGCATTTACCCCGGGTCAGAAAGATGCAGTTATCGGGATCTATGGCGTATTTAAGAGGGACGGTTTGACCATATTTAATGTAGGCTGCTTTGCGCTTGTTCAACCCCATGTTGTACTCGTCGTCCACTTTTTTGGGACATTTCTGGGCACACAACCCGCAGGCAATACATTTTTTCTCGTCTATAAACCGAGGGCTTTTCTTAATCTTAACGGTAAAATTTCCCAATTCGCCCTGGACTTCTTCAATTTGGGAAAGGGTCATCAATTCAATGTTTAAGTGCCGACCGCACTCAACCAGTTTGGGTGAGATGATTCACATGGCGCAATCGTTGGTGGGGAAGGTCTTGTCCAATTGGGACATGGCCCCCCCGATACCCGAACTTTTTTCCACAAGATAGACATAAAATCCGGAATCTGCCATGTCTAATGCTGCCTGGATACCGGAGATTCCGCCTCCGGCCATTAAAACCGAACCAATTGGTTTTCCTGCCATAATTACCTCTTTTACGTGTTAAATAGTTTTAAATTCCCCTATCTTAAAAGCGCGTACGGCTTTTGAGTTCCTCAATAATTTTTTTTGATGCTATCTTTATCGCTTTCTTTGCAATAGGGCAGAGGCCCGGGCAAATTTCATTGGGTATGGACTGGGTTTGCATGGCAATAACCTTTACCTCAATTCCTCTTTCTTGAAGCTGCGCGAGCAGGTTCGAGGAAGGGGCCTGGTGCAGGGAAAAATCAGAAAGCTTTTCCCTGGGCACTGCACCCAGATCTATCTCAAATACCTCGCCTTGTTTCCTGCCCTCCATGGTAACGGCATCAATGACAATGACCAATTTTGGTTTTTTTTCCACCAATAGCAGATCAAAAACGAAATCCTTGATACCGGTTCCGGCATCAAGGACCAACACTGAATCCGGGAATGAATGATTTGCTGTCAAATAGGCGACAACTTCCGGACCAAATCCATCATTTCCGAACAAGGTGTTGCCACACCCGAATACCAAATATTGTTTTTCGTAAATCAGAGTTGTCACTGGTTTTATACCACCCAAAGCTTGCTGAATCATTAAAAAATAAATACATTATATTTAATAAACAGACATTAATAAATAACTATTGTCTATAAATTGTATTATAGTTTATCTGAGAAAAAAAGTTTAATCATTATCAGGTATTTTGGAGTAAGTCAATTGGATATTTGAAAAAAAATGGTAACGGTTTTTTAATATTACAAAGCAAAGAAAAATTTATAACTATCTAAAAATAAAAATGATTCTGCTTCGTCCCCAAAAAAACGTTTTCTGAGGGACTGATCCTGTTAATTCTGTTGTGTTAATATTGTTGTTTTTTTTTGTGTATTTTTCAGGTTGTTTTTCAGGATTTTTGTGCGGTGGGTTTAGAAAATGATTTTATTCTTTAAAATTCTTGCTTGACACCCTGAAATAGAAATGATAAATACCGCCTTGTTTTGTACGGGGCGTAGCGCAGTCTGGTAGCGCACTTGTCTGGGGGACAAGTGGTCGCAAGTTCAAATCTTGCCGTCCCGACCAAACCCAACTCTTGATACTAAAGGCTTTCGAGGTTTTACCTTGAAAGCCTTTTTTGTTTGAAAAAGGCTGTTGGGTCACGAATTGGGTCACGATTCAGAGGGTGTTGGAAAAATAAATACCCGGCCAAAATATGACCGGGCTGTTGATCCGTGTTTAACTTTTCTCCCGGGAAGCAGAAGGGATATTATAGGCTTATGTGGTGGCCTATATGAGATATTCCATGTTATCTGGATACATGGCTCCCTCCCGGTCCCAGATCTCTATGAGTATAAAACGCAGCCTATTCAATATCACTTCTAAAATTTTTGATGTCATTTTCTATAACACTTTTCAGGTGGCTCGAAAAAAAATCTTCATTATCATATCTACCTAACTTATTATTTTTAATATCTATTAATATTTTTTCATGGGTCGTAGCTTTAAATTCCGGGAAACAACCTGAAACGGCAGGGTCACAGGAGTCAATTATTTCATCCTGTATCTCAAATAGCTCCCCATCCTTTTTGAAAAGAATAAAAATGGGTTCGTAATATACGTTTGAAGGCAAAGTGCATGAATGAGCATAGATAAAATCCATATCATCAAAATTATTGATCCTCTCAATACTTCTTTCCAGAATTTCTCTACATTTTTTCCTCAGGGTAGAACCTTTGGGATAAACAGTTCCTAAAACTTCCCAAAGAAAATGATACTTTTTGTTTTCTATAGTTTTAAAGTAGGGTATAAATTCTTTGCAGATATCACCAGCATTCTTAAGCTCTCTCAATGTATGGGAAGTGACACGGACACCTTCCTCAAAAGCCTCCAAATAATACATTATTGAGTCGTCATATGGAATTTGCGTCTTGAAATATTTGCCCCAAACGTATAGATGCTTTGCCGCTATCGATGGAGAATGATCATAGCCATATGTTTGAGGCCATATTATAGCCACCCCGCTATCTTTTATTCTGAGCCCTTTAAATTTTTCAATTTCTTCTTCGTTAAACTCCATATTAAATAGTTCTTTATGGGTAGCCCATTTGCAAAAATTTATTTTTGTTTGAAAACCATCTGAAAAGTATAACTTTACAATAAAATCTCCGAGATGATCTAATTTATGTATGATCGTATTTTTTTTCATATAATTTCCCACATTCATAAACATTCGATACTGTTGAACACTTCTCTTTTTCAAATCACTTGAATGGTATGAAAAATGTTAACGATCCTACATAAAAAGGATCAGTCAGCCCCATCACCGCCACTTTCACAAATACCAAATCCAGCATCAGTTAACCTGTGAATAGTTTCGGCTAATTCTTTATCTCCTCCAGGCCATACCAATTCCGGCTCATCTGAAATCTCGGCCTTATTGGCATCAAGGAGAGCACTCACTATAAAATAATCCGTTACGTTTTTCAACTGGGCGATCCGCCCCAAATCCACCGCCTATTTTTTTATAGAACCCTCCAAAGCAAAATCGGGGGGGATTTTTTTAAGATCGTGCGCCTATTTCGACTGCACTGAGCTTTTTCGAGGCCCAAACACTTGAGAGTGCCGATTTTTGGGCGCAACTATCCTGTGGCGTGTGATATATACATAAATTCTGGGCGTACATCTTGGTCATAAGTTTATCCGGAAGGAGCTCAAGCTTCCTGTAGCATAGCAATTTGTTTACGTGCCGCAATCAGTGTGTCAAATGACGGATGCCCTTTATAGTGACAGAACCATTTGCGCCACCCTGGGGCTCAAGGAAAATGATTATGTTTTTGCCCGGAGCAGTCTGATCCATAAAGATCTTGTCATGTATGACGGCACCCTGTTCCAGGTCCTTTCATTACCTAAAAGCATTTATAAAGCATAGGGAGACGGCAAAATGATAAACAGACGAACTATTTTTGAAATCCACCGGTTAAAAGAGATGCAGTTTTTCAAGCGACAGATTGCTCTGACTTTAAATCTGGACAGGGGTACGGATAGTAAATACCTCAAGCATCCGGAAACAACTTATAAATCAAAGCGGGGAAGGCCTTCAAAATTTGATCCATACCGGGGTCTTATCAAGGAGATGGTGGCACAATATCCAAAGGTCAGCGGGAGAGTTTTATTGGGATTACCATGGCCTTGAAGAAAATCGAATCACAGCCTACCCTTACATGGGCTAAAACGGCAAATATGGCCACCCTACGGCTTGCAGATCCCGCAAGGTTTGTACCCAGCTTTTAACGCTTCATGCCGGTCAGGAAAAGCCTTTGTGCAATTCTTGCAATCAAAATACCGACACCCCGGTTGGTGGAAGACAATGCTTTTGATGTTCCCCCGGACCAGCTTGCATGTCAAATCCTCACTGCCGATATCAATCGTGTTTGCCCATGAAAAAACAACTCTTGAGCAATAGCACAGGCAAGGTGTGTTTTTTCGGTTCCGTTGTTGCCAAGGAAAAGCATTGACTGCTGAGGGCCGCCATTGGCAATATTTTCAATATATTTTTGAATCTTATCGTACACCATCTGCGCTTGGGGACAGCACGGTTTGAACTGGCCCAATCTTACTCCAAAATACTGTGTAGGCATCCCTGATGTGCAGATGCCTGCCCTGAAAAAATCACGATCTGCTTTGTTTGAGAATTCAAATTCTTGGTTTTTCATCATAATTTTACCTTTTTAAGTTTAAAGTTTTCCAGATACCGATAACAAAAATCAAGATACCTGGGGTCTTTGGTTATGTCCTTAACCCTTTTCGTTGCCATCCTTGTCCCCAGAAAATGCCTGATTCTTTTTGCCCATTTCAGATTTCATTTCCCGGACCTCTTCTTGTCTTTTGGGAAGAAAGCTACTTCTTTGCCCCTCAATTTCTTTAAGGCGCTCTTTCCTTCGCCGGTCCATTTCTTCCGGGGTTGGAATAATCATTTCGCCATCATCGGGGTTGTCTTCTGTTTCAGCAGATTTTGAAACAAGGATGCGAAGAGTCTCGGGAAGGGGGATACCTTGCAATTCCAATTCCAGGGCGGCATCAATTGGAGTTTTGCTGCCATCAAGGACAGCCTGGATAGCTTTTTTCTGTTCAATCAATGGCTCTTGTTTGGCACCTCGGGCTTTGTCAAGGATGCCGTAATATTGACACAATAGCTTCAATGCTGCCATTTGGTCATGTTGTCGGATCTCAACCGTGATATCGCCTCTTTCATTGACACGTTCTTTGGCTCCAGCGAACAGGGCCTTGGCATCATCTGAGAGGCTTTTTGTATCGGGAATAATAACCCTGCCATTAATGATTGCGGTAAGCTCATCTGCATTACACATGGCGATATGGCCAATACGTTTTAAAACGTCAAAGGCATCAAATTCAAGTCGGTCAAAAAAACGAGAAAGGAGTGTCACTATTGCTTTTTTTGTATTTGGCTTGTCATTGATTAGGCGATTGGCGGTGACGCTGGCACTTCTTTTGGAATATCCAGCTGTTATCGCTGCCTGGGTGCCATTTTGCGTTTTCAAGTATGCATAGACAAACTTTTGCTCTTTTTGCGTCAATGGTTTTGTTTCGGCTATATTTTGATAAGTTTTTTTTGGTTTTGGTTTTTTCATCTCTGATGACTCCGATCCTCTGATTATGATTTTTCCCGAATACTCTTAAAAGTTTAGCTTTTCTAAGCTTAAAATTTTCTATATTTTTATGATGCCTTTTTGCGATGCGCATATTTAATGTTTGAATGGATTATGAATTTTTTCACATCTTGCCCCAATGGTTCCCTGGCCCCCCAGTCCAATTGGGAGGAAACTTTTGATCCAAATTTCTCTTGATACTTATGCAGTGCCCACCCGTAACAGCCGTTTTTGCCGGCCCTAAAGCCCTTTTCGAAAGAATATTGATTGAGTTGGGCAAGGAAGGACTGTTTGTCCTTTAAACGGTAATCCTTCCGGGTTTTTCTTTTTATTTTTTTGAGCTCTCCTTCTGTCACATCAACTGGCCGGGAGAACTTTGGTTCAAACCCACAAGCGGCACATGTTTTGACCTTAGCGGGCTTCAAAAAATCACAAGATGGGCATTTTTGAGGGAGTTGTTCGGGCTTTTCTGCTTGTTTATTCTTCTGTCTTTGCGGGGTTCCATCATCCAGTTCTAAGAACTCGTATTCATCTGGAAAGCCTAACCTTTCAGCATTGGAACCGTGGTCAAGTATCCTGCATATTTTTTTGCCTGGATAGGTCCTTAGCCCACGCCCGCAAGCTTGTATCCATTTGATCATGCTTTTGGTGGCAGTGGCAAAGGCCACGCATTCGACATCAGGGACGTCAAAACCTTTTACAAGCATTTCCACACTGATCAGGACTTTAATTCTGTTTTTTCTGAAATGCTTAATGATCTGATTAGCACCACCTTCACCCTCCTTGGGAAGATAACCGTTAATTTGTTGCGCATTTATTCCGTGTTTTTTAAATTCCCTTTCCAGGTGTTCGGCATGAGGCACATCTACGGCAAATACGATTGTCTTTTTACCCCTGGCAAGCTTTAACCAGGTTTGCACCACGTCTGCTGTAAGTGCAGGTTTATCTACAGCCTTTGACAAATCATCAGCCCTGTAATCCCCGGCCCTGGTTCTGACTTTTGAAAGGTCAATCGTATCTGGGCCATATATTTCAAAATCACAAAGATACCCCTCATTGATCAATTGCCGCATTGGGACCGGTTCAATATGGGCATCAAAATATTTGCCTAAGCCTTTTGTGAAAGGGGTGGCTGAAAGGCCAAGGACAAGTGCATCAGGGTTATGCGTTAATATTTTTTCATGGGCTTTGAAAAAAGAATGGACTTCGTCGATGATGATAAAATCGTATTCCCGTTGTTTTCTGCGAGCTAAAGTCTGAACAGATCCAATCTGAATTTGAAGGTCCGGAGCATACATTGGGTTATTCGCTTGAAAAATGCCATGAAGCAACCCATAATCAGAAAAAACAGCAGAAGTTTGATTGATTAAAGATATCCGGTCACAGACGAATAAAACGCTTAAATCTTTCCTGGCCACCTGTTTTGCTATCCAGGTGGCGATGATAGTTTTTCCCAACCCGGTTGCAGCCTGGAGGATGATTTTTTTGTTGAATTTCATTTGATTCCGGCAAGCATCAACAATGGTTTTTTGGATTGGATATAATTTCAATTCTCTTATTGCCAACATTTATGCGTGCCTCCTCATGCTTTTAAGTGCCGCCCTGGTCTCTGCTTCTGACAGAGGAGGAGAACATGCTGCAGCCTCCTTGAACGCCTCATTTTCGATTTCAGGCCATGACAAGTTTCTCTTGATCATGCCGCCTATTCTGGCAACGAGATGGTTGTTCCTCCCGCCTTGGCTTGCTCCATACTGGCCATTAAATTCACCGTTGATGGGCGTATTGGTTTGATATTTTGGTGCAGACCATTTCTCTCTCGGTGCTGGTGGAAAGATGTCTGTTAGGTAATCAAAGGCAAATGTTTGGCCCGTGTAGTGAAGGAGTTTTGATAAAAACGGCGTTGCTTTTCTATGCTCAAACCCAGGAACTCTCATAACCCTGGGTAAATCTTTCACCTTGGGATCAGAACCAAATTTAGCAGCAATACACTCCTGTAATTGCCTGAAGCCACCCAGGGGGGTATCTGTTGTCAGCCAGTACGCATGGTATTTTCCAGGGGATGATTCAACCACCATTGAAGGCTCATATCCCCAAACAGGATCAAGTGGGGCTCCATCAAAATCCGCAAAAATAGCCCGGACCTTGACAATATCGGTTGCCTTTCTGCCGGTGCCATTGGTTTCGTTGACGGCCATATAAACACCAGCCCCATATGTGTTCCTGTTTTCCAACTCCATGGTGACATCCATAGGCATAAAATCTTTGATATGGAATTGCTTAACCAATTTCTTGCTTTTCCGGTTTGGGTCATCATCAAATGTTTGGAGGGTTTTTACGCCAGGGAATGCTTGGAAGAATATTCGGCGGTCCCGTTCAAATTCTGCTTCCCCATTTTCAGAGTCAGGTAAGATTCTCTTATAAACTATACTCTTTATACTTCTAATACTGGTGTTATTATCAATGGTAGGGCAATTTCTGGTACTTTCGTCGGTACTTTCGTTGGTACTTTCGAAAGTATTTTTAGCCTCAAGAGTTCTGATTTTATTGGTGTCTTCGCTTTCTGATCTGGTACTTTCGCTGGTGCTTTCGGTAGGGCAATTTCTGGTACTTTCGTAGGGGGTTTCGGAACTTTCGAAACTATTTTTAGTTTCAAGAGTGCTGATTTTATTGGTGTCTTCGCTTTCTGATCTGGTACTTTCGTAGTTCCTCTTGTCTTGAAAATAGTTGTAATTACAGATAGTAATCAAAACGCCTTTGGGAACTCTTTTTTTTTGGATCATGTTATGTTTTTCAAGAAAAGCCATTGCCCTTTTAATCTGATCTGGCTCGTATTTTTCACGCCGTGC
The DNA here is from genome assembly GCA_016743945.1 of Desulfobacteraceae bacterium. GTDB lineage: Bacteria > Desulfobacterota > Desulfobacteria > Desulfobacterales > Desulfobacteraceae > NBML01. The sequence goes on from JADGFI010000007.1 coordinate 123,364, forward strand.
TCCAACCATCCAGGACAGGTCTTCAATTATTTCGTTGTATGATTTTCTCAATTGTCCTCGTAAGATGTCTTTAGTGTCCATGAAATAGGCGTTTTTATAAAGGTACCCCAATACCTCTCTGTGGCAGGGTGGGGCTTTAGAAATGATTGCGTCCTCAATTCTGGCCTGAAGGATATACCCCCCAGGGATCTGGGGGCGGCGTTCTCGGTTCTTGGCTTCCATTACCCCGTTCCTTATTTACGGCTGTCTGCCATTTCTTTCAGACGTGTGTATACTTCTGATGCAAGCCAACCCGACGAATTAGGGCCAAGGGAAATGCGCTGGGGAAAAAGGCCAGCCTTTTCCCAACGCCAGATCGTTGCGTGTGATACGCCGAAAATACTAAGCAATTCTGGTTTTCTTATGATGTGGTCCTTTTTTGGCATTGCGGAACTCCTTTTAAATAATGATCAATTGTCAGTTGTGACGTCTTGAAAAAGAGTGTCCCACAACGAACCGGGATGAGTAAAGAATTGTTGGCTCAGATGCGTTGCATATACTAACCGCTTGAAAAAACAGTAAATATGGAGGGCCTTTTTTGTAAAAAAGATCTTGATTTGGCTTTGGTAGGGGAAATTTATAGAAAATACGCCTCGTTTTTATGCGCATGAATTGAACTCTTGACTTGCCTTCTCATGGAAGGGATAGTCTATGGGAATCGTGCGACCGCAAAACGGTGTTTGGCCGAAGGGTAGTCCTCTCCTCAGACCATTGATTTGATCTAAGAGAATTTTAATGGTTGGCTAAAGCTTTTTATAATTTTTTATAGTACCGTTAAGGAGCTGTTAAAATTTGGAATTCTTATCATTTCAGTAAACATAAAAATTCTAATTTTTTTTTGGGTGAACAAACCCGCTCAATAATTTGGTATCCCTTGCAGCAAGATTTACATGGTTGTAAATTAAAATCAGTAATCCAAATTAAGGAGGCAAAAATGGGTGGAGTTCCTAATGGACCAAGTACAACTGGTAACCCTTCAGGTGGTGGACGGGGAAATAACCCGCCTAAAGGTAAATAACGGGGTTTAACTTTATAGGCCTGTGGGAAACCATGGGCCTACTTTTTATGAAGGACATGGCTAATAATGAAGCTTCAAACAGCATATCCAACTATAGGTGAATGTATTCGTGCAATTGCGAGTGTTTTTGAATCAAAGCCGAAAGAAACAAATGACAGTTATGATCCTCTTTATCGGAAGGCGAAGGAATTAGATAGATTGGCTTATAAAGGAGACTTTGATTATACGTTAATAGAGTCTTTGTTAAAGATAGTTTTTACGCCACCTTTTAGGCCACACCCCTCATTTGGAGAGTACCTTAAATGGTATGGTAACAGTCTTTACAACCGGTACATTGAATTGATCAAAACTGTACCTCTGGCGGGTTTTAATCGTGATCAAAGTTTGCCTTGGCTGCTTGAGTATTACGCTACGATTTCAATGTTTGAGTTCATTGTTCGGAGGCAGGAAATTTACCTTCATGAGCTTGATGGCTACAACATTTTTGTTAGTGATATGCCTGTTGGCTCTACATTGAAATGGATGGAGCAAAAATATCCCGATTTCAAGGAATTCATAAAAACCTTTGGTTTCCCAAAAAGGAAATCAATCCAAATAAAGAGTGCAAAAGATTCTTATCGGGATTGGATCTCAGGCAAAGTGACACCAAGATCTTTGTCCCTTTGGGGGACAGAAGGGGTGCTGACGAAGTTTTTTGAAAACTATTCGATTGATTATGGTAATCAGAACATTATTAACGAGACTACCTATTTTTCAAAGGCCCTTCAAAATTTCTATACAATGACTATGAATTACAATACAAAAGAGACTCTTGTATGCATTTGTAATCAGGAGTTTCGGCCAAAACCGGATTCTGAATATCTGAAACAATATCTTCAGATTCCGGAAGAGAAAATAGTGGAAGAATTGAAGCCATTTTTCATGTACTATCTTGATTTGCAGGATTCACTCGTCAATAGAATTAACAATATTACCGATCCTCAAGAAATGCTACAGTTAATAGAAAAAGCGGAATCTGAAATTAAAGAGAAAAAAAAATTTAATCCAAATTGGTGGGAAATTTCTCGTTTCAGAGGTATGTGGTATGTTTTTAATAAGCAGTATGAATTGGCCATTCCTCATTACATAGATGCTATAAATGGAACATTATATTCAGGTTCGCATTTAGCTAAAAAAACACTGCGGGAGGCAGTTGCCCTTTGTTGTAAGGCATACGTTGAGGGTATCAGAAAAGTAGACTCAAAAAATTTAAAATCTATTATCAAGCGTTTAAAAAGTCAGGGTAATGCGCTGGGCTTTTATTTCCCTTTGAATTTCGATAAAAAAAAAGTATCAGGAGAGGAAATACAATTTATTACTTCATATTTCTGGCAATACTTTCCAAGTCGAAAAATGTTCTAATCTCCACATATCAAGTGTTATGATTTATCCTAAGCAAAAATCTTATATGGGATAATTTTGTTCAAGATATCTGCTGCATCCTTGATATTTCTTGAGCAAGAAAAAAAGAATTTTCAGTGAATTATTGATGTTATTCACAAGGCTCTCTTTTTTGGATTTATGCCGGATACCACATATTGTGTTAAAAAAATTTCGAAAAAATCCCGAATTCAGAGGATAGTCCGGGGTAATTCAAGATTACAAATAATATCATTGATATCTTGGACGTCTCCTGGCAATTAATTTTGAGTTAAGCAATGATGCAGTATTTTATTATTCAGATTCTTCTATTGCATTAGCAACTTCAATGTTTTTTTCATCATTTATTACAAAAAAAAGATGACTATCATCTCTATCTAACGTTTTCATGAATTCAATAATTTTGTCCTTTTGAGGTTGCGGTATTTCGGATTTAGAAAAAGAGTAAACGACACCATCATAAAATAATCCAATTTGTTTTAGAGGTTTTCCAAATTGCCATTTTGTTAATATAGATATGATTATATCAATGAACGAAGTCTTAATTTTTAAAAGGCAGCCTTTGATAGGCTTAATTACAGCTACTAAATAGATAGTATCGGGATCGTATTTGTCTTTGTCTTCGCTATACGAAAGGCTATGAAGATCTTCTTTCCATTTTTCTAAAACACCCGATGCTTTTTTAAAACCATATGTATAACCTCCAGCGTGCAAACGGTAAGATGCAATTGGTTTTCTTGTGGTGATATATGAATAAAGAACCACAAAAAAAGTCATGATTGATAAACAAAAAGTTTTAAAACAGGATCTGATTGTGGTTTGTCTATAAATTATGATATGGGGATTTTTACAAATCATTTGTAGAGCAAAATGTCATTATTGATTCAGCTTCTTTAATTCCTAAAAAAAACAGCACAAAAGAAATCGCAACTGCGACCATCGCAACTATTCTTAGAGTGCGAGCCAGATATTTGTATCCTATTCGGTCGTTTTTTCTAAATTTGTAATATAGTCCGATCGAAACATTAGCAACAATTGAGGCAAATAACGCAGCACCAACGCCCAAAGCAAATGAAATCATGGGATTAGTTAAAGTGGCTTGAGGTGTTAGAATTTTTTGACTAAGTAGGCTACCAAGGAACGCGAGGAATGCCACAGCTGCGCCACCATTAACATAAATCATGCTTGTAATTGCAGTGGAAGCATAATTAAACATCGCTTCCATTTCAATTTTTTGTTTATCTGAAAATTGTTCTGAACTGTCAAGTTTTGAACTTGCTTTTTTTTTCATTATAGAGCCTTTGTTTTTGGATAGATCCGAATCTAACCGTATATTATAAAGAAACGAATGGTATCCGGAGCGGTTATCTTCTTTATATCAAATGATCTTCATATCAGTATTACTGAGTAGTGTAAAGCAAACTAAGCAAAAAATTATCTCGCCGGAAATTGACCTTTCAAGAGTCAAAGATTCTTACACCTGGTTTGATTTTCGTTCGAATTATCGTTTCCAATAGTTTTATATCCTGATGAAATCAGGCTCTCGAATAGTCTTAGTAGGGATAATGATACTTAAGTCGTCCAATCAACATATTAATTCTATTAAATTGACGTTCGGGTATCATAATATTTCGAAACGTAACGTGGATTAGTAGTCGCCTATTCTGAATTCTTTGCATCAGTAGAACCACCAGCACGATACATGAACACTGAGAAAATGATACTAAATAAAATAGCTAAAAATGTTACCAATTTTTCAGGATTAATTATTAAATGGGACCACATTAATACAAACCAAACAAGGACAGAAAAATCGCTGAGTGCAATCGTTATTTTACTTACAGAAAACTTGCGTGAGGACAACCAAATACCTTTGTTTTTTTGCTCTTCTCTGCTTTTGAATAATTTACCAGTTACATCATCCTCAATATTTGCAACTATTGTTTCCCAGTTTTCTTGCCAATATTTACTTCCACGATTAACGAGAGCCCAAGCGACAGAACAGATAAAACCGAAACATGCAATTACGATTGCAAGTGATGACTTTTGTTTGAACATAGTTGCGTACCCTACAAATGCTGATGCAATGAAGCCCCAAAAAAATAATGATCTTTTCCAAAACAATTCAATTTCAAAATTTCGTGTCGCTAAAGCAACGTCGTATTTTTTCCCATTTATTTTTTTTTCATCCTCAGTCATTTTGAGTCCTTTCTTTATAGGGTTTCTCTACAAGTCTATTTAGGGCTTATCATACAAAGCATCAAAATGTTAAATTAACTTTATTTTGCTTACTCTGAAAAACCCCAAAACTGGTAAGAGATTAATGCTATAAAAGGCTGAGTTTATTATTTTATTCTGCTGTTATCTCAATAAGGAATTCCATAGTACTGTATCTGTTGTAAATTCGAAATTTTATTTGACTTAATCAACAAATCAGATTTATTGAATTCATAATCCTTAAATAAGTCACGATTGAGATTGGTTATAATATTATTATGATAATTTGCTAACCAAATATATTTAGAATGAGTAGAGTTAAATGTGCTAAATTTTGCACTTTTTTCTATAATAACATCATGATGTCTTTTTAGAAATAATGGATACATTTCTTGTTCATCAAACTCTCCATCAATTGCTTCGGCATAATTCAGAAACCACATGCCATCATCACCCTGTTTCAATAATTCTTTTATAATTTTGGCATTTGGATCTTCAAATTTATGGCTCTCTGCATATGTTTGAAGATAATTGTTGAATGCTTGAATAACTGCGGGTTCAAGTATTATGCGCGGGTATATTGCAAATTTGTTCTCCAGTTCATATGCTTTTACTAACCCAGGGCCAAACACTTTATCCTCATAAATATGAATATTGTCATAACAAATGCCTCCCCGTATCAGAATACCAGAATCAATTAGTTCAACCTGTGCATGCAGTAAAGCGTACAATTCTGAAAATAAATGATCAATGAAAGGTTCATTAGGCTTAATTTCCCTAACCCTGATAACACAATCTGAAAAAGCTATAGCCCTATGTGATGAAGTTGCATCTGAAATAGTTGCTTGTTTTACTAAATCTAAAATTGTATTAATTTCCTCAGCTTTGGATTCGTTTATAATACTCTTAAAGCCAAGAATATCAATGAATGTGATCATGGATTTTTTATACATATTTTACCAATTTTCTTTTAAATTATAATAATTTGGCAATATATTATTTTCGCCATTAAACTGAATAAAGATGATATCCTTACTCAATTCAAAATTGCAACACTAAAGATAATACACAGTTTAGTTTACGGTTCGGTAGTCAAACTTACTTGCATGATCTTTTCTAAAAATATGTCTGAAAAAATGTTCAGAATTGCTCCGATATCTTAAAGATTTAAACCCCGGACTATTATTAATAGCCCACTATTTTTCTGAATCATCCCCGGACACAACATATTGTGGTTTGCACAAATTACCCATAGAAATCCAAGGGGAATCTTAATACATTGAATACCGCGTAAAAAGGATTCCCGCAAAATCAGGTGATTAATATATTAACCGGGCTCCCTGGAATTCAAAGATATGGCATATTACCGCCCTATTATATGCCCTTCGCAGCACGATATTGAGCAAGATCATCAATGTTGTGGGCGGCTTTTAAATTTGGGTTAATCAAGCCGTTGATGTGGCCTTCCCACAATTCAAGGGCTGCTCTTCTTTCTGGTTCATATGTAGCCCTATTATAGACCCCTAGAACACCCTGAAGTTTGTGAGATAAGATTTTTTCTGCCACCACATCAGACACCTTTAATGAAGCCAATCCGGTACGGCACGTCCGACGCAGATCATGTGGCGTAAATTTTTCAATCTTCATCTCAGCTAAATGCCGCACAACCGCTCGACTGATCGCTGGAACGGTTATGGAAGAATCTTTTTTTACGGAAGATCGGAAAATATATTTGCTTTTGCCTGAATAGAATTTGGCCTGTTTTATTACTTCCAGTGCCAGGGGGTTCAGGGGAACATCATGGGCCATGGCATTTTTACCTTTCATTCGTTTGGCTGGGATATCCCACCAAAGGCCATCTGTTCTCTCGGTAAGCTCTGATTTCTTCATCCCGGCCACTTCACCAGGGCGCTGGCCGGTCAGAAGAATCAGTTGCAATGCCAGCTTTGTGTTGGGGAAGGCATCGAATACCCTTTTATTCTTGAGGTCCAAGGCTCTCCAGAGCAAAACAATTTCATCGTCATTCAGCACCCGGTCCCGGGTCTTCTCTTCACTCCTGACAATGTTTGCACAAGGGGATATATCAATTACCCCTCTGGAAACAGCGAAGGAGAAAAGGCCATTGATTGCAGTATGAAGCCTGTTCCGGGTCACCGGGGCGCGTTCTGCTACTTCATCCAGCAGGAGAACTATGTCTCGGGTTTTAATGGTGGAAACCTTGCGCTTGCCCCAGGATTTCAAAAGATCTTTTTTCAAAAGGCGCCGGGTGTCTTTGCCGCTTTTTAGCTTTGACAGTTTTTTATCCCATAATTCTTGAATCAGTTCCTTGATGGTGGGCTCATTGGAATAATCGGCCTTTTTCTGTTGCTTTACCTCTCCCGGGTCGATTCCCTTTTGAATAGCAACTAAATCTTTCTGTGCTTCCGCCCTGGCTTCTGCCAAAGATATTCCGGGGTATTCACCGATTGTTTTTCGCCTGGCTCTTCCCTCGAAAATGTATTTAATGAAAAAAACCTTTTTTTTGCCAATCCGGATGCCAAGGCCTTGAATACTTTTTTCACCAATGTCCCAATACTCAGTTCGCTTGCCCGGTTCTGCTTTAAGTTTTTTGATAATTATATCAGTCAGCATATTCAAAACTCCAATATTTGGCCTAAAAAGAGCCTATTGTAATCGGATATAGGCTTTGTTCATGATCAATTCGGATTGAAAACTGGGTCACGAATTGGGTCACGATTTGACCAGTGTTGTGGTGAAATTTAATGAAACACCTTGAAATGAATAATAGGGATAAAAGTCTTTAATGTCAAGGGTTTTGCTGTGATGATGGAATGAGGTGAAATGGTATGAAAAAGGTATTGATTTGTCTGGGGGACAAGTGGTCGCAAGTTCAAATCTTGCCGTCCCGACCAAATCATCTCAAGGGTTTTCAGAATTTCTGAAAGTCCTTTTTTTGTTTCTGGTGTCGGGTCATGGTGTCGCTTTTGCATTTTTCCGGCTCTTTTCATGAATCTCAAAACTAATTTAAAGCCATTTAATGATTTTTCGTTTTGTATCAATCTGATAGTTTACGTTTTTCAAAAAATTCATACCTAATAAACCTTTTGATAAACCTGATCCGCCAGCATAATTGATAATACTTATTTTTAAATTATTCATCCTGTATGGACCGACAACAATATAATCAAAGTTTGTTGATTTTGTATTTACCCTACGACCATCTGCGACTCTTGCCTTAGAGTGCTGATAATCATAAATTCTAAATTTATTGGCCAAATCATTATGGATTGTAGTGATGGAGGCACCGGTATCGAGAAGTAATAACGTGGATATTTCATTACCATTATATCCCAACCTAACCGGAATTAATATTTGATTATTTGTAATTATAACTGAAGTTTCATGTGCTTTGTTTATAGAAGAAAAAGAACTTTTCCTGAGAGGTCTTTTTGACATATTTTTGTCTTGGTTTGGCTGACGTCATCGGCAACGAGCCATCTGGGTTGAATTTAACCAGGGGTCTGTATGTAACCATCAAAGTCAAGAGTCAATCGAGGGAATTGTTCCCGCTTTAATCCATCGATTACAAATGTACGGGATAATTTTTGAATTTCCGCAATACTTTGATTGTCCATTTTTTTACACATTGACAATAAAACAGCTAATCTGTTACAAAACAAGGTATCTAAATTCAATCTAAAAATTGCCTGATGTTCCTGTAATACTTGATATTTTTTTTTCTTCTTTTTCTCAATTTGATTTTATAATTTTACGTCGTAACTCTAAAGACGGGGGAGGGGTGGTATGAAAAAAATTGCGTTTATCAGTTTGCTATGGGTATCCAGCATACTTACATTAACTTGTTTTGCATCAGAACCTGTCAAGATTGCAGCTATTTTTGCAAAGACGGGTATTGCTTGGGTACAAAATGCACCTTATATCGAAATGATCAAACTTGGGGTGGAAGAAATTAATGACAATGGGGGAATATTGGGACAGCCGTTGGAGTTGATTGTTCTTGATAATAAAAGCACCCCCATCGGGTCGACAATGGCTGCTAAACAGGCTGTCAAGCTTAAGGTGGCAGCAGTTGTGGGTTCCGGGTTGAGTTCCCACTCCCTTGCTGCAGCACCCATCCTTCAACTCGAAGGCATTCCCATGATAACACCTGTTTCCACGAATCCAAAAGTAACTAAAATAGGGAACTTTATATTTCGCATCTGCTTTATAGACTCCTTCCAGGGGGCAGCCATGGCAAAATTTGCTTACCAAGACCTTAAAGCACGGACTGCTGTTGTTTTAAAAAATGTAGATGAGGCCTATAGCTTAACGCTGGGTGGATATTTCACAGAGGCATTTAAAAAAAATGGCGGCACAATTCTTTGGGAGGGAACCTATAGAGGAAGGGCTGTGGAATTTACTGATTTGTTGAAAAAAACAGCAGTCTTTGTGCCTGATACGGTTTATCTACCGGGATACATAAGGGACAGCGGTCTTATTATCAAACAGGCAAAGTCCATTGGTTTAAAATCAACTTTTCTTGGGGGGGATGCCTGGGCTGAGATTTATACATACGGGGGTAAAGCTGTTGACGGAAGCTATCATTCAGCCCCATGGCATCCGGATGTTCAATTTGAAAAAAGCGGTCACCTCTTAAAATTATATAAACAAAAGCATAAAAAAGAAGTTTCCAATACCAGTGCGCCCTTGTCCTATGATGCGGTCATGGTTCTGGCCGATGCCATTGAGCGTGCGGGTTCCTCGAACAGTCTAAAAATACGGGATGCATTAGCCCTGACACACGCGTTCCAAGGTGCAACAGGTGAAATTACCTTTGACGATTACGGTGACCCCAGGGGAAAAGAGGTCATTATACTGAAATTGGAAAACGGCCGAAAAATCTACTACAAGGCGATCAAACCTTAGCCTTTTGGAGAGACCATGATTGATAAAAAGCGAGACCCCGGAAGAAAGGTGTTGGGTTTTTTCAAGCTGCTTGTGAATGCAAATGCCTGTGTTTTTATGCTCATCTGTTCACTCGTGTCCTTTTTAAACTGTCCAGCTTTGGGAAAAGAAACCATAGATATTGCTGCAATCTATGCGTTGACAGGCATTGCTGCTGAAAATAATTCATCTTCCCTTAAAGGCATTTATTATGGTGTGGATGAAGTCAATTCAGGAGGCGGTATTCTTGGCCGGAAAATAAAAATATTGGAATTTGACAACAAAAGTACTCCCCTGGGTTCGCGCCTGGCGGCTATCAAAGCGGCCCAATCCACGGCAGTTGCTATTTTAGGTTCAGCCTGGAGTTCCCATTCCCTTGCCGTTGCCAAAATTGCGCAACAAATGAAAATTCCCATGGTATCAAATATTTCCACCAATCCTAAAGTCACTAGGACAGGTGATTATATATTTAGAATCTGTTTTACGGATGTGCTACAGGGGAAGGCGCTTGCAACGTTTGCCCGGCAGGATTTAAAGGCCAGGACAGTTGTTGTTTTTGTAGATGTGGCAAGTGATTACAGTCTTAAATTATCTGAAATTTTCAGGCTTAATTTCGAGCAAATGGGTGGCAGGGTTATTCTGGAACTGGAGTATAAATCAAAACAGTTGTTTATAAAAAAAGAAATTTTACAAGCGATAAACGCCAATGGGGATGTCATCTTCATACCAGGCCATGATGAAAGTGGTGAAATTGCAAAAAAATTGCAGACGGCAGGTGCAGAATCTGTTTTTTTGGGCGGTGATGGCTGGGCATCCCGGGTATTTTTGTCCCGGGGGGGGCAAAACTTAAAACAAGGATATTATAGTGCCCATTGGTCCCCTCAATTTAATACCCGGAAATCAAATGCCTTTATTCAAAAATATATCCGTTTCGAAATTTCAGCAGCTAGGATTGCCCTGGGATATGATGCAGTGATGCTGTTAGCCGATGCGATTAAACGGGCCGCTTCTTTTGACCGGAAAAAAATCAAACAAGCCATTACAGACACCCACAACTTTAAAGGGGTTACAGGGTCCATCCGTTTTAATAAAAGTGGTGATCCCGATAAAAGCGTCGTGTTCATGGAAATAAGAAACGGAAAACCTCGTTATCTCAAGGCTTTAAGGCCCTTATCCCGGGATGTTGAAAAATGAAAAATAAAAGCCTTGGTTTTAAAATAAATGCGGCGATTTTCATTACTTGTTTTGTAATCGCCCTTATTTTTGGGGCGATTCTATATCCCTTTGAACTGAAAAGGCGCAGGTCCCATGAAAAAAAAGTGGCGCTTCTCCTTGATACAATCTATCAACAAAAATATGAAGACCTTGCCAATGAAATCTATGCCAATCAGACAAGAGCCCTCAACTCAACCCTCAATGAGATTCAAAAAGTAGAAGGGATCAGTGCCATCAGTATTTATGATCCCAAGGGCAATCTGGTTTTATCAACAGATGCTTTTTTTTCTGAAAACCCGGGTGATAAAACGGTTATATCATCGGATGGTGCCGATTTTTTTAATACCGTTTCCTATAAAGGAAAATCCTTTGGAATCTATTCGCGCAACATTGAAGTGATCGGCGAAAAAATCGCCACATTGAAAATTTATTATGATTTTGAAGCGCTAAACGATGAGACAAAGCGATCGATTCTAATTTTCACAACCCTTTTGCTGACCACCCTTGTTCTCATATCCGGTCTTCTGAATTTGATGCTGTCACGATTTGTCACACGACCTGTTTTCCTGCTTCGAAATGCCTTAACGAAAATCCAGAAAGGGTGTTTGGGTGAGACGGTAGATTTGCCCTTTAACGATGAAATCGGGAAAATGGGAATCGCATTCAATGAGATGTCCCTGGAACTTCACGAAGGCCAGGAGGAAATAAAGAAAGCAGAAGAAAAATACAGAAGTATTTTTGAAAAAGCCACGGTTGGTATTTATCAGACAACCACGGACAGCAAGGGCCGTTTTCTAACTGTTAATCCCGCATTTGCAAAAATCTTGAACTATTCTTCTCCCCAAGAAGTCTTAGAAACCATAACGGATATGAAGTCTCAGTTATATGTGAATCCCGGGGACCGGAAAAAATTACAGAATTTGTTGAAGAAAAAAGAGTTTGTGAAAGGATTTGAAACCCAGTTTTATCAAAAACAAGGGAAAATAATTGATGTCGCAATCAATGTTCATACCACCTATGATGAAAATAAAAACAGGTTTCAGTATGAAGGTATCCTGGAAGATATCACGGAAAAAAAACAAGCGTACCAGCTTAAAATAGCAAAAGAAGCTGCGGAAGCTGCAACCCTGGCAAAGAGTAATTTTCTGGCAAACATGAGTCATGAAATCAGAACTCCCATGAACGCAGTTATCGGGACAACTTACCTGGCGCTGAAAACGGATCTAAGTCCCAAACAAACCGATTACCTTAAACGGATTGAACTTTCTGCCAAGTCCCTTTTGGGTGTCATCAATGACATTCTTGATTTCTCCAAGATAGAATCGGGCAAGCTTGACATCGAACAGGTAGATTTTAACCTTTGCCAGACCCTTGACACTGTCATCAACATCATCATGACCAAAACCCGTGAACGAAAAAACCTTGAAGTGCTTTTTCATATCGACCCAAATGTTCCGCTTATGTTGGTTGGGGACTCTCTGAGATTGGGCCAGGTCCTTGTCAATCTTTGTGACAATGCCATCAAGTTTACAAAAGAGGGGGAGATTGTTCTGACCGTTAAGGTGATAGAACAAGTTGATGATGACATAAGATTGCAGTTTTTGATTAGAGATACCGGGATTGGGATAAGTCGAGAACAGATAAGCAAACTATTTAAGCCTTTTACCCAGGCGGATGCGTCCACAACCCGTAAATATGGCGGAACAGGACTGGGTCTGATTATCTGTAAAAAAATAATTGAAATGATGGGCGGAAGCATCCAGGTTAACAGCAAAATGGGTGAAGGAACTGTTTTTTTCTTTACCATGGAGTTTAAAAAAAGCAGACAAAGGTTAAAACAGGTTTTAACAACACCTTCTGACCTTAAGGATGTAAGGGTCTTGGTGATCGATGACAATGCTACGTCAAGGAATATTCTTGAAAACATGCTTAAAACCTTCCACTTTAAAGTCAGCCTTGCAAAAAATGGGAAACAGGCACTTGACGTGTTGGAAAATACGTCAAAAGATCACCCCTTTGAACTGGTCTTGATGGATTGGAAAATGCCTGAAACCGACGCAATTGATGTGGCAAAAAAAATTAAGGATCATCCTAAACTTTCTAAAATCCCAAAGATCATCATGGCAACTGCCTTCGGCCATGAAACCATGGATCAGCAATTGGACCAGAACTGCCGGGAAAGTTTTCTGCTCAAACCGTTTAGCCCGTCTTCTCTTTTTGATTCAATTATGCAGGCATTTTGTCGCAGGATTCCTGAATTTGACAAAGGTTCCTTGTCTGATGAGAAAATATTACAAGAATTAAAAACGATACAAGGTGCCCGCATATTGGTCGTCGAAGACAATAAGATCAACCAGGTGCTGGCCAGGGAGATTCTTGAAGAAACAGGCTTTATGGTAACCATTGCAGATGACGGTCAAAAAGCCGTGGACTTGTTAAGCCGTCAACTGTTTGATGCTGTTCTCATGGATATCCAGATGCCTGTAATGGATGGATATGAAGCAACAAAATTGATATTGAAAAACACGAGGAATGGATTGAAAAAAATTCCCATCATTGCAATGACGGCCCATGCCATGGCAAGTGACAAGGTCAAAAGTTTAGAAGCAGGAATGGTACAACATATCACCAAACCCATTGATCCCAATGAACTGTTTTCTGCTCTGTTGACCTGGGTTAAAGCAAAGGACAGCATGTTTTTAAAATTCCGGTCCGGGGTAAAAAAGGGGAACCCGCAAAAAGATAACACCCATTCTTTCAAGGATATGCCCGGAATAGATATAAAAAAAGGGTTGTCCCGAACCCTTGGTAAAGAAACGCTTTATGAGAAAATTTTGATTCAATTTTATACTGAATATGCGGATGCAGCCATTAAAATAAAAAAGGCAATTGAATCAAAGGAAGAAAAAAAGGCCTTACATCTGGTCCATGCCATCAAAGGCCTTGCCGGAAGTATCGGTGCCAACGATCTATCAAAGATGGCACTTACCCTTGAAACCCATATGAAATCTGAAAACAATTCAGGCGTTGTCAGCAGCGTAAAAAAATTTGGAAACGCGCTTAAAATGGTCATTGATTCCATAGAAGACACTGGAATTTTAACAGAAGACAAAGTGCTTGAAGTTGATGAAAAAGAGCCAGGCAGCCCTGAAGTATTACTGCAGTTATTATTAAAAATGGAACCCTATATTTTGAACCGTGAACCCAAACCCAGCAAAGAAATTATAAACCAGGCCATAAAATTTTCCTGGTCAAAAATAAACGAAAAAAAAATAGGTCAATTACATCAATACATAATGGAATACAAATTCAAGCGGGCACAATCCCTGATATCTGAAATCATAAAAAATATAAAGGAATAGAAATGTCTGATTTGTCTAAAATGAGAATCATGGTGGTCGATGACATGAAGGCAAATATTGATATCCTTCTTGCAACACTTGCCGCAGATTATAAAGTGAGCGTTGCAATGGACGGGGTATCAGCCCTTGAAGATATCAAAAAAAATCCTCCCGACCTTATTCTCCTGGATATTATGATGCCTGAAATGAACGGGTACGAGGTCTGCCAGAAGCTCAAGTCTGATCCAGGTACGAAAAATATACCGATTATCTTTGTAACAGCGAAGTCAGATGAATCAGATGAAACAAAAGGCCTGGAATTGGGCGCTGTTGATTATATCACCAAACCATTCAGCCCTCCGATTGTCAGGGCCCGTGTTAAAACTCATTTAACACTGGAAAAGATCCGAAAAAAAGTGGAAGATGCCTTTGGAAGGCACGTCCATCCTTCTGTGGCAGAGCTTATCTTAAGCGGACGGCTAAATACCCGGGGAACGATGGAAAATGTGACCCTGCTTTTTTCCGATATTAGAAATTTTACCGGATTTGCCGAACAGAATCATCCCAAACAAGTCTTTGCAAGGATCAATGACTATTATGCGTCCATGACCCAAGTCATACAAAAGTTTGGCGGTGTGGTGCTGCAATATGTGGGAGACGAGATTGAAGCGGTATTCGGGGCACCCTTCCCGGATGAACAGCATCCTGAAAAGGCTGTCCAGGCGGCATTGATGATGCGGTTGGCTTTGAAAAAACTCAATTTAAAATTCCAGGAATCCGGACAAACTCAACTCAACCACGGCATCGGCATTCATACGGGTCCTGCCCTGGCCGGTGTTGTGGGATCAAAAGAACGGCAAACATACTGCCTGGTCGGCGACACTGTAAACGTGGCTTCCCGCGTGGCGGATCTTTGTAAAAGGTTTAAGGCGGATATCCTTATCAGCAAACAGACCCATGACAAATTAATCCATTATTATAAATTGATTGAACAACCTCCTGTTATGGTAAAAGGACGTTCAGAAAAACTTATTGTCTACCAGGCAAATTGAAATCAGTTTATGATCATTGATTTGGCCAGCTTAAGTTTTTTTCCACCCCGTTGGCGATTCTTTCCAGAATTGTTCCGGCCCTGTCCCGTATCAGGACATCACAGAGGGCGTCATAGGGGGTTTTAGACAGGTTGATGATGACCAGAAAGGCCCCGGCATTTCTGGCATATTCGGGCATGAGGGCTGCCGGTTGAACCAGAAGGGTAGACCCCACCACAATAAAAACATCCGCTCTGGCAGACAGGATGGCTGCCCTTCGGGTTTCTCGTTCGGGCATGGCCTGGCCAAAGGAAATGGTGTCGGGTTTATAATACCCGCCGCAGGTGCATTCAGGAGCCTTGACCCCTGCATCAATCATGACCATTGTTTCTTCCCAGGAGATAAGCCGTTTGCAGCGCATACACCGGACCCTGCGGGTATTGCCGTGGAGTTCGATGATTTTGTCGGAAGGGATACCCGATTCCTGGTGGAGGCCGTCGATGTTCTGGGTAATCAGGCTGGTTAAACATCCCATTTCATGGAGACGTGCAATACTTTGATGTCCCTTGTTGGGTTTGGCGTGTTTCAACCCCTTTTCCATATCCAGGCGCTGGTCCCAATAGTGGATACGGGCTTTTTTTTGGGCCATGAAGTCATCAAAATAAATGGGCTTAAATTTGTCCCAGATTCCGCCCTGGCTTCTATAATCCGGGATCCCGCTTTCCGTTGAAATACCGGCACCTGTAAAAAAAACCACCTGATTGGCGGCGATCAGCTTTTGGACAACCCGGTTAATCTTTTGGGTTGTGGTTATTCCTGATTTTTGGCCTTTTCTTTCTGCCATGGCAATATTCTCCTGAAAATTTTGTCATAAAGAATGGAAATCTCTTTGATGCGCAACAGGACCCCGAACAAGGGCAAAAGAACTGAGAAAACAAGGCCGACAATGATACAGATCATAAGGTTTGAGCCCAGGGTCCCGGGGTCAAAAAGAAGTCGAAGTCCCATAAGAACCCCCTGGAGAATACCCCCCAGGACAAGACTTATGGGAACAAGTTTGAAAAAAAAACGATACACCTCTTTTTTTTGCGTATTTTGGCTTTTACGGTTCCAGCACTCAAACAGAAGAAGAGAACTTACGATGACGGACAATGAGAGTCCCAGAGCCACTCCTTTTATCCCAAAAAGTTTCATCAATCCATAGATCATGGGCAGACTCGCCAATACGCAAAGAGTGGAGAAAATTGCGGGGAACAGGGTATTTTGAAGGGCATAATAGCCGCGGGAAACAATGGTCTGGGCGGAAAAAGCAAAGGCGCCTGCCATGAAGAAGGGGAGAATACCGGCTGTCAATTGGGTTGCCTCAAGGTCAAAGGCACCCCGCTGAAAAAGTATCATAACGATTTCTTTGCGAAGGACCATGAAGAGGACGGAAACGGGCATCACCAGAAAGATAAATTTCAATGTTTGGTTGATCATATGGTTCAGGCGGTCAAAATCCCCCTTGGCTGCAATTTTCGCCATAAAAGGGTAGGAGGCCATGCCAACGGCCTGGCCGAAAAATCCCACAAGGAGGAACATGATCCGCAACCCATAGTTCATGGCGGCAATACTCCCTTCGGCAAGAAAGGAACCGAAAAATTTCATCAAAATTTCTGTTGAAAAGGTCATGGTCAATCCCACCATCAATGGGAGGGTTAACAGGATATATTTAAAAAAATCAGGGTGTAAAATATTGAAATTGAAATAATAGCGCAGCCCTGCCTTCCTTGCCCCCACAAGCTGAAGCAAAAAACTGCCAAAGAAAGCGCCCCCGAGAACCCCCCAGGCAAACCCTTCCATTCCAAGAACAGGGTAGAGAAAAATTCCCCCGGTTATAATGCCGATATTGTAAATTAAAGGGGCCAGGGCAGGAATAAAAAATCGTTCCTTTGTAAATTGAACCGCCATGAAAAGACCGCCGGTAAAAAAGAAAAATTGAGCCGGAATAATGATCCGGGTCATTTTTACGGCAAGATCAAAGGTGACGGGGTCAACGATACCCGGGGCAAATATCCTTACAAATTGGGGCGTCCAGAGCATGGTAATGACAATAAACCCAAGAAGCATCAAACCGAATCCGTTGAAAATAATGGAAAACACCTGGAATCCCTCCTCATCTTTGCCTTTGGAAAGATAATAGGCAAAAATGGGGATAAAGGTAATGGATAAAAACCCGCTGGCCACAATATGATTCAATATTTCAGGAATGATAAATGCAACCTGATAGGCATCAACAGCGGCTTTTGCCCCACCCATCCAGGCAATGGTAGATTCCCTTACCAGCCCGATGATCCGGCTGGCAAATACCGATGCCATCATGATAAACGCTGCAAATCCAATTTTTTTTAATGTATTTGATGTTTCCATAACCATTGTCCTTGTGGATTTATCATAAAGAAAGGGGGAATAAAAGGGTGTTCCCAACAAAAAAGATTTGACTCAAAAATTCCACGCAAATATGCTATACCATAAATTTTAACAGATAAAATCAAAAAGGGCAGAGGAAAATACGATGTTCACAAAACTGGGGATATATTCGATTATAATGGGGTTCTTTGTGGGTGTTTTCAGCGGAATTTCCAGGTTTATGAAAGCAGACAATTTCTGGATAGATCTGACCATTTCCAAATTTACAGGAGAATATTCAGATACCATTGTTGAGGCTATCCCTGTCGATTTTATACAGGATGGGCTTTATTTTTTGGTGTATGAATTGCCCTTTGTCGGGGCCATGGTAGGCCTGGGGATTACTTTTCTTATCATCGGTGCAATTGTGAAGGAACATTGACCTTTCCCATGGGCAGCCTTGACACCATAACACCTTCCAGGGGGAAACATATTTATTTTTATGTTCTTGTTTCCCTTTTGGCCGGGGCAGCAGGGCTTTGTTTGATTTCGTCAATCCGGGGCGTTTTCTTTTTTTTCCTCGTTCTTCTGCCCATTGGCTTTCTTTTTGTCAAGATTTCCTATCTCATTGCCGGTGCCACTGGTTTTGCTTTGATTCTCATGTACATGATCGGCCTTATTGTCCGGTCTTCCCCCTTGCCAGCATCTTTTTTATTCCAGAGCGGTACCCTCTTTTTCATGCTGGCAGCGATGGTCATTGCAGGGCACAAAATAGAATATACCTCACGGATGGCCTTTTTATACCAGTCTGCCCTCAAGAAATTGAACCGGGATATTAAAAAACGAGAGAAATTCCAGGGGACGGAACTGAGCCGGATGAACAAAAGTCTGGCCCTTGAAATCCGCGCCCATACAGAAGCTGAGGGCCAGCTTCGGGAAAGTGAGGAAAAATATAAAAATCTGGTTAATTCTTTGCCCGAGGGTATTTTTATTGTCCAGAATCAAAAAATCGTTTTGTTTAACCCGGGCCTTGAACAGCTGACGGGGTTGAACGGCAGCCAATTATTGGGTGTCTGTCCTGATCGGCTTTTTCCCAGCTCCGACCCTGGGAAAGAATCCCGAGGGGCAATTTCTGACTTTATTATTGGGCCGGATCAACGGATAATTTATATTGAAAAACAATCTGTTGAAATTGTTTATAATGGGTTGCCGGCCATTCTTTTTGCTGTCAGGGATACCACAGAACAGATAAAATCCAGGCAGGAGAGAAAACGTCTTCAAAAAGAACTGGAACAGGCAAAGAAAATGGAGGCCTTTGGCTTGCTCGCCGGAGGGGTGGCCCATGATTTAAACAATGTGTTGTCCGGGATTGTGTCAACCCCGGATCTATTGCTAATGGACCTGCCAAAGGACAGCCATTTAATCGAGCCCATATTAATTATGAAAGATTCCGGGAAACGGGCTGCCGTTATAGTGGATGAGCTGTTAACCCTTGCCAGGGGGGCGGCCAAGGTTCTGGAACCGGTTCGTTTAAATGATGTCATTGAAGAATATTTAGTGTCACCGGAATTTGTTCGGGTGGCCGGGTTTCATCCCGGGGTTACCTTGATCAAAAACCTGGATCCCTCCCTTCCCCTGCTCAATGCCTCCGGCCTTCACATGAGAAAGATCGTCATGAATCTTACATCCAATGCCATGGAAGCCATTCAAGACCAAGGTCAGGTGACCCTGGAAACGTCCCTGGTTCAGTTTATCCAAAAATCTCTCAAAGGGTATGAACGAACAAAGGACGGACCCTATGTCAGATTTTGTATCCAGGATACGGGTCCGGGTATTTCAAGATTGGACCTGGATCGAATTTTTGAACCCTTTTATACAAAAAAAGTATTGGGTAGAAGCGGCACCGGGTTGGGCCTTAGTATCGTGTGGAATGCCGTCCATGACCACAACGGTTATATCCGGGTGACAAGTGAAAAGGGAAAAACCATTTTTCAGGTCTTCTTTCCGGTGACAGATGTCTTGTCCGAGGCTGCGAAACCTGATAGGATTTATACCCTAAGCGATTATTCAGGGCATAATGAAACTGTTCTTGTGGTGGATGATGTGGCAAGCCAGCGAAAGATTACCTCAAATATGCTCAAACGGTTGGGATATCGGGTCAAAATTGTCAGCAGCGGGGAGGAAGCCATTGCCTTTGTCCGAGAGAACAAGGTTGATCTGGCGGTCCTGGATATGATAATGGATCCCGGTATCAGCGGTCTTGCGACCTTCCAGGAGTTGAAGGCCATTGATCCTGACATTGGGGCCGTCATTACCAGCGGATATTCAAAAACCAATGATGTGGAAAAAGCCCAGAAATTGGGCGCAGGCCCGTTTATTAAAAAACCTTATTCACTCGAAGGGTTAGGTCTTGGCATCAAGGAAGAATTGGACAAAAGGAAATTTTAAAAAATGAACAACACTAAAAGAAACAATTTTGGTAAAAACCTGCCCCCGGGTATTAAAGATACAGAGCCAAAACATGTTTCCCGAAGGGATTTCTTAAAATATGGGGCCATGACCTATGGCATCTTTGTGGGCCTTCCTTTGTGTGCCGGGTGTTCCGTGGACCCTGTGACAGGAAGAAGTCAACTCATGATGATGTCCCGGGAGCAGGAAATCGGTATTGATAAACGTCAATCTCCCTTTCAGTTCTCATCGGATTATGGAGTAACCCGGGATGGGGCGCTGAATCAGTACATCGGTGAGGTGGGCAAAGGATTGCTGCCCAGTGTGCACCGTTCGGATATGCCCTATAATTTTAATTGTGTCAACGCCGTTTATATCAATGCCTATGCCTTTCCCGGCGGCTCCATTGCCGTGACCCGGGGGATTTTACTGGACCTTGACAATGAGGCACAACTTGCGGCCCTTCTGGGCCATGAATTGGGTCATGTCAATGCCCGGCATTCCGCAGAACAGGCCGCCAAGGGGCAACTCTCTTCTTTATTGGTTGGCGGACTATCCGTATTGGCCGGCACCCAGGGTGCGGGCCTGGGGCAACTAACCCAGCAATTGGGAGCCCTGAGCCAGGGCGTGTTTCTCTCCAGTTACAGCCGGGCCAATGAGCGGGAGGCCGATTCTCTAGGCCAGGAATATATGGTAAAAGCGGGGTATTCTTCCAAGGGGTTTGTGGGGCTTATGGAGATGCTCAATTCCTTGAACAAGGAAAAACCCGCTTCATCCCAGATGCTGTTTGCCACCCACCCCATGAGTTCAGAGCGTCTACAGACAGCGGTTCAAAGGGACAGCACCCTCTACGGTACCTCCCGGTCTTACCCCTTGAATCGGGAGCGGTATATGGATAAAACCGCTGCCCTGCGCCAAAAGAAAGGGGCAATCCTGAAAATGCAGGAGGGGGAAAAATATTTGGCCAAGGAAGCCTATGGTGATGCGCAAACTGCATTTAAATTGGCTATCCAAAAGGCAAAACAGGATTATACCGCCCATGTGCTCATGGCCAAATGCCTGCTGATCCAGGAAAAGTCATCCCAGGCCTTGTCCTATGCCAATGCTGCTAAAAATTTATACCCAGAAGAACCCCAGGGATATTATCTTGCCGGGTTATCCAATTCAGCCCAAAAAAAACACAGCCAGGCCTTTGAAGATTTTAAACGCTGTGATGAACTCTTGCCCGGCAATCCCCAACTGACATTTTACAAGGGGTATTCCCTGGATAACAGCGGCCAAAAAGAGGATGCGGCCAAAAACTATCTTGCTTTTTTAAAGCAGATTGATTACCAGTCCAACAAATATTCCCAACACGCCTACAAACGGCTTAAGGCCTGGGGCTATGCCAACTAAAAAACCCGTCATCTCCCCCTGGCGCAGGCTCATTGACACCTCAAAGGTGATGAGTATTGCTGTGGGCAACAATGGGAAGGCTTGGTCGGCACCGGTGTATTATCTGTTTGATAACAAAGGGTTTTATTTTTTTTCAAATCCAAAATCCCGGCATATAAAATTGTCTGAAAATGGTCTGAGTGCCGCATCCATTTTTCAAGATGATGCGAATATAAAGAACCTTGCGGGAATTCAGATGTCGGGAGTTATTCTTAAATCCCCTTTGAATGTCAGATCCGTGTTGGTGGCAAAAAAATATTGTGCTCATTTTAAGATATCCGGAAATGACGTGGATATCCTTGGCTTTTTTGCATCAAAATTTCATGCAAGCCTGTATTGTTTTGAACCGCAAATTGTGTATTATATGGATAATTCAAAGGGGTTTGGTTCCAGGGAAGAGGTAGCGTTATGAAAGTTAGAAGTTTACGGGAAACGGTTCGGTTTTTGGAAAAACAAAACGAATTGATCCACATAGACGAGGCGGTGGATCCCCATCTTGAAATGGCGGAAATCACCCGACAGGTGCACGATGCCAAGGGACCGGCCCTCTTGTTTACCAATGTTAAACATACCGGGTTTCCGGCCCTGTCCAATCTGTTCGGCACCTATGAAAGAACCCTGAAAATATTTGAACCTCAACTTGCACAGGTACGCTCCCTGGTGAATCTGCGGTCGGATCCCGGGGTGTTCCTGAGATCACCGGGGAAATCTATTGGGGCATTAAAGGCCCTGGTCCATGCCCTGCCGCTTTACGGTGCCAATGCAAAGGTGTTAACCCACCAGACGAGAATCGATCAATTGCCCATGATAAAATGCTGGCCCGGAGACGGGGGGGCATTTGTCCTTTTACCCCAGGTATTTTCTAAGGATCCGGACAATGAGTCTATTTTTAAATCAAACCTGGGTATGTACCGGATCCAGATGTCTGGAAATGAGTATAAACCAAATCAAGAAATCGGGCTCCATTACCAACTTCACCGGGGAATTGGAAACCATCATAAAAAAGCGTTGGAGCGCAAACGCCCGTTAAAGGTCTCCATTTTTATCGGTGGCCCCCCTGCCCATACCCTGGCGGCTGTCATGCCATTGCCCGAAGGGGTTCCAGAAATTGCCTTTGCCGGGGCCCTGGCCGGACGAAATTTTAGGTATACTTCAAAGAACGGGTTTTTCATCTCCAATGATGCGGATTTTTGTATCACCGGGTTTCTTGTGCCCAACCGGACCAAGCCCGAAGGTCCCTTTGGGGACCACCTGGGGTATTACTCCAATGAACATGAGTATCCCTACCTGAAAGTGGTATCGGTGTGGCACAGACCCGGGGCCATATTTCCCTTTACCGTGGTCGGTCGCCCCCCCCAGGAAGATTCAAATTTTGGCAGACTCATCCACGAAATTACCCGGACTGCCATCACAGACACCCTGCCAGGGGTGACGGCCGTCAATGCCGTGGATGATGCCGGGGTCCATCCCCTGTTGCTGGCCAAGGCCCATGAACGGTATCTGCCCTATGAACAAAGAGCGCCCAGGGAATTGTTAACCCATGCAAATGCCATCCTTGGAACCGGACAGCTCTCCCTTGCAAAATATCTGTTCATCTGTGCCCATGAAGACAACCCAGGGCTGGATGTAAACGATGAACAATCCTTTTTTATCCACCTGCTTGAACGGGTGGATCTTTTATCGGACCTTCATTTTTATACCCGGACCACCATGGACACCCTGGATTATTCCACTTCTGAAATCAATACGGGATCCAAGCTTGTTGTGGCGGCGGCCGGCCCGAAAAAAAGAAAATTGGCCACAATTTTTCCCCAGGGATTTTGTCTTCCAGACGGGTTCTTTGATCCAGGGTTTGCAGCCCCGGGCATGGTGGTGGTGCAAGGACCCCAATTTAGCGCCTATCCTTTGGCAAAAAAACAGATCAATGAATTGAAAAATCATCTTAAAAATCTGTCCGGCCTTGAATCGGTTCCCCTTTTTGTAGTGGTGGATGATCCAGGGTTTGCCAGCGAGACCTTTTCTAATTTTTTATGGGTCACCTTTTTACGGTCCAACCCTTCCCATGATATCTACGGGGTGCAGGAAAACGTGAAATTTAAACATTGGGGGTGTGTGGAGCCTCTGATCATCGATGCCCGGATAAAACCTTTTCATTCAGCTCCCCTGGTATCGGACCCCGTCGCCATTGAACAGGTGAAACGCCTGGCCCAAAGGGGCGGCCCGTTATTTGGAATTATTTAATTGAATTTTTAAAGGAAACACCATGAAAGGACAACTTCAATTCAAGCGTATCCTGATTGTTTTAGCTGCCATCCTTGCCGTGTATACCATTGCAGGCTTTTTCCTGGCCCCCTGGGCAGTGAAAAAATTAGCCCTGAAACAAATGGGAATAGGCCTGGGCCGACCGGTTTCCATTGGGGCTGTTTTTGTAAATCCCTATAGTCTGGTCCTTGGCATCAAAGAGATTTCCATAAAAGAAAAAGAGGGGGGGAATTTTATATCGGTCTCCTCTTTGTCGGTTGATTTGTCCATGGCGTCCCTGTTTAGACTAGCTCCTGTGATTTCCGGAGTTGAGCTTGACTCCCCGAGGGTTAATTTAATATTGAAAAAAAACGGGACCTTTAATTTTTCAGACCTCATTGAGAATTTTGAAAAAAAATCCAGCGATCTTCCCCTGGTAAATAAGGTTCAGACCGATCCAGAAATTTTTGGATTTCAACTATCCAATACAAAAATTTTCAATGCAAAAATCAGTTTTTCAGATCAGATCAGGGAAAAGGATCATCTGATTGAAAAATTTAATTTTGACCTGTCCTTTCTAAGCAGTCTTAAACGAGACAGGCAGACCAAAGCCATCGCAAAGATGGATTTTTTGCTGAACCAGGCGCAAATGAAGATTCAACTTGAGAGCCTGCCCTTTGCGCCCGGGCGTAGTTCTGTTGTGACCCTTAAGACCGGTAGCATTGATCTTTTAACCTATTTGAAATATCTGCCCCTGCCCGAGACGCTTCTGGTCAACCAGGTGGAAACAGTTCTTGACCTTGCCATGACCTATTCCCAGGCCAATGATTCCCAGTCAAATAAGAATGATACGCCGTCTTTGATTTTAGAAGGGGCTGTGGGAATTGCCAACATTGATATCCAGGAGGCTGATCACACCCCGATTTTCACCGTACCCCAAATTGATCTTACCCTTGCGCCTTCGGATCTTTTCGACAAAAAATTAGGGCTTGCCAATCTGAAGATTTTATCCCCAAAGGTTCACCTGACCCGGGATACCAAAGGCAACCTGAATCTTTTGAAGTTACTGCCAGAGGAGCAAATGCCTGACAAGATGGCGGCATCCAAACAAGAAAAACCAGTGGCAATGGTTTCAGGGGATGACAAAGAAGCCCCTGGGTTTGAATTTTTTATGGGGACAGCAGACATCGTGGATGCCAATCTGTTTTTCACAGATGAATCCAATAAAACATCCTTTAAAACCGTCCTGGCCCCTGTTTCCATCCAGCTAAGGGAGGTTGTGGCACAAAAGGGAATTTTGGGTAAATATAGTATCTCCTTAAAAACAGAGGCCGATGAAAGTTTCGTATCAGCAGGGCAGTTTTCAACTACTCCCCTGGTGTTTGAGGGGACTGTGACCCTTGAAAAACTGGCCCTTAAAAAATATTTACCCTATGTTGAAAATCTTATCAATTTTAATATCCAGGAGGGGTTGCTTGACTTGGATGCCGGGTTTACCCTGTCGGAGAATGAAGCCAAATTAGCGGCATTGATCCATAACAAGGAGCTGCGCCTTACCAATCTTAAGGTGTGGGACCGGATTAACGAGGAAATTTTTGTTTCGATCCCGGAAATTACCGTCACAGGTTCTGTTATGGATACGGGAAAACAGCGTCTTGATATGGGGAAAATTAAAACCGCCAAAGGGAAAATTATTCTAAAACGCCAGGCAGATGGTTCCATCAATCTTGTGAAAAATTTATTACCCGGTCCCCATATTACCCGGGTAACTCAAAAAGATACGGACAAGGTTGCCCCGGCAATCCCTGCAGAAAAAGAGAAGGGGCCTTCATGGAAGGCCAACCTTAGTGATTTTTCCCTGGAAAAATTCGGGATAGATATTTTTGATGCAACCACAAAAGAAGTCGTTGAAATTAAGTTGTCGGACATCAGCCTCCAGGCCGGTAATTTAAAAACCTGGGGCAGAGAAAAAGCTGAGATTTCACTTGGAATGGCATGGAATAAAACAGGTAAAATAAAAGTAAAAGGAGATCTGGTTCCATCTGAACTTTCAGCAGACCTGGAAATTTTTTTGGATAAGATAGATATACAATCCCTCCAGCCCTATTTTAGCGAACAGGTGAATATTCTAGTTCAAAATGGTTTTTTTCAGACCCAGGGACGACTTGCACTTTCCATGGAAGAAAAAACAAAACCAAGCATTTCTTTTATGGGGAAAACATCGGTCACAGATTTTATATCATTGGGGAAATTTTCCGGCGAAGAATTTTTTAAATGCAATTCCCTTTATCTTTCCGGCATGGACATCTCTCTATTGCCGGTGAAGGTGGTTGTCAAGGATATTTCCCTTACTGATTTTTATTCCCGGGTGATCATCTCCGAGAAGGGGAATATCAACCTTAAACAAATTTTAGCGGTCGAGGAAAAAGGCAAAACCAAACCCCAGGCAGAACCAGCTTCTCAAGCAGCAAAGGAGAATACCACCCCTCGCCCTGAGATCACCATTTCCAATGTAACCCTTCAGGGCGGGCAGATTTATTATGAAGATAATTTTACCCAGCCCAATGTCTCCGCCGATATGAAAAAAATTGCAGGCCAAGTCAAGGGACTGTCCTCCATGGAGGGGGGTGAACCCGCTGAACTACAGCTTCAGGGAATCCACGGGCAGTCCTCTCCCCTGGATATTTCCGGGCGCATCAGTCCTTTGACCCAAAAACAATTTTTGGATTTAAAGATCACTTTTAAAGACATTGAGCTGACCCCGTTTTCTCCCTATGCTGCCAAATATATCGGGTATGAGATTGAAAAAGGAAAACTGGTTCTGGATTTGAATTATCAGGTAGACGGAAATATTCTGGAAGCCCAGAATCGGTTGTTTTTCGATCAGTTTACCCTTGGAAAAAAGGTAGATAGTGAGGATGCCACCTCCCTGCCGGTGCCGCTTGCCATATCCCTTTTAAAAAATCCTGAGGGGCAGATTGATCTTAATGTGCCCCTGAACGGCGATATGGATGATCCTGCCTTTAGTTTCTCCGGCGCCGTTCTTGAGGTCTTTGGAAACCTGATCATGAAAGTTGTCACAGCTCCCTTTAAATTTTTGGGAGCAATGTTTGGGGGAGGCGAGGAACTTGGATTTGTGAATTTTGAGTATGGGAGTGATGCCCTAGATGATACAGGAATTGTAAAGCTGGATACGCTTATTGAAATATTGGAAAAGAAAAAAGAGCTTAATTTGGAGATTGAAGGAACCTATGACAGGAACGCGGATGGAGAAGCCCTTCGGAAAAAAGGATATGAAGCCCTTATAAAATCGGAAAAAATAAAAACCCTGGCAGCAAAAGGGGAACCCATATCCTCACCTGAAGAGGTAACGCTTCTCCCCGAAGAAAGAGATGCCGCTATTCTGGCAGCCTATGGGCTGGCAACCTTTCCCAAACCCAGGGAAGAGGATGGTAAAGAAAAAGAGATCAGTGTGGAGGAAAAGGAAAAACTGCTGCTCACCCATGTGGATATCAATGAGCATCATTTAAAGGCATTGGCCATGACCCGATCTAAAAATATAAAAAATTATATCCTGTCCACTGCCAAGGTGGCATCCACAAGAATCTTTCTCCATGATCCCGATGAGGCTGAAGCCGATCCGGACCAGGGACGGTTTGGCCGGGTAATTTTTTTGATCAAATAATTAAGGTTGCTTTACCGGGGATATCTGCTAAATTGCCATGATATTTTCATTGGGGGAATTATTCATGTTTAAGCGATTAAAATTTATTATATACACCCGGCCTTTCATTGTATTTGTCTATTATTTTATTCGGGTTTACAGCATGACCCTCCGGATCAAAATTGAAAATGAGAATCAATGGCAGGAACTGAGGAAGCAGGGGACCACCGTTCTTTTATGTGCATGGCACCAGCAGTTTTTTTCCGCTATTTCTCATTTTAAAACCTATTCTGACTTTAACCCCGGCCTGATGATAAGTCAGAGCAAGGACGGGGATCTTATTTCAGGGGTGGCCAACAGGAGCGGCTGGCATACCCCCCGGGGATCCTCTTCCCGGGGAGGGAGAAAAGCCATGGGTGCCATGATTGATCATCTAAAGACCCATGGATTTGGTGCCCACATTCTGGACGGCCCCACAGGTCCCATTGGCAGGGTCAAAGCCGGGGTTATTAAAATGGCGCTTGAAGCAGATGCGGTTGTGGTTCCCTTATATACCTCGGCTGAAAATGCCTGGTTTTTTAATTCATGGGACCGATTTATGCTGCCCAAACCCTTTTCACAGGTTTCTATCACCTTTGGTCAGGAGATTCGGCTTGAATCGGGTGACTCTAAAGATGATTTTGAAAATCAGCGTCTATTTCTTGAAAAAACCATGAGACCCGGCTTATTACCATAAACAAAGGATCAACCAATCCTCTTGTTTGCCGGAAAAAAGCCGGAAGCCAGATAATGGCAAGAAAAAAATAAAAGATAATTGACATTGGATTAAAATTTCGGGAAAAGATATAAAGAGAAGGAACGCGCGTATGAATTAACTTTTTTTAATGGAGCCTGCCCCATGGAAGAAAAGTCCTTGAAAAGTGTCTATTTTCATTTTCGTTTTAAATTTCTCGCGGTTACATCCATTGCATTTTTGCTCTATGTCATTCTGTCCGGTTCCGGTGAATTTGATCAATTTTCCGCTAGTATCCAATTCAAACTCATCGGCCCTTTTTTTGTCTTTGCAGGTATCTCTTTTTTGATTTTCAGGAGATTCCCCATTAAATGTCCCAGTTGTCATGCCTTGGTCGCGACCAGAAAAGATTGGGAGTGCGCCTATTGTCAAAAATTTCAAGGAAAGGATCGGTATCTGATCGATAAGTGTCTCCATTGTCGGCAAGTCCAGGCCACTGCAGCCTGTGAACATTGTAAGGAAGAATTTTTATTGTAGGTATCGATTGTAAGGTGATTTTTTTCTGGTTAGGTGTTTTAGCCCTTACCGAGGGATGATTAAAACGAAAGATTAAACCAGAGAAGGATCTGTTTCTTCTACTGGCAATGAAATTCTCACCGTTGTTCCCTGGTTGAGAGAACTGGTAACTTTTATATCGCCGTTACAATTTAGGATTACACTTCTGGCAAAGGTCAGTCCAAGTCCTTTTCCTTCTTTTTTAGTCCCGGTGAAATAGGGTTTGAAAATATGAAACAGGTCGTCATTGGAAATACCGCAGCCCAGATCACTGATACAAAGGATGATATTTGGATTCAAGTATTGGCACGAGATCGAGACAATTCCGTTGTATTCTATGGCCTGGAAGGCATTTTTAAGCAAGGCGTTAACCGCTTTTTCCATATGACGTGCTGGAAGGGAGACAATGGGAACTTTTTCAAGATCCAGTTGGATGTCAATTTTTTTATGGGGAGGGGGCTTATGGCTAACTGCATTTTTTTCCAAAAGAAGGCGAATATCTGTGGGGAGAAAAGGTTCTTCATTGATGGAAACAAACAGTTTGATATCAGAGACCGCAGTTGAAATCTGTTCGATTCCCTTTGCAGATTCCCTGATGATGGTTGGATAATTTTTAATGAGCGTGTCAAAATCCATGTGGGTCTTATACTCTTCAATCCTTTGAATGGTTTTGGTGACCTTTTCCTTTGGGTTTTCTCCCTTGTTTGAGGTGATGATGTTTTCAAGAAGCGTGTATTTTTCAAGTAGCAGGGCCATGGTTTGGCTATAGTGGTCTATCTTTTTGAGGTTGGATTCAATTATGGTAGTTGATGTGTCGACGGTATCAAGGGAAAGGGTGGAGATTTTCGATTCAATGGCGACTTTTCTTGTCTTTAGGAGTTCTGATTTTGTCGTTTCCAGGAGAAAAAGAGCTTCTTTTAACCGGTTGGATTTACTTTCGATCATTTTTTCAAGACTTCTATTGTATTTTGTCAGATTGGATTCTGCCACAATTCGTCTGGCGATTTCCTCATTGAGGCGAATATTTTTTGTTTGAATCTCTCGCTGCTTTTCTTCAAGTTCCTCAAGATGTTGATAGGATCGCAGAGCCGTTGTGATGGTGGTAAACAACTTCTGGTCTGTCAGTTCGGTTTTTTCCTTATAATCATTGATATCATAGTTTAGAATGATATCTTTTTCCGGTGCTTGTCCCGGTTGTCCGGTTCTTAATATGATTCTCAGCTTGGTATTTTTTTCATCTTCCCTGATAAATCTGGCCACATCAAGACCTGCATCCTTGGTTTCCATGACCACATCCAGCAAACAGCAGGCAATATCCGGGTTCTTTTTGATCATGATTTTGGCGTCTTCTCCGGTAAAGGCTGATAAAAATTTAAGACCGGCACCTTTGTACACATAGTCGGACAATACCAGTTTTGTCATCACATGAATTTCATTCTCATCATCTACAATGAGCAGTTTGAAATAATTTTTATTCTCAGCGACTGGGGTGTCAGATTCTTTTGCAAAAAGCAGGGTATCATCATTCAAAGTGCGTTCTTGGGATTTTTCCATGGGATCTCCAAAATAAAAAAACAACTATTTATATGGGATATGATGTCATAACCCTATTTGATTTATGGATAATTGTCAATCTGGAAATCCTAAAAGCCGAGGCGTATGTCAGGGCAGAGAACAGTGCGAATCAGGCAATTCCTGTAAAATCATAGTGGAGTTTTTGTTGAAGTTTCTCCGTCATTTTGAAGATTTCCCTGAGCATCTGCTGGTCCAGGTAAGACAGATTTCCAGGATTAATATAATTATCCGGTTTCTTTTCTTCATCCATGATGGTGGTGATCTGTCTGCGGAATCTTAAATCCATCAGGTAATTATAGGATTGAACTATGTCATTGTATTCTTTGCTGGTCAGGGCATGTTTGGTGTATAGCCTGAAAAGCCGGGTCAGGGTATTGGTTTGGGAAATTTGATTTTTCAGGGCATAGACCCGGGTAAAATCAATGAGAGGAAGCATGGCCTGCTTGATATCAAAGGCATCCTTGTTTTCCCCTTGGGAATCCACCAAAAATTTTCCAAACCGGCCGATGGGAGGTCTGAAATAGAGGGCATTCTCTGTCAAATGTCGCAGGAACCCCGACCACCCCTGTATGGATTTTAAAAGATAGGTTTTAAGATTGTCGGCGAGTGACATTTCTCCAAAGGTTCCCCGGAAATCAAAAAATATGCTGGAATATAACAGATCTTCCGGGTTTCCGGTTCGGATCCAGCGGGTAAAGTTCTCCTTCCAAACAGCCAGGGGCTGACACCATTTGGGGTTCTGTGCCATGTTATCTCCGTCGCAAAATTGATATCCTGCCATGTCCAGGCGGGTACAGACAAGTTGGGACAGATGGTCAAAATATGTTTTTGCTGATTTCGCCGCTTTTGGGTCGTCAAGGTCTTCAAATATAATGGCGTTGTCCTGGTCGGAAATTAAAGTTTGTTCCTCCCGGCCTTCTGAGCCCATGGTCAAAAAAACAAACTTACAGGGCGGGGCACCTGTTTCTGCAAGAGAAAAGGCCATGATTTTTTCGATGATGGCATCGGAAAAAGTGGTGATCAGCCGGGTAATATATTCTGCATTGGCACCGTTCCGGATGGGGTCCAACAGCATAATTTCAAGTTTTGAATGGATATTTTCAAGGTCAGCCATTGTCTGGGCCGCTTTAATGGATTTTATTAACAGAAAAGTGGACTGTGTCTGGGCGGATATCAGGTCTTTTTCCGTTAAAATTCCGGATATCTCGCCGGATTTTCCGTATACGGCTAAATGGCGTTTGTCCTTTTGAATCATGGTTAAAAAAGCTTCAAATACCTGGCTGTCCGAGGAAATAGACATAAGGGGGGCGGATATGATCTCGGAGACGGGCGTTAAAGGGGAAATATTCTTGGCCAGCACCTTTGTGCGCAGATCTGCATCGGTCACAATACCCTGGATCTTTTGGGTATCGGATTTAACCAGAATGGCACTGGCATTGTGTTTACTCATTTTCAAGGCGGCTTCATGAATGGAGGTAAGATGGGTACAGGTGGCAATATTGGGTCTGAAAATAGCAGAAATAGGTTGATTGAAAAATGGCAGGTTCAAGGAGGTGTCCAGAACCTGTCTGGCAATAATCTGGGCAAAGGTTGGGTTGAGCATGCATCTGCCAAATTCATTGGTAAAATATTCCAGGAATCCCTTGTTTTTTTTGCACAATGTTAAGAAAAGAGTGGCATCAATGGTCAAAAAAACCGTTTTTTCAAGGGTTCTTAGGGTGTGGATAGCCATTGTATCGTTAAATAAAATTGAAAGACCGCCAAAGCAATCCCCTGGCATGAGCGTCCCGTTTAATGGGTGGGTGTTGTCTCGTTCAAAATAATAGGCAACCGATCCCTTTGAAAGAACGAATAATTTTTCAATCCGGGAGATTTCCTGGACAAAAAGAAGGGTATCTTTATCGTATTTTTCGTAGGAAAAGGCGTTGTAAAGCGCTTGTTCCTCTGATTTGCTTAAGGTTGAAAACGCGAATACAGTTTTTTTTTTGTTTCCCAAAGACACCTGTATCAGCTCCTTAGGTTGTCCGGTTTAAACAGATCTATATTGATTTCATAAATATGGGTTTCTTCAAGTTTGAAAAGCTTTGCAATAAGAAACCCGGGGAATATAGATTTTCGGGTGTTAAAATATTTGGCTTCTTTATTATATTGATGGCTATGGTAAAAAACCGTAATTTCAAGATCATTAAATTTTTTTTCCAGATCAATCAAGGCCTGGGATGGGGTTAGTTTAGCGTCTTTTTTGAGCCCAATGATAAGACCAATAATTTCTTGACTCAGATGGATCTGGGATCCTTCAAAGGCCAGTATCACTTCTTTTTTCACGGGGGGTTTAACTGAATTGATTTGGGTCAATATGGTTTTGGTCTTAAAGGCAGCCTGCTCTAGCTGATCAAGTTTTTTTTGATCCAGGTTGGTTTGATTTGAATTGTTTGGGTTAATACGGTTAAAAGAGTCTGTTTTACGGACCATGGCCATCAGGTCCGGGAGAAGGTCCAATTGTTTTTGGCATTCGATGGTTACCAAAATTCTGGCATCTCTGGCCCTGTTTTGCGCCCGGTACAGACTGCTGTATCCACCAAAGACAACACTGAAAAGGATAATACCAAAAAATACAGCACTGAAGATAGAAAGTGAAAGCAATGGTCTTTTCATGGTGAGATTCTCCCGTTTAAGATTATAGTTTGAAGCCTATCATTTACAAATCCGATTGAGCAACTCTTTTCCCCATACAATTATTGGAGGGTCCAATTATACGACGGTCCAATGTTATGATGGGTTAATATTTTAATCTGGCATAATAGGTTTTTTTTGATGCCGTCAAAGCATCTTTCAAGGTCAATATGCCGTTGCTGTTTAAAATAGGAATCAGTCGTTTAAATATTTGCGCTGTTGTGATGGCATCCCCAAGAGCTGTATGTCTTCCAATAATATTAACGCCCAAGCGTTTGGCGATATTTTCAATATCATGCTGTTCATGGACGGGATGGAGTACGGCTGAGAGTAAAAGGGTGTCCAGGGTAGGGGTGTTAAACCGGATGCCCGTTGACTTTTCTTTCACCTTGAGCATCTTCATGTCAAAGGCGATGTTATGCCCGAGAAGAACCGTATCGGCGGTGAATTGCCTGAATCGCGGCAGCACACGTTCAATGGGTTCTTTTTCCATGACCATCTCATAATTAATACCGTGGATTCGATAGGACGCCATGGGGATATTGCGGTTGGGATTAACCAGTTCTTCAAAAAAATCCTGGTACACAATTCGGTTGTTCACAATTCTGACCGCACCGATGGAAACAATTTCATCCCCCCCGTCGGGATTTAAACCCGTGGTTTCCGTATCAAACACCGTATAACTTATCTCTTTTAAGGCAGTATCCAGGAGATTTTTTGACGGGTTGTCCACATTGAACAAATCAAAATCATAGAATTCGGGTCGGCTTCCTGCCATAACCGGGGCTCTTTGTTGAATGGAAATCAAGGATTTTTTTCCCGCTTTTGTAAAGATATTGACGCCGGAACAGGTGTCCTTGATTGAAGAAAGAAATTCAATCCGAGCATTATTGAATTTAAGGACATAGGCAAATCCGGGAAGGGCATTTATTCGCTGGTGCATGAGATTTTCAATATCAACCAGCTGACAGATAGTTTCATCCCAGGAAATCGCAAAACCAATGGCGTTGGCCGGGTGTGAAATAACCAGATTAAATTCCGACTGTGCTAAGATCCGTGATAAATTTTTAAATAAAAAAATAAAGGCACGGGTCAAAGAATACGCATCTGCAAGAATCCGTGTATTCCAATGATCATTGAATATATTGATTCTGATATCGCATTCATGACCGGTTTTTTTCTGAAGGGTTCGCAAAAAATTTTTGAGGTTAAGGGTTGTCAAGGGAAGTCTTGACAAAGAAAGATCACGGATAATGGTGGAAACCTGATTGTATCTTTTTTCCACTCTGTCAAAATTTATCCCTGATAATTCGGTTTCCAGGGTTGTCTGGAATGTTGCCAACTGGGTGTCGATGGTTTCATATTTTTGAATATCCGGGGAAATATCCTGAATTGCGAGGATAAAACCGGTCATGGCCGTATCTTTGTCCAGAATGGGAATGGCTTCAACGCTGATAAGGTCTCCAGTATAAATGGGGGTGATAAAAAAAGAACCCACGCTTGTTTTCTGGTTGCTGAGCTGTTCTGAAATTTCACCAATGGCATGGGCAATCAGGTTTTTATCAAGGAGGTGGAAAATAGATCTGCCAAGTCCGATGAAATTTTCTGCTCCATGGGCGGTTGTCCTGGGGGTGAATAATTTTTTGGCAAGGGAATTAAAGAGCAGGATCCGTCCGCTTTTGTTGCAGATAATAACCCCATGGGGCAGTTCGGACATGATTGCCGCCAGAAGGTTTCTTTCTTTTTCCGTCTCTTTTCTGGCGGCAAGGATCTGTTCGGTGATGGTTTTATTCAAGTTTTCAAACAAGTCGGCAAAATCATTGATTACCCGGGAAAGGGTGGTGATATCTTTGCTGCCTTTGATGTTGATGCGGTGGGACGGATTGGACGCGTATATGACACCAGCTTCCGCCGACATTCTTTTCAAGGGCCGGATATAGGTGTTGTAGGTAATATCAAAAATCACCCAGAAAGACCCAATAATCAGAAAGGCCAGCCATAAAAGCGGGTATATGTTTTCCTGGCCGATGGTTAGGAGCAGACCTTCCTGGCCAGGGCTCAATCGAAACCAGATAAAGGTCAGAAGACTTGCACCCATTAAAAAAATACCCAGGGCACTTGTGAACACGAATTTCCAGAATCTATTGGTTTGGGTCATGGGCAAAAATCAAAGAAGAATTCTGAACCCAAAAAAGAGGGTTCAGAATTCTTCCCTATTAAAGGTTAGTTGTTTTGGGGATGATTATCCCCACCATCCCCAGCCAAAACTGGCAGTAAAAAGAATGCAAAATGCAATGGTTACGATGAGATATTTATCTTCTAGGGCCATTATTTATCCTCCATAAAAGGGTTGCAAAAAAAATAGGGTTATGCATCTGCTTCCTTGGTGACATCCATGAGCTCAAGATCGGCACGTCTGATCTGTTCTTCAGAGGTGGTGGACATTTCCGCTTTAAAGCAAAGGGCCCACATCATCACAATACCCACGATCCACCAGACAATCTGCCATGCCCAGATGGCAGGGAATCCGCAGAAGGTAAAGGCGGAGTTGCCAAGTAAAACGCCAGGTCCCAGGGCAAAGAAATACCAGATGGGAACAATGATTTTCATCCGGGAACGCCAGGCTTTACCTTTTTCAGAAGGTCCGTCAATGCTGTTGAGCCAGTCTCTGACCTCTTTTTGCCGGTCAATGGTTTCCTGGGAATCTTTGATACCCAACCCTCTGCAGCCATAGGCCACAACAAATCCTGCAAAAATACCCCAGAAGGCGGTATGCATGGAAAGCGGGTATTTCCAGACAAAATAGGTGAGCATATTAACAACAATACCTGCCAGAAGACCCAGGGCGGCACCGGTACTGGGAAATTTGAATCCCCAGTGAACACCAACGAGCATCAGGTACATAATGGTGCCGAAGGTGGTGGCAAATCCGCCGATCATAACAATGGCATCCGATGAGGTCAGGCTGACCACAACCGCAGCGCATGTCAGCAAAGTGGCCATAACCCGGTTGGTCCAGATCTGTTCTGAATGGGACCCACCCTGTTTTCTGACATACCGCCACCAGACATCTCGCTGGATGATGGTACCGCCGGTTCCGATATAGGGAGCCGAAGTTGAGTGGATGGCGGCAATGGCGCCGAGAAACACAAGACCCAAGACAGGGCCAGGCAAAAATTTCATCATCAGTTTGGGTACCACATCGCCGTTGTTGGCAATGATCATATCACCGGACATTTCGAGTATCTTTGCCCCCATTCCCTGAAAAGCGGAAAAGAAAAACAAGCAAAGACCCACAACAAATGTGGACATAAATACCTGTTGCCAGGCCAGGGGTTTGGGAGATTTGATCCCAAAGTTCCACAGAATAAAAGCAGGAGAGGACTGAATACCCATGAGGGCAAACATATAGGTGAGAATCATCACCGCCGTCCATCCGCCGCCGATGCCAAAATGGATCAGCCCGGGTACCTGGCTCAATTTGGGATCAAGGGTTTTCAAGGAGGCAGACATGCCGGACCATCCGCCGATGATGGGAGATTTGATAACATAGAGCCCCAATAGGAAGATACCGCCGACCAGGAGCACAAATTGGAGAACGCCCACCCAGGTACTGGCCTTCAAGCCGCCTGTGACCACATAAAACCATACAATAAAGGCCATGAAGATAAGACCGATGGTCGGGGGGACACCGGCCACCCAGTAAAAAAGTTTTGATGCGGCAATCAGCTGGATGCCTGAATAAAATATGGAGTATAACAGGGCTGCCAGAACAGTGAGCCAGCGGACCAGCTCATTGTTGTAGTAATAGGCAAACATATCACCGGGGGTGATAAACCCGTAGCGTTTGCCCATGAGCCAGTTTCTTTTGGCAAAAAAGGCGCCGGTAATGGGAATGGTCAATACGTAGAAGGAGGCAAAGGCATAGACCAAACCAACCTTCCAGATCAATCCCGGATGCCCGACAAATGTCCAGCCGGAAAAAGAGGCGGCCGTGGCAGCCATCAAAAATGCGATAAAGGGAATGGAACGACCTGCAATCCCGTAGCCTGATGCGGTTTTTTCAGAAAAGAAACCTTTTAATCCCCACCAGAAACAATAAACTATGTATATTATTAATAATCCCCACACCCACATTACTTTTGATTCCATAAAAATTTCCTCCTAAATCATCTTTTATTGAGTTGATCGGATTTTCCTGTAATTATATCATCGTAACAGGGACAATCAGGGCATACCACACCACCTCCTTTAAATTGATATAGTTTTATATGAACAATCTCATGCTTTTTTCCCATATCCGATCTTACCCAAGGATGCTTCTATCTCATCCAGAATGGCATAATCATCTATTGTTGCTGGTACTTTATACTCTTTTTGATCTGCAATGGACCGCATGGTTCCCCGTAAAATTTTTCCGGATCTTGTTTTGGGAAGCCGTTTGACAACGGTTGCGGTTTTAAAGGCAGCAACCGGTCCTATCCGGTCACGGACCCGTTGGATCACCTCCTTGACCACATCGGCTTGATCTCTTTTTACGCCTGCGTTGAGAACCAGCATCCCCAAGGGAACCTGACCTTTGAGTTGGTCTTCAACCCCCATAACGGCACATTCCGCCACATCGGGGTGACCGGCGATAGCCTCTTCCATGGCACCTGTGGACAGCCTGTGGCCGGCCACATTAATAATGTCGTCGGTTCTGGCCATGACAAAAACATAGCCGTCGTCATCAATATACCCGGCATCGGAAGTTTCATAATAACCCGGGAAGGCGGACAGATAGGCAGACTTATACCGGTCATCATTCTGCCACAGGGTGGGCAGGGTGCCCGGTGGTAGGGGAAGTTTTGCCACAATGGCACCTATATCACCCTTTGCAACCGGATTGCCATCCCCGTCTAGAACAGCCATGTCCCAGCCGGGAGCTGCCTTGGTGGGGGAGCCCGGTTTGACTTCAAACTGGTGGAGTCCCACGCAGTTGGCGGCAATGGCCCACCCGGTTTCCGTCTGCCACCAATGATCTATTACCGGTATTTTCAGAGAGTTTTCCGCCCAGGACAGGGTATCCGGGTCGGTTCTTTCCCCGGCCAGGAACAGATATTTGAATCCGGAAAGGTCAAAATTGCCCATGAGCTTTGCTTGTGGATCTTCCCGTTTAATGGCCCTGAAGGCGGTGGGAGCCGTAAACATGGTTTTTACCTTGTGTTGGGCAATGATTCTCCAGAAAACCGACGCATCCGGGGTGCCCACGGGTTTTCCTTCAAAGATAATGGTGGTGCACCCTTTTAAAAGCGGTGCATAGACGATATAGGAATGACCCACCACCCATCCGATGTCGGAAGCGGCCCAATAAACATCCCCCTGGCTCACCCCGTAGATGGCGCTCATACTCCATTTCAATGCCACCATATGGCCGCCGTTGTCCCGGACAATCCCCTTTGGCTCGCCGGTCGTGCCGGAAGTATAGAGGATGTACAAAGGATCGGTAGCCGCAACCGGTACACAATCGTGGGGGGCTGCCTGGTACATGACATCGGCCCAGTCAAAATCCCGGCCGTCTATCATGGTGGCCTGGGCCTGGGGCCGCTGGAAGATAATGCAGCTTTGTGGTTTCTCCGAGGCAAGATCAATGGCGTCGTCGAGCATGGGTTTATATTCAATCACCCGTTTCACCTCGATACCGCAGGAGGCCGATACAATAACCTTGGGTTTGGCATCATTGATTCTTGTTGCCAGTTCATTGGGGGCAAATCCGCCAAAAACCACGGAATGGACCGCACCGATCCTGGCACATGCCAGCATGGCAAATGCGGCTTCCGGTATCATGGGCATGTAGATCAGCACCCGGTCGCCTTTGACCACCCCTTTGGCGGCAAGGGCACCTGCAAACAAGGAGACCTGCTCTTTGAGGTCGTTATAGGTGTATTTTTTTATGGTGTCCGTGACCGGACTGTCATAGATAATGGCTGTCTGATCCCCAATCCCATTCTCCACATGAAGATCAACTGCATTGTAACAGGTATTGGTCGTAGCCCCTGCGAACCAGTGGTAAAAAGGCTTGTTGGAATCATCCAGCACCTTGTCCCAGCGTTTATACCAGAAACAGTCTTCTGCAATGGGACCCCAGAACCCTTCCGGGTCCTGGATGGATTGCTCATAGGCCTCAGCATACAAATTGGACATCGATTTCTCCTCAAATTATATCAGCGTCAATTATTTGTCTTGTACCATTATTCTGATTTCTTCTACAATTTCCGGGTTGGCCAGGGTCATGACATTGCCCACATCGCCTGTATTGGAAATAGCACCGAGCACCCGTCTCATGATCTTGCCGGAACGGGTTTTGGGCATATCCGGTACCAGCCATACTTTTCTGGGTTTGGCAATTTTGCCGATCTGGTCACATATGGCATTGGAAATCTTTTGTGCCAAGGCTTCCGTGGGGTCAACCCCGGTTTTAAGGGCCACATAAAGATCCGGCTCCTTGCCCTTGATTTCGTGGGCCACGGGCACAACCGCCGCTTCTGCGACCTCATCCACAACAAGCGCTGCAGATTCAATTTCTTTGGTACCAAGCCTGTGACCGGACACATTGATGACATCGTCAATTCGCCCCAGAATCCTGAAATAGCCGTCTTCAGCCATGGTGGCGGCGTCCCCTGCCAGATAGGGCCAATCTCGCCAATCCTTGCTTTCAGGGTTCCTGCAGATATCGGCAAAATAGGTTTTTACAAATCGTTCGCGATCTCCCCAGATGGTCTGGAACATACCGGGCCATGGATTCTGGATGCAGATATTGCCCGCAATACCGATTTCAGTAATCTCTTTGGCGTCGTCATCTAGGATAAAGGGATGGATGCCGGGCACACCCGGACCTGCACTGCCTGGTTTCATGGGTTTGATGCCCGGAACCGTGCTGCAGAGAAATCCGCCGGTTTCCGTCTGCCACCAGGTATCGACAATGATGGCTTCTCCCTTGCCCACAGCTGATTCATACCATTTCCAAACGGCGGGTTCGATGGGTTCGCCCACCGTGGTCATATGTTTGAAATGGTAGTTGTACTTGGCGGGTTCCTCAGGTCCTAATTTTCTTAGGGCACGGATGGCCGTGGGGGCGGTGTGGAAAATATTGACATCCAGTTCCTGGGCGATTCTCCAGGAGCGGCCGGCATCAGGATAGGTGGGAACGCCTTCATAAATTACCGAAGAGGCACACAGGGCCAGCGGTCCGTAGACAATGAAGGAATGGCCGGTGATCCAGCCGATATCCGCCATGCACCAGTATACATCTTCCGGGTGGATATCCTGGATATATTTGGACATGGCCGTTACATAGGCAAGATATCCGCCGGTACCGTGCTGGCAGCCCTTGGGTTTTCCAGTGGTGCCGCTGGTATACATTAAAAACAAGGGATCTTCGGACAGCATTTGTTCAGGCTCAATGCGAACCCCGTAATGATTCTTTAATTCTTCATTGACAAAGACATCCCGTCCGTCAACCATGGGGGTATCGGCTGAATATTTGCCGGGGTATCGCTGCCATACGAGCACTTTGTCAACCACCTGGCCCTGTTCGGCGGATATTTTTGCGGCATCGTCGGCATGTTGTTTGTGATTGAGAAGCTTTCCAGACCTGTAATAGGCATCCATGGTAATCAGTACCCTTGAGTTGGAATCCACGATTCTGTCGGCACAGGCAGAGGCGGAGAATCCGCCGAATACCACCGAATGGATGACCCCAATACGGGCACAGGCCAACATGGTAATGGGAAGTTCGGCTGACATGGGCATGTGGATGGTGACCCTGTCTCCTCGTTTTAGGCCGGCAAAATTTTTGAGCAAAGAGGCAAACTCATTGACCCTGACATAGAGTTCCTGGTAGGTGATATGGTCGGCTCTTTCTTCTTCCAGTTCAGGAACAAAGTGGATGGCGGTTTTGTTTTTGTTCTCTTTGAGGTGTCGGTCGATACAATTGTAACTGGCATTGATCTTACCGCCTTTAAACCATTTGTAACAAGGAATATCACTGGAATCTAAAACCTCATCCCAGGATTTGTACCAGGTGAGCAGATCGGCAAATTCTGTGAAACAATCCGGGAAGTTGTCCAAACTGAACCGATCAAAAATATCCGGATCTGTCAGGTTGGCCTGGCCAATAAATTTTGATGAAGGATAGTAGTAGTCTTCTTCTTTCCAATGGACTGCGATCTGGGCTTCTGTGGTCTCGACAACATCTTTTTTGCTCATCGGTTATCTCCTTTGGATTTATATTATTAACCATTTGAAATTATTAATTATTTTTCAGATAAATAATATGAGAGCACCACCTCCTTTATTACGAAAAATGAATTCGTGGAATAAACCTAACTTTTTTTATATTACAGTTTTAAAAATACCTAGTGTGTTTAGTCAGCTTTCTTTCTTAAGTTAAGACTGTAAAAATCAGGACAAGGGTGAGCAGCGTACCAAGTGAGATGAAAAATCGTAGTTATTTAGTGAATACAATTTATATTGTACCTAAATCAATATTAAGATCTCAAATTTAAGTCAATAGAAAAATTTTGTTTATTCACTATTTTTTTTGCGCTATCTGTTTAAAAAAAGGGAATAACCGATGCTGTCACCAGAACTGCAAAAGGGTTAACCTATTAAAAATATAACAAGTTTTGCTTATAAACATGGTTTGGTGTTTTTAAACCCTGTATAAGACGAGATGATTTTTAAAATACACCCATCCTTTTAAAAAAAATGGTTTTGGGACAAGATGAAATTAATATTTCAATTTTCCTTGGAATTCGTCATCTGTGAAATAGAAATAATCGTTGCAAGGCCAAAGGAATAACAGGTATAATTGCACACTACAAAAGCAATATTTAATTTTAAGGAAAATTCATATGACCAATCCCATTAAAACAAACACCATTGACACATATTGGAATTTAAAACTTGAAGCTGTTAAGGAGAATCTGGAAAATAATAATTTTGAGGTGTTTATTGCCCAGACGGCTGAAGCTGCCAAAAATATTGCAGTGGATCAGATTATTCCCGGGCTCGATATCAAAAGTGTTTCCTGGGGCGGTTCCATGTCCTTTATCCGCACGGGCCTTTTCCATGCCCTGAAGGACAATAAGGATCTTGAAGTGCTCAACACCTATGACAAAAGTTTGTCCCAGGCCCAAATGCTGGAACTTCGGCGCAAATCGCTTATGGTGGATCTGTTTGTCACAGGTACCAATGCCATTACCGAAGCCGGGCATCTGGTCAACCTGGATATGGTTGGAAACCGGGTGGCGGCTATCATGTGGGGACCTAAAAATGTTCTCTTGATTGTCGGCAGAAATAAACTTTGCGGTGATCTTGAAGACGCCATGTTCCGGATTAAAAATTATGCAGCGCCGGTTAATGCAATGAATTTAAGCAAAAAAACCCCCTGCGCAAAAACAGGTGTCTGCCATGATTGTGCAAGTCCAGACAGAATCTGTAATTATTGGACCATTACGGAAAAATGTTTTTTAAAGGGTCGGATAAAAATTATTCTTGTGAATGAAGAGTTGGGCTTTTAAATTATGCAGACCATTATCGTTTTCCAGCAGAACGATACATTCGGCTGAACTACCTCTTTTTTTTTCTTGTCTCTTTTGAGGGGGTTAAAGAGGCTTTTATGACCATATCCGATCCAAACTTTTCCATGATGGAATCAACTGCCTTGTCAACGGATTCCCATTGCTTTTTTGTTTTTTCCCTGGGGGGGCAGAGCAAGTCCATCTGAATCGGTGTATTTTTATCCTGGAAACCGGAAACCCCCACACCCAACAGCCGAATTTTTTTCTTTACTGCCACTTTTGTATAGAGGGAAAGGGCTTCATTGAAAATAACCGTGGAAGAACAACTCCAGG
This sequence comes from Desulfobacteraceae bacterium, assembly GCA_016743945.1. Classification (GTDB taxonomy): domain Bacteria; phylum Desulfobacterota; class Desulfobacteria; order Desulfobacterales; family Desulfobacteraceae; genus NBML01. Next base: position 166,195 of record JADGFI010000007.1, read on the forward strand.
ATTCAATTTTCCTGCTCCGGGTAATCTGGGTGAAGTCTGAAAATTTAATTTTGATGGAAATGTTGCGGCAGAGCTTTCTTTCTTTCCGCAGATCCCGGCCTACTCTCTGGGAAAGGGCTAATAATATCTGACTGGCAGTCTCAAAATTCGAAATGTCCTGGGTGAGGGTGGTTTCACTGGAGATTGATTTTCTGATATAATTGCATTCAACTTTAGATTGGTCTCGCCCATGGGATAACTCATAAAGGCGAGTGCCCATCTTGCCGAATTTTTTGTTGAGCAGACCTGGGTCGTATTGGTGAATATCCCCCAATGTCTGAACCTGTAAAATTTCCATGAGTTTCATGGCCTGTTTGCCAACTCCGGGAACCTTTGCAATGGGTAGGCTTTCAATAAAATGATTCATTTTATCTCGGCAAATGAGGGTAATTCCCGAGGGTTTATCCATGTCCGAGGCAATTTTGGCCAAAAATTTGACCGGTGCAATCCCAATGGAACAGGTCAAAAAAACCTCTTTAAATATGGTTTCCTTGATTTCTTTTGCCATTTTTTCGGGAGGACCGAATAATTTTTCACATCCCTTGATATCCACATAGGCCTCATCAATGGATACCTGTTCCACCAGTGGGGAAAATCCAGAGATGATGTTCATAATTTTTTTGGATGCTGCTAAATATTTGTGCCGGCTTCCCGGAACAATGATAACCTGGGGGCAGCGTTGTTTTGCCTGGAAAACAGGCATGGCAGAATGAATCCCGAATTTGCGGGCCTCATAACTGGCAGTGGAAACGACGCTGCGACTTGAATTGCCTGCCACAATTATGGGCTTATTTTGAAGATCTGGGTTGTCTCTTTGTTCAACGGAAGCAAAAAAAGCGTCCATGTCAATGTGAAGGATCATCTTCTTTGATTTTGGGTCATTTGGTTTCCAGACTTGCGCATCATCTCTTTTTTTTGCATTTCAAGTACATATTTGTGGATTATTTCATATTCTTGAATGGTGCAGTTTTCAAAAATACAATGGCAAATCCCCTGGTCGGAGATGTCCAGGATTCTCAACTGGGCTGAAAACTCAAGTTCTCCCCTGTAATTGGGTATATCAAGAATAAGATGTATCTGATCAACATCATATTGTGCAAACCCTTCATCTCGAAAGGCCATGCCGCCGGCACTGATATTGATCACTTGTACCGGTTTTTGCTTAAAGTCCATGGAAAGACGAAGGTCCCCTTTAAAAATATAGCGAAAGGCTTCCCGCTGATCTTCTGTCTCGAGTGGGTCTCGGATATCACTAGTTTGTTTCGGTTTTTTCCAGAACAAATTCGACCCTCCTGTTCCTGTTTCTATTTTCATCTGTGGTATTGGGAACCAGGGGCAAGATATCTGCGTATCCTGTGGCGGTAAGTCGTTTGGGGCTTATTCCCTTGGAAATAAGGTATTTTAAAACCGTTGTGGCCCGTATGGCAGACAATTCCCAGTTGGAGGCAAAGGCCGGGGTTGAAATCGGGATGTTATCGGTATGCCCTTTTATATTAATGGTGTATTCGGGATATTCATCAAAGATTTGTATCATTTGATTAAAACTTGGCAAGGCATCGGAATTAAAGCTGGCTGAGCCTGAACTGAACAGCGCTTCCCCGGAAACGATGATCATAATCTTACCGTATCTGGAACGGGTGGTGATCTTTTTGGACGAACTCGATTTTTGAGCCATCTTGTTAATTTTTTTAAAGAGGGAGGTTTCCCGTGATCGAAGACCTGTGATATCTTCAAGGCTGATTTTGTTATCCAGATTACCCGACAGGTCGTAAAGTTCCACAGCCCCTTTGGGTTCATGGTTTTGTTTAAGCTGACGCATCATGATTTCAACCCTTGATTCATATTTTTCTTTCTCAAAAAAAGCAAGGGAGTAGAGCAGAACGAAAAAAACCAATAGGATGGTCATTAGATCCGCATAGGTTATAAGCCAGGTTGCATCATCGTCATAGGTAATAAATGAACTGTTATAGGAGGTGTCTTTCATGGCGCAGGCTTTTTATCCATCTGATTCATGGGTTTGCGTCGTCTGGAAGAAATAAAGCTGGACAATTTTTCATAGATAATCACTGGGTTGTTATCGTTGATGATGGAGATGGCCCCTTCACGGATAATTTCAAGATGAATAATTTCAATAACGGTTCTGGACCGCAGTTTACCTGCTATGGGGAGAAAAAACAGAGTGGATAACAAGGAACCATAAAAAGTGGTCAGCAATGCGGTTGCCATGGCAGGGCCTATATTGGCAGGATCCTGGAGCTTACTGAGCATCTGGACAAGGCCGATTAATGTGCCGAGCATGCCAAAGGCCGGGGCATAAATTCCCATTTTTCGAAATACATCCTGTACAATGAAATGGCGCATTTGAAGGGATTGAATCTCTGTGGTAAGGGCAGCCCGGATCACTTCTTCCGAGGATCCGTCGGCCAGTAACCCACAGGCTTTTTTTAAAAACAGGGAACGGGTTTTGAATTTTGCCAGGTTTAAAAGGCCCTGGCTCCGGCTGATGCGACTGAGGCGAATCATAGTGGCCACAGCATCGTTGGGATCCTCCTTGTCCTTTGAAAAAACAAAATAGGCGGCATTAAAGGCCGCAAATACATCCCGGAACTGGAAGGTGATCAATGTGGTGGCAAGGGTTCCTCCGAAAACAATCATGAGTCCGGGAACATTTATGAAGTTGTAAATATTTCCCCCAAGGAAGATGGCGGAAATTATCAATGTCAAGCCGGAAATAATACCGATAAAAGAGGCAATATCCATATGAAATTATGTATCCTTGCAAAAAATTATATTACTATCACATTGGTGCAATGTTTTGGTAACGAGTGTTCCATATCCAAGATTCCATGCTATTATATTCCGCCTATGGGGTCAAGATTTTATAGCTGCTTTGGTATTCCAATGAAAAAAAAAGAAAGATTGATCATTTGTTTGAGAATTTGATATGCTCTGTCACTGTTAAATAAGGGGCTGTACAAGGGCAGTTTCGCCGGGAAAAGAAAAAACCTTGGTGATACAAGGCAACGACTTTGGTAATGCAGGGTCTGACAATTTATGGAGAGAAAATGCGCTTAAACCAACGGGTTGACCTTTATCTTGTGCTGGTAGTTGTCCTGGTTTTAATCTGCTGCCACGGGTGTAACAGGCCGGAAAATAAAGAGAGTAGCCAAAACCTTGGAACAGACAATAGGCCAGTAACCATGGTCAAAAAAGAACATGTATATGAAAAATTACCCGAAAATATTGCCTGGCTGACCAATGACGCGGATCCTGTTTTTGCTTCTTCGGATGCCCAAAAAGGCGGAACCATCCGATCGGCGCTTCTCAGCTTTCCCATGACTTTCAGGGTGGTGGGGCCCGATTCAAACGGATCATTTCGGGGGGCGATTCTGGACAATCAGTTGTCCTTGATCAATATCCATCCCAATACAGAAAACATTATTCCCGAACTTGCCACCCATTGGGCATTTGGACAAGACAAAAAAACCATGTATTTCAAATTGAACCCCGCGGCAAAATGGTCCGACGGGGTGAAGGTCACGGCATGGGATTATGTGTATACACTGACGTTTATGCGCTCTGAGCATATCATTGCCCCCTGGTACAACGATTATTACGCCAAGGAAATTGAATCGGTGAAGGTATTTGATGATTACACCATTGGGATAACAAGTACCAAGGCGGTTCCGGACCTGCATTTGAAACTGGGAATTTCTCCCACACCCCAACATTTTTTTGATCCCCTGACACCCCAGTTTATCCAGAATAATAATTGGGCCATTGTCCCCAATACCGGTGCCTATCAGATCCATGAATTTAAAAAAGGCCGCTTTATCAAATTTAAACGAAAAACAGACTGGTGGGCCAGGAATAACCGTTATTTTCAAAACCGATTCAATGTGGATTATGCCCTCTATACGGTAATCAGGGATTTTAATCTTCAGTGGGAGCATTTTAAAAAAGGCCGCATTGATGCATTTGGCCTGAGCCTTCCCAAGTACTGGCATGATAAAACCCAGACCAGGATTTTTGAAAACGGGTATGTGAATCGCATCTGGTTTTACAATGATCTCCAGCGGCCTTCCCATGGAATGTGGCTCAACCAGGATAAGCAAATTTTCAAAGACAACCGGTTGCGCGAGGCTTTTGCCCATGCCATGAATGTTGAAAAGGTCATAGATAAGGTGCTCAGAGGTGACTATTCCAGGCTGGCCCAGGCCTTTGTCGGATATGGGAAATACACGGATTATACAATTACTCCCAGGATATATGATATTGGAAAAGTGGAGTCCCTCATGGGCAAGGCGGGTTGGAAGCGTGGCAGCGACGGTATCTGGCAAAAAGAAGGAAAGCGTTTTTCCGTGACTGTCACCTATGGGTTTGAGGAATATATGCCCAGGCTTGTGGTGCTCAAAGAAGAGGCACTAAAAGCAGGGATTGAGCTTGACCTGGAAAAATTGGATTCCACCGCCACCTTTAAAAAAATTCTTGAAAAAAAGCATGATGTTGCCTGGATGGGCTGGAGCACCAATTCAAGACCCTCCTATTGGCAGGGGTGGCATTCTGATAATGCTCACAAACCCCAAACCAATAATATTACCAATACCGATGACCCAAGCCTGGATGCATTGATTGACCGATACAGGGCAAGTCTGGATGAACCAGAACGCATCCGCCTTTCTCTTTTGATTCAAAATAAAATCCATGAGGTTGCCGCCTTCGTACCCACCTTTATGATGCCCTATGTGAGGGTTGGATATTGGCGATGGCTTTGTCTGCCGGTCTTCCACGGTACCAAATTGTCCGAAGGCCTGTTCGATCCCTTTTCTTCCACTGTGGGAGGACTTTTCTGGATTGACAAAAAAATCCGGGAGCAAACCCTTGATGCCATGAAACAAGGAATCCGGCTTGAATCAAAAATCATTGTGGATGAGCAATTTAAAATAAAAACTGGCAATTAAAGCTGCCCATTAATTCAGGAAACCAAATTGAATCAAAAAACGCCTGAAAAGAGCAAAAAAAGTATATTGCGATTGGAAAATCTTGTGGTGGCATTTGATACGGAGCTAGGACCTATCCATGCCGTGGATGACATCAGTTTTTCCATGGACCAGGGAAGTATTTTGGGAATTGCAGGCGAATCCGGATGCGGTAAATCTGTCACCGCCCTGAGTATTCTCCGCCTGCTTCCCAAACCTGTTTCCCGCATTGTTTCCGGAAAAATCTGGTTCAAGGATACAAATGTTTTGGAGCTGTCCATTGAACAATTGCAAAAAATCCGGGGGAAAAAAATATCCATGATATTCCAGGAACCCATGACAGCTTTGAATCCGGTCCATGCAGTGGGGCGGCAGCTGGTTGAAATCTATCAGCTTCATTTCCCTGAAATGACCCCCTCGGATATGAAAAAGGATTCAGTTCAAATGCTCGAACGAGTCGGAATTCCAGATCCTGTCCAGGTCATGAAAAAATATCCCCACCAATTGTCCGGCGGGATGCGACAGCGGGTAATGATCGCCATGGCCCTTGCCTGTGAACCGGATATCCTTATTGCGGACGAACCCACCACAGCCCTGGATGTGACGGTTCAGGCCCAAATCTTGGATCTGATCAAAGCGCTGCAGATCCAGACGGGTATGTCTGTTATCCTGATCACCCATGATCTGGGGGTTATTGCTGAAAACTGTGACCAGGTTGTGGTGATGTATGCCGGGCGAATTGCGGAAACATCCCCTGTGCTCGATTTATTTGAAAATCCTCTGCACCCCTATACAAAGGGGTTGTTAACCTCCATTCCTTCCCGTGCAAAGGAGGCTAAAACTATTTTGCCCACTATCAAGGGAAGTGTCCCTTCTTTACTGAATATGCCAAAGGGATGTCGATTTGCAGATCGATGCCCCCTGGTTGAGGAAATTTGCCTACAGGTTTCCCCTCAGGAGCGGTCTACTGGAACCCATAGAACAGCCGCCTGCCATTTGGTTTAACGACTCAATTGTAAGAAAAAATGATTTTTTTAAAAAAAAACCTTGATTTTTAGATAAAAGCTAATAATATACAGAAGAAGTCAATGGAGAAGGGCTTTTCAGTTTCGTTCTAAAGGATAGACCCATTTGTTGAAGTGGCAGAACCTGAGGTTTGAAACTACTATTATTCACCTAAAGTAAGGAGAGCGTCACAATGGCAAATGGGATTGTAAAATGGTTTAATGATTCAAAGGGGTATGGATTTATTGAGCAAGAAGACGGCCCGGACGTATTTGTTCATCACTCGGGCATAAATGCCTCTGGTTTTAAATCATTGAGTGAAGGAGATCGGGTTACCTTTGATGTTGAGGACGGCCAGAAGGGACCTGCGGCAGTAAATGTAACCGTACAATAAGAAAAATTTCATAGAGTATTTTATAAGAAAGGGTTTTGTTTAGTGTTAGACTAACAAAACCCTTTTCTTGTAGGCTAAAAACGGTCAAGGCCAAAGGGGCGAATATTGATCTCGGGGGTCTTGTCGTATATCAGGTCCGCCACAATCTTTCCGGTTCCCGTTGCCAGGGTCAATCCCAGCATGCCGTGGCCCGTCGCAATGACCAGGTTTTCCTGGGCGGGCGAGCGGTCTATGATGGGCATATCATCGTAGGTCATAGGCCTCAAGCCCGTCCATTCCTCAATGACCGGATGCCCTGTCGGATCCTTCATGTATTGGGTCGCACCCTTGACAAGCTTTGCCAGGCGTTTCGTGTTTAAGGTGGTGCTGTATCCTGAAAATTCCATGGTGCCGCCCAAGCGGTATCCACTTTTCCAGGGGGTGACCACCATGTTTTTTTCGTAGAGAACACAGGGCATCCCCGGACATATCCCGGGTCTTTCCATGGTTATGCTATATCCTTTTCCGGGCTGAACCGGCAGGTGAAGCCCCAGTTGTTTGGCTGTCTGGGGCGCCCAGGCCCCCGTGGCCAGGATAAAGGCATCTGCCGCAAATTTTCCTTGTACCGTATTCACATGGGTAATGGTCTTGCCACAAATTTCAAAATTAAGCAGTTTTGCATGTTCTTCGATAATCAGACCGCGTCGGGTCAGGTGTTGTCTCCAAGCGGTCATGAGCATGTCCGGCCTTAAATGCAAGTCAACTTCACTATGCCAGCCACCGGCAATACTCGGTTTCAAAGCCGGTTCCAGCGCCAGTATCTCGTCACGTTCAAGGGGGGTGTACTCCATTCCATATGCTTCAAGAAAGACGTTTTTTCCCGGCAGATTGTTCAGGCTTCTGGGATCGTTGCAAACGGTTAAAGTGCCTGTTCGTTCAAAATCACACCCAAGATCTGGATGTTCCAACAGCCGTTCCAACAGGCCGGTGGAATACCTAAGTATTTCATATTTGTCCGTTGCTGCCTGGCGCATGAGGCCCGGGCGGCATCGGGCGGCAAATTTTATTAACCAGGTCAGCAGCGTTGTGTCCAGAGCGGGTTTGATATAAAGGGGGGAGGTGCCGCAAAAGGCCCGGTAAATTTCATGGCTGATAGTTCCCGGTGCACACAGGGGGATCACGTCTGTAAAATAGAGCAGGCCGCAGTTGCCATGGGAGGCTCCCTCACCAATCCCATCCCGTTCAATGATTCTGACCCTTGCACCTTGTTCAAGCAAATAGTGCGCACAGGCAAGGCCGATGACACCTCCGCCGATGATGATGACTTCTTTTTTTGATTCCATAGGCGGTATATCCTTAAAGGCCGTTAAATAACCCTGGCAGGTTATAAAAAATAAGGATCACCTTATGATTGTTCGATTAAGAATTCAATTAAAAAATTATCAGGGATCCGAATATTGTGAACCCCGTCCGGTTATTTGTTTTTTTACGGGACGGAACATGGTATATAACCCCTTGTTTTTGGGTGAGAACACCGTAATTGATCAATGACAAGGAAATCGGACAAGGAAATTGCATGCCCCTTATAGAGGTTAGAAATTTAAAAAAATATTTTCCGGTAACCGGCGGGGTGTTCCTTCGCCGTACCGGATGGGTATATGCGGTGGATGATGTTTCCTTTACGGTGAACAAAGGAGAGACCCTCGGGATCGTGGGCGAATCCGGCTGTGGTAAAACCACTTTGGGACGGTGTATCATGGGGATGTATGATTTTACCCATGGTGAAGTGCTCGCCTGCAACCAACGGGTTTCCCGACTCAATTCAACCCAGAGGCGGGAACTTGCCTTAAACCTCCAGATGATTTTTCAGGATCCCTTTGAGTCCCTGGACCCCCGGCAGACCGTGGGACAGATTCTGGAGGAAAAATATCGAATCCATGGCCGGGCAGGTAGAGACCTTGATGCTGTTATTGGCAAATTAATAGAACAGGTTGGGCTTTTACCCGATGCCCTGTCAAAATACCCCCATGAGTTTTCCGGTGGACAGCGCCAGAGAATCGGTATTGCCCGGGCCATCAGTATGGAACCTGATATCATCGTGTGTGATGAACCCGTATCTGCCCTGGATGTTTCTGTCCAGTCCAAGATTTTAAATCTTTTGCTTGAACTCCAGGAAAGAATGGGTTTGACCTATATTTTTATTTCCCATGATTTGTCGGTTGTTCGGCATATTTCAGATCGGATAGCTGTGATGTATCTGGGTAAAATTGTCGAAATCGGTGAAGCACAAACCATATATAACCACGCCTGCCACCCCTACACAAAAGCCTTGTTGTCTGCTATTCCGTTTCCTGACCCAAGATCAGGTAAAGACCGGATCATCTTAAAGGGGGAGGTGCCTTCTGTTGAAAATCCTCCTCCTGGATGTCGCTTCAATACCCGGTGCAGCCATGCACAAGATATTTGCAGGCAAACAGAACCCCCTTTTTTTGTCAATAAAACCGACCCCTCCCATTTGACGGCCTGCCACTTTTTTTCATGAAAGAATTGCCAACCAAATTGACTTGCGAAAAAATGCCTGGAATGTTAAAGTTCCGCGCTTATTGGAAAAGCGGTTTTTAAACATAAATTTAAGGGGAAGGCTTGTATGTCAGGTCTGTATCGAATTCAAATTTTTATTTTTTTCCTGTGCGGGCTGTTTTTATTCGGAACTTGTGGCTGCACGGAAGCTCCCGATATCCCCGGGCCGGATTACCTGATAAAGACAGGAACAATTTCCCTCCTTCCAGAGGAATTTGCCGAGGAACTTGATCTGAAACTTTCCGCCTATCCCTATGATTTTAAAAAAAATTCAGTGGAATATAATAAACTGATATTTGATCTTGTTTTTGTTTTGTCCGAAAAAAGCATCCTGCTTGCGGCTGCCCAGGTTGGCGGGATACAGGTTAGCGATTCGGAACTTATGGCCAAAGAAACGTTTTACCGGGAAGACTATCCCGAAGACAGTTTTGAGCAAATGCTGTTGGAAAATGCCATCTCATACACCTATTGGAAAAAAAACCTGAAACGCAATCTGATCATCGACAAATTTATCCAACGAGAGCTCAAGGACAAAGTTGAAATTTTATCCGAGGATGTTGTCTCATTTTACAACCGGCATCTTCGCCAGGATGTTGTTTCAGATGAAAAAAAACTGGTTTCACAGCTTCGTTTGGAAAAAAGCCAGGAATCCTATGATGAATGGATCATGGGGTTGAAAAAACAATATCCAGTGGATATCAATAAAAAAGCCCTGACCCTGTTTTTAATAGAGATGGAAAATAATAAAGGACAGATAAATGATTAAAAAGACCCTCCTGTGTATCCTGTTGACACTGGCCATTGGAATTTGCGCAATTGCTTCTGCTGAAGTTGTGGATCGTATTGTGGCGGTTGTCAACGATGAGATCATCACCTTAAATGATCTCAACAAGGCCACACTCCCTTATAAACGCAATATTAGCGCCTCGGCAAATTCCGGTGAAAAAAAACAAGAATTAATCAAAACCCTTGAAAAGGATGTGCTTCGACAATTGATTGACCGGTCTCTTAGCTCCCAGGAAGCGGTTAAATATAATATTAAAGTGTCCAAGGAAGATGTCGATTCTGCCATCAATAATTTCATGGCATCCAATAAAATGGACCCTGAAGGGCTTGAGGCGGCCCTGGCGGCTGATGGGCTTCTTTTAAAGGATTACCGAAAAAAAATGAAGGGAGAAATTCTTCAATCCCGGCTGATCAGCAGGGCAGTCCGGTCCCAGGTTATTATTACGGACTCTGACATTAAAACATATTATCAGTCCCATGGGGATGCCTTTACAGGGATAAAAAAATATCATTTACGAAATATCCTCATGGACGATGAAGCCGATCTTGCGGCAGTTGAACAAAGAATAGGAAAATCGATCTCCTTTGATCAATTGGCCAGGGAAAATTCCATTGCCAATAACGCAGCAGACGGCGGTGATCTGGGGGTCTTTGATATTAATAATTTTAGTGAAGAGATCAAAACAAGTTTGCAGACCCTGGAAAAAGGAGATCATACCCCTGTTCTATTTGTGGGCCAGGGATACCAGATTCTTTTTGTGGAGGATATTCTTATGGAAGGAAATAAAACCTTTGACCAGGCCCGTGATCAGATCGAGAATATTTTATACAAAGAGCAGGCGGAAAAACGGTTTAAAGAGTGGATTGAGTCTTTAAAGGAAAATGCCCATATTAAAAATATGCTTTGATTCATGACCAGAATCCACCTAGCAGGGGAAAACAATGCGAAATGAACAGATACTGATCTTGACGGTCAGCATAAAAAGATTATTGCGCCGCGGGGCAACCAAGCAATTGATAAATATTATCAACAAGACCCATATGGCGGACCTTTCCATTGTTTTTGATGAGCTTTCAAGCCTGAATCGACAAAAATTGTTCCAGCTCATCAAGGATCCGGAACAAATTGGGATCCTTTTTTCAAAGTTAGACGAACCCATTTTCCTTGAATTTGTCAAAAATACCGAGATAGAGCGATTGGTGGTAATTTTTAATCACCTGCCCTCGGATGATGCAGCCGAGCTGCTGGGTCTTTTAGATGAAGAATTATCCGACCAGATTCTTGCCAAAATGCAGAAGGAAGAGTCTGACAATGTTGAGCAGTTGATGAGTTATGGAGAGGATACGGCCGGCAGTCTCATGGTTACCGATTTTATCGCCCTGGAAGAAGATGTCACTGCCAAACAGGTCATTGAATCCTTGCAGCATCAGTATCTGGATGTTGAAATGCCCTTTTACATCTATGTGGTTGACAGCTATGGCAAGCTTGTGGGGGTCAGTTCCCTGAGGCAGCTTGTGGTGGTTCATCCGGAAAAGCCCTTAAAAGATTTTATGGCCACCGACCTTGTCTGCGCAAAAACCTATACCGACAGGGAAGAAGTGGCCCGGCTGGTATCCCGCTATGATTACCTGGCCGTACCGGTTGTGGATGATGACAATCGAATCGTGGGCATTGTGACGGTGGATGATGTCATTGACATTCTCCATGAAGCGGCGACTGAAGATATGTTGAAAATGGCAGGTGTTGGCGATGAATATGTGGAAACCCAGACCATTGTCAAGGGAACAAGGATCCGGCTTCCCTGGTTGTTTGCCAGTTGCCTTGGCGGGGTGGCCGCCTTTTTTATCATTGGTGGGTTTGAAGATTCCCTGATAAAATTTACCGGTCTTGCCGCCTTTATTCCTGTTATCATGGGCATGGGGGGGAATATCGGTACCCAGAGCTCCACCATTGTGGTCCGGGGGATTGCCATGGGCCGGATCAATCTCCAGGATTTTTCCCGGGTGGTATCCAAGGAACTTGCCGTGGGATGTATTCTCGGGGTGACCTATGGCACTTTGATAGGAATTGTGGCAAAAGTGGCCTATGTCGATGAACCCTTTTCCTGGGCACTGTCCCTTGCCGTGGGCCTTGCCATTCTGGTGTCCATGTCGGTGGCAGCTCTTGTCGGGTCTGCCGTTCCCTTGATTTTCGAGCGATTCCACATAGATCCAGCTGTTGCCACCGGTCCCTTTGTGACCACTTCCATTGATATTGTCAGTGTGTATTGTTATTTTACGATCGCAAAATTGCTGCTGGGTATATAGGGCTGCCCATGACAGATTTTTGTACAGATGCCATTTTATTACGGAAAATTGAATACGGGGATCATGATTATATCATCACCTTTTTGACCCGGTCCCGGGGCAAAATTTGTGTGATTGCCAAAAATGCCAAAAAAAGTGTAAAACGGTTTTCCGGCGCCCTGGACCTATTTTCCGTCAACCATATCCAGTGTACCTTTCCCAAAAAGAATAAAGATGCTTTGACCATTCTTGCCCAGACCGACCTTGAAAACGGGTTTGCCAATATTCGGTATGATGTTTTTAAAACCACCTATGCCTGTTATTGGGTTGAACTGATTTATCTCTGGCTGGAAGAGGGAAAAAAACAGACACTATTGTATGACCTGCTTTTTTTTGTTCTGGATATGCTCAACCAGTCTGATATCCGAATGGAGGTCCTAAGTCTTTTGTTCCAGATTCGATTCATGGCGATATCCGGGTTTAGCCCCCGCCTTGAGGCCTGTGGGAACTGCAGCACCCTGGTGGATGATATTCACCAAAAAAATGTTTACTTCGATTTTAAGGAAGGCGGTATTATTTGCGGCAATTGCCTGAAAAATAAACCAGGGTCAGGACATGGCATGGGCGTGTCTAAGGGGACCTTAAAGCAGCTTGTCTGGATCAATACGGCTGATATCCAAAGGGCAGACCGGATTAAATCTGGCCTTTTTGCCATCAAGGAAGGCCAAATCCTCCTGGAATCTTTTATCCCCTTTCACATCAATAGGGAATTCAAGAGTTTGAAATTTTTAAGACAATTGAGACGGGAACGATGAATTTCAATAAATTATTAGAAAACAAATCAATACAGACATCTGTGCCCTGCCGGGTGGATTTTGGCGGCACCCTGGATATTTCCACCTTTTATTTGCCCCTGGCCCACCTGGATCCTGCCAGTTTTAATATTGCCCTGAACCTGCGCACCTTTGTCACTCTTTCTCCCTGGACAAAAAACCGGATAAAGATATCCTCCCGGGGGTTTGAATCCATTGAGTTTAAACAAGATCAGATCCGGTTTGATCATCCCATGGGACTGATGTTTGCCGTTGTCAGTTTTTTTAATGCCCATGGGGTCCATATCCAGATTAATTCCACCTCTCCCCCGAGAAGTGCTTTGGGGGGATCTTCCTGTGCGGCTGTTGCCATAATAGCCTCTTTTTATGCGGCACTGGGGCAAACGATAAACCCAAAAAAAATTGTATGGCTGGCCCACACTATTGAATCTTCTGTGGCAGGGGTCCCCTGCGGAGTTCAGGACCAGGCTGCTGCCGCCTTTGGCGGAATAAATCTTTGGGAATGGCGGATGGGGGAAACCGGTCCTGAATTTAATCAATTGAAGGTTTTTGAAAACGACGTTGAAAACAACAGGGATCTGGAAGAGTTTAACGACCATATCCTGGTTGCCTATTGCGGAATTCCCCATGTCTCAAAAGACATTAATAAACAATGGGTTGACTCTTTTATCCAGGGGAAAACCATTGCTGTTTTTGAAAAAATTGTGGATATTACAAGAAAATTTTATCGGGCAATAAAGACCAAAAACTTTACTCTGGCAGGGGAATTGATGGTCAAAGAGACCCGACTTCGACTTAAAATGACACCAGAGGTCCTTGACAACACCGGCAAAAAGTTGTTTGAAAGAGCTGTGGCATTAAATTGCGGTGCAAGGTTTACCGGAGCAGGCGGGGGCGGATGCCTCTGGGCAATTGGAAAGAAAGAAAATATTTCCAGGCTGGCAGACTCCTGGAGACAAGTGCTTGAACCCATTAAAGACGCCACCCTTCTGGACGCAAACATAGATACAAACGGCATAATAATTTTATAACCAACCAAATATATAGAAACGGGAGTAACATGAATTTTCAAGATGTTATTTTAAATCTGAACAACTTCTGGGCAGAAAAGGGTTGTGTCCTGATACAATCCTATGACATGGAAGTGGGTGCGGGTACATTTCATCCCACAACCCTGTTAAAAGCCCTTGGCCCGGAACCCTGGAAGGTGGCCTATGTCCAGCCATCCAGAAGGCCTACTGACGGAAGGTACGGTGAAAATCCCAATCGGCTTCAGCATTATTATCAATACCAGGTCATATTGAAACCCTCTCCCCCGGATATCCAGCAATTGTACCTGGATTCTTTAAAGGTGCTGGGAGTTGATCCCCTGGAACACGACATAAGATTTGTGGAAGATGACTGGGAATCTCCAACCCTGGGCGCCTCGGGTCTTGGCTGGGAAGTGTGGCTGGACGGCATGGAAGTCAGCCAGTTCACCTATTTTCAGATAGTCGGGAGTGTGGATGTGAACCCCATACCCGTTGAGCTCACCTACGGACTGGAGCGGCTGTGTATGTATCTGCAGGGGGTGGACAATGTATTTGATCTAAAGTGGAACGATACCGTCACCTATCGGGATGTCTACCACAGCCAGGAAGTGGAGCAGTCCACCTATAACTTTGAGATAGCCGACGTGGATCTTCTCTTTGATCTGTTTACACGCTATGAGACCGAGGCCCACAGGATTGTAAAGACAGGGCTTGTGATCCCCACCTATGAATTTTGCCTCAAATGTTCCCACATCTTTAACCTGCTGGATGCAAGAGGTGCCATTTCCGTGACCGAACGAACCGGATTTATCAAACGGATACGCGATATTGCAAGGGCAGCTTCGAGAGCCTATCTTGTCCAGCGCGAAGAAATGGGCCATCCCCTATTGAAAAAGCCGTTGAAAACGCAGTTGAAAAAGGGGGACAAATAAAATGAAAACACTTTTAATTGAAATCGGCTGTGAAGAGATTCCGGCAGGATATATTATCCCGGCACTGACGGCATTTAAAAACAATATTTTACAAGCCCTCACCAAAGCCCGTATCGACCATGGAGAGGCAAAGATTTTGGGAACCCCCAAGCGCCTCACCCTCATGGTGGCCAATGTGGCCGAAGCTCAAAATCCCAAAACCTCCACCTTGTCCGGCCCTCCGGAACGAGTGGGATTTGATGAAAAGGGAAAGCCCACCATCGCAGCTCAAAAATTTGCAGCAAAGGCCGGAATCGGGGTGGATGCAATTGTTGTGGCAGATACTCAAAAGGGCCGGTATTTAACTGCCGTGGTGGAAGAAAAATGTGAGTCTTCAGCTGTCATCCTTGAACGAATGATGGCAAAGCAGATCCTCGGGATGCCTTTTCCCAAAAGCATGCGATGGGGGAGCCTTACCATCAGTTTTGCAAGGCCTATTATTTCCCTTGTGGGGCTTTTGGGAAACCAGGTGCTCAACTTTACCGTGGGGAATATATCCTCTTCCAACAAAACCTTTGGTCACAGGTTCATGAACCCTGGATCGGTCAGTATTGAAACGGCGGATGACTATGAAGCCGTGGTGGAATCAATCGGAGTCATTGTGGACATTGACCGAAGAAAACAGATGATGGTGGATGCAATTGAGATACTGGCAAAGGAACATGACAGCCAGATCCTGGAGGACCCGGCCCTGGTGGAGATTGTGGCCAATCTGGTAGAATATCCCTATCCTGTGGTGGGTCGCTTTGACGAGGCTTTTCTTGAGGTTCCCGATGAGGTGCTGATCACTGCCATGCGTGAACATCAGAAATATTTTGCCCTGGTGGATGAAAAAAAGAAACTAAGACCCTTGTTCATTGCCGTGAATAATACCTTGGCAAAGGACATGAACCTTGTGGCCAGAGGCCATGAAAAGGTATTAAGAGCTAGACTTTCCGATGCCAAATTCTTCTATGAGGCAGATTGTAACGTCAGTCTGGATGCCTTTGCTGAAAAACTAAAAAAGGTCACCTTCCAGGCAAAACTGGGATCTGTTTATGAAAAGACCCAGCGCATCGAAGTGCTGGTGGATTACCTGGGAGACGCGAGTGACTATGCAGATACGGCCGCCTTGAAAACCAATTTGTCCCGGGCGGCCAGAATTTGCAAGGCAGACCTTGTCAGCCAGGTGGTGATTGAGTTCACCAAACTCCAGGGATTCATCGGCCGGGCCTATGCCATAAAAGCCGGAGAAGCCCCGGACGTGGCCGACGCCATTGAGCAGCATTACAGACCCGTTCAGTCCGGGGGACAGCTGCCGGAAAACCCCACCGCCGTACTTTTGGCCATTGCCGACAAACTCGACACCATCTGCGGCTGTTTCTCTGTGGGCCTGATCCCCACCGGCGGGGCTGACCCCTATGCCCTGCGTCGTCTGGGCATTGGTATTATTCAGATTATCCAGGCGGAAAACCTGAGTTTTTCAGTGACATCCCTCATTGAAAAGGGATTGGAAGGATTTGTGTCCGACACGGCCAAAAGAAAAGGGTTGATAGATCAGGTAAAGACATTTTTACAAAACAGAATGGTCAATATCATGACAGATCAGGGCTTTTCCAAGGAAGCGGTCCATTCTGCACTGGCGGCATCCTTTGACAATATCCCCGATGTGCATCTGAGGGTAAAGGCCCTGGATAACTTAAGAAAAGAGCCGGATTTTGAACCCCTGGCCATCACCTTCAAGCGGGTGGAAAATATCTTGAAAAAAGCCGGGGACATTAAGGCTCAACCGGTGGATATGGCCCTTTTTGAACATGCAGCAGAAAATAATTTGTTTGAGGCATGTACAAAAGTGACCGCAACGGTTCAATTCCTCATAGGAAAGGGGGAATACAATGACGCCCTAAAAGAGATTGCCACCTTGAGGCCCATGGTTGACAGTCTCTTTGACGATGTAATGATTTTTGCCGATAACGAGGCAATCAAGAACAACAGGATTGCCCTTTTGGCATCTGTATCCGGCCTGTTTAAGAACATCGCCGATTTTTCAATAATATAAACACAGGTTTATGGCTTTACGGCTAAAAAACCCTGAGCACAACTAAATAGAAAGGAAGACATTATGGCAGGTTATGATCCTGAACTGGACAAATTGATCAAAGAATGGAAAAACGAAGAAACAGGACTTTTAATTTCAATCCAGCAGTATGGGGAGGGAGAGCCCAAGGTCCAGATAGGCCCCAGAATTCTTAAAAAAAAGGATGGGTCTGATAGAGCCCCCTCCAAAGCAGGGCGGCTTTCCGTGGAAGACATCATGTGGGTCTATGAAATAATTGATGAGGTAAAGGATGAATTATCCGACATGGTCGGACCTGAATAATGATTCCATTGTACCGCCTTTAGGTGCAAGGCAGGCACCGGATATCGGCCCTGTTGCCCTGTTGGTCAGCACGGAACCCGATATCCGGTATCTGCGGACAACCCTGGAAAAACCCAAGACACAAGGCTTTTTCATGGGGTCTCTTATGACACCGGAAAAAGGTCTTGATGGGTTCTGTGTTGCAGGTCCCTATATCGGAGCCCCCTATGGCGTGATGCTCCTGGAATCGCTCATCGCCAAGGGGGCAAAAAAGATTGTTGTATTGGGATGGTGCGGGGCCCTTACCCCGGATTTAACCTGCGGTGACCTGGTCATTCCGACCCATGCCATTGTGGATGAGGGCACCTCGTCAAGCTACACGGTATTGGACCCAAAATTGCCCTGCACCCGGCCGCATGAAAGTTTATCCGACCAATTGGCAGCCCATTTAACGGAATCGGGTGTTACTGCCCATCGCCGCCCCATCTGGACCACGGATGCCATTTACCGGGAAACCCCCCAAAAGGTGACCTGGTTCAGGGACAAGGGCGCCTGTGCCGTGGAAATGGAATGTTCTGCCCTGTTTGCTGTTGCCGCATATCGGAGGGTGAAGATGACAGCTCTGCTGGTTGTATCGGATTCCGTGGCATCTGGAACCGGGAACTGGGACCCCGGCTTCCGGAAAAAAACCTTTAAAGCAGCAAGGAAATCAGCGTGTAAATCAGCGCTGAGCTTTGTTAAGAAAGCGTGTGAAAATATAAATGGACACTAGTCTGAAAAAAGATGCATTAAAAGAAGAAGCAAGGCAGCTTCAAAAAGAATTGACCGAGCACAGCCATCGGTATCATGTTTTGGATGACCCCATTATTTCCGATGGGGAATATGACAGAATGATGGCGCGGTTGCTGGAAATTGAAACCCAAAACCCGAAGTTTTGTGCTGCCGATTCCCCCACAAAACGGGTGGGGGCGCCGCCCCTTGATGCCTTTGAATCCGCTGCCCACTCAATTCCCATGCTCAGTCTGGACAATGCATTTAAAGATGATGATGTCCTGTCCTTCCACACGAGAAACATTAAAAATCTTGAGTTTGAAAAAATTTTTTACACGGTCGAGCCAAAACTGGACGGATTGGCCGTGGAACTGACCTATGAAAACGGAATCCTCGTCCGGGCCACCACCCGGGGGGATGGCATCAACGGGGAAGTCATCACCGAGAATGTCAGGACCATAAAATCCATTCCCCTGAGGTTGAACAAAACCCAAGATGTTCTGCCGGCACTCCTGGAAGTCCGGGGAGAAGTCATTATCATGCACGAAGATTTTGAGCGCTTGAACCAGACCCGGCTGGCCAAAGGGGAGGCTCCCTTTGCAAACCCCAGAAATGCGGCGGCAGGATCTTTGCGGCAACTGGATTCCAGGGTGACGGCCACAAGACCCCTGACGATTTTTGTCTATGGGGTGGGCAAGGTAACGGGCATGGAATTTGAAACCCAGGCCCGGATGCTTTCGACCTTGAAAGCCTTCGGTTTTCCCGTGAACCAACACATCCAGACCCATATTACCATCCAGGAGGCGTTGACCTTCTATAACCGTCTGGCTCAGATCCGGGCGGATCTTGAGTATGAGATTGACGGCATGGTGATCAAGGTGGACCGGTTGGATATGCAACAGGCTCTGGGGGAAAAAATCAAAAGTCCCCGGTGGTCCATTGCCTATAAATTTCCCGCCATGCAGGAAACCACCACGATTCTTGACATCATTGTCCAGGTAGGCAGAACCGGCACCCTGACCCCGGTGGCGTTGCTGGAACCCACCAATGTCGGCGGCGTGGTCGTCGCCCGTGCCACCCTGCACAATGCCGATGAAATTAAACGAAAGGATATCCGGATTGGGGACAAGGTGTTGATCATGCGGGCCGGGGACGTGATTCCCAAGGTGGTCAAGGTCATAGAATCTGCCCGGAAGGGAGATGAGCTGCCCTTTGAAATGCCCGACACCTGTCCGGTTTGCAACAGCCCGGTGCGCAGATTAGAGGACGAGGCTGCCATAAAATGTATCAATCTTACCTGCCGGGCCCAGCTGACCGAGCGAATCAAACATTTTGTGTCCAAAAAAGGGTTTGACATGGACGGACTGGGGAAAAAAATTGTGGACCAATTGGTCAATGAAGGATTGATATCTTCCTTTGCCGATCTTTTTACCCTTGATCAGGAGCGTTTGTCAGCACTTGACCGCCAGGCGAAAAAGTCCGTTTCCAATATGCTCAAGGCCATTGAGGGCTCAAAGCAAATCAGTTTACCCCGGTTTTTATTTGCCCTGGGCATTGATCACACCGGTGAAAATGCGGCCAGACTTCTGGCCCGTCAATTTGAAACCCTTGAAACCCTCATGGCAGCAGACAAAGAGAGCCTTGAAAACATTCACGGCATGGGGGAAAAGACGGCTGCATCTGTGATGCTGTTTTTTGCAAATCCTAAAAACAGACGAATTCTTCAACAGATTCTGGACGCAGGGGTCACGATCCAAAATGA
Source organism: Desulfobacteraceae bacterium (assembly GCA_016743945.1). GTDB lineage: Bacteria > Desulfobacterota > Desulfobacteria > Desulfobacterales > Desulfobacteraceae > NBML01. The sequence goes on from JADGFI010000007.1 coordinate 185,949, forward strand.
TCTGTTTGCAAACCTTACCCCGGCAGATCATCCGTTGTCCGGAAAAACCCTGGTGCTGACCGGCACCCTTACAACCTTGAAACGGGCCGAGGCCAAAGGACAACTCGAATCCCTGGGGGCCAAGGTCACCTCCAGCGTGTCTGCACGAACCGATTTTCTGGTGGCGGGCCGGGATGCCGGGTCCAAATTGGAAAAGGCCCAAGCTCTGGGGGTCACCGTTCTTGATGAAGCAGAACTTGTTCGGATGATCCATGGTTGATCCGGCTGTTTTATTCTTGTTTATTCCCACGTTTATTGTGGTCTCTGTCACCCCTGGAATGTGCATGACCCTGGCCCTTACCATGGGCATGACCATCGGGGTAAGAAAAACCTTTTACATGATGTGGGGGGAACTTTTCGGCGTGGCTCTGGTATCCGTGGCCGCCGTTTGCGGGGTAGCCGCCATTATGTTGAAATATCCTTCCCTGTTTTTATTGCTAAAATATCTGGGCGGGGGATATCTTGTTTATCTGGGGGTTCAAATGATCCGTTCCCGGGGAAATATTCCTCGGGATTCCACCGGGTCACACCTGAGAAACATCAGTCCCAAAACCCTCATGGTCCAGGGGTTTGTCACAGCCATTGCCAATCCCAAGGGCTGGGCCTTCATGATCTCCTTGTTACCGCCCTTTATTACGCCTTCCAAACCATTTTTACCCCAGATCACGATTTTGCTCTTGATTATCCTGACAACCGAATTTTGCTGTCTGGTTCTCTATTCAAACGGCGGCCGGACCCTGAGCCGGTTTCTTGAAAAGAAGGGTAATTTGCTTACCCTCAACAGGGTATCCGGCCTGCTCATGGCAGGCGTCGGTATCTGGTTGGCCGTGGGGTAGAATAAATCTCTAAAAAGAGGTGATATTTGTGAAGATCAAAAAAATGAACTCAATTTTATCCGTTGTGATTCTTTTGCTGTGCCTGCCTTCAGCCGTATGGGGACAAGTCGATGGTTCCCTCGCCGATGGAGGTGAAACCTCCCTGATCGCTTTTGAACAGGCCGTTGAAAAAAACCGGAAAAATCTGAACCTTTTGGAAAAAGATTTGGCTGATGAAAAAATTCTGCTGGCAAATTCCCTCGACCAGAGCCAGCGTTACAGGATCCAGATGAATTCCCTTCGAAATCTTCTGATCGTACCTGGAACCCGGATTTTCGCGCTTGAAAAAGGCATCGGAGAAGTCGATATTTCAATTTCTTCCATCCAGTCACAGATTCGAGAAATAGTGAAAAGAGAAAATAAAATCGGACAAACTTTTTCTTTGGTAAAAGAAAAGATAGGGTTAATTGATCAAAGAATCAAAGAATTAAGCGCTGCTGGCGACAAAACAATTTCCAGCGGGCCTGGGATCAAAGAGTTCAAGACCTACCGTTGGATAAAAGAACAGCAGCATAAAGTCCTTGTCAGCATAACCGGGCTGCTGGCGTCGCAAATAGACATCAACACCGAGTTGCTCAATGCCTTCAAAGATATCAAAAAAACATTGAGAACCGAGATTAAAGATAAAAAAGGAAGCCGTTTGTTCCAGCGGAATGACCTTGAACTGAAAAATTTATTTTTTCCTGCCTTCAAACGAGAGATTCTCCTTTCATTCACAGCTGTCAGGCAATTGTTTGATTCCAAACGATTGTTGTTGAAATGGTCGCTTTTCAAGGATCACATGAATCTAAAAACGTTTATGGTCATTGCCGGTTTTCTATTGCTCAGTTTTCTTAGCTTCAGGGGGCTATCCCTGATCAGACAAAAAGAGGCCTACCAGAATATGTTGAGTAAGCGGGCCGGATATCCGTTGATTGTCCTTGAAAGGTCCCTGGTGCTTATTTTCTGGATTCTGCTGACCATGACGCTTTCAAAAACCCAGGTCTATTTAATCTTTCCCGATGGGGTTAAATTTTTTAATAGTTTTTTGATAATTATCCTGATGACCCGGCTCGCTTCTGATTCCATCCGGCTGATTACCAGGGAAGAGGGCCCTGTTTTTTTTGACGTCCTGCACCGGTGGCGGAATCCATTCGTCTATGGAATCCGACTGTATTCCTTTGTATATTTGCTGGTCTATCGGTTCCTTTCACTGGAGAATATATTTTTGGTCTCCATCCGGATTTTTTCAGAAGCCTTGCTGGTTGCGGGGGTGTTTTTATTCTGGAAAGCCTATCAAAAAGTGGACACTCCTGCCAAGGGCAAGGGGGGAACGCTTTTGAACATTGTGTCAAAGATAATCGTGATCGCAGGTCTTTTTACCGATATCGCCGGATACAAATCTTTTGCCGCCTATTGGTACCTGTCCTGGGGATCTTCCATTGTGATCGTCTGTGTCTGTGTCATGCTGTTGTATTCAATCAAAGAGATGGATCGTAACTTTAAGAAAAAAGCAGATCCGGAATCACCGTCTTTTTTAGGGTTGTCAAACCCCTTCTATTGGGGTTTGTCCAATGGCGTTTATTTTTCCATCGCTGCCTTCGGGATAGCAGGTCTGACATTTTCATGGGGTATCGCTGATGTTGTTTTCCCTTGGCTTGTGGAGATCTTTAACAAAAAATACATACTCGGAAAAGTTGAATTAAGCCTTACAGGGTTAGCCTATTCGATGTTGGTGATTCTTTTGACCTACCTGTTTACCCGAATATGGAGACGATTGGCCACGGATCATGCCTTAAAAGAAAGCGGCCTGTCCCAAGGTGCAAAAGAAACGGTCATTACCATAACCGTATATATCATCTGGTTGGCAGGTATCCTGATCAGCCTGAACGTTTTTGGCCTGAACACGACATCCCTTACCGTTGCCTTTGGGGCATTGAGTATCGGGCTTGGGTTCGGGCTTCAGAATATTGCCAATAATTTCATCAGCGGTCTGATTCTGTTGTTTGAGCGGCCCATCCAGGTAGGGGATGTTGTTGAAGTGGGGGGAATCTGGGGAGAGGTAAAAAAAATTAATGTCCGGGCCACCCTGGTGCAGACCTACAGCAATTCATCTTTGATTATACCCAATTCCGAGTTCATCAGTGCCACAGTGACCAATTGGAGTCATCGGGATCCTAAGGTCAGGCGGGATTTGCTGCTTGGGGTGGCCTACGGTTCAGATACCGAACTTGTCAAAAAATTATTATTACAGGCGGCACAGAGTGTGCCCCAGGTATATGCTTATCCCCAACCCAGCGTGCAGTTCATTAATTTTGGAGACAGTTCCCTTGATTTTCGATTGAGATTCTGGTCAACCATTGACAATTTTGTGGATGCGGAAAGTAAATTGAGATTTGAAATAGACCGGCTTTTCAGACAGCATAAAGTGGTCATCCCATTTCCCCAGAGGGATCTTCATGTTTTGACCCAGGTCCAGGATAAGTTATAATTTCTTCTTTTACAAGATTGTAGTGTAAAATAGCCTCCAGAACTCCGTCGCCAATGGCACGGGCCTTTGCCGAGATGGCGGTAAGCGACTCCTTGTTTCCCCGGGGATCGATATCCCCGATTTTCAGCCGCTCCTTTACCCGGGTGTTGTCCCGGATCAATCCCCTGAGAATACCGTCTATCCGGGAAATAACCGGTTGGTTGTCCACATGGCCGATGATGTCATTTTTTTGAATCAAGGCGCCCAGGGGGAGGGCGGCGGTGAAGATGCCGGAACAGGGCGCCCGGAGAAGCCGTTCACGGGTGAATCCGCCAATTGGACCGGGAATACCTGTGTTGGGTTCAGATCTGCCGGTTTCAATAACCCTTCCAAGAGTGGGGCCCCGAAGGGTTTCAATGACCCTGTCCACATCACGCCCGGCCTCAAATCCGGGTCCAAGCCCTATCACCAGAGGGGCCTCCCCACGACGGGTTCCCAGGTTTTTTTTGGCAATGATGGCGTCCACCACCACATGGGGTTGCAGACGGTCTATGCTGCGCCATTCAGGATCCACCAGGATGGGGATACACTGGCTGGCCCAGGCACCGGCAAATTGGTTTATATCGGTAACCTTTTTTGCCTGCACCCCGCCAACCATTATTGTCCCTTCATAAACAGCCTCACAGAAACTGACCCTGCGGCGAACCGCCAGGGGGGTTTGAATTTCCAGCATGAAGATCTGCTTGAAATCGGCCTGGAAAAGTTTCCAGGCAACGGCCGTGGCCATTTCGCCTGCGCCTTTTATGGCGATGACCAGTTCTTTTTGCGGCATTGGGTGTCCTTTTTTCTTGGGGTTTTTCATGTTCAGGCCTGGCATATTGTAAAATCATAAAAAAGTCAATACGCCAAATCCGAACTTAAGGTCTGGGGAATCTTATAATCAGGGGAATCTTATAAGAGGTTGGGCAGAAACAGGACCACCTTGGGAAAAAGCATCATCAACAGGATACACAGGATATAGGCCGGCAGGAAACAGGCCACCCCTTTAAACACCCGTTCAAGGGGCACATTCTTTGCCATTCCTCCCACCACATAGGTGGTGGCCCCCACGGGCGGGGTAACGGCTCCCAGGGTTGTCACAATGGTGATGGTGACCCCGAACCAGATGGGGTCATACCCAAGTTCCATGGCCACGGGAAAGAAAATGGGAATGGTGATGAGCAGCAGGGCCAGGGCATCCATAACAGCCCCGCCGATGATATAGATCATAAAAATGATGCCCATGACGGTTACCTTTGAAAAGGGGAGGGTGACCACCCAGTCGGCAATATCAAAGGGGATCCGGGTAATGGCCAGAAACCGCCCGAACACCATGGCACCGGTGATAATAACAATGACCATGCAGGAAATTCTCAGGGTATCAAAGACAGAACGCTTAAACTCTTCCCAGGAAAGGCTTCGCTGAACAAGAGCTATGACAACGGCAAAAAAGGACCCGATGGCACCGGCTTCGGTGGGGGTGAACAGCCCGAAATAAAGCCCCATCATGACCACCAAAAATAAAATGAGCATTTCAACAGCACCGGCAAGAGAAAGGATCTTTTCCTTGAAGGAGGTTTTTTTTCCCACAGGTCCCCAGGAAGGATGGAGGGTGCACAGCACATACACTGTCATTGTGAGCAACGAGGCCAGTAAAATACCGGCCCCAAGTCCCCCGTAAAAGAGCTTGGCAATGGACTGTTCCGTGGAAAGCCCGATGATAATCAGCACCACGGAAGGGGGGATGACAACTCCCAGGGTGGATCCGCAGGCAATGGCCCCGGTGGAAAGCATGGGTTCATAGTTGTATTTATTCATCTGGGGCAGGGCAACCGTGGTCATGGTGGCGGCGGTGGCGGCATTGGAACCGCAGATGGCGGCAAAGGCGGAACAGGCCAATATTGTTGCCATTGCAATGCCCCCCCGGATATGCCCCACCCAGGTATAGGCGGCCGTGTACAGTTTTTCGTTGACCCCGGAATAAAAGGCCACCTGGCCCATGAAGATAAACAACGGGATCACGGTTAACCCGTATTTGGAAAAAGTATCCCAGGTCACCGTGGCCAGCATGTTACACCCTGCATCAAGGGAAATCACAACGCAAAAGCCGACAAATCCCACAAGGCCCATGGCAAACCCGACCGGGATACCAAAGACAAACAAGATTAAAAGAAGGAGAAAAATGCCCAGGATACCCATGAGGGTCAGGCTCATTTTGCACCTGCTTTTTGGGGAAATATCAGGGTTAAACCGTCTGTCAACAAGGCCAGGGCAAGAACCAAACAGCCCAATGCCACGGCCAGGGTAAAGGGATAATAGATGATTCGCAGGGTTTCTGAAAGTTCACCCGCGTTTTTAAGGATCATGGCCTTTTTAACCACCTGCCAGGCCGCAATGAAAAAAAATCCTGCGCAAACCCAATGGTTCACCAGAGAAATAAATCGTTTCAAGGGGATTGGATAGGTATTGACCAGGACATCCACACAGATGTGGCCCCGGGTAAGCTGGGTATACCCCAGGGCAAACGCCGTCACCACAGCGCCGGCATATCCCATGAGTTCAAAGGTTCCCCGGATGGGAATAGAAAACTGCCGGATAAAGATGTTGGCACAGGTCAACAGGATCATGCCTAGCAGAAATACGCCGCCTGTCACCGTCAGCACCTTGTTTAAAATTATATTTAATTTTACTAAAAATGCCATGAACACTTACTCCAAAAACCCCCTTTCAGACTAAAATTGCCTGCAAGGGGGACGCTAACAAAGGGGTTTATATGAAATTTGGGTCTATTGCTATCATAAAAGTTTCATTTTTCGTTGTGGCCTAAAGCAAATACCATGCTCCGGCCATGCCAGTTATTGGATATAGGTTTTAATATCTTTGATGATTTCTTCAGCGGGCAGCCCTTTATTTGTGGCGCCTTTTATCCAGTTTTGTGTGATAAAATCAAGTTTGCCGTCCCATTGGGCCTTTTCGTCATCGGAAAGGGATATGAACTCAACATTGTTGGATTCCTTTGACCAGGCAATGGCGCGTTTAATCAAATCGTCCATGTAAGTACCGGTCCACAGAGACTGTTCTTTTTTGAGATCCATCATCACCTTCTGAACATCTTCTGGGAGGGAATCCCACTTGCCTTTGTTCATGATAACAGCAAATGGATAGATAACCGTCTCGGTCATGGTGACATATTTACAATTTTCAGCAAATTTAAAGTCCTTCATCACTTCAAGAGAGGAAAAAAGTCCTTTAACCGTTCCTTTTTGCAACGCTTCAACCGTTGCCGGCATGGGCATGCCCACGGGGTTGGCTCCCCAGGCTTTCAGGATCTGGGCGGCACCGCCCGAAGCTCTCAGGTCAAGGCCCTTCATGTCGGCCAGACAATTGACCGGAACCTTGGACATGACATTGCCCGGGGCATTGGTGAACATGGCCAGGACCACCACGTCTTTAAAGGCCTTGGGTTTATAGCGTTCATAAAGTTTAAGAAGGGCCATACTGCCGGTTTTGGCATTTTTTATCCCCAGAGGAAGGCTGGTGGCATTGGTGACAACGAACCGGCCCGGTTGATAGGCCATGCAGATGTTGCCGATGTCGGCCTGACCCGCCATCACACCGTCCATCATCCCCTTGGCCCCCAGAAGAGTCCCCCCGGGGAAGGTGTTGATCTGAACCTGGTCACCCGTACGTTTTTCCACTTCAACCTTCCATCTCTCCATTTGAACGCATGGAAAGGTGGGGGCAGGGGGGAAATTGGCATAATTGAGTTTAATGGCGCCGGCCATTGCAGGGGAAAGAAACACACCCGAGCAGGTGACCATAAAAAATAACCCCAGGATTGCTGACCCCATTGCTTGTTTTAAGATTGCGCGTTTTATCATGGTGTTTCCTCCCTAATAAAATTATGGCCGGGGGGTGCCCTCCCGTCAGCCCTTGATTCTTCAATTCTTGATTCTTCAGTGGTCTCTTTGATCAAAGATCCGCTGGGCTTTGCCCGGGTATCTTGGCAAATCGCCATAGGCGCAGATATCCGGGGTGCAGCTGACCATGATTTTGGAGTGAATCAGTTTTTTTAATTTGGTCTGAACTTCTTTGGTCTGGCAGGAATCAATCCCCTGGGCGGCTTCCACCCGGATCGTCATGTATTCCTTGCCGTCTTCTTTTCGTTCCAGATGAAGCTGGTATTCGCTGCCGACCTCCGGAATAGCGGACAACACTTCATCCACCTGGCCGGGGTAGATATTGACCCCCTTGAGGATGATCATGTCATCGGATCGGCCCATGATTTTGTCGTGCATGGGAAATATATTGCCGCAGGAACAAGGCGTTGTGATTTTCCGGGTAAGATCCCTTGTCCGATAGCGGATAAGCGGGGTCGCCTCCTTGCACAGGGTGGTGATCACCATTTCTCCGATTTCACCATTTTCAACGGGCAAAAGTGTTTCCGGGTTCAAGATTTCCAGGATATACTTGTCCGCCCAATAATGAATTCCTTCGTGCCGGGTACAGTCAAGCCCGGTCCCGGGTCCGTAAAGTTCGGTCATGCCGGTGATGTCGAACATATCCTCAAGACCGATAAGATCCTTGATCTTTGCCCGCATGGCACACGAACTGCGCTCAGACCCCAGGATGATTTTTTTCAGGTTGATCTTGTCGGCGATTCCCTGTCGATTGATCTCCTCGGCCATGAGCAGGGCCATGGAGGCCGTGCAGCAAAAGACAGTGGGCTGCAGATCCATCAGGAACTGGCATTGAATGTCAATATTGCCCGGTCCCACGGGAATGGCCATGGCGCCCATGCGTTCACATCCCAGCTGAAATCCCATGCCCGCCGTCCATACCCCGTAGCCCACGGCTATTTGCACCCGGTCCTCCCGGGTAAGCCCGGCCATCTCATAGCACCTGGCAAACATGTCAAACCAGACATCCAGATCCTTCTGGGTATAGGCCAGCACCTTTCGTTTGCCCGTGGTGCCCGACGATGCATGGATACGAACCACTTCCTCCTGGGGCACCGACAGCAAGGGCAAAGGATACCCTTCCTTCAGGTCGTTGCCCGTGGTAAAGGGAAGGGACTGCAGGTCGTCAAGGCGCTTGATATCCCCGGGTAAAAAACCGGCCCCTTTAAATTGGTCTTTGTAAAAGGCAGATCCCTCAAAGGCATGGGAAACGGTCCATTTGAGACCCTCCAGCTGATGATCCAGCAATTGCCCCTCAGTAAAAGTAGGCATAAATTTTTTTGTCATTTGGTACTCCCTTAGGGTATCGCAGGAGAGAGCCGGCACCTATCCTGGCTCTTTCCGAGTTTGGTTTTAAAATTGCCCCCGGGTCTCATGGGGCGGTCTTCTTTGCTTTTTCTGCCTGGCTCAACTGGGCCAATACCATGTTCTTTCCCTTGATAATGTGGGCCCGGAGCAGCCGTTCAACTGCCTCACCATCCCTGTCCTTAACCGCCTGGAGCAACTTGATGTGGTCCTGGTTGCTCTTGAGGACCGCTTCCTCCTGTTTGAGGATAATCTGGTGAACGCTGGGCAGCTGGGCCCGAAGCTGGTTGACCATGGTGATCAGTTTCGGGTTTTTGCTCAAGGCATAGAGAAGGTCATGGAATTGGGTATTAAGCGCCTGGAGTTTGTCCCAGGTTTTTTTGGATCCCAGACACTTTTCATATTCTTTGATGTTATTTTCCAGGGGGATCAGGTCCTTGCCCTGGTAATTTTCTGCAGCAAGCCTTGCCGCATAGGCTTCGAGCACACTTCTGATGCCAAAGGTCTGCTCAATGTCATCCCGGGTCAGGGTGACCACCTGGAAACCGCCCGAGGGAAGTCGTTCAATCCAGCCCCCCAGGGCCAGTTTGTGCAGGGCTTCGCGCAAAGGAGTCCGGCTGATGCCCAGCATGTCTGCTATTTTGCTTTCCACAAGCCTGGCTCCGGGTTCAATTGTCTGGTCGATGATGGCGTTTTTTAAATAGTCAAATACATCCTGGCCCAGGGAGTTTCGTTCCTTAAAATTAGTGTCTAATTTCATGTGGCTCCTCGGCTAAAAAAGATTTTTCTAACTTTGGCACTAGGCGTCCACCATGGCCCTGCCGGTTTCATAGCAGGTATCAAATATGGTCAGGTTCAGCTCCCTGAAGGCCCCGGGGCTGATGGCCGAAACCGTGGCCCGCAAATCATCGGCATTCAAAGGCCCCTTCCCAAAGGCCGAATAAAAGGCAATCATAGCCAGGTTGGTGGATTTTGGAGACCCTGCCTCCATGGCCGCCTTACCCGCTTCCATGGCCCGGGGCACAATCTGCATCTTGGAAAGATAGCTTGCCACCCGCACATCCGGGAAGGCGTTGGTCCTGGCATTGGCAAAGAGCATCCCCCCTTTTTTTAGATAGGGCAGATGCCGATAGGCTTCTGATTCGTCCATGGACAATAAAAAATCAGCGCCTTTGGTCCGGATCAGGCTGGACTTGGCCGGACCGATTTTCAGGTGGGAGACCACGGACCCGCCACGCTGGGCCATGCCGTGGGTTTCTGCTCCCAATATATCAAATCCCTTGTTCAAAGCGGTCATGGCCAAAACTTTGGTCATAAATAAAATCCCCTGACCCCCCAGACCGCTCAATACAAAATTAGTCGTTTTCATTTGTGTTTTCTCCATATTGTTCATACACGCTCGATGGCATCCTTGGGACAGATGGTCAGACAAACCCCGCATTGGACACAGAGGACAGGATCGATCACCGTCTTCTTTTTGTCCGCATCCCTGACCAGAGCCGGGCACTCAAATCGCTGGTGGCAAAATCCGCAGTCATCACATGCATCGGTAACCCGAACCTCAATTTTCTGGGGGATGGCATCCTTGAACCCGATCACACAGGGGTGCCGGGAAATAATCACCGCAATACCGCCCTCGGGGTCATTCACATGGGCATAGGCATCCTTTACCGTCTGGATCATGTGCGTTGTGTCATAGGGATCCACCACCTTTAAATAGTCCACCCCGCAGCCCTTAACAATGGTTTCAAGGGCGATGGGGTTCCCCTTGCCGCCATTCACCAGATTCCCTTGGGTAATGGAAGGCTGCATCCCGGTCATGGCCGTGATGTGGTTGTCCAGGATGACCAGAACAAACCTTGCATTATTGTAAACCGCATTGATCAGCGCCGTTGTACCGGAATGGAAAAAGGTGGAATCCCCCATGGTGGCCACAATGGGTTTTTTCACCCCGTCCTGGATATAAGCGTTCCAGAACCCAGAGGCCATGGTGATCCCGGCCCCCATGTCAAGGACCGTGTCCACCACCCCAAGATTGCTGCCCAGGGTGTAGCACCCGATATCCGAGGGAAAAATGGCCTTGGGCATGGCCTTTCGAATGGCATAAAAAGAGGCCCTGTGGGGGCATCCCGGACAAAGGGTGGGTTTTCGAATGGGCAATCCCAAATCTGCCACCAGATCAAAGGCTTCCTTGCCGCAGTCACCTTCTGACAACGGGGCCTGGCCGCAGTCGGTCAGGGCCTTGTTCAGCAAAATTTCAATTTTCTCCGGTACCAGCTCCCCTTCCCTGGGCACATGGCCGGAAAGTCGTCCCAAGGTTTTGCGTTTGTCCCGGAGCATATACTCAATCACCGTGTCGGTCTCTTCAATGACCAGCACCCGGTCACAGGCGTCCATGAATTCATCGGCCAATCCTTCCGGGAAGGGGTAGGGCGCTCCCAGCTTTAATACCGGGATATCGCTTCTTCCGGCATCTTCAAACAGATCCCGGACCACAAAGGCCGGGATTCCGCCGGCCACTACCCCGAAGGGATATCTTTCTTCGTTCAGATTGTGCTGGTTAAAGGGGGCCAGGGTGTTAAATTTTTCTGCGATCTGCACATGTTTTTCATTCAATGCCTTGTGCTGGTTAAGCCGAAATTTTGGGGTCGAGGCCCAGCGGGTGGGTTCCCGCTTAAAATCGGCCGGGGACATGTTGCTTTCAAGGGCCCCGTATTTGATATTTTGCCGGGCATGGCAGATCCGGATGGCCGGCCGTACCAGCACCGGTACCTGGAATTCTTCTGACAGGTCAAAGGCAAAACGGATCATCTCCCGTGCCTCCTCCGGGCTGGAAGGATCCAGCACCGGCACCTTGCCCAGGCGTGCCATCAATCTGGAGTCTTGTTCCGTCTGGGAGGAATGGGGTCCTGGGTCATCGCAGGAGATAATAACAAGGCCGCCTATGGTCCCGAGATAGGCAGCGGACATGAACGAGTCTGCCGCCACATTCAGGCCCACCATCTTCATGCAGCAGGCCGCCCGCTTACCGGAAATGGCAGCGGCAAAGGCATTGTCAAAGGCCACCTTTTCATTTATGGACCATTCAATGGCCGTATTCAGATTGGCCGCCTTTGAAAATCTCACCACCTCGGGAAGGATTTCCGAGCTGGGGGTGCCCGGATATGAGGTCATGATCTGGCAGCCAGCCTCGAGCAGCCCAAGGGCAATGGCACCGTTTCCTAGTAAAAACTCTTCTTTCATTCCAAGATCCTCAACAATATGTAATTAATGTCAGCCGGCAGTTCAACCAGGCCCGTTGCAATAAAATGTGTGTACGGTATACGGTATACAATTATTTTTTTCAATCATTATTTTAACGAATCTTATGCATTAAACCGCTTGACAATACCGTTTAAGAATTTTAATTTCACTATAGTGAAATTCAAACCACAATATACAAGGGGTTGAATCATGAAATTACCGCTAAAAGGAATGAGCCGAGCTGATATCACCGACCGTTTGGAAACCTTTAAAACCGATGATTTAGACTGGCAGTCGGGCAAAGTGTTCGGGTATGTGTTTGATCCTGGCAGGGAAGCCATGGAGGTGGGCAAACAAGCCTACATGAAGTTTCTCACGGAAAATGCCCTGGATTTCACCTCTTTTCCCAGTCTCTACAAATTTGAACGGGAATTGGTGGACATGGGTCTGGCCCATTTAAACGGTCCCAAGGGGTCGGTGGGAAATTTTACCAGCGGCGGGACCGAGAGTATCATCCTGTCGGTAAAAGCGGCCAGGGAATATGCCGCCGCCCACAGCCCTTCCATCAAAAATCCTGAAATGATTCTCCCCATCACGGCCCATGCCGCCTTCCATAAAGCTGCCAAATATCTGAGTGTCAAGGTGGTCCCCGTGGCGGTGGATGAAAATTTCAGGGCCGATGTGAAAGCGGTAAAAGAGGCTATTACCGACAATACCATTCTCATGGTGGGATCAGCCCCCTCCTATGCCCATGGCGTCATCGACCCCATTGCCGCCATGGCAGGCATTGCCCGGGAGAACAACATCCTTTTCCATACAGATGCCTGTGTGGGCGGGTTTATGCTGCCTTTTTTCAAAACCCTGGGAGAAGAAATCCCGGATTTTGATTTCTGCGTCCCCGGCGTCACCTCCATCTCCATGGACCTGCACAAATATGCCTATACCCCCAAGGGGGCATCTCTTATATTGTACCGAAACAAAGAGATCCGAAAGCATCAGATCTTTGCCTGCTCCCACTGGACCGGATATACCATCATCAACAATGCTGTCATGAGTTCTCGAAGCGGGGGACCCATGGCAGCCGCCTATGCCGTCTTAAATTTTATCGGTGAAGAGGGCTATCTGGATATCGCCCGAAAAAAGATAGCAGCCACCCGAAAGCTTGTACAAGGCATTCGCGATCATAAGGATCTGATCCTCATGTCAGAACCCGATTTTTGCATGTTTTCTTTTACCTCCAGGACCGTCAGTGTGTTTCATCTCATTGACGAGATGAACGATAGGGGGTGGTATATCCAGCCGGCCCTGTCCTATGCCCATTCCCGTCACAACATCCATTTATCCATCAATTTTTCCAATGTACAATGGGTGGAGGCGTTTTTAACGGACCTTGCCCAAAGTATAGAAAAAATTCGGGAAATAGCCTTTGGCGCAACCGGCGACGCATTGAAAAAAGAATTTGAAAATATGGACCCGGTGGCCTTAAGCGACAAGGAGATTGCCCAATTGCTGGAATTGGCCGAAATTGGTGGAGACGGGTTCCCTGACAAGATGGCCCAGATCAATGAAATGCTCAACGCACTCCCGCCAGGCTTTAGAGAACGGCTCTTAGTTGAATATACAAATAACATTTTTTAAGGAACCAGCCCGATAAAACAACTGGCCCCACAACACAAACCAACCCCATAAAAGGAGGTGTCATGAACAGCCCCTTTCCCTTTGATTCCCTGCTGGTATTTGGTTTTTTATCCATCCTGCTCTTGTCCGGCACCCTGATCCGGGCCAAGGTACTTTTCGTTCAACGCTACCTGTTCCCAAGCTGCCTCATCGGCGGGGTTATCGGCAGTATCCTGGTGAACACGGATCTGGTAAAAATCGGATCCACCCAACTGGAAACCTTTGCCTTTCACCTGTTTAACCTGTCGTTTATTTCCATCGGTTTAACCCGGGATACCAACACCCAACAATCCAGTGCCCGCAAAGGAAATATCTTCAAAGGGAACATCTTTAAAGGTTCTGTGTGGATGGCCCTGACCCAGGGGATCACCTTTCCGATCCAGGCCATCATCGGCGGTCTTACAGTTCTTGTGTTCGCTTTTTTCGGGACAGACCTGTTTGCCACCTTTGGGTTTTTAGCGCCCCTGGGGTTTAACGAAGGGCCGGGCCAGGCATTGTCCTTTGGAAAAGTCTGGGAAGGGGTCGGGTTTGACCACGCCGTCACCATCGGACTGACCTTTGCCGCCGTCGGGTTTATCTTTGCGTTTTTCATCGGGGTTCCCCTGGCCAACTGGGGCCTGCGAAAGGGCCTTGCCACGGGCGGTCAAAAAAGCCTGCCCAAGGAATTTTTAAGGGGACTGCGCCCCCAAAACAGTGAACCCGAAAGTGCCGGACAATTAAACCTGCATTCCAGCAACATTGATTCAATGGCATTTCAAACCGCTGTGGTAGGTCTTGTGTACCTGTTGACCTACTTTGCCGTGGACAGCCTGGGGAAACTTGCCGGAGGAGATGTCGCAAAAATGCTCTGGGGATTTTTCTTTTTTTTCGGTCTGGCCATCTCCATCCTGGTTCGCTGGATCATGGACCGCCTTAACTTTGGCTACCTGCTGGACCCGGGGCTTCAAAAAAGAATCACCGGCTGGTCCGTGGACTACCTCATCGTGGCAACCATCCCCGCCATTCAGCTGGCAATTGTTTGGAAATTCATCCTGCCCATCGCCTTCATTTCCATCACCAACGGGGTATTGACCCTGCTGGTGGTGGTCTATCTCGGGCGCCGACTGCTGTCGGAAAATCTCGAAAGAATGGTCTCAATTTTCGGCACCGTAACCGGAACCGCCACCTGCGGCTTGCTGCTGCTCAGAATTGTGGACCCAGAGTTTAAAACTTCCGCCGTCATTGAGCTGGCCCTGATGAACCTTTTGGTGCTGCCCATTTTGTTTCCCTGCATGATGCTGGTCAATGCCCCCCTCTGGTGGGACTTAAGCCTTGGCATAACCCTTCTGGCCTTTGCCGGGATCGCCGTCATCTGCTTTGTCTTGATGAAACTTTTCAAGGTGATTGATCAGCCAAAATTTTGAAGGTTCCTTTTTTTACCTCTTGTCCAAGATTTTTGTTTGCTGCAGCGATTAGCCTGAAATGCGGTTTAATCGCTGTGTTATACCCGGCTCAAGTCTCTGGATATCATTTTTCGGGACCTCATATTGCCAAAAAACCTCATTGGAAAGTTAAAACCATAAACCAGTAACCATTGGGGATGTACCCAGGGTGGAATGGAGCTGTACAACTCACCGAAAAGCAAATCAAATATGGCATGGAACCCAGCCATTAAAATTTTCTGGATAAACCAATAGAAAGGCTGTGTTCGGTGAAATCCAGCTTGTGCGTAAACCCATCTGCTGGTTGGGATGAAAGAATGCTCTGTGTATCTATTACATCCCTATAAATTGAATAGAGGTATTCAGTTCTCAAGGACCAGGCATCCTGAATCTTAAATTCATAGCCAAAACCGACAATTAATCCGAGTTCCCATTCGTTTTCGCTTACAGCTGTAGAGGTGTGAGTATGGGTATCTGAAAAAGTAAAATCGTAGTTGAATTGTCTCATTGCAGGTCCAGCAGTGAGATAAATGAGGGACTTTTGAAATGCATAGCCAAGGCGCGGACGAATACTGACTGCCCAATTCGATTCTACACGGGTGCTCATTGAAAATGTGCCGGTCGGCTGTGACAGATACGCAATGTTTCCTGAATTCTGCTGCTCATCATAGTTGTTTAGCATCAGATTCAATTCAACCCCATATACCAAGTTGTCAGTTTGACCATTTACCCCCCAAAACAAGTTGCCGTTAACGTCAGTTGCATCAATATCCGTAGAGGCTATCGGATTAAGTTGCCCAGGATCAGGAGCCGAAGTAAAATATGTGGTGTTTTTTACTTGAGTTGTTGGCTCGGCCTTTCCCTTGGATGCGCCAATGGCAAACCCTATATACTGACCACCCCAGGATGAAAAAGAGGTGTCCTCACTTTCAGCCATTGCCTGATTTACCGTAAAAACAAAGCTCATTAATAAAATCGAAACAGTTGTCTTGAATGCCATTTTTATTCCTTCTAATATGTGTTAAGCCTTTGTTCATAGATTGAACACCAAAATTTTTAATTTTACTTTAGCTGTTATGCGAGCCAAACAAAATTATAAAATATCTGGATAGGAACTTCCATTTTTTTCACGCAAGGTATAACAAAGAATAAAAAGATTATCAAGAATCTTGAAATATGGCCCCATCCGGGTACGACCACAACATATGGATGTTTTAAACAGGCGGTCCAGTATCAGGCGCTCAGGAGATAAACGGCCATCCCGTTTTCCACATCCGACTTCAGACGGATTATCCGAAGGTTACCTTCAAATTGCTCTGATTTTGCGCAGACCCAGTCAAGCCGTTGACCCGTATCAATACCGGCAGGTGACGGTGCCGGGGAAAAGAGCATTATCAAAGAGATAAATATTTTGTCCTTTATCGGCAGGGAAATTTTGCCCGGCCACATAGTCAAACAGGTTTTCCGTATTGTTCAATTAATAAGTTTGCTTTCTCCTATGATGCTTCCGGCCCCCATTGTTCTCAATCTGATGGGCTGGGTCCTATCCTGATCCAGGAGAATGAAGATTCGGCCAGACTCAATGGACTCTCCGCGTTGATTACACTTAATTACGACGTCGTTCAGCTGAGCCTCATTAAAACATGAGGCTCAGCTGAGTTTTTATTAATATGAACCTAATCAACTATTTTTGAAAAGTTCATGGGCCAATTCAATTGCTTGTCTTTGGGCAGTGGAAACATCCCCGTCAGGTGCGCCACTTGTAAGACCTGTGGCCCTGATCACCCTGAGGTCATATCCAAACAACTCAAAGAGCTCAGTGTAACGCTCCACAATATCAGTATGTCTTTTTTCAACATCGACCTGGCATAAAATAAAAATTGCTGTTTTCCCTTTTGGGACACGGCTGGTAAAAGCGCCATCATTTCCATGGTCCACGTTCACATGTGACCATGTTCGATCTAAAAACTGTTTGAACTGTCCGGATACGTCCCCCATATACACCGGACTTGAAAAGACAACAACATCAGCTGTACGCATTTCATTTAGCACCACCGTAAGATCGTCTATTAAAACACAGTGATTAAGTTTGCTGTGGCACTGCTCACAAGCCTGGCAACCGCTATAGTCCATACCATTTAGATAAAAATTGTCAACCTGTGCACCAAACCCGTCTGCGGCATCTGTAAATGATTTTGCAATCCGAGCACTGGTTCCTTTTTTTCTGGGGCTTCCCAGAACATTAATTACTTTCATTGAATGAATCTCCCATTAATTTGTTATTTCAATATAATTTTTTTATCTTTCCCTTCTTATCGAAAACCCCATCACAAGTTTTATCAATAGTACAGCTGGCAACCATATTAATATTTGAGGCGCTGGAAATACAACATAGAATATAATCAAACCAATACAAATAACAGATGCTGCATTAATTTCTTGCTGCTTTAGAGAGTCTGTATAATTCACAAAAAGTCCGGCAGCAATTGTATAAGTTAAAAGACCAAAACTATACCACACATGCCCAACAGCCATGACTAATAAACCAATGTGGATCAAATGTTCAAAATAAAAGATTACCCTTTTTTTGGGTTTGTTTTTATAATATGTCTGACTCGATTTCGTAAAGTTCCCTATCGCTCCAGCAAAAATATCGAATGCCATTAGCAGAAATATTATTGTCTTCCATATGGGTAAATTTGTTAGCTCAGGTAAACTTTTATACCCGACTATTCCTAATAATAAAAAAGTAACACCGAAAATTGTTATCTTATCTTTTTTTGTAGGCGTTTCACCTAAAAATTCTCTTGAAAATGCGTTGCTCATTTGATTTCCTTTTTTTGTTTTGCTTAATCATTGATTTATTAAATATAACTTGGTTGATTATAAAGACCACTCGGACTATAATGAATCACTTGATTTTACATGTCAATACAATATAGTCCATATGGACTAAAAAAATGGAAAGGATATAATGCCCAAAATTATTGATCATAAAAAATACCGGAAAGGATTGGTTAAAAAAGCAACGCTTGTATTTAGGGAATACGGCTATTCAGGCCTGGGTATGCGCAAAATTGCAGAGGAGCTTGGTATTTCCAAAAGTGCGCTTTATCACTATTTTTCGAGTAAAGAATCCTTGTTTGAGGGGTGCACAAAGGCGGTCACATCTTTTGAAAATCGTGACTACCATGATTCACCTATCCATAAGATGAACACCCAAGAGCGAATCAAGGCATTGATTAAAATATTTAAAAGGATTGAAAAAGACTTCAAGGGGGAGTTGTCGCTTTTGATAGACTATACAAGATCGATGACACCGGCTCAGGTTGCGGTAAACAAAAACATGCAACTGGCGAATCAGAATTACATAACCATGATTGCATCATTTGTGGGACAGGAGAACGCCGAATTTGTTCTTTGTATAATGTATGGTGTTCTACTACAACGGCTGCTTGCTGGCAGAAAGTACGGTTTCCAGGAGATTGAAGAAAAGCTCATCTCTTTTTTAAAGACAGCAAATAACATTGATACCCAATAGATCAAAACAGATTCAAGGTGAATATTGTAACCATTTTTTCAAGCAAGGTATAACAAAGATTATCAAGAACCTGAAAAAGGGCTGAACAGCTATCTTTTAGGCTGATTTTAAGCATACCGCACCGGAAATCCCCTTAAACGCTGAAAAATTAATTCCAGCCGACTGTTCATACCCGCCGGGAATATGTGTGGCCAGCCTGGCCAGCCAGTCCAAGGCATTAAAAACTTTCCGGGTGCAATATAGAAATCTATCCGCCAGCCTTTACAGCTTTATACCCAACCGTATTCAGATGCTCAACTAACAAGTCCCGGTGGTCCCCTTGAATTTCGATCACACCGTTTTTTACAGTACCGCCGGTACCGCATTTTTGTTTGAGTTTTTTAGCAAACTCTTTTAAGGACGCACCTTCAAGGGGAAGACCCCTGATCAGGGTAACCCCCTTTCCTTTTCTTCCCTTGGTAGATCTTTCCACACGGATCTTCCCGTCACCTTTGGGAATCGTGTGTGTGTTCCCCTTTTTGCAAGAAGGGCATATCCGCCCTAACTCTGTGGAATAAACAAGTTTGCTGTTAGAGTCTCTATTTTTCAATTTCAATATCACCCTTTCCTAAAGGGTTGTTTTTACCTTTCCCACGGGAGCAAGGTAAATCGCATATTCCTCGTCTCCATCAAGGCCGAGCAGTTCATCTAATTCTTCCTGATCATAGGCTGCAATGGCGCAGGTTCCTGCATCAATAGCCTCGCAGGCAAGATAGAGGTTTTGACAAACATGTCCGGCGTCCAGCGCTATGACCTTATGAGCTGCTAATCCATACCGCCATTCCATCCTGTAGGGTATGGCAACCCAGATGAAGGTCACGGCTGATTTGCCCGGATAAGATTGACCAAGGGAGGCAATGATCATTTTTTCTGACAGCATGTCATCCTTGAATTCAAATACGAGCTGATGAGAAAGGGGCAGATATCTGTAAACGCCGGGATCAAGGGTATCCACATTAAAAATTGCAAGATAGGTTTCAAGGGCATGGCGGCAGCCGGCAGAAGGGACATTCCGATAGGCATGGCCGTTAAATTTTTTCCCCCGCA
The DNA here is from genome assembly GCA_016743945.1 of Desulfobacteraceae bacterium. GTDB lineage: Bacteria > Desulfobacterota > Desulfobacteria > Desulfobacterales > Desulfobacteraceae > NBML01. The sequence goes on from JADGFI010000007.1 coordinate 205,583, forward strand.
AGCCCTGGGTACACCACAATAGATATGCCAGTTCCTTTAAAGAAAGGCTCTGGTTAAGATAAACCCGGTGGCTTTTTCTATTGCCTATGGCCTGTGTGATATCGGTCTGGGAAATATTTTTCCATTCATCAGGGCCTGGAAGATCAATTAAAATTGCGCCATCAGGATATGGTTTTTCAATTGGAGGGACTGGAACGCCTTGGTTTTGATCCGTAAATTGGAACGCTATCTTTTTTCGGATACTGTCTTTGAGAAAAGACCGATACATTTTAAGCTGCTCATCATTCATCATATCCCTCCTGAAAAGCTGGTTTACAAGTTATGGAGCTTCCTATTTTACCGATTTCATGACAAAAACACAATTCTTGTTTTTCCTACCGGTATTGGCAAATAAAGGGCATTATTTCACAACTATAAACTCAATCTGATCAAGTTTTGCGCCCCTATCATCAATCACTTCAACCCGCCACTTGCCCATATGTTTTGGAAGCCTCAAGGTGACATGGCTCCAGGTGCGCATCCGATGATATCGTATGGCAAGGGGGACTTCACAATATTTTTGTCCGTTGCAATAATACACATGGGTCAGGGTAAACGGTGGATTTTCTGAAATAACCTTCATCCAAATTTTTGGTATAGCATCCTGTGCAAGGGAAAATTCAATTTTGGGCCTGCTGTACTGCCTATTTTTCACGCTGCTGCAAGCTATGATTTCTTCAACTCGAATTCCTGAAGGCATATCACCTTGAATTTTCTGATTGGAAAATTCTTCAGGAGACTTTTGTTCAAGAATCGGATTGCTCACAACACAATCAGATGAGGTTGATAGGGTCTCTTTGTCCACAACTTTCTGGATGGGGGGCGGTACTTTTGGCGTATCGGATGAGGCCAATATTTTCTCGGTGCGGGCGCTTGAAGCGGGTTGTTTTGCAGGACCCGGAGCAAGTTTCGCCGGGGAGGATGTCCCAGGCTCCTTTGAAAAAAGGCTTGGCAACTGTTCTTTGAAAAACAACAGACTGGATAGGATCAAGATTGTGAGTAAAAAAATCAGCCCAAAGGGAAAGCGCTTGGGAGCAGGTTTTTCTTCTATTTTTTTTTCTTTATTGCGGAGAATTGTCCTGAACTTTTTTATCAGTTCTATATCCCTATTTTCTATTTCTTTTCTTTTCATGGCGTTGGCTTTCTAACGTTTACTTTCCTGCTGAATTTACCCAGCAGTTTCGAATAAAAAATAATTTTCAATATTTGATTTACGACCACCTCTTTTACAGTGCCGAAGGCCTATATGCAATTCAAAAATTTATAATTAAAGGAGCTGGAACTCTTTGGTTTTGATTCGTAAATTTTAAAAGCACTCTTTTTGCGTTACCAATAGGCCACAATATTATTTTTTGATTTCATTTCAGATTTGGTGTTTGGCAATATATGAAATGATACCATGACAAAAAAAGAATCCCGACTGTAAAAGCTGGGATTCTTTTCATGTTAAGATTTATAGGTCGGCTCTACACCATTATTTAAACGGGAGTTTTTCCTGGTTACCCTCCACAGACACCCGTTTATAAATACCTGTTTCCCAGTTTTTCAAGTCTGAACAATACCATTTTGAAAATCTTCGATCCGACGGCCCTCCGGCCATATTGGTGTGAATTTCCTCTCTATCCATATCAACAATCATTCTAAAGGAAGGCGAAAAGGTGGTCTGCCGTCCGCCGCTTTCAAAAATCTGCCCCTGATGGGGGGTCGCCAAACTGCCGTTGATGGTGATGGGCCCGCGGTCAAACCCTAGGAATCGGGGAAGTTTCCCGTCAAAAACGATATTTTTCATCATCACTTTTCGGGTATCGCCCCATCGTTTAACACAGGATGCCAAAGCCGTTTCAACTGCCTGTTGAAAAAGAGCTTCCCGGGATTGACCGCCAAACCAAAGGGAGTGTTCCGCCAGCAGGATTCGATCAAAATTGATATAAAAATCATTAAACATACCGGTTTTCTGGTCAAGATAATCAACCGCATCGATGCCAAGCCCGTTTCGGCCAAAAACGATCCGGTAAAGGTTTTTATAAAACTGGTCAAACAGGTATGCCCCTTTTGACCCGGCCGTGTATTCAAAATTCCAGTGTATAAGAATATCTGCTTTGTCTCCCTCCGGAAGCAGCGGGGCAAGAATCTCCATAAAGAGTGCTGCCTGATTTGAATAAAAATCCTGGTGTATAACGGCCATATCTTCCACCGTCAACTTGTTCTTTTCCGCAAGTTGTTTTCCAATCCGATCCGACCGGTAGGATCCCATCCCCATGTTGATCGGGTCAACCTTTCCATATTCATTCAGGTCCTGGTTCGAGGTCACAAAATAGCCACTGTCCGGGTTATAACAACAGGGCAGATCCTCTGTGTCCACAAACCCCTGCCAGTCATTTTTCTTTTCCCACCCCGGCAGGGGCACAAATCCGCTGATCCCCTGCCGGCGTTTGGGCATCAGGCCTGACATCTGATACCCGATATTTCCCTTATCGTCTGCCAAAACCCAGTTCCAGGAGGTTTCAAACTTGCCCAGAAATCCCATGCCCTGGTCAACGCTTTTCATCCCGAAAAGTTCCATGGCATTGTTAAGGGTCACCCCTCCTGAACGAGACGACGCCCAGGCGGTTGTGAGGTAATATCCATCCTGGTGGGGATCTCCTTCCAATACACCATGGGGGTTTTCATAAAAGGTCACCGTTACCGGATCTTTCTTTTTTCTTTTGATGATTTCTATCCGTTCACTAAAGGGGACCCACTGGTCGGTCCCGCGCAGGTATTTTCCCTTGCTGCATTTTTCTATCCAGGAATCGGTCCCGTCCATGAAGGTATAGGTCACTCCCCAGGAAACATTATTGTTTCGTCCCACCAGCAGAGCCGGGATGCCGGGCATGTTCGCGCCAACCGCATACCCCTCACTTGTTTTTACAGCCATTTCATACCAGACATTGGGCAACCGGTTGACCTCCAGGTGGGGGTCATTTGACAGAATCGGTTTTCCCGAAGCTGTTTTGCTTCCGGAAACCACCCAGTTGTTGGAGGCCATTGCCAGGGGCGCTGCAATATTCCACAGCGATGCGGGTGAAACCAGCCGTTCCTGAAGTTTTATCTCTTTGATCAGGTCCATATCCATCTCGCCCAATATTCCCGGGAACAATTCATGGATTTTTGCTTCATCCAGTCCGGCCTGAATCATTTCAATCAACAGCCGTTCCATCTCTCCCTGGGATTGGGCAAGGGTAAGATAGCCGATCATACGCGATATCAGGATGGTATTTTCAATACACCAGGGTTCCGGCTTGTAGCCAAAAAGCCTGCATTCCCAGGGGCGTTTTTCCAGGGCCTTGTTGACCCCGTCACAATAGTGATTCATCAAGGTGACGGTTTCTGGTGACAGCTTTTCAACCTCCTTGGATATCAAACTGTACCAGTTCATTCTTCTAAAAAAGGTATCGACCCCAAGCAGCTCATCGCTGGAATCCAAGATCTCAGATGCCCGGCCCTGGCCCAGGATTCTCATCATCAGCATCTGCATCCCCCGGTCCCTGCCGTGGGCAACCCCCATCAATCGATAGGCATCTGATTTATTTTCTGCCTCAATATGGCAGACACCATTGCCGTCTCTCCAGATTTTCCCGTTACCGTTCATATCACCACCTGATTTAAAGTTTATGAATCCATAAGTACCTTCTGAGCCCGGAATGGGTTCCCTATTCGTTTCGCTTTTTTTATTTTGTTTTAATCTTTTGTTTTTGCACTTCTTTTTTTAGATGAATCGTCTGATCTTTAGTTCCAATCTTTATTGCGGCGGAATAAACTTTGTTGTGTAAGGATTCATAGCTATCCCTTTTTATCAATGGAATTGCACCCATGGTATATTCTTCTTCCGTTGATACCTTTGACAAGGATGTCAAATATGATTTTACAAACCACTTTTTATCTCCTGAGATCATCCACGTACCATATTCATCGGCAAAAACGATTGTGTCACCGTCTTCCATTACGTCAATGAGTTCATGAAGCACTTTAAAACATTGGACTGCCATTTTATGATCGCCCTGATCTGCTAACCTGGAGCAGTCTTCAAGGTAATCCCCTATTTCATCAAACCAGGCATCTGTTTCTTCGGGAATATCTGAAAAATTCTTGGAGTTGATATCAAATGGCGCGTAATAATACCCGGACATCGACTTTTCATAAAACGTCTTAATGGTCTGCCATAAATTTTTACAGTTAACAGGGGAGGACGGCATTTCCATAATTATTTTTCCAAACACATCATGCCGTTGATTTATATCGATGGCGTCATAGGCTAAATTCAAAAGCGCCAATAGGATTGAGTTGTCTTGAGATTTGAGATATTCGAATAATCTTTTTTTGTTCATGGTTAGTCAACCTTCTGTTTGAAAATACGCTGATGATGGCAGCCCCTACAATTTTAGCCAGATTTTCCTGGGTAACGTTTTTATTTTCAAGTATGCTCTTTATAATCAAAATTTGATTTTTGGACAAATAAAACTTTTTTCTACGTCTTCGTCTACGTCGTATTTTATTTTTTCTACGTCTTGTTTTGAGTCGTACCGTGTATCAATCAACTCAATTTTTACAAAATCAGCAACTTCATTGATTTTGTACGTCGTTATTTTTAACTCATTGATTTTTTTTCGAATGCGGATAAAACCGGTGCCATATTTTTCAATATCGCCGGTAAGATAAAAGGCCTTAATCAAAAGCTTGTTCCGGTTGATGGCATTTGTCGGGATTGCAGGCATCCCCTTTGTCTTAATGAAAGTCTTTAAGGTGATTGATCAGCCAAAATTTTAAAACTGTTTCGGTTTTTTTGAAACGTTTAATAAATTTAACTTTTGTAATTTTTTATTTTGAGAATTATGGAATCTCAGGAGGCTGAGCTGCTGAAATATCAATCGGAATGATATTGACTGTCGTGCGTGATACCTGCAAGTGCAATTTAAATGGGGAAGGCAATTGTTTTTGAAGTGGGTAGAATAGGGTTAAGTTATCTATTTCATAACGATTGGCATATGCGCCCATCTGGTAGAGGTCGCTTTGTGATATTCCAAGGTTCTTTTTATTATCATCAAGTATTTTCCATTTTGCATCCATAATGGCAAAAGGACCCGTTTCAGGATCAATAAAGACCATATCCGGCTGCATCCTAAATACCTGATCATTATTGTCATCACGGCGGGCCATATATTTGCGGGGGCCTTGTTCCTTCATTTGTTTGCCTTGTTTTAGAGCTACTTTTTTCATTAGATGAGCCACATAAGCTTCAAAAAGTCGATTCATATCAAATAATAGCGAAAAGCACTTGAGGTGACCTGTAACAACGTCCGGGTGAATTCCTTGAATAAATAATCGGCACTGATCAAAAATGGGTTTATATCTTTTGGAAGACCGGTCTATGTTGAGTTTATCCATCATGGATAAATCCACGTTAATATCCTGAATATCACCAAAATGCATTAAAAGTTCACGAACTTTTTTTCGGGCAGCCACTCCTGGTGTGAATTTTAGAAATGAGTTCAATACAAATTTTATAACTTGGTTGGGCAAATTATCTGGTTTCAATTCATCAAACCGACAAAACAGTCTGTCTCGATGGGCGGTATTGAATTTGAGCTGCTCTTTTATGAGAATCTTTCCTTTTAAAAAAATCAGGTTTTCTGATTTTTGAACATATTGGAGAATTTTTCCTTGCATGATCTCTGCGTAAAGCAGATTACAAAAGTGCAAAATAAAAATGTCCAACAGGGTATTATTTTGAACGCCTATGCTTGCATTACCCCCGCGAGTCACCTTTAATTTGCGGGCTTTGTGAAGCATATTAATCATAGCATTTCGACACGTTTCAGGTGTTGTTTCCTTCCCATATATTTTGGGCAATATTTCAATGGTAATATCCCCCAACGAAATCACACCACAATATTGGGTAAATTTTATGGCGTTATGCCCCCACGAAAAAGCATTTGAAGGCAATCGTGTTTCCAACTTGGCAAGCATTGATGCATGTAGAAGGGTCAGTGCATTCTCTCCCTTGTTTCTTTTTGTTACAATGGGAATTCTTGAATGCTCAATTATGCTGATAACCTCCTTCATCAACTGACATCTTCATATATTTTTCTGATGGCAGAAGGCGTTATTTCATCCCCATGGACGACCGTATATTCCACAAGATCTTCATAATCGTCATGATCGAATCCAAGGACTTCTTGCTCTTTTATTTTTTGGTGACAGATAATTTGGGGTTCAAGTTTTTCCCCTGAAGGGCCAACATCCCTGAATACCAATTGGATTCGATACCAATCCTCATAAAAATATTCCTGGAGCAGGGGAATCAGCTGATTAAAAAAAACTGCTTTCAGGTGGTTAAAATTTCTTACGCGATAAAAATAAGCATGACCGATTGTCATATCCCGGTTGAGCAGAAATCGGATGCGGCCATTGATGGCGTCAAGTAAAGCGCGAAGATCAACCCACCCACCTTCACCGTCCTCTATGGATCCATCCCCACTCGAACCACTCAGTAATCTGGATTTGGGCATGAGTTCTTTAAAATGAAACCGCCTGCGTAAAGCCGTATCAAGCAGAGCAATGGATCTGTCTGCCGTGTTCATGGTTCCATAAATGTCCAGATTTTTAGGTACACCAAACCGATCCCCAGAATAAGGCAGGGTCAATTCCATTCCCGAAAGAAACCTCCCTTTATCATCATACTCTGCTCGTTTATCAATATCGATAAGGGTGATGAGTTCCCCGAATATTTTTGCAATATTGCCCCGGTTGATCTCATCTATAAAAAGCGCATACCGTTGTTTCGGGTCTGCCTTTGCTTTCTGGACGATACGCCGGAATACACCCGGCACAACTTCATAGGCCAACTCACCGATTTCGTTATCGAGTATGGGGCGGATGCCTTCAATAAAGTCTTCATAGCCATAGGCCTGGTGAAAGGTGATGAATTCGTATCGGTCCTGATGCAGCTCTTTTTCCGGGCCTTTTTCAAGGTTTTTAGCAAAATTCAGAGTATCCGCACATTCTTCTTCCCAGTCACTGGTTAAAAACCATACGGATCGTTCATCTTTGTCAAAGGCAAAGGGGGCCTGTCGATTTTTATATTGGACGGTTTTGGAACCTTCCGTTGTATGTTGCTGAAGCGTTGCCCAAATGGTTTGGGTAATATTTTTTGTTCGACCCATTGCCCTGGCTTTGAGGCATATATACTCATGCTCTGCAATGATACCCACCTTGGCCTTTCCGCCCAGGTGGTAAAGCGCCGCTGCAATGACATCGAACCACCGGGCGTCAAGAAGCTGCTGAATGAGCCAGGCTTCTTTATTGATGGATTTGTTTTTGCTCTGGTATTGTTCTTTAACGAGTTGATTCATCTGAAAGGTTTTCCCTGTCCCAGGAGGGCCATAAAAAATTTGATTGCAGGGTTCGAAGGCCTTGACCGGTTTCGGGACATTCGGATGTTTAATCAATTGATTCCATCTTTTTTGCAATAGACCTGCTGACCTGGGTTTGATCATTATCCCTGAATTTTGGGGCGCCCATTTTTGGTTGTCAATTGAAATGCGTTTTAAATCATCAGCCGTGACAATGGAATCCCCGGCCAAAGGATCATGGATACGGGAAAATTCGATTTTAACAAATTTTGTGGTTTCACCCTTTAGTGCTTTTTGTTCTTCCCAATGGGTGTCTTCATAGGGTTCGGCCACCACATTCCCCACAGCAAAAATACCCCTGGGTTCTGCCCCAACCCGGGTTAGAAAGGCTTTGTCCCCCTCCATGATTTTATTGCTTGAACAATTCCAGGGAATGACCACAGCCTCCCCTTTAAAGGTTTTATCCCGATCCTCTTTAAGTGTCTTCCAGGGAAAAAAATCAGGATTCCATGTAAACAGCCAGGACACATTACGCGCCGGTTTCCAGAGATCATGCAGCGGTGGTAGATAGAAGTCCAGCTCTTCCTGATCAAGACTTTTTGCCTGTACCTTGCGAATATCAGACAGATGCTCGTCTATCTCAAACGCCGTCAACCCATTTATCTTTGACGCACTCATTCCGGAAAACGCTTTGATTATTTCTCTCCGGTCAGTACCGCCAAAAATACGTTCAAACCTATCCGGGAAGAGAAGAAATAAAAACATGTGCCGAAATTGCCTGGAATTATTTTCCGGAATCTGCTCTATCCATTGTGCCATTTGTCGGCCATCGGCAAGTAACCCCTTCTGCCCTGCCTTATCCAGTTTTTTGAATGCAATCATGAGGCGAATAAAATAGGCAAACTCTTTCCATCTTAAGGTATTATAGCCTGTCCCGGAACTGCCTATTCCCATAAGAGTTTCATCATTTAGCCAGGAAAGGTTTTCCGGCAATTTGCTATCTGAAAATTCCCAGACAGTCTTAATCCCTTGCCGTTTTTTTTCCGCTGTCAGATTGCTTGAGCAAAGAAACATGACCCAAAGCATTTCTGCTGCCAATTGTTTGACAAGATCTGATGCCGGATCAAGTTGATTTTCAAGTTTTTCAAAAAAAGAGTTACTACTTCCATCCGGTGCATTGATGAAATATTCTTCCAGATCCTGGAAATGGGGTAAGGTCCATACAACCGCATTATCAGAAAAAACAGAACCGTCTTTTTCAAGACAATTTTGCTGCCAGTGATTTGCAGCAGATAAGATTGCCGTTGTATCCCTTTCACCAATGTATCGACTCATGTGGGTTCTCCTTTTTTATTTGGCGTATGAAAGGATTCATTTGCTTGAATTTTTAAATTTTTCCCATTCTTGTTCGTAAATACCCCAGAGCTCTGTTTTATTTTCAGCCAACAAGGAATCCTGAAAACCAAATCCAAGGTTTTTGTTAATGAGCAGTTCAAATAATGTTTTAAATTCATTCATCACTTCCTGCGTGATATCGGAATATTTTTTTTTATTAAAGCTTTTTAAATAGTAATCCAGTAATGCCAGGTCAAAACGAATGGTATTTATATTTTCGTTGGCAATATTCATTGCGTCACCAGCTAAATTGCTTAATCGACGTCTGCAACTGAGAACCAATTCCCGGATGTTGGACTCTGACGTGTGAAAATCTTCATGAGAATCAGGATCTATTTGCTTTAAATAGGCTGAAATTTCCTTAAAAACGCCACTGATTTTTCCATGAACATATTGCTCATGACTGTTTAGCCCATAAAGGACCCTTAAGATCAGATCTGTTGCAAATTGTATTTTTCCGTCAATCCCTGTAAGTAATAAGCTATGTCCATTGAATACATTTTGCAGGCATAAGAAAAAATCCTTTGCTTGTTTTGCAGGAACTGCCCTGTTCCACCAATAAAGCAGTGGCAGAATGTCCTGTAGTTCAAGTATAAAAGGTTCAAGCTCGTTTAGATATTGCCCGGCTTTTTTCGAGGGTATGTCAGGGATTCTTACCCATTCGTTGTTGATAAACCGGTTTACAATCCATTTATTGCCGTTCGTAAACACAGCATATTCAGCTCTGATATTTTTAGAGGAGGCATAACTAATGGCCTGATCCACCCCTTTTTCAATTTTGTTGTCTTTGCGTCTCTTGCACTCAATGACGATGAATGGCTTTTCCTCTTTAAAAATAACGATATCGGCAAAGTGGTTCCGGGTTCCAACGATTACACGCTGCTCGATTTTGATATGATTTACATGGTATCCATAGGTTCTGAAAAGTTCATATAATACCCATTGCCTGACCTTTTCTTCCGGCTTGGCGATCCATTTCCCCCCGGTTTCAGACGCTTCAAATTTGGCTTTAAAAATATAGGCAGCCGGATCAATTTCATAAAAATCTTTAGGCGGCATGGTCTTCCTTTTTTTAGTTGGTTTGATATAAGTTCATTTTTAGAGGATAGTTGAACCTTTAAATCTTCATTTTTGGTTTGTTCGGCCTATTTTTAATAGTGTTCCCGGATATAATCATAGGCCTTGTCAAAAAGTTCCTGTTCTTTATGCAATTTGTATTTAAACAGCGTCTGCCGGAGTACTTTTTGAATCTCTTTCTGGCCGGTGAGACTACTCTGCCATCCTTCAAAGCGGGTTGCTCTGACAATTTTATCAATATCTTCAACAACATTGGCAATGATTTGAGGAGTGGTGTCGTTTTTCACTTCCAGAAAGATTTCGGTCAGAGCTTGTTTGTCGTCAGGGATGACCGCCTCACTGGTTTTGTTTTCCAGACGAACCATATCACGGGCGGCATCAAGCAGATCTTTTAGCCACTGAAGGCTGCTAAGAACACCGGCTTCATATTTTTCCTTGAGCCGTTCAAGCCGTTTCCCAAGCTCCTCAAAACCAGGAATGTTTTTAGAGCGGATTTTAGCCATGAGTGAAATATTGAGTTTTTTGGCTTTTTTCTTCCGTTCTTTTTCTGTCAGTTCAAAGACAGAGTCCGCATCCATAACCAGTCCTTCAATGTCATCCCGAATACGGTCAATGTCCGTGTGTTCATGAATCAATTTGATGGTTTCCGGCCCCAAAGATTCCCAAAGCAGAGATCCCAGTCCCCCTACCGGTTTGATGGACTCGTAAACCTGGGCAAGCCAGCGGTAATCCCGGCGAAAGCAATTCAGGTCCGGATCGGGTGTAATTGCTTCCCACAACCGTTTTAGCACATTGAACTGGGCTGCAAACGTGTCTTTTATTTTATTGCCCATTAGGCAATCCTGGGCTGCGATCAAACCTTCATACCCTTCTATGCTGCGGTCTACACCCGGAAAATAATCAAGGCATTTTTGCACGGCCTCTGGAAGAAGATTTTTAAATGCTTTGAGGCTCTCAACAACCCCCTCAATGTCCTTGGGATCATAATCCAATGCCTTGGCTACTTTTTCAAAAACACCCAGATAATCAATAATGAGGCCATGTTTTTTTGTATCGCTGTAAAGCCGATTGGTCCGGCACATGGCCTGTAACAGGGTGTGATCCCGAACCGGTTTGTCCAGATACATGCAATAGCAGATCGGCGCATCAAAGCCCGTCAGCAGCTTGGCCGTGACAATTATAATTTTCAATGGATCCACTGCATCCCGGTACCGATCCAGCAGTTGTTCCTGAACTTCAGGTCTGGCATCAATCCCTTGCCATCGTTTAAAGTCATTCTTTTCAATGGGAAGTTCAAGTTTTTTCCACTTGAGCCAGTCCACGGCTATTTTCTTGGGCTTGCCGGTCTCATCTTTCTCTTCTTCAATGGTGCCCTGGGAAATATTCATGACAGCTTCCACGGTATCTTTGCCAAGGCGCTGGGACAAAAGATAATACATTTGCACCACGGCTTCCCGATCATACACCACAACCATGCCTTTGAATTGTTTGGGAGCCACATGGTCTTGGTAATGTTTGGTTATATCATCGGCAATGGCGGTAATCCGTTTGGGTGCTTTCAGAAGATGAGAGAGTTTACCGGCCTTTTGGGAAATATAATTTTTTTCCTCTTCATTCAAATTATTTTGTTTGGCCAGTTTTTCAAATTCTTGATCAATGGTTTCCCGCTCAATGCGCAGCTCCACCAGGCGCGGTTCAAATTTGACGGGCAGGGTTGCTTTATCCCTGATGGATTGTTTATAGGAATAACGATTTAGATAGCGTCCCGGATCATTGGACGCTCCAAACAGCTTAAAGGTGTTTCGTTCCAGGCTGGAAATGGGTGTGCCTGTTAGGCCGAAGAAAAAGGCATTTGGCAGAGCCCAGCGCATTTTTTCACCCAGACTCCCCTCCTGGGTTCTGTGGGCTTCATCCACCAATACAATAATATTATCCCGGGAATTGAGCCCCTTGGTGTCGTGCTCATCAATCACTACCTCGTCAAATTTGAATATGGTGGTGATAAGAATCTGTCTGGAATCCTGCTCCAATTCCTGGGCCAGTGCTTTGCAGGATTGAATTGCTGTGGTGTTCTTAACTGCGGCATTGTTGAATACGGAATTGATCTGGCTGTCCAAATCCACCCGGTCCACCACTACCACCACGGTTGGATTTTTCAGTTCCGGGTCGGCTTTGAGCATTTGGGCGGCAAATAACATTAAAAATGATTTTCCGGACCCCTGGAAATGCCAGATCAACCCCTTTCTGGCATCCTGAATTTTTACCCGTTGAACAATGGCCTTGGCTGCCTCATATTGGGGATAACGGGGCAGAATCTTTATCTTAAATCCTGGTTTTCCCTGGCCCTGTTTAAGGGTTGAAAAAATCACAAAAGATTGCAAAATTTCCAGCAGGGTTTTGGGATTTAGCAGACGTTCGGCACTATTGAGCACCGTGCGCATATCCTGGGGAATCTCATCCCGTTCTTCCGTGCTATGCCAGGGGGCCCAATTTTTAAACCCCGCACCAACCCCCCCGTAATAAAAACTTTTCCCTTCCGATGCAAAGCAGAGCAGATTGGGCACAAAAAAAGCTTTCTGATTTTCCCAATATTGTTTTTGGCCGCCCAAAAAATCCAGGGCCCCATCCTGCCAGCTGATGGCGTCCCGGACCGGTGTTTTTACTTCCCCCACCACCAGGGGAATCCCATTCACATATAGCACCAGGTCAAAGTAGGCATTTCGTGTTCCGGTAAACTGCACCTGCTGGCTGAGGACACACTGGTTGTTTTCCGGGTTGTCAAAATCAATCAGATGGATGGTAATATGTTCCCCATCCTTTCCCAGGGGCATGGAATTTCGCCCCAGCAGCCAGTCCTGAAACAATTCATTGGCATGGACAAGCCCGCTGTAACTGGCATCCAGCAACACACCGCGCATGCGGTGTATCACCTCGTCGGCCAGGTCGGGATTGGCTGCCAAGGGCTTATTCAAAAGGCACAGAGCATCCTTGAGCCAGGTATCAACGAACACATCCTGGGGCTGTTTGCCGTGCAGGATAAGATCTTCACCATGTACAAATTTCCAGGGGGGGAAAAAGGAGGAGGGGGGTTGGGGATTGATCGTTGTGCCATAGGGCTTGCAATCCTCCCGGACTTGGTCATCGCTGGTCTTTGATTTCAGATCCCCCTCTTTAACCATTCCGCACAGGTGGTCCCGAAGGGCATTTTCGATGGTGTTCATTTCGTTGAAGGTCATATTTTCGATATTTCCCTTAACTTAATTAATGGGTCGTGATTTAAGAATTCAGAGGTTCTTCCCATTTTTATCTCTAATTCTTTTGATTGCCAATTTTCCTTGATTCTCTTTGAAGATGTGCACAAAAAACAGGCTTTCTTTGCCCGAGTTACCCCTACATAGTGCAGGTTAATATTTTGTTCCCATGAAGGATATATTGGATTGTCGAAATCATTGCCTGGGCCAGGTAGTTTTGTAGGAAATACCCATTCATATAAATCAAGGTGAAAAACGATATCAAATTCAAGACCTTTTGCTTTGTGAATCGTCATCAATTGAACCTCATCATCCTGAGCAGGTGTAAAATATTCTGACAAATCTTCTTCCAGGCTATTTTTAAGCAGATCTTTAGCTTCTTTGGATTGGGAATTCGGCAATAAAGAGAGAGCAATCTGATTAAAAATATTAAAAAGCTCTTCTTGGGTCATCGATCTAATCTTACCAATTTCTTTCCTCGTTTTTCTGATTTCCTGGGAAGTCAGAATCGTAGGAGACGAGTCAATTATTTCCTCTGCTGTTATCGATGGATCAAAATAATATTTAAGCAACTGACAAAAAAGTCGACTCCAAAGACTGAAGTTTTCTTCTATTGGATGATTTTTAAAAAACCGGTGTTTTGTTGTAAGAGACTCTTTTACAATTTCACCACTAAGCGTTCCTTTAACAAGAATCCCTATATTACATAGCTTTTCAACCCCATATTCATTAACAATCCCAGGCAAACATTTATCAATCCAGCGTGCTATCGCCCTCTGGTCACCAGTACATTCTTTAAAAAATACTCTATTTTCATCTGTTGCCAACAAACTGGCATCATCACTCAGTATTCGCTGAGAATAATTGATAATGGACGGATGGCTGCGATGATTAAATGTGATAGGGAATAGTTTGAAATTTTTTCTTTTAGCCAATGCCAGAAGATATTTGGAATCTTTATTAGAAAAGCCAAAGATAAATTGATTAGCATCACCAACTGCAACCGTCACCAAACCTATATTTTCAAGTTTAAGGAAAAGTTCATGCTGCTCCAAGCCAGAATCCTGGTATTCATCAACAAAAACATGGGTATACCTGGATTGGAAAAATTTTTGACAAGCTTTTGAATGGGTAAGTGTATATAAAGCGAGGGCACCCGATGTTTCAAGAAAAAGAATTCCTTTCTGAAAATATTGCTGCAATAAATCCAAATGATTTTCGATTTCTTCAAGGCTCACCTGGTTTGCTTTGATTTTGGCAAATTGATCCTTCTCATCATCGTCTAAATCCCAAATTCTGCAAACAACAAATTCATTTTTAGGTTTCCCCCAGAGATGGGGTAAAAAAGGGAAGATCACTTCGCTACTACAAAATCTATCAATCGTACCAAAAAAGCAGGATTTTTGATTCGTACTGTCTTTTAAACTACGTCTTTTTAACTCGTCGCTGGCTTTATTGGTGTAAGAAATTGCAACAACCCCTTGATGGCCGGAAAGTGTTGGCAGTACAGAACGGATTTTTTCCGACATGACAAACGTCTTTCCACTACCAGGCGTTGCTATGGCGACCATATTACCCGGGTGGTCAATGGCAGCCTGCTGTTCAGAAGTTGGATTCAGAGTCGTCATTTTATTTTTCTCCAGCCTAAATAGTTCTCAATTCCTTCACCAAACGGACAGCATGAAGCAAAGGTTTTGCCAAATTGTCATCTTTAAGTGTTTTTAGAGTTTCTTTATAACCAGTAAGAAACCTTGTCATACGAAGTGCCTTCTTTTCTTGTAGATATTCAACTGCTTTCAGCCGGCTTGTTTTTTTTGTATATTTTTTTAAGCTTGCTTCACAGGCATATCCCAAATCATTTTCCAGATCAATCTTGGACAGATAAATCCCTTTGGGATTGAGTACTTTTGATTCTGCTTCCCATTCTTTACTAAGCCCTTCTGGAAAAATTTCTTTATTATAATGTTTATATTCTCGTTTACCAGCAATCCGCAATGCCCTGTTCAAACCAGCAAAGCGCCATTTTGGGGGCTTTGAACGTTGAACTTTAAAAACATCATTATCTGTTCTCATTATCCATGGAATCTGCATGGCTTTCAGGATTGAGACAAAGACTTTAAAATCAATCCCATCAACCGATAATATGCTGATATTATAAAAATCCAAATCAATGTCGAGTTGCCGTGATAGCTCGTTATAAAATAAAATCTCAGATGGGCCTTCAACGAGAAAAACAACATCAGCAAAAAAGGCTTCTGCCGGGAGAATACTCATTCGGTAACCCATGGCAGACCATGCAGCATCAACACAATCAGAACACCCATCACTGGCAGCAAAAGTCGCGCCTGCTTCTTCAAAAAGACGGGTTATCCCATCAGGGCGAAAAGCCTGTGTGATTTGGGGAGAATGGCTACTGATAAATACCTGGCCGGGTAATTCTTCAATCAAGTATTTTGCCAGTTTTCTCTGCTGGTGCGGGTGAAGGTGTGCTTCTGGTTCTTCAACGCAATATATTACAGCTTCACTTTCAAGGTCATTTTCTCGCTCGCTTTTGGCTTTCCACAGTGCTACCAGAATTTGATTGTTGCGGCCATCCCCGCCGAGGCCAATACTGCGTTCATATGTTTTGGCTCCAAGACTCAATTGATCTATAAAAGTTGAGAAATTTATAGCTTTGGCTTCAAGATTTACCGCGTAACCAGAATGATGATGAGATAGTTTCTTTAACTCTTCGTTTACCAATTTTGTTGCATCGGCAACATAACTGAGTTTTCCAATATCCTCGTTAACTTTTTCCAAATCCGTCTGAATTTCTTCTTCTTGTGTTTTATCCGTCTTTGTGTTTGCTTCGTCTCGATCTTCTTTTGATAGTTTAATCAGTTGTCGTTTTTCGCTACGAATGAACTGGGATAAATTGCGCGAGCTTTGGATATATCTAAAGTGGATATGTTTCAGGTATACCCTTGAATCAATTTCCTCCAATGAGTCTTCTTCGTATCCGATATATAATTTGTGGGTTAGATTTTTCCCTTCGGCTTTATATTCCAAATAGGTCTCGCCGTCATCGTTTACCCGACCCTTAAGCTTTGAAATCACCGCATCTTCTTTAATATCAGCAAGTTTGATTTTGATGGCAAAGCGATTAAATTGTTTTCCATCAAATTGGATATGAAAATCTGTTTCAGAAGGTTCAATTTCAGCGTCTGATAGTGTTCGGTCTAATAATAGGCGTATGGCATAGAGTAAATTGGTTTTTCCAACATCATTTGCGCCAATAATAAGCGTTTTTTTCCGAAAGTTTATATGAGTATTTTTAAAGTTCCTGAAATTCTTTAACTTGATCCATTCAATCTGCATGGTCACCTTCCTTAATATATTCTGGGTTTCCCTTGGCGTTTATGCTGGTAGATGCTGTAATTGAACTTTTAAAAAGACGGGCACTGAAATTTTTTTCGAGTGAGTTCATATCGTTATAGTGCATTTATAACCTCTGGATTAGAATTACGAAAAGGTTTTTTGTTTATACATATTATAAAGATTCAATATTCAGATGTAAGTAATTTCATAAAAACTTTTTGCCTTAATTTTTGGAGCATAGAATTATCGTTTCGAATATTTTGAATTGATGTAAATAATTCATTCAGACAAGTTCCAATTCTTGTCTGAGATTCAAACATAGGCACGCTTATTTTCATTTCCATGTATTTTTTTTGAGAAATATTTTTCATTGATCCGCTAGTCCCACTGGCAATTTTTCCTGTTTCTCCATATCTATTCATCGCCAGTAATGTGAAAAAAAGCCAATTATAATCGAATTTTATATTTGAATTTAATTGAACTCTCCAAATTTTATCTGGAATGAATTTATTCTGTTCTTCCACATCAACACGACATATATCTCCAACGAGTTCTTTTGTATTTGCCCTTGTAATTAACCAATCACCTTTTTTTGGAAAGATATTTAATTTTTTAATCTCAAATGTGTCTATAACAGTTTTATTCTCATGTGGGCGGTAATTTCCTCCACTAACAGAACTAACCTTCAATATCCCAACTTCATTAGGCTTAGCGTATTGAGCACTAGATTTGACGCTTTTTCCTGGTTCAAGCTTGTTGATGAAACAAGAAACACTTTTTGTTTTAACATTCTGAAGTTTTTTTGAAACATTAAAGATATGATTAAAGCAAAACGTGTTAAATAGGATTTGAAGTGAGTCGTACATATGATTTTTTATTTCGATATTCTTTTGAATGGTATTTAACACTTCAAGAATATCTTTTTGTCTATCAAGCGGCGGCAGTGGGAATTTTTGAATTGCTAATATTTTCCATTTAATAGTAGGGGAGAGTGAACCTTCAGAAATAGCAACCGCCCGATCCATAAACATATCAGATTGCATTAAAAACGGTAGTAACTCAGGAATGATTTTCCCGGGAACGGCTTCAAGCACCATGGCGTGAGCAGAACAGATGCCATCAAAATCAGCTACAGCTAATTTTTTCTGGTATGCGCGACGTTTTCCAAAAATTATCTGTCCGGGGCGAACCCGAAGTTTTTGTCCTTTGACATCGGTTGGCACACCTCGTCTGGCAATCCGAAGTGATTGTGTGTCAAGATGTTCGAGGCCGACATATACCTTAAGAACCGTAGTTAAAGGATCAACCCTTACCGATATGTTTTTTGCAATCTCCCCAAACTTAACAATCCGCCAGCCTTCTTTGATCTGTTTTTTGCTTAAACTTTTTTCCATATTTTTCTGATTCATTTGTTTTGGAGTATTTTCCCGCATCCTCATATTTTAAATCCAAGGTCATTAAGGGCTGCAAATAAATTTTTTGTCTGCTTTTTCAGGGCTACCCGGCCGGCCTGCCAGTTTTCGATGGTGGTTGTGATATCCTGATCATCTACGGATGATCCGTTCTGGACATACAAAGGGATGGAAAGATTGTATAAATTTTCCTGAATTTGCGTGATATCCACCAATCGGGCAATGTCTTGATGGTTTGCCGGGTTCGAGTAGGCATTCATTAATTTTTCAAGATTTTTTTCGCTTAGAAAACTAAAGGCCCGCTCCCGGGTGACTTCCTTGATCCCATTGATAAACAATACCTTGCCTTTTCGGTTTTTGGGTTTGTTCATCCGAAGAATGACCACACAAGATTCCATGGGGGAGTTATAGAACAGATTGGGGCCAAGCCCCAGGACTGCTTCGATTATATCGGCTTCAATAATCTGTTTGCGCATCTTGGCTTCTGCGTCCCGGAATAAAACACCGTGGGGCCAGAGCATTGCGGCCCGACCGGTATTAGGATCAAGGCTTTTGATAATATGCTGGAAAAAGGCATAATCGGCACACCTCTGGGAAGGGACTCCAAAGCTGTTTCGCCCATAGGGGTCTGAGCTGAATTTGGCCTGGTCCCATTTTTTAATGGAGTAGGGCGGGTTGGCAAAAATCACATCAAATTGTTTAAGGCGATCTTGTTCCAGGAATTTTGGTGCTGCCAATGTGTCTCCCCGCTGGATATCAAAATCATTTATATCATGGAGAAACATGTTCATTCTGGCAATGGCGCTGGTTAATAGATTCACTTCCTGGCCATAGAGCTTTACCGTGCGCCACTCCTCTCCCTTGGAACGTAAATCCATCACGGCGTTGAGCAGCATCCCCCCTGTTCCGCAAGTCGGGTCATAGGCGCTTTCACCGGGCAAAAGTTCCATGATGCGGGTCATGAGGTGGACCACTGTGCGGTTGGTATAAAATTCAGCCGCCGTGTGGCCGGAGTCATCTGCAAATTTTTTGATCAAATACTCGTAGGCTTCCCCAAGGTCATCCTGGTTAACGGCTTCAATTCCCAGGGGGATTTTACTGAAATGTTCGACCAAGGAGGCCAGCAAATGATCTGGCAATCGTTCTTTATTGGTCCATTGGGCATCCCCGAAAACCCCATACAAACGGGGGTTCTCTTTTTCGATGTTCCGCAACGCCTTTTGAATGAATCCCCCGATATGGGTTGAGGTTTCCCGCAGTTTTTTCCAAAGGGCAGTTTCAGGAATGACAAAACGGTGCTGTTCCGGCAGTCTGGCATATTCCTGGTCCCCATGGGAAAAGGACAGGGCAGCCGCATATTCGTCTTGGTAAACATCGGACAGTCTTTTGTAGAATAACAGGGGAAAGATATATTGTTTGTAATCGGAGGCGTCAATCTGGCCGCGCAAATGCTCGGCAGCGCCCCAGAGCATGCTTTCCAATTGTTGTTGAGACAGGCTCATAGGTCAAATCCTTCCCGCTTCAGCAGTGCTTCAAGCTCATCTTCGGCTTTTTCAAGGGCAGCCAGGTTTTCCTTAAACTCCTGCAAGGCTTCTTCCACCGTGATGGTTTCCTCTTCAAGGGGTTTTTGCACATACCGGGCAATGTTCAGGTTGAAATCGTTTTCTTTTAATTCTTTGTATTCGACCCAGCGACTGACGCCTTCTTGTTCAAATGGGGTTGTATGCTGATTCACATAGACGGTATAAATTTCATCGGCCTGGACCGGGGTCATGGAATTTTGTGCCCGGCCTTTTGTATAAATTTCTTCGGCATTGATAAAAAGAAGAGGGGCATTTTTCCGTACTTTTTTGCGAAGAATGAGAATACAGGCAGGGATGCCGGTGCCATAGAACAGATTGCTAGCCAAACCGATTACGGCTTCAATGGCGCCGATGTCCAATAATTTTTTACGTATTTTGGCCTCTGCACCGGACCTGAACAAGACACCGTGGGGAAGTACCACGGCCATTCGGCCAGAGGACTTCTTCATGGAAGTATACATGTGCATGACCCAGGCAAAGTCCCCGTTTTTATTGGGGGCCAGGCCAAAGGCATGGCGGTTATAGGGATCAGAACTCCATTTATCATGGCCCCACTCTTTTAAACTGAAGGGGGGATTGGCAATCACACAGTCAAATTCTTCAAGGTGATCCAGGGTCAAAAAAACAGGATTCCGCAGGGTATCCCCCCGCCGGATCTCAAAATCTTCCATGCCGTGGAGGTAGAGATTCATTCGGGCAATGGCTTCGGTTGTCAGATTTTTTTCCTGGCCCTTCAGCGTTAACAACCGGGGGTCTCCCCCTTGGCTTTTTACATGGAGAACTGTTTCAAGCAGCATGCCACCGGTGCCACAGGCGGGGTCATACACGGTTTCTCCCGGCTGGGGATCCAGAACGTTTACCATGAGCCTGACAATTGAACGAGGGGTGTAAAATTCCCCCGCCTTTTTATTGGCCTTGTCTGCAAACCGTTTGATCAGGTATTCATATGCTCGCCCCATATCATCATCACGGACATTTTGAACCCCAAGATTTAATTTGTTGAAGTGGTCCAAAAGCTGAAGCAGCAGATGGTCAGGGAGGCGCTCCTTATTTGTCCAGGATGCGTCACCAAAAATGCCATACAATTGGTCATTGGCTTTTTCAATACATCTAAATGCTTTTTTCAGTGTCTTGCCAACATCCTTGGTCGTTGCAATCACATCTTTCCAATGGCAGTATTCCGGTACTTCTATACGGTGTTGTTCCGGTGCCAGGGCTATCTCTTCATCCCCATAATACGCCAGGGCTTCGGCATATTCATCATCGTACACATCACACACCCGTTTAAAGAATAGAATCGGAAAAATATATGTTTTATAATCCGAGGCGTCAATGGGGCCTGTGATTATATGGGCGGCGTTCCACAGGTGGCGTTCCAGATCATCAAGCGCTAATTTACTCTGACTTTCATTCATAGTTAAATATTTATTTTATCCATCTTGAATCGGTTTTGATACCAATTGTATTTTATCATTATCATTCTATCTTCTTTCCAAAAAAAAGAGTTCCAAGTTTCCACCGATCTTTACCAGTGTTTCTATAGGGATGTAAAGAAAACATTCCGGCGGTTGTTCTTTAAAAATGAAAAAAATCAGGGAGGGATATCCTGAAGCAATTTTTAATATATAGGAAGATAGAGAAGATATGATTTTAAACGGTTGAAACCTACTGCAATATTTGTTTTTACTGATCAACCAAAGCTTTTATCCTTGCAAAGAGGTCGGTTTTTGACTAAGTGTCAATTTGGTTATTTGACTTCTGAATGGATATCTTAATTTCATAAAGAGATAAAAATGAAACTGTTCCTAACTGCACCAAACATAGCGACCTTCATGGTACTAGGGATCTTATGTGTAGTAATTGTACTATTTAAACAATACAATCTTCGGAAAAAATCAAGATCCCCCTTTTCAGACGATTCTTTACTAAGACTTCCAGGCCATTCGTTAAACCAACAAATTCAAGAACTGACAGGCAATTTGTTCTTTTATGTTTTTTGTATGTTTATCTCTGCACTGGTTTTTATAAATACGATCATGATAGCTTCTCCAAATATGGGGATTACAGCAATTTTTGGGACCTACCAGCTTACTATCGGTGCATTAATTTTGTTGCTCGCTATTTTTTTATTCAAAATTATAAAAGCCATGAATTACCGGAATAAACTGAGACTAGGATACGAAGGCGAGCTTGTTACCGCACAGGAATTAACCAGACTCATGCCTGAAGGAAATCATGTCTTTCATGATTTCCCGGCTGGCAAGTTTAATATTGACCATGTGGTTGTCGGCCCGGCAGGTGTCTTTGCAGTTGAAACTAAAACAAGGTCCAAGCATGTTTCCGGTAATAATCAAAAAGATGCAAAAGCAATATATACGGGAAATGCCATCGCTTTTCCAAATTTTAGCGATACAAAATACCTGGACCAGGCAAAACGGCAGGCAAAATGGCTTTCAAATTGGTTAAAAAGTTCGATCGGGGAGTCGGTTCAGGTAATCCCGGTAGTTTCACTGCCCGGGTGGTTCGTTGAAAGACAAACTCCCTATGACGGGATGTTCGTTGTTAATCCAAGGCAATTCAAAAGTGTTATTAAATCAAAAACATCCCGCAATATCGACGAAAAAAAAATCCAACAGATTCTTCATCAATTGGAGAGAAAATGCCGGGACATTGAAATCATTTCTAAACAATATGATTCAAAGTCATAAATGTCAGTGTGACAATAGAATCTTGGCTTTAAAATAAAACATGGAGACCTTGATGCATAAATCTAAATTTCGAATCTTTTATTTCAAATGTGTATTGGAGGTTGATTAAAATGGACAAATTGGCAGCCAGTTTCAGTTTATCAAAGTTATGGCCTGAATTTAGCTCAATTTTTGATGGTAGATTCTCTACAAATATTGGTCTGAGTGCCTTTATTGTCGGTGTTTTGTTAGTTGTGTTTGTATGTTCCGCCATTTATGTAGGTAGGCACTGGTATAAATCAACGAAAAGAATAAAATTTTTCATGGAGTTGCTTCACAACTCAACCACAGAAGACCTTTCCAAAAAACGGCAGGATCTACTTCACGAATCAGAAAATGATAAAAAGAATGGGGCGCTTTGGAAAGAATTTGATGAGACCCTTATTACATCTGCTGATGGGGAGCTGCTATACAATACGATTGATTCTTCTCATTTTTTCAACACATCAACCCTTGCTTCGGAAATCACCGAGAACAGACTTTTAACCGCAGTCCCGGCATTTTTAACGGCCATTGGTGTGATTGGAACCTTTGCCGGGCTTCAAATGGGGCTTAGCGGGCTATCAATAAGCAAAGATGTTGGTATTGATGTTTTGCGCGAAGGGATAGGACATCTTATTAATGGGGCATCCATTGCTTTTTTGACATCTGTATGGGGAGTCTTTGCAAGTCTTGTATTCAATGTTATCGAAAAATACTTTGAAAAATCCATACGAAAAAAAATTAGTATCCTACAGGACAAAATTGATTACCTTTACCCCCGTGTAAATGCCGAAGATGCACTTGTGAAAATTTCTGACTATAGCAAAACTTCCACCGAACTTTTAAAGACCCTTGCCGAAAAGATCGGAGATAAGATGCAAGAAGCCATGGTTGAGGTTTCTAACACGATTCAGGGGGGCTTAGAAGATAGTTTGAAAACCATTATGGCTCCGGCAATTCAATCCCTTGTGACCAATTCCAATAAAGGTGCCGAAACGGCAATGGATTCACTTCTTTCCCGCTTTATGGATAAAATGGGGGACCAGGGTGAAAATCAGCGAAATATGTTGGAAAATGCTTCCAACAATGTGAATGATGCCATGGGGTCTCTTGGTGAAAAAATGAATGGGTTTCTGGAAAAGTTTGAACAACAACAAGAATTGTTTCAGCAAATCGGAAAAGAAAATGCTGAAAATATAAAAACCACTATTTCATCGGCTAACCAAAAAAGCCGGGAAGCGATTGAGCAAACAGTAGAAGCCGCCGCATCCACCACCAGACAATTGGCTGAAGGGTTTCAAACCCAGCTTGAAAGTCAGAAGACGCGTGATGAAAGTCGGGATGAATGTTTCAAAGAACAAGCCTCTGAATTACAATCAACCAGCCAAGGCTTAATGGCCCAATTAAATGGGATGATGGAAAATCAAAAAGAGGTTAGTGGCGTTCTTCTCGGTCAGAGTAAGACTCTTATGAGGGATATGGAGCGTGTAACGCTGGCCAATAAAGATGCGGCCCAAGGGATGCATGCTGCAACCAAAGATCTGACCTTGGTGGGGGCTGATTTTAAATCGGTTGGCAATACCATTGAAAAGGCGGGCACGGCATTGAGCGACTCAATTACCAAGGCAATTCAAAAAGCAGCCAGACTTACAGAGATCAACCAAAGCACGGCTACTCAAGTGGGGCAGTTGTCGGATTCAGTTGGGCAGATTAAAACCGGAATTGTGACTGTGACAGATAAACTTGTTTCAATCACCGAGCAGGCTGACAAGAGTTTTGTCCATATGAGGAAACACCAGGAAAATTTTCAGCAAGCATTGGATATGCAGGTTAAAAATTTTGAAACAGATATAATAAAAGTCATCTCAGAATATGGTGAGCGGGTTAACGGCCAGACGATAGAGCGTTTAAAAGAATGGAACATCCAGACGTCCCAGTATACTTCAATCATGACAGACGCCATAAGCTCTCTTGCCACTGTGGTGGATGAGATTGAGGCCAAAATGAGTCCGGCATGAAGATATTATCCTCAAACAAACGGTCGGTGAATGTAGATGAGGAAAATCCTTACTGGATATCATTCTCCGATATCATGTCCGGACTTCTAATCCTGTTCATCCTTGCATCAATGGCATTGATTATTGAATTGATGCAGACAAGGGTAAATATCAGCGCAGCCATAGAAGAAATAGCAAAAGCGGAGAAGGTTCGTCAGGATATTTTACATGAAATAAAGACTGAACTCTTAAAAAAGAAAATTATTGTTGAAGTCAGTGATAATGAGACCGTCCTTAGAATCCCGGATAAACAACTCAGCTTTGACAGCAATCAATATACAATACCAGAAGACTTGCAAACAAGAACTGCAATTCTTGAAATCGGTAAAATTTTATATGTGGCCATTACAAAAGATGGGCGGCAGGAATATCTGGATACCATTTTCATTGAAGGACATACAGACAGCAGGCCCTCCAATCGAAAAATGGGGAACTGGGGGTTATCAACATACCGGGCCATTTCCATTTGGGATTTTTGGAATAGTGAAATGGAGGAGGGCTATGAATTGAGTGATCTCAACAATACCCACGACATACCACTCTTTTCCATGAGCGGTTATGCTGCAAAACGACCTGTGTGTGAGGCTGAAGAAGATGACCTTTGCCGGGCAAAAAACAGACGAATTGATATCCGATTTACAGTTAAGCGTCCTACCATCAGGGACATGATAAATGTCGATAATTTATTCAAGGCTGCAAAATGAAAATACCGGAATTGGATTTTAAAATTCCAGAGATGAATTTTAATCATTTTCAAAACCGGATAGATCATCAGACTGAAAGACTAAAAACGATTATAAAAAAAACCGGTAAAAACTCCAAGTCGTTTAAACTTATCCGAAATCAATTGTATGATCGTGTTAAAAAAAGAGAAAACCACCTTGAAAAGTATATATCAAATGCTCTGACAGTAAGAGCTTTAACCGATTTGTGGCTGAACGAAGCGTTCAACTCGCGCTGCCCGGTGACAGCACCTCTTATGGAATCAATTTTTTTAATCAGAAAATATCCAGGCACCATTTCTTTTCTTCAACTTGTAAGGCTTTTTTTTGTACGCTTTGACAAATGCGGAGACTTGAATGCGCTTGTAAATGGAATCCATGCGACGTTTGAGCAAATCGGTAATAAAAAACTTTCAAAGGATTTAAGTGCTGTCTCAGAACACTACAAGAATCTGATATCCATGGATGGGCCAAATTGGATCGTTGACCAGGCCGTTGAAAAGAAGGTGGACCTTGATACTCTTCAGGAGCAAATGGGGTTGTCCTATTATTTTAGTGGACGGTTTGGTGATATCTGCAAGTATCATTATTATGTTCGTCAACTTGAGGGATTAACGCCTAATCAATCTTCTACAATTTTTTCTGAAATCAAAAAAAAGGATGTATATACAGCACCCTTTGAAGAGGGTTGGCTCCTGGGTCATGAAATTCTTTCTATATTAATAGATAAAGCACCAGAAGCAGATCTTAGCAGAGAGTGGCAGGATATTATTTTAGAAATAGCCGGAGACCCAAGAGTACCTAAAAATAGTCCGAAATATCAAAAATGGTGGGAACTACTCGGGTTTAAACGAATTCAAAAAGTGAATGGCTGGTTGGCTGGATTTGACCTGCTTTTATTTTTGGAAGTTTTGGAAAATTTTGGAGTTTCAAGTGGAAAAACAGACCTGCAGCGTATGTTCCCTGCCCGGAAAAGATTTCTTGAAGGCCTGCTTAAAAGAAAAATGATCCATGGTAGTCGACTTTTTATAAGCGCTAGTGCGGATAGATATTTACGACAGTATTATAAAAAATCTGAGTTGCCACAATATGCAATCTGTACTGGCAGCATCTCTGTTATTTATTTGAATATCCAAGGTCATCACATGATTGAGGGAAGCCATAATTTTTCTTTGCGAATTTATGACACACTTCCTGAAAGTTCCTCCATTTTAGATCCTGGTAAGGATAGGTTTTTTCAACGAGAACTAGGTTTAGGTCTGACCGAAGAGTATGATAAGCAAACCAATGATAGTTCTTTTCCCATAATAATAAGACACATGCCCATGGCTCAAAGTTGGCAACACAGGGCGATAAAAGCATTTGAGGAATTAAATTTAAAAATTGATCCTGAAAGCGTTTTATCCAAAGAAGACTACCAGGAATACAAACAAAGATATGGACTTACGTATTAAACATGGCCGTTAAAACACTTTTCCAAAAGTATTTTTCAAAAAACGAAAACGATGTTGTATTCAAATCAAAAGCGGATTCAACTGGTTTAAATTTTATTCTTTCTGCTCATGAATTTGAAGCCTGCCAAAGACTTGAAGGCAATGATTGGGCTCAAAATCAGTATATGGTTCTAAATATGCTTCAGGAAAATGGAATGGCAACTGCTTTTCCAAACGGTTTTAGTATATTGGCTGATGATGCTGTAAGACTGCCTGAAATAAGAGAGCTCTTTGATCTGCCGTCCATATTTCCTGGCAAATTTTCGATTTATGTTGAAAATCAGACAACCCAATCCTCGTTTAAGGTCAAATTATGGCTTGAATACTCCGATGGTCAAAAAACCATACACTATGAACTTCAAGGCCCCTACCTTAAAGTTGGCAAGTATGAGATATATCTTCCGTCACCTGAGCAGTGGGCTGTAATAAAAAGCATTAAAGAACATCAGAAATTGGATGTTTCCCAAAGGACCGAATATAACAACCTACTTTTAGTGTATCAACTACAGCAGGCGAAACAGTCCGGAGCTGAAATAGATCTATCTCATTTTAACAATTTAAAAATTATCAGCCCTGAAAGTGTTTCTGTAAGCGTTAGAGTATCTGATGCCGGAGAGGCCATCTTAAATCCGGTCTTTGGTACTGAAACCTCGGTTGAAAAAATCGAAAAACGATTGGGTCAGTTGGTTGGTAGGGACAATGTCAATGTCCAAAGCTTTCGAGTTGGGGATGAAATTGTCCTTTTAGATGAGAAAAAGCTTGAGGCGGCCAGGGAAATTATCAAAAATAGAAAAATACCCAAATCCCAGGTAAATGATTTTCTGAAAACGCCTTCTGCATTTTTAAATGCATCAATAGTTGACCTTGATACTGGATTTTCCATGCGCGTCAAAGGGGCAACGATCTTTAAACACTCTTATTTTGGAGAAACTGATGAATCTGGGCTTGCCTGGTTTTCAAAGGGAACTGCGGATTCAAAATATGTGGGGGCATTTGATCTTGAAAAGATAATCAAAGACCCTGAATCACTTGAATTGTTTAGCGACAGGCTTAAAGACGCAAAAAAACACAATGCCCAGGAAATGATTTTTTTAGGAACCACCATAGATATATCCGATCCGGGAAAAATTGAAGAAAAATTAGATGCAATAAAAAAGCAGCTCCAAAAAGGGAAAACGGAGTCATCAACTCAAACAAGTGATGTTTTACCAGACGAGACTGAAGATCAGATGGATTCCCAAAAAAGTAAGCCTGTTGTTGTTGATATTCATACCAATGATGAAGTGCTTTCTTATGGTTCAGAAAAGATACACCAGGACATGGGAAAAATTCAATATAAAGGTAAGCTTCATACAGAGGATTATAAAAGGCAGCCGTTTAAACACCAGCAAGAAGGTATCCGCTGGCTGTTAGGGCTTGCGCTATCAGGTCAAGCCAAAGAAAAAAATGACAGGATCTATGGCGGTGTAATGGCGGATGATATGGGGTTGGGAAAAACCTATATGTCTTTGATTGGGGTATATGAGTTTTATAAACATCTTGAGAAACAAAATTTAAGCCTGCGCCCTGTATTGGTCGTTGCACCACTGAGTTTGTTGGAGAATTGGAGGGAGGAGATCGATCTGACCTTTAAAGAAAATTTCTTTGACGATGTGGTGATTCTTCAGTCCGATGCAGATCTTAAACGGTTTAAAGTAAAGGGTTCTGGGGTTGAAATCAGACAAAAGATTAGTAAAATTAATTTGGATGGAGATTCAGAAAATGCCATTCGCTATGCTTTAAAAATTGGCAAGGATTATGTGATGGATCGCCTTGACAAATCCAAAAGGTTAATCCTGACAACCTATCAAACATTAAGGGATTATCAGTTCTCATTATGTCAGATCGACTGGTCATTTGTAATTTTCGATGAAGCCCAGAACATCAAAAATCCAAATGCCTTACAAACCCGCGCGGCAAAAGGTCTAAATGCGCAATTTACCCTGATTGCAACAGGGACGCCGGTTGAGAATCATTTGGGTGATTTTTGGTGTCTGTTTGATACTGCACAGCCAGGACATCTGGGGTCATATCAAGAGTTTCGAAAGCGTTATATTTCTCCCATTTCCAAAGCAGCCTCGGACGACGCAGCAGATACAAGGGCAAAGGTAGGCCGCCAATTACGAGAGGATGTGGGGGCATTGATGATCAGACGGTTGAAAGAAGATCAACTTGAAGGATTACCGGATAAGACTATCTATGTCGGAATTAAATCCGATAATTTGCAAAACTGGGAGTACCATGAGACGCTTTCATCAGGGATGATCGATAAACAACTTGCCGTATATAATGCTGCAATTAATGGCGTCATTTCGGCCCAGGAAGAAAAAACAAACAAAAATCCCGTATTAAAGGGCCTGCACCAGTTACGCGATATATCCCTCCATCATGATCTTGTGGATGGGGGTTGCCTGAGCCTTCCTGAAGACAAAAAAAAAGCACAGGCATATACCCACAGTGCGGCCAAACTTGAAACTGTCTTTTCGATTCTCAAAGAGATTAAAAACAGAAAAGAAAAGGTGATTTTATTTATCATCAATAAAAGATTACAACGGTTTATGAAATTAGCATGCCATAAGCTTCTTGGCGTAAATGCCGACATCATCAATGGAGATACTCCTGCAGTTGCCAAAACGGCAGGAAACAAGACCCGGAAATCAATTATTGATGATTTTCAGAAAAAACCGGGTTTTGGCACCATAATAATGTCACCCATTGCAGCAGGTGTCGGACTTACCATAACAGGAGCTAATAATGTCATCCATGTGGAAAGACACTGGAATCCTGCTAAGGAAGCTCAGGCCACAGACAGGGTTTATCGAATTGGACAAAAAAAAGATGTTAATGTTTATGTTCCCATTCTTCATCATCCTGAGCTGACTTCATTTGATGTTAATCTACACAAATTGCTTTCAAAAAAAACAAACCTTAAAGATGCCGTTGTCACCCCAGAAGAAGTGGATTTATCAAAAACCGATATTTTTAATACTACAGGAATTGAGGAAAAAATTGTTGATGAGAACGATTTGAAATCGCTTCCCTGGGAGCACTTTGAAGCTCTACTTGCAGAACTGTTTGCCCGAAATTATAATGCAGAAACTTACCTAACAGCCGTCAGCAACGATAGAGGTTGTGACGTGGTTGTTCTGTCTATAAAAAGCAATATGCTGATTCAGTGCAAGCACACTGGTAAACAAAAATTATCGGGTGAGGGCCCTGTGAGAGAATTACTCGCTGCACCAAGCTATTATAAACAACTGTTAGGCCAAGAGTTTAAAAAATCTATTGTTGTAACAAATGCTAAAAAATTTTCAAAACCTACTCAAAATGCAGCTAAACGCGAAAGAATTGATCTTATTGGATATAAAGAACTGACAAAAATGCTATTAAAAACAGAGATTAAATATTCAGATATTTTTAAACGGTTGAACAAAAAAAGATTAGTGTAAGGTAACATTTGATAATAGAAATTGTTACCGGTGAGGATTAAGCAGAATTATTAATTACTTTTGGATAGCCTCGGTAAGACAAAGAAGGGATTATGACCTTTAACAGTTATTTAGATAAATTCCAGAATCTTAGAACTGGTTTGATTCATGGTCACATAAGACCCCATAAGCCGGTAATGATATTGACGATTTTGTCATTAATTGAAAATGGAAAGTTGAGTGAGAACAAAATTGACTACTCCCCACAATTGCTTGAGTTATTTAAACGGTACTTTGATCTGGTTAAAACAAAAAATGATGCATTAAATCCAATTTTACCATTCTTCCATCTGCGCGGTGATAATTTTTTTCATCATAAACCTTTCCCTGGAAAACAAGCCGGTTATAAAACACTGAATGGTCCCGGAAGTGTTAAGGCTTTTTTTGATATAGTTCAATACGCTTATTTGGATGATACACTTTATCATTATTTGCAGGATCCAAATAAATTGAACAAGTTGCGGGAAATATTAATCCGAAAATATTTCAGCAAATTAACCAAGGAAGTTTGGGTGTTAATCAAAGAAGAACAAGAAATAACAACTTATGAAACAATCTTAAAAAATGGTTCGGATAAAATCAGTGAAAAGTCAAATGATAAAGAAAATCGATACCGGTCCGCTGCATTTTCAAGAACAATTCGTGAGATATACGATTATCGCTGTTCTGCCTGTGGACTCAGAATCAATTTGAACGGGTTGGTGATTATCGATGCCGCTCACTTAATCCCCTTCAGCAAATCATATGATGATAACCCCTGCAATGGTATCGCTTTGTGTAAGAATCACCATTGGGCAATGGATCATTTTCTGCTTGTCCCGGGGAAAGATAAACTATGGCATGTTTCATCAGAACTTGATGATCGAATCCCAGGATGCAAAGATATTATCAGTTTAAATAACAGAAAGGTATTATTGCCCCAAAACCAAAAATTTCATCCTAAAGAAGAATCTCTCTCCTGGCGCCATGAACGAATTTTGAAATAGATAATTCTAATAGTTCAGCAAAAAGCATGGGGCAGATTTTGATTTGGGCCATTTTTTTTGTTTTTGCGACTTGATTAAGTTCCCTATTTTCTGTCAAGGAGGCGATACCAGTCGGGTTGATTAGGTCTCATGATTTTGTTACACCAATTGTATTCTTATTGATCCTTCCAGCATCTTTTGAATCTCTTTTGGCAGGTAGAGCTGATGATTCCCTATAATCGTCACCCGGGCATTGAGCAATCCTTTGTCATAGATTCATTCCAATGGTAAAGGCCTTTTTGATATGTTCGGCAAGAGAGTCTACCACACAATTATCTGAGTATGGATTGCGTTCTAAAATAAAAGCGGCACTGGGCAGGGCGGGAAATCCCTCTTCCGGTTGAAGCTGGCGCATTCCCGGCGGCACAATGCTCTGGCTAATGGCTGAAACAGCAAGGCCGGCAAAAATCGCAGCGGTCAATCCCATCATACTCGGGCAGGTGTAGGCGATTCTATATTCGATCCCCGCCTGTTTCAGGGCGGACAGGATCCAATTCCGGCAATAGCACCCATCCGGGAAAAGCGCCAGGGGAAGCGGCGTGTGTTCATGCTGGCAATGCTGGTCAGACGTCACCCACACCGTGGGGTCCTGTCTGAGAAGTCTGCAGTTTCCAACATCAGCCGTGATTGAAGTGGTCATGGCCAGATCCAGTTCCCGGCGCTGCATTTTTTCCAAAAGCTTGTGGCTGGGTTCACAAAACACTTCCACCTGGACCTTCGGGTGTGTGCGTGAAAATCCGGCCAGGATTTCAGGTAAAAACCGTGTGGCATAATCATCGGGCAGCCCGATACTGACACAGCCGTTTAACTCGGGCTGTTTCAGAACAGAGATCGCTTCTTCGTTCAGCTTAAGAATCTTTCGTGCATAGTTGAGCAGTGTTCCTCCGTCAGCAGTCAGTTTGATGTTCCTGGAGTCCCTTTTGAGCAGGGGTTTTTCAATGATCTCTTCAAGCCGCTTGACCTGCATGCTCACTGCAGACTGGGTCCTATTCACAATGTCGGCCGCACGGATGAAGCTGCCGCTGTCGGCAATGGCAGTAAAGGTTCTTAACAATTCCATGGGTATATTGGTGATCATATGGCCATCCTATGTATCAATTATTTTGAATCTTAGTATAAGAACAATTCGTTTGTTTGATCAATGCTTTTTTTTTATAGTGTCATCATTTGGATAACCGGTTTATTTTAAGGAGGCGTAAATGATGATTTCACAGGATTGCCAATCGAACGCAACAAACGATGGATTTTTAACCTTTCTTCAACGGATCTGGCACCTTGTCAAACGTACAAGAAAACGATACAAACAATGGCAACAGATGAAACATAATCTTTGCCTGTTGCTCTCCATGGAAGACCGGATGCTTAACGATATCGGCCTGAGCCGTGCCGATGCAGTCAGGTTAAACAATGCAGAAAGCTTTAGGAAATTTATGTTTCAATCAAAATCAAATACCATGGAAGACTGATTCGGGCAACATAACCAAGTTGTAGGAATTATATTAACTGAATACCTGCATTCCCAAATACATAAAGGAAAAACAGCAGGGCAGGCTATTGGAGAAAATCAAACAAGCCTCGGCGCTTTTGACCGCTTGTACCTTGTGTCCAAGGCTGTGCAATTTTTCCCAATAGGCCCAGCGGTCGAATTTGGGCCATTTCCCAAGCCCGACAAGCCAGGCACCCTGTTTGACTGCCTGGCCGATATCCCCAAACCGGGGAAGGATTGAATTCGGGCCGATCAAACCATGGGGGAAATTTTTCAGGTCAATTCGTTCGATCAGATAAACCAGGTGAAAAGCAACCCGGTGCAGGTTAAATATTGGAAGGCCTTGAATTAAATAACATTTACATTACCTGAAAAAGGATTATTTTTAATTTATAGTTCCTTTGATCCCTATCGTAATGCCACGAGAAATAACAAGGAGGAGATATGTATACCAAAATTCAATTATGTGAAAAAATAAGATCTGTATATCCTGAAATAGGAGAATGCGGAATTGATATAAATGTAGAATATAGTGCTGATAATAATGCATGGGTTGTACATTTAAAAAAAGAAAATCTTAAATTAAAAACATATCTTGAACCTGAAGATGCAAATATCTGCATGGATGGGAAACAGTGCATCGGGCTCGGATTACAAATCTCCCAGCTTAAGGATAACATAGCAAACATGAAGTATTCATAAAGGAAAAAGATGTCCTTGAAATATAGGGTTTCTTGGAGGAAAAAATCATGACCTTACATCAAAACAACACTATGGTATTGGACCAAGAAGGATATCTTGAAGATCTGGAATCTTGGACTGAAGAAGTTGCATGTACTCTGGCAGATAAAGAGGGTATTTCAAAGGAATGTCCTTTGAGCAAGGATCGGATGGATATTCTAAAATTCATAAGAGACTACTATAAAAAATTTGAAGCTTTTCCAATAATAAGAGCTGTGTGCAAAAACGTCGGGCAATCAAAAGATTGCCAGTATCAGGTGTTTCCTGATCCGATTGTTGCCTGGAAAATAGCTGGGCTCCCTAAACCTACACCGGAGGTGTTTGCCAAGATAAAGCACCAGGCCTGAATTGGTAAGAGCATGTAACAAAACTTTTTGAGATCAACCAGGTACTCATAGAGTGATTGGCTCAAGATTCATTTTTAATTCATGGGATAGATCTTGTATATTTAGCGCCTTAAAATAGGAATCAAGTGTTGCGACAAATTCCAGATGATTTCTACCGTTTCTGTAATCTGGTTCTCGGGGTGGATGATAAAGGTACTTTTCCATCATATGTAGATCCGTAGAAACTATAATTGAAGCTGAAAAATAAGCAAATCCCTTGGCCCTATAAAAACATGACCCTCCTACTTTTTTGTTATTAATTGTTATATCAGAGATTCCGTCGTGGCAAATGGATGTGATCCCTGATTTTCTAAGGCCATTTATTAACCAAAGATTTGACGTGTTAAAAATCGCCTGGATTTGAGAATATCCCTCAGCAGGAAATACCGCCGAGACGATTAAACTTCCAGGATCAAGGAACACGGAACACCCGCCACCTTTTCTTCTGAAAATTGGTATTCTGTCCGATAATGCTTCTGCCAACTTTACTTCTTTGTGAACACGGCTTGCCCGGCCCACAACAATGGCGGGAAAAAAGAATGGTGAAATATTAAACCGGGAAACACCATCTTTTTTTATGGTGTTCAACATCAGATCATCCTGGAAAAAAGGTCTGATATCAGGGTTTAAACGATCCAACATCAGGTTCTCTTTCTAAACACATGAACAGATCCGCCAGCTGCCATTTCAGCCGCCTCCATGATGGATTCCGAAAATGTGGGGTGGGGGTGGATACTGACGATAAGATCTTCCAGGCATGCACCCATTTCAATTGCCAGATTTCCCTCGGAGATCATTTCGGCGGCATGTTCACCCACAATGCCCATACCCAGAATCAGGGCAGTTTCAGGATCGACGATAATCTTAACAAATCCCGTTGTTTTTTTAATGCTTTTAGCCCGACCCAATGCAGTAAGCGGAAACAGACCCTTTTTAAAGGGGATTTTTTTTTCTTCTGCCTCTTTTTCGGTAAGACCTGTCCACGCAATTTGCGGGTGTGTGAAAAGGACAGCGGGAACAGCAAGGTTATCAAATGCTGAAGATGCTCCGGCTATGACCTCGGCGGCAACCTTTCCCTCCCGGGCGGCCTTATGGGCAAGTGCAGGTCCTTTTGTCACATCGCCCACAGCAAAAATATGGCTTTTTTGAGTTCGGCACTGGTCATCTGTGGGAATCAGCCCGTTCTCATCAGGACTTAAACCTAAAGCATCAAGACCGATGTCATTGGTGTTGGGGTGTCTGCCTGTTGCTGCCAATACCCTGTCGAAGGTTTGGCGTATCATTTTGCCCTCTTTTTCAAATGTGACCAAAAAGCCGGCACCTGATTTTTCTATGGTGTTAATTTTTGACCCGGTATGAATGGCTGAAAATTGCTGTTTACATTTTTTTAAAACGACCTGCACCAGATCTTCATCGGCACCGGACAATAGACGTGAACTGAATTCGACCAATGTAACACTGCTGCCAAGACCTGCATATGCCTGACCGATTTCAAGACCGATATAGCCCCCGCCGATCACGAGAAGGGAAGCTGGAACTTCAGGTAACCTGAGGGCAACAGCCGAAGTCCAGACGGGCAGATTCATCCCGGCCGGAAGTTCATTTATTCGTGATCCCGTGGCAATGATTGCATGTTTAAATCTGATAATTGTATTGGTTCCTTCAACATAAATCTTATTGTCCTCAATAAATCGGCCATACCCTTTGACCACTTCCACTTCACGGTTATCTAGAAGCGTTGCAATTCCATTTGAAAGGGAATTTACAGTCGAATCTATCCATTGCCGCAATTGCAGGATATCGACATCGACACCGCTATATTTCAACCCCATGCTGCCTGCATTTTCCATGGATTCTTTTAGATTAACAATGTTGATCAGGGTTTTTGAAGGGATGCACCCCTCTGTGAGACAGACGCCGCCAAACCGGGAATCAGATTCCACCAGTACGACCTCCACCCCCAGATCTGCTGCATGAATCGCAGCAGTATATCCCCCGGGCCCGCTGCCAAGCACCACAAGGTCGGTATCAAGTATCAGTTCGCCCATTACCATTTTTCATCTCCTTTGTTCATCATAAGAATGTTCCATCATAAAACCTAGGATTTTTGATCCCATGTTTAAATACCTGTCATGAAAATAACAGGATCTTCCAGCATCCGTTTCAGGTGATTCATAAAACGGGCAGCCTCTGCCCCATCTGCAATCCTGTGATCAAAACACAGGGTGAGGGGTAATATTTCACGGATAACGATTGCATCTTCCCTGACCACAGGTTTTTTCGAAACACGACCCATCCCGAGAATTGCGGATTCAGGATAATTTATTATTGGAACAAGGCCCGTTCCCCCGATAACTCCCACATTGGTGATGGTAAAGGACCCATAGCTTAATTCAGGTAAAGAGATGGTTCCCTGTCTTCCCTTCCCGGCGAGATCTTGAATTTTTTTTGCCAGAAGGGTGATGTTAAGAGTGTCGGCGTCCCTGATAACCGGAACCATCAATCCCTTTGGTGTGTCTGCAGCAAACCCGATATGATAGAATTTTTTATAAATGATTTCCATTTTTTCAGGGTCAATACTGGCATTAAAGGCAGGATAGTGCTGCAATACTGAACTTACAGCCTTGATCAAAAAAGCCATTAGTGTCAGTTTGTCATCTAATGGGTGTGTCGCATTATAATTTTTTCTAAGTGCTTCAAGCTCTGTGACATCACATTCATCCATATGGGCAACATGTGGAACAAGAATCATGGAGGATGTGGTTTTTACGGCTGTTTTTTTTCTTAGGGATTTAACCGGTACTTTTTCCACAGGTCCTTGACGTGAAAAATCTGGTAAAGAGGCCATTTCAAAAAAGGGAATACCGGTTTGTAAGGTAATCGTTTGCAGCTGTGTTGTCTTTTTAGTCCCACTTTCAGATTGGGTATTATCGGAACCCTGCAGGGGTGTTTTTATCGTTTTGTTTTCAATGGCATGCTGCAGATCCTCTTTGATCACCTTTCCACCGGGACCGGTACCGGAGACAGTATTGATATCAATTCCCATCTCCCTTGCCAACCGTCGTGTGGCAGGTGCGGCAACAGCCTTTTTTACTGTCGGGTTTTTATTTTTTCTGGGCTCTATATCTGTCTTTTCTTCAGATGTAATAGGATCGACCAATGGCTCTGGGGGTATCGATTCATTGATATTTTCATTGCTGTTTTCATTAATCTTAACCAATACACTGCCCACGGTCAGGGTTTCTCCGGGATTTACGTTTAATTGAGCGATTACCCCAGCTCTTGGGGATGGTATTGTTACAGTCGCCTTATCTGTCTCAAGGTCGCAAAGTGGGTCATCCTCTTTGATCTTGTCACCCACCTTTACATACCACTTGATCAATTCACCCTCTTGGATACCTTCTCCCAGATCCGGAAGTTTGAATTCAAACATGGTAAGCTCCTATTCTTTTAGTGTGTGAAAAATTGCATTGGTGATCTTCTCAATTGAGGGCATGTATAAGTGTTCTCTGCCAAAAAGCGGGAATGGCAGATCATACATGGTGACCCTGTTTACAGGAGCCTCAAGGTACATCAGGACAAAATCATTAATTAAAGCAATGATCTCTGAGGCCGGACCAAAGGATCTTTGAGCCTCCTGAACAATGACACATCGGCCTGTTTTTTTTACAGACTCAATGATTGTTTGGTAATCCAGTGGTGACATTGTCAGAAGATCAATCACCTCTGGTTGGCAGTTGGTTTTCTCCTTAACTGCTTCAATTGCTGAAAGGGTATCCCGCATCATGGCGCCCCAGGATATTATTGTGATATCTGTACCGGATTCAAGAATCATGGCTTTACCAATGGGGATGTCGTCTGGATGATCGGGAACGGTCTCCTTAAATGAACGATAGGAGCGCTTGGGCTCCATGAAAATCACTGGATCAGGGTCATTGATGGCAGCTTTTAAAAGTGTCGCAGCATTGGACGGTGTTGAGGGTATAACCACTTTTACCCCGGGTGTATGTGCAAAATAAACCTCTTTGCTTTCGGAGTGGTGTTCCAGTGCTCTGACGCCTCCGCCATAGGGCATTCTGACCACAAGCGGAACTGTAAAATACCCCCTGGACCGGGTTCGCATTCTTCCTGCATTTCCCTCCAACTGGTGCATCATTAAATAGGAAAACCCGGAAAACTGCATCTCCACAACAGGTTTTAGACCGGCAATAGCCATTCCGATAGCCGTCCCAAGAATGGCAGATTCCGCAATGGGTGTGTCAATCACCCGTTTTCTACCAAATTTTTCGTATAATCCGTCAGTGACACGAAACACACCGCCGTTTATGCCGATATCTTCTCCCATTATGAGAACGGACTCGTCATTTTCCATCACTTCATGGAGGGATTGATTCAGAGATTGGACCATATTTATTTTAGCCATTTTCCGTCTCCATTTTGATATGTTTCAAGAAATCCATACGCTGTTCTTCAAGAAAAGGGGGGGGTGTTTCAAAAACATGATCAAAGGGTGCATCCGGTTTGAACTTTTTTTTGGATTCAAATTGCTTGACAGTCTTGTCAATGTGGTCTTTTAATTCATCCTCAAGCGCTGCTTGCTTTTCCTCATCCCATATTTTTTTATTGATCAGGTAGATTTTAAATCGAATTAATGGGTCTTTTAGCTTCCATTTTTCAACCTCTTTATCATCCCTGTAGCGGCTAGGATCGTCCGCTGTTGTGTGCATGAGCATACGGAATGTAAATGCCTCTATCAAAGATGGCCCTTCATTATTTCGTGCTTTCATTACAGCCGAGTTAACTGCTGAATAGACTGCCAAGGGGTCATTTCCATCAACTTGTATTCCCGGCATACCATATGCGATGGCCTTTTGAGCAATGGTTGCAGAGCGTGTCTGTATTTGACGCGGAGTGGAAATGGCATACTGGTTATTTTGGCATAAAAAAATAACAGGTGCATTCAAGACTGCTGCAAAATTTAAAGCCTCATGAAAATCCCCTTCTGATGTTGCACCGTCTCCAAATAAAACCAGGGCAACTATATCTTTTTCACCCCGCATTTGAGATCCGTAAGCCAATCCGACTGCCTGGGGCAGCTGCGAGGCCAAAATAATGGAGAGGGGAAGCGTCCTTGAGGTTTTCGCCGGAGCCTCTCCCTCTTCAAATCCATTAAACCCATGCAACAGGTTGACAAGCGGTTCACCTCTCATGAGACGGGCACCCAATTCTCTATAGGACCCGACAAACCAGTCCGTATCTTGAATCGCTAGGACAGGTGCACAAAAAGAAGCCTCCTGGCCGGTGCACACCGGCAGGGTGCCAAGCCTTCCTTGACGCTGAAGGTTCAACATTCGTGTGTCTGCCATTCTGGAAAGGGTCATGAATCGGTGAAGTTTTAGGAGATCTTCCCTGGAGATCTCAGGCTCTATATCAGGATCAACATTCCCATTTTCATCCAGAATACTTAAAAACTGGACGTTAAAGGTCTCAATCGTATGTATTGGCATTTGCTTCTCCTTATGGTTGTCTTGTGGACAGGTTTCCAGGTAATGATAAGGGTGAAATTGATTGGATTTACCAAATGAAAACCTGCCAATTAAAAATAATCACAAAACTTGTCATGTAAACTCTATTTTTGTTAGTTTTATCAAACTTTGACTTGAAGTAGCCAACTATCGTCTTATGTTCAAAAGTGACTCTCCTGATAAATTAAAAAATCACAAAAGAGAGCCTGCTTTAACAACTGCCATAAGGAGATAAAACCAATGGAACCAGAACGAATTTCAGCACCTGATGTCAGGAAAAAAGTAATAAATGAATCCGCACTGCTTGTTTGTGCGTATGATGATGATAATAAATTTAAGAACTTTCATCTGGGAGGTGCTATCTCCCTAAATGAATTTAAAGCAAGAACAAGTGAACTGGAAAAAAACCAGGAACTCTTTTTTTACTGTGCTTGACCAAATGAAGGAAGTGCTGCAGGTTTGGCAGCACAATACCAAGATGTAGGATTTAAAAACGCCAAAGTCCTGGGAGGAGGGGTGGACGCCTGGAAAAAAGCAGGCTTCCCTGTCCTATAATTAAAAAAAACAGTATATACGATGGAGATAAATATCATGAAAAACGACATACTTAATAAAAGAAGAATATCGGCGGATCTATGTTCCTGTGTGGATGAAGATAAAAAAAGTCTTCATATGGAATTTAAAATCCCTGGTGTAAAGAAAAAAGACATCCATCTTAAAATGAATAATGACAGTTTCAGTCTGCGGGCTGAAAAAGATGATGTTGAATATGTTTCCACAGGAAATTTTTGTTGCCCGGTTGAGATTAAAACCAGTGAGGCGGATTATGAGAATGGACTCCTTTTAATCAATATTCCACTGGTTAATCCCTGGGATAACGCCTATGATGTTCCTATCCATTAACTAAATCAATAAGGTATCTATAATACCATGGGCAGACTTAGGCATGGAATCCTGTCTGCCCGCAACCATAAGCAAATTTTTTTCACCCATTTTGAAATCAGTTATATGATTTCTTCACTCAACTCAACAAATCGATACAAAATTTTAATTTGTTCGGGTTAAAACTGCTTGACAAAATATATAGCAGGTGTAGATCTAAACCTTTTTTGAATGATATTTAAAGTTTGCAAAGGGTTTAGGAAAAGTTTTGAACGAATATCTGTATTCTACCGTGTTTGTTGTTTCTTTTGCGTTTATTTCATATCTTGTGATTCGAAAGTCCGGAACAATAAAAAATGAAAAAGAGTTTTCCGTAGCAGGATGCTCTTTGACCTCCACCCAGGTGTCCTGGGTGATTATCGGCACTCTGGTGGGCGGGGTCTCCACCATCGGGACCGTCCAGGCCGCCTATGACCATGGGGTGGCTGCCTGGATTTTCACCCTGGGAAGCGGTATTTCATGTCTTGTCCTGGGCTGTTTTTTTGCCGTGGCCCTGAGACGCGAGGGTGTGGTCACAGTTTCTGAATTTTTAGGGCATTATTTTGGCCAGCGGTTTCAATATTACAGCAGTTTTTTCAATTCCCTGGGCATGTTCATCCATATCATTGCACAAACTCTTGCGGCAATGGCTATTCTTCAGTCTGTATTTAATTTTTCCCAGGGGGTTTCCATTGGGATTACCACAGGACTTATGGCCATGTTTGTCGTATCAGGAGGTATTGCCGGGGCAGGCATTGTGGGTAAAATCAAGTTTTTCATGCTCTATGGAATTATGATATTCTCAGCGTTCCTTGCTGTTCAAAAGGGCGGGGGCTTTCAAGAAATTCTGGCACGCCTTCCCCGTGAAGGGCAATTTTTAAATTTTTTTTCCTATGGGGTAAAATCCACCCTGTTTGACTTTGGATCCATGATTGTGGGGGTACTATCCACCCAGATTTATCTCCAGGCCATTTTTTCTGCAAAAGACATTAAGCAGGCGCGCAACGGGGCGTTTTTGAGTGCAGCCGTTATTCCTCCCATTGGTTTGTTGGGAATAATCATCGGGCTTTATCTGAGAGCATATTACCCGGAACTTGAAGGCAACAGTGCCCAGGCGTTGCCGTTTTTTTTCAAGCTTATCCTTCCCCAGGGCCTTGCTGCTCTTTTTTCTGCCGGGCTGCTGTTGGTGGTTCTTGGAACGGGAGCCGGCCTGGTACTGGGAGTTACGACCAACCTTTACATGGACGGCATCCGGAAAGTAATAAAATTTAAAAAACAAAAAAATTGTCTTTTTGTAATCCGCTGCTGCGCCCTGGTGGTGCTGTCGGCCTCATCAATCCTGGTATTTACCGGGCTTGACTCCGCCATTCTAAAGTGGAGCTACCTGTCCATGGGCCTGCGGGGGGCTTCTGTTTTTGCCGGACTCTGCGTTGTCATCCTTATGGACTCGTGGAAGGGCTCGCCGGTAATACGGGCAATTTTGTATATGCTGCCTTTGGTATATCTTCTGCTTGGATCCGGGGGATATGCCTGAGCCAACAATTATGGCGTTGAACCTGGTATCTGAAATAGATGTCTGGGGAGAAATACAGTCAAGGATCAATTTCAGATTATTCCGGGAAGATACCAATTCTTCGCTGGCCTGTTTCTGGTTGTTTTCAGCTTGCTCAAGCTGGGCGTCATTTACATCATAGGTCTGTGCCTTTATCATCTGATAATTTATCAGTGCTTTATTATCACTACAGCGGCAGATAGGAATTTGCTTTTTTTTCTGATATTCCAAAAGTTTTTGAAGGGCGATCCTGTCATTGATAAGGATGGTATCAGCGGTTTCCAGGGCCAGCCAGTAATTGGGAACAAGGGTTCCGGTATTCGAATCTGGATCAGTGGGGGAGCTGCTTGTGTTTTGCTTTCGGGAAGGGTCATCGAATACCTAAGAAGTTCTTTTTTTCTGTTTTTACGGGTTGATTAAGTTCACTATTATTTGTATGAAAAAACTATAAATGGTTAAGTTGGAATATATTTTTAACAATGAATGCCAGGATGCGGAATAAAAGTTCTATTTCAAATGGATAGGATCAGAAATGATGTTAATCGGTTTCGGTAATCTTAATCTTATGACCAAGTTATAATAGTACAGGGGATATCCGATGAAACCCAAGGGCTACTTAACCTTTCTGACAAAAAGATGGGACCTGATCGCTGAATTGTTTGATCTTGCCAAGGATGGGCCAATGGATCAGGTCACCCTGGTGCAGACCATCCGCTCCCACCATCCTGAAACAAATGTCACTGTTTTAATTGAAAAGCTCTTATCCCATGATGTGATCACCCAGATTCTTTCCGGCCAGACCCTGTATAATTTGAGTTACCTGACAGAACTAATTGTTGAAAATCTGTTAAATGAACAACAGCTGGGCCTGTCCGAAAGTATCATGGTTCATTTAAAACAATTTGATGAATTGAGCGCAAATTTATTGCAGGCGGTTGAAAACCGGGAGCTGGATCTGCTGATCCGGTGCATCAAAAAGATCAACCGACAGACACAGACTGTTAAAGCCCAGGCCCTTCATAATTATAAGGCCATCCAGAACATTGTGGCGGAGTCAAACAAGAAAAGTACCATTATCCCCTTAAAACAGCGATATGCCGATGTGCTTGAAACCTGGGATCACTATATCACCCCCATGGGGGAATTGATTGACCCCTGGGGGGCCTTTGATGCCAACACCGACCAGGTGGTTGTCCGCCTTGAAAGGGCTAGTGATATTCTTGATCGAACCTATGTTTTGATCAGTGAGCAGGAAAATGTTCATATGGCCAAACACATGGTGGTGGATATGAAGGCCACTCTTATCCAGATTTTTCGATTGTCCAGGGAAATTTTGCAGCCTTTGTATGAGGTGGCAAGGCTTAATTCCCGGGTGACCCGGGGGACTTCCGTAATCTTGGCCCATGCCCGGAAAAATAAATTTAAGGCCATTGAAAAAGAGGCCACCATCGATTGGTTTTTCAAGGAACGCTCTCCTTTGTTGAGCAATGATATTGGATTGCTCAAATTTTTTGCCGGGTTCAAGGATATAAAAGAAAATCCTGCGCCGCCAATTTTCATTTTACCTAGTGAAGAAAATGCCAAAGATATGGCAAACCGGGTGCCGCCTTTGAACCGGTATGCGGTGTTAAATGATATCCAAGCCAGCCTGCCCATTGCCGATGCCGTGCAATGGGCCATTGACCAATACCCGACGTTTTCCACCGGGAAAATTTTAGATATTGTTTTGCTGATGATGACGGAAAAAACACTAAGGGTTAAAACAACAGGAACCCGGCGCTACCAGACAAAAACCCATGTCATTGACGGGGTGAATATAGGGGTGGAACTATATGGACAAAAATGATCAGGAGCTTACCTCTTTACGCTTTGTTAAAGAATTATTTCATCATTTTTCCAGTGGGTATCATTTGAGTATTGATGATGGAGAACTCTGGGCGGATTTAACCGCCTGCGAGGTCCGAT
The DNA here is from genome assembly GCA_016743945.1 of Desulfobacteraceae bacterium. Lineage (GTDB taxonomy): Bacteria > Desulfobacterota > Desulfobacteria > Desulfobacterales > Desulfobacteraceae > NBML01. The sequence goes on from JADGFI010000007.1 coordinate 249,217, forward strand.
ACAGGGAGTTATTCGATTCATTGGGGTATTGTCTTTGCCAAGGCCAGGCAGGGGTCTATTATTTTGAGCCGGATAAGGAACGGGTCTCGGTGAATACGGTCAGCAAGAAATTTACCCTTTTCATGGCCGTTCTCTATGATTATCTGGCAGACCAGGGAAAGGATCCGGTTTCCGCCATCACTGAGGATCATTTTCTGGTGAAGGACCTGCCCCACTTACGAGTGGATCAGTATCGGCAGATCATGGAAAAGGTAAACGTCAAAAACGAATCCGATTTGATAAATGTGCTTAACCGACTGCAAAAATACGGGTTTTTAGATTTGCGGGATAATTATTTAATCTTGTTCAAAAAGTCTGTCTCACGGTTTACCGCGTTGTTTGCAGAATTTGTTGAACCTTTAAAATCCGAGTACCCCGAGGAAGAATCAAATGACGCCTAACATTCATTACGGTATCCGCAGATTGGTTCTGTTAAATACGGAAAGCTATTCTCTGGGGGATTTTCCCCTTGACAGGCCCTTGTCTATTTCAGCCACAAACAATGTGGGAAAATCAACCGCCATTAATGCGCTTCAATTTCCTTTTTTGTGCAATAGGCGGGATATGGTTTTTCCAAAAGACGAGAAAGAGACCCTGAAATATTATTTCCCCTATGACACCTCCTATGTGCTGTCCGAAGTTTTAACGGACAATGGGTTGTATGTGTTGGGTGCTGCCGGTAACGGGCCGCTGTCCGGATACGAATATCAGTTGTTTGCATTTAAAAAGCAATTGGATCTCGCCGATTTTTTAGTCGCTGAGCCGGGTGAAGAGGGTAAAAAATCCATAAGAACCTTGAAAGAACTGGAGCGGCACCTGGGGCACACCGATGTCTGGGTGAAACGGCTCAAGCCCAAACAGATGCAGGATGCCCTGATCGGCAAGGAGATAACCCTCCAGGGAAATGAAAAGTTTTCCATTGGCCTTTTCCGGCTCAAAAGTCTTACGGATAAAAATTACCGGTTGTTCATGAATGTTTTTAAAAACCTTCTCCACATGAATGACTTTAGCATGGAAGAGGTCAAAATGTTTTTGATCAATGCCCTTTTGCCAAGTTGGGATACGGTTTCCGGTGATTTCATGACCGAGTATAGAGAGTATAACCAGTCCTTTGAGCGAGACAGAAATAAAATTAAAACCGCTGAAAACATTTCAAAAGAGGTGGCAAGGCTTGGTCGTTTGAAAGCGACACATGACAGCCTCGGCCAATTTTTAACGTCGGCCTATAAAATTATTGAGAATCGGTATCAAACAGAGCGGGATCTTAAACGAGCTGCTATCGGGAAATTAAAAACGGAATTTGATGAAATTGAAACCTCGCTCACTAACATTGAACGAGCGCTTGAGATTTTTGCCGATCAATCCAAGCGGCGCTATAAACGAAAGGAAGACTTGAAAGACAAACTTAAGGGATTGGAAAAAAAAGACCTGCACTTTCGGCTTTCTCCTTGCCTGGAAACCCGGCAGGAACAATTGGTTTTTCTTGAAAAACAAAGGGACACAATAACCGGTGAGCTGGCAAAATCGTCTGTTGATCCGCCCAAACGAATAGAGCAAAAAATTAATATATGTGAAAATCAGATCACAAAATTGACGTCACAATTAACGCATATCACATCCAATCTTCTTTTTGTGATCAAGGACAGCTTTGATGAATCAGACATTCAAATCTTAATGAAACTGATCAACGAGCAAATTTTCACCTCGTTTACAGTGGATGAGGGAGATTTGAATATCCATAATCGCGAGGGTCTCGTCCAGCGATTAAAACAGCTTTTAACCCTTTGTGAAAATGGATTTTACAATGACGGGAACATCCTCATTAATCTTGCCAAACTGGATACGGTTTGCCTGGACGACTATATCAATCATGGACAAATCCAGAACAATCTGGAAAATGCGGTTCAAGATTTAAAAGAACTCCAGGGCAATTTGGATATTGCCCTCAATTTTCAAAAAAAAGAACAAGAAAAAGAGGCGATTGAAAAAAAGCTCAGGCAACAGGCCCGTGATTTAATCGACTATGAATGCTTTTTGGAAGAGATCAAAAAGAGACCTGAGATTGAACGACAATTTGCGGCGGCAATCGATTCATTCGATGAGGTTGAAAAGAGATTAAACAAGAAAACTGCTAAAAAATTTGAGCTGGGACAAAGAAAAATCGGGGATGGACAAAAAATCAAAGAGAAAGAAACGGCTTTGTTTAATATGGAGAAGGAATTTGGACGAGTTGCCGTTCTTAAAGACTTTGAAGGAGATACCCTTTTTCATGAGGCCGGTAATCCCCATTATGGAAGTCAAAGTGATGAAACCCTTCAAATTGAGATCGAAACGTTAATCCATGAATATGTGGAAAAGCAGGATGTTTTTCAAGATACTAAAAAACAGATAGAACAAAGCTTTTCGGTTATTGAGGCCCGGGGCGGAAGCAGGTTTGCAAGAGGCCATGATATTTCAGCACAGATTTTATCATTGCAGGAGCAGACAGACAAAGAAAGCATCAAAAATTACAAACAGGTTCTTAAAAAGACCCAGGAAGCCAGGAGTCAGGAGCTGGGGGCCATGCTCAAAAATCTGGCAAAGCAGCTGGACCTGTTTAAGCATGAGGTCGCCCGGTTTAACACTGAAATGAACAAGCATAAGATTTCCAATATCCAAACCATCAAATTCATTGTGGATGAAGATAATAATATCCTTAGTACCATTAAAAAGCTGATCAATGAAGACACTATTTTCGGGGGGAGCCAACACATTGATCGAACGGTGGAAAATTTGAACCACATCATTACTCAAAAAGGGGTATCCATATCTCTTCCCACCCTCTTTAACCTGGGGGTCTTTTTAAAACTGGAAAACGGAAAAGAGATTGAAAGCTTTGGCAAGGGAAGTATCGAGTCCACCGGCACAGACCTTACCATAAAGGTGGTTTTAAATGTCATGCTCCTGGGTCGCATTCTCCATGTGAAACAAAATCATCTGCTCAATTTGCCGGCCTATATTGATGAGGCCGGACAAATAGATCCCGTCAATCAGCAAACATTAATTGACCAGTGCGCCAAGGCGGGGTTTATCCCGGTTTTCGCTTCGGTTGAAGCCCAGTCAACCGCAGACTATTGGATCGGCCTCAAAGAGGTGGATGGTAAAATTTGTGTTACCCAGGATGACTGGTTTCGCCTTACACCAAAACCCTCTGGGTCCCTGGAAAATTGAAAAATGCAACCCGAAATATTTTGTTCAAACTTATTGAGGCCGGGCGGATCAGCGGTTCCAATGTTCCAAAATCCTGCCTGTCTGACATCCTGAACTTGAAAAACCTGGGGTTTGTCAACTGGGAGAAATCCGGGAGGGGAGGGGTTTACACGGTTGAAGACCGGGAGGCGATCATTACCCTGTTGAAAAACACGGGATATCACGGATCAACACAGGCGCTTACACCAAAAGCAAAAGCTGTGGCTTTTCACCAAGATGCCCATAAAGGCAGGGATGACACGCTTCTTCTCATGCTTTCAGCCACACAAGAGGTATTTTGGACCAATAACGGGGCAGCGGTTAACCTTTTCAAGATCGTTCAGAACTGCGGCATTGCCTCTCTTCTGATAAAACCCTGTGACAACTGGCAGACAAAAAACCCCATTGCCCTTGTGGAGAATATAGATTTGCTTGTGTATGCGGATCAATATTTCAAACATATTGCCTTTGACGGCAGTGTTCTTTACTATGGCGGCTGGGTATCAAAAAAAACCATTGCCTGGTTGAAAACGCTGAACGCTACCCCTGTAACGATTTTCCCGGACTATGACCCGGTGGGGTTAAATAATTACCTTCTCCTGAAGAAGGAGTTGCCGGATCTTGAAATTTATATCCCAAAAAATCTGCCGGACCTGCTGGTTCGATACGGAGATCCTAAAAGAATGGAATCATCAACAAACAGAAAGCTCATTGAGCAAACAAGGGATGAAAAGGCCTTGTTTCTTTATTCATTGCTTTTGAAACATGGAGCTGGCCTTCACCAGGAAGGCTTGATGCTAGGCGATTGAAATTGCGGGATTAAAATTCACTGGAGGGGGAGGTATTAACACATGGCACATCACGCCGCTAAATCTGATTATTCCGATCTGACAGACCGCTTGAATCGCTTTCCCCAGGGCGCGCCGCCCTCCAAGTTACTGAACAAAATTCTGGCCATGCTTTTTTCGGAACAAGAAGCCGGTCTGGTTTCCCTTCTTCCCATCCAGCCGTTTACTGCCGCCCAGGCTGCCCAAATCTGGAAAATGGGTCTTACCGAGGCCCGCAAAATTCTGGACCGGCTGTCATCCCGGGCAATCCTTGTGGACATCGATCAAAACGGCACCACCCAATATGTTCTGCCCCCGCCCATGGCCGGGTTCTTTGAGTTCTCCATGATGCGCGTTCGCGAGGATATCGATCAAAAATGTTTGAGTGAGCTTTTTTATGAGTATCTCAACGTGGAAGAGGATTTTATCAAAGATCTGTTTTGCCTGGGGGATACAAAGCTTGGCCGGACCTTTGTCCATGAACCGGTGCTTAGCAATGAAAATGCGAGTCATGTGATGGACTACGAGCGGGCCTCTGAAGTTATAAAAACCGCCGAGCACATGGGGATCAGCACCTGCTACTGTCGCCACAAAATGTTTCATGTGGGCCGTGCCTGCGACAACCCCATGGACATCTGCATGACCTTTAACACCTCGGCCCGGTCCCTGATAAAATACGACCATGCACGAAGGGTGGATGCCGTGGAGGGGATGGACCTTCTGGATCAGGCCTATGAATCAAACCTGGTCCAGTTCGGGGAAAATGTTCGGCAGCGGGTAAATTTTATCTGCAATTGCTGCGCCTGCTGCTGCGAGGCCATGATTGCCGCGCGCAGGTTTGCCGTTTATAACCCGGTGCACACCTCAAATTTTATCCCAAAAATAAAGAGTACGGATTGCATGGGCTGCGGTAAATGTGTGACCGTCTGTCCGGTGGAGGCCATGACCCTGGTGTCGGCCCATGATCCTAAAAAACCCAAACGAAAAATCGCCCGGTTGAACAAGGAGATCTGTCTTGGGTGCGGGTTGTGTGTCCGGGCATGTACCGAAGGCAGCCTGACGCTGGTTCCCCTGGACCAGCGGGTGATTACTCCCTTGAACAGCGCCCACCGTTCCGTTGTCATGGCCATTGAACGGGGGACCTTCCAGCACCTGATTTTTGACAACCGGGTGTTGTTCAGCCACAGGGCCCTGTCTGCGGTTCTGGGGGTGATTTTAAAGCTTCCCCCGGTCAAACAGATTCTGGCCAGTCGCCAGGTGAAATCCCGGTATCTGGAAACCCTCATCGCAAAAATGTAGTCTTTTGATGGGGTCGCCGGGTATTCCAAAGAGAGATTCTTCGTTGATTTTGAAGGCCTGGCACTGTAATATACAACCTGAAATGATTTTCCATACTTAAAGGCGGAGCAATAGCGGTTGAAAATTAAGAAACAAGGGGTTGAAAAAATAAAAAAACCATCGTCCACGGGTTCCGGGCCGGAGGAAAAGGGCGTGATTGTGTCCCACCATGGGATTGCCGTGGATATTTTGTTTGAATCCGGGGAACGGCGGATGGTCAAGGTGAAACGGCGGGAAGGCCATGTGGTGGGTGACAACGTGGTGGTCAAGGACCATCGCCTTGCGCGGCTGCCGCGCAGAACCGAGCTTTGCCGAAGGGATTCACGGGGCAGTGTGAGGATTGTGGGGGCCAACCTGGATGTTCTGGGGGTGGTGGTATCCCCCATGCCCCTGCCCACCCCCGGGTATATTGACCAGGCCATTGTTGCCGCAAGGCAGGCCGGGTTGACACCGGTGCTGGTGATCAACAAGGGGGATCTGGAAGGGGCCTGGATCTTTGCTGACAAGATCATGGCCACCTACAAGGAAATTGTGGAAGTTTTTGTGGTGAGCGCGATAACAAGAGAGGGGTTAGAAGCCCTGGAACACTACCTGGGGCAGGGGCGCAGTTTTTTTGTGGGCATCACCGGGGTGGGAAAAAGCAGTTTGCTCAATGCCATTTGCCCGGCACTGGATCTTCGGGTGGGAGAACTATTTACCACGGGCAACCGGGGGTGCAACACCACCACGGTGTCCACCCTTCATTCTCTGCCCGGCGGAGGGGAGCTGGTGGATACTCCGGGGTTTAACGAGTTCGGGCTGGTGGATATTTCCACCGAGGACCTGGCGGGATATTTCCCCGGGTTTGAAGAGGCCATGGAAGAGCGCTGCCATTTCGGGGATTGCCGCCACCGCACAGAACCCGGGTGCGCTGTCTCTGCCCTGGTTGAAAGCGGAAATATTGCCCGGGAACGCTATGACACCTATCTTACGATTTTTGACCAGATCCAGGCCGGTGATGCCCGTTTTAAAACAAGGCGTTAGGAGGAATTAACCTAGCGGCGTTCCGGTGATGCCGCAGATTTTTGTAATGGCACACAAGACACCTCACATTCCCCTTTTTTCCCGGAAATGTAGGCAATATTGTCTGAAATGGTGATGGAAAAATCCATGGTCCGCTCCACAAGAGTTGCCAGTTCCTGTATGTTTTTCCAGTCAAACTTAAAAACACAGACCTTCAAGTCCATGAACTTTGACCCTTCCTTTGCCCACCAGCTGTCAGACTTTAAGTTAAAGGAATACACCTTGACAACAGGGGAAAGCCGGGTTGCTTTTTTGATTCTGTCAAATGCCGGTTCTCCTATGTCAATCCACAAGGTGAGCCGATCGTCCAAAGTTTTCGCCCAGATATCGGGCTCTTCCACGGCGGAAAGGCCTTTTGTGAACGCCAGATTTTCCCTGGCATTCATGCAAAAAGCCAGGACCCTTGCCATCATTCGCTCACGTGTTTCAGAAGGGTGCTGGGCAATGGTTAGATCGAAATTGTCATAATGATTTTGATCGATATTTGACAATGAAATTTTTATTTTGTAAATGGTTGGTTTTAATGCCACGCATACACCCCTATTGTAAAGATAAAAAAAGCCAAGTGAATCGGAAAACAAGGGACGAATAAACCAATCAAGGCGATCCTGTCAACTCATTTGATGAAAATTAGTTTATAATCAGGCAGCAATATCGGGGAAAATGGGGATGGCGGTCACCGGGACAGGAGAGTTTTTCATTACTTTCTCACACACGCTTCCAAACTGGAAGTGTCCTTTTTCTCCACGGGTGGCCATTACAACCTGATCTATTTTTTGAGCTTTAATAAAGGTTAAGATTTCCTGGGCCGGGTCCCCGATGGCAATGTGTTTTTCATAAAGGGAACCGTTTCCCATATAGTGATCGCAAATCTGGTCCAGCCGTTTTCTGGCCGAGTTTTTCGCCTGTTTGATTAATTCATGGATGTGCATTTCACCAGCGTCTCCATACCAGGACATGGGATGGGCAATTTCCTGGATGACATAGAGCACATGAACCTGAGCATCATATAGTTTTGTCAGGGATTGTATGTGGGGAATTGCCTTCTCGGAATTGCCGGAAAAATCCGTGGGCCAGAGAATTTTTTTTATTTTCATGGTACCTGCCTCCAATTTTTTAGGGTTAATTGAAATTATAAGGGGTCATATCAGTTTATAATACTCCCTGAGATTTTGGGACAAAAACATTTGTCAACCGGAATGCCTTTTCAACGGTTTTTTGGATAGCCTTGGTTCTATCCTGGATCAACTTCATAGACCCTTAGGGGTCGATGATATCCTTTAATTTCAATTTGTCCCTGGGCAGTACAGGGGATATCTTGGTTAACCAATGCCCATGTCGAATGACTGATCAAAATATGGCCGGGGTTACACGCACTTTCAAGCCGAGCAGCAATATTGACTTGCATTCCCATGGCTGTGTACTCTTTTCGTTCAGATGATCCGTAGCCGCCTACGGTTGCCATCCCCGTGTTAATTCCACATCTGATTTGTAAGGTCTCATCAATTCCGATATCAAACCATCTTTTATTTAATTCTTGCATCTTTACCTGCATATCAATTGCCATTTTAAGGCATCGAATAGCATGGTTCTTATCATTTGTTTTTTTGGGAGCGCCAAAGAATACGTACAAACCGTCTCCAATTACCTGTGCCAGTGTGCCTTGGTATTTATTGATAATATTATTCATTTGGGTGAGATATTCATTTAATAAATGGCCCATGTCCTCGGGCTCCAAAGCGTCTGTTATCCGGGTAAAATTTTTTATATCGGAAAAAAACAGGGTCAATTTTTCTCTGTAATGTCTCCAGATTAAGTCAATCTGTCCATTTGATATGGTTTCGGCTAATTGGGGTGCCACATATTTGGAGAGCAAGGCATATGCCTTTTCAACCTTGCCCTGTTCTTCCAAAAGTTTTTCCTCGGCAATTTTACGTTCATGGATATCTGTGACAATACCCTGGTGATACCGGGTATCTGTTGCCGTATCCAGGAAGATGGATGTACGGTCTTCCACCCAACGGACTTCTCCGGATTTTGTGATGATACGATAGCACTGGGTATAGGTTTCAATGTTCTTTTCCACAAAATCTTTAATTTCCTTTAATGTTCTCCCAGAGTCTTCAGGATATACCAGATCACGGTACATAATGGTGCCATTGAGAAACTCTTCTGCCTGGTAACCAAAGCGCGATATATTGGGAGAAACATAAACCATCCTGCGCTGCCTGGGATCATCTGCAGCCAGGCGACGAAACAGTATGGCAGGGCTGTTGTCGATAATGAGTTCAGCAAGCTGCAGCGCTTGAGCGCCTTTGTTTTTATGCTTTTTTTTAATCATAACTAAAAACCTTGTACACCGTTGAGGAACCGAGAAGGGCATCGACCCTGCCTTCCAGCTCAGCCCGTTCATTGTTGCGAAGCCACCAGTTCCAGGCTTCAAGGGTTTTCCATGTGCTGATAACAAGATACTCGTTGGGGTCATCCACATTTCTTAAGGTTTCTCCGGAAATATAGCCCGGCTGGCGATGGGCCATGCCCCGGAGTTCAATGAGCATTTCTGACAGGGCCGGCAGCAGGGCGACGTCCATGCCGCTGGTCAGCTTGGGAATTTTTCGGGTCATCAGTGCGCGGATGGTCATCTCTTTCTCCTATACTATCACACAGGTTATCTTACATCGCCAGGTGCTTTAATGTCAATAATACGCCAGCGGCAACGGCAGAACCGATAACACCGGCGACATTGGGACCCATGGCATGCATGAGCAAAATGTTCTGGGGATCGGCTTCCATACCGACTTTCTGGCTGACCCGGTCCGCCATGGGAACGGCGGATACGCCTGCCGAGCCGATCAGGGGGTTGATTTTTGTTTCAAAAATCAGATTCATCTTTGCCATGAGAATCCCCGACGCGGTGCCGATGGAGAAGGCGATGGACCCCAGGAATAAAATTCCCACCTGGGCCGCAGCTCCCAGAAGCAGGATCATGGTATTGGCCGTCAATGCACCCCCGGGCATGGGCGAAAGGATCACTTCCGGGGAGATCTTTTGTGCCTCGGGGGGAAAAAAGTAGTCCTTGAGACATTCCTCCTGGACATGGTTGGCTTCCAGGATCTTGTGGACGTCAATGTCCAGGCAATAGTCGGTCCCTTTGAGGGCATGCCACATGGAAATCATATCCGGCTGACAGGTGCCGCCGGACAAAGGAGAGCGGGTCAGGCAATTGCCGCACTGATAATGGCAGTAAGTCTGAGGTTATCTTCCGGGGGCTTTGGGTTCCCGGTGGTCGGCGGTCTGCGGGAGGTGATCGCTGATGCCTCTTTTCGCGTGTAGGGTCTCAGCAGTTTTGCGGATAGATGGATGATGATCAGCAGGAGGAGGAGGACGAGAAAAGAAAAAACAACCATCATTCCCAGCAGGGTTAATTTTAATCCTTGAATAATCATAGGCCTCTTTTTTTTAGGAAAATAAACCTGTCATAATTCAATAGTATAGGAATTAGCATTAGCTAACAGCTAATGCCTAAATGCAAAAAGCCCGCGAGATAGCGCGCTAAGTCAATTTAATTTTTGTTGATTAGATATCGGACCTGGGCCCTAAAGTAAAGTTGGAAAACAATTATTTTAGGGCCGCCTAGGACCGCAAATTTTATAATTTGAACCAAATAGCTTGCCTTTTGGACCATCTACCGCGTTGCATCAAAGGTTTCAGCTTTTTTGGGAACAATCTTCCTTGTGGCAGGTTTTATGTCCGGGATTAAAAAACCTTACTTTACATCAGGCCCGGATATTTGCTATATATTAACATAAATTCTTCCCATTTTTTAATTGCAATTCCATGGTAAATCGTCGATTTGACCTCTGGTAAAACTATTTTGTAGATATCCTGAACTTTCTTTGATCTGTTTTTGACTCGGTTTTGAAAAAGAAATTGGGGACAAAGGCCTTAAAACAAGACAATACCCATTGGAGGCACAAAGAGAGCCGTCCTCTGGGAAAAAAGGAGGCATATATGTCGAAAAAGGTAATCAAATTATCCGGGAAAAGAAAAAGCGTGTTCAAGGATATGGTCATGGGACTGCTTCCGGACGGGGGCAATCTCAATGCCTGTCTTACCTGCGGGGCCTGTTCTTCCGGTTGTCCTGCCACGGGCTTTGACAACATGGATCCCAGAAAATTTCTGAGGCTGGCTGTCCTTGGCATGGATGAGGAGATTAAACAGAACAATTGGCCCTGGTTTTGCACCATGTGTACCCGGTGCATCTATGTTTGTCCCATGAAGATCAACATTCCCCAGCTTGTATTCAACGCAAGAAGACTCACTCCCCGGGATAAGAGGCCAAAGGGAATACTGGGCTCCTGCGATATGGCCCTTTCACGGCCGAGCAATTCAGCCATGGGATGTTCCCAGGAGGATTTTGAGTTTGTGGTGGAGGATATTTTAGACGAGATCAAGGAGGAGTATCCCATATGGGAAGCAAGGAAGCTTGCGGCTCCCATTGATAAGAAGGGAGCCGAGTTTTTCATCAACCAGAATTCCCGGGAACCCATGATCGAACCCGAGGAGATGGGGCCTTTGTGGAAGATCCTTAATCTTGCCGGGGTGGACTGGACCTACGGCAGCCAGGGGTGGGCCGCTGAAAATTATTGCATGTTCATGGCCGATGAGGACGGATGGGAGAAACTGACCCGGAGGAGTGCTGAAAAATGCGATGAACTAGGGTGCAAAATCTTTCTCAACACCGAGTGAGGCCATATCACCTTTGCAATCCTGGTAGGACTGCAAAAATTTGATATTTCCCACAAATTTGAGGTGGCAACCATGTACCAATACTATGCCCGATGGATCAGGGAGGGAAAGCTCAAGCCCGATTCAAGCTGGAATAAGGATTTGAAAATTAAATTCACCCTCCAGGATCCCTGCCAGATCGTCAGGAAAACCTTTGGGGACCCTGCAGCCGATGATATGCGCCTGGTTGTCAAGGCCTGTGTGGGGGAGGAAAATTTCGTGGACATGGTTCCCAATAGGTCCAATAATTTTTGCTGTGGCGGGGGCGGCGGGTTTCTCCAGTCCGGGTTCAAGGAGCAGCGGTTGATGTACGGACAGACCAAGGACAACCAGATCAAAGAGACCCGCGCCCATTATTGCGTCACAGGATGCCACAACTGCCATGCCCAGATCCATGAGCTTGGCCAGGTGTTTGGGGGAGGATACCATGCCGTCCATGCCTGGACCATTCTGGGCCTTGCCCTGGGAATCCTGGGAGAGAATGAACGGGTCCATCTGGGCGAAGATCTAATGGAGGTAAACCTGCCTGAAAAGGGTTGATGGACTCCCCTGGCCGGAGAGTCCGCCAGAACAGAAAAATGTCGAAAAAACTCATTTATTATTTCCGGGCGATTTTTCCGTGCACATGGAATACTCTTTCAAGATACCGGGAAAGAAGGGAGACCGTGTAGGTCATCATAAAATAGAGAATTCCCACAGCCAGGTAGATCTCAAAGGGTCTGAAAGTTCTGGAATATACCATTTGACCTGATCTGGTTAATTCATTGATTGCCAGGACCGATATCAGGGAGGTCTCTTTAAGTTGGGAGGAAAAAGAATTCATCAGGGGAGGGATTGCCACCTGGAGCGCCTGGGGAAGAATCACATGGCGAAGGGTCTGGAATTTGGAAAGCCCCATGGAAACGGCTGCTTCCTGTTGTCCCTTATCGACGGAATACAGGCTTCCCCTGATAATTTCAGAAATATAGGCGCCGCCGCACAAACCGATACCCAGGTATGCGGCGACATAATTGTCGATGGTTATGCCGATGGAGGGCAACCCGTAATAGATAAAAAAAAGTTGAATCAGCAAAGGGGTGCCCCGGAAAATTTCCACATAGGGGGTGAAAAGTTTTCCGGTCCACCCCGACCCTGCCCGGGCAACCCCCACCACAAGACCGATGGTCAATGCGATCAGGAAGGAAATGGCGGTTATCTGCAGGGTGATTCCCGCCCCGGCAAGCAGCTCCCGGTGATTTCTCAGGATAATGTCTATTTGAAATGCATCCATAGAATTTTATCCGATTATTGGGCGTTGTCCTGGCTGACATTCAGCCAATGGTCATAAATTTTTGTGTGGGTGCCATCGGCTTTTATCTTTGCAAGGGCTGTGTCAATCTTGGATGTCAGGGCATCCGATCCCTTGGGAAGGGCAATGCCGATGGGGGTAGCGCTTACGGGGGAACCCACAATTTTAAATGAAGGGTCTTTTTTGATCTGGACGACGGCATAGGCCAGCCCGGAAATCAGGGCATCGATTCGTTTGAATTTCAGATCCAGAAAGGCTTCGGTGGTGTAGTTAAACCGTTTTATTTCTCCAACCTGATCTGCCATCCCGTCCAGGGCCCGTTCACTGCTCGAGGCCATCTGGGCGCCGACCACCTTGTCTTTGAGGTCCTCCTTGCCTTGAATCTTGTTTTCCTCTTTTCTAACCACAATCACTTCGGTTAGATCCACATAGGCGTCACTGAAATTGACCATCTCCATTCTTTTGGCTGTTTTGCCCATGCAGGTGATCAGAACGTCATAGTCGCCTTTTTTCATTCCGGCAATCAATCCCTGCCATTCGCCGTCCTTAAATTTTACATCAATTCCCAATTCTCTACCGATGGCATTGGCAAGATCCACATCAAACCCTTGTAATTCTCCGGTCTCGGATTTAAATTCAAATGGCGGATACTGGGCACAAAATCCCACAACAAGTTCCCCCTTTTCTTTTATTTTTTCCCAGGAATTGTCCGAAGCAAATCCGTTGGCTGTTAAAACGATCAGGGACAAGAAAATTAACAGGGCCGCCAGGGGCATTTTTATATTCATTTTTGCTTTCCTTATTTTTCAATGATTAAAGAGGAGGGATTTTTTTCGTCAATGGCCATGAATTTAATACTAATTTTCCGGTTAGAAAGCATGACTTTTAATTCACTAAAAAAGACACCGTTTTGGTCAAGATAGCAAAAATTTTTCAGCTGTGCTTCCACGGTATTTATATCTGAAATGACGCCGCCCATGAGCCCGGACGGGGTTTTGGTGACCCCGCAGTTGGGACTTCCGTTAGCGCCGATGACCCCGATAATTTCATAGTCTGCCGCGACAAAGGTCTCTATCTGATCCAGGGACGGGGTCAGTATCTTGCGGCAATGCCGCCGGAAGTTCGGGTGGTCATATTGTTCCCGGCACATCCCCCACCGGTTGATTCCAAGATAGGAAGATTCAGGACAGGGAAGCTGCAAAATGCCTGTTCCGTCTTCAATAAATTGATCCATCACCGCCCGTAACACCCCCGGGTACATTGCCAGGGGGCCCACTTTTGCATTGGCATTGAGGATACAATGGGCCACAACAATGATTTTTTTACTTCTTTTCACAATAATCCCTCCATTAAAATTTGAGGGATAGTAAACCAGGGAGGCGGGACAAATCAAATTGATAAATCTAATGAAAAAGCCATAAACCCAGCGCAATTTTCTATATAACCGGCATGGACGGAGCATAATATTTGCGCCTGGCCACATGCGAAGAGTGAAACGCTTATAATTGCAATTTAATATCTATGTTTCATTTTTGATAATTCCTCCAACATCCACAAACCTGCCACACCCAGACGATGCTGTTGGTTCCAGATCAGATATACAGGAATCAAAGACTCTACTCTATCCATAAACAATGATAATTTAACAAGCTTTCTTTTTTTAATATCACTTGCTATTGCCTGTGTCGGAAGAAATGACCAACCAAACCCTCTGCGAACCAGATTTATAATCGCATCTGTACTTTCAACCATCCATATTTGTTTGCCCAAAATAATGGATTCATCTTCTCGTTCTCCACCACGACTGGTAATAACCAGTTGCCGGTGGGCTTCAAGATCATGAAGTTTGAGATTCTTTTTTTTAGCCAGGGGATGATCACTCGCAACGACGGGGATAAATGCAATGTGGGACACCAATCTGTTTGGAATGAGCTGGCTCGGTGAGGAATTCGGGACCAAAATGCCAATATCCACTCTATCCTCTTCAACCATTGCCTGGATATCACCCAAAACACCAAAAAGGATCTCTAATTGGGTTTCAGGATATTTTTTCCCAAATTTTTCGAGCAAATCCATTAGTATTTCCTGGGAGATGATTTCATCCACTGCGATACGCAAATGTGAATCTATCCCGCCTTCAAAGGCCCGGGCTCGTTCCATAAAACCATGGCAATTATTCACAATCTGCCGCGCTTCCCGTAACAGCACCCGGCCTTCTTGGGTCAGCACTGGAAATTTTCCCTGGCGGTTAAAAAGCGCAACGCCAAGATCAATTTCAAGATTGCCAATAGCTGTACTGACAGCGGACTGTGCCTTGCCCATGTCCCTTGCTGCAGCAGAAAAAGAACCTTTATCGGCTATTTTGATAAAGGTTTTAAGATTATTTAAAGATAAATTCACAAAAGTACCTATCAGTTATTTAGATGGAATCCAACTTGTTTTATAACCATTAATGCAGGTAAAAGAAAGGTGTAAAATTTAATACAAACTTATATAAAATTATATCGAAAGGGTTAAAATATGAGAACGTTTTGGGGAAGAGTGAAGCATTCACTACTATTTGAATTGGTTTTACTGATGGTGTGTACGCCTATTATCGCCCTGATACTCAATAAAAGCTTTAGTCATTCGGGCATGATGAGCCTGGGGTTGGGTATTGTCGCTATGCTTTGCAACGGATTGTATAATTATTTTTTTGACCGGGTACTAATTTTTTTGAAGCACCCCCTTTATCCAAGATCTTTTCGTCTTAGGTGTCTTCATTCGATTTTATTCGAAATATCTCTTATGTTTGTCACTATTCCTATGATTATGTGGTGGATGGGTATTACTTTTTTTCAAGCGCTTGTATTTGATTTGTCTTTTTTAATTTTTGTTCCGGTATATTCACTTGTGTTTAATTGGGTTTATGATTTTGTTTTTCCGGCTCCCCATGTTAGAAATGAAATCCTTCCGGAAAATTCTTAATTTTATGGAATCAGGGACAGAAATACAGCTTGTGCAAAGAAATCGGATCATGATAAAAAGAAGTAAATAACAAAAACCATTAAAACTGGGGAATAAAAAAATACTGAAGCATATTTATAAGTGATATCGGACCCCGCAACACCCTAAAGAGAGTAGATATAAATATGAATTATGATGTTGGAAATTTAGTTGAACCCATATTCAGACCCCCTTCAGAGTGGGATTCTTTATTGATTGGCGTTACGAATGGTTGTACCCATCGGTGTACATTTTGCTCGATGTATCGAACAAAAAAATTTTCTGTGCGTAAAGATATTGAAGAAATCAAGAACGATATTCGCAAGGCAGGTGAGATGTACGGTAATAAAATTCGGAAAATATTTTTCGAAGATGGCAATGCATTTGTTGTAAAACCCGAGGTCCTCATTGAATTAACCCAATATTGTTATCAAAAACATCCGAATTTAAAAAAAGTCAGTTCCTATGCCCATGCCCAAGATATCCTCAAAAAATCCGATGATGATTTAAAACGGATTGCTGATGCCGGTTTTACAATGGTTTATGTGGGGATTGAAAGTGGAGATGACCAGGTTCTCAAAGCGTGTAACAAAGGTGTTACCCAGGATGAATTGGCGCTTGCGGCCCAAAAATGCCACCGGGCAGGAATTGCCTGGTCTGGAATTTTCCTTTTGGGGTTGACGGGGAACAATCCTGAAAAAAGTCAGCGGCATGCCATGGAATCCGCAAAATTAATAAACCGTATGGCCCCCACCATGCCAAGGAAATGGTATATTTCACCGCTCACACTGGAGGTGACGCCAGGGTCTGAAATCTGGGCGCAAAATGAAGCAAATAACTTTGTGCCATGCTCCGGGACTCAAATTTTAGAGGAATTATACACCTTGATAGAACACACGGCAGATGATCTGCAAACGTGTATATTTAACACCAACCATGCGTCCAATTATCTGAGTTTAAAGGGAGAACTGGCAAAAGACAAAAAAAAGTTCCTGAAGATAGTTACAGACGGTATTAATGACCCAAAGACGCGGCGACCCGAATACATGCGGGGGCTCTAGGAAGGGTGGATGCGAAGACAACTTTTTATCCTTTAATAAGCCTGTTGCGGCTATTTGCCATCTTATTAACTTTACAGGGTAAAAAAGCCCTTGACACACTAAAAAAAACCTTATATAGGTTATCTATTATAGATAGCCTATTATAGATATCATATTAAAATTCATCAAGGAATTGTCATGCCCAAAAAGACCCATTTAACAATAAATGATTTTCTTGAAACCGCATTTGATATGGTTAGAAAAAATGGTTGGGAAAAACTATCCATAACAGCAGTGGCTAAACATCTGGGGTGCTCCACCATGCCCGTCTATTCCCATTTTAAAAATCTGGAAACACTCAAAAATGAGGTCGTCAAAAAAGGATGGGAACTGGTTAGAGACTATGAGTCAAAACAATATACCGGTGATGCCTGGATCGATCAGGCGGTCGGATACGTCTGCTTTGCAAGAGAGAATAGCCAGTTGTTTGGGTGCATGCTCGACGGGCGAAACCGCGACCTGGAACGCCGTATGCTTCAAAACCATTGGGACTTTCTCACCAATCTTCTCAAAGGCTACCAGGGGTTCGACGGTCTTAGCCAGGAACAGTGCAGGGTAATACGTTACTCAAGGGCCATGTTCACCCAAGGAGTGGCCACAACAGTGAGTAACAGGTTGGGCAAGCTGTTAACTGACAATGAAGTGATTGAAAAATATCTGACAGTTAGCAGTCAAGCCATGTTAGAGGGGTATCGAAAAGTTTACGACCACAGCGACGGGGATGTACAGTTCCTGAATGAACATTTTCAACCCATAGGAGATATATAACCTGACATTGGGTTCATTAACCGGTCCTTTCATGATCTGTAAACAAAACGGTTAAAACATTTCAACAGGACGATTATCCGATTTTTTTCGGTAATCCATATAACAATTGTTCGGGCGCGCCTGCTTTAACATTAAAGTAAACAGGGAACAGGTCTCTACAGGCTTTTTTGTCTATAGCGAACAAGACTTCCCTTAAGGAGAGGTTCGCATGGAAAACAACGCCACCATAATCAACAGCGTACGATGTATAAAATCTTACAGAATCTTTTTCATACTCTTTCTTTTGGTCAGCATGCTGTCTTACTTTCCGCCGGACCCGGTACGGGCGGCTGAACCAAAATACGGGGGAACACTGATGTTTGGGGCGGAAAATGATTTTCGTGGGTTTGACGCATTAAAAATCAATGCACTTAGCATCTGCGGCGCCATTGCCAGCAGCACAATACATGAACGGCTGTTTGATACAGATTCAAAAGGGATCCTGATCCCCGTACTCGGGCTTTCTGCGACACCCTCAAAGGATGAAAAAAAATGGATAGTAACACTTCGGCAGGGGGTATCGTTTCACGACGGAACGCCGTTTAACGCCGATGCGGTTGTGTACAACTGGTCCAGGCTTTTAAATCCGGAAAATAAATTCAGGGGCCGCGCTTCTATTGCCCCCATCCAGTTGGTGAAAAAAATAGACGAGTTCACCGTCCAATTTGACTTGTCCCATATCTGGCTTCCATTTCCTAAAATTTTGACCGATACGCGGGCATTGTCCAGCTATATTATGTCTCCCAAGGCCCTGAAGGAGGATACGCAATCCAGAGCGCCTGCGGGTACCGGACCCTTCATGTTCAAGGAATGGAAATCTGGTGATCGATTTGTAGTGGAGAGAAACCCAAACTACTGGCAAAAAAAAAAACCATATCTCGACAAAATCATTTTCAAACCCGTACCGGACCATCAAACACGGTTTGCAAGCCTGGAATCCGGACAGATTGATATTATCTACATGGATCGCGGGCATATTATTAAACGGGCTGAGGGAAATGATTCATTGGTGCATTATCAAGGAGAAAGTAACGGTGCGGAAATAGCTTTACTTAACACGACAAAACCGCCTCTGGATGATCCCCGTGTCCGAAGAGCCATTGCCCATGCATGGAACCAGGAAATTTATGTCAATATGAGTTATAAAAATTCCATTCCCATAGCACACCATCCCTTTGGAAACGGGCTGTCATGCGGTGATGCCGGGTATAGAAACCATGACCTTAAAAAAGCAAAGTCATTAATTGAACAATACGGAAAACCGGTTGAAATTGAATGCATACATACCAATACGAAGCGCGGCCGGGAGTTTGGTCTTATGCTGCAGCAGTTTTGCAAGGAGATCGGCGTCACAGTCAAAACAAAAGGGTTGGATATCGCTCCCATCGTTAAAAATGTATTTTCAAAAAATTATCATATATCGTCCTGGCGCATCCCGCCCATGACGGATCATGGTCCTTATCTTTATAAGTACTTTTACTCAAAAAGCCGTATTAATGCCGCAGGTTATAACAATCCGAAAATGGATAACCTGCTTCTTGCCCAACAGATGGAAACCGATCCTGAAAAACGGGGAAAAATACTGTGCGATATTGCACTATTGCTTAACGAAGATGTTCCTATGCTATACCGAGGAGGACGTCGGATACATATCATTGCCAAAAGAGAAATTATGGGCATACCGGAAAT
>JADGFI010000080.1 GCA_016743945.1 Desulfobacteraceae bacterium
GCGTCGATGGTACTGCATGGGAGACTGTGTGGGAGAGTAGAACGCCGCCAGATTATTCTTCAAAAAGCCCTGATCATTATTGCAATGATCAGGGCTTTTTGCGTTTGGTGTGCTATAATTTTGGGGACGCTTATAATTGTATTACCAGGATTCTTCATAAATCAAATAAAATTTTCACTCCCAATAAGAGCTGTGCGATATAAGGGAAAAAAGCTGTCTAAAGTTCTTAGATCCGAACCATTTTAATCTGGTGGTAATGGCAAAGAAGTCACACCCGTACCCATCTCGAACACGGATCGCTTTAAAAGCTTCTCTTGTGGCTTTTGGCATTCTCTTTGTCTTTGCCATTGGCGGCGATGATCTTCTCCGGATGGTGGGGGTCCGTATTTTTTCTCTTAAAATTTCAGGTGGCATTCTTCTATTTCTGGTCAGTCTTAACATGGTCCTTGGACCAGCAAGCGACTCCAGTGACGGGCCCCAAAAGAATCTGTCCGAAATGATGGTCTTTCCTCTTGCCATGCCCATAATGGCAGGTCCAGCCTCTATTTTGACCACGGTAATCCTTATCAAGCGGGCTGGGCCGGATTATCTCATGCAGTCCATTATCGTTGGGATCATTATGGGAATATTGCTCATTCCCTTTTTGCTGCTTCTTATCAGTTCAAAAATTTCAAAACTCCTGGGTAGACAGGGGAATGAAATCCTCACCCGAATTATAGGTATTCTGCTTTGTTCTCTGTCAGTTGAGATGATTATTGACGGACTGACCCTCGCAAGTGTATTTCCAAAATAAAAAGTCCAAAAAAGCAAATAACATGGGTCGAAGAACGTTTTATCTCAACTGGCAGGGAATCAGAGAACTCCTTTTTCACCGGGGAGAATTATCAATGCTCACAGAAGGAGAGCAGTCCTGGGCCATCCACCCAGCCCTTTTTTTTGTATGAGATGGAAGAAACTGTGGCCTCATTCTCCGGAGTACACTTTATATGGTGCCATGCCGGTTACAACAGGAACCTGGTCATCCTCTCTGAACCGGTTTCTGGACACCTATGACAACCTTTGGATCGACCTATCCTGGAGTGTCATTGGAAAGGTCTGCCCAGACAATCGAATCACTGATGCCTGTCAAGAGTTGCTCACCATCTATTCTAATCGGGTTTTTATCGGATCGGACAAGATCGGCAATTTTGAAAATTACGGGTCGGTAATCACAAGATATAAACTGCTATTTGATTTTCTGTTTTTTAGTGTTTCAGGCAAGATTGCCAGGATTAATTTTTTTGACCTGATAAACCAACCACAAAAATAGGGTAGATAATAATTTTATATCCTGATATACCGGCAACAAATTAATCTGAAAGCTTATTAAAAAGGATAGTTCTGCATGTGTTTTAAAAAATATTTAGTATTAATAATTTCATGTGTAGTTTTGATTCCAGTGACTGCAGTGGCCGAAAGTGAAAATATCAACTACTTCACCTTTCGTGGCGGGGTTGGTTGGGCTCAAGACATCGAACGAACCGCCGGTACGAAAACTGCGACCATTGAATTTGAGACTCCTTATGGTGTCAGTGCTGTTTTGGGTAAAAAAGTATTGCCCTGGCTGAGACTGGAAGGCGAATTTAGTTTTATCGATGCAAAGGTGGATGAGGTCATTGGACACGCTGGCCAGGATACTGACGAGTACGGCCAGGACCGATATTACTCTTTTATGGCCAATGCAATGTTTGACTATGAAAATTCAACCAATTTCACCCCCTTTTTAGGATTGGGGATTGGCCCGGTTTATGCCCATCATAAAACAACCTTTGATCCCATTATAAATGATGCAATACCGGCAGTGGATTCCGATGACTATACCTGGGCTTTTGGTTATCAGTTTATGGCGGGTGTGGGCTGGGAATTCATGCCTGGCCTGTCATTGGATCTCATGTATCGTTTTTTTGGAATCAGTCCCCGTGACCATGTTCAGAACAATGTATTTGTTTCTGATGTGAGCCTGGGGTCTACCAAAATCCACATGATTCTTTTGGGACTTCGTTGGGCATTCTAAATATTCCAGGGATATCGGGGATTATCCTGTTGTAAGGTTCATCTGTAAAATTTATTGGGTGAAGCCAGAAAGTATATCAGCAGAACCCCACAATTCTTTCAATATCATGATCTAAGGTGTCCCGGCCGCAACCTACAGCTTTTTTAAGCAGTCATAGGCTATTTGAGGGGACCCCATTCTTCATACCGGGCTAAAATCATCCCCGTCTATAAGGGAAACCCTTAGTTTTCCAAATTTTTCTGGAAAGGGAAAACATCCCCGTGGACTATTTTTGTAATTGTGAAACTTTCACGATAATTTTCAGATCACAATATTTGGTATGCCACAGTCCTTAATCCCGTTGGTATGAAAAAGCGTCGATGTGGCTATCTGTTTGGCAATTTGGGAGAGTAGAACGCCGCTATATTATTCTTCAAAAAGCCCTATCATGATAATCGTGGTAGGGCTTTTTGCGTTGGCTTGTCGGGTAAATTGAATATTATAGCCGGGTACTTTTTGGATTCATCACTATTGGATGCTTATTAAAGGATTAACCACATTTTTGATAAATCGAGTTTTCAGCAGCTTTGTACTCCCTCATTATATTCTTGAATTGCCAACGGCAAAGGACCAAAAGAGAATGATATTAATCGATTGCTTGCAGGCAAAATAGACCCCCTCCTGGCACAAAATATGGCACAGCCTTAAAGCGTCTTGACAATAAAATATATTTTAGTTATATAGTTAACTATAATATAGTTAACTATTAATGCGGGGTGTTATCGAATGTCCGGAAAAACAGATTATGATCTTGAAAATTCATTGGGAATGCTTCTTGATTGGGCCTCACAATTCATGCGGCTTGAACTCAATCGAAAATTTACAGATGCTGGACTTCAAGCAACATCAGAGCAGTGGAAAATTTTAATTGTTCTCTGGTTCGAGGATGGATTAACACAACAGCAACTGGCCCAAAAAACCCATAAAAATAAAGTTTCCGTTGTAAAGCTTGTTGACGGCCTTGAACGTCGGGGCCTGGTCAACCGATGTCCCGACCTAAAGGATCGAAGGATCAATCGCATATTTCTTCTGCCAAAGGGAAAGAAAATACAGGAAAAAATGATAGACTTGGCTAAACAAAATCTTAATCAAGCGGCAACAGGTATTAATTCTGCTGAGATGATCACGTGCAAGAAGGTTCTCAAACAGATCATTTCAAACATGAAAGAAAGTTCTAATGGTAACAGATAATAAAAATATCGGACCTGCGATCTTATCGGTGGCGCTGCTTACAGTCATGGCTGGTGCGGCTATCTCTCCTGCCATTGCAAATATTGCAAAAGCTTTTCCAATTGCCGATTCCGGGTTGATAAAACTGGTGCTTACATTGCCGTCCTTGGTGGTGATTCCCTTTGCATTGATTTCAGGCAGACTGTGTGACTTTTTTGGAAAACGAACCGTGCTGCTCACAGGATTAATACTCTATCTTGTCGGAGGCTTAGGAGGCGGGTTTGCGGGAACAATAAAAGTTCTGCTGTGTTGCAGGGCTCTGTTAGGACTTTCCGTGGGGTTGATAATGCCCATATCCACGGCCATTGTGTCAGATTTTTTTGAAGGTGAAAAAGCAATGCAGATGATGGGTTGGATAAGTGCCTCAAATAACTTTGGTGGTATGGCGGCCCAGATGATGGCCGGGATAGTGGCAACCTTATCCTGGCGTTATGCTTTCGGTGCTTATGCCATGGGGTTTGTTGCCATTGGTATGGTTTTTTTCTATTTACCGGAGCCTGCGAGAAAAAATAAAGCAATCGACACAGCCAAAAAAAATATACCCATAATTGTTTATCTGTGCGGATTTGCCATGTTTGCCTTGATGCTGGTGTTTTATAGCGTGCCGGTAAATCTTTCTTTTTTTATAGAAAAAAATGGAATGGGCAGCGCTGCTTCATCTGGGATGGCATTTGCCATGATGACAGGTTCAGCCTTTCTAATGGGTATTTATTTTCATCGAATAAAGGGTGCACTCAAGCATTTTGCAATCGCGGTAGCCATATCTGTCATGGCTGGAGGATTCGGTATTCTTTACCTTTCCAATGGGATTGTTTCCGTGTTTTTTGGTGTTGGGTTAATCGGCCTTGGTCAAGGTTTTCTTATGCCCTTTATACTTCACTCTGTCAGAACTTCAGTTGACGCAGCTCAATCAGTCAGTGCCATGGCCATTGTCAGCAGTATGGTGTTCCTTGGACAATTTTTTTCCCCGATTATCATTGACAGCATAGGGAAACGATGGATGCCTGTATCCCGGGGAAGTGGGAGCCCATTTATTGTTGCCTGCGGCATGAGTATCGGGGGAATCGTCCTGGCTGTAATTCAGATTATCGTCACCAATAATAAAAATAACAAACACCATATCAAACCAAAGGAGATTTAATAATGGAAAGCAAGATTGTTAAGAAATTGAAGCCGTCATTTGAAACTGTTGTTCTTCTCAGGAGCAATGAAAAACCTGCCAATGCGACCCAGGCCAAAAAAGACAAGTATTATTGTGTTATGTCACTGTTTGCCCAGGCCGTGACCAAGGGCAAAACTATTGTTTTTGACCGTGAAACTTATGGATGTCCCGGAGCATCTGCCGGACTTGGATTCGGAACCGCCTATGACAAATCCCTAGGGGGAATTGAGACATTTGTCGGCCTTTTTACCAGGGGGCTTGAAGACGCAACAGACAAAGAGGCATACCAGGCGATTGCAGATAAAGTAAATCCGCATGTTCGCAAAAAACTCATGGAAGGCGAGCGGCTCTTCTGCTCAAGGGAAAGGGCGTACAAATGGATCACTGAAGATGTGCCGCTTTATGATTTTCCGGAAAAATATCGAATCATCAAGCCGTTAAAGGAACTCGCAGAAGGTGAAACACCCGAATCGGTTATTTTTACGGTTGATCCAATTCAGCTCACCGCCCTTATGACTTTAGCCGGTTCCATCCGTGAAGGGATCAACGATACTGTCACCCCACAGAGCGGAGCATGCCAGATGCTCGGTGCCTATGTTTTCAAAGAGGCCCGATCCCATGACCCAAGAGCTGTTCTTGGTCTGATTGATCTGGCAGCCAGAAAAAACGTAAGAAAAATATTGCCGGATAATGTCTTGACCTACGCCGTTCCATGGGAACTTTTTTTAGCCTTGGAAAAGGAAGCGGTTGAAGGCATTTTTGAATCTCCTCTATGGATTGACTTACAATAATAAATTAACCGCAAACCCCTTGATTTCGATAAGTATTCCACAAACCATAAGAATGGTTAAAAATTAGACATGAGTATAAAAAGAAAAACAATGGGCCGGGAAGGATTGAATCTGCTCCATTTGCGGGATTTCATTCGTTTGATGACTATTCTCCTGTTTCTTCCATGGGTTCCCTGGATACCAGAGACTATTTTTGGTATGGAACTGGAATTTGAAGTTGAACTGGCGGTCCTGATAATGTTCGTGGTATTCGGCTCGTTCTGGTGTGGTTGGATTTGTCCTTTTGGCAATGCCGATTATTTTATCAGCAAAATTGGGAAAATGCTTTTTCCAACCATCCAGTTCAATCTTCCTGAATCTGTGGACAAGCCGCTAAGATATTTAAAGTACCTATTTTTAGCCGGTTTTTTATATATCATCGTTTCAAAAGGTATTGATTACTTTTGGGGAGATCATATGATCATGTACAAATCCACGACCTTTTCATCAACATATATTCAGGTAAAGAAGGGCTTGATCCTGTTGGTGCCTTTTTTAATACCTCGATTTTTCTGTAAATACGTCTGTTTCCAAAAAGCCGGATACAATTTGATAAACCGCTTGTTTCCACTGACGTCAATCAAGCGGGATTCGTCGGCATGTATCTCATGTCACCGATGTGACAAGGTCTGTCCTGTGCAAATCAAGGTGTCTGAAAAGGAAACCATATCAGGGGATGATTGTCTGGGATGCTACAACTGTATCAATAAGGGAGTATGCCCGGAAAAGGCCGATACGATTCACCTTTCATTTATAGGGAAAAAGGTAAATCCGTTGGTTTTCAGCATCACTGCAATCCTTTTTTATTATGTCGTTACCTGGAGCATACATATGGTCACAGGTCCGTTCAATTAAATTGTCTTACCTGCCCTTTTGAGTATTCGTTAAATTTTGGTTGAGAATATTTGATCCTGAATGTTATGATCCAGAATGCCATGATCAGGGCTTTTTGCGTTTGTGAATTGAGTTTGTATGTATTCTTTGTAGTTCTTTAAAAATCTAAATATTATTAAAAATAAAATAAGGTTTGACATTGGTTAAAAATTCATGCATTATCTGCCGGTCTTCAGGAGGACAGACTTTAAACAGCCCTTCGCAAGTAAGAGTTTGATCTTTGAAAATTGGTCAGTGAGAAAAGAAAATGAGCGGGTCTTAAGGACCTAAAAGTTTTAACAAAGGAT
>JADGFI010000081.1 GCA_016743945.1 Desulfobacteraceae bacterium
CCTATCCTCCGCGCTGGCAATGATATCGTATCATAGGGGAAATGAATTTTAAATCGAATGATTCTCTTTACAAAAAAGACATCCAAGCAGCATAATAGCTTTAGATAGCGGCTGGAATAACATTTCTACAATCGGCATTTTAAAACGACACACACGAAAATGAGTCAAGAGTCGACTTGACCCCTTTACTATTTGTCTTTTACATTAATCTTTTAGATATTTCTTGAGATTGCGGTAGAAATTCTCATGAGAACCAAATGTGTACAAATATAGCGATGATTCAACGACTTCATAAGCTAACAGGATTTGTTGGTTCCTTGACCTGAATTTATATACCTGCACTCCCTGTAAATCACCGATTTTCGAGTCACCTGCCCGAGGGTTTTGAAATATGATTTTTACAGCTTGGTCCAGGTCTTTAATCTGGTAAGCGCTCTATAAACCCCATCTTCCATCGGTTCGAAAGCCGTGCGATAGTGGGCCATCTTTCAACGAACAGACAAGGAAGGAGGCTTACTACAGCATGGAGCAAGTTGTCACTACCGCAAACTGCCAGGAATCATCAGTATCAAGGGATACCCCTCACCAATTTTACCAGAAACATCTGACTAACTGGAAGAGTACCGGCCTCAGTCAAGCCGAGTATTGCAGACGAAACGGCTTGGTTCGCCACCGTTTCGGGTATTGGAAAAGGAAGCTCTTTAAAGAGGAAGGGCAGGTACAATTTGCCGTGCTCCCTGTGAGCCTCTCGGAACAAAGTGTCCCTTTTATTCGAGACAATGTATCTTCCCCTCTTCGCCTCATGGTGGACGCCAGGTTCAGCTTAGAGATTCCAGAGCAGTTTTCCCAGGACACCCTGAAAAAAGTCCTGCAGGTTTTACAGGTGCTGTAATGTTTTTGCCTTCTGACAACATCAAGGTTTACCTGGCTCTGGGACATACGGACATGCGCAAATCCATTAACGGATTGTCCATTCTGGTCAGCGAACATATGGAGTTGAACCCTTTCTCCGGCAACTTGTTTGTCTTTTGCAATCGCAGGCAGAATATGATCAAGGTACTGTATTGGGACAGAAATGGCTTCTGCTTATGGCATAAAAGGCTGGAGAAGCATTCCTTCAAATGGCCGACGTCGCAAAGTCAGATTGTGGTGATCGGAAAACGGGAACTTTCCTGGTTGATGGACGGGCTTTCCATCCAACAGACCGAGGCTCATAAACCGCTAAAATATTCCGCACTTTATTAAGATTTTAGTATATATTTTCAGTCGTTTATGCTATATTTTAATCATGATTTTAGAGGCTGGAAATACGATTGAGAATGTCATTGATTTACAAAAAATGGTTTATGATCTTCTTCAAAAAGAGAAGAGCTATAAATCAGAAATCAAAATCCTCAATGAACAGATAAAATACCTCCAGGACCAACTTTTTGGACGTCAAAGCGAAAAGAAACCGGTCGAATCAAACCAGGTTCAGCTCTCCCTTTTTGAAATGCCGGAAGAAGAATTTCCCATCGGCGATCAGCTTGAAAAGGATGAGGAGATTGATATTCCGGCCCATAAAAGGAAAAAAAGGGGACGACGTCCTATCCCGGACAACCTTCCTGTAATCGAAGTCGTCCACGATCTTGATGAAGCGCAGAAGGTATGTGAATGCGGATGCCTCAAAGAACGTATCGGCGAAGAGACCTCGAAACAGCTTGACATTATCCCTGCAAAAATCCAGGTCGTTAAGCACATCCGCCCTAAATATGCCTGCAAGCATTGTGAAGGTGTTGAAAGTGAAGGCCCTACTGTGGCCATCGCTCCCATGCCTGAGCAGGTTATTCCAAAATGTATAGGAACGGCCGGCCTGATCGCTTACGTTCTGGTGGCTAAATTTGTAGATGCCCTGCCTTTTTACCGGCAGGAAAAGCAGTTCCTTAGGATCGGCGTAGAAATCAGCCGGGCAACTATGTGCAACTGGGCACGGAAGGTGGCCGAAAGCTGTGAGATTCTCCTCATGATGCTTAAAAAGGAGATTTTATCAGGGCCGCTGATCAATATAGATGAAACACCGACCCAGGTTTTTAATGAACCCAATAAAAGCAACACCACCAAGTCCTACATGTGGGTATTCCGAGGTGGAACTGCCGAACATCCCGGTATCCTGTTTGAGTATCATCCGTCCAGGTCAGGAGATGTGCCTGCCGCTTTTCTGAATGGCTATCAAGGGGTAGTTCAAACGGACGGGTATAGTGCCTATTCCTTTCTTGATGCTGTGCTGGGTATTCTGCATATGGGATGCTGGGTTCACGCACGTCGTAAGTTCATGGACGTGGTGAAGGCTGCCGGAAAACCAAAGGGTAAAAAGAAAACCGGTAAAGCCGGCAAGGCGCTGTCATACATCCGCAAGCTCTACAAGATTGAAAAAGATGCTAAAGAGATAGGTCTTACCGGAGATGCCCTGCTTCAGGAACGTCAGGAAAAGGCCAAGCCTGTGCTTGATGAGTTCAAAAAATGGCTGGGCGCCACTGTGGAGATAGCTCCTCCCCAGAGCCTGCTTGGCAAAGCCGTCAACTATGCCTTGAATCAATGGCACCGCTTGGTCGTCTATGCGGATACAGCCTATGTCACTCTGGACAACAATATGGCTGAAAATACTATCCGCCCCTTCGTGATCGGACGGAAAAACTGGCTCTTTTCTGTAACCCCTGAAGGTGCTGCTGCCAGTGCAGCCCTTTACAGCCTAATTGAAACCGCCAAAGCAAATGGTCTTGAACCATATTGGTATTTTCGTTACCTCCTGGAAAAACTCCCCGATGCCATGACCGAGGATGATTACAAAGCCTTGTTACCTCAATACCTCGACAAGACCAAGCTTGCCGGTCCTCCTTATATCGCATAACGAGCGGACCCAG
Organism: Desulfobacteraceae bacterium; assembly: GCA_016743945.1. Lineage (GTDB taxonomy): Bacteria > Desulfobacterota > Desulfobacteria > Desulfobacterales > Desulfobacteraceae > NBML01. The sequence continues at coordinate 2,901 of JADGFI010000081.1, forward strand.
ACAAGGTGCGGTTCATTAAGCGCTTACATTGTAAACTTTGCAGCATGGAAAACCTGGATCATATTGATAACCAAGGTGGCAAATTTATCACTATTGTTCCCCGGAACAGAAATGAAGTGAAGTCGTTTTACGAATATATTCAGGCGAATGATGTAGATTGGCAAGACGGTATTGTGGTACCTAATTCTCGGAAAAAAAGAGAATCTATAACTTACAGAACCTTTGAACAAGCAGAGGGGATGAAAGGATATCGGTTAATCTGGATTCATAGCAGTTCAAAACAAAATCAGGACAAAGCCCGCAGAGAAAAGGCCATTAAAAAAGCAGAAAAAGAATTGGCCGAGTTATCGAAAAAGTTGAACAAACGAAAATTGAAAACAAAAGAACAAATTGAATCTGCGGCAATAATGGCCTGCAAGGGGAAAGCCTCTTTTTTCAACATCCATGTGACCGAAGAAAAACAGGTGGTCAAGAAGCAGGCAAGCCCAGGAAGACCCGGCCCACGAACTGTTTACCATGAGACAGAACTCATCTCTTTCAAACTTGAGTACGACCTGAATGAGGATGAAATCTTGAAAGCCGAGCGAAAAGATGGGATTTTCCCGCTTATCACCAACAGTTCAATTGATGCTGCACAGATTTTGAAGAAGTATAAAAATCAGCCATACCTTGAAAAGAGAATGTATACGGCCAAATCAATTTTAAGAGTGGCACCCGTATTTTTGGAGACTCCCAAACGAATTGAAGCCATGCTGTTTTTGTATTTTGTGGCACTGATGATAGTTGGCTTAATTGAGAGGAAGATCAGAAAGAATATGAAACAGGTAGGCATAGAAACGCTTGCCATACTTCCAAGTAAAATGAAAACAAAGACACCGACGTGGAATAATATTTCAAATTTTTTCAGGAATGTACACTTGTCCATTATTTTACAACGGGAATCCATTATATTATCATCTGTTAAAGGTGTTACGGACCTTCACGGACAAGTGCTTCAATTATTGGGAGTACCTGAATTGATTTATAGGAATCTCAAGGATAAGTGGTGGCAATTTGAGCCCGCATAAATGAAAAAAGGCTGGCAAATAAATAGGGACAAAAGAAACTTTTTTAGTGCGAAATGTAGGTTGCTAAACAATCTTTTCTGTATTTTTGGCATCGAACAGTCGACCTGCAAAGCGTATGCGGGAGTTCTTGTTACTGGAATGCAGGAAAAGTATTGTTTTGGGAGCTTAAGTAATGCGTATCAACCTTAAAATGATAGGTTTATTCCTAATAAGTTGCGCTCTCATACTTCTGTTTTTTTATCAAGTACACCGGCCCCAGAAAATTAAATTACTGGAAGGTAATGGGGGTATCATAATTGAACGATCCGAATGTAGCATATCTTTAAAAAGAACCGATGATGGCAAAACACTATATATAGAAAATACATGCCGAAAGGATACGCCGTTATGGGAATATTTAGCTTCAAATAAAGCAATCGCTCAAAAACTTTTTAAGGGAATAGATAGAATCTATCTCGGTAAAACCCAATTCTCCGAAGGCCCTTTTGAGTTATGTAATCTATTGGCTCAATTAAAAGACAATCCTCACTGGACGTCAAACATCAACAGTCCTGATGCGGCCATTTTGTTAGAAAGGATACTCCCGAAAGCCAAACTGATTCCTTCGGCCCATAAAACACTTACAAGTATAGGCAAGTCTATCAAATCTGTATCCCTTGAAGTCGTTTTGCTCAATACAAAAGAGTCTCTGCCTGAGTGCTTCAAAGTACCGAAAAAAATCCCTACTACAGCTGTTGTTGATATAGCTCTTGGAGAGACGACCGAGGATCGGTAATCGGCTATTTGTACAATGGGCTTTAAGGATTGGGGCAGCCATTATACACATTTTCTTAAAGCCCAAAAGAGCGATATATAAAAAAATAGAAACAATTAAACCACTAAAATACTGAAAATCAGCCGCAAATTTAGGAACATTAGGGTGACAAATATGTCTATTATTTTTGCCTAAATCCTTTATTGCAGGGGGTGTTGACTTCTTTTGTTATTAGTGATCTGCTGCTATATTTAATGAATCTATGCAGTTTCGAGCGACAGCTCAAAATATCCTATGATGTCAGATTCAAATTTTATTAACGCATAAAGTGAGCCCGGCCTGAATTCTTTCGACAGGCTGTTACGGAATGCTAATTTTCCACAATTTCTTCGTTGGAGAAAAATTTTAATCCTCAAAATATTTAATATATTCCTCCGGTTAAAATTTTGCTCCGCCTTGAACTTGGAAAAATTATCTATTCCCATCTAAATCCTACTATTTTCTAAAACTTGCATTCGCTTAAGGGATGTAGGATAATAAATCGCATATTTCAAGGTCTAATGCACCAGATTAACTACACAAGGAAACATTTTGCGAGCATATAAAAGTTTAAGTGATACCATTAAATTGAGTATGATTATCGTGACCATACTTTCCATTAGTTTGGTCGGTTCATTATGGGTCATCCAGAAATATCGCGATGTTTCGGCACAACTTCTCAAGCAAAAGGATGATTACATCGCCGATAAAAGAACAGAAATAAAGACTGAGGTAGATCGTGCAGTTGCCTATATTAATCATAAGGAAACAATAACCGAACAGCAACTTAGAGACTCTATTAAAATCCGTGTAAATGAAGCGAATGCACTCGCCAACAGCATTTATAACACCTATCATGGTCTCAAAAGCGACAGCGAAATACAAAACATGATAAAAGAGACGCTTCGTACTTTAATTTTTAATAATAATCGCGGGTATTTTTATATATATGATATGAGCGGGAATAATGTGTTGCTTCCCTTCTCACCGGACTTAGAAGGAAAAAATTTTTGGAAGCATAAAGACAGCAAGGGCGAATATGTCATTCAGAAAACCGTAAAGATGATTCGAGAAAAAGGTGAAGGCTTTCAACGCTGGCATTGGTACAAGCCCGGAGAAACTGAACGCATGTCCGAAAAAATTGGATTTTCCAAATACTTTGCGCCCTACGATTGGTGGATCGGTTCGGGTGAATACATAGAGGATTTTCAGGCGGAGGTTCAAAAAGAAGCGCTTGAGTGGATAACTAAAATTCGTTTTGGTCAGGATGGTTATATTTTTGTTTATCATTTTGATGGAACGACACAAGCTCATTTTTTAAAAGAGATCATTGGAAAAAATCCACTCAAGGATACGGC
>JADGFI010000082.1 GCA_016743945.1 Desulfobacteraceae bacterium
TGGGCTCGTTTAATTCAAAAAGTGTATGAAGTCGATCCCTTAATATGTCCAAAATGTCAGGGGCCAATGAAAATCATAAGCTTTATCGAAGAAATCGAAATTATAGAAATAATTTTGCGACATCTGGGGCTTTGGGATCTACACAACCATGATCCGACACCACCTACCCCGGTTTATATCCCTGAATTGATTTATTATGATTCAGAAACCCAGATTCCAGCCTTTGACTATTGGAGTTGAGGCCTTGCTTATAGGATATATTTTAAAATTGGCTTGTGGAATTATTGGTGAACTATGCCCAAAATCAGCAAAAATTTTATAATTTTCGATCTTTTCAATCAATATCCAGACTATTTCCTTCTTACCACTTTAATTGCTTAATTTTATTTCAGAAATCTTTTGACTCAACCAGGCACTGGCACAACATGTTGTACCAGTGCCTGGTTGAGCACATATTTCCACTCTTTAATAATTTTTGATACTTTTCTTGACTAAAAACATCTTCCTATCTGTTACATTCCCGGATTTTGGGGCGAAATTAAATCCTTGATCAAAAAAAGCATCAGTGCTGGCACACGAGTAATGGTAAGTATCCAAAGGTTCCTCGAACGAGAGCTGCGGCTCCAGGTCAACGAGAAGAAAAGTAAGGTGGCACCGGTGGAGGAGTGCTGTTTTTTTGGTTTTGTCTTTGTAAAAGGTAAAATTAGATGGAGTGATAAATCCTTCCTGGAATTCAAGCGGCGGTTACGTTTCTTTACAGGAAGGAGCTGGTTTGTTTCCATGGGTTACTGTTACAAGAAGTTAGCGGAATACATGCGCGACTGGATGAACTATTACGGGATATCGGAGTACTATCGGCCCATCCCGTGAATAGACGAATGGCTCCGTCGGCGGATACGGATGTGTTATTGGAAACAGTGGCGCTATGCCCGGACCAAAATTCGCAACCTTCTATAACTGGGAACTTCCAAAAGACAAGCCATCATGACAGCGATTAGTCGCAGGGGACCGTGGCATCTTGCCAGAACCATGGCAACACAATCTGGCATGACCAATAAATGGCTATCTGAACAAGGGTTAATATCTGTTAAAGATCAGTGGGTGAAAATTGATTACCCGGCCTCGGCCCGGTAATCTTGGTGAAACGCCCTGTGCGGACCCGCATGCAGGGTGTTGTTGTGGGGGCTGGGGGATTATAAAACCCCCGGCTACCCGATTATGATTCAATTCTTAGGTCTGAGGGAGGTACAGGTTTTGTAAAAACGTATTCTGCTTGTTTTTTAAGGGTTGGATCTCCAAGAATAGTTCTCTCTTTATGATATTTAGCACGCCCACCCTGATTAAGCCATTTTATAAAAGATTCCCCAAGACACAGGCCTGCTCCAAACAGAGAATAAAATTCAGATGGCCCGTCCATAGAATTGGCATTTGTAGTTTCGCCTATTACTGCAAGCCCATGACCATGAGAGAATATATAACAGCCACCAATGTAATCGTTTTCAGTGTAACAGGCAGCCTTGCAGGAATCAAAGCAGTAAAATACAGATAGAGGATTTATATTAAGAATATCCGTATTCGTAATCGAACCAGACCATGCGTGATTATTTTTAAAAGTATGTTCATAAGCTGATGAGTGAACCGCCACTTGAATAAATTCATAATTCTCGGCTAACTTATTTTTATAATCAAACGCATCTGTAATTGCTTTATCATTAACCACTGTAACGTCTGAATATGCAGAACTCAAACCGTAATCTCCTTTAGGTTCCCAATCTTCATCCACATATGCCATGGCTCGGTCTAGTACATCCAGTTGACCAGTTCTAAATTTGTGATTTTTAACAAAATAATTATTAAGAAGCTCAACTTCGTTGCCACTTAGAGGACCACCAGCAGTGAGACGGCCTATCCATATTTCTGGTATGATTTGATCTGGAATTGAAACGATCTCTCCATCATCGTCTGTACCCCAATCGCCTTGTATATCCATGTAAAAAGAATCAAGAGGATATTTTTTTGAGGAACCAAACCATGGCACAGGAAGTTTACCAATTAGAACACATCCGACTAAGGGGATTGAAGATGATAACAAATCATAGTGATTGAACATGTGTGCTTTTAGTGCTTCAGGAGATCCTCCATCGATATTATCGACAATTACAACATAACCTTCAATTTCTTCAAGATCAGAAACATATTGACTTAGCGAGACCTCAATACCTGCTCGGATATTAGAATTTACAATTATTAACACTGTTGATTTCTGATTGCTGTTTGTCATATCCTTGTCTCCTTTACTCTAAGTCTTTTTGTTTTTAACAAGAATCATACCTAAATTATTAGTGTAGATCTGGATATCATGAATTTTGGAATATTATCCGACATGCAGCGATTAAAAAATTTGATCTGTAAATCAGTATCAGTATTTAACATTTGTGTAAAGAGCTATTCATTTTGACAAAGCTCAATCAAATGAACGAATCTTACATTAAAGTTGGAGATATAGATAATTTTTGTTAATCCCCGGGAAGAAATTTTTTTCGAACCTGCTACAATGTGATGTATACATTATACACTTTAATCTGAGATTAAATAGCTTATGGTGCTGTTTTTGGTTCATAGAATGGAATCGAAATCCATGGCGTATGGAGCATATAAATAAAAATAGGCAGAGCCAAATAATTGACCCTGCCCATATTTTTTGTAATACTAACTATCTTAATTTAAAGCGTCTATCTAAATCGGATTTTCTGTCTTCACCGGATCTTCGTTCTGGGGAATAATCAGAGCATGAGAATATCCGCCGATTAATTCATAAACGCCTACCACCATTATCCAGTAAAATTGGTTTTCCCTTTGTGCTAATTTTATACATGTTTTTTTCTGTTGATACCTACAAGCCCTAAGAGGCCGATCCCGAAGAGAGCCATTGTTGCAGGTTCGGGAACTGGCAAGCAGGTTGATATAGCACCCATTTCTTCATGAAGCCACAGGTGTAAAGACCCAGTATCAAAATCATTGACCCATATTGAAGTGTATAAAGTACCTTTATGAACGTCTAACTTTTCAAATGGTCCTGTTAAACCAACCCCATACCAATACCCGTAATCTGCAAAGTTAGTATCTGAGTCTGATTTAAGCATCATCTCATGGTTATGGAAAACATTTGCAAATTCGTCTGCATAATCGGTGCGTACCTCACAATATGACTCAAAGTCAATTTTAACAAAAATTGCCCCTTGCCCGACGGCGGTAAAATTAAAAATAGGAGAATGTTCTTCCCTCCAAATAGATCCATCTGTGATTGTGTCGGAAAGGATCAAGTCGTGACCAAACGAGAAAGGGTCTGTTTCCCAATTAACGCTCAGCTCATTAGAATAAGTAATGTCTAAAGTGGACCAATCAAACTTCATTCCGCTGGTTGCGATAGCGGTGGCGCTTGATGTCGTTGGAAGGACTATTAAAATTACAATGATAATGATAAGATGTTTCACTTTCCTTTTTGCCTCCTAAAACTTAAAAAAAGATTAATATTATAAGGATGGAAATATCACCAGGCCCGTTGTTTTAGGCCCAGTTCATATATTGCAAAAATTATGCCATGATCTCAAGTTTCTAACTAATTGATTTTATACATTTTTAACGTGTGGAGATGTTATTGTCTATGAAATAAATGTGTTAAAGTGTATAAAAAAAGGTAACAGTTTCGGGCGAATATTTTTTTGGTTATATTCTTTTTGGAAAATAACGGATGCCATTATTGAGAATATGCTTTCATGGCGCCATTCAGGCTTCCATGTCTACATCGGAGGCAAAATTTTTTCCGATGAAAGGCAGGTCTCGGTAATCTTACCCGGTACATTATCCGCGCCTGTTTTTCCCAGGAACGTATGGTCTACGTACCGGCGGAAGCTTCCGATGACAGTACCGCCAAAGTCATCTATACATCGAAAGACCGGAAGTCCCGGAAAACTTTTAATGCCCTTGACTGGTTGGCCAGGCTGGTGACGCATATTCCCGGCCGATATGAGCAGACGGTTCGTTACTATGGTTATTATTCGAACAAATCCCGGGGGATGAGGAAAAAGGCGGGGAGGGATGATAGCATTCCTGCTGTTATGCCAAAGGAGATGGCATCCAAAGAATCCCGGCAACCGACTACTGGAACTGATTTTTTGAGTGTTTTGCGGGGTTTCCGGTGAGATCTGTCCAAAATCAGCCTAAAAGATAGATGCTCCTCCCCCTTTTTCGAAGAATACAACCTGAGTTTTTAATTCTCCGTTTTCCGGAGTTGCTTTTTATCCTCACGACCGTTTTGACATCAACCCCCCAGCCGTGCAAGGCTACAGCATGTTGTGGCCTTGCACTGCTGGGAGCATATTTCAGACTTCATCATCTTTTTCAATCATTCTTTCTACTTTTCTTAACAAAAAGCGTCTTCCTATCCATGGATCAGTTGCGGGGTGCGGGAAAGTTGAGGCTTTTGACAAACTGCTCCTGGAACGCCATATTTGCGGCAAAATCCACCACAGAAACCCGGGCTGCCAGCGCCCCTGCCTTTTGCCTGCTCTTTTCGTCGCACAAGGCCATGATGGCACCGGTTCCTGCGGCATTGCCGACCATCTCAACCCTGGCCGGATCAAGGTCGGGAAGCATGCCCAAGGTCAGCATATCTTCCTTGCCCAGGTGGGAGCCAAAAACTCCGGCGATAAGAATCCTTGTGGGACATTCAATACCGGCCGCCTGACAGAGAAATTAAATACCGGTGATCAGTGCGGCCTTACCCAGCTGAACAGCCCTGATATCCTTCTGGGTGATGGTGACGTGATGCCTGCCTAAGACGAGGTCCCCCGGGGAAATTACATAGGTCCGGTCCGGGGAAGGATCCTCAAAATACTCTGTGTATTCCTCTGGTTAAATTTTCCAGTTCAAAATTATCGACACGGCTGGCAAAGTTACGTTTAAAAACAGCAAAAACCGAAGGCACACTTGCCCTCAGTTTTTGCTGTTTTTATATAAACCTCCGGCCAAGGCATTGCAATTATAAGAGTTTCATCGTTCGTTGTGGCCGAAAGCCATACCCCGCTCCGGCCGTGCCGATTATATGAAAGAACCTGGCAAACCTTGTATGTTCTTTCATGTTTCTTGTGGGCAGACCAGGGTTTGACTCCAGGACTGCCCATGGCAGTTAATCAAACGAATTTAAAAGTTGTAAAACAGATCCAAGCCCAGAACGTGTAAGGCGAACTTGTCGGAACGGGTTATGGCTCTTTTTGAGCATCATTTCTAAATGAACCTGCTCTGCATTAATGGTGACCGAAAATTGCTGGAAATAATGTTCCAGAATACCAAATTTTGGCCTTCAAATATTTTTCAACACCTGTTTAAGCCATAAAAAAATTAAAAATCTGGCTGTAGGTTTCCCGCATGTCCCGTTTCAAAATTTTGCCTGTGGGGGTCTTGGGAAGCTCGTTCACAAAAACGATTTTTTGAGAATTTTGAAGGGGAAAAGAGTTGCCCTGCAATGGGCCGTCATCTCATCCTCGGACAAAGTTTTTCCAGTCATTAGCTTGATCACCGCGACAACAGCTTCAACCCATTTTGGATGTCTGATACCCACGACAGCTACCTCTTCCACGTCCGGATGGAGATAGACAGCCTCGTCCACCTCCCTTGTAGGCCAGGATCCGGATCTGGTAAAACAGGCCCTGAAGGCCGTGGACCTGGCGGCTCAACAAGGGGGAAACACTCTCCAAT
>JADGFI010000083.1 GCA_016743945.1 Desulfobacteraceae bacterium
CTTTTTGGTAAAAATTTCGACGCTTCCCGAACTGCTCTATTTTCAAAATCTGGATATGTCTCGGTTTTGTCCCGCTGGATGGTGTGACCCATCACGGTAAATGCTGTTACAGGCACGGGGTCGGTCTCTTCCAGGCTGGCAGATTCGGAAAATATCAGCACGGCTTCTGGCCCGGGGTCTGCTGCAGCGCCGAAATGTTTTTCCAAAAGCTGCACGCGTTTAATCATTGACATGCTCTGGCCTCCTCTGTCCTGGTTTCTGAATACTCGTTGTAAATGGCACCGTTCTTTCCCATATGAAGGTTTTGCAACACGTCAGCCCTTGTGCGCTCTTTGAATTCTAAATAGCTTTCTCCGGGTTCACGGTGCCAGGTCTTATGCCAGTTTTCCGGGGCAGCTTCGGCCAGGTGGTTGGATATGGTGTCTATTTCTTCGTCATCTTCTCCACCCATTCTGAGCGTAAACTGGAAATCGAGAGTTGCTGGCCCTGGTAGCAGTTCACCTTCTAAAACCTTGAGCCTCTTTTCAAAATTGTTCATTTTTCTTCTCCTTCAAATATTTTTCAAGTTCTGTAATTCGGGATTCTAAGTCGCAATCTTTGATCACATCACGCAAAATGCTGGACAAATACCCCAAGGTACGGGCTTTGCTTTCTTCGATTTCGCCACGACTCAATTGGTTAATTACGGACGCCACAAGGCGCCTGACGTCGCTCAATTTCTTTAAATTTACACCCCGTGCCATTCATACCCCCATTCCCCCGGTTTAAGTTTTTGATATTGTTCTGAATTTTTCATTTTATTGGTGTGTTTTTCGGCCTTTTATGCCATCAGCCATGCAGGAAAGTTCTCAAGATTGTGTTCATATTTTAAAAACCTCTCTGCTGATTTGAAAAAATCGGCGTTCCTTAAACACTTTCTTTTTTTTTTACTTAAATACTTTCTTAGTAGGTAAAAATTTATTTTAATTTTTTACTTTCTTAGTAGGTAAAATTTTATCTGTTCCGTTTGTGTCTTTATTGTAAACACCCAGTCCTCTACATTTCATGAACTCGGTTTCCTTGGGTTGCTTTTGTGCTAAACACTTATTCAGATAATCCCGATCATAATAAACTGGCGCAGTCCGTCTTATTTTCCATGTTTGGGGTTCTATCCCCGATATTTCTTCCAAAAGGTCGTTGTCAACCAATGCCTGTATTGCCTTTTCGGCTGTGGGCTTACTTATTCCTGATTTAAACATTATCACGTCCAATTCCGCGGAGAGAAAATCAAACGGGCGTTCTGCATATCCATCTTCAAAAAAAGTTGTTGGATCATCATATGCATGGTCCGGCTCCACCTCATCATACAAATCATAATCAAAATAAGCATATGCCAAACAGGTGCAGTACACGGCATGCGCTGCCTTGCTCTTGTGTTGGATACTCAGCTCCCGCCATATACCAGATTCTAAAATGTCTTTATAAAAACTAAAGCATTTGGTTTCTTCATCTGCTGGCCTGATCTTGTAAAGTTTTTGGGTAGAACCACGGGCAGAGATTTGGGTTTTAATTTCAACCCATGGAATTTTCAAAAGTCCCTCGATACCTTCACGGACCGTTTTTGCGGTGCATCCACATAAATCAGCTATCGTTTGTTGAGAAGGAAATGCGACACCGTGTTTATCTGTATGACATCCAATCACAGGATAGATACTTTTGCTCGATAGCGGCAAACCTCGCCATAACGAATTACCGGCTGTGATCATATCTTTTCTGATCTTAAAAAAATTAACATTGTTTATTTTATCCGGGAATCTATAATTTTTCATCTTGTCCTTTTAAAAAAAATGCCTCGCAGGAGGAAGGATGGCCCCCTGCGCCCCGTCGGGATCTGCTATGCAAACAGGCAATTTATTATTTTGTTGTTTAAGCGGTTCGGGTTGCCCCCTGCTCATATCTAACCTGCGCCGCAAGTTCAATTAACCGTTGCTCAAGTTCAAGCGACGGTTCCTTGCTGCCCGCCAGGATGTTGCAAATATAACCTGTGCTTACACCTACCATTTGAGCCACTGACCGCCGTTTGAACGATTTAAGCGTTTTGGCGTATGCTGGCATTTCGTATTTATTTTCAAGCTGTTTGATGACGCTCATTTATCAGGCTCCATTTTATTATTAATGTGGCTACACTATACTACATATAGTGCTAAATGGCAAGCAAGACACACCATGTAGTGCTACCCTGTATTGAAAAACCTTATCCGAATCGGTTTAAGATCTCATTACGCTGTCGATTCATTCGTTCAGCTATCTGCGCGGGGGATTCTTCGGTTGGTATGTCGCTATCGCCTGATAGATCAAACCCGATTAGATCGGCTATTTTGGCGCATCCTGTATTGATTTCTTTGGTTTCTTGCACTGCATTGGTAACAAATTCTTGCTCAGAATAATTACCAGACTGAACATCAACTATCTTTTGGGCGTACTGTCCAGGGATACGAATAGAAGGCCACCGTGCCGTCAAAGTATTCAAGGCTTCAATGATTGCTTGCCCATGCTTCTTTTGGTTCTTCTCAAGAAAATCAACAATATTAAAACCGCCCTTAGTTTTTATATTTTTATTCTTATAAGTGGTATAGACGGGCTTTTCAGGGGACATTTCAGGGGACATTTTGCCCTGATCCGGGTGATATGCGGGGTTGTCCAGGAGGTGGTATTTATTGCCTTTGCCGTAGACGTGCCGGTCCACCAGGGAGGATTTGACGACAGATAAGAAACCTTTTTTTACGAGGGAGGATATCAACCGCCGTACCTGCCGGACTGTCAGATTCAGCTTAAAGGCAATGGTTTTTTGTTTGGGGTATATCTGCCCGTCCTCGAAGCAATGCCATTCAAACAGGATTAAAAGTTTACGCTCGGATCGAGTGATAACACCCTGGATACCGTTAAGGATCTCAGGGAAGGGGTTTTGAAAATTTTGTCTTGGAATAATGATCTGCATTGTGGCTCCTTTTATGGAGCATCGGCAGGAAACTGACTCTTGATATATAGATTGAAAATGTCTATATTGTATCAGGTGGCTGTAAGTGTTCCTGGTCGAACGCTCTAACAGTTTTGAAGGGCTGTGAATGTTTCGAGGCATTCACGGCCCTTTCCTATTTTAGGTAATTTCCATCAAAGCTTGAATCCTCCCCCAGGTCAAGGTATTTTTGAATTTAAGCTACAATGCAGGTGGTTGATACGGTTGCCTGCGCCATGGCCTGAAATGGCCTATATCAAAGCGTGGTGGCGTCGGGTTCAATCAACCTGGCCAAACTGTCCCACGATTCAAGCCCATGATCAAAGGCAATCTGCGCGATGCTCTCCGGGCTCTTCCCGGTCATCTCAACTATTTTATCAAGGGCGGCCTGTTGCGTGGGTGCAAGTTCGATTGTTACGGTTGTTATTTTGTTTTGGTCCATGCTGATATCCTTGTGGATCTTAGGGTTTATAACCTGTTTTTTTGGCCCACTCTTTGGCCCTGGTGCCCTGGTTTGCAAACTGCCTGGTGTCTGTGAATGGTCCCCCATCTACGAGCACGCCTGCCGCGTTCAATAATTCGATGCGTTTTTTTGCGTTTGGCCTGGTACCTTTACCTTTGGTTGGAAAATCTTTTTCCATTTGCAGGATGATTTTATGCTGGTCTTCAGTGGTGATATCGGGACCAACATTAATGAGATAATCTGGCAGCTCTATGTCCGTTTCCGGCTCGGGGTTCGGTTCAGGGATCTGCCTTTGTTTTTCAGTGTCTTTGGGTTTGATTGTGGGGTTTGTTTTGTCGTTACTACAAACGTTTGTAATATCGCCCTGCTTTGATTGATTCAGGGTGGAGACATAGACAGACAAGGCTTTTTCGATGATTACCCCGAAGCTTTCCGGCTGTCCGGCCTGTTGCGCATTATCCCGAAGCCTGGTTAAAATATCATAGCATTCCTTTGTGACTATGGCCGATAATTGACGGCCACCTTCGGATTTTTTTTTCTTCATGAAACGCCAATTGCGCTCCCTGGCCTTTGCCCGGATCTGGTCCAGTTCTGCCTGTGCCCTGCCATGCTCCTGTTCTGTCCGCTTAAATTTACATTCAGCACAAAGCCCGTCAGACGTGGCTTTTTCAAAGTCTGTCAGATCCTTGGCGCATTCTTTACAATCCTGCATGGTTTATCCTTTCGTTTGTATTGACGCTTGTAATGTTGTTATCATAAACGTGGGGAAAATTCAAGGGATTCAACGGGAAATATAGACAAAAACAGCCAAACGCACAGGATGGCCCGTATACGTCTATTCAAAAGGATTACCCTATGGTTGGGGTGGTTGCACTCGGAAAGGCTGAACAGTCTTGTGTGGCAAAGCTCGGGAACTGTTTTTACCAGGGTGGGGAAAAGTCTGGGCCTGGCCTGGATACCTCTCTTTGTGACTGCCGAAAACTGGCTACCGATTTAAGCCGGGAAGATGCCGTGAATGTGGCCTGATATTCATTGCGTAAAACCTAAACAAATTATGTGAAATAAAGTGAATATTTGTATTGAATGAGGCCAATTGCGGAAAACCTCAGTCAAAAAAGGGGATGATATCGGGGTTGAAACCTTCTATATGCAGTAACCAAAATAGACCGGGAAGCCTATCAATAAAGGGCCTTCATGCCTTGACACCCTAAAAGTTTACATAATTAAGGTTATCGGACGTCGCTCTAACTACCTGATATTATTACACGGAATAAGAAGCGTGCCATAGTGGCAAGGTTGGATATTGTGGTGGGTGCTTCAATATCCCTCAATTTCAATGGCGTTAATTGAGGTTTAAGATGGCCCCACCCGAATGGGCAGGGCCATGTGGCGGTCAGCCTTTATGTGTTTTTTTGGGTAGTTGTGCGCCAAGTGAAATAGATAATGAGCGAAGGAAGCCACGGGTCACACGATTACACCGCTCCCGGGCCTGTAAAACGATCTCCCGATTCAAATTTTTCCGTAAATATAACGAGGGGTACCGCTCTGAGTAAAAATAGTCTTCGACACGAGCCAAGGCGTCGGAAGGCACAATTGGAAAGGGAGCCTCACGCGCTGCATCAATCACAGCCAGGTTCCCGTCTTTGGCGGCGTCCATCAGGACCTGAACACGTACAGGCTCTTCCATGCCCAAAAGCAGCGCGCGCGATTCTTGCGCGCGCATTTCGGTCAGGACCACCTCGTCTGGCTTTTTTCCTGTGGCCCGGACCTCAGCCTTGTCGGTTTCAATTTTCTCTGCCAGCTTGGCCTCCAATTCGGCTATGGGTTTTTCCATTTGGGCTTCAAAAATTGCCGTTGCCTCTAGGCCGATAACCCTTTTGCGTTCCTCTCGGCGGGCTTTTGGCACTTCCGGGTCAATATCTCGGGCAATCTGGACGGCCGCGTTCAGAAATTTGATTTGTTTTTTTATTTCTACATACAAGGGGCCAAATAGCTCCGAATCTTGATCCGAGTCCCCTTGGGTGATAGGGGTGTCCAAATTTGCACTAATCTTTTCAATGAGTCCCAAGTCGTTCATTTTTTCGTTCCTTTTTGTGGTTTGGTTATGATTGCAAACTGCCGTTGGCAATCAGGCACGGCGTGGGTGCTGGCTGGCCTGATTGCCTTTTTGGTAAAAATTTCGACGCTTCCCGAACTGCTCTATTTTCAAAATCTGGATATGTCTCGGTTTTGTCCCGCTG
>JADGFI010000084.1 GCA_016743945.1 Desulfobacteraceae bacterium
ATAACACAGGATACAGTGAATGTTTCCTGGGGGGAATGATGGTAACCTGAACAACGAAAAACGGGGTGTTTACCCCCTTTGGGGCAGATGCTGGCAGATGGTCCGAACTTGGAAAACCCTTCTCGATACCGACTGCCGTTTCTTTTTTGCCCGCCATATTAGGCAATGATACATCATACAAAAAATGAACCGGATTTCATCGGTTATTTTTAATGTTCGCAGGGAAAAAGATATGGGAAAATATTAGAAATGGACATCAAATTTAAATTTGATTTAGACGGTATCGATTGGTCTGAGGTAGTAGAAATATTCAGATTGGCTCCTTTAGGAATCCGAGATCCAGAAAAGTTTCGCAGGTCCTGTGAAAATAGCTTTCTTGTTTGCTTTGCATTTTTTAATGACAAACTTATTGGTATGGGACGAGCCATCTCTGATGGAGAATACCAAGCTGCTATTTACGATCTCGTCATTTTACCAGAATTTCAAGGTCAAGGTTTGGGTAGCCAAATTTTAAAAGAGCTTCATAAAAAATTAGATGTGGAAACAATAATGCTGTACTCAGTACCTGGAAAAGAGCCTTTCTATATGAAATTAGGGTATAGTAAAATGTTAACTGCCATGGCAAGAAAAACAAAAGAAACAGATGTATTTCGTCTAAACGGTTATATTGATTAATTTTCCCTTCGAACAAAAGTTTAAAGACCGACATGCACCGCCAAAAAACGGCGATGAATGCGGCTTAAACATGCTTTCATTCAGGGGGGTTGCATCGTGATTACAGCACACTGATATGATTTTTAGTTTTAAGTGCAGTTTAAATGAGGAGTACGGGCTTGGGGAAAAGATATTTCGACGATCTTGTTGATGGGGAAAGGGTTTTTTGCAAACCTTTGGAAATGACAAAGGAACGAATTCTCTCTTTTGCAGAGGAATTTGATCCGCAGCCATTTTATACAAATGATAAATTAGCAGATAAATCAATATTTAGAGGATTGATTGCCTCTTCCCTCCACACCTTGTCGGCCTGCACAAAAGTTGTGGTTGATGCACTTGAAGGCATTGAGATCCTAAGTGGTGTTGGTATGGATGAAGTAAAAATGAGAACACCGGTCCGCCCCGGAGGTATCCTGAGTATTGATGCTTTCTGGACAAACCTGAAATCTTCGGAGATAAGACCTGATTTTGGTTTTGGAACAGTGAAATGTAATGTGACAAATCAAAGCAACGAACCTATTATTGAATATGGTTACCAGTATATAATCAGAACAGTTTCACCACGAGACTGATTTAATAATCATATGAAACTGATCAACATTTAAATGAGAACGAACATGACCCAGATCCCGGATAAATTCACCACAAGGTCAGCAGACCGGGCGCTTGCCGGAATGTTAGGCCCTGTTACCTGTATTATTCAACTCGAAATGAGATTTGATTATGAGTTGGATGAAAACGGCTTGAAAAAGCGGTCTACCTGATAGCGCAAAAAGTACCACTGCTCGGGTGTCGCTTTGTACCCAAAAGTTTGCGCCCCTATTTCAAAAGACTTGAAATCGAACAGCTCAAACTATTTCACCTGACAATGGATCGGGCCGGGTTCGAAGTGTTTAGAAATGAACGAATGGATTTTTTAACGGCCCCCAGATAGAGACCTGTCTATATCGGTCCGAATCAGAAGACTGCTTTTTGATAAAGATTTCACACCTGGTTTGTGATGCTGCAGGGGTAAAAAAAATTGTTGGCGAACTATCAAAAATTTATAATCGTCTTAAATATGATCCTGACTTCAGAGTAGAACCTGTTCTTGAGGATTCTCGTGGATTCTGGGAAATCGTCCGGCAAACCCCCTGGTATGCCATCCCAAAGAGGGTATATGCAAAAAACTGGATTTAATTTTTTCCAACAGGTTTGAGTACTGCCCATTGCTAAAGATATTTGGCGTTCCCCCTCCCAAAAAAATGGTGTCAACCGGGTGCGTTGCTACCTGTTTTCCTATATGTTCTGCATACATGGGAATTTCATAGTTTAAAATTGCATCAAGATAATCGTTATGGTTGCGTCTTGAAAAGGGGAGGGTTGGAAAGAGGCAAAAACCAAATTTCTCAGGCTGTTTTTTATCAAGTCCCTTATTTGTGCAGAACGGAATGGAAACGTATAAATGTAATTCTCGGGGGTGCTTTCCGGCCTCTTGGATCCATTCGGTTATGTTCGGAACTTCATCTTGAAATGCTTTGTTTGGGGGAAAATTTTGAAGCACACGATGGGTTAACGGACGGTCTCTTTTTTCTTTGATATACATCGATAGTTCTTCTTTTTCCTCCAAATAGCTTTGATGCTCTGACCACATGATAGCTCTCCCTATGATTTAAAAAACTTGTTCAAAGATGGTATGCTTTAATGAAAAGATCCCTGTACCCCTAAAAAGGTTTTAAATTTTTGAAACGAGTGTCTCTATATCCTGTGCCTCAGTGTTCTCTGAGCGGGACAGGCTGGAATTTGGTTTCTACAATGACTTTGGGATTTGGGTTGATACCTATTTGATTTGTTTTTTGCCCTTGATTCCATCTCTTTGATTTCAATACTTTTGAAATCGTTTCTGAAAAAACGATACATATAAAAAAGACAGAGCCTTTCGTGGTTGTCCCCGTTCTGATACCTCATTAGAAGTTTGTCTTTGTTTATCATGATTACCCTCCTTATAGAAATTCTATTGGAGCATTTTTTTTACTTGCATCTATTAAACACATTGTATAGGTGTAAATTCAATCGGTCTTTTCAAAGTATTAAATATTGATACACGCAGTATTAATGGAGGAGGCATGCAACAAACCAATCTCATAATCAAATCCTTAAAAAAAATTTTAAAAGCAAAAGGCTTCACCTACAAAGATCTTGCAGATAAAATGGAGATCAGCGAAGCCAGTGTTAAACGACTATTTTCCAAACAGACCGTTTCGTTAAAACGCCTGGAAGAAATCTGTGATATTCTTCACTTTGATTTTTATGAACTTGCCGTCATGGCAAAGATGAATCGCAAAGGAGATTTTAAAACATTATCAATTGAACAAGAGTATGTACTTGCAGATAATCATAAATTGATGGTTTTTCTATATTTCATTACACATGGATGGTCCCTGTCATACATAATAGACGAATATGATATTTCAGAGTTAGAGGCAACCCGGATGTTTCTTGAGCTTGATAGGCTTGGTATTATTGAATTGCATTCTGATAATAAATTTCGTCTATTAATTTCCAAAAATGTTCTATGGCACAAGAAAGGGCCGATCTGGAATAAGTATTTGGAAATGGTGACCGACGATTTTATGAACCATGAGTTTGACAGGTCAAACGAAAGACTTCTTTTTGATACAGGACAATTCACTAATAAATCCCTTGATATCATCCAAAAAAAACTGGATGATTTTCTGTTAACATTTAGTGAACTTGCAAGTGAAGACAGTCTTCTACCTATTAAAAACAGAAATAGCACTGGAATTTTTATTGCTTTCAGGCCATGGGTATTTTCATTGATTTCTGGTTTGCGGAAAAAAAAGGTGGTTGGTATCACGGCAAGCAGGGAGTCGGGCCGCAGCAACCAATTGAAATAAAAGCAAATCACCCTTAAAAACACCCTCAAACCAGGGCTATATTGCACTTTTCGGGGGCAAAAAGAGCGATGTAGAGAATCAGAGCAAATACTCAACAAACCAAATGCACACGGGCAAGCCAGTGAGTTAAACATTATCGCGCCGAGGAAAGCTCGGCGTATCTTGCAGGGTGAAAGTCCCTGTCGGGAAGGAAATCAGTAATGGTTTTTTGTAAGGGTTAGCCACCCACCCATATCGAGCCTTGGACCCATGGCGGAGTTGTATAAACGAATGCAGCGAACAAGATTGGAGCACTGACTGATCATCACGTACATCCCCATGAGGTACGGGTTCATGTATCTGAGTGCTGTAATCGACTGGTACAGCCGCTACGTTTTTTCCTGGGAGCTGTCGAATTCATTGGACAGTCTTTTTTGCGTCACAGCGCTGGAGTTGACCGGGGTATACTGAGCCGGTTTAAAAGATATGGATTTTTATAAAATTAATATCTTTCTGAACGTGTTGTTTCTGGCCCCTCGGCAACTCAGCTTAAACGTTTTCTTTCCAATGAAAACATGTAACGCTTGACGTTTAATGCGATCCGTTATAAAATTTTAAATTATGATAAAGAATTTCAAATGCAAGCACACACAAGCCCTTTACGGGGGAAAAAGCCCCAAGCAATTTAGAGCTTTTCAGGAGCAAGCAGAACGTAAACTCCAAATGCTTGACAGTGTGGCCGAACTACTTGATTTGCGTTCTCCACCGGGCAATAGATTTGAAAAGTTGGAGGGCGACAGACAAGGGCAGTACAGTATAAGAATTAACAAACAATGGCGTGTATGCTTTGTATGGTCTGGCGAACCTTGCGATGTAGAGATAACCGATTACCATTAGGAGAAACATATTATGAATAATATGCGGCCAATCCACCCCGGAGAAATCATCAAAGAAGAGTACCTTAAACCATTGAGTATGAGTGTTAATGCTCTGGCTGTTGCCCTGCGTGTTCCAGCATCTAGAATCAATGATGTGGTAAGACAAAAGAGGGGTGTCAGTATTGATACTGCTCTCAGGCTAGCTAGATACTTCAACACCACCTCACAATTTTGGATGAATCTGCAAATTAGTTATGATCTTAAAATTGCCACACAAAATATGGAAAAAATCGAAAAGGAGATCATCCCTTTGCAAATTGCTACTGCCTTATAGTAGCAGTATAACGACCCACAATAATGAAGAAAAAATAATTATGACCCATTTGGCTATGTTTCTGGTGTTTTGTTATGTCTCAATGCCGATATTCAAGATCGAAAAGGGGTCAAATCTTCAGTTGACTCTTGTTGGATAAGATATTCAAACAAACAAGAATTGGCCGGGGGTAACTCCATGATTGATGCCCTTAAATTCCAACAATCAACATGCACCGTATTTCACCGGTGATGTTGGGTGTTGAGTTAAGTTTATCGCCCGCCGCAGGCACATAGAACCCTAAAGGATTGATACGACCTGATAAGGTCGTTCTCAATCCATTGTTCAAGAAGCCCGGATTAAATTTTATGTATAGGGTAATGCGAAGACAGCCGATTGAGTTGGTTTGATTTTTCAGGAGAGATTTTCAGACAGCTTGTGGTAAATTTAGTTTCAGCCAATTCAAAATTGGTCCTGGTTCCATTATTTGAAGCGAGACGTGGATTGTTTTTCAACGCCAGGGCGCAGAACACCGGACCTTCATGAACCCTGTGGGCAGAACATGCTGCAAAAACTGCCGGATAAATTCCATGGCAGTAAGTTGGCAGGTTCGCCAGCGACGGCTTTTAACCTTTTTATACCTGAAAGAAACTGTTCGATCTTCAACCTTAACAATTCGGGCATTTGATATAGCCACTTTAAACACATAGGGCGCAAGATACGTAACACTTTCAAACCCGGTGCCGATAGCCTGATAGTTCACTTTCCAATCCATCTTTCTGGCTTCATAAGAAATCTGGTTAAGCAGACCGGCCTTTTTTATCTGGTGCAAAAATTTGGTCTTATATATTTTTGCCAATGCCTTTTCTGGAAGATAGTAGTCTTGCCTGGAGCTATG
>JADGFI010000085.1 GCA_016743945.1 Desulfobacteraceae bacterium
TGCTTAATGTAGCTGCCCAGCAGGATTTGCCCAGAATTGACGAATCTTTATTCTTTCAATTGTTCTCGCCCTCTCAACCCAAAATACGCCGGAACCGGAGGAACGATCTGTAGGTTGATCATATTCAAATAGTGTAACGCATTTTTGGTCTCCCAAGTTTCGTTTGTTATGCAAATTTCCATGTAAATAAAACAGGTTATCTCAATTGTGCAAACTATACTAATTTACAGAATAATGTAACGTCGTAAAAGGATTCCAAAAATAACCTGTAATTCAAGTGCTTTGCTAAAAACGAACGGGGCAAATTGGCATTAACGGATGGATCATGAACGAAGAGAAAACGCAAATAGGCCATCCCCGACAGATCGAAGAGATGGTCTGTTTCTAATCAAGCAAGTTGTTTCAAAAAATTATTGAGGGGGAAGGTCCGATATAAATTCCAGGGCAAGGTTGACGTCAACAAATTGGTACTTCAGCTCCTTTGCCTTGTCCCGGCAGTCTGTACAAATTTCTTCAAACTTTCGCATATCGCCTTTAACTGCCATATAAATTTGCTCAACGGCTTCCTGCTGGATATCTTTACATTTTTCAATAAAGTCCTCCACTACGATGGGATACAAAATAAGGGTTTTCAGCCGGCTGAGTATGTCTGGATGATTGCGGCTCAAATAGGTTCTAACCATTGGTAGTCCGGCAAATACGATGGGAACGCCGGCATCAATAATTCGTTTGAGATACGGCCAAACCCGGGTATCCAGATCATTGGCTTCATCGATAATAATAAAACAATTGGAGAGGTTGCAGATCATCTTCAGGTACTGTGGGGTCCTGCGGTATGTGGCGGTGGTGTCATAATTCAACTCTCTCAAGATGGCAGCCAGGGTCTCGTGTATGTTGAACAGGGACTCCACCCATACAGCATGGAGTTTTTTGGGCCGCAACAACTGTAAAAAGCGGGTTTTTCCTGCCCCAAAATCACCCTCAATGAGTACACTCTGACCCCGGTAGATCCGGTTATAGGTAGCGCTCAGATAAGATATCCGACGTTTATCACTAATAAAATCCTCTTTCATGTCAAATCTCCGTTGGTTGCATAAGTAGCCACATGATTAGAATCTATCGATCTTTCGCAATCAAGGATGAATGCACGAAACAATGCGGCCCCTTTTTCTGTCTCCGACTGCCTCATTTTTTTTGTATAGACTGCGTATCTTGATTGATTATGATGCAGAACCTGTTTGGCCCGGACCAGGGAGAGGCCCTTGTGATAAACCTCAATTAAAGCTGGCCGATAAACGACCATATTATTTTTTTCCAAAAGAGTGATGATCCTATCAAGCTCATCTGGCTGCACTTGTGCTGCAGGCTTCGGTGGGTTCTCAAAAGGCTGCCGGGCAAGGGCTTCCCCCAATAGTATGCCGTTTTCCCCTTGCTCAAAAATGAAAAGCTTGTCCTTGTACCTGGATATCTGTACAGGGGTGCTTTTGTGTTTGCTGAACAGCTCAACACCGCAGGTCACATAGTAATCCCGGTTTTCGTGCCGGATGGTTCTTTTTTGGGACACCGTGGCTTTGATTTTTCTGAAGCCGTATTTCATATATTCCTGTACTTGATCCGAGGTAAAAGTCAGGGGGGCATCCTGGCTCGACAAAAAAGTATCCAGCTTTTGACTTGGGACCCATTCACGGATTTCAGCTTTTTCGCTGAAGTAATGTTTGGTCTGGTTATGTTCGTTGCGATATTCCTTGAGCAAAAGGCTGTCTCTGAGATCTTGAAGGGTAATATCAAGGAGGGTCACTGTGATCTTTTCTTTTTTACCTCGATTATAGATACAGCCGGGAACGGTGTCCGCGATTCTGTCTTCAAAGGCCTTGATAATCCTTATTTCAAAATTATGCAGGCTGCGGTGTGAAGACTCAAGATGGGCCTTGTCTTTGGGTGAATGCGGCCTTGCAAAATCCGATGCCATATAAAATCCACCGGGCGTGGAATGTATCAGATTCAAGGCATTGATGACTCGCTTGAGATTTACAAAACCCTTTGCCTGGTCCGGCCTGAATCCGATTTTTTGTTGGGGAAACGGTGTGCTTAATAAAAACTGGGTAAACAGATTCACAGCATTCAGGCTGCTTTCGGTAAAATAAGCATCCAAAGCAAACATATTCCTGGAACCGGTATCAAAGATTTCTATAACCTGGGGCGTTTGCCAGTTGCCGTTTTCATTTCTAACTTTTAAATATCGGAACCGGCATCCGTCCATCTGGATCAGACTAAAAACTGGTTCCGGAGTGAAGGCATGGGGTGGCGGGGGCTCATCTTGATAATCCTCTTTTTCCAGATAGAATTTGAGATTCTCTCTCTTGGAACATCGTCTGAGCGCCGGGAGGCTGATGGATTTGCCCAGCTCTTTCTCGAGCCAGTAGTGGTAATTCTTAATGGTCCTGGCTTTCCGGGTGATAAAAATAAACCCGTGGGAGAAGGGGTCACTGGAGGCCTTGACCATTTCAATAAATCGTATTCTGGTTTGTTCATCTATGGAGCGAGGACGTCCGCTGCATTTTCTGCCTTCCATGATCCCTTTTTCAGCCAGCAGAAGGGGCGAGGGAATGATGCCGGTTTTATTATACTGGTCCTTGTAATACTTTTTGGCCCTTCTCTTGGCAGATCCGGTTTTGTTCATGATTTTTTTGTGAAGCAGCAGATGAAAGCGGTCATCAATGCTTAAGTCGTCCACTATCCGTCTCCGTTTGACAGAATTTTCTCCCGTATAACCCTGTTCCACAGCAGTGCGGCTTGTTGGGACGTTTTTACCCAATGATCATGCTGGGCCACCCGGACCTGCTCAAACATGGCATTTACTGCGGCCATGTATTCGTCTGTGATCCGGTCACTCAAATCAGGCTTGATTCGTTGTCTGGGTTTCCGGGAATCAATGAATTTTCGGATGTTCAGTGCGGTCAACTCAACACCGCTTTTTATCAAATCTTTCCAAATATTGCGCTGTTCACAAGGGTCCAATTGAGCCAGGGGACGGACCTGGGATTCATTAGTCGGCAATTTGTCCCCAATTGGCGACAAATTGCGGACGACTTCATAGGATTTAATCAGGCGGTATGCCTGGGATCTGCCCATATCCCACCTTGCTTTGGCATACGCCTCAAACGTTTCGAACAGAGCCTGTTTATACAAACGTCCATCTCTTATTTCTTTCAATGCCCGGCCAATTTGGCTGAAGCTCTCCTGGTTGCGGGCAATAAGTGCCTCCAATTCAATTAATCGCTCCATCGTTACCGCCCCCCTGGGATGGGGCGACCGATACCGGCGACAATAACGGCCAAATTCCCTGCCGGAACCTTGGGAGGCGTACGCAGTTCTTGCAAATACAAGACGCTGTCCCGGAATCCATAGTGCCTGGCAACCATGACAAGATCGATGGTGTTGAAATTCTTTTCACACCGGAAGCACCTGGCCAGGTTGGTGGTCGGATTTACAGCGGTTTGAAATTCGTTGCACAAGGGGCATAAAAACCGAAAAAAACCGTCTCTGATCTTCGATGGAATCTGTAAATGATCCCTGATCAGAATATCCACAGGAATGTTGTTCCGTAGTTCAAACAATTCACGGGATGAGAATCTCTTTTTCATGGGCACCTCATTTTTTGAATTTTAGGGTGTCTTTTCTTATACCATCAGCCACTGGTTGCTGTCTGTTGTCTCTTAAACCGGTAGTGGGATTAGTTTGGCGATATCACCCTTTATTATCAGCTACTTACACCCATGATGTCTCTTAAATTGGATAGACGATTAGTCTGTTTAAATTCTTTTATATTCCGGTGGTTTACGCCTATCATGCGTCTTAAAACACCTCTGTGATTAGTCGACCTTTTTAAGATGGATTTCATGGAGATTTATGGATCCTGCCATGGGTAATGGTCTGACCAATCAGATATTGGACAATGACAGCAGGCTTTATCCCATATTCGTTCACAATGACCTCCATTGGCAAAACAGGCTTTGTCTGTTTTTGTAATGAAATTGCAGCAACCGTTGCATTAGAAGTGTGTTGGTCGACAGCTTTTTCAAGTTTTTTAGCCAGGTAGTTGTTTTTGCTATCCGCTTTGTTCTCCCTGTTATATTCAGCACATTGCCTTCGATGGAGATTTTTTCGGCAGGCAGGGCTGCAAGTCCTTTGCCGTCCTTTTTGTCTCACATCTGGCTGAAACCATTTTCGGCAAATAGCACACGGCCGTTTTCCACGGGATTTTTTTGCCATTCTATTTTCTCCAAGGTTCAAGTCCGAGAACATAGAATGACAAAATTTCATTCTGTTGTGAATCGACGACGGGATAACGGCGGGGTAAGCTGGGTATGATTTATTGATTTTTATTGCGGGGTATAGCGGCGGGGTAGCGTGATCGCGGGTTACATTATTTCGTTATTGATCGGCGGGGTAGGCGTTACATTATTTGAATCTCAGCAGTTAGATTGTGTGAACGCAGCGAGCCACAATCTGAACCGTTTGTTGGATAAGCCCGGTCACCATATATAGAAAATAGCTTTTTTGAAGGAAGGCCGTCTGATCAGACGGATGTGAAATGGGACCGATCCTTTTTTCGAAAAATCGATCTTTGACATAGATTCGCCAAATTCTCGAGGCCGCCTGAAGCAAAAAAAAGCCGTTTTTTTGCGCGCAGGTATGCGTTGCCGGGAGAACCGGTTTTGTTTTGCGATCAGTGATGTGTGGATATCGGATTAGGTATCACCTCCTATCGGCTCATTTATGCAGGTCGGCACAGCCGAAATCTGCGTTTGGATGATTTTCATCTCTGCCCCGCAGACGGGGCAAGTAATGACGGATCGTTTTTTCTGTCTGCCGGCAAGCATGCGAAGCGGATTGACCCGCAGTACCACCTGAAGGAATTTAATGAGTTTCTTGCTGCAGGGATGAAGGAATCCATAACACCGGGTTCTACGAAAACCTTTGGACAGGACATGGAGCATGAGTAGATAAAGAAACTTTTCTCCGGTCACGGTTCGGGTTTTGTAATTTTTGGACTTTGCGGGCAGGTAGCGAAAGGTCACCAT
>JADGFI010000086.1 GCA_016743945.1 Desulfobacteraceae bacterium
ATGCATGAGCTCAATCTGACCGAATAACACCAGATTATATTTTTTCGGAAATTTATCAAACAATAATCGTAATTTCCTTAAGGTTGTCATATCCAGTAAATGTGCCTCATCAATCAAAACAAAAAGCGTTTTATTGTTTTTTACATGCTTGTATGCCGCTTCAATTAACGCCTGCTCCAATTTGGCTGTTTTAACGTCTAGCTTCAACGAAATGGCTAGCTGGTTTAACATATTCCAATAAGTGTGCATGGTTCTTGAGACTGATGCGACCACGTTTTCTCGCTCTTCTCCGAATATTTCAAGATGTTCTCTTAATACCGATTTGCCCACGCCAGGCTCGCCTACAATAGCAGAAAAGCCGCCATGTTGCGAATGGATTTTCAAGTGATTTAACGCCTCTTTTTGTTGTGGTAAAAGCTCGAAATTATCACGATAAAATGGCGTATCTTTTAGCCCGAATGTTGATTTAATCATGATGATTTTCCTTTGTGATTAAGTGACGAATTTGTTTCGCGTTAAGTTGTTGATTAAGTGCGTTTGCTTTTCCCATGCGGATACCGTTGAAGTAAATAATAAATTGATCCCGCCTGTTTCGGTCATAGCGAACCTGGACCACTTTGCCACGTAGATCAACGGGACATTCGTAACGCTGTGAGTTGATTGGGAATACGTTGGTTTTATTGACGGTACGATCCTCTTCAATAAAAAAGTTCTCATCACTGTACTCGTCATTCGCGATAAAATGAATACGAGTGAGGTCGAGGTTAAAACGATCAATGGGTTTCATCTGGATCCCGGTATGATACTGATTGTTATATTCATTTTCGATCCAGTCAGTGGTTTTGTCGTTTAGCGATCCGAGTGATTTGAATTCAATATGGCGGGTCAAAAAGCGGTCACGAAACCCCCTGAAAAATCGTTCTATTTTGCCTTTCGCTGCACCGTCTCTGACAGGCGCGTGAGATAAATGAATGTCGAGTCTCAGGCAAGCTTGTAAGATCTCTCTGGACTTGTAATTCGAGCCGTTATCAAAGTAAAGCCTGTCCGGTTTACCGCGTTTAAAGAGCGCTGATTTAAAGGCTTCAATCATATTCTCGGTGTTGTCTCGGTAGAAAAACTCTCCATGAGTAATGACCCGGCTGGCATCATCAATGAAAGCAATTAAGAACGTCTTTTTCCAGGAGCCGTTCAGCTGCTTGATTGAAGGTCCATACATTGTATCAGCTTGCCACAGCTCATTGGTATATTGCATGGCAAATGACAGCCGGAGTTGTCTGGTCGTTCCCTGGTCGAGTAAATCATGATTGCGGATCATGCGATAAAACGTGGTGGGCGCTAACTGCTTGCGAGAGATCAGGTTTTTCCTGAGCAATTGCTGATAGAGAGTGCTTTTGACAAATTTATTGGTCTTGTTTCGTCTCAGTGTTGGTAATACTTCCTTAATAGCTTCGGCGAGTTCATTGGGTTGAATTTTACGAAAAGTATTTTTATCGCTGCGGGTTTTGTTATCCATCGAAATCACCCCGTTCTTTTTATAACGATAAAGCCAGGTACTAATCGTACGCCAGGTGAATTGATGTTCAGATTGTGTCTGGTGATCCACAAAAGTTCTTTTGGCGGTATTTTTAATGCGTTCCCTGATTGTTCTTCCTTCGGCATGTTCAACTGCACTGAGAACTGACAAGCGCAGCTCAATCGATGGCTTTGAGGTTTTTTTCATCATTGATTTCCTATTAAGTTTTGAAACGAAAATCTTATGATAGAGAAAACAAAAGAGCTCTTCATTGGCATGGATTGTTGCAGAACAAATAAATCAGAACAGTGACAAAAAATACCGAAAGGTTTGATGTTAAAAACGTAAAAAACAAACTCAAAGATTGCAAAAGGGAGTGACTTCAGTGGAAAAAGCAGCGATTTTTGGCGCGAGGGCGTACCAGAGTCAAAGAGTATTCACAAAAACGATTGTCGGGTTGTTATTTGAAAAGAGGCACAGGGAAAACCATCGAGCTTTGAGAACAACGCTTTAAGGGTTGATAAAAGAATCTTAAACTTCAATGAGCGCACTTCAAATGTCCGGATCGTTTTTACGGTCTTCTCATTCAACAAAGCACGGTACTCAACGAGTTTGAGACAGGCGCTCTCTAACCACCGATACGCATTTCTTGGTTCATAACAGCCTGTTGCAATTTGGTAAGCCTTCGGAATACTGTGCCCCGCTAATAACATCAGGAAAAATACATTGATATGGGCACTGCTGTAAACATATCTGGGTTGCTTCTCTTTCAAATAGAGATTGAATGTTCGGCCACAGCCTGAGCGCCCTCGACGATTACAACAAAGAATTCGCTTACCAGTAATAGCAACAATCTCACCATTCATTCGATGAAAAATAAACCCATGCGAGACAAGTTGGTCAGATTTTGAGCAAAAAAGACAAGCAAACACATCAATATAGAATTCAAGGTTAAGGGTCACTTGTTGAAGGGAGTCAAAGTCATCATAGAATTTTGGCATAACCAGCATTCTAACAAAGGAGACAAAAATAAATCAAAAAATCGATAGCGGGATTTCTACACAGAAATTCACTTTACCAAATTACCGTTATGACTTGCTTGATGGTTATGATGATAAAAAAATTCAAAAACGGACTTTTGTACTATAAGAATTTGGGAATCAACAGAATGCAGCAGCCTGTGCCGCAGCAGGAATAGGTGGAGTTGGCGGCATTGCTGTTGGAGCTGGTGTTAATGCTGTTTCTCAATATGTTGAAACAGGTTGCGTCGACTTAGGTGAAGTTGGCTGGGCGGGCATTGAGGGTGGTGGTAGTGCAGTTACAAGCTCTACAACAAGACCTTCAGTCCCTCCTTCAAGTATAAATGTAAAGCAGGAAGTAACTCGATTGAGGCAGGTCGAGAAGGAGTTAAGAAAGCAGCTTGATAATGGTCGAAATCAAGCCGCAAGAGAAGTGCGCGATGGGCACACACCAAACCCACATGGACTAGGTCGTGAGATTACAGAAACAATACCTAATCAAATAGACCGTGTACGTAGAGAAATTCAGAGATTAAACCGTATCTCTAAACATCAAAAATAAAAGGTGGTAATTTGTGAATTTGGAGTCATATATCAAGTCTTTATTTCCTGATGGGCTTAATTACAAAGATTCTGCACAGTTATGTATTAGGCTTTATAGCTGTGTTGATGACATACCTTCTGAAATACATGAGGAATGTAACAAAAATGATTTGACTAAATTATTTGCCAAGTTGTCGACTGATGGTTACATAACAGGTGATAACTCTAGTTCTGTGTTGTATGGCGCGAGCTTTCATGATGTAGGTACCATTGGTCACTGGGTTGAAGTTATAGCGTCTATTTATAAAAAAGAGCTTCTGGTTGATGGTAAATTTAGAGAAAAACTGGATGAATTAATTAAATTAAAAAATAAGAATTAAGGGGCCAGAGGGTACGTACATTGCACTACCATTGTAGAGGGCCCGGAGGAATTGGCTTACATAGACCATGGCAAACAAAGCCATCATGGAAGTGGTGGCAACAATGGAAAAGGTTTTAAATGAAAAATATAGAGATTGTTATTAAGGTAGTGCAGGAATGTTTGAATAGCTTAGATGCGAACCAGTTTGATGATATTGCTTTTAGTATTCTGCTTGATGAACAATTAGGTGATGAAACTCTGCAAGTGTTAGAACAAGATGACATCTATAGTACATTATTAAACTTTATTGATGCTTTTTTTGATGCTGGCTCCCATCGATTTCCCGAAATAATCGATGGGATCAGTATGGAGCAGGCTCGATTAGTGGTAAATGAAATTCTTGATTTCTTTATGAATAGAGAGAAAAAACTATCAGATAGTTCAATGAGAATTATTCAAAAGTATAATTTTTAAGATAAATACCGGGCACTCTAATATTTAATATTGTTAATTAATATTATTATATAATGTTTTTGCAATATCAGTGATTTTAAAAATAGTTCACATTAGAAAGAGTATGAAAATTTAAATGGCATAACATTGTTATTCATATTATAATCAACTTTATAAATATAACAATAATTGTATAATATATTTTGCCATATCTGTAATTCTAAAAATAGTTCAACTTAAGCTTCAATTTGGCTTCTCTCTGATTTATTACCTAAAACATTGAAAATGATATATAAACACGAGAGTTTTTAGATCCATTCATATCATTTTCATTACTCTTGTAGTTAATACCAATTGAATATGAATTCTCTTTATTGTTTTCTGCTCTGCGGAATAGTATGCATTACTGCATTCAACATCGAACAATCAGAATTTGAAGTAGATGATTATAT
>JADGFI010000087.1 GCA_016743945.1 Desulfobacteraceae bacterium
GCCGGAATACGCCGCCAAGGGCAATCATTCCCATGGCAGCCTGGACAAAAAACACCCAGTGCCAGGAGAGCCAGGTCATAATCACCCCGCCGAACACGGGTGCCAGCATAGGTGCCAAAGCCATGATCACTGCCATATAGGCAAGTATGCGCTGCCGCTGTTCCCCTTCATACAGGTCCTTGGTAATGGCCATGGAAATTACCACCCCAGATGATGCCCCACCCCCTTGCAGGACTCTAAGAAAAATAAGATGATAAATATCGTCCACAAATCCACTCACAAAACTGGCAAAAATATAAATTATGATGCCGACTATAAGCGGGGGCTTTCGACCGTATTTATCCGACAAAGGCCCGTACAGGAGCATACTGACGCAAAATCCGATAAAAAACCCGCTCAGGGTAAGGTTAACCACGGACATAGGCTGCTGCCAGATCTTTTGCAGTAAAGGCAAGGCCGGAAGATACATGTCCGTTGATAACGGCGGGAAAGCTGCCAGCAGCGCCAGAAGGCACATCATTTTTAAGGTATCTGTTTTCATTTACCTGAATTCCCGGCATAAATTTTGCTATGTTAGTTTTTGGTGTTCTGATACATAAAAATCTGCTGAGGCTTGGCCTTTGCAGACCCTGACCTAAGATCATATTTGATGGTTTATTGGCCAGCAATTTTAGCTAATCCATTTTTTTACTGAACGATACTCGATTTCCATGGTCAAATCACGCCAGATAGAAACAGTTCACCATTAGCGCTCTGCGCATAACTTCTCCAGCCCGAGTTTTTACCCAATAATGTGCTTATCCTGGAGAACAACGTAACCGGTACAATACGTTCTCAGCCAATTGGGCAAACGGGTTGATCTTACCAAATGAAATGCTCCACCGCCGACCACTATAAATTAAACGGCCAGCCATATACATTAAATCCTGCATGACTGTTCTTAACCTCCTTCGTGAAACTTTTTTTCTACGGTTGATCGGAAGATTGTTCTCATCGTGCTCCTCAAGGCTAATTTGGCCTATGATTCTAAGAATGTTGTACGCCAAAAGAGCAAGATGGAGAATCAGGCTGTTGCTGCTAAAATGGCAACTGGGGAACCGTTCTAACCCAAGATCACTTTTAATTTCTGAGTGAAATTGTTCACTGGTTCCATGATCATGGTATAAATTGATGACCTCTTGGGGGTTCAGCCCGGCGATGGTAACCCAATAGGTCTCGACTTCGATTTTGGGAAAAAGCAGGGACTCCCCTTTTTCTTCATATCGTTCAGTCACTTTGAAGACAATCGGACGTGGCAATACCCGCCCCTTTGGGTCAACAGTTGTTTGCCCAACCCACACACTCTTGTGTCTACAGCGAATCAATTTAACACGCTCAGTATTCTGAGCCAGGATAAACCACCCATCCAAAGATTCTCTACGTAAATTGCGCTTAACCAAGACATCAACACCTTCCCATGTTTTTATTACTTCAAAATTATCCTGACTGTCATTTCCTGAATCAAGACGGATAAGAAGAGGTTCTTGAGTAATCTGCCTGGTTAATTTTAATATTTTTTGAATGAATTCCGGGGTGTTTTTTTGACAATGCTGGCTGCCTTCTCTAAGCTCTACATTGATTAAATATCCTTCAGTTCCTAGGTATCCGAACATTGGTGCATAGCCATCACAGCCTTTGTATGTCCTGGAAACTCCTTCTTTTTTCGTTTTTGAATTGTCAAAAGGGCTAACGTCCAGATCTAAGGGAATAAAATTGCCGACACTCGTCTGAATTGGCGAAATGGCCGGTGCTTTGCCTCGAATCATTTCAACTGAAGCTTCCTTGATAAGTTCATTGGCAGATTCCCCGATCAGGTCAATGCGTTCACGCAATGTTGATTGGGAAGGACAATTGCTGATGCCCAGAGATTGTGTAAAGAAAAATGGATCCTGCCTGAAAATTTCAATAGCGATGTAGTCTGGCTTACCAACACAAATAAGTCCCAACATGGACGAAAGGATCTCTCCATGATAAATTTTAGGATCAACACAATGTACATCCGGTAGATTGTTGAAGCGCTCAGAAAAATTAATGGACTTAAGCAATGCACCTACAGAGAGCAATCCGCTTTGACTGACAAGGTTTTCATTTCCATGTTTTACATTGATAGTGGTCGGCATTGATCTTCACCTCCGAAGTGAATATTTTTTAATGCCACTATAGTAATTTTACACTAAAATTTCAATATGTTATATTGGAAATAGCAAGCTTTATGCCGCTAACCCAGGTTAATGAATATTATCTAAAAAGCAAGGAACAAATTGAAAAAGCAATAAGCCAGGCCAGTAAGGGAGCCTCTGATTTTATAGATGTTGAAATATTAGAAAATAAAACAACACAAAGAGTAAAAATAGGATCTGGGCGACCGGGGCCAAACAGTAAATATGAAGACAGGGAACAGATTACCTATCATATTCAGTGGTGTCGTAATGAAACAGCCATTGAGCAGGCATCAAAAACCGATGGGATTTTTCCATTGATCACCAATACAACTTTACCGGCAACAGATGTCCTCAAGACGTATAAGCAACAACCTTTTTTGGAGAAGCGTTTTTACACAAAAAAGTCGGTCCTTGAAGTTGCGCCTGTGTTTTTGGAAAAAAATCGAAGGATTGAGGCAATGATGTTTCTCTACTTCATTTCATTGATGATAGTCAGTTTGATTGAAAGAAATATTCGTAGACAAATGGCGGAAGAACAAATTGAAGATCTTCCTATATTGCCGGCAAGGATGAAAACAAAGAATCCAACTTGGAATAATATTCGCTATTTTTTTCGGAATGTTCATTTGGCCTTGATTATAGAAGGTGATAGGATTTTGCAGTCCACGGTGAAGGGAGTAACCCAATTACATTTTCGGCTATTAAAATTACTGAAAGTGCCGCCGGGCGCATATGACAGTTTAAGAGATGATTGGTGGAATTTTAAATTTCAATAATTATCGGGGAAACGTCGACAGTTACATAAAATGAAAAACCTCAAAGAATAATATTAGAAAAACTATAATCATAGCGCGCGGAATGTCAGGTGAATCCCCCAAAACCGGAATTCCCGGAAATTGACCCTGGCGGCATCTAAAGCCTCCCCATAATCCGTCTTATAAAAGACCTTATTGGATTGTTAAATATGTTCGTCAAAAGGGACGAAAATGGATTTCGTTTGCATGGAAATGTCGGCAGGTGCTCACGTGCCGTATCCTTCAAAACAGACCCGGGCAAGGCTCAAATGAATAAATAACTTGCATTTTCTTAAAAATTCGTATAGTTAGAACCGTTTTGTTTTGAGTTTGTATTGATATTCAGGGCTGGCTGCGCCGGCCTTTTTTTGCTTTTAAGGAAAACCATGTCCCATAAAGATTTAGACCAGACCGGGTTCGGTGAAATGAACCTGAGCCCGGATGTTTTTGCGGCTTTGCAGACTGTTGGGTATGAAACCCCGACACCGATACAGGCCATGACCATCCCCCGTATGATTGAATGTAAAGACTTGCTGGGTCAAGCCAGAACCGGAACCGGAAAAACAGCGGCCTTTGCCCTGCCGCTGCTTTCCCGGATTGATCTTAAAAACAGGCGGCCCCAGATTCTTGTGGTCACCCCGACCCGGGAGCTTGCCATCCAGGTGGCTCAGTCCTTCAAGGACTATGGCGTAAAAATGAAGGGCCTTAATGTTTTGGCTGTATACGGTGGCCAGAGCTATGGTGTCCAGCTAAGCCAGTTAAAACGGGGCGTCCATGTCATTGTGGGAACACCGGGCCGTCTCATGGACCATATGCGGCGTAAAACCGTCTGTCTTGCCGATCTTACAGGTCTGGTGCTGGATGAAGCAGATGAAATGCTGCAGATGGGATTTATTGATGATGTTGAATGGATTTTATCCCAAATACCCCAACCCACCCCAATCGCACTTTTTTCCGCCACCATGCCGGCCCCCATTCAAAAAA
Organism: Desulfobacteraceae bacterium; assembly: GCA_016743945.1. Classification (GTDB taxonomy): domain Bacteria; phylum Desulfobacterota; class Desulfobacteria; order Desulfobacterales; family Desulfobacteraceae; genus NBML01. The sequence continues at coordinate 3,980 of JADGFI010000087.1, forward strand.
TTGCAGGCAAATATCTTAAAAATCCTGAGAAAATTATTATCCGCCATGATTCAGAGGTCCCCAGCACCATTCATCAAAAATTTTGGCTGGTGAAACATGTAAAAAAAAGTGATGCCCTGGTCCGGATACTTGAAGCCTCGTCCCATGATGGCGTCATCGTATTTACCAAGACCCGGAATGACACAATGGGTCTGACAAAAGTTCTGGAAGAAAAAGGATTTAAAGCAGAGGCCCTGAACGGAGACATTGCCCAGGCGGCCCGGGAACGGAC
>JADGFI010000088.1 GCA_016743945.1 Desulfobacteraceae bacterium
GAATACGCCATTTGGGGAATCAGGTGCAAGAGAAAAGCATGCTCTACAACAATTATAAATATGACCATAACATAATTGTGTGCTGTTCCACTAAGGACCTATTTGCCAGGGAAGGGAAAATGTTGAAAGCATAGTCCTTCTTTCTTAAACGTAAGCGCTCTATAAACCCCATCTTCCATCGGTTCGCAAGCCGTGCGACAGTGGGCCATCTTTTCAACAAACAGACGAAGAAGGAGACTTGCTACAATATGTACAATATGGAGAAAATTGTTACCGCCGCAAACAGACCGGTATACGATATTTTAATCCCACTCAGGAAGAGGTAGGTCCAGCCAACTGTTTTTTGTCGACATTGTATGGAAGCAACGCCCTAAAATCATCTTCCGTCATAGCCTCAGGCAGGTGTTCAAACAGATATTTAAGATACCAGTATGGTTCAAGGCCGTTGGCCTTGGCTGTTTCAATCAAGCTGTAAATCAATGCACTGGCCCGAGCACCCTGAACGGTGTCCGAGAAAAGCCAGTTCTTTCGTCCGATCACAAAGGGTCGAATGGCATTTTCGACCAAATTGTTATCAGGCCTGATGATTCCGTCGGCTGTGTATTGGATGAGTCTATGCCATTGGTTGAGAGTGTAATGAATCGCCTTGCCAAGCAGACTTTTGGGAGGAACTTTTTCCACTCTTGCATCAAGCCATTTTTTGAACTCTTCTAAAATGGGAACTGCTTCTTTTTGCCTCCGGGCATATAATTGTTCAGGTGTTAATTCCTGCACCCGGGCTTCTTTTTCAATTTTATAAAGCAGACTGATATACTTTAAAGCGGTGCCGGCATTACCCAAATTATTTTTATTCACTGCTGCTTTTGTAACATTTTTAAATCCCCTGCGGGCGTGACTCCAGCATGCCATATGAATGATGTCTATTATTTTATCCAGAAAATCATATCCTTTATAGCCATCCGTTTGAACAATGCCTTTGTATCCATTCAAAAATGATGCGGCAACATCTCCGGATCGTGTCGGATGATATTGGAATTGAATAATTGGCTTATCAGGCGAACCACCTCTAAAAATCCACATATATGATTTTGACTTCCGGGGACCCTTTAAGACCTGAAGAGGTGTTTCATCAACACCAATCATCGGGCTTGCCAGTATGTCTTTTTGCATCATGTCGATTAGAATATCACAGGCGTCAGCGACTTTCATGGCCCATGTACACATGGTCGACCTGCCAAGCTCAATGCCGATCCTGGAAAACTGTTTTTCCTGCCTGTAAAATGGCAGGGCATCTGCAAACTTAGCGGTCAGAATATGTGCCAGAAGGCCCGGGGTCGCAATGCTTTTTGGAATAATCTGGTCAGGCATCCTGGCAATTGACACTGTGAGGCCGTCGTCTTCCACACCCTCACAATTTTTGCAGGCATATTTATACCGGATGTTTCGCAGCACCCTTACTTTGGCGGGAATATAGTCCAGTTGCTCTGATTCTTCCTGGCCGATGCGTTCCTTAAGGCAGCCACAATTGCACTGTCTTTCATCCTCGCTGAGTTCATGTATGACGTCTATGCGGGGAAGATCGGCGGGTAAAGGCTTGCGGCCACGTTTTTTACGGGTATGTTCACCAATCGTTATGTCTTCCTCCTTTTCTTCCAGGAGAGCAAGTTCGGGTTCAGGCATATCGAACAGAGACATTTGTCCGTCATCTTTAAGCGTTTTTTCTGATTTACGACCAAAAACCATATGCTGAAGTGACTTAACCTGCTCTTTAAGGATTTGATTTTCATCAATCAAATCACAAGCAATTTTCTTCAATTCATCCAGATTTTGATTACCTTTTACCTTGCCTTTAGTCATGGACTGTATATACCATAACCACGGGGTTTTTCATAGTTTTAACATCAATAAATCATGGAATATTTCAAGGGTTTATGTGCCTGATTTATATTCAGACCGTCAACCAACCAGGACAACTCTCGATTTGTAATATTCATGACATCGTCAGATGTTTTTGGCCACTTGAAACGGTCTTTTTCAAGACGTTTTTGCCATAGACAGAATCCATTTTTATCCCAGTATAAAATTTTTAAAATGGTCTGCGTCCGGTTACAGAAGACAAACAGATTGGAGGAAAATATGTCCAGTTGCATCTGTTCGCTGACAATAACGGACAATCCGTTAATGGCTTTGCGCATATCCGTTGCGCCTAAGGATAGATAAACCTTGGTATCTGGGGGAAAATTCATCATTGGACAGCCTTCAATACAGAAAGTATCTGCTCAAGGGTTTCTTTGTTAAAACCGTCGGGGATTTCCACTTGCAGTTCCCGGCCTATATTCAATTTTAGCCCTGCTTGACAAACGTGAGTCGGCACAGGAACCTGAACCAGTCCTGTGGGCCGATTGGGTTTACCGAGTTTAATCTTCCAATAGGTAAACCTGTTCGGCCTCAGGCCATTCTGACGGCAGTACTCTATTTGGGACAGGCGGGATTCAGTCCATTGATCGATATGTGTTTTCCAGAATATTGCCTTGTCTTTGTTTGTTTCCTTCCACGATTTGCTCAATATACACCTCCTTTTTGAGAAGATATTAAGCGAAATCTGGAGGCCTTAGTAGATGGGGTTTAATTACCGCTTACTTTTAATGGAGGTCGGTGCTGAATATAATAAAAACAAGCTACATGGCAAACGCTATTTCTGGGAATTAATGGATACCCTTGAGCATGTTCCATCATCCGTCTCAGAAATGTTAAAACTTAGCAGGTCAAATTTGGAAATTTTTACAAATATTCAAAAAAACTGATACGGGTGCTGAAAGAAAACCCACTGATCCAAGAGCGGGTTACCCGGCTGCAAAGCATCGGAGGTGTTGGAGAGGTGACTGCATCAACCTGGGTGTTGGAAGTAGGTGAGGTAGAACGATTTGGAGCAATACGCCAGGCTGTGAGCTATTGCGGTCTTTGCGCGGCTCAAAAAGAATCTGCCGGTAAAAAAGCCGTGGGCCAATATCTAAAAAACGAAATAAACATTTACAAACTGTTCTGATTGAGGCAGCAAAACTTGCACCACATTGGAATCCTCAATTGGCTCAAATACATGAAAGGGAATTGACAAAGGGAAACAAAAATAGAGGGACCCTGGCTGTAGAAAGGAAGCTTGTAGCCTATATGCTGGCAGTTGAGAAATCTAAAAAGGATTTTCATATGACAGTGCCATTACAGGCTGCATGATACAGGTCGCATTATTACGTGAATAGCATTGCATTGATTATAGATCTTCCCGCTGGTCCTTGCTTTCTGAGGACTATGTGATCGGCAATAGCCGTGATACATCATTTATCGTGTTTCAAGGTCGGCGGGTTTACCCAAACTTAATCTTCTGTGATGGTTCCTTAATAAAAGGACCTGATACAGCAAATAGATGTCTGGTCAAAAGATCTTTATCTTTTTGGCACCTAAATGAAACAGATTAAAAAAATCAGGAGTTAATGTAATGGGTTATTAAACGCTTTTGGAGTTAGTCTTTAAAAAGTGAAGAGAAACCCGCATTTTCCCCTTGACAAAACTTATCATGGATGTCCCCGGAATTAGCAATTGCATTTTATATATCTGCTATATATCCTGAAAATTTATTCGTATTCTATTACGCTGTTTGTCTAACCATGCCAGCGCTGCTCTTTTGAGTAGTACTACTATCTTTTCTGGAATGTGAGTCGTGCCAGTCTGGTGTGCTCATAGAACCACCGTTGTTATTCCGCACTCGCTCTCGTTGCCGCTCTACAAGATAAT
>JADGFI010000089.1 GCA_016743945.1 Desulfobacteraceae bacterium
TCGTTATGTCGGTAGCCGTACTTTCACAATTACCTGGAGTAACATTGAAGGTAATGAAGCATTACGGTACTGATACTCGACTATCAAGTTTTTTCCTCGACCCTGTAAACAATAGGCTTAGAAATGAGCTTTTTCGTAGGTCAAACAGGTTTAAATGATGAACGTCAATTATAATTCCCGCCGAACGACAATTAAAATTCCCGAAATTTAAAGAATAAAAAAAAATGGTAAAAGCCTCCAAATCTTACTGAAGGAGTGATTTGGATGGTAACAAACCAACAAGTGAGGAGGTTGTTCAAGTTGATTCAATCTGAGAAGGATTTCGGGATCGCAGCAATGAAAGCAGGTATGGATGAAAAGACGGCTCGAAAGTACCGTGAAATTGGTAAATTACCAAGCGAGCTTAAACAGGAACACGACTGGCGGACACGTAAAAACCCGTTTGAAGATGTATGGGATAGTATCAAAGCAATGTTATCAATAAATCCGGGGTTGGAAGCCAAAACCATTTTTGAGGATCTTCAGCGCAAACAGCCCGGCCGATTTGCCGATGGTCAGTTAAGGACCCTGCAACGACGGATCAAGCATTGGCGGGCAACAGAAGGTCCCGGCAAAGAAATATTCTTTGCACAAATACATAAACCAGGCGAACTATGCTAGTCTGACTTCACGCATATGGATAAGCTGGGTGTCACCATAGGCGGCGTTCCCTTTGATCACATGATCTATCATTTTGTTTTAACCTATTCTAACTGGGAAACCGGGAGCATATGTTTTTCTGAAAGTTTTGAAAGCCTGAGCCATGGCCTGCAAAATGCCTTATGGAACCTGGGCGGTGTTCCCCATCGTCACCGTACAGATCGTTTGGCGACCGCTGTTAACAAGGAGACCCACCCGGAAGAGTTCACCCGCAGGTATCAGGATCTTATGGACCATTACGGCCTGACACCTTGCAAAACGAACCCATACAGTCCCAATGAAAATGGTGACGTGGAGCAGCGCAATTACCGATTCAAAAAGGCTGTTGACCAGGCCCTTTTGCTAAGAAACAACCGGAATTTTAGAGACCGGGAGGAATACGAGCGTTTTCTGTCCAAACTGTTTGGACAACTGAATGCCGGCCGAAAAGACCGCCGTGCAAAAGAACTTGAAGTTTTGCATCGGCTGCCCAAAACCCGAATCGACTCATGTAAAAAACTGGATCTGAAAGTCGGTCCCGGTTGTACAATACGGGTTAATCACAACGTATACTCAGTGAACAGCAGACTTATAGGAGAAAAAATACAGGTCCGTCTTTACATGGAATACCTGGAAATTTGGTACGGGCAAAAAAAAGTCGATACCTTGCCACGGTTACGGGGCGAGGGGAAGTACAAAGTCAATTACCGGCATATCATTGACAGCTTGGTCAGAAAACCGGGGGCGTTTGAAAATTATCGATATCGTGATGCCATGTTCCCCACCAGTCGTTTTCGGATCGCTTATGATTCCTTAAAAGAGCGCTATACCGTTCAAAGCGCTGCGTCAAGATATCTGAAAATTTTATACCTTGCCGCAAAAGACAGTGAAGTGGCTGTGGACAATGCCTTGACGATTTTAATTAATGAAGGCGATGAGATCAGTCAAGATGCGGTCCGGCGTCTTATGAAATCTAATGTCCCTGTTGCCGGTCCGGATGATATCCATATCCCGGCCATTGATTTAAGCAGTTATGACAAACTTCTCAAAATGGTGGAGGCATGATGACTGACAGAGAGCAGATCCTAAATCATCTTAAAAGTCTGCACATGCCGACCATGCGCCACAGCTATGAAGAAACGGCAGATCAGGCCCGGGCGGAGTCATGGGGGTATGAGCATTATCTTTTGCAGCTGTTGAATCTTGAATGTGAAGTGCGTTGGCAAAACCGGATAGCCAGAAACCTGAGGGCATCCAAGCTGCCGCCCTCGAAGACCTTTGAGAATTTTGATAAAAAGCGTCTTCCCATAAAGGTCGCTAATCATTTGAATGTACTGATCGACGGCTCTTTTTTAAATCGATCTGAAAATATTTTGGCCTTTGGGAATCCCGGAAGCGGGAAAACGCATCTGTTATGTGCCATTGGTCATGAATTGATTGCACAAGGAAAACAGGTCCTTTTCATTCCTTGCAGTAGTCTTGTCCAGGATCTGCTGATCGCCAAAAGGGAACTTGAGTTGACAAAAAAGCTCAAAAGCCTTTCCAGGTTTGATGCCGTGATTATTGATGATATCGGATATGTCCAGCAAAGCCGGGAAGAGATGGAAGTATTGTTCACCTTCCTGGCAGGCCGGTATGAGCAAGGCAGCCTGATGATCACCAGCAATCTTCCCTTTTCTAAGTGGGAACAGATTTTTAAGGACCCTATGACAACTGCTGCGGCTATTGACCGGCTTGTTCACCACAGCATTATCTTCGAATTGAATGTGGACAGTTATCGCATGGAACAGGCCCAAAAGGAGTCAAAATGATGTCAGTGCATGAATGGGGTACACCGTATACCCGGGGAGAGATCGTAGAAATTGTTAAAATGATACGGCTGCATTTATATAACAGGGGCCTTCATTGTGGTGCCTGGGTCATTAGAAAGCAAATGGAGGATGAGAATATCCAGCCAACACCGTCTGTAAGTACGATTGGGCGTATATTATCACGTCATGGTTTAACACATGGTAGAACCGGTTTTTTGGAAGATCCCCTTTAAACGGCCATTTTTAAATACGAAAATCACCTGGATTTTTTGATAATTGTAGTACGGTTATCTATAACCATTTAACTGCAAGGCTTTCAGGTGTTTTTTGTTAGAAAAGGAGACAGTATGCGTGGCGGATATAGAGGAAAACCAAAACCCAAATTGCCAGCTCATCTAAAGCGGGTTCCTGTAAATGCCCGAATCCAGCAGTGGATGCTTGATGAACTCAAAAGAAGAGGTGAGGTTGGGATAGTTTTGGAATATATACTGATTGAAGCGGGTTTTAAGTACCAAGCAAAAAAATGAAGAAAGGCCTAATGCCTCCGGCGGACCTACGGAGTATTTGTTTCGCGCTAAGGCGCGAGGATTTTACGCATTAAGGACAAAAACATGGGGGAAAGGACAGCATACAGTAGAGTGCATACTGCCCCCCATGTCTTCGTCACCAGTCACGGCGCTCGGGGTGCTTCCCAGCAGTTGCCCTATCCTCCGGGCTGGCGTGGGGGATATTATCAATGTTACAAAAAATAGCAAGGAAATTGCTGAAAATAAACACAAAATCAGAGAGTTATAAAGGGTGAGGAACGGGAATTTTAATTGTCGTTGAGGGGAAAAAATAATTGTCGTTGATCAATTACCTCTGCAAGCTGAATTTTCTAATACTGCTCAGGGACAAAAAAGAAAAGTCTGGTTTGCATACACGTTGCTGGCTGTGGTGGTGCCATTTACATCATCAATCACTTCCAACCTGTTATGTGCCCTGCAAACTCTGTTTGGTCTAAAACTGCAGAGCCAGCGATTTTATACTTTTATGGCGAGTTCAACATTGCCGTGGAAAAATTTATGGCAAATCATGTGGAGAATGATTCCGTCACCAACTACGGACGAATAATGATAGCATTGGATGATT
>JADGFI010000008.1 GCA_016743945.1 Desulfobacteraceae bacterium
TATTTTAAAATTATCAGATTAATTAATGGTGAACGGTTTCACTTCTATAATTAATTTAATCCAATAGTCGTGTTTAGGTGGAAAGAGACAAGGATGGGAAAACTTTATTTTTTTTGTGCGGCCAGAATCCAGACAATGGCCCATGCTAGGACCACCGGAATGATACCAATGCAAATAAAGAGGACAAGGTTACCGCTCCAAGGCTTGAACCCCATGGCTGCCGCTATTGGGATCAGGACGGATAGGACAATACCGGCCCTTTTTGTTTTTGACAGGGGAGGGGGCTTTTGTCTCCTGGTTTTAACAGGGGCTGGTTTGAACATTCTCGGAAGAATCAGGATGCCGGAAATCAGCAGAAGTAACACAAGAATTTCACTTACTCCGGTCAAGGGTTCCTCCTTTGTACTGGGGGGTTAAAAGCTCTTATATTTCAAAAATCCGGCTATTTGTCAATTTAATTCAAAGAAACATGCAAGCATTGTGCATGAGGATCATGGCGATTGCCCAAAAAAATACTATACAAAGAAAATTTGATCATGCTAATTTCACGCCTGACAGCCTTCGGGTAATTGCAAAATTAAGTTTTATATTGTTATCCAGATGAGTTGGATCAGGTAAAATTAGAACCCTTTTTGAGGTCTGATTTTTTTAACCGACTCTATCCCAAGGTGAAACTGATTGGTCAGAGGAAAAGATCCTCTGACCCTATGGTTCCAGGGGATTGATTGCATGAAAAAGGTATCGATTCCCTTTTTTCTTTGCCCGGTACATGGCTTTGTCTGCCCGGCGAACAAGGGTATTAATATTCCTGGAATCTTCAGGATAGCAACTGATTCCGATGCTGGCAGATACATAATCCACCTGCACGCTGTCCAGGGCATAGGGCCTTGCTATCTCCTTGATCATTTTTTCTGCCACGACGTTTGGGGATGTTTTCTGGCAATTTTCTACCAGTACGGTGAACTCGTCACCCCCAATGCGTGAAATAATATCTGTTTTTCTCAACAATGCGGTCAGGCGGCAGGCAATCTTTTTGAGAAGCGTATCCCCTGATTCATGGCCAAGTGTATCGTTAACCTGTTTGAATCGGTCAATATCCAGATAAAAAAGGATCACTTGATGGCCATAGCGATCGGCACGTTTCAGGGCCTGGTCCAGGTGCTCGTAAAAAGCCTTTCTGTTGTTCAATCCGGTCAGGCTGTCATGGTAGGCAAGGTGCAGCAATTCCTTTTCATACAGCTTTCGCTGGTCCACATCCCGGACAATGCTGCGGAGGCCTGATATCTGTCCGTCCATTTCCCGGATTACAGAACCTGAGGTTTCCACATGCTTGCAGGACCCGTCTTTTCTGACAATGGTAAAACTGATATCCGGCAGATAATTTCCATGTATGAGGTTTTTTTCCCGCAAAATATCGGGGATTTTATTTCCGAAATCATTTTCAATAATCTGGCTGATATGCATGCCTTCGAGCTCATGGGTTTCGTACCCGCTGATGACACTGGTATAGGTATTGACCAGAGTGATGATACCCTGGGTATTGATTTCGCAATATCCGTCCTGGATACTCTCTAAAATGGTTCGGTATTTTTTTTCGCTCTGTTGTATTCTGAATTCGGTCAGCTTCCTTTGGGTAATATTTTCATAGGTCCCCAGGATGCCCACTACCCGGTCGGATGAATCATGCAGGGGAATCTTGCTGATATCCAGCCATATTTTGGTATTGCCCGGGAGTGTTCTTGATTCGATTTCATGGTATACCGGGGTATTGGTTTCCATTATTTTTTTTTCAGTATTTTTGTAGTTGACCGGGGCCTTTTCATCCCAGGTCAGATCCGCATCTGTTTTTCCGATGATCTGGTCCGGATCTGCCATGCCGGCGATATTGGAAAAGTTTTTATTACAGCCCAGATAAACTGAATTTTGGTCCTTCCAGAAGATGAACTGGGGAATATTGTCGATAACCAGGCGCAGCATTTCCCTTGTGTTGTAAAGCTTTCGATTGAGTTTTCTCAGTTGCTGGTTATGGCGGTGGCTTTGCCAATAGAAAAATCCGAAAACAACGCAGACAAATCCGATCACTGCCATCATTCTCCAGAAAAGGGCAAAGTCAAATTTATGGTCAAACCTTACGGCAATCCACTTGTCGAAGATCTCTTCTTTTTCCTTTTCCGTCAAAGAGCGGATCGCCTTGTTGAAGATGGTTTTCAGGGCGGTTTCCTGCTTTGGGAAACCCGAGCTTAAGGCATAATCATAATTCAGGTCTCCGGCTATTTTAATATTGGCAAGTCCCATATGTTCGATATGGTAAACCGCCTCAATAACAGAGACGATGGTGGCATCTGCCTTTCCCTTGCTCACTTGGGCCATGGCCTCTTTAACCCCCTCAACATGGACCACCCGGATCTCCTTGTGGTGAATCTTGATCTGTTCCTCAATGGCATAGCCCTTGACCAGGGCCAGGGTTTTTCCGGCAAGATCCTCCAGGCTGTTGACGTAAGGCATCCGGTTTTGGGCCACCGTCACCAGGGGGGTTGTCAGGTAGGGGGTGGAAAAATTGAATATTTTTTTTCTTTCCGGGGTGGGGTTCATGATGGAAAGGATGTCACACTCTCCTTTTTTGGCTATTTCAAGACTCTGGCTCCAGTTTTTTGTCGGGACCAGTTGAATGGGGATCCCTATCCTCTTGGAGATCAGCTTAATATAATCCGATGCCAGCCCTATATGATTGCCCTTTTTATCTATCTGTTCAAAGGGCATGAAGTAAGGGTCCACGCACATCGTTAATGTCTTTTTTTCCTGGAGATATTTTTGTTCAGCAGGGGTCAGACGGATTTTTTTGAAAATTTCATCGGTGAATAGGCGGTCCAGGTCCCTTTTCTCTTTTACCAGGCCAAATTCAAGGAAAAGATCTGCCAGGCGTTTGACCGCAGTTTTATCTATATGGCCGACAGGATGTACGGACGGCAGAATGATTTTTCTGATTTCCCGGGCTTCATACTCCAGGGCTTTGCGGGTTTTTCTTTTTGTGTATTTTTCCAGGATCAGTTCAATGATTTCATGGGGGTGGGCCAGGGCATATTCCCAGCCCTTGATAGATGCTTCGGTAAAGGCCCTGGCCTGTTCCGGATTTTTCTTGAACTTCTTTTCCGATGAAAAGAGATTTCCGGCCAGAAGCCTGATGCCGTAGTTGCCCGGATCGATAATATGATAGGGCACCTGCTGCTGGTTAAGAGCATAGGTCTCATTGGTGATATATATGGTCATGGCATCTATTTCACCCCGGACAAAGGGGTCGATATTAAATGTATGGGGAACAATCTTCAAGTCCTTCTGGCTGATTCCGTTTTCCATGAACATCTGCTTGAAGTTCATCCCATTAATTTCATGGGGAGTGGCCATTATCTTTTTTCCCTTTAGTTCCGAAGGCAGGTATGTTCCGGGCTTTACAGCCAGAACAAGGGGGGAATGCTTGAAAAAATTGGCCAGAAATACGATTTCTCTGCCCCGGAGATAGGCACCGATCACCTCGGTATCCCAGATGCCATAGGTGGCCCTGCCGTAAGTCACCTCATCTATTAAATCTGCGCCGGGTTTGAAGACAAGCAGGTTGACATCAAGTCCTTCAGCCGCATAGAATCCTTTTTCTTTTGCCGCATAGAAACCGGCAAATTGAAACTGGTGTTTCCAGGGCAGTTGCAGAGATACCTGTTTTTTCCCATTGGCAACAGCAAAAGACGCAAATGCAGTCATCGTCCAGAATGCAAAAACAAAAATTAGTATGAACTTTATGTGTCGTTGTTTTGTAAAAGAGACCATAAACGTTTTCCTGCTGTCAAGCCCGGCGTACAAATTTATCGATTAAGTTTAAGCATTTACGGGTCAAGTCAACTTGTTGTTCTCGATACCCTTTAATGGAATGCCACGATTCTCTATACGATTATAGTACAAGCACATATTGTTTTTATTGTATCTATTATCCTTTTTGGGCGAAAAAGTCGAGGCTTTAGGCAATTGAAATCAGGGGTAGCACATATAGATATTTATTTTTACCGGTTGGTCGGAGGGGTAAAAAAGCATATGAAACTGATTATGAATGGGGTTGATCGCCTGGCAAACAATTGTGGATAAACCGGGCCATGGATGCCAGAACCTTTTCTCTTTGATCCTGGTGGGGGGTGTGGCGGCAATGGTCTATCAAATGGGTTTCACAGTCCCTTATTCCGGAAGCCATGGTTGTTAATTGTGTTGGCGAACCGTATTGATCCTGGCGGCCTTGAAGCGCCATAACCGGTACTTTTATCTGTTTTAAATATTTTTGAATGTTCCAGTGGATGAACCTGGGATGAAGCCATGCACAGTTCCATCCCCAAAATGTGTTTTCGGTATTGGGGCCATGGTATCGTTCAAGCCTTTCTTTTAAATCCTGGTGCAAATAATGATGCTTTGCATCTCGTATGGCATCCACCGTCAAGGGTTCACAAAACACATGGGCAGCCTCGGTAATAAGTCCCTTGAGGTTTTTTGCGTTGGGGCTGCCTGCATATATAATTCCCATGGAACCACCGTCGGAGTGGCCGATAATGATATGATCCCGGATACCTGCCGCCTTTAAAACAGCCGGAAGAAAATGAAGGGCTTGTCCATGCATGAAATTTATCTTTCTGGGCAAAGGGCAGGGATCAGAGTTGCCATGGCCCGGGCGGGAAAAGACAAAGGCATTGCAGTGGGTCATTTGGGAAAGCCGTGCGGGTACATCTTTCCACAGGGATACACACCCGAGGCCTTCGTGGAGAAAAACCAGGGTAGGGTTGCCTGAATGGCCCCTATGCCACTCAATTTCAATTTTTTGATTTTGGACCAAAAGAGAGTCAATCACTGGGGGGTTCCCTTTCTGCGATGCTGAGGTTAATTTAAAATTTGGTTTTCAGTGCCCCATAGGCTCGTTGTATTTCAAGAAATTTTTCATTGGCCAGGTGTGAAAATTCTTCCCCCAGGTGGGAGACCTTATCCGGGTGGTATTTTTTTATTTTCTCTTTATAGGCAACCTGAATTTCCTTCCATGTGGCATGGGTTGAAACACCTAAAATTTCATGGGCGGATCTGTTAATTTTCGACCCATTTCCCGGGTCAAAGTCATTTTTTTTTGTTTTTCCAGTGCCTTTGAAAGGTGCATTTCCTGAATAGGAGTTATAATTATGGGCATTTTTTATAGGATCCTTTTTTCTTTTTTGAGTTCTTCCGGCATTTTTTTTAAATAAAAACCAGGGCAGTTCTCCATATCGGATCAAATGGAGAATGGCAAAGAGAACAAATCCATCATCAATCCATCCAACATAGGGCAGAAAAAGTTCAGGAATAATATCCACTGGACTGATGAGATAGGCCAGGCCAAACAAAATTAAAATAACTTTCAGGTAAAGACTCATGGAGGCTATCAGCTCTGGTTCATGACATCAATCATGGTAAAAAGTCGTCGTTTATTTCCTTTTAACAAGGCTTTTTCCTTTAAATATACCACGGCATCAAAGGTGCCGCTGACATAGATATCCCTGCCATTGATGTTATGTTTGAATTCAAAGAGGGAGGATCCGTCTTCAGCTTTTAGGGTATACGTATGCCATCCGTGCCCGGATAGATGCTCTTTGGGAATACCCCATTGGGTTGCCTGTATCTGGGGATCTCGAATCTGTTGGATCTCTTCCACCTTAAAGTCCGCGCCCAGTTCATTAAAATAGCCAACCATGGCCTTGGCAGTCCCGGAGGTATCCGCCTTTCCCTGCTGATGGCTTTCTTTGACTTCAAGACAATACCCCTTGAAAAGACCGGGGAATGTTTGCGCCGCATAGGTCATCATGGCCTGGAGACCCACAATTTGTTTGGCCATATTCGGGGCAATGACGGCGGGAGCGGCCGCGTTGTGTACGGTTTTTTCCAGTTCTTCCCGGTTTCCTCCGGTGGTTCCCATGACAAAGGGGATATTGTTCTGGGTATAAAACAGGGCATTTTCATTCACAGCAGAGGGGTGGGTATAGTCAACGGCAATGAAAAAGGGATATTGGGCGAAGATTTCTTTTATTTTTTCATTCCTTGTGTCGGGTTTGACAAGTGAAAATTTAATCTTGCCGATCATTGTGGTCGTCTCAGGGATATCCTGGCCTGTCAGAGAATAGGGCATCACAAGGAAGCGGTCGTCTGCAATACCAGCGGCAGCCATTGTGCGGGCAACGTTTCCGGGCAGCCCGTTAATCATAATCGATATTTTTTTCATAAATAAGACTCCTTATAGGGTGTTCACAAGTTTAGTCAGGGTTGGTAGAGGTGCAAGCCTCCGGAGGTTAGACTTCAAAGACTCAATTGCATCCGGGATATAGGATTCAAAGTTCTTTTTGCCCTTGACCCGGGATAAAAAAGCAAATGCCCCCAAAAATTGAAGATTTCGGGTCAGACAGCAATAATGATAGCATCTTTTAAATTTGTTTTGTTCTATTGTTGACTCAATTTTCAGCCGGGACAGGGTATACGACACCAACTCGTCTTGGATACCTTCCGGCAGTTTAACATAGGGATCTATTAAAAGGGAAGCCAGATCGTATTGTAACGGGCCTTTTCGTGCGGATTGAAAATCGATGAAATAAATTTTTTGATTTTGTATCATGATATTTTTAGATTGCATGTCCCGGTGCATGAGGCCTTCAACGGCATATTCCAGGGCATTGTCGGCAATAGTGTCAAATTCATGGGCATAGGATTCAACCAAAACTTTTTTTCCAAGGTAATCTTGAATAAATGCCGTCATGAAATAGGCACATTCTTTTTCCAGGATGAGTTCCTTTGAATAGGAAGCGGTCTGGCAGGTCCAGCTGGTATCAAAATTTAGGCGTCCGGTTTGGGAAAATTCAATGAGCTGGTCAATGACTCGTTTATACAACATCATAAGGGTTGCACGGTTTTGGGTTTGCTGAACCACCGAGGCCAGGTGGACATCTCCCAGGTCTTCCAGGGCCACCTGACCGGAAAGGGCATCATGACCCAAAATTTTAGGCACTGCAATTTTTTGGGCGGCCAAATGGGTGCCGATGCGGACAAACGCGTGAAGCTGGGCGAGATTTTCACTCTGTGCAAGGCAGATACCATGGTCCGAGAGGACCAGGGAATGCTTCCCATGGCAGGCCCTGTACCAGTGTCGGTCAGACCCGTCTCCTGCAATGGAATTGATTTTAATTTCATGGAATTTATTTTCTGGAAGACAAAACAATTGTCCGCTGAGGCATAGTTGGGAGGTTTGCGTATAGGAGGGGATCGTACCGATATCTTTCCAGAAAATCTGATCCGCCATATGGGCTTTTATTTTTTTGGCCGGACAAAGATTCTTGTAGACATCAATGCTGGAAAAAACTTTACTATCGGCATTATCCGGCATATTTGCCAAGGGCATGTGGGAATAGATTTCCGGTGACAACACCTGAATACCGGTAAAGGCAAGCCCTTTTCCTAGTGGCGCATTAAAATTTTGGATAAACCCTTGTCCATCCACCAGGATTTTGTTGAATTGCCGATAATCATGGAGCACCAGGGTGGCCAGTGTCCTGGATGCAAGATAGGACGCCAGATGGGATTCATAAACCTGTTTAAGATCGATATCAAAAATTATATCGGCATTGATCACAAAGAAAGGCTGCCTGTCCAAAAAACGCCGGGCATTGGCAATGGCACCGCCTGTATCTAGAATTTTGGGCTCGTATAGGGTCAGAATTTTGTCTTTAAATTGATGTTGTCGGACAAAGGCGTCTATTTGTTCATGGCAATGGTGGGTATTGATAAAAATTTTATCACATCCGCAAGCGATCAGTCGTTCAATGGTAAGGTCTATTATCGGGCGCTGGTTGAGTGTGAACAACGGTTTGGGGATGCTGTTGCTATAGGGAGATAGGCGTGTGCCTAATCCTGCGGCAAGAATGAGTGCTCGCATGATTGCTAGGAAACCGTCAACCGGATCAGGTGGTTAATAATTTCTTTGTA
Organism: Desulfobacteraceae bacterium; assembly: GCA_016743945.1. Taxonomy (GTDB): domain Bacteria; phylum Desulfobacterota; class Desulfobacteria; order Desulfobacterales; family Desulfobacteraceae; genus NBML01. The sequence continues at coordinate 8,023 of JADGFI010000008.1, forward strand.
GTCATCAATCTGAATTTGATCCTCGGACCCCGTAATTTTGTTTCTGGCAAAATAAGTGGCCGCATTTCTATAATTGACCAGAGACAAGGATTCCTTGAGGAAAATATTGTTCCGTTTATAGAGTTTGCTGCCAAAGGACTGGATTTTCTTGGTCTGCTCCTTTGCATCATATTTGTCAGTTTTTTCTTTTTCAAGAAAGAGCAGGCAGGTCTTATAGGATTCAAAGAAGGGGAGTAAAAAGGCGGCAAACCATTTTAGTTTGCGAAGCCCCTGGGAGGTCAGATTCAGCATGTCCGCCTGGGTGGGGTCGGGTACCAGTATGCCTTCATTGATAAATCCCTTGATGCATTTTGAGATTTGTTCTTCCGGGGTGATTTCTTCATCATAGGAAAATTCATCAGTAAACAGTTTTTGCAAAAATTTATACCGTACCACCAGGTCGGGCAGGGAAAATTTAAATTGATCAACCTCAAGAATGGCCATGGCGGTGTAAGCTGCCGGCACAAAAAAGGAAATGGAGGAGTTCTTATAATAGTCCAGAATGGCCCGCTTGTTGTGTTTGACAATAAAGGTGGTATTGTCGGAAATTTCCCCTTCATCTTCATCTGCAAGCTCAATAAAATTTCTGGAGATAAAATTGTCGATAACCGTATTGAGTGCTTGATCCGGGTCCATTATAAGGGTGTCAGACAATTCCACCTTGTTGAAGGTTAGAAAATTCATATAGGTGTTCACCCGTTCGATCATCTGTCCTTTAACAAAATTATTTTTAGCGCCATTGAGGATGGCAGAGGCAACAATACCATGGGGGATGACCAGGGCATTCTCGTTTATGGAATTGATCAATTTGTATCCAAATTGTTTTACAAACTGCATGTATTCTTCGTCTGTGGTCCTGGTGAGGTCAATATTTTTTTCTTTTAGATAGTCCTTAAAAGACAGGGGGTCATCAAATCTGATATATACTTTTCCATATTTTTTCTTTAAAAACTTTCGGGTATTGAGCAGTCCCTTCAGGGTTTCAGGACTCTTTTTCCCCCCTTCAATCTCTTTTAAATAGGCATCTTCTTCAAGAACCCTGTCATACCCTACAAAGACCGGAACAAAATACAGGTTGTCGCAGGCCCCGTTGAGATAGGCTTTGATTATTAAGCCCAAGCCCCCAGGTCTGGGGGTCAGCAGTTTTCCGGTACGGCTTCTGCCGCCTTCTATAAAAATTTTAAGATTAAATCCTTCATAGAGCAGTTTTTCAAGGTAGGCAGCAAAGATTTTTGTATAGAGCTCTGCCCCCTTAAAGGTCCGTCGTATGAAAAAAGCCCCTCCTCCTCTGAATATGGGACCCAGGGGCCAGAAGGACAGGTTTTTTCCTGCGGCAATATGGGGACAGGGCATATTGTTCCTGAACATCACATAGGGCAGCAGCAGGTAGTCAAGATGGCTTTTATGACAGGGGATCAGGATCAGAGGGGCTTTTGTGGATTTTTCCCGCATTCGGTTGATTTCGTCCTGATTGACCACCAATCCTTCAAATATATTTTTAAAAACCCAGGTTAACAGCAAATTCAAGAAATTAATAACCCTCAGGTTATAGTTGGCTGCTATTTCCTTGATATAGGAGGATGCCTTTTTGTTGACTTTGTAGAGGGGTATATTGTTTTTACTAGCATAATCCGCCAGATATTCTCGAAGGGATTTGCGGGTTAAAATATCTTCGGTGATTTCCTGGCGGGATTTTAGAACAGGGCCGGTAATACTTTTTCTCTGGCGGTTTAAAATGTCCACCAGATGGCTTCTTAAGCGATGGGTCTGAAATTCTGCATCCAGGCCGTCAATTTCCGGGCGGTTGATAAACTCCTTTAAGTTCACAGGGGTTGCCACTGCCACCCGTATTTTTTCAGGACGCCGGATCAAGGTATAAACCCGTTTGATCAGGCCTGGCTTTTCATGGGTTCCAAACAAGATATCCCCAAGGCCTGGATCTTTATGCATGGGTTTGGTTACATATATAATATCTTCAGGCACAATGACCACACAGGTATCTGTCTGTTTCTGCAGCTCAATCAGGTGAAAGAGAGGGTCTGGGGTGGATTTGATAAATCGTTTGTAAAAATCATCTTCTTCAATAAGGGAAACAAACCCGGATCGTTTATTCTGGAGTTCTTTTTTTGCAAACCCGGAGGTATAGATGTCCTTGACGTGGAAATGATGAAAAAAATAATCCAGATGGGACAATAGAATCCTTGCGGCCCTTTTTACGGGTAAAAGAAAAAAAAACCTGAAATCAAACCCGAGTTCTGGAAAGGGAAGATCAAGGGCTTTGAGCTTTGTATGGAAATACAGAAAATCAAAAAGCCGTTTGTTTTTACTGGCAAAAATAACAATACTCTCTGGTTCAATATCCTTTATTTTATCCAGGTTGTGATCATCAAAACTGAGTTTTGTGGCCAGGTGGGTAATACTTTTTTTGATGATATAACTCTGATTTCCTGGGTAAAGACTTGTGGAGTAATCCTGGGTATCTCCCAGGAGACAATTGATATATTTGTGAAGCCTGGCCCTTGTAGCGGGCACAAACGCTTTAATTGACTGAAACAAACTCATGGAATATTCCTTCTTTGTTAGGCCTTTAAAAACAACGTATTTTAGGAGTTTATCCTTATCAAAACTTGGGTGTAATGGCAATCTTATTATTCATCCGATAGAAGGGCAAAGGGGAGGGCAAAATGGGGTGACTAAAAGTTGAAACCAGCTGTTAACACGTACATTTCCCCTCTGAAAATAGAACGCCAAAATAGCCTTGATTTAAAATTTTCTCTGTGCTATTTTTCTCTATCTGTTAACAATCGCACTATCTGTTAAATGGTATCATATTTATTAAAGTTGAACAAAAAGCTTAAGGAGGATATTTCTATGAAGACGTTAATTGGTGGAGCTATTGCAGTTCTTCTCGGTGTTGTTGGCTTGGCGGTTTGGTTTGGTGAATTTTTGAATCTTCTGGCTGGATGTATTCCGCCGGTGCTTTTGTTGGGAGGGGGTCTTGCCCTTTATCTCGGATTCGATGAATTGAAAGATTCCTGGAAAAAAGACGAAGGTGTTGATGCACCGGTTGATGATGACAAAGCAAAAATTGCTGAACTTGAAAAAGAACTCAGTGATCTGAAAAAATAGTAATACAGTTTTGCAATTTTGGGTTTAAAAGGGCTGTTTTAAGACAGCCCTTTTTTTATGGCCGAGGTAGCAAGAAAGTCTGCCACCTCGTTTTCTTTTATACCGGCATGACCTTTTACTTTGATAAATTTTAAGTCTTTAAATTTTCGGGTCAGCTCTTTAATTTCTGATACCAATTCTTTGTTTGCCTGGGGTTTCAAATTTTGTGTCAGAACCCCAATGGCATAAGCTGAATCTGAAAAGATCCGCACGGGCAGGTCATGGCGTTTTAAATGGGAAATTGCCATTTTGATGGCAGACAACTCTGCCACGTTATTGGTGGCTATTCCAATGCTCTGGGAAATCTTTTTGCGGTTTTCATGGTAAATCAGAAGCGCCCCGATGCCTGCCGGGCCTGGATTTCCCGAGGATGCCCCGTCTGTATATATGTGGATACAATTATCAGGGAGCTTTGCTGTGATATCCAAAGCCTTTGCCGATTTACCTCCCGGGGACCCCTCTTTTTTTTTCCCGGCCGGAACCGCCTTGTCCAGGGATTCCAATCTCGCTTTTTTTATCCAGTACTCATAGTCCTGGTTTAAATTATATTTTATCAAAACCTTGTCGTTATTTTCTAAAACAATCCCATCGGCAGTGAAGGCAACCCAGACTTTGTTGCCTTTGAAACTCATTCTTTTCCAATTATTTTCAGGTGGCTCACTCTTTGTCATGTCGTTTTTTACCATATCAATTTTAGGTATACAAATAGTAGCTTTTAGAAAGGGCTTTAAAACGAGATAACCCTTCCTGCCAATGGGTTTCAAGGGCTGTAATATCTTCCATTTCAGTAATTTTTTTCCTTATCTCCCGGCTGCCTAGAATCAGGTCAATGGGTTGCCGTTCATACTCGTATTCATAGGGCGGCGGCTTAAATTCAAATGCATCGGGATGAAATTTAAGGATAAGCTGCATGAGGTAAAGAGATGCCAGATAGGGCTTGAAGGTTTCTCTTGCGGTAATGTGGATGTGAAAGCCACGGCAGACCTGTTGCTGCCATTTGCCCGAGGTGGGTTCAAAATTGATGGGCCGAAGAAAGGCGCCTTGGATTTTTTTAATAGCGGCTTTTCCAATTGCTTCGGTGTCCAGAAACGGCGCGCCAAATTGCTCAAAGGGAAGGGTGGTTCCTCTCCCTTCTGAGATATTGGTGCCTTCAAAGATGACCTGACCAGGATATACCATGCAAGACAGAGGGGTGGGCAGATTGGGAGAGGGGGGCAGCCAGACAAGGTTTGTGTCCTGCCAGTACATGCTGCGTTTCCATCCCTTCATGGGGATGATTTTTAGATCACAGCCAAGATGAAACTCCCGGTTAAAAAATTGTGAAATTTCTCCAACGGTTAAACCGTGGCGCATGGGAATGGGGAATCGGCCGACAAAAGAAGCATAGTCGGGGTCTAGAATATTGCCTTCCACCGAAAGACCGCCAATGGGGTTGGGCCGGTCCAGGATGACAACGGTTTTCTTGAGCTTTGCCGCCATTTCAATACAATGGGAAATGGTATATATAAAGGTATATACCCGGGTTCCCACATCCTGGATATCAATGATCAGGGTATCGATTTTGGCAAACATTTGGGGGGTTGGAATCCTAGTCTCGCTATAGAGACTGAAAACAGGGATGTTCAGTCGTGGCTCCATTCCATGGTCTGATTCGATCATATTGTCTTGTTTTTCGGCATAAAACCCGTGCTGCGGGGAAAACAATGCCGTCAGCTGGCCTGGAAACAATCGGCTGATAATATCCAGGCTAGGGGTAAATGTTTTGTCTACCGAGGCTGGATTTGCCAGCAGCCCCAGGCGCTTTCCCTTTAAAAATTTTGGGGGATTGGTTTTTAGATTTTCTAGCCCAGTCATTACCCTAGGGTTCATATTCCCTCTTTTCATTTCATTGTGTTGATGGGTTAAGGATTAATTCCTACCATAGTTGTTGACAAAAATTCAAATCCTAACTAAATATTGTTTTTTTACCATGAGGAGATGTGGATCCATGAAGTTTAAAATTAGTGCATCGGTTGAGACTATCAAACCCTATGAGGCGGGTAAACCCTTAAAGGAGTTGGAGAGGGAATATAATATCACAAATGCCGTAAAACTTGCCTCCAATGAAAATCCCTTGGGGTTTTCCCCCAGGGTGGTTGAAGCTGTTAATGAAACCCTCTCGAGTATGAACCGGTATCCGGAGCCTGTGGCCCATGAACTGTGCAGGCTTCTGGCCAAAAAATATCAGGTGGGTGTTGATAATATTGTTCTGGGAAATGGATCCGATGATATTATTGCCCTTTTGGCCCATGGGTTTTTAAATCCAGGTGATGAGGCGATAATGCCGTTGCCCTCTTTTTTAATGTATGAGATATCTGTTAAAACTGCCAAAGGGGTTCCTGTCATGGTGCCGCTTCGAGACTATGCCACCCCTCTTGATGAAATTGCCAAAAGGGTAGGGCCCAGAACAAAGATGGTCTTTGTTACCAATCCCTTTAATCCCACAGGCGCTACCATTACTCGGGATGAATTTATTTCTTTCTCAGAGAAGATACCCCAGGATGTCATCATCGTGGCGGATGAAGCCTATATTGAATTTGTCCGGGACAAGTTAGTGTTCAACTCGCTTGATGATCCCTTAAAAGATCCCCGGGTGGTTACCTTGAGAACTTTTTCCAAGGCCTATGGCCTGGCCGGTTTCCGAATCGGGTATGGGATCATGCACAAGGAGGTGGCGCAAATTTTAAATCGGATTCGGCAGCCCTTTAATGTGAACACCTTGGCCCAGGTGGCTGCAGAAGCGGCACTCCAGGATGAGCAATTTTTAAATAAAAGCATCCAGGCCACCCATGGGGGCATTGATTATCTGCGTTCTGAACTGACCAAAATGGGACTTAATTCCCTTCCCACACAATCTAATTTTCTGATGGTTGATTTAAAAACAGATGCCACCCGGGTTTTCACGGCAATGCTTGGTCAGGGCGTGATCGTCCGGTCCTTGAAATCCTATGGGTTTGATACTTTTTTGCGGGTGAATACCGGAACTCGCAAAGAGAACCAAATTTTTATCAAGGCATTGAAACAGGTATTGAAAAAAGTTTAGAAAATAAATAAGGATAGGTCATGAAACATCAAATTGTCACCATTGACGGGCCGGCAGGCGCCGGAAAGACAACCATCAGCAAACTTTTAGCCAAGAAATTGAGATGCATCTATGTGGATACCGGTGCTCTTTATCGGGGCGTTGCCTATGAAATAAAAAGCCAAAAGATTGACTGGGAAAATGATGTTTGCCTTGACGCATTTCTCAAGTCTCTGGATTTGAATTTTATCAAGGGAAAAGACACGCTTTTGCTGACCTCTTCTAAAAAAGATATTACGCCGTATATCCGGACCCCTGAAATTTCAATGCTCGCATCGGCAAGTTCGGCAAAGCCCCAGGTGCGGTCAGCATTGCTTAATATTCAAAAAAACATTGCCCAAAACCAGGATGCCGTATTTGAAGGTCGGGATATGGGCACGGTGGTTTTTCCCGATGCCCCCTTTAAATTTTTTCTTTTTGCCGACCTGTCTATTCGGGCAAAAAGGCGATATGAAGAGATGCCCGAAGCAGATATAAAGAAAGTGCAACGGGATATGGAAAAAAGAGACACCAATGATTCCCAACGAAAAGAAGCCCCTCTGGTGGCAGCTCCGGATGCCATCAAAATTGATTCCTCCTGTTTAACCATCCCGGAAGTGGTGGAGAAAATCTTGATTTATATTCAAAAAGGTAGAAGTGAGTAGAATTGGCTTGATTATTTTGTTTTGAGTTGCTATAAAGGCAAATTGTACTCGGATTCTCTTTGTTCGAGAGGGTACGGGTATAAAAAAATTCGATTAGGGGGAATAATATTAATGAACAATATTGCTGAAGAAAACGAAAATCAACCAATGAATACAGACGAATTAGAGACACAGGAAACAGTATCTGAGCCCGGCTTGGAAGACATCACCGGCGAAGAGACCATGGAAGAGCTTTTGGGCATTTATGAATCCAGCCTTAGTAAATTTGAAGAGGGACAGGTCGTTACCGGAACTGTCATATCCGTGGGCAAGGAAAAAGTTCTTGTCGATGTGGGATATAAATCTGAAGGCCAGATCTCTATTCACGAATTCATTGATGAGGAAGGCAATATCAATGTCAAGGTCAATGATAAGTTTGAGGTGATGATTGAAGTATGGGATGAGGAAGAAGAAACTGTTCTTTTGTCCCATGAAAAAGCCAAAAAAGTTAAAGTCTGGGATGCAATTAAAGAAATTTATGATGCTGACGAGACCATTGAGGGTGTCATTACCAGCCGAGTTAAAGGCGGTTTTTCCGTTGATATCGGTCTGCTGGCATTCCTGCCTGGTTCCCAGGCGGACTTGCGCCCCATCCGCAACATGGATGAAATGGTAAACAAGACCTATACCTTTAAAGTGCTGAAATATAATAAAAAACGAAATAATATCGTGCTGTCAAGAAGGGTTCTTCTTGAGGCGAAAAGGGATGAGCTACGAAGCACTACCCTTGAGACCATTGAAAATGACAAGGTCATGGACGGTATCGTTAAAAATATTACAGAATATGGTATTTTCGTTGATCTTGGCGGTGTGGACGGACTTCTGCATATCACCGATATTTCCTGGGGCCGTGTTAAACATCCGTCAGAGCTTTTCTCTGTCGGTGATAATATCACGGTAAAAATTCTTTCCTTTGATTTTGAAAAAGAAAGGGTATCCCTTGGTATGAAACAGTTGACCCCTGATCCCTGGACAACAGCTGTTGAAAAATATCCCATTGACTCAAAGATAAAGGGTAAAGTTGTCAGCCTGACCGATTACGGTGCCTTTATTGAGCTGGAAGAGGGTGTTGAAGGTTTGATCCATGTATCTGAAATGTCATGGACAAGGAAGGTCCGTCACCCCTCCCAGATGGTTGCCGTGGGTGAGGAAGTTGAAGCGGTTGTACTTGATCTGAAACCCGATAACCGCAGAATTTCTCTGGGTATCAAACAAACCGTTGATAATCCCTGGGAAATTATTTCCCAGAAATACCCTGTGGGAACTATTATAGAGGGTAAAATCAAGAATATTACTGAATTCGGGCTTTTCATCGGCATTGATGATGACATTGACGGGTTGGTTCATATTTCTGATATTTCCTGGACAAAACGGATCAAGCATCCGTCTGAAGTATACAAGAAAAACGATACCATCCAGGCGGTTGTTCTTGATATCGATAAATCCAATGAAAGATTTTCTCTGGGTATCAAACAGACCCAGGCAGATCCATGGGAATCGGTTGCAGAACGATATGAAGTGGGTAAGGAAATCTCTGGTGTAATCACCAACCTGACCGATTTCGGTGTGTTTGTAGAACTGGAAGAAGGTATTGAAGGTCTTGTTCATGTTTCTGAAATCAGCAAAGAAAACATCAAAAGCCCCAAAGAGCATTACCAGATTGGAGATACGATTACAGCCAAGGTAATGAATATTAATTCCGATGAAAGACGGATCGGGCTTTCCATCAAACGGCTTGAAGAAGATGATGATGATAAGTATCTTGAAGACTTTGCAAAGAATATGAAACCTGCGACCTCATCCTTTGGAGAACTCCTTCGGAACAATATCCAGGAGCAACTTGAAGCCAATAAAACCCAGGAAGCTGCTGACACAGAGGAAAAAGACGAAGAATAACGCAAAATGTAATTAATTGCATTTTCAATATCGTTGAAGGGGCCGGGTAAAGCGTGTTTTACCCGGCCCCTTTTTTTATTATACAATATGATATCTTACCAGAATTTTTTACCAAGATTTTTATTGGTTTTTTTAAACTCTATACAGGATATATAGCTATGTTTTCAAGACGACATCCGTTTTTATTTTTTTTAACCATTATGTCTTCCTGTTTGACCCTGGTTTTTTTGGGGTTTGTCGGGCTTGCTCATGTCAGTTCAAAAATAATGGATTCCGGTTTTTCAGACTCCCTGGGCGATGAAAAGGGAAATGTCGGAATTGTGGAAGTGGTGGGTCCCATTATGTCATCCAAAAAAATAATTGAGGATATCAGGAGATTTCGAGATGATGATGACATCAAAGCCATTATTGTCAGAATCGATAGCCCCGGAGGCGGTATTGGCCCTTCCCAGGAAATATACAGGGAGCTTATCAAAACCCGAACCCAAAAAAAGGTGATCGCTTCGATGGGTTCGGTGGCAGCTTCTGGCGGGTATTATGTAGCGGCCGCTACCCAGGGGATTGTTGCAAACCCTGGAACCATTACCGGCAGTATCGGTGTGATCATGGAATATGCCAATCTTATGGAAATTGCAAAAAAAATTGGCATCTCCCCTGTTGTGATTAAAAGCGGGGAATTTAAAGACATGGGATCTCCCCTGCGGGAACTCAAAGAGAACGAGAAAAAAATTTTCCAGCAACTGGTGGATGAGCTCCATCTTCAATTTGTCTCTGATGCGGCCAAGGCCAGAAATATACCCCTTTCCAATATGGCAAAACTTGCAGACGGCCGGGTTTATACCGGGCAAAAAGCATTGTCCCTCAAATTGGTGGATCGTCTGGGAAATTTGGATGATGCCGTTCAGTGGGCCGGAGAATTGGCACAAATCAAAGGAAAGCTGGTGCCTATTTATCCCAAGGAGGACAAGATGACCTTTATCCGAAAATTGGCTGATACCCTAATCAAAGATATCAACATCTCTGGCACCATATCGGATAATTTGAGGTTTTTTAAATCCCCATATTAATCCCCATTATACATATTGACCGAAAGTTAAGACTCTTTTAACTTTCAGTTGAAATCCTTCTTTGTGTCGTTCTTGATAATTCATTAAAAAGCATCCATTATCAATGAAAAACAAGTACTATTCGAGTATTGAAAAATTAAATAACAGGGACGGTGAGATACATGACTATAAATTTTAATAATTTAAATCCATAATCTGTGGGTTAATATAGTTATCTTTGTCACTGCCAACACGCTCTTGGGTTATTAGCAACACAACCATAAATGTGATAAAGATTTTAGCTGTCTCATTTGATCTTGGATTTCCTCAGAAGGGACGTGGCTGAAATTATTGGCTAAATTTGAGTATAAGTAATACTCTAATGATCTATCAAAATTAAAAGTGATGATAGTGATTTTGTTTTTCCCAAACTTCTTATAACATTTTTTTTTAAACGATTATTATTCGAGTATTTGTTGAAAATGGTGAAGGTTGGTTATTCAAAGATATCAACATCTCCGGCGCCATATCGGATAATTTCAGGTATGTCGTCAATTAAGGAGATCACAGATGAAGGGGCACCCGGAACAGGACCGCCGTCGATAACCGCTTCAAGTCTTTTTTCAAAGTAGTCGTGGAGCAGGGATGGATCTTCAAATATAATCCCATTCGGATCTGTGGCAGAGGTGGAAATAATGGGATTGCCCAGTTCCTTTGCAAGCGTCAGGGCTATTTGATTGTTCGGCACCCTGATACCAGCTGTTTTTCGCTTGGTCAGCATGATTTTGGGTACCATTCTGGAGCCTGACAACACAAAGGTATAGGGACCGGGCAATAGTCGTTTCATATTCCGATAAGCGAAATTTGAGATCTTGGCATAGGTGGATATGTCTTTGAGGTTAGGACAAATAAAACTAAAGGGCTTGTTTTTATCCCTTTGTTTAATGGCATATATTTTTTCAATGGCCTTTTTGTTCATGATATCGCAGCCAATACCATAATAGGTGTCCGTGGGGTAGGCCACAATACCGCCTTTGCGTAAAATATCTACCACCCGCTGAATTTGGCGTTCCTGGGGGTTATCGGGATTTATTTTTAATAACATGCGATTGTCATACCCCTTTTTTTACCATTTTTATAAAAATCAACAAAGGACAAATTATAGGTAAACGCTGTCAGTGTCAATAAAATCATCCATTTTATGTTCAGCCATTGTATGGGAAGATAAAAGCAAATTAGTCCCCAAAGCTGATTCCCAAAGCCCTGGCTGTCATCACAAGTTCTCCCGCAGGATCCACCCTGCGTATTTTATTGATGGCATCCTTTAGGGTGACCGGCCCCATCATTCCATTTTTGTTTAACGCCACCATAAATCCAAATTGTTTTCGGACGATCATTTGGAATGCGTGGACACCAAACCGGGTGCACAATTGTCTGTCCCACTGGGTGGGCTGTCCTCCCCGCTGCAGATGGCCCAAGACCACACACCGGGTTTCTTTTTTTGATCGGGTCTCTATTTTTGTTGCCACCATGTGTCCGATTCCACCCAGCCGGGTTTCCCTGTCGTTGCAGGTTTTTTTGTTTGATGTGACAAACCCCTGGCCCTCAATGGTTGCTCCCTCTGCCACGATAACAATGGTGAAATATTTTCCTTCGGCTTCCCTTGTCTGGATTTTTCTTTGGATCGCATCATAGTTAAATTTGATTTCAGGGATCAAAATTACATCTGCCCCTCCTGCTAACCCGGCATAGGCGGCAATCCATCCGGCATATCGGCCCATAACCTCAAGGACCATCACCCGATTATGGCTCTGGGCTGTGCTGTGCAGCCGATCCAGGGCATCCACGGCACAGGCAACGGCAGTATCGAAGCCAAAAGTCGTCTGGGTGGCATCCAGATCATTGTCAATGGTCTTGGGGACCCCTACTATCGGAAACCCCATCTCAAACATCTGCTGGGCAATGGTCAGGGTACCGTCGCCGCCAATGGCCACAAGGGCAAAAAGGCCCAGGGCATCAAAGTTGGTTTTGGCCTGGGTCAAGATTTTTTGGGGAACCTGCCTCAGTTCACCGTGGCCGGTTTTTGCGGAAAATTGGCCGCTGTTGGCTGTGCCCAATATGGTGCCTCCCCGGATGAGCAGACCGTCCATATCTTTCGTTGCCAGGGGCATTGCCTGGACCGGGGTGAGCAGTCCGTCAAATCCGCCATGGATTCCGAAACACTCCCATCCGTAAAGGCCACCGGCCTTTACAATGGCCCGAATGACTGCATTTAGACCAGGGCAGTCTCCGCCCCCGGTTACAATACCAATTTTTTTTGTCATCCATGTCTCCTAGTACAATAGCAGGGTGATTCTGGGCTTAATGTATTTTTTGTATTCCCTGGAAAAGATAGCATAAAATTATACTTTAACCTATATTTTTCCTTCAAAAATTATGGACCTGGGGCATTGATTTTGGGCTAAAGCCCTAATTTGTCCAGCAACGGTTTTTCATAGACATCACTCTCTGCAGGGTAGCGTAAGTTTTTAAGACCATTTTGTTTTGCTAAAGCCCAAAGAATGCTTTCGCCTGCCGGCAGCCCTGTCGGCATTATAGCATAAATCGGATCCTCGTATGCTTCTTCCGGAGAGATGAATACCCAGCCCTTTGATCTAAACATGGCGATGATGTCAGGCAAAAAGGCAGCGTTAATTGCTTTGGTATGCAGGAGAAGAACGTGCTTTACGCTTCGATTGTAGATTCGTTCAGATAAAGCGTCATAGTAAGTGGCGCGATCCCACAAATGGTTTAGATAAGCAATGCGGAACGGTGATGGATCGTCGTTAGGATGATTTGCGCGCCATGCCAGATAGCGCTTGTTGTAGTACCAATCGCTGGCATCAATGCTCACAGCTCCCGACTTATATCCATGGGCCGTCAGCCAACTTCTGAATCCATCGCGTTTTTTTAACGTTTCTCCCTCTTTAAGATATGGAAAACGAAGGCGTTTTTCCCACCCTGGCATGTCTTTTAACAACTCTTCGTTTCTTTTTGTATCTGAAATAAATTGTACCAGAGTCGTTTTTTCCGAGCAAAAATTAAAATGGGAATATGTGTGGTTGGCAACAGCATGACCTGCCTTGCCCCATTCTCTTACCAAGCTGAGGCCAGCAGGGCTGTCTACCCGTTTTCCTGCGGGAAACAAAATTGCCTTGAGTTGTGCGTTTGACAGGGCTTCCAAAATGGATGAGTTCCACAAAGAAGCCGTTGGTTGATTGATAGGATCCAGGCCATCGTCGAAGGAGAGTGCTATGCTCTGGGCTTGACCGATGGAAGGTAGGTAAAGCAATAAAGCTGTTAGAAATAAGAGTAATTGGTTACAAAAGTCATTTGACCTTGTATCTGAAAAAAATCTGTTCATTATTATGTATAATCCTTCCTAGGTACTTATCCTAAGTTATAGGCACAGGCTCTCCGGGGAAATCTCTTATTTGGCGTTTTCTTTGTTTTTGCGCCATGCTGATCCGACCGGCTCCAAATTCAGATATTTGTGACGTGGTCCTGCTAACCCGTATTTTAAATTTATAGTCTTTTATTCTTGTACTCCCTGGCTCTTTCTTATATGATTTCTTTGTTAAAAGGAACCATTTAAGCAAGTAAATTTGCACTTAACCGGGAAAACCATGTCCATGATTTTTAAATCAATATCTCGAATTTTAACCGCCTTGTTCCTTACCGTAACCATCCTTATTGCGGCAGTATTTGTCTACTGGTTTTTCAGTGCAGCACCTGACGTTGAAACTGCTTCCTTTGTCGGACTGACCCTGCTAAGCCTTCTTTTGGGTATTACCCAAAGAAAAAGATATTTTTTATTTTTTATTCTGGATCCTAATTGATTTCATATATGTCAAATGGCATAGACTTCCTGATTTTAAATACGCAGTGCGATTTGTTCTTGGTCTTGTCTTTATCAGTTTTATCCGGGTCAACCAAAAGCGATTTCAAAAGTTTGCTTTTTTATTGAAATATTTAATTATCGTTGTAATATCATTTTTCATAACAGCCTTATGGGCTGTCGTAAGCTCATTCACAGTCATTCATTTGCACTTGGCCCTAGGTGGGCATTTATAATTTATCGGGTATGAATTACAGGTTTGTAAAATGGAGATATGAGTCTCATTTTTAAGGAAATTATATGAAATTATTAAAAAAGAAAAAATGGTGCATAATCCTGGGGATTATGCTTACGCTTTTTCTTGTGGTTCAGGCGGGCCGGTTTTTTTTCAGGGACCAGGAATGGAAGGCTAGAAATTTTATTTATACAGCGGTTAAACGAGCATATCCAGAAGCCGCCCAGAGGCTTGAGCAGTCCCACGGGCTTAAATTATTTAAAACAGATACATTGTCCCAACGGGGTGCCCTTGGCATCGTTATTCTCATACATGGACTGGATGAACCGGGGCTGATCTGGATGAACCTGGCACCTGCCCTGTACGAACAAGGGTTTAGGGTTCTGATAATGACCTATCCCAATGATCAGCCCATCAAAGCATCTTCAGCCTTTTTTTTAAAACAGATGACCTCTTATTTTGCCGGAGAAAAAAGGTCTGTTTCAATTGTGGCCCACTCCATGGGCGGGTTGATATCCAGGGATATGCTCACCGATCCCTTGTTTGGCTATTCTCAAAAAGTTGAACAGGGGAAAGTCCCCCGCATCGACCATCTCATCCTGGTGGGAACACCCAACCATGGCGCAAGGCTTGCGCAATTTCGATTTTTTACTGAAATCAGAGATCAATTTCACAATTTATCTAATAAAGAGGCTCACTGGCTGAATAGTCTCCTGGACGGTGCGGGTGAAGCGGGGATTGATCTTTTGCCGGACAGCCGCTTTTTAACCGAACTGAACAGCAGGTCCCTGCCAAAATATCTTGATATACAGGTGATTGCCGGCATGGTCAGCCCCTGGTCGGAGAGTGAAATACCGGCCTTTATTCGGCATCTGGAACAGAACCTGCCCACAGAAACCCGGCCGACATCAAGGGTATTGGAGAAAACACTGGTGTCAATGGGCCGTACCATTGGGGATGGTTTGGTCTCGGTGAATTCTGCTCGACTCAATGGAGTTCCCTTGACAACGGTACAAGGAACCCACCTGACAATGATTCGAAATATTAGTGTCTCAAGTCAACGGATACCACCGGCTGTCCCCCTTATCCTTAAAATGCTGACACCCTGAATCAAACCCCATGTTTTTTTAGCTAACTATCTTGCGTCTTTTCCCTGAGCTGGAATAAAACAGTGTTTGACAGAATCTGTATCTTATGATACTTGTTCAAGGTTTATAGTCCTTGATTAAAAGGTAAAAAATAAATAATGATGCCAAAGAAGCACTTTGGTATTTTTGATTTTATAAATTCAAAATAACAGGATTTTTTATTATGATTTGTACTACAGTAAGAGAAGGTGACGATTGTGTATTGATGACTGCCAAGGGTTGCGGTTATAATGAAGGCCATTGCCTGCCGATAGTGGATGAATGCAACGGATGCCGGAGAGTGTCTGAATATAAGACGGGTAGTTATTGTACTGCAGCACCGGATCCGTCACTCAAATGGAAAAATGGGAATTGCAACCTTGCAACCCATATTAAAGCTGCTGTTGCCGCCAAAAAACAGAAAATCAATCCGATCAAGGCATCCAAGAGAAGATAATTTTATATATAGTTGTCGTTTATGTAAACTCTGTGGTTTTCCTGATATAAAGCTACAGAGTTTTTATTTTTTTACGGATATGCCTTAATTTTCACCTGTGTTTTCCATAATTATTGTCATTAAACAATTATCCTAAACGAAAAGAATAAATTATGAATGCCATTGCAGATGAACTTAATAAAACGATCATAGAATCCAATCCCCATATTTATGACATGCTGTCGGATATGGGAAAAGCGTTGTTTTTCCCAAAGGGTATCTTAAGCCAGAGCGCTGAAGCCAAGGTAAAAGCCGATAAAATTAATGCAACCATCGGTATTGCCAAAGAGGGGAACTCTGTTTTAAGCCTGTCTTCCATTACCCAATACATAAACGGAATTGAACCCGATGAGTATCTGCCCTATGCGCCTTCCTTCGGCATTCCAGCCCTGAGAGAAAAATGGAAAAAAGGGTTGTACAAAAAAAATCCATCCCTTGGAAACCAGGTTGTAAGTCTTCCGGTTGTAACTTCGGGCATCACCCACGCGATCAGTGTATTGTCCGACGTCTGGGTGAACAAAGGCGATGTCATTGTGATGCCTGATATGATGTGGGGCAATTACAATATGACTTTTTGCGTACGAAATGGTGCTAAAATTGTTCATTATAAAGCCTATGACACGGCACTTACAAAATTTAATATTGATTCCTTTGAAGCGGTTATGCGTAAGCAGGCAGAAGAGAATGATAAGATTATTACCATATTAAATTTTCCCCACAACCCCAGCGGGTACACCCTGAGCAAATCTGAGGCCCAGCGGGTGGCTCAAATTCTCATAGCTATTGCCCAAAAGGGTACCAATGTGATAGCGGCCTGTGATGATGCCTATTTCGGCCTTTTCTTTGAAGAAGAAACCAGCAAAGAATCGTTGTTTGCAAAGATTGCCGGGAAAGACAAGCGGCTTTTAGCCGTAAAACTGGACGGCGCTACGAAAGAGGACTATGTCTGGGGATTTCGGGTGGGATTTGTCACCTACGCTATTGCAGGAAATAAGGATATTGCACCGGTGCTTGTGGCATTGGAGAAAAAGACGGCCGGGTGTATCCGGGGAAACATCTCAAATTGTTCCCACCTGGGTCAGACCATTTTGCTCAAGTCCATGTGTGACGACAACTATGATGCCTTGAAACAGGAGAAATTTGACCTGTTAAAACGACGGGCTCTGAAAATGAAAGAAGTCCTGAAGGATCCGAAATATGCCGATGGGTTTGAAGTATATCCCTTTAATTCAGGCTATTTCATGTGCATCCGCCTACGAGATGTCAATGCGGAGCAATTGCGACTCCACTTGCTGGACAACTATGGAACCGGACTCATCTCCATTGGCGAAAAAAATATCCGGGTGGCGTTCTCATGCCTGGAAGAAAAAGATGTGAAAATTTTGTTCGATATTATTCTAAGCGGTATTAACGACCTTCGAAAAGGATAGGCATGAACTTCCGTCAGAATGCCAAGGCAACAGAGATTGCAGTTGCAGGAAAATGGCTCTTCTATTTTATCCTCATCGGCATCATTGCAGGGCTTGGTGCCATCCTTTTCCATTATTTGTGCGGCCTTGGCATGCATTATTTCCTGGATTTAATGGCAGGGTACAGACCAGGGTCACCGGCGGGTGAACATCTGCTTTTGCCCCATACTCAAACCCCGTTCAATCGCTGGATATTGCTGATCCTGCCAGCTCTCGGCGGCCTTGTGTCCGGATGGCTGGTCTATACATTTGCACCGGAAGCCGAAGGCCATGGGACCGACGCTGCCATTGACGCCTACCACCACAAAGGCGGTCATATCAGAAGCAGGATTCCCTTTATCAAAACCATTGCCTCTACCATTACCCTGACCACGGGAGGATCCGGCGGCAGGGAAGGGCCCATAGCACAAATAGGTGCTGGATTTGGTTCTTTTCTGGCCACCAAACTAAAGTTGTCTGAACGGGAACGGCGGATCATGATGGCTGCCGGCATTGGTGCCGGCGTGGGCAGTATTTTTCGCGCCCCCCTGGCAGGAGCCCTGTTTGCGGCTGAAGTCCTTTACCGGGACCCGGATTTTGAATCGGAAGTCATCATTCCTGCCGGGATTTCCTCGGTGGTGGCCTATTGCCTGTTCTGCCTGGCCTTTGGCTGGGGGTCTTTGTTTGATTCACCCGATTTTAAATTTCAAAATCCCCTGGAGCTTGGACCTTATATGGTGCTTGCCGGTGTTCTTGTGGTGACCGGAGTTCTTTATGTTAAAGTGTTTTACGGGGTGGTTGACCTGTTCAAAAAATTTAAAGTGCCCAACCATATAAAGCCTGCCATTGGCGGCCTTTTAACCGGTATCATCGGTTTTTTTCTGCCCTACACCCTGGCCTTCGGGTATGGTATCGCCCAGGATGCCATCTTTAACAAGGTCGCCATTCCCACCCTGATTTTCCTGGCCATCGGCAAGATATTTACCACCTCTTTTTCCATCGGGTCTGGAGGCAGTGGCGGAGTGTTCGGTCCCTCCATTGTCATTGGCGGTGCTATGGGAGGAGCGGTCGGCAAGATTTTTAATATGCTCATCCCCACCATTGTCACCCATCCCGGCTCCTTTGTAATTGTGGGCATGGCCGGTTTTTTTACAGCCGTCTCCAACACCCCCATTTCCACTATTATTTTTGTCTCAGAGATGACCAATTCCTATCATTTATTGCTGCCAAGCCTGCTGGTATGTTCCTTGTGTTATCTTTTGGCCAAGCGATGGACTATTTTTGAAAACCAGGTCAAATCAAGGATTGATTCACCGGCCCACGCCGGCGAGTTCATGATGGACATTCTCCAGACCATGAAGGTGGAAAATTTAACGCCCCTGATAAAGGATGTAAGGTGTGTGAACGAAGACATGCCCTTTAGTGAATTCAAAAAAATCTTTCAAACCACCAAACAACATTATTTCCCGGTTATGAATGGGAAGGGTGATTTTTCCGGAATCTTTTCATCCACAGATATCCGGGAGGTGATTTTTACCAGCCACCTTGAAGACCTTGTGGTCATGAAGGATATCATGGTATCAGATATCATCACCACCACCCCGTCCGAAGATTTAAACACCGTGCTCTTAAAGCTGACCCAGAAAAATATTGATGCATTGCCGGTTGTTACTGGAGAGGACCACGGGTCTTTTCTGGGGTTGATCTACAGGCGGGATATCATTTCTCATTATAATGATCACGTTAAAAAAATCCGTGATCATGAACACTAACAAAAGGTCACGACCAACAAAAGGTCAAGAATAGTTCACCTGCTTTAAAAACAATCCCCTTGCCGGGGCTGTTTTGCCGGCAAGCTTGCGGTCTTTTGCCATAAAGATCTCTTCAAATTGTTTTGGTTCAATTTTATTTAAACCTACATCCACCAAGGTTCCCATGATATTTCGTACCATATTTTTTAAAAATCCCGAGGCGGATATTTTAAAGACCACCAGATTTTTTTGAAGTGGGGAACTATTTTCAAGGGATTCAACACGGGCAAAAAAGACTTCCCGGATGGAGGAGGTCCTGAGGCTGCCGGTATTTTCAAAGGATTTAAAGTCATGAATACCTGTGATCAGATTACAACATTGGTTCATCAGGGCAAGGTCCAGAGGGGGGGTAATCTGCCACAGATAGCCCCCCCCAATGGCACAGGGATCCGGCCGATTTAAAATGTAATAGTTATATTCCTTGGACCTTGCCTGGTACTGGGCATGAAATGTTTCCTTTTCCACCGAACACTCACGGATCACAATGGAAGGTTTCAGCAGGGAGTTCAGTCCTTTTTTCAATACCAGAGGATCCATTTGGGTCCGGGCATGGAAATGGGCCACCTGGCCCAGGGCATGAACGCCGGCATCGGTTCGTCCGGAGCCTCGGATGGAAATTTTCTGGTTGAGAATATGGCTCAGGGCAGACTCTAATTCTCCTTGGATCGTCCGTTCTTTTGTTTGCCGTTGCCACCCAAAAAACAAGGTGCCGTCATATTCAACAATCAGCTTAAAACAGCGTTTCATTGTCTTCCTGGTTATCAAAATTTTCCATTATCTGTTCATTGGCTTTTGAAATCCGATGGGAAAGGTCCATGGCTGATGTTGCCCCTAAAATTTGGGAATAACGTAAATACAAACGTTTATAGGCCATGGCAATCGCTGTCTGCATGTCCAGACTCTTTTGGGTGGGGAAAATTAAAACAGATTTGCCCTTGGATTTACGGGCGACCAACTTTTTTTTTGCCAGAGAATCAATGAAACGGGTTATGGTGGAGGGGGTCAGGTGCAATAGGCGGCTCAATTCCTTGGGACCGATTCCCGGTGTATCAAAAACCAATAACAATAATGATGCATGGGCAGGAGACAGTTTCAAGGGCTTAAACTCAATCTCGGCCAGCTTGAGCAATTGCCTGGAAAATGCATTGGTACTAAAAAATAAACAAGTATCAAGAAAATTGTGTTTGGGAGCTTCCATCTTTAGCCTTTTTTTATGTATTGTATGTACAAGTATTATTTTTTTCCATTTATGTCAACCAATTACCCCGGATAACAGCCAGGACAATTTTTCATGTTGATAAGGATCGAAAAACAAATATTTTTTGTTCAATTTATTATGTTCTCGATCCTAAACCATTTACAGCTGTCACTATCACGAGTATAATAGCCGATTTAATACGATACTATTTGTATGGATTACACAGGAGCCATCGGAATGAAAGGGTTTAAATTTGCCGGAATCTACGCCGGAATTAAAAAGAACGGTCCTAGGGATCTTGGATTAATATTTTGTGATAAACCCGCCACAGCAGCGGCTTTGTTTACGAAGAACCGGGTGGTGGCAGCTCCGGTGATCCTTGGAAAAAAAACCATCAAACGAGGGGTATGCCAGGCTGTATTGGTTAATTCGGGCAATGCCAATTGCTTTACTGGAAGTCAGGGCCTTTTGGATGCCAGGGCAACGGCGGCCATGGTTGCAAAGGAATTTAATATCCCCGAAGACCTTGTCATGGTCTCTTCCACCGGTGTGATTGGCGCCCCCTTGCCCATGGACCGATTTAAATCAGGCGTCCCCCGATTAAAGGAAGAAATCGGTTTAAAAAATAAGATCCCTACCGGTAGTCTGGAAGATTTTGCCCAGGCCATTCTCACCACGGACACCTGTCAAAAAATTGTTAGGGAAAAGGGCAGTATTGAAACCCCCCAAGGGCCTAAAGCGGTTTCTATAATGGGGATTGCCAAAGGCTCGGGCATGATCCGGCCAGACATGGCCACCATGCTGGCCTATGTCTTGACCGATGCTGATCTCACTGCCACAGATTTGCATCAAGCGCTCCTGGCGGCCAATGAACGCTCCTTTAACCGGATCACAGTGGACGGAGATACCAGCACCAATGATACCCTTCTTTGCCTTGCCAGCGGTGAAGGCCCTGCCTGTATCCGGGATGATGCCGGGCTTACGGTTTTCCAAAATTTGCTTGAAAAGGTCTGCTTAAAATTGGGTAAAATGATTGTCAAAGACGGGGAGGGAGCGACCAAGGTGATCCAGATCACCGTCAGGGGAGGCAAAACCCAGGAAGATGCCTTTAAAGCCGCAGAAGCCATTGCCCATTCCAATTTGGTCAAAACCGCCATTTACGGGGAAGATCCTAATTGGGGAAGAATTACTGCGGCGGCCGGCCGTTCCGGCGCCTTTGTTGACCCGGATAAAATGGATCTGTATTTTGAAAAAATTCCTTTGGTTTTAAAGGGGTGCTGGCTGGGACAAGCGGCAGAAAAAAAAGCCGCCCAGGTCATGAAAGCCCCTGAGATAAATATTGTTCTTGATTTAAACCTGGGGGATAAAACAGATCGTTTTTTATTTTGTGACTTTAGTGAGAACTATGTAAAAATCAATGCAGATTACAGGTCTTAAAGATGCGGTTGCAAAAATTTTTGGCCCATGCCGGTATCTGCTCCAGGCGTAAAGCTGAAACTTTTATTCTGGAAGGGCGGGTAAGGGTCAATGGTTTGAAAATTATCACCCTTGGCACCCAGGTTGACCCTGAAAAGGATCAGGTGATGTTTGATAATAAACCGGTCACCTTCCCCGCAGCCTCTGACGGGTACACCTATATTGCGGTGAATAAACCTTGCGGGGTGATTACCTCCTGCTCCCAGAAAAATGCCAGAATCATCCTGGACCTGGTGCCCATCAAAAAAAGGGTTTATCCCATTGGCCGCCTGGACAAGGATTCAGTGGGACTTGTCCTTCTCACCGATGACGGTGAGCTCCATAACAGGCTTTCTCACCCTTCCCATAACCATGAAAAAGAATATCTGGTGAAAACTTTTTCACCTTTACCGGACAGGGCATTAAAGGTCATGGCAGACGGCATGGTTATTGAAGGGGTCAAAACCAGAAAAGCCGCAGTCAAACGCATGGCTAAAAATGAATTTAAGATTGTCCTCAAGCAGGGCAGAAACCGACAGATCCGGAAAATGGTGGAACAAACCCACAACAAGGTTGATACCCTCAAACGAATTCGAATGGCAAATATCAACCTTGGGGATTTGAAGGAAAGTGACTGGCGTTATCTGACGGCCCGGGAAATTAAAGTCCTCACCCAGTGACCCGTGATCCGTCACCCGTGATCCGTCACCGGTGGCCTACCACCCATGCCTTACCCCAGCGACCTGATCCCGATGGTTTTTCTGATTTTATCCAGGAAAGGAACTGAAAATTCTCTGGCCTTGACAGCCCCGGCCTTCAGGATGGTTTCGATGTCGCCAGGGTTTTGGATCAGTTCATCGTACCGGGTTCTGGGTTCTTTTAATATCTGGTTAATATATTCGAATAATTCTTGTTTCATGGTTCCCCAGGCAATCCCTTTGGCATAGCGTTCTGCCATGGCTTGGGTTTCAGATTCCGTGGCAAAGGCCTTGTATATGGAAAACAGGGTACAGGTCTTAGGATCTTTGGGTTCATCGGGGCCGATGGAATTGGTGGCAATTTTCATGACCATTTTTCGAAGCTGTTTTTCCGTATCAAACAAGGGAATGAAATTATTATAGCTTTTGCTCATTTTTCTGCCGTCCAGCCCTGACAAAACGGCAGAGGATTCATCCACCACCACCTCGGGAAGGATAAATAATTTTTTATATTGATGGTTAAAGCGGCCGGCAATATCCCGTGTCATTTCAAGGTGCTGAATCTGATCCTTTCCCACGGGTACTTTTCTGGCGTTAAACATGAGAATGTCCGCTGCCATGAGAATGGGATATGAAAACAAGCCCATGGTGATTCCCTTGTCTGAATCCTTATTCTTGTCCGCCTCATTTTCCTGGATCGCTGCCTTGTAGGCATGGGCCCGGTTCATTAACCCTTTTGCTGTCAAACAGGTTAATATCCATGTGAGTTCCGGGATTTCAGGAATATCAGACTGGCGGTAAAAAACACAGTTTTCATAATCCAATCCCAGGGCGATCCAGGCAGCTGCAATCTCCAGGGAAGAGCGTTCCCGTTTTTTTGGATCGTGGTTTTTGATCAGCGAATGGTAATCCGCCAAAAAATAATAGGAGGTGAGATCCCGTCTTTTACTGGATTCAACTGCAGGACGAATGGCACCTACATAATTGCCTAGATGGGGGGTGCCGCTGGGGGTTATGCCGGTTAAAAAATCTGCATTCTTCATTTATATTCCTAAACTTATAGCGTTAATTTAATGAGTTGAGATAATTTGAAAACAAGAAGGGATTATCAAAAACCTTGGCTTTAATCAATAAGTTTGTTCTCTTGGGCATATTGGCTGGCAAATAAAATTTCCTTTTCCAAGGTCTCAAGTTTATTGTCCAGTTTTTCGTTGATAATCAGGTTTAAAATTTGGGTAAACACGGGACCTGGTTTAATCCCCATTGCCAATAGATCTTTCCCACAGATGATAGGGGTGATATATCTGTGGCGGGTGTAAAAATTGGATATGGCTTTTCTGACGGCTTCATCTTTTGCCAATGCCATCATATACAAGATAAACTCAGTGTTAAAATTGATAAGCCCCCAATAAAGTTCCTGGCGGGTGAGGGGATAGGCGTTTTCAATGAGCGCCAGTCTATTTTCCGCCTTATATCTTTTTTCAACCAACAGGCTTTTTTCCTTTACCGGTATCATCAGCCGGTGGCAGATCTCTTCGCACACCCCATGGGAACATCGGTTTAAAAGGGCCATAAAATATACTGCCCACCGGGGATATGGGTCGTCTAAATAGAGCAGGTCATGCCAGGTCAATGTTTTGTTCACAGATTCAAACAATGCATATGTGGTGGGAGTTATCAACAACTGCTTGTTGATAACCCGCTCAAGGCCGTAGGATTCCATGGTGTGAATGGCAGGAATCGGGTTGTCTTCTCCAAAAATCTGTTTTAGTTCAGACAGGACTCGAAGGCCGCTTAAATGCTTGAAACAATCAATTTTTACAGCATTTTTAATCAAGGTTGCGGTTACTTTTCCAATATTAAATCCAAACCTGTTTGCAAATTTAATGGCCCGAAATACCCGTGTGGGGTCTTCCACAAAACTCAAATTGTGGAGGGTTCGGATGGTTTTATCCTTTAAATCCCGGGTGGCCCCGAAATAATCGATCAGGGTCCCAAAGGTATCTATGTTCAAAGAGAGGGCCAGGGTATTGATGGTAAAATCCCG
This sequence comes from Desulfobacteraceae bacterium, assembly GCA_016743945.1. Lineage (GTDB taxonomy): Bacteria > Desulfobacterota > Desulfobacteria > Desulfobacterales > Desulfobacteraceae > NBML01. Next base: position 32,368 of record JADGFI010000008.1, read on the forward strand.
TCGGGCAAGATCTTTTTTTATGGAACTTTTTTCAACAATGGGGAGCGCTGCCGGTGTGGCATAATATTCAAGACGGGCCGAGGCCACATCCACTTTGAAATTATCCGGAAAAATGATAACGGCTGTGCCAAATTTTTTGTGGGTATTCACCCGGCACCCCTGCTGCCCGGCAAAAAATTTAGCAAACTCAATCCCATCGCCCTCCACCACAAGATCAATATCTTCAATTTTCCGATCCAGCATTAGATCACGGACAAACCCCCCGACAACGTAGAGGTTCGCCCCAAAATTCTTTCCCGCGGTACTGATACTTTTTAACAGGTTCTTTGTATTGGGAGCCAGTCGATTTTCAAAAAGGGTCTCTATCTGGCGTTTTTTGACCTGGTGTTTTTGGGAAACCTGACTTTGTGTCTGGGAGACTTCCCAATTGTGCTGCACCAGATAATTGAGAAGATCTGTTCGGGTGATAACGCCTTTTAAGTGACCGTCATCGATGACGGGTATGATCCGCTGCTTGCCCTCGATAATTTTTAATTCAATCTCGGCCACATCGGCACCGGAAGAGACAAAATGAATTTCAGAATTCATATACTCACAAACCAATTGCCCATCCAATTGATGAAATAACACTTTTTCCACCACCTGCCGGGTAATGTAGCCTTCATAGGAATTGTTTTTCCCACTCACTACCAGGAGGGTATTCACATTGTACCGGGTCATGATTTTTCCGGCATCTTTACAGGTTGAATGGGGGGCAATGGTGACGGCAGGTGATGACATCAGCTTTTTGACCACCTGTATGCTTTTGACGTCGCGTTTTAATTTGTCCAAAAGCATCATTTCCACCTGGGACAGGGTCTGGTTGTCAATCCTGGCAGATGCGGCAAAGGCGTGGCCACCACCGCCTATTTCTGTCATGAGTTTACCCACGTCCACCTCGGGTATCCTGTTCCGGGCAATGATATTTATTTTTGTCCCCATGAGCACAATGGCAAAAAAGATATCCAGATTTTCCATTCTCACAATTTTTTGAACAATGGAAGCCAGATCCGGAATATAAGACGGGGAGGAAATGGTGGAAATATGCACATCAAGTCCGTTTATCCTGTGGACACTCATTTCGTTGAGCAGTTCATTGAGCCAGGTCACCTGTTCGGCCTTGATTTCTTTTACCACAAGACTTGCAATGGTGTTTAAGCTGGCACCGCAGGCGAGTAAAAAGCCGGCTTGAATAAAATCTGTCTGGGTTGTGGAAGAAAAAGTAAAATTGCCTGTGTCCTCATAGATACCAAGGGCCATGACGGTTGCCTCTTCCGGGGTCAGTAAAATTTGTTGTTCCTGTAAAATTTCACTCAAAATGGTGGTGGTGGCACCATAGGCTTTTGAGATATCCACGTTGCCCTTGATATCACCGTCCATGGGGGGATGATGATCATAGATTTTTATGAAAAGATCTTTTTTTTTCAATAATTTTGCGACCCGGGTCAGTCTGTTTGTTTGTCGGGTGTCCACAATGACAAGGGTGGTGACTTCTGAAAAATCGATCATTGCAGGATCGGCCATGTTGAAAAGATAACTCATTGAGCTGATAAAAAAGTCCCTTAAACTTTTTTCCTGGGACCCTGGAAAAACAATAACAGCATCGGGATAGAGCTTTTGTGCGGCCAGCATGGAACCAATGGCATCAAAATCCGCATTCACATGGCTGGTGATGATGGTCCCAGCCTTTATTTTCTTGTTTTTTTTCCTCAAAAATCAACTCCTGTTGAAATAATAGAATGAAATTTATATAGTATATCTGTTTCAATTTTACAAATGTTGTGATTCTGGTATACTTAGTTTTCTAGTATCAACGGTATTGAAACCATAAAATAAGGATGTGTCATGGCCGTCTTATATGAATGGAAAGGGAAGAATCCAAAGGGCAATAAAGTAAAGGGTGAAATGGAAGCCGAAAGCGCAGATCAGGTTCGGTTAAGCCTCCAGAGAAGAAAGATTACCCCCACAAAGGTTAAAAAGAAACCCAAGGATCTGTTTGAAAACGTAGAATTTTTACAGCCCAAGGTCAAGGAAACCGATGTTATCATATTTGCCAGACAGTTTTCCACAATGATTGATGCAGGACTCCCCCTGCTCCAATGCCTGGATATTTTGCAGTCCCAGCAGGAAAACCCCACTTTTAAAAAGAATCTAAAAAAAATCAAAGAATCAGTTGAGTCGGGTGAAACCTTTGCCGATGCCTTGAAAAAATTTCCAAAAGTTTTTAATGAATTGTTTGTCAACATGATTGCCGCCGGAGAGGCAGGGGGTATATTGGATGTTATCCTGGGCCGCTTGTCCGCCTATATGGAAAAAATGGCAAAACTCAAAAAACAGGTCAAGGGCGCTATGACCTATCCAGCTATTACCCTTGCTGTTGCCGTTATTGTGGTGGGCATCATCCTGGTATTTGTTATTCCGGTTTTTGAAGAAATGTTTGCAAGTTTTGGCTCTGCCCTGCCGGTACCGACCCAGATGATCGTGTTCATGAGTAACTTTGTAATAGGCAATATCTTGTATATCATCATCGGCCTTATTGGAACCATGTTTTTGATCAAGCGCCTTTATGCAACCAAAAAGGGCCGGGTTTTCATGGATGACATGTTCCTGCGGCTTCCGGTCATGGGGATTTTGATCCGAAAAGTGGCTGTTGCAAAATTTACCCGGACGTCCAGCACCATGATTTCCAGTGGGGTTTCCATCCTGGAAGCCCTTGATATTGTGGCAAAAACATCGGGAAACAAAATTGTGGAGTTTGCTATAAACGATGTTAAAGCAGGGATTTCAGAAGGCCGGTCCATGGCAGATCCCCTGCTTGAAAGCGGGGTGTTTCCCTCCATGGTCTGTTCCATGATAGCGGTGGGCGAATCCACCGGGGCCCTTGATACCATGCTAGAAAAAATAGCGGATTTTTATGATGACGAGGTGGATCAGGCCGTTAAAAATCTGACAGATATGATAGAGCCCTTTATGCTGGTTTTCTTAGGTGTCGTGGTGGGAGGGCTTGTCATTGCCATGTACCTTCCCATTTTCTCAATGGCTGGTGCCATTGGATAACCGCGTCAAGACAAATTTGTTTCAGGAAAATTCAGACCTTTATAATCAGATAAAATGGATCATCCTGGCAAGGGTCGTTTTTGCCATTGTGCTAATTTTCTCCAGTCTGTTTTTTTCCTCTGGAGAAAATCTGCCCCTCCTCGCCCAGCACTTTTTATCCTTGTACCATTTGGCAGCCGGTGTGCTGGCAGGGTCTATTTTTTATATTTTTTGGCTTAATCAGAAACGAGGGCTGCTGGTCCTTGCTTATTTCCAAACCATTATGGATACCTTTTTGGTAACAGCCATCATCTTTGTGACCGGCAGTTTTGACAGTGTATTCACCTTTCTTTACCTTTTGGTCATCATCTATGGATCCATGATTTTGTTTCAAAAAGGCAGCTTTGTCATGGCCACCTTTTCAAGCCTCCAATACGGGCTGTTAATTGAATTGGAGTATTATGGGATACTAACTCCCTTCATGGGGCAATACCCGATATCCATTGCCCGGGATGAAACCCAGATCATCTATCGGATTATTATCACCATTGCCGCCTGCTTTGCCGTGGCAATTCTCTCGGGAATCCTTTCCATCCAACTTAGAAATGCCAGAAAAGATTTAAAAATTACCCAGGAACACCTCAAACGAGTGGAAAAAATGTCCGCCATGGATGAGATGATCTCCGGTATTGCCCATGAGATTAAAAACCCCTTGGCCTCTTTATCGGGTTCCATACAGCTTCTCAAAGAAGATACCCGTCCCGGATCCCATGAAGACAAACTTTTTCAGATCATTTTAAGGGAAACCCAGCGCCTCAAACAGATTACCAATGACATTCGGCTGTTTGCAAAACCCAGCAAAATAAATGCAAGCCAGGTAGACATGACCCGGGCCATTGAAGATGTTGTGACGCTTTTTTTAAATACCCCTGGGACGACAAAAATCCAAATTGACACGAAACTGGAAAAATTTATTTTTGTAACCATTGATCCGGTTCACTTGAAACAAATCTTGTGGAATCTTGTTAAAAATGCGGCTGAATCCATTGACGCTGAAGGTAAAATTATTATCGGCCTGAGTTCACCTCGAAACAAGCGGATCTATTTGACCATCCGGGATAGCGGCAATGGCATTGATCCGGAAAAAGCCAAGCATATTTTTGATCCTTTTTATACCACAAAACCCGAAGGAACTGGTCTGGGACTCTCCATAATTCACCGCATCATTGACACCTATGACGGGATGATTGATTTTGAGTCTATCCCTGGTAAAGGCACCCTTTTTACGATTGTTTTTAAAAATATACTCCCTTTTAACAGCCCGTAACAAAATCCAAGAGCACAACAAAATCTTGACAATTCAAGGCAAATCAGGATATTTACTAATGTTTTGGCATAAAATTTAATATCGGGTCATTAGAAATGACCTGTTAAACTAAAAAAAATAAATAAAAGCAATTAAATAAAAGCAATTAATTAAAAGCATTGAGGCTATGGATAAAATAAGCAAGCTGTTACAGGTTCGAAAAGAAAAGATAAATGAATTAAGGGAAAGCGGTGTTTCCCTTTATCCCAATGATTTTAAACCCTCTGATTCGGTCTGTGTGGTAAAAGAAGTTGTTCTTGAAGAACCGGAAACTCTGGGCGAGGAAGGCAGACAATTCACCCTGGCCGGCAGAATGATGGCCATTAATAAAATGGGAAAATCATCCTTTATTCGGTTTAAGGACGGGTCTGAGCAAATGCAGGCTTATATTCAAAAAGACAGGGTGGGTGATACGACCTATGCCATGTTTAAAAAACTGGATATTGGTGACTTTATAGGCGTTACAGGACCTTTGTTCCAAACACGAACCGGAGAATGGACACTGCTTGCAACAAAATTACGGCTTTTATCCAAGGCGGTTCGGCCCCTTCCTGAAAAATTTCATGGCATAACGGATCCTGAAAAAAGATACCGGCAGCGCTACTTGGATCTGATCATGAATGAACACTCCCGGGATATTTTCCTGAAAAGAAGCCTGATTGTGGCAGCCATGCGCAGATTTTTTGAAGATAAAGGATTCATGGAAGTGGAAACCCCCATGATGCAGCCCATGGCAGGAGGTGCCGAAGCGACTCCCTTTAAGACCTGGCACAATGCACTGGGAATGGAACTTTTTTTGCGGATCGCACCGGAACTTTATCTGAAACGTCTGGTGGTTGGCGGGTTTGAAAAAGTATTCGAAATCAATCGAAATTTCAGGAATGAAGGGGTTTCCACCCGGCATAACCCGGAATTTACCATGGTGGAATTCTACCAGGCCTATGCCAATTATGAAAATCTCATGGATCTGACAGAAGAGATGTTCGAATCCATTGTTAAACAGGTTCACACAACATCCCAAATTAATTATCAGGGAGAGACCATTGACTTTTCAAAGGGATGGAAACGAATTCCCATGATTGAATCCCTTTCAGCCATTGGCGGCATCGATCCTGCCATTGTCACTGATACCCAGGCCCTTTTAAAATTTGCTGAGGAGTCCAAAATCCCCATCACGAAAAAAGACCGTCATGGAAAGATTCTTACCAAACTTTTTGATACCCTGGTAGAACCCAAGCTGATCCAGCCCACATTTATCACGGGATATCCCGTTGAAGTATCACCCCTTTCCCGAAAATCCGATACCGATCCTGAACTGACCGACCGATTTGAACTCTTTATTGCCGGAAGGGAAATTGCCAATGGGTTTTCTGAAATTAATGATCCCCAAGACCAGTATGAACGTTTTATGATGCAGGCCCGTCAACGGGATGAGGGGAATCCTGAAGCCCATATGATGGATTCAGAATATGTTGAGGCCCTTGAATATGGTATGCCGCCAACCGCTGGTGAAGGCATTGGCATTGATCGTCTGGTTATGCTGTTAACCGATTCAGCCTCCATCAGAGAAGTGATTCTTTTCCCCCATATGAAACACAATTCCCAAGACTAAATGGCTGTTGAATTTTTCATAGCAGGAAAATACCTGAGGGCCAAAAGAAAAGAGGGATTTATTTCCCTGATTACCTTTCTTGCTGTGGCCGGCGTCATGGTAGGTGTAATGGCACTTGTGGTGGTCATAGCGGTTATGAGTGGCGCTGAAAACCAATTTAGAAAACAGATTCTGGGTCTTGAACCCCATATCCTGGTAATGAATTACAAGGGCAGTTATGACAACTATGGACCATTGATAGCGTCCCTGGAGGACAATCCCCATATCAAAGAGATATCCCCCATCCTTTTTGGTCAGGCCATGATACGGACATCCCATTCTTTTTCCGGTGTCATGGTGAGAGGGATCACCCCGGAAAATGGATCTCCTCTGATCAAGGGATTTACCCCGGCTCAGCTTGAAGAAGCACTGGGCCCCAATCTTAGAACAGGTCTTAAAATAAATACAAAAACCCATACGCTACCGGGTATTATTCTGGGGAAAGCACTGGCAAACTCCGTGGGGGTGATCAAGGGAGACAAGGTTATTTTGATGTCCTCCAAAAGTTTCATCTCTCCCATTGGTCAGATCCCGTCCATGAAACGATTTATTGTGAAGGGGACTTTTGAATCCGGCATGTCCGAATACGACAGCATGCTGGCCTATGTTCACCTGGGACAGGCGCAGCAGCTCGTCTCTGCCAAGGATAAAATTTCCGCCATCGGTATCTGGGTGGATGATGTTTTCAAGGTGAAGCAGATCCGGGAAGAATATTTTAATTTTATCGAATATCCCTTTTATGTTCGGGACTGGATGGATATCAACCAGAGCCTTTTCTCTGCTTTAAAACTTGAAAAAACAGCCATGTTCATTATTTTAACCCTGATTATACTGGTGGCAGCCTTTAATATTGCCAGCGCATTGATCATGATGGTCATGGAAAAATCAAAAGATATTGCCGTGCTCAAGGCAATGGGGGCTACTCATACCATTATCAGGCGCATTTTTATTATCAAGGGAATGATCATTGGCATTTTTGGTACATTCCTAGGGACCCTTTTCGGGGTGATTGTCTGCTTTTTTTTAAAAAAATACGATTTTATCCAGCTTCCTGATGCCTATCCATTTTCAAAGTTGCCGGTACAATTGGAGACCATGGATGTGTTGATTATTTCAGGTTCTGCCATTCTTATTTGTTTTATCTCCACCTTGTATCCCTCCTATAAGGCATCCAAAATGGATCCCGTCGAGGCTATTCGCTATGGATAATTTGGTGGGTGACCCTTTGATCAGCCTTGAAGGCGTCAGTAAGCAGTTTAACAGCAGAACTGCTACGTTAGAGATTTTAAAGGAAAGCAATTTTCAGATTTATCGTGGCGAGACCATTGCTGTGGTCGGGCCTTCCGGTATTGGAAAATCAACCCTGCTGAACATTATCGGCACCCTTGATAAACCGGAAACAGGTAAGCTTTTATACCAGGGCCAGGACCTTTTTGCTCTAAATGATGAACGACTGGCCCGATTCCGGAACGCACAGATTGGATTTGTCTTCCAATTTCATTATCTGCTCCAGGGATTTACAGCCATAGAAAATGTTATTATCCCCGGATTGATTGCCAGGATGGATAAAAAAAATATTGAAAAACAGGCGGCTAAATTGCTTGAACGAGTCGGGCTTGATTCCCGGCGCACCCAACGGGTTGAGGACCTCTCTGGAGGGGAACAACAACGGGTGGCCATTGCAAGGGCCCTTGTAATGGAACCGGAATTGCTCCTTGCCGACGAACCCACGGGCAATCTGGATCAAAAAAATAGTGACAGTGTCCATGCCTTGTTGAATGAGCTGAATAAAGAGCTTAATATGACGGTTATTGTGGTCACCCATAACAACAAATTTGCCAAAATGATGGAAAGAACGGTCACCCTTCATGGAGGTGAAATCGTATCGGCATGAATTTAAAAGGAACCACTTTTGGAAAAGCCCCTAGGATAAATAAAATGGTGAAAATAAATTGGTGAAAATAAAATGATGAAAAATAAAATGATGAAACAAGCCTTAAGATTGACATGTATTGTTTATTTATTCCTGATCAGCAATTTATCAGCCGAGCAGCAGGTCTCTGTGGCTATTTTCCCTTTTTCGATTCAAGTTAACCAAAGCAAAAACCTGGCCGATGGACAGGCCAATAGAAAGATAAGTGACACCCTGGCGTCAATGCTCAAGGAAAAGCTTGAAAAGGATGGCGCCAAAGTTGTTTTTGTACAGGATTTTTCTGACAAGGAAGCGTGGACCTATTCACAATTTCGTCAGGAAGGTATCAAACTGGGTGTCGATAGAATTATAACGGGGACTATTTTTATGGCTGGGCAAAGGCTTAGTCTTGATGCCCAGATGCACAATATTTATGAAAAACATCCCCCAGTAACTTTTTTTTCCCAGGCTCAAAGCATTGAAACCCTTTCTTTGGCTGCAACAGAACTGGGAAAAGAGATCACAGGAGAACTTTTCCATAAAAAAATCATCTCCAGTATTTCTGTTAAGGGGAATAAACGAGTTGAAGCAGACGCTATTTCACGGGTGGTGACCTCCAAACCCGGAGAACTCTTAAATTCTGATACCTTGTCCCAGGATCTTGCCCTTATTTATAAAATGGGTTTTTTCGACAATGTAATTGTTGAAAAGAAAAAACTGGATCGAGGGGTTGAGATTATATTTGCGGTAAAAGAAAAACCAAGTGTTCGAAATATCAAATTTAAAGGCAATGATGTGTATAAGGATGAAGAATTGTTTGAGGTAGTGGACACTACCACTGGCTCCATCTTAAATATTTACAAGATCAACAATGATGTGGAAAAAATAAAACGGCTATACACAGAAAAAAATTATCATAATTGTAGAATTAAATATGAAATAAAGTCACTTAAAAACGACCAGGCTGACATCGTTCTCCGCATCGATGAGGGTCAAAAGATTAAGATTGAATCCATTTCTTTTGACGGTAACCAGCATTTTGATGACGACGATATAAAAGATGTGATGCAAACATCGGAAAAAGGTTTCTGGTCCATTATTACCTCGTCTGGAGATCTAAAGGAACCCGAACTTGACAATGACGTAATCCGCATTGAATCCTTGTATAAAAATAATGGATTCATTGATGTAAAAGTTTCTGATGCGCAAGTTTCCCTTTTGGAAGAGAGTATTACCATCAGCTTTAAAATAGATGAAGGCGGTCAGTATAAAATAGGGACCATTGACATTGCAGGCGATATTCTTACCACCAAAGAAGCCTTGATTGGCGGGATGGTATCAACTCAATCAGATCTTTATAATCGGGAACTTATCCGCAAAGATTTGCTCGCCCTGACCGATTTGTATTCAAACCAGGGATATGCCAATGTAAATGTGGCGCCTCTAATTAAGAAAGACGAAGAAAACAAAACGGTCAATATTTCATTTAAAATTGCCAAGGGCGAATTGGTATATTTTAACCGAATTAATATCACAGGTAATTCAAAAACCCGGGATAAGGTTATTCGCCGGGAAATGGCGGTCCAGGAGCAGGGCCGTTTCAGCATGGCCGGCATCCAAAGGAGCCACCGGAATCTGGGGGTAAAAGAATATTTTCAGAATGTTGACATCAAACCTGTCATGACGGATAAGCCAAACCAGCGGAACCTGGAGGTAAAGGTGGAGGAAAAGGCCACGGGAAACTTTTCCTTTGGCGGTGGTTTCAGCAGTGATGATGGTCCCTACGGTCAGGTTTCCGTGGAAGAGCGAAATCTCTTCGGTAAAGGCCAGAATCTCAAACTCATGGCAAAAGTATCCGCTTCTGCTGCCCTTTACAACATAGGCTTTACCGAGCCCTGGTTTCTTGATATGCCCATATCTGCCGGAACCGACCTGTACAAGTGGGAAAAAGAATACGACTACTATGACAAGGACGCTCTGGGGCTTACCCTTAGGGCAGGATTTCGGCAGTTTTGGGATTACACGGCCATTGGCCTCGAATATAATATTGAAGATTTTGAGATTTATGATGTCCAAAAAGACTATACAAGGGTAAGAGATGGGAACTATTTAACCTCCAGCATCAAACCCTTTATCACCTATGATTCACGGGATCATTATTTTTTGCCCACGGAAGGGGCCATCCATAAAGCCTCGGTCCAGTATGCCGGTGAATTTATAGGCGGTGAGATCGATTTTACCAAATACCAATTGGAGTCGGGACTATTTTTCCCCGTTTTCTGGAAATTTACAGGAGCTGCCCACGCCAAGCTGGGGTATCTGGATGACAGGACAGACGACAACACGGATATCGACTGGGAACGGTTTTACCTTGGCGGTATTAATTCCATCAGGGGATTTTCTCAATATGATATAAATAATACGCCCGCAGGAGAGACTATTGAACAGGGCGGGGAAAAATCTGTTCAGTTTAATTTTGAACTGATTTTCCCTATTCAGGAAGATATGGGGGTGGCAGGGGTGCTCTTTTATGATAGAGGGGATGTATACGGATCCAGCCAGAATATTGATCTTCTTGACCAATATTCCACTGCTGGTTTTGAACTTCGCTGGAATTCTCCCATGGGGCCCATACGATTGGCATATGGAGTCGTCATAGAAGGCGCTGCAGGCGGAAATTTTAGAAAAGAAACAGGTGACGGACAATTTGATTTTTCAATTGGTGCATTTTTCTAGTTATTTTTATAAACACACACAAGTTTGGAGGTAAAGATGAAACGAATTTTAATTGCAATCATAACACTGGCATTTGTTGCCATTACGCCCCTGGCATTTGCCGCAGACGTGGCTAAAATTGGAGTGGTTGATTTTGAACGGGTCCTCAAGGAATCCAGTGCCGGAAAACTGACCCAGAAGGACCTGAGGAAAAAAGGGGAAGGATTCCAAGGCAAACTCAAAAAAGAAAAAGATTCCCTGGATGCCATCTCCAAAGCGTTTGAAAGAGAAGCCCTTGTTTTAAGTCCGGAGAAAAAAAGAGAAAAGGAACGGGAATTTCGAATCCGGGTCAATGATTTTAAAAAAATGCAGGAAGACTATACCAAAGAATTAAGACGTATCGAAATTGAACTTATCAACAAGATGCAAAAAGATGTCTTTAAAATTGCCAATGACATGGGCAAACAAGATGGCTTCTTATTGATCATTGAACGAAAGACTGCCGGTGTAATCTACATGCCATCCAAGGTTGATATTACCGATATGCTGATTACAAAATACAATGCCAAGGTTGCAAAAAAGGAATAAAAAAACGTATTCTCAATGAAACTTTGTATCAGTGACATTATAAAAATTATTCCGGCCAGGGTGACAGGAGATCCTGGGTTTGAAATCAGGGGGGTGTCATCATTTGATGATGCCGGCCCCCAGGATTTGACCTTTGCCTGTGATCCACTCTATCTAGCCCGGATCGATCAGACACTTGCAGGAGCCGTTATTGTACCGGATTCATTCTTTCCGGATTCCGGAATTTTGCCTTGTATCCTTTTAAAAACAGAGAATCCAAAATTATCTTTTTTTAAGGTAGTGGAATTGTTCTATCCGGAAAAATCCCTTGTACCCCAGATCCATTCATCTGCCATTATCGGTAATAATTCAACGCCCGGTCAAGGTACCAGGATAGAGGCCAATGTGGTGGTGGGTGACAATGTGAAAATTGGAAATTATGTTCATATCATGTCCAATGTCACCATTGCCGATGGATGCACACTAGGGGATCACACCGTGATAAAACCCAATGTGACCCTTATGGAGGGGTCTGTTCTTGGCCATCATGGGATCATTCATCCAGGGTCCGTCATCGGGTCCGACGGCTTTGGGTTTGCCCAGAATGCCGGAACCCATGAAAAATTGATCCATACAGGCCATGTAAGCATGGGCAACCATGTGGAAATAGGTGCCTGTAACACCATAGATAGAGGGACCTTAGGGGTTACTCGTCTTGGAAATGGCGTTAAGACCGACAATTTGGTCCACATTGCCCATAATGTTAAAATAGGTGACAACACCCTTGTGGTAGCCCAGGTGGGAATTGCCGGGAGCACCTGCGTTGGAAAAAATGTCATTATTGCCGGGAAAGCCGGGATTTCCGGTCATCTGACCATTGGGGATTCTGTGATTGTGGGTCCCTATGCCGGGGTCTCAAAAGATGTTCCTGCAAACCAAATCGTTTCTGGGATACCCCACATGGCCCATAAAACCTGGCTTAAAGTTTCTACTATTATCCCCCGGTTACCGGAAATAAGAAAAAAATTATTTTCCTTTGAGAAAAGATTAAAAACGTTGGAAAATAAATCAGAACAGGAGTAACCATGATCCACCCAAGTGCAATAATTGATTCATCGGCCCAGATTGATACCAATGTCACCATTGGTCCTTTTGCCATTGTTAAAGCCAATGTCTGTATTGGTTCAGGTACCACCATCGGCCCCTATACCACTATTGAAGAAGATGTCACCATCGGATCGGACTGTCAGATTTTTCAATATGCCTCCATTGGGGGAGCACCCCAGGATTTAAAATTCCACGGGGAAAAAACCGATCTGAAGATTGGAAGAGGATCCATTATCCGGGAATTTGTTACCATCAACAAGGGAACGGAATTTGGCGGCGGTATTACCCAGGTGGGGGAAGAAAACTATTTAATGGCCTATACCCATATTGCCCATGACTGCAAAACCGGCAAAGGGGTGATTCTGGCCAATAATTCGACCCTGGCAGGACACATCGAAATCGGTGACTATGCCACCATAGGCGGCCTTGTGGCCATCCACCAATTTGTCCAGATCGGGGATTTTGCCTATATTGGCGGCAAATCCGCCGTGGTAAAAGATATTCCCCCCTATGTTATTGCCGCAGGGGACCGGGCCTGTCTCCATGGTCTTAACAATGTGGGGTTAAAACGTCACAACTTTCAAAAATCAACCCTCCAGCAATTGAAAAAAGCCTATCGAATTTTTTTTAGAATCGGGCTTACCGTTAAGCAGGCATCGGAACGTGTAAAAGCTGAGGTAGAGCTTGTTCCTGAAGTAAAAAATTTCATGAATTTTATCATTGAATCCAACCGGGGGGTCACCAGGTAGAAAAATGAAAATAGGACTCATTGCCGGCGGCGGTCAGTTTCCTTTGCTTTTCACCCAACGCGCCATCCAAAAGGGATATGAGGTGGTGGCGGTGGGATTTAATTCAGAAACAGACAAGGGTTTGGTCGACCAGGTTGCCCATTTTAAATGGCTTTATCTGGGTCAGGTATCAAAGATGGTCAACTATTTTAAAAGCCATGGTATTTGCCAGGCAGTCATGCTGGGCACCATCTCAAAAACCAATATTTTCAAGGATATCCGTCCGGATTTAAAGGCTCTGGCCTTCATTGCCAGAACAAGCCGAACCCATGATGATACCATTCTTTCTTCCTTTGCCAATCTTTTGTTAAAGGAAGGCATCCAGATAAAACCCTCCACCTTTCTTTTGCCCGAATTGATCAGTAAAAAGGGGTGCTGGACAAAACGAAAACCCGATCGAGCTGAGAAAAAAGATATTTATCAGGGATGGAAACTTGCCAAGGAAATCGGGAAACTGGATATCGGGCAATGCCTTGTGATCAGCAACGGCACCATTCTGGCCGTTGAAGCCATAGATGGCACCGATGCCACCATCAAAAGAGGTGCCGGTCTTGCACAAGGGGCTGGCGCCGTGGTTGTTAAACTTTCCAAACCGGGTCAGGATCTAAGGTTCGATCTACCCTCCTCGGGGTGTGCCACCATCCAGACCATGATTGAATCAGGGGCAACCGTACTGGTCCTTGAGGCAAATTTATCCATTGCCTTTGACAGAGAAGAAATGATCCGGCTTGCCGATCACCATGGTATCTCAATTATTGCATTAACCAATGAAGATATCCCATGAAAAAATATTCCATTGCCCTGGCTTCTAAACAACGCCGCATAATGGTGCTGACCGGGGAACCCTCGGGAGATGTTCACGCTGGAACGCTCGTCCGTGCCATGCAAAGGATAGATCCCCATTTAGAAATCTGCGGCATTGGCGGTCCCTGTATGAAAGCACAAGGGGTTGATATTTTCTTTCCCATTGAACACTTGTCTGCCATGGGGCTCACAGAGGTTATCGTCCAGTTTAAACATATCAAACAGGCCTTTGACTCCTTTAAATCAAGATTAAGAACCCACCCACCAGATCTTATCATTCTCATTGACTATCCAGGGTTTAACCTCAAGGCAGCCCAATATGCAAAACAAAAATTTGATATCCCCATATTTTATTATATCACCCCCAAGGTCTGGGCTTGGAAAGAATCAAGACTCAAACAAATAAAATTATATGTAGACCATGCTGCCCTGATATTCCCCTTTGAAGAAAAATTGTATCGCAGGGCAAAAATCTTGTCTACCTATGTGGGCAACCCTTTGATGGATGAGTATCCTGAGCATCTGGCCAAATCCTTTTATAAGAGATCTTTTTTAACGGGGCCGTCTTCGCTTAACGGGTCTTATCGTGTGGAATCAGGGACTGACCCTGACCCAAAGGATTCCAAGGGACCTGTGATAGGATTACTCCCGGGGTCCAGACGAGCGGAAATTAAAAATTTGCTGGATATTATGCTGAAAACCGCATTAAAAATAAACAGCCAAAAGAAGAAGTCTCGATTTTTGATTTCAGCAGCATCCAATCTTCATTCAGAACTAATAGATAAAATTTTGTCCCCCTATCATCAAACCGGGCTGTTTGAGGTTGTCCAGGGCAGGCCCATGGAAATTTTCAGGCGATCTGACCTGTTGATAGCCGCTTCCGGTACCGTCACCCTGGAGGCGGCTCTCTGCTGTCTGCCAACCATTATTGTTTATAAAATGACCCCCATAAGTCATAAAATTGCCAAACTTTTGGTGAAGGTTAAATATGCGGGTCTTGCCAACCTGATCGCAGGCAGGGAAGTGATGCCGGAACTGCTTCAAAATGATGCCACTCCTGAAAAAATCAGTCAACGGGCATTCTCCATGTTGGAAAACCTAGGGGACCATGAAAATCAACTATTGGTGGTTCGAAAACTTCTCGGAGCACCGGGTGCTTCAAAAAGAGCGGCCCGAATTGCACTTGATCTGGTTAAGCGACCGATTAAATAAATATGGTTAAATAAACCAGATTTTATACCCTTATTTACTAAAGGGGCAAAATAAGAAATTTGACAAACACCCTAAAAAATTATTAGAGTAACATCACCCACAAAAAGGACAATCGGGTGAACATTTGAGGAGTACTTTGAGGAATTGTAATGACGTTTGAAGTAACACTGCTGGTTATATGCCTTTTTCTGTCGGGTTTTTTTTCATCATCGGAGACGGCTCTTTTCTCCATCTCAAAAATTAAGGCCCTTCATATTGCCAAAGACGGGTCTAAGACCGGTCAATTGATCATGGAGATGAAAACAGACTCCCATACCCTGTTGACCACTATTCTCATCGGAAATAATCTGGTGAATATCGGTGCATCCGCTCTTGCTACTGCCCTGGCTATTTCCCATTTTAAATCCAATGCCGTTGGAATTGCCACGGGTATTATGACCCTTTTGATTTTGATATTCGGAGAAATTTTCCCCAAATCCTTTGCCAATCATAACAATGTCCTGGTGGCAAGGGGAGTGATTTTTCCCTTGTACTGGCTCTCCAAGCTTCTTTGGCCACTGATTTTTGCCTTAAATTTTATTCCTAAGCTCCATGGAGCCAATGACAATGGCCAGGATGCTGTCACCGAAGATGAACTCATGACCATGGTGGAAGTGGTGGAAGAAGAAGGGGAGATAAAGGAAGAGGAAAAAGAGTATATTACCAATATCTTTGAATTTGATGACACCTCCTGCTCGGAAATTATGACCCCCAGAGCCGATATGTTTGTCATTGATGCATCCGATGGGCTTGATATCCAGGCCACCTTGAAAACTGGGTTTTCAAGAATACCGGTCATTGAAGACTCTATTGACAATATCATCGGTATCCTCCATGTCAAAGATTTGTTTGCAAGTTTTCAGAGGCTTTCAAAAGAAAATGCCACCGCCTCCCTGGACATTAAACAGATCATGAAAATTCCTTATTTTATACCAGAATCAAAAAAACTCGATTCCCTGCTCAAGGACTTCAAGATAAAGAAAAGCCACATGGCCGTGGTGGTGGATGAGCATGGCGGGGTCTCGGGAATCGTGACCCTGGAAGATGTGGTTGAAGAGATTATTGGAGAGATTGTTGATGAAACCGACCGCATGGTACCGGATATTGTTAAACTCAAAGGAAACAAATGGTTGGTGTCCGGCAAGATAGATATTGATGATCTCAATAAGGAGATAGGGCTATCCATCCCCGAGTCAAGTAATTATGACACATTTTCCGGGTTCTTTCTTGAAGAGATTGAGAGAATTCCCAAACCCGGTGAGTCGATAAACATAGGCAACTGGACCATCACGGTCAAGGATATGGACGGAAACAGGATTCAAACATTTATTTTAAACAATGAGTAGCCAGGCTTCTTTTTCTACTGTTCGCATTGTTAAAAAAAGAGGGGTGTCCATAAAAAATCCTTGACAGAATGAAAATCGAAGTATAGATTTTTACGACTTTATTGGACTTTAAACGGAGCCGCGAACTAAAATGACAATTGCACACAGATATTTTTTCTTTTTTAGGTATCTAACCTGTCTGTGGTGAGCTGATCTTCAATAATTGAACACGCTTTAAAAACCGCAGCAGGCAAGACCTGATGCGGTTTTTTTATTTTGTGCCGTTTTTAATTTTGCATCAACGTTAACAGTGCACCAACGTTTATTACAAAAGGATACGACCCCTATGGAAAAAGATCCCCAGGAATATGATCCCCAGGAAAAAGTACTTGCACCCTTCAGAGATGAGATAGACCAGATTGATTCCCAGATTTTGGACCTGATCAACCAACGGCTGTCCATTGGTAAACAAGTGGGTGCCGTTAAAAAAGAAAAGGGAAGCCGGGTCTTGGATCGATCCCGGGAACGAAAGGTCATTGAAAAAATTTGGAAAATGAATCGAGGACCTGCCAACAAAGATCTGTTGCAATACATATTTAACGTGATCATCACGGCCACCCGGGAAATCCAAAAACCCAAGACTATTTCCTATTTAGGACCCAAGGCCAGCTATACCCATATTGCTAGCCTGAACCATTTCAAGCATTCCGGCAAATTTATTGAACAGCCCGGCCTGTTTGATATTTTCAGGGAGGTTGAAAAAAATGAAAGCCATTTTGGGGTGGTACCTGTTGAAAATTCCATTGAAGGAGCTGTAAACCACACCCTGGATCTGTTTACCGAGTTTGACTTAAATATTTGTGCCGAACATTATGAGCCGGTTTCCCATGCGTTATTGTCCATAACAGGAGAAGCCTGCGATGTGAAAAATATTTACTCCCATCCCCAGGCCATTGCCCAATGCAAGGGCTGGCTGAAGAAAAAATTTCCCCATGTGGAGGCCTTAGAAACCAGTTCCACCTCCAAAGCCGCCCTCATGGCATCGGAAAACAAGTATGTGGCGGCCATTGCCAGCCGGAAGGCAGCCCATTTCTATGAATTGCTGCCCGTGGAATCAAAAATCGAAGACTATTCCGGAAATGTCACCCGGTTTCTGGTCATCGGCAAAGAATCGCCTGGTAGAACAGGGCGGGACAAGACCTCTATTATGTTTGCCACTTCCCATGTTCCAGGCGCCTTGTTTAAAGCCCTTGAACCCATTGACAAGGCCGGGCTCAACATGCTGAAACTTGAATCCAGGCCCACCCGGGATCAGAACTGGAGCTATTATTTCTTCCTTGATATTGAAGGCCATGTTGAAGACAGCCGTGTGGCAAAAACCATTGAGCGGATAAAGGCACATTCGCTTACCTTGAAAGTGCTGGGGTCCTATCCGGTTTATGTCAAAGAGGACCGATAGGAACATGATCACTGCAGCCACAGATCTTTATTGTGTACTGGGAAGCCCCGTATCCCACTCCCAAAGTCCCCTGGTGCATAACATCAGTTTTAGAAAAAATAAAATTGATGCTGTGTATCTGGCATTTGAGCCTATGAATATTGAAACTGCCGTCATGTCCCTGCGGAGTCTTGGAATAAAAGGCGCCTCGGTTACCATTCCCTTCAAGGAAACCATTATACCCTATCTGGACGCGGTGGATCCCCTGGCCTTGAAAATAGGGGCCGTGAATACAGTGGTGAACAGGTCGGGTCGACTTGTGGGATATAACACAGACAGTGATGCGGCGGTTGCCCCTTTAATCGCCCATGGGATACAAGACAAAACCATTTGTATCATCGGGGCAGGAGGGGCGGGAAAAGCCGTGGCCCATGGGATTGCAAAACAAGGGGGAAAAATTATTATCACCAACCGTTCACGGTCAAAAGGAGCTGCCCTGGCTGCACAAGTTAACGGACAGTTCATTTGCCTGGACCAGATGGACACCATTGATGTAGATGTTGTGATCAACACCACAAGCTGCGGAATGCATCCCCTTCAGGTTGCGGAGTTACCTTTTCCAGCCCACAACTTAAACCAGGGTATGGTGGTCATGGATGTGGTCTATACCCCGTTGAACACAAGATTGCTGTCCATTGCCAGGGAAAAAGGATGCACCATAATTGACGGGCTTTCCATGTTTGTGGCCCAGGCAGCGGCCCAGTTTGAATTGTGGACCGGTCTCTCACCAGATACCCAGGCCATGAGAGAGGTGGTATTAGAAAAAATACCGCTGAAGCGATAAATATTTTAAAACAATATCCCAAGGAAATACCCCAATGGAATTAGAATTGACCGATCCAATAAAAACCAATCAGGTAAAATCTAAACAAATAAAATCCAGACACATCCCGGATCAAATCGTTCAGGTGCCGGGATCTAAAAGCATTTCCCATCGAATGATGATTTGTGCCGCACTTTCAAAGGGGTCTTCAAAAATTAGAAATCTGTTGGAAAGTCAAGATCTTTCCCTGACAGCAAAGGCCCTTGCTGCGATGGGTGCCGGCATCAAAGCGTTGGAACCCGGTCTTGTTGCGGTACAAGGATTTAATGGCCGGCCCATTCCCCATGCTCCCCCCATATTCCTAGGTAATTCAGGTACGTCCATGCGCCTTTTAGCGGGTATTGCAGCCCTTGGACAGACCCCGTACACCCTGACCGGGGATGAACGGATGTGTGAGCGACCCATGATTGAGCTGCTGGATGCACTCAACATGCTCCAGGTGGAGGCAAAATCCATCCATCCAGGGGGAACCCCGCCCGTTACCATCCGAGGGCTTGGCAGACGAGGCGGTACGACCACCATTGATTGTTCCAAGAGCAGCCAATATTTATCGTCTTTGCTCATGATGGGGGCATTGCTGGAAAAAGGGTTGACCATTTTTCTCCCGGGCTTGCCTGTTTCTGTTCCCTATATTGATCTGACCATTGATGTCATGAACCAATTTAAAGTAAAGGCGATTCGCGTCAGTGACCTGGAATATCAGGTGCCGGGAAATCAAATGTATACGCCGGGTGAGTATGTGGTGGAGCCCGACCTTTCCAATGCCGGGTATTTCTGGGCCGCAGGGGCTGTCACCGGCAGTGAAATCGGGGTGGATAATATCCATAAAAATTCTCTCCAGGGGGATTTAAAACAGATTCACATTCTTGAGCAGATGGGCTGTTCCCTTAATATCGAGAAAAATAGTGTGGCGGTTAAGGGAAATCCCCTCAAAGGCGTGGATGTGGACATGTCCGATACACCGGATGCGGTTCCTGCCATCGCTGTGGTGGCCGCCTTTGCCAGGGGAACCACCCGGATCTCAAACATTGGCCATTTGCGTGTAAAAGAATGTGATCGCATTGCGGCGGTTTCTTCTCAATTAATAAAAATGGGAATAGGGGTGGCCCAGGGGGAGGACTGGCTCGAAATTACCGGGGGTACGCCAAAGGGAGCTTTCATTGAAACCTTTAACGATCATAGAATCGCCATGGCTTTTTCCGTGGCAGGACTTATCGTGGAGGGAATGGAAATAGAGAATCCCGCCTGTGTGGAAAAATCATTTCCAGGATTTTGGAATATCCTTGAAGCTTTATAATCAGGACCCTTATAAACCAATGAAAACCATAAAACCCCTATACCTTGTCGGATACCGGTGTACCGGAAAAAGTACCACGGGAAAGCTGCTGGCAACGCTTATGGACTGTCCTTTTTTTGATACCGATAAAATTATTGAAGAAAGGTTTATGACCACCATAGAACAGATGGTCAACCAAAGGGGGTGGGACTATTTCAGACTAAAGGAAAGCCAGGTCCTTTTGGAAACCGCTTGTCTTGTAACTGGTGTCATCGCCACAGGCGGGGGAATCATATTGGACCCTAAAAATCGCAGGTTTATTCAAGACCATGGGGTTTGTGTCTGGCTGTATGCCGATAGCGCCACCATCGTTGAGCGACTGGCTGCCGATGTCAAAAACACTGAATCCAGACCCAGATTTACAGATGATGCCTTGTCCCTGGAGACCCAAAAAATTCTGGATCTTCGTACTCCTTTGTACCGGGAATTGGGTCAAATACAAATCGATACCAGCACTTATTCACCCAAACAAGCTGCATCCATTATCAAAAGGAGAATCGCCCATGTCCGGTAGTAGTTTTGGCAAAGCATTTCAAATTACCACCTTTGGAGAATCCCACGGCCCTGCCATCGGGGTTGTTATCCAGGGGTGTCCTCCCGGGCTCCCCATCAGCCAAGCCCTGATCCAGGCGTCACTGGATAAAAGGAAACCCGGACAGGGGCCTGCCTCTACCAAGCGCAAGGAACCCGATGTGCCCCTTATCCTTTCGGGAACATTTGAGGGGAAAACCACGGGGACCCCCTTAATGATCATGATTGAAAATAAGGATGCCAAATCCAGGTCATATACCGATATTGCATCAATTTTTCGTCCAGGTCACGGGGACTATACCTACCATCAAAAATTTGGTATTCGGGATTACAGGGGGGGAGGGCGGGCATCTGCCCGGGAAACAGCGGCACGGGTGGCAGCAGGTGCCGTTGCAAAGCTTGTTCTCGATCCCTATCAGATCAAGATTCAAAGTTACACCATTGCCCTGGGAGGGATACAAAGTACCTGCTTTGATGCCCATGCCATTGAGAAAAATCCCTTTAAATGCCCGGACATGGAAGCTGCCAAAAAGATGGAAAAAAAAATAGAAACAGTCAAAAGCCAGGGAGATTCCCTGGGAGGTATTGTTGAAATAAAGGCTATGAACGTTCCGGCGGGTATCGGGGATCCGGTTTTTGACAAGCTGGATGCCGATATTGCCAAGGCCATGATGAGCATTGGCGCTGTTAAAGCCGTTGAAATCGGTGCGGGTATCCTGGCTCCTGAAATGACCGGATTTGAGAACAATGACCCATTAACTCTCAATGGGTTTGCCAGCAATCATTCAGGCGGGATATTGGCGGGTATTTCCAATGGAGACGAAATTGTTGTCCGGGTTCATGTAAAACCAATTCCTTCCATATCAAAACCCCAAAAAACCTTGACGGATCAAGGCGTTTCCACAACGATTTCAACCAAGGGTCGTCATGACATTTGCGCTATTCCCAGAATAAATATGGTCTGTGAATCCATGCTGGCGCTGGTGCTCACAGACCATATTTTAAGACAAAAAACCCTGGGACAAAAGTTTCGCCCTATTTTTTAATAATATCTGATTCCAATTTATCCGCTATTGCAAGGGCTGAATTCAATGAATCATTGATCACAAAAAGTTGAACTTTAAGGGTTTTCAGGGATGCCGGTGTTGCGGATATTTTATCATTTGACGAAAAAATTTTGGCAAGCTCCTTGGACTTTTTGGCAAAATCCGTCAATTTTTCATTAAAATTAATTATTTCACCTGCCCAGTTATTCCGTTCTTCCCGGGATAGTTCCATGCTGGCATTTCCGGTTCCGTTTACGAGGTGGTCAATTTGATAGTCTTCAGGGTTTGCAATAATTTCGTACATAATTTGCTCCTTTACAACAGGTTGCGTTCAACTTGGAAATAAAAACAACATCCAAAGAATATTGAAATCCTGGTATTTAGTCAAGGGAATCTTCCTAAAAACATTAAGAATTCACTGCCTTATCCAATGGATTCGGTTCATTGAAAATCCAGTTGAATCAATTGCCATACCAGGGTTTAAAGGATCTTTTTTTTTTGCTTCTTTAAAAAAAAATTGAATCCTGGTTCATTGACGATCGCACCACATTAGACAAGATCAGGGTCGGACAAGATCAGGAAGCTTCCAACACATAGGACAACAAATCACCCTTGGTATATAAAATTTTTAATATCGCAAGATACAGGGTATATTCTGAATCGTTAATTCTTCGTTCGGCCTGGAGGAGCAGGGTGTTGGCATCCATCATGTCAATGCTGTTGGCTATGCCGTATTTAAACTGCATATCAACGGCTTTATAATTTTCTTGGGCTGATTTTAATTCATGCTGGAGATTTTTCAGGGCGTTTCGTGCGGTTTCAAATTCCAGAAAAGAAACCTTGGATTCAAAAATAATATTTTTTTCCTCCAGAGACAAGGCTTGCTTGGCTTTTCTTTCATCGGCCACTCGCTGGTTCACTTGGGCTTTTCTGAGGCCGCCGTCATATAAGGTAAAGACAAGATCCGCCTGGATATATGCATTATCCGATTCACCATTATAACCCAAATAGGAAATATCTCTGTCCTTGTACCCGCCTTCCAGGGCAAGAACAGGCCAATAGTCCCCTTTCTCATATTTAGTGCTCTGGGTGGCAATTTCCACGGTCTTTTTTGCTTCCATGATTTCATACCGGGTCTTGAGTGCCTGGGTTTTAATCTCATTCAGGGTGATGGTGAAATCATCCATGTTTTGAACATCCTGGGCCGATACCTTGAAATCATCTTCAATTCCTGTCAGGCGGACAAGTGTTGCCTTGGATTGGCCAACCGTGTTTTCAGCCACAATCTTATCGGTAAGAGATCTGGAAAGTTCGGCCTCTGCCCGATATAGGGCCGTTCTCGTGACGTTGCCCACACTCAATTTTTCCTGGACATAATTTTTATGGGTTTGAAGTCGTTGTACATCGGCCTGGGCTATCTCCACCAGACGTTTGGCACTCAAGGTCTTAAAATAGGACTGGGAGACTTGAAACAGGTAATCGGCCCGGATGGATTCCTTTGAGAATTCTGCCTTTTCAATTCCTTTTTTACTGACATCATAGGCAATCAATTCCCGGCCGTTAAGAGTAAAGGTCTGGGTCAGTTTTGCTCCCAACGCGTTCGTGTCAGGGGACAGGGCATCTTCATTTTTATAATTTAGATAGCTTCCATACAAAGTTGCCCTTGGGATCAGAACAGACAGGGCCCGTTTCTTCTCCTGCTGGGCAATAAACAGATCATCATTCGCTATTTTTATGGTTTCAGCATTTTTATTTGCTTCACGGCATAGATCCTGGAGTGAATACAGGGGTTGCGAATAGACGGGCTGAGCCTGACAGCAAATACAAAAAAAAAGCCCGAAAAATAAGTTTAAAAAGATTCTTCTCATCAATCACCTCTATTTGTAGTAATTTTGTTTCCAACACTATTATGATTTTACCATCTTCGTCAAGTCAACCTAAGGGTGACAATACGAAATTTTTCTTACCATATACCTTTCATTGGTTTTATCAAACAGCTAATCAAAAATTTTAGGGTAATAATAGAAAAATATCCCAGTTTATGATATTAATTATTAAAATTATTGTAAATGGATGTAAACAGATAAGGAGAGACAATTGACACTTATTCCAAGTACTGAGTTTGATGGCCTGTCACTGGTAAGACAGGGCAAGGTAAGGGATATCTTTGATACCAAAAATGCCCTTTTGATGGTTACCACAGACCGGCTGTCAGCCTTTGACGTGGTGCTGCCCGATACCATCCCGGACAAGGGAAAGGTATTGAACCAGATTTCGGTTTTTTGGTTTAAACAGATGGAATCGATTGTAAAAAACCATATCATCACAACCCGTGTAGATGAATATCCCGAAGAGTTCAAACGCTACAAGGAGGGTCTGGATAAAAGAAGTATGCTGGTTAAAAAAGCGCAGCCCCTGGAAGTTGAATGTATTGTCCGGGGATATCTCAGCGGGTCTGGATGGAGTTCCTATCAAAAAGAGGGGCATGTTTGCGGCATCCCTCTTCCCAAGGGACTCAAGGAATCGGATAAACTGGCTACCCCGCTTTTTACCCCTTCCTCCAAAGCTGAAATCGGAGATCATGATATTAATATCAGCTTTGAAGAAACCATTCGTATCATGGGCCGGGAAACAGCAGAAAAATTGCGGGATTTAAGCCTTGCCATTTACAATAAAGGGGCGAAACTTGCCCTTGAAAAAGGAATCATCATAGCAGACACCAAATTTGAGTTCGGCATGCTGGACAATGAAATTATCCTCATTGATGAAATCTTGACCCCGGATTCTTCTCGATTCTGGCCCCTTAGCGATTATGAACCCGGAAGAGGGCAAAAAAGTTTTGATAAACAAGGCATTCGGGACTGGTTGACGGCTTCCGGGTGGGATAAAAAACATCCCGGACCCAAACTTCCGTCTGAAATTATCGATGCTACCGCCAATACCTACAAAGAAATTTTTAACCGGCTGACGGGTGAACATGTCTGATTTGACCCAAGATATTCAGGTGTCTATTCCCCAGGTGCTGCATATCCAATTGGATAAAATTGACCTTACCGATACCCGGTATCAAATTTCCAGACAAGAGGGTGATATTACTTCCCTGGCCCAGTCCATAAAAGAGCATGGCCTGACAAGTCTGCCCCTTGTCAGGCCCCAGGGGGAATCCGGCGAATCCTATATTCTGGTCACAGGCTTTAAACGGATAAAGGCCCTGGTCCACAATGGATATGGGGGCAAGGTTGTATGTCAAACATTGCCGAAAGCCTCGGAAGCAGATTGCGCTGTCCGTGCGGTATCCGACACTGCATTTTCCAGGCCCCTAACCCCGGGTGAACTCATTCAAAGCATTTGGCTTTTGAGTCGATCCATGGACGCTATTCTCATCGTAAAAAAATCCTTGAGTATTTTTAATACCCAGTTTAACACCGGATATGTTAAAGACCTTCAACAAATTGCCACCTTGCCTCGGAATGCAAGAGAGCTCATGGATGACGGCCGGTTGTCCATTAAATCCGCCAAAAAAATAGCAAGCTTACCCCCGGAGCTTGCCGCTTGTTTTGTGACCCTTTTTTCTGCTGTAAAAACATCCGCCAGCAAGCAGATGGAAATCATTGCCAATTTTTTGGAAATTGCAGCAAGGGAAAGAATCACACCTGAAAATTTGTACCAGGAAAAACCGATCCAGGCGATACTGGGCCATGACAGCAAAGATCTTGGCCATAAGGGCAATCTTTTACGACGCTATCTCATGGAAAGGCGGTTTCCCTCCCTTGAAAAAAAACGCCAGGATATTCAAAAAACAATTAATTCCCTGAAACTGGAACCCGGTATTAAATTTGTGGTACCGGATAATTTTGAAAGCATGTCCTACGCCTGTTCCTTTGAATTTAAAACCCGGGCTGAATATGATTCTCGTGTGGCTTGTCTCGAAAGGGTATCGACCCATCCTGGGCTAGAGGAGATTCTTAAGCGATGAAAATCACCCAGTTTTTCATGGATGCCAGCCTCCCCCAAGACGATGAAATTGAATATTTGATACAGAGAGTCGGGCTTACCCCGGAACTTGTGACCGATTCACAACCGGTGTACGATGTCATAAATTCGGCAACAGATCCCATAACAGCTGCAAAGTCGATCTTGTATATCACCCGGAACAAGGGGGCTGTCATCCGGAAATGTCCCGGCACCAGCCATTACACCTGTTGTGATTACACCATTTTACACACCGGAACCTTTTGTACCATGGACTGTTCCTATTGCATTCTCCAGGCCTATTTTCACCCCCCGGTTCTCCAGTATTTTGCCGGATATGATACCTTTATCCCTCCCCTGAAAGACGTCTTTGCCCAAAATAAAATATACCGTATCGGTACCGGGGAATACACAGATTCTCTTATCTGGGAAAAAATCAGCCAGGGGCCGCAGTTTTTGGTGGAAACATTTGCAAAACAGTCCAACAGTCTTCTGGAACTCAAGACTAAAACCATTAATGTGGACTCTCTTCTGGATTTGGATCACAATGGAAAAACCGTTCTGGCCTGGTCCGTCAATACGCCTGCAATAATCCGGTCCGAAGAAAAGGGGACGGCTGCCCTGACCGCCCGGCTTGAAACCGCAAAAATTTGTGAAGCAAAGGGCTATAAGCTGGCCTTCCATTTTGATCCCCTGATCATTTATGAAGGATGCGAGGATGACTATAAACAGGTCATCCATTCCATATTTTCCCATGTAAGTCCTGACAATATCGTCTGGATCAGCATCGGTACCTTCAGGTTCATGCCCTTGCTCAAATCCATCGTTGAAAAACGATTTCCTTCATCCACCATCCCCTATGGGGAATTTATCCTGGGTCTTGACAATAAAATGCGGTATTTCAAACCATTACGAATACACCTGTACAAGACACTCATTGATACAATTCGAGAATATGCCCCCCATGTCAGGCTTTATTTTTGCATGGAAGATGAAGAGGTCTGGGAAAAATGCATGGGTTTCTTCCCAAAAAAAGAAGGGGAACTGGGGCATTTACTGGATAAAAGTGCAGCTGCTCATTGCAAATTAAATACCTCTTTTTTATAAATCGGGAAAACTTAAGGGACCTTTTTCAACTCCCATGAGGGGCAAATTTTTTATTTTTTTGATAAATTCTTGGCATAGGTCGGCATCTGTTTTATGGGCATAGAGCTTGCCCTTCTTGTCCACTCCGCGGATAATACCATCCTGTAAAAAATATTGTACCAGTTTAAGGCTGATGGACTCCCGGTCAATGGGGTCCAGAATTTCACTGGTATTTTCCCCAAGGGGGATATTTCCATGGATGTCAATCCGGGTTTTAATGAAATTGAGAATTCTGGCCAGCCGTAAAAGGGTGACCGCCGCAAGTCTTTTGGTGGTGTCATCCAGGGGCAGGGCGGTTGACCGCATCAAAGAAAAATATTTTGGAAGCAGCCCTTTTTCCTGGCAAATCCCATAATCAAGACTTCCCGGTGCAGGATAGAAAATAGAAAGTCCGACCAGGGTTCTTCTTTGTGCCAGGCAAAGCAGGTCATTTAGAGAGGAGGTGGAAGATTGTCCCGGGGCCGCCGCGATCACGTAGGAAACACAGGTCAACCCCAGTTCCTGTGCAAGGTCAAGGGCTCTGTCATGGTCTCGTCTGACATCGGGTCGTTTAAAGCGTGTCAGCTGGTCTTTTGAAAAAGAACCAATGGAAAGGTTAATCGTCTTAAATCCAGCCCCTCGCATGGCCGTCATGATTTCCCTGTCAAGGGAGGGGGGATACAGCCCGTTCATGGCGCGCAGTTCCGGTTTTTTCTCTTTGAAAATGGTGTTAAGCCCGGCGAGAAGTGCCAGTATCCATTTTTTATCCAGTGCCAGGTTTTCATCTTCAAAATCAATAAACCCAATATCCAATCGACTGGCTTGTTCTTTTATTTCCCTGAGCACATCGGCCACATCCCGCTGACGGAATTTGGCATGGGAGGCTGAGGTAGATACGGAACAATAGGAACAGGGCATGGGACAGCCCCGGCTCGATACCATGGTGATGGCGGCTTTTTTATTGCGTTGGTAATAGGACTGGCGTACGCGGTCAAGTTTCGGTAATGGGAGTTGGTTTAAATTTTTTATCCAGACAGGAGGGTGGATGATTATTTTTTTATTTTTCCTAAAACCAATGCCAGGGACCTTGTCAAGATCAGTCTTATTTTTCAGTGCATCACAGAGAATTGCAAGGGAATCTTCTCCCTCGCCCCTTAGGACAAAGTCAACCGCCCTGCACCCTAAAACCTCTTGGGGGAAATGGGTGGGATGGTGCCCCCCCATGGCAATATAGGCCTGGGGATAAAATTTTTTGATAATCCTTGCTGTTTCCAGGGCTTGGTTGCAATAGGCTGTAAACAGGGATGAAATCCCCACCAGAAATGGTTTTATATCCCGGACCCTGGTGCCGATGTGTTCATAGCTGTATCCAAAATGCTTGAATTGATGAAACAGGGAAAACAAGGTAACATCCTCCCGGCCATAAAAGGGGGATAAATAGGCGAACTCTTTGGGATAGGCAATTGATTTTGATTTGTCCGTGGCCAGCCCATCCAAAATTTGGGTGGGATACCCATTGGCTTCAAGGCTTGCACAGATAGAGGCCAGCCCATAGGGAATCGTTCTTTTGCGGGTGAGGTAGAATTCTTCAATGGGGGGCTGCACCAAAAGGATATTAAAGGGTTTGTCGGCAGCGTTCTGTTTTTTTTTAGGAGAATTCATCTTTTATAAGTATGGTTTATTTTTAGTCCACATCATTTTTAGTCCACATCAGGGAATTTAACAATAAAGACCAGGCACAAGAAGGGGATAAACGCGGAATAAAAAAGAATCGTCTCAAGGCCATAGATGTCTGCCAGTTTTCCAACGATGGGGGTGAAAATGCCGCCAAGTCCGTAGGCAAGCCCCATCATCAGGCTGGAAATCATGGCCCGGGATTTCGGGGCCAGCTTCTGGGCCATGGCAACCCCCAGGGGCAGGGAAGCCAACACGGTAAATCCTGCCAGAAAGGAGGTGAAATAAATCCAGGGTCCCGGTAGGAACAGGTATAATAAAAGGGTGGGGGGCATCAATATAAACGAGAGAAAAAAGATTTTTTTAAAGCCGGTTCGGTCTGCCATATAGCCGGTTAGTAGGCCGCTTAGAGTGCCTCCCATGATAAAAAGAGAGAAAACCAGCCCCACCGAAGTCAGGTCATGGCCTTTGTTTGTCAAAAAAATGGGCATAAAGGTCATAAAGGTTTGTCCGGTGATTGCCCGCAACACCATAACCCCCCAGATCAGAAGAATGGGCTTGTAAACTTTTCCCAGGCTTTCTTTCATGGAACCCAAAAACCCGAGATGGGAGAGGTTTTCTGAAACCGGTTTCGGCAGATATTTAAAACAGAATATACACGCCACAAGGCCTATCGTAAGGGTATATGGCATGGCTTCCAGACCGTATTTCGCCACATACCAGGTAATAAAGACAGGCCCCAGGGCAAAGGAAAGAGTACCACCGGTGTTAAATATGGACAGACAGAATCCAGTCCTGTTACCTGAATACAAGGGCACCATACCGGTTGTTGCGGGGTGGAACATGGAGGATCCAAGGGACCCCAGGCAGAGTGCCAGGAGCAACAAGGTAAAATTCGGGGCCAGGCCGGAAAAGGGGATGCAAAAGAAGGCAAGAGACACGCCGATAATTATAAATTTTCTGGTTTCGTGGCGGTCGGACATATATCCCACAACGGGCTGGACAATAAATGCCAGAAACCTGACAAGGCCTGTGATAAGACCCACCTGGGCAAGTGTCAGCCCAAGTTTTTCCACAAACGCCGGCAGGAGCGGTGTGAAAAATGAGGAATAAAAATCACCGATAAAGTGAACCAGGGCCAGAACAAAAATGATCTTGTAATTCACTTTGCCGATGGAGGTGTCTTGCGCAGTTGCTATTGTCATGGCGGTTCCGGTTGATGAATTCTTAATTTTTCAGGCTGTGGATGGGGGCTGGAATCCGGCCGCCAAAGGTGACAAAGGAATCAGACAGATCTGAATGGGGAACCGCCATGATCCTGGCTTCACCCAGAAGACCCCCAAAATACACCTTGTCTCCGGCTTTTTTCCCGGGAACAGGAATCAGGCGGGTGGCAGTGGTTTTCGCATTGATCATCCCAATGGCCATTTCATCGGCAATAATACCGGCCAGACATTCCTCGGTAATATCCCCGGGAATGGGCACCATATCAAGTCCCACGGAGCAGACACAGGTCATGGCCTCCAATTTTTCAATGGTCAGATATCCCTTGTGAGCGGCCTCGGCAATATTCAAGTCCTCACTCACCGGTATAAATGCCCCGGAAAGTCCGCCCACATGGGAGCTTGCAAAGGCACCGCCTTTTTTAACGGCATCATTTAGCATGGCAAGGGCAGCTGTCGATCCGGGAACCCCGATATGGGTGAGCCCCAGGGCCTGGAATATTTCTCCGATGCTGTCACCCACGGTTGGCGTGGGGGCCAGGGACAGGTCCACCACACCGAACTTGATCCCCAGGTTCTGGGCAACCTCCCGGCCGATGAGTTCCCCTACACGGGTGACCTTGCAAGCGGTTCGTTTTATGATTTCCGCAATTTGGCCAAGACTTAAGACTTTGTCTTTCAGGTTTCTTTCGATGGCCTGTTTGATAACGCCGGGGCCTGAGACCCCTACATTAATGACGGCATCGGCAACCCCTACTCCCAAATACGCCCCGGCCATAAAGGGCATGTCTTCGGGAATATTGGCAAAAACACATAGTTTGGCACTGGCAAGTCCGTCGTCGTCGGCTGTCAGGGCAGCGGCTTCCTTAATGGCACGGGCCATTAAAAGGACGGCATCCATGTTAATGCCGGCTTTGGTAGTGGCCACATTCACAGAGGCGCAGACCCGCTGGGTTTGAGCCAGGGCCCGGGGAAGGGCGGCAATAAGGGCTTTATCGCCATTGGCCATGCCTTTTTCAACCAGGGCTGAAAACCCGCCGATAAAGTCAATGTTAACCTCTTTGGCAATGTCATTGAGTTCATGGGCGATTTCAACCATCTGGTCTGAAGAAAAGGGTGCTCCCACAAGGGCAATGGGGCTGATGGAGATGCGTTTGTTCACCACGGTGATGCCATATTTTTCTCCCACAGCATCACAGACCGTTACCAGGTCTTTGGCATGGGAGATAATTTTGTTTCTTATTCTTTCCTTGAAGACCGAAAGATCGTGACTGACACAGTCAAAGAGGTTGATTCCCATGGTGACCGCCCGGACATCCAGGTTTTCATTTTTCACCATTTCAATGGTGGACATTATTTCATAATCATCAAACATGGTTTTTCCTGTTATATTTTACAATTAATTTTATTGATGGCGTCATATTTTATTAATGGCATCAAAGATATTTTTATGCTGGATTCTGATATCCAAATTCAGTTCACAGGCTTTTTCTCTAAGGGCCTTGAACATGGCAGGTGCATCCACATCGGGTGATATGCTTACCTGGTAGGACATGACATTGGCATTGGGGTCGCTGCCCCCCTTGAACACTGCTTTTAGATTGATAATATTAGCGTTAAAATCGGCAACAATACCGGAAAACCTGGCCACAAGCCCTTTTTGATCGGGACCTATGGTGGTGATCAAAAAAATCTCTGACGGACCCTCTTCTTGTATGTTGCCGTTTTTCCCAAGGGGATTGACATGGATTGTCAGGCCCGAGTCACCGATTTTTTCAAGAAAGGCTAGCTGAAGTTGATTTCGGGTTCGCTCCGGCGGTTTTTCAACAAAGAAAAATCCGGCAAACTGGTTTTGCAGGATCATCTGATTGACATTTTCAAGGTTGCAGTCGTTCTCGTATAAAATAGCGGATATTTTGGAAATAATACCGGGTCTGTCCTTTCCCAGAACAGTGACGATCAATTTGTTCATTTTTTACCTTTACATTGCCTGTCGAAGGGCTGAAATGGTTTCTTTGTAATCAGGGGTGTTGAAAATGGCAGAACCCGCCACAAAGGAGGTGGCGCCTGCCGCATGTATCGCATGTATAGAATCGCAATTGACCCCGCCGTCCACCTGGATAATGGCCGGGGAATTTTTTTCCTTGAGCAATCGGGACAGGGCAGCAATCTTGTTGATACTTGCATCGATAAATTTTTGTCCGCCAAATCCGGGGTTGACGCTCATGATGAGGACAAAATCCAGCTGGTCAATGATCCATTCAATGGCGGATAGGGGCGTACCGGGATTTAAGGCAACCCCGGCCTTGACATCAAAACTTTTAATGAGTTGAAGGCTTCTGTGGAGATGGGGGCAGGCTTCTGCGTGGACCGATATATAATCGGCGCCGGCCTTTGCAAACTCAGGGATTATAAGATCAGGCGTTTCAATCATCAAATGAACATCTAATTTAAGTTTTGTTACGCGTTTGCAGGCTTCCACAATAATGGGGCCATAGGTAATATTGGGTACAAACTGGCCGTCCATGACATCAATATGGATCCAGTCGGCACCTGCTTGTTCAACCCGGGCAAGTTCTTCACCCAGAATGGTGAAGTCAGCCGATAATATAGACGGGGCAATTATTCCCATAAGAGTTCTCCTGTGTCATTGTTCTGATTCCACGGATCAATGAGTCGTGTTTTTACAAGTTCATGATCAACAAAAATTTTTATTTTAGTTTTTATTCCGGCAGGAATCAATAGGTTAATTTTTTTTCCCGGCTTAAAAAATTCATTGAACAGGTCAAGGGGAAGTCCCAGATAATCTGTTTGCACCCGGACATGTCTTTTTAAAAATCCAGGGCTTAGGGTATGAGTTACCAAAATTAACCCCCTTAAATTTTTGGGTTCAATCTCCAGGCCGTCCCTTGTGCTGTTGGCAATCAATTCAATTGGGGTGAGGGGAAACACGGGCCTCCCGAATTCAGGTATTTGGGATAAAATAAGACCCTGATCCAGGTTTGGATCGACTTTGGACCGTATCTTTGAAACCAGGAGATGCTGGTTTTTCAAAAGGTTTACAGCGGCATTCAGGCCGAGGCCTTTAAGGTCGGGCATCACCTGGGCCATGGGCTCAGGCCCGCGGCTGACCAGAAAATTGCAAAGGGAATTGCTTTTTACCGTGGAAAAGGCCAGGGGGTATTGGGCAATTATGTGATCTTTCCCGGTGCTGTCCGAGTGAACATAGGAGAGGGTGCCGGGTTTGAATTCTTTTTTTTCAAGGATCAAAAGGGCCTGTTTTAAGGGGACTTGGCGTAAATCCGGAAGAATAGTTTCCTTGTGACCCTTGGAAATAGTGATCGCCACATCCCGGCCTTTTTTTATGGTGGTCCCCGCAGGGGGATCCTGGAAGGTCACCCCGTATTTGGGAATGATGTCATCGAAGCGTGTGCCGTGGAGTTTGGGATTAAGTCCCAGGTGGGTTAGGGTTTCCAATACATAGATAATGTTTTTCCCTTTAAGCTCGGGAAGAATAATTTCCTTGGCACTGCGTGTAAAGAGGCTGACGGCAAAATAAGCGGCAGCCCCGGCAATGAAAACGGCCATGCAAAAAACAACCCCATATTTTAGGAATGGCTTCATGGGTTCTTATCAAGCCTTTTTAGCCGGGCGGCAAAAAAACCATCCATTATATGACCCTCGGGATATGTTTTGAAAAAAGGGTCCGCTGTCGTGAGGTTGGCGTTGGAAAACGCCTGTATCTCCTCCGTGGTTGTGTCCAGAGAATAATCTTTTCTCTTTTGTAAAAAAGCTGTTATCACCTGCTCATTTTCTTCCGGTTCGCAGGAACAAACCGCATATACGAGTATTCCGCCTGGTTTGACAAAATTTGCCGCTGCATTCAGCATCTTTTTTTGTTGGGCGCAAAGCCTTAGTACATCCTTTAAGGTCCGTTTCCATTTGGTATCGGGATTCCGGCGTATGACCCCAAGTCCTGAACAGGGAGCATCCAGAAGAACCCGGTCAAAATATGTGTCAAAATCTTTTATTGTGGCCTTTAATATATTTATCTGCCGTACCCGGATATTTTCAATTCCCAGTCGCTGGGCCTCTGCCCCAAGGCTGTCAAGTTTATGGGATTCCAGGTCTGCTGCAATAACTTGCCCCCGGTCGTTCATTAACTGGGCAATATGACAGGCCTTGCCCCCGAGTCCGGCGCATGCATCAAGAACCGTTTCTCCTGGTTTTGGATCCAGGATTTGACTCACCAACTGGGCCGCTTCATCCTGGATTTGGAAGAGGCCTTGGGAAAATCCCTCTATCTGGGTTACGGGCTTGCCCGGGCTTGAAATATGGATCCCGTCCGGGCTTTCATTTGTATATGCAACGCCAAGTTCCTGGGTTTCAAGAAGAGCGCCCAGGGCTTTTCTTTCCATCTTTAATGTGTTGACTCGCAGGGTAATTGGGGGGATGGTATTGATGGACTGACAAAGGGCGAGGGTCTTTTCACCTCCATGAACCCCAATCCATCTTTTTATCAGCCAGCCGGGAAAACTGTGGCTGGTACAAATATGGGCCAATAAATTTTTATTCAGGTCGGGTAGGGAAAGGGTGTGGTGGTTTTGTTGGGCATTTCTGAGAACGGCATTGATAAAACTTGCAGCCCCCTTGTTCGTTCGTTTTTTCGCCAGTTCAATACTGGTATTAACGGCGGCAAAAGCGGGAACCCGGTCCAGGAAAAGGAGTTGAAAAAGGGCAATCCTTAAAATATACAACACCTGGATATCTATGTTTGCAAAGGGTTTTTTCGAAAAAGATTTGATGATAAAATCAAGATACTCCCTGTGACGCAATACCCCAAATACAATTGCATTGCACAGATTCCGATCCTGACGTGACAGACTTTCCAATTCATTTTGGGCAATATCAATGCTTTTGTCCAGGGTACAGGTTTTTTTTTCACACCGCATCAAAATAGTGAATGCCATGTGGCGGGAATCAGCCTTCATAGGAGTTCAAACCGGGCCGGAAGGTTAATTTTATGCCCCCGCAAAAAGGCATCTGCCGTCAATCTTTTTCCAGAAGATCCCATTAGTTCGAGGATCACAACCGAATTTTTACCTGTTGCCACATGAATGCCAGACTCATTACAGTGGAAAATTTGCCCGGGGTCAAGCAGGGTCTCTTTGTCACTGGGAATGGCCCGGAAAACTTTTAACCGTTTCCCCTCCAGAAGAGTAAAGGCGCCGGGCCAGGGGGTCATGGCATTGATATGGGCACAGATTGACCTGTTGGAACGGGTCCAGTCGATTTTCCCATCGGATTTTTTCAACATGGGCACATAGGTGGCCTTGGAATGATCCTGGGAAATGGGGGTAAGGGAGTTCTTATTGATTTCCTGGATGGTTTTAACAATTAGTTCCCCCCCCATGACGGACAATCGGTCATGGAGTTCCTGGGCGGTTTCTTCGGACGTGATGGGGGTTGATGAGGTCAGCAGCATATCTCCTGAATCCATACCCTTGGCCATTACCATGGTGGTGATACCGGTTGTTGCATCCATATTCATCACAGCCGCCTGGATAGGGGCTGCTCCCCGGTAAAGGGGCAAAAGAGAGGCATGGATATTTATAGGATAAATCCGGGGGATATCCAGGATTCTTTGGGACAAAAGCTGACCGAATGCCACCACCACAAAATAGTCGGGACCAATGGCCGCAAGTTTTTCAAAGCCCTCCTGGGTATTGAGGTTTTCAGGTTGAAATATATCAATCCCTAACTCAAGTGCGCTTTCTTTAACCGGTGGAAAACTTAGTTTTTTTCCCCGGCCCTTGGGCCGGTCTGGCTGGGTAATCACAAGGCTGATATTAAAATTATCCTGGGCCGCAAGAGCCCTTAATGCCGGGACTGAAAACCCAGGGGTTCCCATGAAAATGATATTAGTTTTTTTCATTGCTCTTTTTTCTATAATTGTCTTTATAGGATTGTTTTCTATTTTTGGTTTTTTAATTCTTTCATCCGCTTCTTTTTATACATGGCCCTTTTCAGGGAAGAGATCCGGTCGATGAAGAGAATACCGTCCAGATGATCAATTTCATGCTGCATGATCACCGACAATATCCCGTCTGCATCAAACTCCATCTGTTTGCCGTCTATATTCAGGGCTTTGACCGTGACCCTCTCGTACCGTTTGACATCGGCCCGATAATCAGCCACACTCAGGCAGCCTTCGTCTTCTGAGATAAAACTGCCATAGCCGGCAATGATTTCAGGGTTGATCAACGCCGTAATTTCTCTGTGCTCTTCCTCATATTCAGGATCCATGGCATGGGAATCATAAACAAGAATCCGTTTGTTAATGCCTATCTGGGGGGCGGCAAGACCGACCCCAACATCATGGAACATGGTATCTCCCATATCTTTAACCAGCTCTTTGATCCCATCGTCAATGACATCCACCTTTACAGAAGGCTGGGAAAGAGATTTTTCAGGATATTTTAAAACATTACGTATGGCCATTTTTTTTCAGGATTTCCTTTGCAATTTCAACATCTTTTTTAATTTGTTGGGATAATTCATCTATGGAAGAAAACTTTTTTTCATCCCTCAACCGGGCCACCAGATTAATCCGAAGCCGCGTATCATAAAGATCACCATTAAAATCAAGAATGTGCACCTCAATGGTGAACATTTGGTCCCCGAAGGTGGGCGAAAAACCGATATTGGCCACCCCAAAAAATGATCCTTGAATGGTTTCAACCTTGACGGCATAAACCCCAAGTTTGGGACACAGTTCATCATGTAGTTTGATATTGGCAGTGGGAAACCCCAACTGGCTCCCCCCCCTTTTTCTTCCCCGAATAACCTTTCCCCTTATCTGGTAGTGCCGGCCCAGGTATTTCATGGCCTGCTCCACCTTTCCCTCCATAACGATTTCCCGGATCCGGGTACTGGAAATCCGTTCAATCCCTGCATTTGTATCATTGATCCAAGGGGAGACAATAGTCGTAAATCCCAGTCGTTTTCCTTCGGATTTTAATACCTCAATGGTTCCGATTCGATTTTTTCCAAAGGAATAGTCCGGCCCTATAATGATCCCTTTCATCCCTATCTTATTCACAAGGATGGTTTCGATAAAATCATGGGCGGTGATGGATGCAAATGCTTTATCAAAGGGAATACAGATCAGTACATCAATCCCGGATTTTTCAATTAGCTCTGTCTTTTGATCATGCCGGGTGATTAAGGGCGGGCTTGAAATTCCCAACGCCCTTAACGGATGCGGCTCAAAAGTCATTGCAATCGAGGTGCCACAAATTTCATCGGCTTTTTCCATGACCTGATGCAACAATGCCTGATGGCCTTTATGGACGCCATCAAAGTTTCCTATAGTGATAACAGCGTTTTTATAAGGGCTGTTAATTTGATCTAAGTTTTCAATTAATTCCATGGGTCCCTTTATCATTTGGAATAATATAGTATTGACAATTACCACAAACAAAGATATATAGCCTAACCATCGCCTTTAAGCAATCTTTAATTGCTTTCAAACGGGCGGTAAAGCGCGTGCCGAAGTGGCGGAATTGGTAGACGCACCAGTTTCAGGGACTGGCGAGTGTATACTTGTGGGAGTTCGAATCTCCCCTTCGGCACCATCCTACTTAAAGGCTTTAATAGAGCGGTTCTTCATCGTTTTAAGCCGAGAAAATCCATAAATTATCGTTTTTGCACAAACTCATTGCACACTTTGGGGCTTTTATTACTTGGTTTCAAGATGTTTCCAATGGCCTTTCAATAAGGGCTTTCGGGTGTCTGAAATCAATATAAGGATTTGGATTTGTAAATCAAGGGA
Source organism: Desulfobacteraceae bacterium (assembly GCA_016743945.1). Lineage (GTDB taxonomy): Bacteria > Desulfobacterota > Desulfobacteria > Desulfobacterales > Desulfobacteraceae > NBML01. The sequence continues at coordinate 69,991 of JADGFI010000008.1, forward strand.
TCATCCTTTGCACAAATACAGATGGGCCTGAAGTTTGCTATACCTCTAACCACAAAGGTTTTGGGGAATTGGATATGGCATAAAGCTATCTTGTATTGAATCAATCCGGTTATTATTTCAGGATTATTGTTCCGGTTGACCTTAGAAGTATGATAGGGGTGCGTGAAATTAAAAGGAGCCTTAAAATCGGAGTGTTGGGTCTGGCAAAAGAAAAGGTAAGACTGCTTTCAGGTAAGATATATAGGTGTAGGTGAGGATAGAATGAGTCAGCTTGACCAGGAAAAAATATAGGAATTTGTGCATACACATCTACGGAAAACTCTTGAATGGAGATACCTCATCATTTGTGAAAGTATTCAAGGAGAAGGGGTGTTTTCAAGAGCAGTTTGTTGTGAGAAGATGATAATCTTACCTATACAACATGATTCATATGGTTGGAACAGTAGATAAGAAAAGGGCAGGGGGAACATTCATTCCATAACGTACAACGTATAATACAAGACTTTACATCTTTATGTCAAATTTTGGAATGTTTAGAGCCATTTGTTGCTGAGTCTGGTTCAAGATTTCAATTACCCTTGACGAGAGAGACGAATATTTTCTGTCAAAGCAAAGAGTTTATAACCACTAAATCTTCTATCATGCCCAGACCTTTTTTCGGGGGAATACGTTTCATATGATAACATCCGTCTGTCATATAGTGAGCGTTTTTTGTTTTTGTTTAATAATATTTTTTTCTTCATTTGTATTAAACTCCTGGAGTTGTTTTTTGCCGATTCCTGCAAGGACCAAAAGGCCAAAGCCAAGAATAATCATAGTAGTCGGTTCTGATAGGTTGTGTATATGGACATGAACCCAGCTCAGGGCAGGGGCTAAAAGTAGACCAAAGGACAATACAGCGACAATAACTTTTTTCATTTTTCTTTCTCCATATCAGTATAGTTCAGTCCATAAGTACACAACAATAAATGATAAAGCAAAAAAAGTGCCACAACAAATATTCCTCTAACGACGGGCTTTTTAGCGATTTGTGTTCCACCTATTTGTAATAGTTCTTTGGTAAAAAAAGTATATATTTTGGTAAAAAATGTAACAACGTGTATTTTTTAGGTACACACACTCTTTGTGGGTTTGAGTGAGATATAGATTTTTTTTATTGATTTAAAGTCTTGTTTGGATTAGGACATGGCCGTTATACGTTTTTAACTGGTTTGATTTTGTATAAAAATGATATTCATTGTAATTCAAAGGGTTAAGGGTTTTTCTAAAAAAGTATATGCCGTTTTTCCCCTTCGGTCCCAACTCCTTATTTGACAAAGTTATTACCAAATACAGGCTATCATCAATACTTAACGGTACTGAAAGGTAATGTGGCAGTTTCTGTGTTTAGAGCAAAGACGTAATGCTTTTGGGTTCAGATCCAACATTCCAGCAAGACATCGTAAAATATTAGGCTATAGTATCAGAAAAAGTATTGGGGGCAACCTGGATGCTACAAGATTCATCGCAAATAAACTCGGCTCGACTCTAAAAGGTAACCGATTACTATAATACCATGGGTAGATTGTTCAAGCATAGTCTTCTGAGGATAACAGATGATCACGCCCACAGGGCGTGTCTTTAAATTTTTAGTCACCATACCTCTGGCAAAGCCGGAGGCTTGTATTCTGAATAGCTCAAAGCGGTCATGAAAACATGAACCACCTAACGGTGATCAAAACAATTCCAGTTGAGTGAGCTTTCGATCAAATTCTTCCTGCTTCTTGATATACTTTCTTACCGTATTTTCGTCTCTGCAAACAGTTGAGACAAAATATCCTCTGGCTCCAAAATTATGACCGGAGAAATTATACCGTCTGCTCCCATCGGTCCTGACAATATAGATAACGCTTTTCCCTTTAATGTATTCAGCCACGTCTTTGAGCGGTTCACATTTTTGGAGACTTTCGTTTATTTCTGGAAATGTCAAACTTTAGCAGTCTCCCCGGCAAAGCCGGGCTTACTCGTGATAGTTAATAACTCAACTGGGTTGAACTTTCCTAAACGATAGAAGTATAACTATTTGATATGACTATAAATATTGACAATATTCGCATATCTATGATATGTATTTTTTATCCCTAAAAATTAAAGATAGGAATCTCACGCAAAATGCATACTACCTCGACCGGATTTCAAAATCAAACCATAAACTCTAATATGCTCGGAATTTTTGGTGACTACTTTTCCAGTTTAAAAGTTGGAAGCATGATATTTGTCCCCTGTGACAAGAACCGGGGTTGGCTCGCACTTTTATCAACAGATATTACCATAGCAGATGGTGAAATAATAAGGCTGTACAGCAAACGCTGGGACATCGAAGTGTTTTTTTAAATGTGTAAACAACATCTGAAACTGGTTAAAGAAATCCAAGTTCGAAACTATGACGGTTTGATCGGACACACTTCCCTGGTAATGGCCAGATACAATATATTGAGCTTATTTCAAAGGAAAAGCGTGGACCAACGGTCTTTTGGAGATTTGTTCAGAGCCTGCAATGAAGAATTGACTAATATAAATTTCCTTGATGCCCTGACGAGAATAATGCAACTGGCCATGGCCACGTTACAAAAGGCTCATAAATTGTCTGAAAGGGTCATAAATTTCATGCTCGACCTGATAATGGGAGAAGCACTTGTATATTTCGGCCTTTCAAATAGGCAAATGCCCCAATTGGAAAGGGGATATAGATGAATTTACTTCTCAGAGAGTTGAGTTAATAAATCTCTTTTACTGCAAAATAATTATTTTTTTTGTTGACATGAATCACTGTTTCGATTATTAATCACCATCTTCTGTTGTGGGGCTGTAGCTCAGCTGGGAGAGCGTACGGCTGGCAGCCGTAAGGTCAGGGGTTCGATCCCCCTCAGCTCCACCAACATATATTCAAGTCATTGTATCTACGGTGGCTTTTTTTTGTTTTTAAGCCTCCCAATTTATATTTTTTACCTCTTGTCCACTTTTGTTATCCACTTTGGCAAATGGAGGACCAGATGAATCACATCCATTCAGCGTCATATCTCAGTAAAAACCCCTATTCATATTGCTTTAGGATCAAAATTCCCAAAGACCTTCTTACCACCATATCCAGAAAAGAGTTGAGATATTCTTTAAAAACAGGCAATCTTTCCAAGGCCAAAACAATGGCCAGGCTGCTGGCTGGACAGATCCAGCTATTATTTAGAAAAATAAGGAGGGGTATGAACTTAACCAATGAACAGATTCTTCATATGATTAAGAACTACAGGGACAAGCTATTCCAGGAATACAATCAGCCTGTGATGTATTGCCAGGATACAAAAAGCTGGCCTGAAGATCAGACAGAGATTGAAGTCCAATACCTGGATGGTAAAATCCGTTATACCAAGGAAAAGGTGAATTTATGTGATTATTCCGAAGTGGAAGCCGTTGTGGACAAATTATTAGCGGAGGAAGGGATATCCAAAAAAGAAATTAATAAAAAGTCTGTAAAATATTCCAAACTCTGCTCTGGTATTTTAAGATCACAGATTGACAGTGATGAACATGATCTAAAAAGGTTGGCTACTGGTAAATTTTCTGATGATATTGAAAATGTTTTTAAGGAAGGGTTGTCAGTTTCTCTTGCTTTGCCCCAACAAGATTCCAATAAGGAACCTGGTAAACCTTCCAAGACTATAAGCCAGGTCATGGATGATTACTTTAAAGAGGGAGATACGGAAAAGAAGTGGACAGAAAAGACCAGAGGGGAAGTCGAATCCAGTATGAATCTTTTGGTGGAATTTTTTGGAGATGTGCCTATTGATTCCATAACCCGGGCTATGATGCTGGAATATCAAAAAGCTCTTTGGAAATTACCTCCAAACATGACCAAAAGCAAAAAATATAAAAATAAAACCATCCATGAAGTTCTGGGTATGAAGCCAGAGGAAACAATTAAAGCCCATACCTATAATAAATACATGGGCAGGGCCATTACACTCTTTGATTTTGCTGTTAATAACGAAAACATGGATAAAAACCCTGCCATTGGCTTGAAAATGAAGATCAACAAAAGAAATGCTGATGCCAGGGAGATCTTTGATAAAGCAGATCTTGTAAATATTTTTAATTCTGACCAGTACCTCAGTGATACTTTTAAAAAGCCATATCAATTCTGGATTCCTGTAATGGCTCTGTACACAGGTGCCAGGCTGAATGAAATAGCACAGCTTTATTTGTCTGATTTCCAACAGTATGAAGGTGTCTGGTGCATTAATATCAATGAAGATTCTGAAGATAAACGACTTAAAAACCTTGCCAGTAACAGACTGGTTCCCTTGCACCCATTCCTGGTTGAAGACTTGGGGATTATTGAAAGGGTCGAAAAGTTAAAACAGAAAGGGGCCAAAAGGTTCTTCCCTGAATTGCCTTCGGGCAGAGATGGTTATGGAAAAAATGTCAGCAGGTGGTTCAATGACGGATACAAACAATCTGTTGGGATTACCAAAGAATCTGGCAAGGTCTTAAATTCTTTTAAAATCTGATCATTTTCCCAGATATTCTTTCTTTTCAGCCCTGCCAGTGGTGTTGTATAATCCAGTGACATGATCTAACCGTAAAAAACGGCCTTGCGTATACCCATTATCCTGAAAACTTTTCACTGAGAGTGGACATTTTGGCATGGAATTGTGGGAATAAAATGGAACGGTAGATGATGACTGCCCTAAGAGCAGTAGGTCATGCCGGGATAGCAGGTGGCAGGTATTTATATGAACAACCACCTTGGATCAGGTTTCCACAAAATGAGGTTACTAATATAATTACCGCCTCGGAGATGATTCTCCCCCCCCCCCAAAAAAAAAAAAATTAGTTGAGAGTAGCGGCTAAGATATTTTTCTTTTTACCAAAATTTAAAGCTTCCTCTAATGATCCCATGCACAAATCAATTCTTAAACCGCTTAAACTACTATTCATCCGATCTTCGGCCTTGAATACCCCCATACCTTCAATGTAAATTTTTTTTCCTAACCATCCTTTATGTACAAGTCCAGAACTGATAGCACATGTCCTACCAACAACAGGCGTAGTCATGGTTGCCGTTTTTTGAGGATAACCATCAGAGTTGATTCCATCTGACCATGGATGATATGCAGTTAACGTTACATTTGTTTTTGCAATTGTATCTATTTCTTTTTCTTTGGATTTAATAATTCGTCTCAAATATATTTCTTTGCTTTCATACAAAGATACACTTCTTTTCAAATTTTGAATTTCTATAGTTAAAGATGAAATTATTTTGGCGTTAATGTTGTTGCGTGCATGTTCTTTATTGAATTGCAATGCAAAAAAAGCGCTACTTAGAACAATTAAAGATAAAATAAGGATATAATTAAGTCTATTTTTCATAAATATCAATTTGATTTATTAGTACCTTTTCAAAATAGTTGTTAAACGGGTATTATTAAACTATTTCCAGAATAGTCTGTTTTTGTTCTTTTGCAGATGCACAAGATAAAATAGTTCGCATGGATTCGGCTGTCCTACCTTTTTTACCAATGACCTTGCCAAGATCTTTTTTTGTAACCTGTAATTCCAAGATAAGAGTATTCTATGTTGATATTTCCTGAACTGAAATCTGATCCGGCTTATCAACCAGAGCTTGGGCAATATGATCATTCTAATCGTATATATATGCAAATAATGAGCCGTCTTTTGACCTTATCAGATGCCATATTTAACAATATTCAGAACAAATAAGGGCAGTTTTTTTCATAGGGAATTAATGTATCATTATTACAAAAAGTTTATAGTATTATGAAATAATTTTCCATACTCATGATAAAATTATATGATATTTAGGATTTTCTGAATCATACAAAAGGCGCATTAAATTTGGGTTGATTATCCATAGTTATAATTGGTTGATTATTCATAGTTGGGCAGATTGTATCGTAAACCCATTCCTTAAAATCATTTTTGGATGGACTGTTTGATTTTTTAATCAAGGTGAATATCGCAAACCTACCAACCAAGTGTAATCCCTGCTCCTTTTTTAAGCTTTCATTGACACCCACCCCCCTGTGTCAGGATTATATCTCCATGAGGTGTGTGTTCTTTGAGGGAAAAAGACTCTTATGATTTTTGTTGCCCAGACAAGGTTACTGGGGTACCAGTCTATCAACAATGCTTCCCTATAAAAGGCTTTTTAATACCAGGTAGACCATAGTCTGATATGAATTTTTGCTAATACCGGGTGTATAGTATTATCTAACACGCACGGTTGGGTGTGCTTAGAGGCATTGGCGGGGTGGGTCGTTTGCCCCCCCCCCATCCTTCATTTTTGGACAGACAGAATCGTCTACCCAGGAAAAACCATAAAGCACTTACATTTGACCTTGGATACTTCTGGAAATGATGGGGATAGCCGATAGTAGTTAAGTGTAATTAAAAAAGGCAGAGCCGTTTTTTGACCCTGCCTTAAACAGTTGATTCAATAATGATTAATTATAACGCCTAAAGTAAACAAATCTTCGGTCGTTAGTGGATCTTCGTTCTGGATAATAGTCACGAAAGGAAAAAGTTCTTCTGTCCTTTCCTGTACGCCTATCCGTGACATATCGTCTATTTTTATTGATGGTTGATGTTGACATGATTAAGTGCCTTTATTTTCGCCTTTTATTCACTCCTGCAAGCCCTAAAAGTGCAAAACCAAAAAGGAGCATTGTGGAGGGTTCTGGTACTGGAGATACGGTCATTACGACATCAGTCATCGTTCCCATATAAACATTATGACCGACAATAATATTGTAACCATAATCATCCATAACAGTAGTATCTGTCAGGTCAAAAAGAAATGGGTCATTTTTGAATTTTCCCCAAATATGGGAAGAACCTATGGCTTCTTGCCATTTCCATTCATCGCCAACCTTTTTGAAATAATTCACACCGTTAAAAACGCTATTAATTGAAACTTCATAAACAGTTCCTTGTGGTTGCCCCCATAAATTATCTCCATGAATTTCAAAGGTTCCTCCCGTCCTATATATTTCAGTGGTGCGACTTCCGGTGTCATCTCCATTGTCAATAATCTCGCCTAAAATGGTTTGAGTTCTAATCAATTCATCAAAGCTCCAGTAATATGCATTATCAGGCTTTGAATGGATATAAGTATCTCGGCCAGCTGCTTCGTCGCCAATATTACCTCCATCACCGTCGGGATCAAGAACTGCTGCAAAGCCATCTTCAAGATCCCAAATTCCAGCCAAAGGTGTCGCCAATGCATGTGGTGCAAATAACATGCTTACAAAAACGACTAAAATAACTATTTTTTTCATTGCTTACCTCCTCTCTTTTTTCATTTTTTACCACATTTTAATTTGTTGAAACCTGTAGTGAATGAAATAATAAATCTATTACCTCATTTTAAGGCTGTAACTACTATAAAAAAAACAGCAAGAAGTTATTCTGAAAATTTAAAGAAAAAGAGAGAAAGTATGAAATAAGATAATGACAAAAGAGTTCTAAACAATGTGAAGAAGAAATCTTCAACGATCAATATACTTTTGTAAATATGCAAAAATTATACCTATTTTAATACAACAATATAGACCTTATTCTACAGTATTTACAGATATTCAAAGGTATTTTTTTCTTATGAAATTAAAGTGCTAATATGAAAAATTTTATACAAAACTATGAAAAATTTTATACAGCAGTTTATTCTTTTTTTTTGAAAAGGTTACACAGCACTGACCTAATCTTCAATTTAACTTATTACATAGGTACCATACAGAATAATTGATGTTGTGAATTTGTGAGAGTTTTTCAAACTCACACACATTCAAAAAAGTTGATCTTCTATGCCTTTTAATCAAATCAGGTTTCTTTGATTGATTTCATCGTACCAAATTTATATAATCAATAAGTTTTAATGGTTCTGTTTTGTTTCCGAACCCACAATGAGCTTTTGCCTTTTTGGAGCCTTTTCTGTAATTCGCCCAATACATTGAAAGGACAGCATCAATAAGGCTTCCGTCAATGGAGACAAGATCCCCCAATTCAGCATGCTCCTTGGGTAATACTCCTACAGCCTCTTTATAGAGATTTTCAAAATGAATTGTAATTGTTCGAGCCCTCGGCCATTGATTATTTCGGAAAAACTGCTCCTGCTGATCCCTCCTTTTGGAGCAATATTATCTTTGGTAAAATCATTCTCTTCCAGATCTTGGATGAGGTGTCTGGCTGATTTATGCTCTTGAAGATGAAAATACACCAGAGCGCTTACCTGGTCTTTGAAAGTCATTTTTAAAGATCGGTCTCCCCGTGATGATAGTTCTGGCGTAAATTCTAACAACCTTAGCAGAGGGGATTGGAAGTTGTCAAAGATCAGAGAATGAATTTGTTTTTTCGGGATCGATATGTGCGCCATGTTGGGCCTCCTTGAAAATTTGGTTTTTCAAGGTGCACAAAATTTTTACGCACATTTGTCAACAAAAAAGTGACAATATTCTCAATAAAATCGAATGTTTTTTACCTGCAATAACCTAACCGGACACTACTGTATCTGAATAGAATTCTTGATAATGTGATTTGGCAAACAAATCCTGTATAATTTGATCACAATCTGCCATCCTAATTTCTAAAAAAAATATATGGGAAACTCCCTGTGTGGCTTCCTATATGAATCCTGGATATATATTTGCCTGATGGCACTTGCGCCCACCTTGCCTATCGCGCCCCCCCCATGCCTTTGATTTTCATTTCATTGTAATAGACGGATGATCAGCAAGCAGTGACCTATATGAAATTCAGGGGGAAAGATACCCTGGTATAGGACACCATTACTGAAGATTGATTAACTTGGGTATTAAACTACATAAATTTATGTAGTTTTTGTAACTTTTCATATAAACAAACGGTTAGCGAAAATGCATGATCTATCCCCAAAATACCTGACAGCAAGGCTTATACAAGGACACTGCCCTATCAGGCATACATTTTGCTATTTCATTAGCATGTCATCTTAATCCAAATAAAGGAAAGGCGGCTAAATGTGGAATACAACAAGAGTAGAAATATTGGAATGGAACTACTGATACAACAGTACAGTAATGAATTCGAGACCGAAGAAAATCTCAATCACTATTCATGGAAGGATTTCTTAAAAGCGAGAAGGAAATATCTCAAGTATATGCTTGAAGGTTCCATCAATAGAAATGCCAGTCAATCATATTAACTATATATTGGGTAAGTCCCCGGCTTTGCCGAGGAGACTCCCAAAGTTTGACAATTCCGGGAATATATACGAAAGCCTCCAATAATGTGAACCGCTCAAAGATCACAAGATAGGAGGCTTTCGATGAACAATTATAATAAGTTCAATTACTAAAGGTAAAGTGCTTACGATATACCGTTGCCCTACCTGTGATAAATTTCTTTTCAAAGGAAATGTATCAAGCCTGACTATGACATGCCCCAATTGTAATGGATTTGTAAGAGTACATTTTTGTTGTAAATGAATTCTATTGTATCAAATTGGTCAATATACCATTTCTTAATATCCAGTATTTTATGGGATAATTGCATAACCAACTAACCCTGGAAAAGTGCTGTCAACAGTGTCGTCTGGTTATAAATAGCTGTCCTATTCAGTAAGTATGAGTTTACTGATCAGCGTCAGTTATAATTCCCGCAGGGAAAAAATAATTGTCGTTGATCATGGTGGTTAAGAAAAGATGATCGGGAGTGTCAATGGTCTTTGGTGGATAATAAATTGGCTTTGAACAAATCATCAAGAGGATACTATTTTATGTAATAAGTTGAATGTTTCTGACTAAAAAAAAATCTTTTTCCCACCTCAACATATCGTGTTGGAATCAGTCATAGTTTAATAATTAGTTTCTTGACACATATAGCTAACGACTTATTTTTATAAGATAAATTACTTCTCCAAAAAAAGGTGTATTTAACAAAATCGTTTTTGGGAAGGAGTATTGATAACAGATGAATCCTTTTTAAAAAGGAGGTACTTATGTCTGGACAAATTAGAAAGTATATTGGTATTGGATATATTCTTTTGTCTATAATTGCTGTAGTTGCTACCCCTTCTGGTGGTAGGGCGTTTACAGTTTTAGGGCTTGTAATATTAGCCATGTTTCTGTTGGGAGTGGGACGACTGTTTCGGGCAATACTCGGTTCTGATCGAAAACTATCCAAATGATTCTGAGAATCTGTACTAAACGATATCCTGCGGGGCAAGATGCAATTTGTAATGTGTATCTCGCCCCCATAATTTTTCAAAACGATTCATTTTAGCGACAAGAAAATGTTACCTCATGATTTTGTCCACCTCAAGAGGGTATTCTACTAAAGTGTTAAGACACCATGACACCAGCCTCAAAAAATCTATCCTCTTAATAACTCAACTGGTACCTTACAAAATAATTGATGGCGTGAATTTGTGAGAGACTTTTACTCGATCTCAAACAGATTCATGGCTCAATTATTTTGGGGTAACAGTTTCGTTTTTCTTGCTGATTTTTTAATGGGCTCAGCATAATTCCCCTCAAGAAATAGTGAAACTCCCCATAAACGAAATGTACCATCTAAAATAGTGGTATTTTTATAGATCAATCTGCAATGACGCAGTTGAATGTTATAAGGAGCTTCACTATGAAAAAGAGAAACATTTTTCAAAACCAAAGTCAAGAAATCCTTACCCTGTTTGAAACAGCTGGAGACAGATCCAAGGTTATGTGTGTCCCCATGGATTATGCGAAAAAAGACCATATGGTCATGTTTTGCAATGGGAGTGGTAAAATTATCAGAAAACCATTTTCGATCAAAAATTCTTTGGATGGTAAAAATTATCTGATCGAACAGGTTACAAAATCCTGCAGCCATCATGGGATCAACCAGGAACATGTTTTTTTTGGTGGCGAAGACTGTGGTTCCTACGCCGATAATTTCATAACAACACTTCGTTCCGAAAATTGGCTTGTTGCAGGTGTGAATGCGCGTGATGCAAAAACATACCGTGAAAATATGCAAGCCAGTACAGATTGTCTGGATCTGTTGGGGATCTGCAAAATGCTCCTCAATTGCAGAGGTAACTGCTCTCCAGCTCAATCCGGCATTTATTGGAACTTACGAATGCTTGTTCGGCAAAGGCGTAAACTTGTAAATATGACAACAGGCGTAAAACATAGAATTCGTACTGTTGTTGATCTAATTTTTCCCGGTTTTTTAGATGAAAGAAAAAGCGGAATTGCCCCATTTTCAAAATGTTCATTATTGTTAATGGAAGATCGATTCAGTCCACATCAAATCTGCCGGCGCCGGCGCTCTACCTTGACCAAATTATTAAGCCGCCAGGGAGTACAACATCCGGATTGACAAGCGGAAAGGCTTCAAAAATATACTGTTCAAGTTTTAAAACCACCTGAGAAATCTGTTGTTACTTTGCAAGTTTCATTGAAGCAGCAAGTCAAACTTTTTTCTTGTATGCAAGAAAGCATTCAGCAACTGGAAAAAGAAATTGCTGAAATTTTAGCTCAAACTCAAGGGGCTTTTCTGACTAGTGTCCGGGGAATTGGAATTGTTTTAGCCGCAGGCGTAAGTGCAGAAATTGGAGATCCCAATAAACAGAAGGCTATCAATAATTTGATTTCATATTCTGGAATTATTCCAAAGGTCAAGCAAACCGGTGGTCCGCAAGGAAAAATTCAAATCAAAAAAGTTGGGAAACGATGTAATCGTATTTTAAAAGACTATGTTGTTCAATCAGCTTCTCACATAGGCAAACATGGGCCGGATGAATTAATGTCAGATCACAAAAGGCGCGATGCACAAGGTCAACATGCAGATTTTGGAATGGCGAGAAGATATCTGCGTATGGCACTATGTCTGATGCGAAGTCATCAAACTTATTTGCCAAAAAAATACCGAAATGGAAAAATCAAGATGGAAGAACGGGCCGGATACTATCTAATGGCCTGGCCGAAGCTTCACGAAAAGTGGCAAAGGGTAAGTGCATTGGATATTGCATTTGACAAACACATGCCTTTGGGTCAGTGGCGCAACATGATACAGGAGTTTTATGAGATAGAACTCAAATTATAAATATAAACTGGATTTAATCCTTTCGGTTTAAGATTTTATAAATTTGCGGACTGGATGGCTTTAACTCAACTGCCGCAGTGCTCCGGCTATAACCGGATTTTAATGACGGCTTACGAAAGAATGCCCACCATGTCCGCTCCAATATTTTAATTATGGCTCAAAGGTGCTCTGATCCTTTAATTCATTTTATAAGAGATCTTGTCATACCAGTTTGCCAATTTTGGACATTTGGGCATGGTTTTCCACCGGTAACGCAAAATTTTAGAGATCTATGATTGAAAAATTAAGTCGGTTTCATATGTTTTTTTAAAAACCGATAAAAAGCGGAAGTGTATAGTATGTCCAAAATACAAATCAAAAATATCTCTTGATTTTTTCCTGGTACTCTTTCTGAGAAGTAAATCCATCTCTATTTCCCTTCCAATTGGGGCGTTTGCCTATTGGAAAGGCCGAAATATACAAGTGCTTGGCCAATTCTTCATTACAGACTCTGAATAAATCGCCAAAGGACCTTTGGTCAACGCTTTTCCTTTGGAACAGGCTCAGAATATTGTATCTGGCCATGACCAGGGAAGTGTGTCCGATCAAACCATCATAGTTACGGATTTGGATCTCTTTAACCAGTTTCAGATGTTGCTTGCACATTTTAAAAAATACTTCGATATCCCAACGTTTACCGTACAGTCTTATTATTTCATCATCTGCTATGGTAATATCTGTTGATAAAAGGGCGAGCCACCCCCGTTTTTTGTCACAGGGGACAAATATAACTCTGGCTTTGTTCCCGTCAGGTAACCGAACAAGGACACTGGCCTTAACTTTGGCCTTCCCTCTTTTTTTCTTTAACTTTCCATAAAGGTCACTTAACCTGAGTTTTTTACCATTGGCTCCAGATGCATAGTGGATTTTGTTATCGCTTCTTGGCGGCGCTGATAACCGCACGTTCTTTTATCAATATTTGGATTGATTTCATTGTATCGATTCTTTTTGTCTGCTGATGACAACAAGGCAAAATCAATCCCGAGAAAACTGTTACCATCTGACCAGCCAAGAGTGAGCAATCTGAACCCTTTTAAATATTTGTGAGTTGAATGATCATATACACGGTAAAGAAGTTCCACTTTTTTGGAACGGCTTGTGTCGTATGTCGAGTCATCAAATATAAGAACCTCTTCAGAATAATCATCCAGAAGACTCTTTATTATACAATAAATTCGGCTGCTAAGAAGAGTTGTGAATCGCCTCCAGTTATAGATAGGCGAATTTAAAAAATCATACACTGCATCTTTGCCGACCCCCACTTTTTGATTCCGCACGACGCCTTGGAAAAAGTTTTTGCCAATAAACACCAAATTGAAGACAATGGTGAACAATTCCAGGGGAGAAGCGCCCTTGGTTTTGACTATACCTGAATTGTTAAGCATGCTTCCAACTTTTAATCTGGAAAAATAGTCACTAAAAATTCCGAGCTTATCTGGGTTTATGGTTTGATTTTGAGGTTCTGTCGAGGTAATATGCATTTTGATGAGATTCCTATCTATGATACATGTTTTTTAGGGGTAAAAAATATGTATCATAGATAGGAATCTTGTCAATAATTATAATTATTCCAGATAGTTATGTTTTTATGGTTTAGGAAAACCAACTCCGAAAGTTGAGTTAATAATATATAAAAAATACAGCAGTCGGTAATTTATTTGCTCCTCCAGGGCGAATACTTTCAAGCAACACCCTTCTTAAAATAATTCTGTGCAATATCAGGAGCGTTTAAAGGTGACCGGAATAATCCCTTTTATAGTCTGCGCTTTGGTTCTGGTGAGAACAGGTATTTACCTGGTGAACCGGAAATAACCAAATCATACTGCCTATAGTCCAACCCCATGAAAGTGCATATCAAAGGGTTTATGAAAGGGGCTTGATTTCTATGGGTGAGGTATCCTGCCGGAATCTAACACTCCCCCAGGCCCTTGTTAGACTTGTAATATCTAACCCCATACTTATAGGAGGCTATCGGCTCACCATTGGATGATGAATAAGAGCTTTTCCATTTGATATAACCACTGTAACCTTTGCATTTTTCAGGGCCTGTTGTATGTTCATCATAATTTTTCATCTCAAGATAAACGACCTGGTCGATAACAAGTTTTTCATTGGTGAGTATGGACATACCTTTTTGGCTGAAATCTTTCAACTCTGCATAATAGTATTGATCCTGGGAGTCCATCGTGTATAAAAAAATGGGACTATTATACTCGTCTCTTTGATAACGTCTTTTTTCTTCGTAATGTTCCATTTGAACCTCCTTTCCTCGGGGTAATAAAACATTTAATAGAAGTATATCAATCCGAGCAAGAAAAATCAAATCTAAAGCCAACAAGGGAAACCTTAGTTTTTCATTTTTATTAATAGCCCATAAAGCATCCTTCATTGGAAGGCAAATAACAGGAACTTTATAACAGGGCTTGATTTCTATGGGTGAATCATTGTAAAGGGTAGGGTAGGTGTGGATATAATCCGATTGGATACTTACACACCGGACTTACACAACTTCACTTGTGTATTAGTCGGTCGTACAAAAAAAATGCTTTAAACATAGTAGTTTGAATAGCTTTGGGGTTCAATAAGTTCGATACCCCTCAGCTCCACCAACATATATTAAAGTCGCTGTAATTGCAGTGGCTTTTTTTTATTTCTAAGCCTTAAATTGTATTAGTTCAACTATTGTCCACATTTAACAGATGGAGGATGAATATGATTAAGGCATCTTCACCCAGTTATCTCAGCAGAAATCTCTATTCCTTTTGTTTTCGGATGAGAATTCCAAAGGATCTACAGGTATACTATTCATAAAGGAGTTGAAATGCAGCCTAAAACCTGGCAGTCTTTCCAGGGCCAAAACAATGCCCAGACTGTTCATCCCCCCTGATTATTCTCCCAAATATTCTTTTTTTCCAGCCCTTCCAGTGGTGTTGTATAATGTCAGAGGCATGATCCAACCGTAAAAAACGGGTCTACTCTGTAAAAAGTGCAAGGGTATACCCATTATCCTGATAATTATTTTATATACAAAGATTGTCTTGTTGATTGAAAGGATATAAGTAAATTGTATTTTTTATTGTAATATCAGGGCCTAATAATGTTATTATGACAGCGTTTTTTTAGTCGATATTTTTATTGACCTTTAAGCAAATAAAATGCACCCTATGAACCATGAAAAATATTACGTTTGAAAATCCGATGCTTACCAGAGAGCTCTTCGGTCATCACAACTATAATCTGGATAAAATTTGTAAAGCGTTTAATGTGGAGATCAATACAAGAGGCAACTCTTTGTTGGTTAATGGCACAGCCCACAATACTGATCTTGCTGAAAATATACTCCAACAACTTTATCAGCTTTTGGAAAATAAATTTTCTTTTGACGAAGCTGATTTTGATGCCGCCATAAAAACTATAAAACACAACAATAATTCCCATATCAAAGATATTTTTTCTACAACAATTTTTAAAACAGTTAGAAACAAACCCATCACCCCACGCAATCTTGCCCAAAAAGAATATGCAGAAGCAAGCCTTAAAAATGATATTCTTTTTGCCATAGGTCCCGCTGGAACCGGCAAAACATATCTTGCAATGGCCATGGCCATGGCTGCATTCTCAAAAGGGGAAATCAAAAAAATCATATTAGCAAGGCCTGCGGTCGAAGCAGGAGAGACTCTGGGATTTTTACCCGGCGATCTTGCCCAGAAAATAAATCCCTATCTTCGCCCTTTGTATGATGCTCTTTATGATATGATGGACTATGAAAAAGTACAAACATTTATAGAGCAGGACATCATTGAAATTGCCCCCCTTGCTTTTATGCGGGGAAGAACCCTGAGCAATTCTTTTATTATTCTTGATGAAGCCCAGAATACAACGTCGCAACAAATGAAAATGTTTTTGACACGAATTGGCCATGGATCAAAAGTCATTGTTACAGGAGATATCACACAGATTGATCTTCCCACCGGTAAAAAATCCGGTCTTATAGAAGCTAAAGGTCTATTAAAGAAAATAAATAGAATCGAGTTTATTTATTTTTCAAAAAATGATGTCGTCCGACATAAACTTGTATCAAGCATTATTGAAGCCTATGAAAAGAAACAAAAACGACAATAATATATAAAAATTTAAAGCATACCTTTTGACAAGTCCCTTTTTCCTATGGACTTTCGGATATCCGTAACCATGACCCACCGTATCCGATATCTTCTGATTCTATTCCTGAATTGGTTTATAATTTTCCCCTTATTTCAATTATTCCGTAATGGTTTCTTTATTTGGGCAAGCCTAAGTGGCTTTTTTATCTTTGCAACCCGGGCAATTCTGTCACCGAGCCCCAGTCGATAAAGGACACAACATGTTGTGCCCTTTATTGGCTGGGGCCATATTTCGAAAGCCTAATAATTTTTTATACTTTTCTTGACAAAAAGGAAGTTCTTATCCATTAGACATAAACCTTGACTGAATTTTTCCGTTGAAGTACATATTCCCTTTAAAGACGGTGAGTTCCGTTATTATTTAATTTGCCCACGGGCAACCCAACAGGTGTTTTTTAATGACAGATTTTAATAATGATATAATTTTTGCCAATTATAGGATGGATGTCCGTTACGATGGGCAAAATTACTACGGATGGCAACGGCATAAAGACAATCCTACGATCCAGGGCGCATTGGAACATGCTGTGACAAAATGCTTGGGATTGCGCCATAATGTTGAAGGATCAGGACGAACCGATCGCGGAACCCATGCAACGGGACAAGTCGCATCTATTCGTCTTCCCGAAGAGATCAACGAAAAAGAGGCTTTGTTTAACCTTAACAGCGTCCTTGAGAACAACATTGAAATCACCAGTTTAAAGAAGATATCTGATAGCTTCCATGCAAGAGAATCCGCAATTGGGAAATGTTACATTTATAAAATCTGGAACCACCCCAAGCTTCCATCTGAAATGAATGAAAAGGTTTGGTATGTCCCTGAAAAATTGAATGTTAAAGCTATGGATAAAGCCTGTTCCTATTTTACAGGGACTAAAGATTTTGCTTCGTTTGCCAAAGTTCCAAACTATAAAAGGGCAACATCGGTAAGAACTGTTCATTCTCTTACGCTTACAGAAGAAGGCTCCTTACTGTGCTTTTCAATTATTGCTGACGGTTTTCTTTATAAAATGGTACGCAATATAGTTCGCGCACTTGTTAGGGTTGGAGAGGGAAGGTCAAAACTCGATGATATTCCCCGTATAATAGATGCAAAGAGTCGTAAGGCTGCGCCCGGTACAGCTCCCGCTTCAGGCCTTTATCTTAATACTGTATTTTATGATAAAAAGAGCATGGATGATGCTATCAAAACAGATCAGACAAAGGCTATATAATGGGAGATTTTGAACACCAGCGCCATAAGTTTCGAACAGGTTTAACCCAGCCCCGTGAGCTAATTGTTGCATGTGCACCCATGCGGAGCAACGTGAATATTTCCCAGATCGCCCGCACCGCAAGTGCGTGTGCTGTGGAGAAAATGATTATTTGCGGGAACGCATCATTAATTAAGAAAATTGCCAGAGACGCCACCTCAGAGCTAACAGTTTCAACCCACAGATCCTTAGGTCCTGTACTAAAAAAACTTAAAGCAGATGGTTACTCCATTGTGGGGATAGAACAAACATCCAACTCACAGAACATCCATCATTTCTCTTTTAAGTGTCGATCAGTTTTAGTTGTGGGTAATGAGCGTCTTGGGATTAAGGATGATATCCTTGAGCTACTGGATGAAGTTATCGAAATCCCCGTATGGGGAATGCCCCATAGCTACAACGCCGCTTCTGCTGCCAACATGGCTTTGTATGAATACTGCCGCCAGTTTCCAGAAGGATAAATCTCTGCGTTACCTTACGTCATCCCTAAAAAAAATTAAAGATGAATGATTATCAATCTGGAGTTTAGGATACAAAGTGTCACCAGGGCCAATTAATGCCCTGGTAATTAAAAACATTCTAAACTGGTTCCATTGAATTGGCAAAGTCAAAAGCACGTTTAATGGCCGGACAAGTACACTGTATTATTCGGAGGATACGAAAAGGACACATTGCAGAACTTACAGTTGAGCAGATAAACGGTCTTATCAAGAAGCATATCAAAAAGGCACTTGAGACACTTGAGGCAATGATGGGTCAGTACAAGCGTGATGTCATGAAGTTGCCACCGAACATGAACAAGGACAAGCAGTATCGTGATTTCAGTATTCAGGAAATCATTGCTTTGAAACCGGGCAGGACCATCAAGGCCCTTACCATCAGTAAATATTTGAGTCGGGCAAACATTCTGTTTGATTACGCCAGGATCAACGGAGAGATCATGAGTAATTCTGCTGAAGGCATGCCGATCAAGAAAAATAAAAGGGCTGATGGAAGAAAAATAATGTATGACACTGAAGAACTGAAGCGGATCTTTGGGTCTGACAAATATCCATTGATGCATTCCTGTGCGATTAATCGCTGGGCCTGTCCCAGGATGTCATACCGGTCCTGGGTATCCACGGTGGCGTCTAATTTTTTCATTAATTCTTGAAACCTGGGACTGTCATAGGCAAGAATAATATTCTTTTCTGGTATAGTTGCTATACGGTGATTCGTGAATTGTTTAGTGATAAAAATTTTGGATAAAATATACTTGATATATATTTGAGAATCCCATAGAATGAAACAAACCCATTCAAAAAGGAGTGTCATGAAACCAAAAGCAGAAAAAGTGCCGAAACAACCCCTGGCAATTATCGCATACGAGGCCATCGTTCAGCGGATTATCAGTCTGGAATATCAGCCGAGCCAGCACCTGGAAGAAAGCCAACTTATGAAAGACATCGGCATCGGGCGGACACCTATCCGGGAAGCCCTGGTTCGTCTCCAGGGAGAAAAAATGGTTGAATCCCATTCCAACAGAGGCGTGATTGTGCGGCCCATCACCCTACAGAATACCAAGGCCATGTTCGAGTCCATGAGCATATTTGAATTCGGGGTGGCAGATATTGCCGTACCCAAAAACTGCTCCAGAGCAATCCAAAAGATGAAGGAAAGCAACAAACTTATCGAGACAACCGTTCGTAAAGGAGACCTCCTGGGAATGGTGGAGGCCAACCATAAATTTCACATGGACTTTGCCAGGGCGTCGCAGAATGAATTCCTCATCAGAGCCACCCATGATGTGAGAAGCGAAGCCAAGCGCCTCTCCTACCTGTCATTTAATACGGTGCTTGATCCGGACCAGAGCCTTGAAAGCCATTACGACAAGGTTGTGACAGAGCACGAAACGATGATTTCCCTGCTTGAAACAAAAGATATAGCAGGCCTGAAACAGCTTCTTCAGAAACATATCGGCACCTTCAGGAAGCGGATTATTCACTTTATGGTGTCGTGACTTAAGGCACAAAAATATAAATAAATCTTTCATCAAAATTAAATGCTTTTTGTGCCCAACTTGGGTTGATATTGAGCTTAGTTTGATTTGATACTGGATCTAATACGTCACAAAGGAGAATAAATGAAAACAATTGACCTGAACTGCGATATGGGTGAGAGCTTTGGTAATTACACCATTGGCAGGGACGACGAGGTAATGCCTTATATTACCTCGGCCAATATCGCCTGCGGCTGGCATGCGGGCGATCCTCTGGTTATGGATGCAGCTATCCGGGCTGCCAGGACCCACAAAGTGGGGGCGGGCGCCCATCCGGGATATCCGGATCTCATGGGATTCGGCCGCAGGAAGATGGCCCTTACTCCCGAAGAGATCAAGTCATACCTGATTTACCAGATCGGGGCGCTGCAGGCCTTCTGTCGGGTCCACGGGGTAACACTTCAGCATGTCAAACCCCACGGGGCCCTTTACCTGGATGCCGTGGAAAACCCGGAGACGGCCCGGGCAGTATCCGAGGCAATCATGAGCCTGGATCCGGCCCTGAAATTTGTGGCCCTGGCCGGGAAAAAGGGGGAAACCATGCGGCGAGTGGGGGAGGAACTAGGACTTCAGGTTGTGTTTGAAGCCTTCCCGGACCGGGCCTACACCCCGGAAGGTACCCTTATGCCGCGGAATCAGCCCGGCGCAGTGGTCAGCGATCCTGAAAAAGTGGCAGCCCGGGCGCTGGATATGGCACACGGATTTGTCATTGCCAGCGACGGTTCGCGCATCATCCTTGACGTGCAGACATTGTGCGTCCACGGAGACAACCGGAAAGCTGTCAATCTGGTGAAGGAAATTCGCGCCCGGCTTGAAGCAGACGGAGTTGCCGTGGCACCCATGGCAGGATAGATGATCCTGATGCCGAGCGCCTGTCGAGCAATTCACAAAGACAAATAGGAGATAAAAATATTTAAAATATACTTGACAATATATTTACATATATGCCAAGTATATTTTAGTTACTCTCAGTAATTCTTGACAAGAAAGGAGGACAGGCAGGCTGATGACCCAGGCGGCAAATCCATTCTATCACACTCCGATATTCCGGCTGGCCGGGGACCGGGGGCTCTTGATGGAGCTCGGCAATGTTATAGATCCTGCAATAAACGCCAGGATCCTATATCTGACAGGCCGGCTGTCCGAAGTTTTGCCCTCAGGGGTGGAAGAGATTATCCCCACTTATTGCGCCGTGATCCTGATTTATGACCCCATCACCACAGATCCAGAGACACTTATCCCGAGGCTTACCGCCCTGAATAAAGAACTGAATGACCAGCCCCTGACCGCTCCTTGCATTGTCGAACTGCCGGTATGCTACCATCCGGACCTAGGTTTCGACTTGGCATATGTGGCCAAGATCCACGACCTCACCCCCGAAGAGGTGGTGGAGATTCACACAGCCCCTCTTTACCCTATTTATATGATCGGCTTCACCCCAGGATTCCCATATCTTGGGGGTCTTTCGGAACGACTCCATACCCCGAGGCTCAGTTCGCCCCGCACCCATGTTCCTGCCGGTTCCGTGGGTATCGCCAACAACCAGACCGGGATCTATCCCATTGCCAGTCCTGGCGGCTGGCAGGTTATCGGGCAGTGCCCGGTGAAACTCTTCGATCCCCATAGGGAAGACCCCATCCTCCTTTCGTCAGGCAGTCTGCTGAAGTTCAACGCCATATCCCTGGACGAATTTCGGGCACTCAAGGAGGAGAACCTATGAAGGCACTCAAGGTTATTTCTCCCGGCCCTTTTACCACGGTCCAGGACCGTGGACGCTTCGGATTCCAGTCTTTGGGGGTTCCCCCCTGCGGCATGCTGGACGCTTGGGCCGGTGGTCTTGCCAACTTGCTGGTGGGCAATGGACCTGATGCGGCCGTGTTG
Source organism: Desulfobacteraceae bacterium (assembly GCA_016743945.1). GTDB lineage: Bacteria > Desulfobacterota > Desulfobacteria > Desulfobacterales > Desulfobacteraceae > NBML01. Next base: position 91,485 of record JADGFI010000008.1, read on the forward strand.
GAGTTCACCTTCATGGGTGGGCAGATGGAAGTTATGGACAAATTTTGTCTGGCGGTGACAGGCGGAGACATGAAACTGAGCATCAACGACAGGCCCTGCGCAGCATGGGCCACCCATATGGTGCAAACAGGGGATATTCTTCGGCTCGGCCCCGTACACAGCGGATGCAGAACTTACATGGCCGTCACCGGTGGAATTTGTGTTCCCGACGTCATGGGCAGCCGGTCCACCTATACCGGTGCTGCTATCGGTGGTCTGGACGGCAGGATACTGGCCGCCGAAGATATACTGGAGCGCGGACAAGGCGCATTTCCTGATCATTCGAGAGCACTTCCGGAGGAATGGATCCCGAAATACCTATCCGAGATTGTACTCCGGGCCATCCCCGGACCCCAGGATGATTATTTCGAAACTGAGACCTTTTTCAATGCAGCCTTTACCGTCACCGACAAAGCCAATCGCATGGGCTACCGCCTAAAAGGGCCGGTGGTGCTACGCAAACCGGAAAAACCTAAAAGTATCATATCCGAGCCCAGCCTGCCCGGGGGGGTACAGATTCCCGAGGACGGCCAGCCCATTATCCTGCTGGCCGAACAGACCGTGGGCGGCTATGCCAAAATTGCCACAGTGATCTCTTCGGATATCCCGAAACTGGCCCAGGCCGTCCCGGGCGATTGGATACGATTTGAAGCTGTCACCCTGGCAAGGTCCCATGAAATCTACCGACAAAAGGCCGCGTTGTTCAGAGAAATAGGCAAGGCAGGCCTTGGCGTAAAAACATACGCAGCCATGGGGAAAACGTTTTTCAGCGACCCCGTATTCAGGCAGCGGATGGAAAGATACATGATTCAAATTTAAACAAGGAGAACACACACCCGACCCCTACTATACAGAGTCGGGACATCGATCATGGAGAACATCCGCATCACGGAAACCTGCGTATTGAACCTCCAGGACAAAATTTAAGAAAAGGATTTTATCCCATGATTAGAATAACCAGCCTGCAATTGGAAATGAGTGATCTTTCGAAATCGGTCCGAATCAAAGCTGTGCTGAGTCAGATCCACCAGGCACCTGAAAGCGACCTGATTCTTCTGCCGGAAATTTGGCCCACAGGTTTTTTTAACTTTGATCAATATGCCGATGAAAGCGAATCTGTCACTGGAGAACTGGTGGCAGCCCTCCGGGAAATAGCGGTTCATCGGCAATGTCATCTACATACGGGAAGCTTTGTGGAAAAGGAGGGAAAGCAGTTATACAACACCAGCCTTCTGATTGACCCGGCCGGAGAAATCATTTCTCGTTACCGGAAAATTCACCTGTTCGGGTATCAATCCAGAGAACAGCAGATTTTGACACCGGGAAATGAGGTGGCAACGGTGAAAACTCCCCTGGGGCACATTGGACTGGCCACCTGTTATGATTTACGGTTTCCTGAGCTTTTCAGAAAGATGTCTGAAAAAGGGGTGGACCTGATCCTGGTGACATCGGCCTGGCCCCTTGTCCGGCTATCCGCCTGGACCCTTTTTAACCAGTCCCGGGCCCATGAGAACCTTTCCTTTTTGGTTTCGTGCAATTGTGCCGGCGTTAATGAAGGCACCCCCTACGCCGGCCATAGCATGATCGTTGCCCCGTCAGGGGAAATTTTGGCCCAGGGAGACAAAACCCCGGGGATAGTATCCGGCCAGATAGCCGTTGAAGCGGTTGCTGAACTGCGCGGGGAATTTCCGGCCCTTGGGGACCGCGTTTTTTATTGATTCCGGAGCAAATTGGGTTCCGGCGGCCTGCCCGGGAAATCCGGGCCTGTGAATGTGACACTTAAAAAGAAAGAAAAAATAACCATGAAATCTTTAGAACTGAATCTTGAAACCCCGGGAAAAACCGGATCTGAAAAACTGCAATTTAATGTTACCCGTATGGTGAATGCCGGGTATGTAGGCCGAGACATGGCTGTGGTCAGAGCCCATATAGAAGAACTGGCAAAAGAAGGCGTGCCCGAGCCTGCCAATATTCCCATGGTATTTCCCGTAACCTGCAGCAGCATCACCACGGAGAATAAAATCGAGGTGGTGGGAAAAGATACCTCAGGAGAAATCGAATATGTTCTGTTTCTTACCCATGACCAGGTCTATGTAGGTATCGGCAGTGATCACACCGATCGTCAGGTGGAAACATTAAGCATTGTCAAATCCAAACAGGTTTGCCCTAACCTGGTGTCCCAGACCGTATGGCCCCTTGAGGCTGTCCTGGATCGCTGGGACGATCTGATGATGGAGTGCCGGGTAATTCCTGGGATCGGAGCCGGGGAAACCATTTACCAGAGTGATTGCTGCGGCAAAATCATTCACCCCACAGATCTCATCGACCTGGTCCGTTCCGGGCTTGTCGACGGACAGGACCAGGGAATGGTCATCTTCAGCGGAACCATTCCCTTTATCCCCGAAGAGATGATCTACGGCACTACTTACCGCTGCTCCCTCACGGACCAGGCCACCGGAGCCAGGCTGACCTGTGCCTATGAGGTTGAAGAACTGAATTTTTTAGGAGATGTTTGAACCCTCTTTAAATCTTGAATCATACCAATGGAGTGCTGAAATGACACCTATAGAACTGAGAACCGAATCCAGTGCAGGCAAGTTTGACCATCATACGGCCGGATACTGCAAGGGGCATGTCCAGGCGAACCTGGTGGTGCTTCCCTTGGAATATGCAGAGGATTTCAAAGAATTCTGCCGGATTAATCCAAAACCCTGCCCCCTGCTGGAAGTTGTGGGACCTGACTCCCACACCGCCCGCCGTTTGGCAGATAGTGCCGATTTGCTCAATACCATCCCCAGGTATCTGATCTGGGAGAAAGGTCTGGTTACCCGGGAGGTCAGAACCATCGAATCCTGTTATTCCACAGACCTGGTTTTCTTCCTTCTGGGGTGCAGCTTTTCATTTGAACAGGCCCTGGTCGAATCCGGCATCCCCCTGCGCCATCATCAGCAGGACAAAAACGTATCCATGTTTGATACCTGTATTCCCCTGGAACCCAGCGGCCCTTTTAACGGGAATATGGTGGTGAGCATGCGTCCCATCCGCCATGACCTTGTGCCCAGGGCCTGCCTGGTTACCGGCCGCTATCCCGAGGTTCATGGAGAACCGGTTCACATCGGGTACCCGGAAATGATCGGCATCAAGGATATCGGGAATCCAGACTATGGGGACGCCGTGGAAATTAAACCCGATGAAATTCCTGTGTTCTGGGCCTGCGGGGTCACACCCCAGAACGTCCTGGCCCATACCAAGCTTCCTTTTGCCATAACCCATGCACCAGGGTTCATGTTTGTGGGGGATATGTTGAACACGGATTTTGAACGTTCGGTTTAATCCGGTCGCCGGATTTTCCAAGGTTGTATCTGTCTTTCCCCAATTGGAAGAAAGACCTTATATATTAACTTAACTCAAGTTGGGAGATGTTTATGAAAATGCACAAACAAATCATGTCAGTTCTCGCACTGATTTTAATCCTTGTTTCCGGAATCTTTCATACGGCTGCGGCAGAAAGCAGAAAAATCCGTGTGGTGGGTTCCTGGAGTAGTCTTACCATGTTTAAGAATTTTGAAAAACCGTTCTGGGTAGACACGATTCCCCAGGAAATGGGATTTACGACCAGCGTCACCAGTCTCAGTCAGGTCAAACTCAAGGGACCTGCCGTTCTTCGGGGAATGGATATGGGCCTGTTTGACGTGGTCTACACCGTTGCCGATTACGTAGTTCCAGACTCTCCGGCCTTGGCCGGTCTGGACCTGCCGGCCCTGGCACCGGACATCAAGACAGCCCGCAAAGTTACAAACGCCTATTGGAAGGTCATGGAAGAATACCTGGCAAAGGACTTCAATGCCAAGCTTCTGAGCATCACTCCCTATCCTGCCCAGGTGCTTTTCCTCACTGAAAAGATTAATAGCCTCAGCGATCTGAAGGGCAAAAAAATACGGGCCAGCGGATGGACCACCTCTGAATTTGTCTCTGCCCTGGGCGCTTCGGGCATCACACTCTCTTTTAGTGAAGTGCCCCAGGCACTCCAGCGGGGCATTGTTTCCGGCGCCATCACCGGCAGTCTTTCAGGCTTCTCCGCCGGTTGGGGTGAGGTGTCAAAATATGTCTATCCCCTGCCCATGGGCGGCTGGGATTATGTCATCGGCAGCATGAGCCTGAAAACCTGGGACAGCCTGAGCAAGGCAGAGCAGGAAAAACTCCAGGCACTGATCAAAAATCAGATGGTTGAACCTGCCTGGAAGGTGACAGCCCTGGAAACCCAGGCTGGGATCAACTGTCTCACTGGTACTGGTGAATGTTCCTATGGCAAATCAACCCAGCTGGAACTGATCCCCATAACAGACGGAGACAGGGAACTGGCCAGGAAAATCCTTTTGGAGAAGGTACTTCCAGCCTGGGCCGATAAAGTGGACGGCTCTGTCATTGAAAAGTGGAACCATACCATCGGCAAAGTGGTCGGTCTTACGGCAGGTAATTAAAACAATTCCCGGGGGAGGCGCCCCCTTCAGGGTTGCCTTCCTCAGGTTCTGCCATGTCCAAGCCCGTCTGAATTTATGTACAATCTATTTATTTTTGAAAGGTGTTCATGAACAAACTTATCACAACCGGTCAGACATTGTCACGCTGGACCGCCTGGGTGGGAGGCGGCGTCCTTTTAGCCACAGCTGTGCTTATTACCGTGGAAGTTGTCTTGAGAAAGGTATTTTCCTTTTCCATGGGCGGCTCCGACGAAATTTCCAGTTATGTCATGGCCATCAGCTGCAGTTTTGGATTTGCCTTTGCGCTTTTTGAAAAGGCCCATATCCGTATCGACGTATTGTACAACAAGTTTCCAGCCGTATTTCAGCATATCCTGGACCTTATGTCCCTCATTTTTTTGGGCATCTATATGTCGGTACTCTCTTTTTTTGGCTTTAAGGTATTTTGGGTGTCCTTCACCAAGGGAACCACGGCCAATACCCCGCTTCATACCCCATTGTGGATTCCGCAACTCCTGTGGAATTTAGGGCTCTGGGTGTTCACACTGGCCATTATTTTGTTGTTCACAGGCACCCTTGTCAAGCTGATCAAGGGAGATCGCCTGGGCGCACAGCTTCTGTCAGGCGCATCCCGGCTCAAAGATGAAATTGAGAAAGATACGGTGGTATTGGATGAAACCCCGATTCCCGGAGGTGGAAAATGATCGTGATCCTGGTAAGCCTGGGAATTCTTCTCTCCCTTCTGCTTTTAAGTATTCCCGTGGCAGCAGCCCTTATTGCTTTAGGCTTCTCCGTGGGAACGCTTTTTTCTGATTTTCCCCTGTACCGGGCCATTGGTGAAATTTCCTGGAGTGCCGGCACTGATTTTATTCTTCTGGCCATTCCTCTTTTCGTGCTTCTCGGGGAAATACTTCTCAGGGCCGGCATTGCCCAAAAAACATATGCTGCCCTGGCCAAATGGCTTTCATGGCTGCCGGGCGGTTTGATCCACGCCAATATCGCCACCGCTGCCATGTTTGCCGCCACTTCGGGTTCCTCCGTGGCCACGGCCGCTACCATCACCACTGTGGCGCTACCCCAGGCCAGGCGGTACAAGTACAAGGAAAGTCTTTTTGCGGGTTCCATTGCCGCCGGCGGGACCCTGGGTATCCTGATCCCGCCCTCCATTAACCTGATCGTCTACGGGTTTTTGACCAACACCTCCATCCCCCAGCTTTTTATGGCCGGGATCGTGCCGGGCATCATTCTAACGATATTGTTCATGGTTTGTGTCCTGATCATCTGTTTGATCAGACCGGAATTTGGCGGTGTCAAGATGGAATCCACCCTTAAAGAACGGATTTCCAGTCTGGCGGACCTGATCCCGGTTTTCATGATTTTCGGCGTGGTTATCGGATCTATCTATATGGGCATTGCCACCCCAACGGAATCCGCCGCCCTGGGTGTTCTTTTTTCTCTGGGCCTGGCCTTTCGGTACAAAGCTGTGAACCTCAACTTCATGAAGGAGATTTTTGAAGGCACCATGCGGACCACGGCCATGATCGTGCTCATCGTTACGGCAGCCAGCTTTCTCAACTTTATCCTGGACTCCATAGGCCTGGCCGAAGCCCTGACCGAGTTCGTGAATACCCTGGGACTCTCCGCGTTCAATACATTGATGGTGATCATCTTGCTCTATATTGTCCTGGGATTTTTTGTGGAAACCCTTTCCCTGATGGTCATCACCATCCCCATTGTGGCACCGGTGATGTTCGGCCTGGGATATGACCCCGTGTGGTTCGGCGTTATGGTCATCCTGCTCATTGAGATGGCATTGATTACCCCCCCCGTGGGCCTTAACCTCTATGTGGTCCAGGGTGTGCGCCAGACCGGCTCTATTAGCGAGGTAATGATGGGCAGCCTTCCCTTTGTGATCATGATCGCCATGATGATTGCTCTCCTCGTGGCTTTCCCCGATATGGCCCTTGTCCTCAGCCGTTACGTGAGCTGAACCAAAAAAAAAAGCCGCCGCCTGGTTCCAGGGCGGCGGTTTATCCCTCATCCAGAAAAAGCCTGTTAACTATTACCAGGGTTTTAACATGAGGGCTTGAGCACAGTCCCATGGGCACCTGGAACCCTGTGGACAATGATGTCTTCTGTGTTTTCTTCCCATCTATAGGTTTCATTCTTAATCTTCCACCTGGTCCGGCCGCCTCTGACCAAATTTTTGATATTATTTTTGATAATTAAAATATCTGTTACCCAGCTGTTTTTAACTCATTATGAATGGCTGTTTTGTATATAGGCCATCTCCGGTAATCAGGACACCAGATCTTGTCAGAAGAAAATATTGAGACCCGTCAATGGAGATAAGATACTGACCATTTAAAAATTGATACGAATCAAGTCGTTTGCCCCTTTGAAGCCCAAACAAGCAATCAGAAAAAATCACTTCCAGTTCCTCTGTTGGTACTTGATCCTTATATCAAATAGTTAGAAAGATATGAGATGCAAACACTAATTATGTTGAGTTTTTATTTTTTGGCATCTGTCGGAATACGGTTTTTTTTAATATTGCCCGAAATTTGATTGAGATTAATCCAATGTGGATATTGAACTTGCCAAAAATAAGAAATTTTGGTAGGAGTACGTGTTTATATACTGAATTTTGACTTATATTTGGCTGGCTGTTTAAAAACCTTTAGATAGCTGGCCATAATAGTATTAATAAACATCCCTTTCTGGAGGCTTTTTATGTCCTATATACTATCCGATGAAGGATTATCATTTGATGATGTCCTTCTTGTTCCCGATTATTCAGCCATTTTACCCGATGAAGTCACCACCCGGGCACGGCTAACAAAAGAACTTGAACTCAACGTTCCCATTGTCAGTGCTGCCATGGACACTGTTACAGAGGCACATACCGCCATCAGCATGGCAAGGAGCGGGGGACTTGGCTTTATCCACCGAAACTTGAGCATTGAAGAACAGGCCATTGAGGTGGACCGGGTAAAGAAATCGGAAAGCGGTATGATAGTAGATCCGGTTACGATCCATCCGGATGCGTTAATTTCCGAGGTGCTGCAGATCATGGCAAAATATCGGATTTCTGGAGTTCCTGTAACTGTCGGAGATAAATTGGTGGGGATTGTTACCAACCGGGACTTAAGGTTTGAGACCCAGCTTGATAAACCGGTCCGGTCTGTTATGACCCATGAAAATCTGGTCACGGTTCCTGAACGCTGTACCCTGGAAGAGTCTAAAATAATGCTCCACAAGCACAGAATTGAAAAATTGCTGGTGGTGGACAAGGAAGGCAAACTCAAGGGATTGATCACCATCAAGGATATTGAGAAAATTAAAAAATATCCCAATGCCTGCAAGGATTCTTTGGGCAGGCTTCGGGCCGGTGCTGCCATCGGTGTCGGGTCCGATATGATGGCGCGGGTTCAGGCCCTGATGCGGGCCCATGCCGATGCCCTGGTCATTGACACCTCCCATGGCCATTCCAAAAATGTAATGGATGCCATTCAAAAAATCAAAGCAGCCTTTCCCGACTGCCAGTTGGTTGCCGGGAACGTGGCCACGGAATTAGGGGCAAAGGCACTCATTGATGCCGGTGCCGATGCCGTAAAAATCGGAATCGGGCCGGGTTCCATTTGTACTACCCGTATTGTTGCAGGGGTAGGAGTTCCCCAGCTTACGGCCATCCAAAACTGCAAGGAAATATCAAAAAAAACCGGTGTGCCCATTATTGCAGATGGGGGCATCAAGTTTTCCGGGGATATTGCCAAAGCACTGGGGGCAGGCGCCAATTGTGTGATGCTGGGCAGTCTTTTGGCCGGCACCAAGGAAAGTCCCGGCGAACTTGTGATTTATCAAGGCCGTTCCTACAAGGCATATAGGGGCATGGGGTCTGTGGAGGCCATGAAACAGGGCAGTTCCGATCGATATTACCAAAAAGACACGGATGAGGATGAGGAATTGGTACCTGAAGGAATTGTCGGCAGGATTCCCTATCGGGGAACGATCCGGGAAAATATTGTCCAGATGATCGGCGGACTCAAGGCCGGCATGGGATATTTGGGGGCCGCCACAGTTAAAGAACTCCACGAAAAAGCCAAATTTATCCGGATCTCTTCCGCCGGGCTCAAGGAGAGCCATGTCCATGATGTTGTGATTACAAAAGAAGCCCCCAACTACCGAGTGGGGAGTAATTAAAAACCCATGGCAGATATAGCTTCTCCGTTTTACCATCTGCACGTTCACACTGAGTTTTCCCTGCTGGATGGGGCCATACGACTGGATTCGCTTTTTAAACGATGCCAGGAGTATGGCATGGATGCCGTATCCATAACAGATCACGGCACCATGTTCGGTGTGGCGGAATTCTATGAAAAAGCAAACAAGGTGGGTATTAAACCGATTATCGGTTGTGAAGTGTATGTGGCGCCTAGAACCTTGAATGACAGAACCCAGCAGGATCACAAGGGATTGAACCATCTGGTGCTGCTGGCCAAGGACAGGCAAGGGTATGCCAACCTGTGCAAGCTTGTCTCCATAGCCCAGCTCAAGGGGTTTTATTATAAACCCCGGATTGACAGGGCGTTGCTGGCCGCTCACTCCGAGGGCCTGATCGGCTTGTCTGCCTGTTTGAAAGGAGATATTCCCCAGGCCATCTTGCAAGATAATATGGAGGCGGCTGATGCGGCGGCTCACTATTACATAAATACCCTGGGAGAGGGAAATTTTTACCTGGAAGTCCAGGAAAATGGCATGGAAATCCAGCACAAGGTTAATGCCGGAATTGCCGATATAAGTCAGCGGTTGTCCATTCCCATGGTGGCCACCAATGATTGTCACTACTTGTCCAAAGGGGATGCCAAGGCCCACGAGATACTTTTGTGCATCCAGACAGGGAGTACAATTAACAGCGAGAAACGATTTAAATTTGATTCAGATGAGCTTTATTTTAAATCTTCCCAGGAGATGGAAGCCTCCCTTGGCCGCTATTCCGGCGCCATTGAAAATACCCGGGAAGTGATGGAAAAGTGCAATGTGGTGTTTGATAAAAAGAGCTATCATTTCCCCCGATATGCCCAGACCGAAGAAGAGTCCGAGGACGATCTTTTCAAAGAAAAGGCCATGGCCGGTTTTGAAGATAGATTTCGTCTGATCAAGGCAAACAATCCGACTGTGGATGAACCCCTTTACCGGGAGCGGCTCAAGTACGAGATAGATATTATCTTGAACATGGGGTTCCCCGGATATTTTCTCATTGTGGCGGATTTTATAGAATATGCCAACAAGGTCGGGGTTCCGGTCGGGCCGGGCAGGGGGTCTGCTGCAGGGTCCATGGTGGCTTATGCCATGGGCATTACAGCTCTCGATCCAATCGAACACGGACTGATTTTTGAACGGTTTCTTAATCCCGCCCGGATTTCCATGCCGGATATTGATGTGGATTTTTGTATTGAAGGCCGGGACAAGGTGTATCAATATACCATTGAGCGGTATGGCGGACCTGAGTATGTCTGCCAGATTATCACCTTTGGCCGGCTCAAGGCTAAGGCGGTGATTCGGGACGTGGGAAGAGCCCTTGGGGTTTTGTTGTCTGAAGTGGATGAAATTGCCAAGATGATCCCGGACAATGTCAAAAATCTGACCCAAGCCCTTGAGGAAGTACCAGCTATCCGGGCAAAATGTGAAGAATCCGAAGAAAAAACCCAGATGCTGGAAATTGCCATGCTTCTAGAAGGCTTGCCTCGGCATGCTTCTACCCATGCTGCCGGCGTGGTGGTGGCAGACAAACCCCTGAACGAATACCTGCCCCTTTTTAGAGGGAAGGAAGGGGAAACCATTACCCAGTTTGATATGAATTATACGGAAAAACTGGGGTTGGTAAAGTTTGATTTCCTAGGATTGCGAAACCTGACAGTTATCAAAAACTGTATTGCCCTCATTGAAAAACAGGGAAAAGTTGCCCCTGACCTGCTCCAGCTGGACTATGCGGATAAAAAGACATTTGAGCTGCTGCAAAACGCGGATACCACCGGTGTATTCCAGCTTGAAAGCAGCGGCATGAAAGAGCTGATTACCCGGCTTAAACCCGCCAGTTTTTCCGATATTGTGGCCCTGGTGGCCCTGTATCGGCCCGGCCCCCTGGACAGCGGTATGGCCGATTCCTATGTGGAAAGGAAAAATGGCCGGGAAGAGGTGGTTTATCTTTTTGATGAACTCAAAGAGGTTCTTGAAGAAACCTATGGGGTTATTCTTTACCAGGAACAGGTGATGAAAATCGGCGGTGTTCTGGCAAACTACACCATGGCAGATGCCGATGGGCTTAGAAAGGCCATGGGTAAAAAAATTGCTGCCATGATGGAAGAACACAGGGGGATGTTTGTAAAGGGTGCCACTGCTAATGGCCATGACCCGAAAAAAGCGGCAGAACTTTTTGATCTCATGGAAAAATTCGGGGGATACGGGTTTAACAAATCCCATAGTGCTGCCTATGCCCTTATTGCCTACCAGACCGCCTATTTAAAGGCCAATTTTCCCCTGGAGTTTATTGCAGCGCTCATGACCAGTGAACGGAACAACTCCGATGCGGTCATAAAATACATGGATGAATGCCGGGGCCACAATATCCGAGTGTTGCCGCCGGATGTCAATGAGAGTGATTCCCATTTTACCGTGTCCGATGGATGTATCCGTTTTGGTTTGGCAGCCGTAAAAGGAATAGGGGATGCCGCCATTGAATCCATTGTGGTTATTCGGGAAAATGAGGACGGACCCTATACAAGTCTCTATGATTTTTGCGAGCGTGTGAACACCAGTAAGGCCAATAAAAAGGTATTGGAGGCATTGATCAAATGCGGCGCCTTCGATGCAAGCCGTGCAAAGCGAAGCCAGATGATGGCGGTTCTGGAAGATGCCCTGGACCATGGCAACCGAATTCAGCGAGAAAAGGCGGATTCCCAACTGGACTTGTTTGCCGACTCCAACATGGGTGCGGTACTTCCCGAGAGTCTTCCCAAATTTCCGAACATTGAAGAGTGGGAGGACAATGTGTTGCTGGGACTGGAAAAGGAAGCCCTGGGATTTTATATTACCGGGCATCCCATGGATAAGTATACGGATATTATTCAAAAATTTGCTAATGTCACCACCACAAGTCTTCCGGATATGCAAAATGAACGAATGATTCGCATGGGCGGTACCATAAAGGTTTTAAAGGTCCATAAGACCAAAAAAGGGGACATGATGGCCTTTTGTGCCATTGAAGATCAATCCGCCAGTGTAGAGGTGGTTATTTTCCCAAATCTTTACGCCAAGATCCACCCGCTTCTGGCAGAGGAACAGATTGTAATTTTGGAAGCTGAAGTCCAGAAAACGGAAAATATTGTCAAGCTTATTGCAGAAAAAATTGTTCCCATTGACAGGGCCGGACAAGAATGGACCAGCGGTATTCTCATTGATGTGGATGCTGCAAAGTTTGGTACCGAGGTTCTGGAGCAATTAAAGCCCATTATCGAACAATATCCTGGAGATTGTACCTCTTGTTTGAAAATCAAGATTGAGGATAGCAACCCTCCGGTTCTGGTTAAATTGTCCGATGAATTTATGACCTGTTCTGACCCTGTCTTTTTCAACCAAGTGGAAACACTTTTGGGTGAGGGGTGTATCGAAACCCGGTGTGCTCCTGTAGCTGCAAAGGAAAAAAAGAAGAAACGGTGGCAGAAAAAAAATAATGGCGGTTAAACTTAAATTTTAATTTTCGATTTCAGGCACCATATTATTTTCCTTCACCACAAGCTGATTCTCAACGGCTATAACCCCTTCAACTCCCCGGGCAAGATCAGCGGCCATGCGTTTTTGGGAATTAGTTTGTGCTGTTCCCGTAAGATAGACGATCCCATTGTAAACATCCACATCAATGGGACCGGCCTTGACAAAATCATCTGAAATCATCTTGGTTTTTACCCTGGCACAAACGATGGTATCTTCCCAGGTGGTGGAAAAAGAGCGAGGGCTGCCGGGGTCTAAGGGAGCGCTAAATACCGGAGAGGCGTCATTTTGGGAGCCACAACCTGTTAATACGAACCCGAAAAACAATCCAAAAAGGATGGCAAGCATCAGAAATCTGATTTGAAATAATTGTTTTTTCATATTACCATGCTTCGGCCATGCCCGGCCATGCCTGTTATTCAAAATCATCAAGATTCAGGTTATCAAGATCCGATAGATCCATATCCTTTAGTAAGTCATCTTGATCGGGAATAATGCTATCTTTAAGCACAAGAGGTGGCCTTTTTTGCTTCACGATGGGGGCGGTTTCTTCGGTTATCTTTTTACTCGAAGAGATTTTTTCCAACATTGCCAGAGCACCAAGGTAGAGGAAATACCCCAGGCCAATCATATTAAAAAGAAGAATAAGAATTCCAAAAAAATTTTTTACCAGCATAAGATCCTAATTTTTTTTAATTTGTTTGACGCTTAAAGCATTAGTGTTTATATATAATCTTTAAAAATGATACAAGGATTTTTATGAGAAAGGATCGACAATGAGCTGGCTTGGAAAAATGATTGGCGGAACCATAGGTTTTGCTTTGGGAGGGCCCCTTGGTGCCGTGGCAGGTGCTGCCTTCGGACATACTTTTGTGGACAAGAAAGAAGAGGTCTATCTTAAGTCCATACCGGGCGGACAGAGTGCTTTATCCTCCAATGAAGAAGCCCAGTTAATATTTTTTACAGCTGCTTTTTCCATGCTGGCCAAAATCTGTAAAGCAGACGGACAAATTTCGGAAAAAGAAATTCAGGCGGTTGAAACTTTTATGGCCCGGGATCTTCAGTTGGACCCGGAGGGCCAGGAAACTGCCAAACGAATATTTAGGCAGGCCATTGACTCTCCCGAAGCATTTGAAGCATTTGCCCGTCAATTCTATATTGTTTTCAGGACCCAACCCAATATCATCGAATTGATGGTGGATATTTTGTTACGGGTATCCACGGCAGACGGCCATATCTCTTCGAAAGAAGAATCCATGATTTTGGCTGCCATCGGTATTTTTAATGTTTCCGACACTGATTATACCCGAATGAAATCAAAGTATGTACGGGTGACCAACAAATACTATGCTGTACTTAAGTGTGATGAAAGTGCATCCAATGAAGAGATCAAGAAAAAGTACAGATCCCTGGTTACCGAATACCATCCTGATAAAATTGAAGCCAAAGGACTGCCTGAAGAATTTATCAAATTTGCCAATGATAAATTCAGGGAAATCCAGGAAGCCTATGAACACATTAAAATTGAAAGAGGTCTGTAAGTAAACCTTACAGACCTCTTTAGGAGAAATAAACCCTAATACGTTAGGGGTTCCCTAGGATAGGCTCCGTCCTAAAAAAGGCCTTTTTCCTTGGCCATATTCATATAGGTGTCAACTATGGTTTGGGGCGGTTCCCACCTTTCGGTCGCGACCTTGTCCCTGAGGGCAATGGCGTCAAACTCGCAGACCGTCACGCATAATCCGCAGCCAATACATCGGTCCATGTTTACCGTTGCCACACTGTTGTCATCCTCCATCTCAATGGCATCCATTTCGATGGCATCCATGGGGCAGATATCCTCACAGGCCTGGCATCCGGAGCATAGCTCTTGATCCACTGTGGCCTGGTAATTGGAATTTACTATTTTTGCAGGGGCTTGGGTTTTCTTGATATTGCTTAAAATCTGGCAGCAACAGTCACAGCAAAGACAGATATTAACGGGTTTTACGGAATTGGAGGGTTGGGGTACCAATCCTTGCTTAACCCCTTTTTTGACAATCTCAATGGCTTCTTCCTGGGTAATAGTCCTTCCGATGCCCCGGCTTTCGTAAATATAGGCGCCCCCGCCAAAGACCAGGCAGGCTTCTTCCATTTTACCGCATCCCTTGTCCACCATGGTATGTTCTCGTCTGCAGATACAGGGGGCGACCAGTATTTTGGACTGGGTTTTGATCAATTCTTCAAGGTGCTCATGGTCCATGATATTAAGTTCTGTGGTAACAGATTTTGTTACAGGAACAACCCGCAATTGCTGGGTTTTGGTTTTTCCAAGGGATTTCATCAAATGGGGAACATATTCGTTGAAATCCTTGATTAATTCCGGGGTCAGGCGGTTGACCTGATATTCCCAGATTCCCACCACAAATTGGGCGAACATGAATACGTCTTGCCCGTTTCGATGGACATGGACGATCAACCCTTTTTGTCCCATTTTTATGAGCATGGGCAGGATATCTTCGGGGGCGTTATTGGACCTTTGGGCAATCACCTCAACCGATTCGGGCATCATGACCAAAGACAGGGTCAGTTCAGCTTCTTTTGGCGTAAACAATTGTTTTAAGATTCTAAGCTCAACTCCAGATTCTGTTTCAGGATATCCGCCCGGTGTGTTATCAAGATGAACAGCAAGTTTTTTATACACTTCCATGTTTGCAACTCTCCGATATAATGGGTGTTAATCAGTTCTATTAATCAGGTCAATCCATAATTTTACCAATAGGATTCATCTTACTATCACACTGTTCATAAATAAGATCAACTAATTTTCCCTTGATAGAATCATTTGTTTCTAACAAAACTGTTAGATAATTGGAGGTCACGGCCTTGAGAGAACCTGTCTGTTTGTCTTGGGTTTTCTGAACAAGGGCTTGAAGTTTTCTGCCTCGGTTTGCATGGATAAAGGCGGCCCGTTTTTCTTTGTCCAAGGCTCGCATCCTTGCGCATCTTTCTTTGATGATCTGAGAAGTAACCTTTCCAGAAAAATGATAGGCAGGGGTGCCTTTTCTTGCAGAAAATGGAAATACATGAAGATAGGAGATGGGCAGTTTCTCAATGAGTCTGAACGTATTCTCAAATTGCGCATCTGTCTCAGAAGGAAATCCGATAAGGGTATCCACACCAATACCGGCAAAGGGCAGTTTATCGTGGATTTTATGGATCAGTGCTTCAAAAAAAGAAGCTGAGTAAGGCCGTTTCATTCTTTTTAAGATCCCATCATCTCCGGATTGTAAAGGAATGTGAAAATGATCGCACACAATATGACCCGGACATGCAAGATTAATCAGCTCTTCGGATAATTCTGTGGGTTCAATGGAAGAGATCCGGACCCTGTCCACAGAGCTTTGTTTATCCATGGTTTTAATCAGGTTTACCAAAGAGGTCGCAGGAGTCAAATCAAGACCATACATGCCGGTATGGATGCCGGTGATGATAACTTCCTTGAATCCGGATCGGCAAAGTCCCTCCAGATGTTTGAAAACCTGATTTTCCGGCATGCTCACAGAGGAACCCCGGGCATAGGGTACAATGCAATAGTTGCAAAAGGCATTGCACCCATCCTGAATTTTCAGGTATGCCCGGGTCATATTTCCCTTTACCGGCTTATCAAATGAAAGGAGACGATTTTTTTTACTATGGTCTGGTGGCCGGAATACGAAAGGGGAGGGCGAAGAGAGCTGACCCGATGCTTGATCGGGTGCCCGGTGGTTGCTCGGCTCTTTGGGCGGATTGATTATTAGGTCGGCTATCAGGGTTTTATCCTTGTGACAGACAATCTGGTCGATCTCTTCAATTTCTTTTATACGCTCATAATCAGTCTGGGCATGGCAACCTGTGACAATGATTTTGGCGTTTGGGTTGTCCCGGATGATTCTTCGGATGGCCTGCCTGGATTGCATGCCTGCCTTTGATGTTACCGCACAGGTGTTGATGATGCACAGATCCACAGATGAATTTTTTTCTCCCCGGACCAACCCTTTGTCTTCAAGACAGGAGGCAATGCCGTCGGATTCATATTGATTGACCTTACATCCCAGTGTCTCTATATAAAATTTTTGTTTTTTCATTGAATAATACCCGCACCCATCACCCTGTTATCGTGATAAAAAACAGCAGTCTGTCCCGGGGTGATGGCCAGTTGCGGCGTATCAAATATTACTTGTCCCGAGGCACCATTGCGTATCAGTTGAGAAGTTGCGCCTTTATGGCTGTATCGAATTTTGGTTGTCATGGTCAAGATCTCTTTGTTTTCGAAATAATTCCAGATAATGTTTTTCACCTGCATTTTTGTTGCAGCCAGATCCTTTTTAAAACAGACCACCAGGGTATTGGTGGAAAGGTCTATATGCCGTACATAGTAGGGTTCCGATGCCGGGCAGTTAATTCCCCGTCTCTGGCCAATGGTAAAGGCATGGAGTCCCATGTGGGCGCCGACTATTTTCCCATTAAGATCCTTTATATTCCCAGGCTTTGGCAAGATTCCTTTTTTTTCAATGATAAACTGTGAAAAACTGGTATTCTGGATAAAGCAGATATCCTGGCTTTCGCCGGAAGTTGTGGCAATCAGATTATTTTTTTTTGCCACTGCCTTTACCTGGGGTTTGCTGTAACCTGCCAGGGGAAGAATAATCCGTTCCAATTGATCAGAGCTGAGCATGGAAAGAAAATAGGACTGATCTTTCAGGGGGTCAGCCCCTTTTTCAAGCCAGCT
The DNA here is from genome assembly GCA_016743945.1 of Desulfobacteraceae bacterium. GTDB lineage: Bacteria > Desulfobacterota > Desulfobacteria > Desulfobacterales > Desulfobacteraceae > NBML01. Next base: position 108,525 of record JADGFI010000008.1, read on the forward strand.
TTTTGAAATTTTTCTTTCTGGCGAGATCAGGGGATTGACAATGGTGGCATAGTGACCTGTGGCAAGTGCATCCGCTCCCAACTCCTGTGCCTTTTTCAGCAGCGCACCGAATTTGATCTTTTTGTTACAGACCACACAAGGGTTGGGCGTTTTACCATCAAGGTAGGTGTCCATAAAATACTGAACCACCTCTTGCTCAAAAATCTGGGACAAGTCTAATGTATGAACCGGAAAACCCAGTTGCTGTTCAAGGGATTTTAAATTGGTAAGGTCTTTTTCAAATCCGGTGGTAAAATGGATGCCAAACACCTTTTTATAATCTCGTTTGATGAGAAATCCTGCAACAAGGGAATCAACACCGCCGCTTAGGGCAACGGCCACAACAGGAGGGGTCATTAGATAACTTCTTCTGTGTTTTTGCTAAAAAGCCCCATGGCCCGGGTCGGGCAAGTCAGGATACACAGTTCACAGACACTGCATTTATCTTTATTAAATATTACTTCCATTTCAGGGCGCTTGATATACAAGGCTTCTGTGGGACAAACTGCAGTGCAGGCGCCGCAGTGGGTACAGATCTCTTCATCCTTGAAAATCTGCTGTTCAGGATTTGAAACCTCAACCCCCTGATCTTTTAAGAATTTTACCCCTTGATTGAATCCGGATCGGGTGGCCGATGAAAGTTCTAAAACCATGAACCCTTCTTTTCGGTTGGAAATCCTGGCGTTCAAAATATTAAACATCAAATCAAACTTTATGGTTAACTGACAGACCAATGCCTTCTGGGCAACCTCGGCCGGAAAATGTAAAATAATTATTTTAGAATACAATGGTGTTCCTCCGTTCTTAACACTTAAATTAAAATCCCTTTGACAAAGCAATTACTTTAAGTATTATAATTATCAGGTCAAGCTTATAATTAACATCACCTTTATATATTAAACATAGCGGATAAACAATCTTGTTTTAAAGGTCAGGCACATGAATCGTTTTGCGTTTGAATTGTCCAGTTATACCCTTAAAACTTTTTCAGGAGTTTCAAAGGCCAACATAAGAATCAAAGGCCAAAAAAATATTCCCACTGGATCCATTATTTTTTGTGCCAACCATTTCACAAGAATTGAAACTATTTTTTTGCCATACCATGTCCATGCCATTACCCAAAAACAGGTCTGGTCCCTTGCCGCCAAAGAGTTGTTTGAGGTTCCGGTTCTGGAGGGGGTTTTAAATAAGTTAGGAGCTGTTTCCACCCATGATCCCAATCGGGACGAATTAATTTTACAAACCCTATTATCTGGTAATGTCCAATGGATTATTTTTCCCGAAGGCATGATGGTTAAAAATAAAAAACTTGTTAAAAATGACAAATTCCAATTAACAGATGATACCGGGGTTTCCCGTCCCCATACCGGGGCTGCTTCCCTTGCCCTGCGATGCGAATTTTTCCGGGAACGGCTGCGCAGACTTTCCATTAGCTGTGAACCAGAGTTTTACAGACTGAAAAAAAGCCTCAAAATAACCGATATGGATCGGGTGTTGGCACAAACAACCCACATCGTTCCAGTGAACATTACCTATTATCCCGGCAATGCCCGGGATAATATTTTGGGGTCAATCGCAAAGACGATTATGAAAGAACCCTCAAAAAGAGTGATGGACGAACTTATGACCGAAGGGGGAATGCTTTTATCAGGGGTAGATATTACCATCCGGTTTGGAGATCCCATTGAAATTAATCCCTATCTGAATGATGCGTATATTGAGAGCATGCTGACGGTCAAACGGCGGGTCCGATTTGATGATGACATCAGTTCCAAAAATATTTCAAAACAAATTTCCAATGGGATCATGGAGCGGTATATGTCGGCTGTTTATGACATGACCACCCTCAATTACGATCATGTCATGGCCTGTATTCTAAAGCATTTTCCCTATAAGAAAGAAGGCATCGATATATATGAGTTCACCTGCAAGGTCTATTATGCCATTACCTGCCTTTTGTTAAACAAAATTTGTTATGTGTCTGATAATTTCCATCAAAACCAGGTCCATCTGCTGATCAATGATCGATACAAGCGGATAGAAACTTTTTTGTTGCTGGCCGAGAAAACCGGTATGATTGAAATTAAAGGGGACCGGTTCTTTAAAGATCAGGCCCGGTTTTTTATCCGTTCTGACTTTCATACCATTCGCATGAAAAATCCCATTGTCGTCATGGCCAATGAGGTGGAACCGGTTACAGCGGCTGAAATTTGTCTCAAGAAAATTGCCCAGAAATCAGGGCGACAGATTCAAGAACTGGTGAAGGGTCGCTTAACGGAAAAAATGAATGTGGATTATAGCCACGCCTATAATACCTATTATATTGAAGGGGAATCAAAGAAAAAACGAATCGGCAAACCCTTGTTTTTAAAACATGACAATGAAGTTGCCGGTGTTTTGCTGATCCACGGGTATATGGCGGCTCCCGAAGAAATGAAAGTTTGTGCTCAATATCTTTATGGACGAGGTTTTACGGTATTTGCCCCCCGCCTTGCCGGCCATGGTACCGCTCCGGAGGACCTTGCCAAGACACCCTATGAGCAATGGGTGGAATCCGTTGAGGAGGCCTATGTGGTACTTAGACATTCCTGTGATAAAATAATTATCGGAGGTTTTTCAACCGGAGCAGGTCTTGCCCTTGAACTTGCCTGTCGGGTGAAAGAGTGTGAAGCCATTTTTGCCGTGGCCCCCCCCATGCAGCTCAATGACCTGGGATCCTATTTTGTTCCAGCCATTGATGCCTGGAACAACATGATCAAAAAAATTCGTTTGTCTTCCATTGCAAAGGAATTTCTTGAGAATGACCCAGAAAATCCCCATATCAATTATACTAGAAATCCCGTTGCAGGGATTCATCAGCTTGAAATGTTAATGGACCAACTATCTCCCAAGTTACAGACCATTGAACGACCCGTTTTGGTAGTTCAGTCCAGAAAGGATCCTGTGGTCAACCCCAGGGGAACCCAAAGATTATTCGAAAAGCTCGGATCCAAGGTAAAGGAATATTATCTTTTTGATTATGATCGACATGGTATCCTAACGGGCAGGGGGGTGGAACGGGTTTTTCAGTCCATTGAAAATTTTATCAGGCAGTGGGCATGATAATAGGGGCAATGATGTCAGAAAGAGACAATGATGTTAGAAAGAGAGTTGGATTCAAAAAAACGCCCCGGATCTTTGGATAAAAATCCGGGGCGTTAATGACGATATCTGGTTAAAACTAAAATTTATTCAGCTGGCATCCTATTTTTATTTAGCCAACGTCTTTTTTTATTCAGCTAACATCATGGTGGCAGGATCCAGTTTGAATTTTTGGTCAATTCTGTTGCCGTCTTTTAATATCACGGCTTCAATTTTATCATCAACCGGCTGGAGGAAGATGGCTTTATCAAAAAGATTTTTTACCGCTTCCAGCTGAACCGGGAAACCGTCTTCGCTCAGGGCTTCTTCCCTATGACTTTTCATGGAAAACCAGATAAAGACGCCAAATTCCTGATTCAAAATTTTTAAATCTTCCAGTATAGCGGTGGCATCTTTATCAAAATTGATGCCGTCAATCACAATGATAGAAGGCAGGGCAAGGTCTGATTTTTTGAAACTTTTTAAATAATCTTTAATCTTGTCTGTATTAAAGGTAGATTCTGTGTAGCTGATCCCCACCTTGTTTGGGAAGATATCTTCCCACAGGCGAACTGCTTTCTGGGGATCCACATAGCCAATATTGTCCACCAGATTTGTATAGGCTTCTTCATATCTCAGGTTTATCTTGTCCATGGGATCATCAAGGCTTACATGGAGTATTTTTTGATCGGCCAACAATTGGGTCAATGCAATCTGAACAAGGAAGCTGGTTTTACCAACACCTGCCCGGGAAAGAACAGCACCGAATTGGCCTTTTGCTATATTTTCAATGCCAATGGCTCGTTCAACCGGGCTTTTGAGAATGAGATCTTTTTTAAGCATAATTCCTCTCTTTAAATAAGGGTCTTATTTATTTTTAGCAGCTTTTTCTTCTGCTTTCTTTTTAGAAATGTCTTCAGCCACGGACTGGGGAACCTGTTTGTAGGAAGAAAATTCCATGGAAAACTGTGCCTTGCCCTGTGTGGCGGACCGAAGGATGGTTGAAAAGCCGAACATTTCTGACAAAGGAACCTGGGATTCAACCACGGACATCACTCCTTCTTCCTGGGAGCCCTGGATAATTCCCCTTCTCTGGTTGATCAGTCCCATACACGATCCCTGGAATTCATTGGGGGTTTCAATAACCACCTTCATGATGGGTTCCATGATAACCGGTTTTGCTTTGGCATACCCTTCAAGAAATCCACCCCGGGCAGCAGCCTGGAAGGCCATTTCAGAGGAGTCAACCGCATGAAAACCACCATCTTCAAGTGTAATCTTGATGCCGGTAACCGGAAATTCGAGGTTGGGACCCTTTGCCATGCATCCACGAAACCCTTTTTCACACGAAGAAATATATTGGGTGGGAATCCTGCCGCCGGTGACCTTATTAACAAATTCAAACTCTTCTTCAGTGGGTTCAATGAACCCCATTACCTTACCAAATTGTCCGGAACCACCGGTCTGTTTTTTATGGGTATAATTGAAGGGGGCTTTTCGGGTAATGGTTTCTCTGTAAGCTACCCTGGGCTTTCCTGTTGCAACTTCCGCCGCATATTCTCGTTTCATTCTTTCCACATAAACTTCCAGGTGAAGCTCGCCCATGCCCTGGATAATGGTATCTCCGGTTTCATGGTCCACATAGGTTTTAAATGTAGGATCTTCTTTGGTGAACCGGTTCAGGGCCTTTGACATATTGATCTGGGCCTTGTTGTCCTTGGGGACAATGGAAAGGGAAATAACCGGTTCCATGATATGCATGGCGATCAGGGAATAATTGACGGATGGATCTACAAAGGTATCACCTGAAGCACAGTCGACCCCGAACATCGCACCGATATGACCGGCCGGAATGGCATCCACTTCTTCCATCTGGGAGGAATGCATGCGGATCAGACGACCGGCTTTGATTTTTCTGCCGTCTCTGGAGTTAACAAGGGTGTCTCCCTTGTTGATACACCCCTGGTAAACCCGGATATAGGTGAGCTGTCCGTATTGCCCGTCTTCAAGCTTAAAGGCCAGGGCCACGGTGGGTTTATCAAAAACACTTTCCAGGGCAACCGTCTCTTCGTTGTTGTCCAGATCAATGGCGACATTTTCAATGTCCAGAGGAGATGGAAGGTAGTTTAGAACCGCATTGAGCAATGGCTGAACCGCTTTGTTTTTATAGGCAGATCCAAGGAAGACCGGAGTCATTTTTCTTGCAATGGTACCGGTTCTGACAGCGGTCATGATCATTTGGGTGGTGATCTCGCTTTCTTCCAAAAGGGCATCGGTCAGATCTTCAGAGAAGAGAGATGCTTCATCCAGCATCACTTCCCTTGCAAGCTTTGCTTCTTCGAGCAAATCTGCCGGGATCTCTTGTTCAACCATGTTTTCCCCATTGTCGCCTTCAAAATAATAGGCTTTCATGGTAACCAGGTCGACAATCCCTTCGTGTTTGTCTTCAAGGCCGATTGGCAACTGCATCATCACAGAATTATGTCCCAGCTTGTTTTTTAACTGATCGCTAACCTTGAGGGGATTGGCACCGGACCTGTCACACTTGTTGACAAATGCAATGCAGGGAACTTCATAGCGTTTCATCTGCTGGTCCACGGTAATGGACTGAGATTGGACACCGGATACAGAGCAGAGGATAAGGACAACACCATCTAATACGCGCAAAGACCGCTCAACTTCAACTGTAAAATCCACATGGCCGGGTGTGTCGATAATGTTGACGGCATGGTTGTCCCATTCACAATGGGTGGCGGCAGAAGCAATGGTGATTCCCCTTTCCCTTTCAAGCTCCATTGAATCCATGACAGCGCCGACACCGTCTTTACCCCTGACTTCATTGATTTGATGAATCTTGTCCGTATAAAACAAAATTCTTTCAGTAAGTGTGGTTTTGCCGGAATCAATATGGGCACTGATTCCAATGTTTCTTACCCTTGATAGATCTCTGATCATTTTTTAATCATCCTTATGAATAAAAATAAATTCCTTTAAACAATAAAAAAAATACAAATATTGCCAAAGGCATTGCTATATATTGGTTTTATAAAATTCTTGATGCGATTTTATTAGTTTGAATCCAGATTAAAATTAACGTATGAAAAGCGATTATGTATACTTTTTTTCCTTGTTTGTCAAGAGTTTAATGGCTTTTGCAGATTTATCAACAAATGAGCTCCAGGGGTTAAATTCTTGTTTTTTATCTTTTTTATTGTGTTTCCCCATGCCATTTAATAGAATGCCTTCCTTCGTATATGATATTTAATTTTGGAGAGACAGCTTGAAAAATTTTTTAATTTTAATTGTTCTTGCTACCTGTTGCAGTTCAACTGTTTATGCCGTTTCCGAAAGAGCGTTATTCGAACGAGGGGTCATGCTTTTAAAACAGGACAAAAACAAAGAAGCAGTTGATTCTTTTACCGCATTAATCGAGATGGCACCCCAGAATCCAAATGCGTATAAAAACCGAGGGGTGGCCCACATGAAACTGAATCAATATGATGCGGCCATAAATGATTTTGAGCAGGTAAAAAAGATTTTACCTGATTTAAAGGGGTTATACAGCAATTTGGGGGTGGCCTGGTATTATAAAGAAAATTATACCAGAGCCATTGAAAATTATGACACGGAAATCTCCCTATCCCCTGACAATCATTTTGCCTATTTTAACCGGGCTATTTGCAGGGCTGAACTTAAAGAGTATGAAGCAAGTCTCAAAGATATTATTAAAACCCTTGAGCTTGTGCCAAAATTTTATCTGGCGCTTTGTTTAAAAGGGGATTTACACACAAACATGAATCAGCCCAAAAAAGCGAAACAGGCCTATGAGCGAGCGATAATAATTGAACCCGATAAGCTCTATGCCAAGGAAAAGCTTGACGGACTGAAAAAACATGCTTCCATGGCGCAAACCCAAAAAAAATCTTCGCCTGTATCGACAATTGTATCGACCACAACTTCTGGAGACTATGAACTCCAGACCGGTGCTTTTCGGGTTCAAGACAATGCCTTGTTGATGCAAAAAAAACTTAAAAAAAAAGGATATACGGCAAGAATTCTTGAGTTAAAAGAGCTCAATAATACACCCTGGTATCTCGTGAGGACAGGTGTATATTCCCGGCAACAAGCGGCGGAATCTTTTAAAGTAATTTTAAAAAATGATATGGGGATTGATGTCATTATCAGACCTTATAACCGATTCTAACTGGTCGATTTTGACTGGCCGATTCTACCTGACCGATTTTAGTTTCAAGGACAGGACCAATTTTAGGAATATAGGAAAGTAAAAAATGGATATTTATAATTTGGTCAGTTTTACTGGCATCTTTGGGTTGCTGGCCATTGCATGGTTGATATCACGTTTTATTTTTAAAAATACCCAGAAGATTAATTGGCATTTGTTAAAATGGGCACTCGGCCTCCAGTTTATCTTTGCCTTGTTTATTTTTGTGGTTCCGGCCGGTGTGACCGTTTTTCAAGAGATAAATGACCTGGCCGTAATGGTGCTTGGGACCGCATCTGCCGGGGCACAATTTGTCTTTGGCCCCCTGGCATTGACCCCCGGTGTCCAGGGGTCAATTGGATTCATCCTGGCCTTTCAGGCATTCCCCACCATTATCTTTTTTTCAGCTCTTGTGGCGGTGTTGTATTATTATCGAATTTTACCCTTTATTATAGGACTGTTTGCCCGGCTTTTTACACGGGTGATGAGAATTTCCGGTGCTGAAGCCCTCTGCGCCGCCAGCAATATTTTTGTGGGAATCGAATCGGCCTTTACCATCAAACCTTATATTGACAAGATGACCCGGTCTGAACTGTGCACCATCCTCACGGCTGGCATGGCCACGGTGGCATCAAATGTCCTGGCATTTTATGTGTTTACATTGCAGACCCAGTTTCCGTCCATTGCAGGCCACCTGATATCTGCGTCATTTTTATCAGCTCCTGCCGCTCTGGTCATGTCAAAAATTATTTTTCCTGAAACCTCCACCCCCCAAACCCTTGGCAGTGTTGTGGATATTCACTATGAACAAGAATCCAGTCTTTTTGAAGCCATTATCAACGGCGCCACATCCGGGCTTAAGGTTATTTTTAGTATTGTGGCCCTCTTGATCGCTGTGATGGGGCTTGTGGCATTGGTGGACCTGATCCTGGGAAGTACCGGAAATATGGTCAACCAGTGGATCGGCAGCTCAATGGAGTGGTCTTTGAAACAGTTTTTGGGGTATGTTTTTTATCCTTTTACACTGATTATCGGTATTCCCCCTGTGGATGCCGGCATTATATCCCAGATCATCGGGGAGCGCATTATTTTAACCGAAGTGATCTCCTATCAGGACCTTGCCACAGCCTTGACCCAAAAGAGTCTTGTTCACCCACGGTCTGCGGTTGTGGCTGCTTACGCCTTGTGCGGATTTGCCCATTTGGCTTCCCTGGCTATTTTTGTGGGGGGGATTACAGCCCTTGCTCCGAAAAGGACAGCTGACATTGCCGGAGTCGCCATCAAGGCCTTGATCGCCGCCACATTTGCCTGTCTTTTGACTGCCTGTGTGGCAGGTACTTTTTACACCAATACCAGTTTGCTGCTGGGAAATTAAGGATACAAAATGGGTTTATCAGTACTCCCCAATTCAATAAAACCAGACATGATTGGGTTTTGTGATCGTTTGAAACAAGGATGTGAGAAAATAGCAGTGGATATTACCCAAGAAGAGATATCACTGATGGCTGCCCATGGGGCCCAATTGATCCTTTGGAATAAAAAGATCAACCTGACGGCCATTGTTGAACCCCTGGCCATGGCTGAAAAGCATTTTATCGATGCCCTTGCGGTTCAGCCCTTTTTGGGACAGGAAAAAAGAATCATGGATATGGGAACAGGTGGGGGATTTCCTGCCATCCCTTTGAAAATACTCAATCCCCGGCTTGATTTTGTTCTGGTGGATTCATCCAGGAAAAAAGTTAATTTTTTAAAACATGTGATCCGGACCCTGGGGTTGAAAAAAATTGAAGCCGTACATTCCAGGGTGGAGGATCTTGCCCGTGATGATTTCCATGCCGGTGCCTATGATGCTGTGATCTCCCGGGCTTTTGCCGGGCTTGAAAAATTTGTCGGATTTTCTCTTCCATTGCTTAAACCTGCAGGGAAAATATATGCCCTCAAGGGAAAACACGCACCGGATGAAATAACGCCTGATCTCAAGTCTCAATTTGAGATCAGGACGGATCATTATCAGCTTCCCTTTGAAAAATCGGACCGGTATATGATTCAGTTGCAAAAACGATAGCGAGAACAAAGGGGCCAATCCCTGGCCTTGCTTTGTTCTCGCTATCGTTTGTCTATACAATTGTTCTTGCTATTTTTTTATTATTTAAGCGTCTTTTTCTGCATTTACCCGTTCGATTATTTTCTGGGAAAGATCACCCGGAACTTCGTCATAATGCTCAAATTCCATGGTAAAGGCTCCCCGTCCGCCGGTCATGGAACTTAAGTCAGGTGCATACCTGAGTATTTCTGACATGGGAACAAGAGCATTGATGATCTGTTTGTCTCCTTCCGAATCCATACCCAGCACCCGGCCGCGCCTGGAATTCATGTCCCCCATGATGTCCCCTGTTGCATCTTCAGGTACTTTGACAGACACCTTCATGATGGGCTCCAGCAAAACAGCCCTGGCATCTTTGGCCGCATTTTTAAAGGCAATGGAGCCGGCTGTTTTAAAGGCCATTTCAGAAGAGTCGACCGAATGATAGGAACCAAAATCCACGGTAACCCTGAAGTCCACACAGGGAAATCCGGCAAGGATACCGGTCGCGGAACTTTCTCTTACGCCGGCCTCGACTGCTGGGATATAATTTTTGGGTATGACACCCCCCACAATTTTATCGACAAATTCAAATCCTCGGCCCTTGGGAAGCGGTTCCAGAACGATCCAGCAATCTCCGAACTGACCATGACCACCCGATTGTTTTTTATGCTTGCCCTGAACCCGAATTTTTTTCTTAAAGGTTTCTCTGTAGGCTACTTTGGGGGTTGCGATTTCCATGGCCACATTGAATTTTCTTAGGATTTTATCCGCCGTTGTTTCAATGTGAACCAATCCCCGGCCGGAAAGAATGGTCTGTTTGGTTTCTTCTTCCCGTCGAAGTTGAAGCCCTGTATCCTCTTCTAAAACCTTGCGGATTGCTTCGTGGATTTTGTCTTCATCATTTTTGGATTTCGGAGAAATGGCAAAAGAAATAACCGGCGGCATGGGGGACGGAGCAGGAATCTGGATTTCTTTGCCATTTGTCAGGGTATCTCCTGTCAGGGTATCTTTGAGTTTGGCAACCGCTACAATGGAGCCGGGAAGGGCGTTGGCAATTGTTTTTTGGTCTTTTCCAGCAATTTCCAATAACTGTGAAAATCGTTCTTTGGAATCCTTGGTAACATTCAAGATATTGCCTTCCTTGCCCAGGGTTCCGGAAATAACCCTGAAAAGTGAGAGTCGCCCTGCATAGGGATCAACAATGGTGGCAAAAACAAATCCACAAAATTCGGCTGCAGGATCCGGTGATACAATGACGTGTTCACCATTGGCATTTGTTGCAGTCCAGTCACCGCGATCCAGGGGAGAGGGCATAAAATCATTAATAAAGTTAAAAACCGTATCAATACCAATCATTTTAACGGCTGAGGTGCAGAGGGCCGGATAAAATTGTGCATCCAGAACTCCCTGACGGAAAGTGACCTTGAGTTCATCTTCGGTAATTTCTTCGCCTTCCAGATATTTTTCAAGAAGGTCATCATTGAGTTCTGCAATGTTCTCAATGAATTCTTCTTTTGCCAAGGCAACGTCATCGGCCATGTCAGCTGGGATATCAACCCTTGTGGCTTTGCCGTCCTCATCATATTCATAGGCCTGGCCGGAAATAATATTGACAATCCCTTTAAAGTCGTTTTCCTGACCAATGGGATAACAGATGGGAATTATTTTCTTTTTAAGACTCGTTTTGCAGGCAGCAATACAGGTTTCAAAATCGGATCTTTCCCGGTCCAGCTTATTCACAACTACCAATCCGGGAAAATTGTATTCAAGGGCACAGGCGCCGGCTTCTTCTGTCATGGCCGAAGGACCGCCAACACCGTCAATAACAAAGATCATTCCATCGGCAACGGGAAAACAGGTTTTAGCAGCAGAAAAGAAATTTTGATCGCCAGGAGTATCCATCAATGTAATGGTATGCTTGTTGTGGGTATATTTAATAACAGATGTATTGATACTCTGTTGTTTTTTGATTTCTTCAGGTTGGAAATCCATAACCGTATTGCCGTCTTCAACCTTGCCGAGGCGGTTGGTAACCCCGGCTTTAAAAAGCATAGCCTCAGCAAGAGTAGTCTTGCCTGCACCTCCATGGCCTGCCAGAGCCACATTTCTCATGGTTTTGATTTCTTCGCTCATTACTGCTCCTTTCAACAATTAAATTAATAATATTTAAATAATGAAATTCAAATAATAGTGTTATGTTATCTTTCCATGAAACGTAAGGGATATGATATATTCCTCGTTTCCTTTGGGTCCCAGAATAGGGGAGGGCACCACATCATTAATCCCATATCCCCTGTCTCGAAAAAAAGATTGAATGTCCTGAATCACCTTTTTCCTGATTTCCGGATCCTTTACAACACCACCCTTGCCGACATTTTCCTTTCCTGCCTCAAATTGGGGTTTGATCAATGCCAAAACCCCGGTACTTTCCTGCATAAATTTTTCAGCTGCGGGAATTACTGTTTTAAGTGAGATAAAAGAGGTGTCTGCCACCACCATATCCACTTGTTCATTTATTGCATCATAGGCCAGATGCCGGATATTACTTCGTTCAATGACCACGACCCTGTCATCCTGCCTCAATTTCCAGCTAAGCTGTCCGTATCCCACATCCACGGCATACACTTTTTTTGCCCCAAACTGCAGCAGGCAGTCTGTAAATCCTCCGGTGGATGCACCGATATCAAGACATATAAGATTTTTCACACATATGGGAAAACTTTTCAAGGCTTTTTCAAGTTTAAGTCCTCCCCGACTGACATAGGGGTTGTCATCCTGCTTAACAATGATTAAAGCATTGGTCTCCACAAGAGTGCCGGGCTTGTCAATCACCCTGTCATTCACCAGGACCTTACCGGCCATGATCATGGCTTTTGCCCGGTGCCTTGAAGAAATCAGCTCCTTTTCAACCAATAGCAGGTCTATCCTCTTTTTAAGCGTTTTTTTAGATGCCATCTGTGCCGAACCCTGTTAAATCGGGACCTGCTAACGCTAAACCTGCTGCAACAATAGCAGAAGAATCCACCCCATAATCTTTTTTTAAAAGGTCCTGGGGACCGTGCTCCACAAATTTATTATCGATACCGATTCGCTTGAATTCAAGGTCTGTCATGCCGTTATCGGCATACATCTCCAGAATAGCAGATCCAAATCCACCGGCCAGCATATGCTCTTCCACGGTAATAATCTTTTTAATTTTGGCTGCTTTTTCCAGGAAAAGTTGTGCATCAAGGGGTTTTACAAACCGGGCATTGATAACCATGGCAAAAATTTTCTTTCGGGCCAATTGCTTTGCTGCGGCCATTGCCTCATAAACAGACTGCCCAATGGCAATGATCATGAGATCATCCCCTTCTGTGACCACCTGGGCCTTGCCGATTTCAACGGGCTTAACCTCCGCCTGGATCTCAACGCCCTGGCCCTTACCCCGGGGATATCTAAGCGCTATGGGCCCATCGTGATTGATGGCGGTCAGAAGCATCCTGGCCAGTTCATTCTCATCCATGGGCGACATGATGGTCATATTTGGCATGCTTCTTAAATATGAAAAATCAAACAATCCGTGGTGGGTTGGACCATCTTCCCCCACAATCCCCCCCCGATCAATGGCAAAAACCACCGGATGGGCATCAATACATACATCGTGGAGGATCTGGTCATAGGCCCGCTGGAGAAAGGTGGAATAGATAGCCACCACGGGTTTTATCCCCTTGGAAGCAAGTCCTGCAGAAAAGGTAACGGCATGCTGTTCGGCAATGCCCACATCAATAAACCGGTTTTTATATTCTTTAGAAAATTGCGTTAATCCGGTTCCTTCGGGCATGGCAGCCGTCACCGCCACAATTTTTTCATTGGTTTTGGCAAAGCGCACCATATGGGATCCAAACACCTGAGTGTAGGAGGGCACAGGATCCGCTTTTTTATTGCTTTTACCCGTATCCACAGCAAAAGATCCCACGCCGTGAAAATAGACGGGATTTTTTTCCGCAGGCGCATATCCCTTCCCTTTGATGGTGGTTACATGGAGGAGCACCGGGGAATCCGGATTTTTAATATTGGTCAATATATCAATCAAATGGTCCAGGTTATGGCCGTTGATGGGACCGAAGTAATCAAAATTAAAGGCCTCAAACAGCATGCCGGGGGTGACAAAGGTTTTAAAGGAATCTTCCCATCGTTTGGCAATCTGGTACATGTCGTCCCCGATCTTGGGAAGAGATTTTAAAAATGCGCCAAACTGGTTTCGCATGTTCTGGAGATATCTGGCCGATAAAGTCCGGCTCAGATAGGAAGACAGGGCACCCACATTGGCAGAAATGGACATGTCATTGTCATTGAGGATGACAATTTGTTTTCGTTTCAGATCACCTGCCTGGTTCAATCCTTCATAGGCAAGCCCTGCTGTCAAGGATCCGTCCCCAATGACAGAAATCACATCAGACGCGTCACGGTTCAGGTATTTGGCATAACAGATTCCAAGGCCAGCGGAAATAGAGGTGGAGGAATGGCCCACGGTAAATCCGTCAAAAGGGCTCTCCTTCATTTTTGTAAATCCTGAAATCCCCTTGTACTGACGCAGGGTATCAAAACTCTTATTTCTTCCGGTAATAAGTTTATGGGCATAGGCCTGGTGGCCCACGTCCCAAATCAGGGTGTCCCTGGGAAGATCAAATACATAATGGATCGCAAGGGTCAGTTCAACAGCCCCTAAGCTCGAAGCCAGGTGTCCACCGGTTTTGGAAACCACATCAATGATCCTGTTTCTGATTTCCTTTGCCAGCAACGGCAGTTCAGCGCGTGATAATTTTTTAATGTCTTCGGAAGTGTTTATTTGTTCAAGCAGACTCAATAGTTCTTACCTTAATTTAGTGATCTCTGTTAATAATATAATTTGCGATGGCCCGCAAAGGGTCTGCTTGTTTATCAAATTTTGAAATCGCAGTAAGCGAAATATCAACCAATTGCCTTGCATAGGCCTTGGATTGTTCAAGACCTAGGATGGCCGGAAAAGTCATTTTATCATTCAGCGCATCGGAACCGATTGCTTTTCCCATAATGTCTGGATCCCCCTCCACATTTAAAATATCATCCATCACCTGAAAGGCAAGGCCGATATTATCCGCATAGCTCCCAAGAGATTCAAGTGCCTGGGAATCTGCTCCTGCACTTAAAGCACCTGCCTCCACACTGACACATATCATCCGGCCGGTTTTCAGGCCATGTATTTTTTTAAGATGATCTAAAAGGTCTTGTTTATTCCCGATATTATTCTCGTCAATGATTGATTCAATGATTGATTCAATGAATTGGGCTTGCATGTCCAGCATCTGGCCTTCCACCATTCCGTTGACCCCGGCAGCAAGGGAAATTTGAGCCACCAATTTCAGCAGAATCGAACTTTTGGGGTAGAGCTCAAAGACAGTATCCGGCCGGGTCAACACATAAAAGGCGTGGGTTAAAAGGCCGTCCCCGGCCAGTATGGCTGTGGCCTCTGAAAATTTTTTATGGCAGGTGGGTGCCCCCCGTCTTAGATCATCGTCATCCATGGCCGGCAAGTCATCGTGTATAAGAGAATAGGTATGAATCATCTCTATGGCACAGCAGGCGGGCAGGGCAGTAAGGGGGTTCCCCCCACAAGCCTTGGCTGCTGCCAATCCCAGTACAGGTCGAAGGCGTTTTCCCCCGGCCATGAGGGAATGTCCCATGGCCTGAACCAATTCACGACTAGGATCCAACTGGCCCAATATTTTTGTAAGCGAGTCCTCAACAAGGGTTTTATTTACGTTTAAATAGGCGGATAAATCAAATGAAAGCTTATTCATTGTCAAAGGGTTCTTCCTTCATAGACCCGTCATTGCCCCGGGTTAATTGGGTTATTTTTTTTTCTGTTTGATCCAGTATATCCAGACAATACTTGGAATGGGTTATACCGGTTTCATATTTTTTTACGGCCTGTTCAAGGCTTAAATCTCCGGATTCCATTTCCCTAACGATTTCTTCGAGCTGCTTTAAGGCTATCTCAAATGTTTTTTTGGCCATTTATTTTTTCTCCACCCGGGTCACCAGGCGTCCTTTAGATAATACTATTTCAATTTGATCATCAACGGCTGCATCCGCAGCATCCATGAGTATTTTTTTTCCGGGTAAAATTCTTGCGATACTATACCCGCGATCCAGAACGGATCTGGGGTTAAATGCAGCAAGTTTTACCCCCAACTCCCTGGTTTTTGTTTTCCAGGCAAAAAGGCGGCTATCCATTTTTTGTCCCAGGGCCGTGGTAAATCTTTCCACCTGTTTTTTGTGCTCCCCGATGTTTACCAGGGGCGTTCTTCCCTCCAGGGTTTTTTGTAGCCAGGATATCCGTTCCCGGTTATGTCGAACCCGGGTTTTAAGCGTTCGCTTCATCCGTTGGTCATATTCTTCAATTCTATTTTTAAAGTCATTTATGATGCGATCAGGGCTTTTGAGTCGGGAATTGAAGTCGTCTAATTTTTGCTGAAAGAAATTTAGTCGTTGGCCCATGGCATGGCCAAGGGATGCCTGAAGCGTATTAATCCTTTGAATCAATGCGCTTTTGTCTGGAAGGGCCAATTCTGCAGCAGCCGAAGGGGTAGGGGCCCGAAGATCAGCCACAAAATCGGCAATGGTAAAATCGGTTTCATGACCCACCCCTGTAATAACCGGAATTTTTGATTCAAATATGGCCCTGGCAACCCGTTCACTATTAAAGGCTGCAAGATCTTCGATGGATCCGCCGCCCCTGGCAAGTATAATAAGATCCGCCTTTTTGGAAACAAGGTTTACGGTTACAATGGCCTTTGCAATCTGGTTTTTGGCAGTTTCCCCCTGAACTTTAACAGGGACAATTTCAAGATGGCACCCGGAAAAACGACGGCGGGCTACATGGATGATATCCCGGACAGCCGCACCGGTCCCAGAGGTGATCACATTTATTTTAGATGGTAAAAAAGGTATTGGCTTTTTATGTGCATCTTCAAAAAGACCTTCGGATGCCAGTTTTTTTTTCAATTGTTCAAAGGCAACCTGCAAGGAACCAATTCCTTCAGGTTCCATGTGTTCAAAAATTAATTGATAGGATCCCCGGGGTTCATAGAGAGAAATCCTGGCAAGGCCGATAATCTTCATGCCCGATTCCGGTTGAAATTTCAGGCCTCGTTTCTGATTTTTAAACATAACACAGGAGATGACGGCATTTGCATCTTTCAAGGAAAAATAGGAATGACCAGATGCAGGCGTGGCATAATTGGAGATTTCCCCCATGATCCATAAAAAAGGGAACCGTTCTTCAAGAAGAAATTTGATTTCCCTTGTCAAGGTTGAAACCGAATACATATGCCCATTATTTTTTTGTGCTGTTTTCATTTTCTTATAAACCCCATGCAATAGCAAAGTCATAATTTATAAAACAATGGCATGGTTTTAACAATACTAATCTGGGGTTCTGGACAAAATTTTAGCGGTGAACATGGGCTGACAAAAAAAACATATTTATATTTTGTCCGATAATATATATTATGTTAACTTTTGTTTTTTTGTTAAAAACACCCGATAAAATAGTGCCTAACCAAATTGTAATCTTGAAATATCCCCTTCCCGTGTTATATTAACTTTTAGCTATCATATTGACCAAATGTTTTTATTCGGAGGATTTACAATGAACGCAAATTTATCATTTCAACAAACCAGTGCTGTAACCAAAGTCAACGCCTTTATCAGGAGTACCTATAATTGGATGGCCCTCGGCCTGGTTGCAACTGGATTAACATCTTATTATGTTTCTACCAGCGAACCTATTCTTCAAATGATTTTCGGCAATTCAATGATGCCAATTGTGCTTATGATCGCCTTGGTTATTCTTTGCGGTTATCTCGGCGCACGGGTTCAAAAGATGCAGGCCAGTACAGCCACTGGTCTTTATGTGACACTGACTGTTCTTTACGGCGTTTGTCTGGCACCGATTTTTCTGATGTATACGCAGACTTCCATTGCTTCAACATTTTTTATCTGTGCGGCAACCTTTGGCAGCGCAAGCATCTACGGCATGGTAACCAAAAAGGATTTGACAGGAATGGGTCAGTTCTTGATGATGGGACTTATGGGCATATTCATTGCCATGATCGTCAACATGTTCATTGGCAGCTCTGGCATGCAGACCATCATTTCCATGATCGCCGTTGTGATATTTACCGGGTTGACCGCCTATGACACCCAGAAACTCAAATCCATGGCCGTCAGTATTCCTGACAATGCATCGGGTGCCATGGTAAGAAAAGGTGCAATTATGGGGGCATTAAGCCTTTATCTTGACTTCATGGGATTGTTTGTCCATCTGCTTAGTCTGCTTGGTGTTGCAAGAGACTAATCCTAAAACAATTTTAGGTAAATACATAAGGGTGGTGCCTGATTCAGGCACCACCCTTTTTTTTTGCGCATAAATTGATGTCTTTTTTAGATACTGTCCCTTATGGCCTGGCAGATCTTTTCACAGCATTCCCGGGTTATATCTTCTTTTGGCCCCTCTACCATCACCCTGAGCAAAGGTTGGGTTCCAGAATACCTGACAAGCACCCTTCCCTGTTCTCCCAGGAAGGTTTCGACTTCCTTGATCGCGGCTGCAATTATTGGGATTTTTGTAAAATCAGGACGAGAGGCATCCACTTCCTCATTCATCAGTATCTGTGGGTAGACTGTCATAACCTCGGCAAGCTCGGATAAGGATTTTCCGGTTCCTGCCATGACCTCAAGAAGTTTTAAGGCGGTGAGCATCCCATCGCCAGTTGAGTGTTCTTTAAGAAAGATCATGTGCCCAGAATCCTCACCGCCGATGGTGGCATTGGTCTCCTGCATCCGCTCCAGGACCTTGCGATCTCCAACATCGGTTATTTCATGATTGATTCTCAATGTTTTCAAGGCATTTACCAAACCGATATTGCTCATTATTGTACTTACAACTATGTTATTATCAAGAACGTTTTTGGCTTTTGCATACTTGGCACAGATCCCAAGAATCCGGTCTCCTGTGATTTTCTTGCCCGTTTCATCCACGGCAATCAGCCTGTCTGCATCTCCGTCAAATGCCAGGCCGATATCAGCCTTTTTATTTAGAACTTGGGATGATACATCCTGTGTGTGCTGGGAGCCGCAATTATCGTTGATATTTTTACCGTCCGGCTGATTGTGGATGAAGACCGTGTCGAATAGTTTTTTGTTGAAGACAAGAGTTGCGCATTCATAGGCAGCACCGTTAGACGTATCAATGATCAATTTAAGTTTTCTATCAGGTTTCCTGAAAGGAAACTTTTTCAGAAGGAATCGCGAGTATGTTTCACAACTATCTGGAATTACACTGATTCTTCCCACTATCGTTCGTGGAACATTCTTGTTTTCTCCTAGTATACAGGATTCTATGTCTTCCTCTTGGGCATCAGTGAGCTTTACCCCGCCCTGGCCAAAAATCTTAATTCCATTATCATGATAGGGATTATGGGACGCAGAGATGACAATCCCGGCACCCACCCCATCCAAGCAGGTACTCAAATATGCCACACCAGGAGTGGGTATCACGCCTGTCAGAAGTACATTCACACCCACCGAGGCAATGCCTGCAGCCAGGGCTGATTCCAGCATGTCGCAGCTTTCCCGGGTATCCTTTCCAATGACAATAGCCTTCTGCCCTGTCTTTTTTGCCAACAGGCCCACAGCTTGTCCTGTTTTTAATGCAATTTCACAGGTAATGGGGTATATATTTGCTCTACCCCGGATACCATCAGTTCCAAAAAGTTTTCCCATGTAAAATTAATTCCTGTTTTTTTTTATGTAAAGATCAACAAAGGAGTAGTGATTTTTTCTTCAATCCCATAAAGCCATTTGCTTCCTGTCATTGAAACCATTGGATTAAGTTCCTGGACAATTTGAATATAATTTTGTCCTTTGTCTGTAATCGCAATTTCAATTGCTCGAACAAAGGATTCCCCTTCTTTATTCATGAGATCTGAAGCCAGTTTTTTATTAAAAACATCTTCTGCTTTGTTCAGCATATCAAGGGCAGTATCATGCAGACAAATGGCATTGGTTTCCTTACCCTTACTGCTGGCAACTAAAATTTGTTTTGAAATTAATAATTTTTCTTTAAAGGGTTTCAACCGGCTGATTCGTTCTTCAATGCAGCCAGCCAAATTTTCTTGCATCCCCAAAAGTAGCTCTCCTGATAAATAATCATGGATAAAAAGGGGTCTGACATGATGGTACCAGGCCTTTAGGGATATCAACCCGGCGATATAGGCAACATTATTGTTAACAATCTTATCCACCTGGGCATATACGCCCATTCTGCGGGGAAGGGAAACTTCCTTGAATCCGCCGCCTAAAATCATCCGATCATTTTTAAGTTCATTTTTTCGAATGATGGACCCGGCAGCAGTTATACATCCGTATCCCATTCTAAGGGGTCCCACAATGCCCCCCTGCCCTCCCAAAAATATGGGTTTCTGATTCAGCATAACCCCTTGGTGAACATTTCCCATCATTGAGGCGGTGGCTTTGTCCTGATTGGGGGTATAATTAAAATGGATAAAAGAAGATCCTACCTCGGAATGGTCTTTCCGACTGGTGCCGCCGGCCATGAAGCAATCACAAAAATTAATCAGACTGCCCAGTGTGACAAAGGGGAAAAGAATGGTTTGCTTTAATCCCACCGTATGGGCGGCATTGGCTTCTTCTTCCAGAATGGTTCCCTTTCTGACATGTGCTCCGGATGCAAAGGTATTCTTTCCAGCAAAAACAGCGTCTTGAAAAAAACCACCGTCAAGCCGGGTTTTTTCCCCAAGCAGGGTGTTCTCCAAGGTAACAGGTGCCTCATATCCAATCCTGGAATTGGGCATAATTAAAGATCGGTCTCCGATTATTTTAGTACCGGAATAGAGGGTAACCCCTTGCCCTGATATTCTATCAATATTAACATCATCACCAATATAAACAGATTCTGGATTGGGAATATTGACCCCTTTTTGACCGAGTAAATCTACTTTTTTAATATTCATAAATCCAGTATTAATTATCTTAGGGTTTAATTGTCAAGGTTTTTTGCAGAGTACCGGCCTTAGCGTGGAAAATTATGGTCATTTTTATTTACAGATCCCCAAGAGGTTGGTAATTAATCCTTGGATCTAAAATTATAATAAAAGGAAGTGGTCTTAATGGAATATGAAGAGTTGAAGAATAAAAATACCTATGAAATTAAAGAGCTGCTGGGTTCTTTAGAGACCATTGACAATGTGAACCCATTGGTTTGTATTTGTATGGATCTTTGTGATCGAATTGCCCGTTTGGAAGAGCAGGTTGAAAACCTTAAACCCAAAAATAAAGAGGAACAAGACAAAACAAAAAATTTGCAACCTAATATGGGGGGGAAAACCAATGGAGAAAAAACAGATAAGTTAAAGGAACAAATTAGAGAAGCGGCGGGGGTTGCTCAAAAACAAGATAATTCCGGAGAATTTAATCCCATGTCCTGGTTAGATTTAGAGCTTGAAAATAATCCTGGGTCTTTTGACAGTTTTTTTGATAGGATCTGGGATGAATTAGCGGAGAATGAACAAGTGCAACGAACCAAGGCAATCAGAGGGGCTTTGTAAATTATAGAACTTTGTAAGGTATAGAAACAACAGGAGGATACAATGCTGTCAAAAGGCCTGCTCCATCCAGATATTTCCAAAAACCGGGGTATTTTCAGGGAATTGACTGAACTATCAACCTGTTTTGGGACCCAGCCCTATCATTTAAAACAGCTTATCGGTCAACCTGAAAGGTTTGCCGAATTTTCCCTGAAAGCCAAGGATTTTTTTTTCGATTTTTCCCGTCAGCGGCTTGATGCTACTGTCTTTAAATCCTTGATCCAGCTGGCAAAAGAGACAAAGGCCTGCCAGCGCTTTTCAGACATGGTAACGGGTATACTTGTAAATACAACTGAAAAAAGAGCAGCTCTTCATACCGGGGCGCGGGCATTTTCAAAGGATGCCCTGAAGGTGGGTGATATAGATGTTTATTCCGAGATGGACAGGGTCAACCGTGAAATAAAAGACTTTTCTTTGGCTGTTCACCAGGGGACGCTAAAAGGCAGCACAGGCAAAGCTTTCACCCAGGCAGTTGTCATCGGTATTGGCGGATCCTATCTGGGGTGTGAATTTGTATTTGAGGCCTTGAAACAATCCATTTATCCAAAAATAAGCCTAAATTTTTTGCCCAATGTGGATATCGATAACTTTAATAACGTTATTAAAAAAATTGACCCGGAAACCTGTTTGTGGATCGTGATTTCAAAATCTTATACCACCACAGAAACCATGGCCAACCTTGCCCAGGCAAAATTGTTTTTAAAGACCCATGGGCTTTTCCCTGAAGATCACCTGGTGACGGTGACAGCCAAGGGAAGCCCGGGGGATGATCCTTTAAATCCGGTTCTTGCCGCTTTTCATATGTTTGATTTTATCGGTGGCCGTTTCTCCGTCACCTCGGCTGTGGGAGGCGTGCCTTTAAGCCTTGCCTTTGGCTTTGATAATTTTGAAAAATTTTTAAAGGGCTGCCATACCATGGATACCCATGCACTGACGGCGCCCGAATCTCAAAATATCCCCTTGGTGGCTGCCCTGATCAGTATCTGGAATACCTTTTTTTTAAATTATCCCGCCCAGGCCATCATCCCCTATTCCAGCGGATTATCAAAATTGCCGGCCCACATACAGCAGCTTTACATGGAAAGCATCGGAAAACACGTGTCCCGGGACGGGCAATTTCTCATTCGACCCGCAGGCTCCATTATTTTTGGCGAACCCGGAACCAATGCCCAGCATTCTTTTTTTCAGTTAGCCCACCAGGGACCGGCCTTTCCCATTGAATTTATCGGTGTTGTCAAACCTGCTTATACAGGTGCGTGTGCCCGATCAAAAGGGGTGACCAATCACCAGGAACTCTGGGCCAATATGATTGCACAGACTCTGGCGCTGGCCGTTGGCAAAGACGATGGGGTTCCGGCAAAATCCTTTGACGGCAACAGACCCTCCTCTTTGGTCCTCATCAAGGACCTTTCCCCGGAAAGCCTGGGGAAGTTATTGGCCTTTTATGAGGCCAGAACCGTGTTCGAGGGGTTTATTCTGGGCCTTAATCCCTTTGACCAGTTTGGTGTGGAGTTGGGCAAAATTCTTGCAGGAGATATCCGCAATGAAATTGATCTTAAAAACCAATCCCTGAAGAATGGAGTGGATCATGATTTTGAGCATTTGGAAGATGCAAAAAGATTTTATTTAGACACCTTGTTCAAAGGTTCCCTGGAATAAGTCGTGGGATTTACCGCTCATCACAAATGTCTGATTAGCCAATATTTGATTTACCAAAGGGCCCATGAGGAAATAACCTTCATGGGCCCCAGGTAAAAAAAAGCTATACTTCAGTATATTAGATCCATTACAAAAACCGGTAGATACAAGCCCCCCAGGTAAGGCCGGCGCCAAGTGCGGCAAAAAGCACGGTCTCTCCGGATTTACCGATTCGTCCCTGTTCAATGGCTTCATGGAGGGCAAGGGGAATGCTGGCAGCAGTGGTATTGCCGTATTTTTCAATATTATGAAATATTTTGTCCTCGGGAAGTTTTAAAAATTGCCCAAAGGCCTGGTTGATTCTCTTGTTTGCCTGGTGGGGAATAACAAGGTCAATCTGGTCAAGGCCGATCCCGGCCTTTTCAAGAGCTTCATGGGTTACCTTTGGCAGCAGTCGAACCGCTTTTTTGAAAATACTCGGTCCGTCCATGACGGGGAAATACCGGGGATCGTCAAGGGACACGCCCGGGGGATTTCGCTGGGGAAGCCTGGATGCCGGTAGTTCCGCCATCAAAGATTCTGCAAAATTTCCATCTGTATGGAGAGCCGAGGCCAAAAGACCGACACTCTCTTGGGTATCAACCCCTTCAATACAGACAGCTGCTGCTCCGTCCCCGAAAATAACGGTAACGTCCCTGCCCCGGGTGGACTTATCCAACCCGGAAGAATGAACTTCTCCGCCCACCACCAGCACCTTTTTGGCAAGACCTGTTTTGATGTAAGCATCTGCCGTGGCAAATCCATACAAAAAACCCGTGCACTGTTGGCGGATGTCCAGGGTCGGGGTTGAATTCAATCCCAGTTTGGCCGCTAAAAAACATCCGCATCCCGGAAACATGATGTCCGGGCTCAGGGTGGCAAATATGATAAAATCCAAATCATCTGGTGTCCATCCGGCTTCGTCAAGTGCCTGTTTGGCAGCTTCAAGCCCAAGATCAGATGCACCCGTCACCCCCTCTTCAGGTATCCAATATCTTTGTTTAATCCCGGTTCGTTGCTGGATCCATTCATCCGAGGTATCCATAATTTTTTCAAGATCTTTATTGGTAACCAGGTTGGGGGGGACAAACTTACCCGTACCTTTTATAATGCTTTTTATCATTTGGAACTCCCTGTCTGTGATATTCAAAAGTATCAATTGCTAAATATTAAATACTGCTATATTATTCACGCCTTATAATATTTATTTGCTTTTTAGGCAAGAAACTTAACTTAAAATCAACTATAATTTAAGGAAACCGTGTTTACACAATTATTCATGCTTTTAGCCGGCCTTGCCCTGCTCTATTTTGGATCTTCTATTCTGGTAGAAGGTGCGGCATCCACAGCGGTTATGTTTGCGGTTCGTCCTGTCATAATCGGACTTACCATCGTCTCCCTTGCCACATCGGCCCCGGAACTTCTGGTTAGTCTTGTGGCGGCCTATAAAGGGTCTGGTGGTATTTCAATCGGCAATATTTTGGGCAGTAATGTCATTAATATTGCACTTGTACTTGGCGTTTCCGCTGTTATACGCCCGGTTTCCATCAGCCGGCAGGTGGTAAGAATTGAAATTCCCTATATGATTTTTATTTCCGTAATTTTTTGGGTGCTGTGTATGGATTCCAGGATTAACAGGATCGACGGGATCGTCCTCATGTTTTTTTTGAGTGTTTTTCTGATTTATGGCTTCCTTACAGCCAAAGATAAATCAAATGGGCAGGCCCCCCCAAAAGACCGACCCGTTAAGCAATTGTTCAAAAATATTTTTTTTGTTATCCTGGGAATTGTCATGCTTTCCCTGGGTGCCAATTTTGTGGTGAAAGAAGCCATTGTCATTGCCAGTCAAATGGGGCTTTCCCAAACATTTATCGGTATTTCCGTGGTAGCCCTTGGCACCTCCCTGCCGGAACTTGCCACATCTGCCGTGGCTGCGGCCAGGGGAGAAAGTGATATTTCAGTGGGCAATGTGGTGGGATCCAACTTGTTTAATATCTGCCTTGTCATGGGCGTTGTGGGTCTTTTCAACCCCATGTCCATTGACCCCTCCCTCCACGGATTCGAGTTCCCTTTTATGATTTTTATCTGTTTTATCCTGGGCGTTATGGCAGTTGTAAAAAAAGGCGTTAACAAAACCGGCGGAATCCTGTTTATCCTCTTATTTTTTATATATATACTGGTGTCCTATATAAAATAGTTGACAATTTTGTCTTTTTTTGATTTTTTTCTTGCATGTCCCGACAAATCTATTATATGGACTGATAATTACACAAACATTCTTTCTAACCTAAGGGGTATAGAATGATCAACCCGAAACGGCTTTTAATTGTTGACGATAATGAAGACATCCTCTCTACTTTTTACGAATTTTTTAATTCAATGGGATATGAAGTGAAAACTGCGGTGGATGGGTTTGTCGCTTTGAAATTGTTAAGGGATGAAGCCCAGTTTTTTGATTGTCTTATCACAGACCTTGTTATGCCCAATATTAGTGGTGTGGGACTTATCTCCATCGTAAAAAAAGAATTTTCTCACCTGAAAATAATTGCGATAACGGGCTATGGCGATCAACCCGGTGCCCTGGCATCTGAAGCGAAAGCGGATATTGTGCTTTTCAAACCCATTGATTTGTTCAAAATTGAAGACACGGTCGCAAGCCTTCTGAGCGATGATAACGATAACCCCAAAGAGTAAAGCAAACCTATGAGTACACCTCTAATCGGCGTCAGTAAATCAATGTTAAAGATTAAGGAACTGATTAACCATGTGGCCAACACCTGCCTTAATGTATTGATTACCGGTGAAACAGGGGTGGGAAAAGAAGTGGTGGCTCAAAGTCTGTATGCTGAATCCAATCGATCTTCACAGCACTTTGTTAAAATTAATTGTGCGGCTTTGCCGGAAACCCTTCTGGAAAGTGAACTCTATGGTTATGAAAAAGGAGCCTTTACAGGGGCCCATAAAAAACGTCCCGGCAAATTTCAGACCGCTGACAAGGGAGTGCTTTTCCTGGATGAAATTGGTGACATGCCCCTGGCACTTCAATCAAAAATGCTCCATGTACTTCAAAGCGGCGAATTTTCTCCTCTTGGGTCGGATCAGGACTTTAAAACCGATGTGTGGGTGATTGCCGCAACCAATCATAACCTGGAAGAAGCCATCAGGGCAAAAACATTCAGGGAGGATCTTTTTTACCGGCTCAATATTATTAAGATTGAGATACCTCCCCTGCGACAAAGAAAAGAAGATATTCCCTCGCTTATTGAATATTATTTTAGATTATACAAAACCGAATATCCCAATAACAATGGCAGTAAACCCGATGCCGAAACCCTGAATCGTTTGTGTAACTATTCCTGGCCTGGCAATGTAAGGCAGTTACAAAACTGCATCAAAAAACAGATGGTTGTAAACTCCTGGAATAAAATTTTTGAAGAACTGCCCAGTGAACATCCCCAAGAGATCCCCCGGGATATTTCCAACCCCTTGACCAATGAATCGAGTCCTTTTCATTACAATGAAGAAATCAATGATCGGATGAGTATCATCTCTGAGTTCGTTGATCTTTCCACCAGTTCCGAAAAATTATTTGAAGATATTTCCTTAAAAAAAATTAAAAAACTGGCCTCTGACAGGGTGGAAAAGGAAGTCATCACTTTTGTTCTTGGAAGAGTGGGTTGGAACAGATCTAAAGCTGCTAAAATACTCAAGATCAGCTATAAAACACTCTTGTATAAAATGAGTGAATTTGAGGTTGATCCCCCTGTAAAATAGTTGTTTGTTGCATTAATTTATTTGTCTTTCATGCAGCAAATCCTGAATTTAGTTTTTAATTAGCACCTTGGTTTTCAAAGTATGAATTTTCTTAATTTGAAATATGCATATGCAGAAAATTCAAACCGGCGTTTTTTACATTCTTTTAAGGAGGGAGTATGCGGAAAATTGTTTTATTCACTAGTGTGGTCTTTGTATTTGCCATGGTGTTTTCACCACTGGCATTTTCTGCCAGAAAAACCATTATCAAAATCGGGATCAACGCCCCTTTAACCGGGGATATCCCCAAGGTGGGTGAAGGTTCCAAATATGCCGCCTTGATGTGGCTTGAAGACATTGAAAAAGCCGGCGGTCTTAAAGTGGGCGGCAAAATGTATGAAGTGGAACTTGTCATTGAAGACAATGAATCCAAGGCAGAATCTGCGGTAAAAGCCAACACTAAAATGATCACCCAGGATGATGTACTGGCCATTATCGGTCCCCAGTCATCCAAACAGGCAATCCCGGCCGGTGAAGTGGCCAATAAATATAAAACCGTCATGATCAGCCCCTGGTCGACCAACCCTGCCACCACCATGGACCGCCCCTTTGTTTTTCGAGGGTGTTTTCTGGATCCTTTCCAGGGACCCGTTGTCGCAAATTTTATCTCCGATGAATTTGGATTTACCAAGGCAGCCGTTCTCTATGACGTGGCATCTGATTACCCCAAGGGACTTGCTGAAGTGTTTAAAGCTGCATGGGAAAAAAAGCATGGTGAGGATTCCGTGGTTGCCTATGAAAGCTTTACCACCAAGGACACTGATTTCTCATCCCAGCTGACCAAAATTGTCAGATCCGGTGCTCAAGTTCTGTTTGCCCCCCAGTATTACAATGAAGTGCCCTTGATTGTTAAACAAGCCAGCCAGCTTGGCTGGGAAGGCCCCATTGTGGGATCGGACTCCTGGGGATCTGCCGAGACAGTAGAACTTTGCGGTGAGGCCTGCTATGGGCTGTTTTTTTCTACCCATTATGCAGCAGCCGGTGCCAAGGGCGCCACCAAAATTTTTATTGACCGATATGAAGCCGCCTATGGCTATACCCCCGATGACGTTGCAGCCCTTACCTGGGATGCTTTGCAGCTCGCCCAGCAGGCCATTCAGAATGCAGGTATTATCACCGGCAGGATGGAAAAAGACAGGGGTGCCGTTCGGGATGCCCTTGCCAAAATTAAAGATTTTTCCGGCATCACCGGCAACATGACCTTCACAGAAGAAGGGGATCCCATCAAATGTGCTGTCATCGTTAAAATCAATGACAAGGGTGAATACGAATTTTATAAATCCAGTTGCCCCTGATGGTAAAATCAGGAGTTAGGCACAAGTAAATAGATACCTTTAAAAATGACTGCTGTACATTTATGGTACAGCAGTCATTCATATCTAAATGCAACAGGAGCTGGTGAATGGAATCTTTGATAGAATTATTCCAATATATTCTTCAAAATGTGATTAATGCTGCACAAAGGGGCAGTTTCTATGCCGTTATATCCATTGGATATTCAATGGTTTATGGGGTTTTAATGCTCTTTAACTTTGCCCATGGCGATATTTTTATGGTGGGAACCTATATCGGTTTTGGTATTGCTACCCTTTTCCTGGCCATTTTTGCAGGCCTTTTGCCAGGTCCATTGATTTTTTTGGCCACGGTGGTTACGACCATGTTCCTGGCATCCTGGATCGGTGTCTTCGTTGAAGTTGCCGGGTACCGACCCCTTCGAGATGCACCCCGGGCTTCTGCTGCTATTACAGGGTTGATGATCGGTATTATTTTTGAAACCGGGATTCTGATTCTTCTGGGAGCCAAGCGCCTGAGCTTTCCGCCCCTCATGGAATCGGTCACCTACCATGTCGGCGGGATCTATGTCACCAATGTAAAGATAATGATCATTATCATCTCATTGCTGCTCATGCTGGCCCTTCACTACTTTATTCAGAAAACCAAGTGGGGAATGGCCATGCGGGCCATGTCCTATGATTTTTTGGCCGTCCCCCTCATGGGGGTTTCCATCAATGTCATCGCCCCTCTAACCTTTGCCGTGGGGGCAGGTTTGGCCTCGGTGGCCGGAATTCTCTACGGCCAAGCATATCCCATTTTAGATCCTTATATGGGGGTTATCATTGGCTGGAAGGCCTTTGTTGCCGCCATCCTCGGCGGTCGGGGTTCCATAAAAGGAGCCGCTCTTGCAGGCTATCTTCTGGGGTTTATTGAAATTTTTGTGGCTACCATCTTTCCGTCCACCCTGAGGGATCTGATTGCCTATTCCATTATCCTTGTCATCCTGACCTTCAGGCCCAGGGGATTTTTTGGAATGGAGCATAGTACAAAACTAAGATTATAAAAATTGGGACTATAAATATTTGGATTATAAGAATTATAAAAACAATTATAATTTGGTTAACGAAAATCACACAGGAACATTAAATGGAATTTGCAAGAAAATTTAAATTCATGTTTTCTACCGTACCCATGCTGGGCTGGCTTTTGGGAACGCTTGTGGCGGTACTCATCGAGTATTACTGGGGATATGATTATATTTCCTATTACCTGGGACTTCCCAAGATACCGGTGTTGTTCGGGGCGCTTATCATGCTCAAGGAACCCATGATGATACCCGGCGCCATCGGGTATGATATGATCGTTTATGTTATTCCCATTCTTTTGGTGGCAAAGGTGAGCGCAAGCTTTACCAATTCTTTGGCGGCACGATTTGAAAAACTTCCCCTCTGGGTGTCTGTCATCATCCATTTGGTCTTTTTTTATGCCATTCTCCATCTATGGGCCGGCATCAATGATTATCGGGTTTTGATCGTCAAACTGACCCTGATCTCCATTATTCTCACCGTCAGTATCAATGTGATCAATGGATACCAGGGCGAATTTTCTTGTTCCCATCCAGGATTTATGGCATTGGGGGCCTATACTTCCTCCATCATCACCCTGGTCCTGTTTGTGAACGATAAAATTTTCGGGACGGCCCTTTTGCCGGCAAGCTTTGGTCCATGGATCTTTCCTTTTGCCCTTTTGGCAGGAGGGGCTGCCGCAGCCCTGGGCTCTCTTTTGGTGGCCATTCCCTCCTTTAGAACAAGGGGGGATTATCTGGCCATCATTTCCCTGGCCTTCATGTTTATTGTCAAATCTGCCGTTGAAAACCTTCATGTTATCGGTGGTGCCAGGGGTATGGGCGGGCAGCCTGATTATGCACCTTTGCCCATTATTTTTATCTGGACCATGTTGTGCATCTGGGTGGTACACAATTTTGTCACCTCCATTCTGGGCAAGGCCCTGAACACGGTGCGCGACGATGAGGCGGCTTCTGAATCCATGACCATTAAAACCCGGAAAACCAAGATGACTGCCTTTATGTTCGGTGCCTTCTGGGCCGGGGTGGGGGGAGGACTTTTTGCCCATGTCCTGGCCTATATAAATCCGGGCATGTTCAGTATCAACCGACTGGCCGAGATTCTGGCCATGGTCTATTTTGGCGGTCTTAATTCCATTGTGGGATCGATTGTGGGAGCTGTGAGCATCAATGTGCTGGGCGAAGCCCTTCGCCCCCTTGAACTTTTCAAGTGGATTATCATTCCTTTGATTTTGATCTTTGTCATGATTTTTAGGCCCTACGGCCTGATATCCTTTAAGGAGATTAATGCCAAACGGCTCCTTCGGGCCAAAAATAACCCCAAAAATTTAGTTAAAAGCGACCCCATGAATACCATGGCCAAAGACAAACTAGGAGTGTAAATATGTCAGCATTGCTCAGTGTAAAAAATATGACCCATTATTTCGGCGGGTTGCGTGCTGTTCACAATTACAACCTGAACATTGCGCCCCAACAGATCGTCGGGCTTATCGGACCCAATGGTGCCGGTAAAACCACTATTTTTAATTTAATCACAGGGGTCTACACCCCTACAAAAGGTACCATCACCCTGGAAAACGAAAATATCAAGGGGCTTGAAACCAATGAGATCGCTGCCAAGGGTCTTGGAAGGACCTTTCAAAATCTTGCCCTCTGGCGGCATATGAATGTGCTGGACCATATTAAAATGGCCCATTATTCACAACTCACCTACGGTCTGTTCGGATCTTTTTTCAATACCCCCACCTGCCGCAGAGAAGAGGCAAAGGTTACGGAAAATTCCTATCGGCTTCTGGAATTATTTGACATCAAACAGCATGCAAACCAGATGGTGACCAACCTGCCCTATGGTGCCCAGCGCCGGGTTGAAATGGCAAGGGCCATGGCCACCAACCCCAAGGTGCTGTTTTTAGATGAACCCACGGCCGGGATGACCCCGGATGAACTGGTTCAGATGATAAAAATTATCCGCCAGGTTCACGAAGATTTCAAGGTGGCTATTTTTTTGATAGAACATCGGATGAAATTTGTCATGGATTTATGTCAGTATATCCAAACGCTTGTGTTTGGTGAAATAATTGCCCAGGGTCCGCCCGAGGAAATTCAGAATAACCCGCAAGTCATTGAGGCCTATCTTGGAAAGGAGGATCTGACCTGATGCAATTAAAAGTAGAGAACTTAAAAGTAGCCTATGGAAACATCAAAGCCCTCCATGGCATCAGTTTTTCCGTTGATGCGGGTGAGATTTTAACCATCATAGGTGCCAATGGTGCCGGTAAGAGTACGACGCTTCGGGCTATTTCACGGATGGTTCCTTCCCATCCAGACTCAATTTTAGAGTTTGAAGGGAAAAATATTTTAAAATACAGTGCAGACCGTGTGGTGTCACGCCTGGGTATTTCCCATGTACCCGAAGGCCGGCGAATTTTCGGGAATCTAACGGTTACCGAAAACCTTATTCTTGCCTGCTTTGCAAGGCGAGACAAGGACCAGATTGTCAAGGATAAAAGATGGGTATTTGACCTTTTTAACCGGCTGGAGGAAAGAAAAGATCAGCTGGCAGGAACCCTTTCCGGCGGTGAGCAGCAGATGCTGGCCGTGGGCCGGGCCTATATGTCCGGGCGGAAAATCATGCTCCTGGACGAGCCTTCCATGGGGCTTGCCCCTCTGCTCATGCTGGACATGTTCAAGGCGTTAAAAGAAATCAACAAACATGGAACCACCATCCTTTTGGTGGAACAAAATGCCAGGCTTGCCCTTAAATTTGCCCAGCGGGGCTATGTGATTGAAAACGGATCCCTGGTGCTTGAGGGGCCGGCAGATGAACTGCTGGTCAATCCTGAGGTCAAAAAGGCCTATCTGGGTGCATAAACAAAAACCCATCTAACGAATAAAAAGGCCCTGAAAATAATTCTCCCAGGGCCTTTTTATTGAGGTTATAAATATTTTTTAAAACCAGCCACCACTGCTGTAACCGCCTTTTTCAAAATTTCCCTTGGACAGGCAATATTGAACCGCTCAAACCCTGCCCCATTCTCTGCGAACCAATCCCCATGATCCAGGGCAACTCCGGCCTCCTCCTCGATTATCTGAATAATTTTCTCAGGAGACAGCCCCAGGGGTTTAAAATCTGCCCATGCCAGATAAGTTCCCTCAAGGTCAAAAACCTTAACGCCTGGCAATTGTTCTTCAAGGCTTGTTTTTAAATAAACAAAATTCTCCTGGAGATATACTAGCAGATCATCCAGCCAGGGTTCAGCCCCATTGTAGGCAGCCGTTGTGGCAATGGCACCAAAGAGGGTACCGCTGCCCTGCCCCCCTACCCCCAGAGTTTCAAAAAAAATAGAAACTTCATTTCGCAGTCTCGCGTTGGGAATGATGAGGCTGGACTGCTGAAGGCCTGCCAGATTAAAGGTCTTGCTGACAGAATTGGCGGTAATGGAATGCTGGGCAAACGCGTCGCAGATATTCTGGAAACAGATGTGTTTAGACCCCGGCATGATCAGGTCGCAATGGATTTCATCGGCAAAAATCAAAACATTGTTCTCAAGACATATTTTTCCGAATTGTTCAAGCTCCTTTTTGGACCATACCCTTCCCACCGGGTTGTGGGGGCTGCACAGGATGGCAAACTTGACCCTGGGATCCGCCACTTTTTTGGCCAGATCATCAAAATCCATTTGATAACGGCCATCCCTTATTTTTAAAGGATTTTCCAAAACCTGGCGGCCATTGCTGACAATGGACTGGGCAAAGGGATAATAGACCGGGGTCTGGATCAGAACTTTGTCTCCGGGACTGGTAAATCGTTGAACAAGATAATTGGTTGCCGGGACGACTCCCGGACTTGTGAGGATCCAGTCCTTTTTTATCTCCCATTGGTGGCGTCTTTGATACCAGGATATCAGCGCCTCATTATATTCCGCATCCATCATGGTATATCCATAAATTTGATGGGCCAGACGTTTCTCCATGGCGTGTCTCACCACAGACGGGCTTAAAAAATCCATATCTGCTACCCACAGGGGCAATAGATTTTCCCTTCCCTGGCCAAATTTCATCCGTAATACACTGGGTTCCCATTTCATTGAACCGGTATTGCTTCTGTCAATTATTTTGTCAAAGTCCCAGTCTTTTTCTAATTTCATTTGAGTTTCCCTGTTCTCTAATAACCAGCATGGCCGGAGCATGGTATTTGTTTTTGCCACAACGAAAAATGACACTCTTATCATTGCAATGTCTTGGCCGAAGTTTCATATAACGTGATTTCAGCGGGCAATTATAGACTATTTCATGAACTTTAGGAAGAGACGGATTAACGGATGGCGGCTTCCCTTGCATGAAGGGTAAACAGGGTAATTTCACTTTGGGTGTTATATCGAAGGGGAATGCCTACAGCTCCCACCCCCTGGCCGGTATACCCCGTCATGCCCTGGTATTTCCATTTGCCCCGGTAATATTTGCGCCCTCGGTCCAGATGAACAATTAAGGGAATGCCACCGGGCAGACAAATTTGACCGCCATGGGTATGACCGGTCAGATACAGGTCATACCCATTATTTTGGGCCTCATCATAGAGGGCAGGCGTGTGGACAAGCGCAATTTTAAATCCATGATCAGATGCAGCCAGGGCTTTTACAGCTTCCGGTGTATAATAATAATGGGGATCATCCAGGCCGGTAATGGAAATTTTGCTGTTGCCCCGGAGGATGTCAATGGTTTCATTTATCAGCACCTTGATCCCCATTTCTTCAAAGGGGGAAACCATTTTATAGGAATCATGGTTTCCCAGGGTTGCAACCATTCCATCCCTTTGATGGACTGCGGAAACGACCTGCTTCATGGGTACCAGGATGTGCTGATAACCGTTTCCCCCTGTCAAACTGCTATAATCACCTGTCATAACACAGAGATCTGCCTTAATGAATTCAATCTGTTCACAGATCTTGTGGACAATTTGTGGTATAAGGTCCAGGTGGAGGTCAGTCATGTGGAGAATGGTATATCCCTCAAATGCCGGGGGCAAAGAATCAAACATAAAATCAACCCGATTGACCACCGGATTGCTGGCATTTAGTTTTCCCCTTTGATAAAAGGGAGAAAGCCGAATACCCAGTTCAAATACCTTACTAAGAAGACCAAACCAGGAAAGTTTTTTCCAAAACCTTTTGTTGGTCAGTGTCTTTCTTCGTGGGTTGGATTCCATGTCAGCACGATTTTTTGCCCAGGCCCGGCGGGTTTCTTTTTTTGTATCCATTAACACGCTTGGTTCCCTTTGCACATTTATCCGTGAAGGGGCATCCCCATGGCTTTTGACGCAACCTCTCCCATGATCTCCGCAAGGGTAGGATGGGCATGGATGGTATGGGCAATTTCTTTTGCGGTCAGCCCCTTTTCAATTGCCAGGGTTGCTTCGGCAATGAGATCTGTGGCATGGGGTCCGATCATATGGACACCCAGTACTTTTTGGCTTTTCTTTTCAATGATCATCTTGGCTTCTCCTGCAATCTCATCAATGGCCTGGGCCTTTCCCAGAACCCTGAAGTTGACACTTGCCGTCTCCACCTCAACCCCCTTGACAATGGCTTGTTTTTCACTCAAACCCACGGTGCCGATTTCGGGCATGGTAAAAATGGCGCCGGGCACTACTTCATATGCCATGGTCAATTTGCGGTCTTTCTTTAGCCCCATGGCATTTTGTGCAGCCACAAGCCCTTCATGGGAGGCCACATGGGCCAGCATGATTTTTTCTGGTCCCAGAATATCCCCTATGGCATAGACATTTTCCACAGGGGTTTCCATCTGTTCATTAGCTGGAATCCACCCCGGGCCCATGGTGGACAGACCGATATTTTCAAGACCAAGCCCATCGGACAGAGGGGTTCTGCCAATGCAAACCGCCATCACCTGGGATTGGATATCATCGGTTTTTAATTTTTGTGGTTTTGGATTGTCGGTAAAGGGACTGGGTGCAAGGGATATTCCTACCCCATCTCCTGCTGTATCTGCAGTGGTGACAATGGTATCGCAGAAAACTTTAATTTTACGTTTTTTCATCTCCCGCAACAACAGTTTTGAACAGGCCTCATCCACAGAGGGCAAAGGTAAAAGCCGGGACATTGCCTCAACAATGGTTACATTACACCCCAAAGCAGAAAAAATGAATGCGAATTCGCACCCAATCACCCCGCCGCCGACAATGGTCATGGAGACCGGAATTTGATCTAAAACAAGGATATCATCGGAGGAGAGAATTTTTTTGTGGTCAAAGGGGAAATCAGGCACATCCATGGGTTTGGTGCCAACGGCGATGATCAATTTATCAAAACCCACCTCTATTTTCTGCCCGTCAGCTTTGGTCACTTCAACCAAATTTTTAGATAAGATTTTTCCAAAACCTTCTTCAATGGCAACGCCTCGGCTTTGTAATAATGAGGCGATTCCTTTTCTCTGGGTAGAAAGAATCTTTTCCTTCCGATTCATAAGGGCATGCATATCCGGTATAATGCTTCCCTCAATTTTGATACCCAACTGATCTGCTTTTAAACATTTTAAGAACAGGTCCGCCGAATTTTTCATGATCTTGGAGGGAATACACCCCCAGTTAAGGCAGGTACCGCCCAAATTTTCTTTTTCAATCAAGGTGACTTTTCCACCAAGGGCAGCTGCACGCAATGCTGCAATATATCCCCCCGGACCTCCGCCAATAATAATCAATTTTTTAGACATGGGTTCCTCCTGTAATTGTTGTCCATATTATAACTAAAAATGCCTATTTTGTTACGAAATCATTTTATGTTATAGATGATTTTCATTAGTTTCTACAAGTAAAATTCATTTTTACATGAGTTTTTTAAAAGTTAATTGACATTATCATTATCCTAAGGTAAATATCAAGATAATTTAATTTAATTGATTTTTAAACTATAAAAGAGGCATAATGAAGATCGACAAAACTAATATCGATATTATTAGAGAGTTGAAAGAAGGAAAGAAATCCTTTAAAGTTATTGCTGATAAACTAGCCATTACCGAGAACACTGTCAGATCGCGGGTCAACAAGCTCCAGGAAGAAGGGGTGTTGGAAATTTGTGGCCTGGTTGATCCGGCCACCCTGCCTGGACACCAATCTGTTGTTATCGGTATCAAGCTTGCTGAAATGAACCTGGTCCAGAAAGGAGAAGAAATCAGTAAGCTCAAGGGGGTTGTTTCAACATGTGTTGTTACAGGCCGGTACGATCTGATTGTCCAGGTTCTATTCAAAGAAGGATTTGGCCTGTTGGAGTTTTATACCGATGAAATCGCCAAGATTGAAGGTGTCAATTCGGTTGAGGCATTTGTAGTATACAAGTCCTATAATTTGAAAGTTCCATATATTTTTTAAATCCATATATTTTATAAGGTTGTTGTGATGAATACCAATTTAAAAATTACATCTTTACATCAATGGCACAAGGATGCCGGTGCAAACATGGCTGATTTCGGAGGATTTGACATGCCGTTATGGTATGATACCGGGGTCAAAAATGAGCATCTGGCTGTTTTAAAATCAGCAGGTATATTCGACACAAGTCACATGGCCTGCATCAATGTCGCCGGCAAGGATTCTTTTGACCTGCTCAATTTTTGTTTTACCAGGGATATTAGCTCCCTTTTGGCTGGCAGGTGCGTATACGGTGCATTTCTGGACACCCGGGGGCATTGTATTGATGATGCCATTGTTTATAAATTTACCGACACCCGGTTCATGATATGCGTTAATGCTGGCATGGGCGGTGCCATTGCCGAACATCTTGACAGCCAGAAAAACAAAATGGATGTTTTTATTGAGGATTTGTCCGGTAAAGTCGCCAAAATGGATATTCAGGGTAAAAATTCCGCCAGGATCCTGTCAAAATTGATCAAAAATCCGGCGAATGTATTCGATAAAATGCCCTATTTTTCATTCAAAGGGTATTTTAAAAATGATGCGGACGCCGCAGATCCTGTCACCCTTTTGGACGGTACCCCCGTTCTGCTGTCCCGGTCCGGATATACCGGAGAATTTGGATTTGAAATCTTTTTGGATCTGTCTGCCATTGTGAATTTGTGGAAAGATATTCTGGCAGCGGGTGAAGAATATGGTATTGCAGCCTGTGGTTTGGGTGCCCGGGATTCTTTAAGAGCGGGGGCCTGTCTGCCCCTGTCACACCAGGATATAGGCCACTGGAAATTTACCAACCACCCTTGGGACTTTGCCCTGCCCTATACCCAGGACAAACAAGGATTTACCAAGGATTTTTTGGGTTCAAAAGCCCTGGCTCCAGAAAAAGACGACCCATTTATACTCCCTTTTTTGGGTGAGAATCTAAGAAAAGTCAATGCCGGTGAGGCGACACAGGTTCTGGACGAAACCAATGAAAGCATTGGTCATGTGCTGACCTGTGCCACGGATATGGGCATCGACTTTCTTGACGGCAAAATCGTCAGTATTAACACCCCGGATCTTTCCGAAAATCAGAAAATAAAAGGCATTAGCTGCGGCTTTGTCATGGTTTCAAAACACGTTGAACCAGGCGTTAAATTGACCCTCAAAGAAGGCAAACGCTCTATCAAGGTAACCATTGTAACCGACATAAGGCCAGACAGAACCGCAAGAAAGAAACTGGATAATTTTATTTAATTTATTTAAAAGGAGGCTGTTATGAAAGAGATAAGCGATCTTAGTTTTTCCGAAGATGTAAAATACACCAAGGACCACGAATGGGCTCAAGTAAATGGAGACTTTGTTACCATAGGTCTTAGCGACTATGCCCAGGATCAATTGGGTGAAATTGTTTTTGTTGAACTACCTTCAGCGGGGGATGTTTTTTCTAAAGGAGACGAATTTGGCAGCGTTGAATCCGTCAAAGCGGTATCAGAAGTCTATATTCCCATTTCTGGAGAAATCATTGAAATCAATGAAACTCTTGAAGATGCACCGGAACTTGTCAATGAGGATTGTTATGAAGGCGGTTGGCTCATCCGGGTAAAACCCAGTGATCTTTCCCAGTTGGACGAATTAATGGACAAGGCAGCATACCTTGAAATGCTGAAAGGATAAATGCCATGCGTTATCTTCCCCATACAAAAGAGGATATAGACCAGATGCTGGCCATAACCGGCCATGCCTCTGTGGATGATTTGTTTGAAACCATACCCAACGCGCTGAAGACAAAGGCCCCCTTAGATATTCCGGAAGCCTTAAGCGAATGGGATCTGGATGCCCACATGGAAACGTTGGCATCTGCCAATATTGCCTGTAAAAATTATAAATGCTTTATCGGGGCAGGCTCCTATGATCATTTTATTCCTGCTATCGTTCCCTATCTGATATCACGGTCTGAATTTGCGACGGCCTATACCCCATATCAGCCCGAAGTCAGCCAGGGAACACTCCAGGGAATCTATGAATTCCAGACCATGATAACAGAACTTTTGGGAATGGATATTGCGACGGCCTCCCACTATGACTGCGGCACGGCCCTTGCCGAATGTGCGTTGATTGCGCTTAGGAAAAATAAAAAAGCCAATAAGATCGCAGTCTCCTCCCTGGTCCATCCCAGCCATCGTCAGATCATTAACACCTATATCACGCCTTCGGGATATGAATTGGTTGAAATTCCCCGTACCGAAGAGGGACTCACGGATACCGCAGCTCTTGCGGCCATGGACGGCCTTGCCGGGGTGGCAATCCAATCACCTAACTTTTTTGGAAATATTGAAGACCTGGGCGCCTTTAAGGCCATTGCCGAGGCCAAAGATATTTTGTTCATTACCTCTTTTACGGAAAGCCTTGCCTATGGCCTGCTTAAAAATCCGGGATCCTGCGGTGCAGATCTTGTGGCCGGTGAAGGCCAGAGCCTTGGCATTGCCAAATCCTTTGGGGGGCCGGGCCTTGGACTATTAGCCGGTAGTAAAAAACTGATGAGAAACCTGCCCGGCAGGCTCATCGGCAGGACAAAGGATGCCAATGGAGACGACGGGTATGTTTTGACCCTGGCCACACGGGAACAGCATATCAAAAGGGGAAAAGCCTCTTCCAATATCTGTTCCAACAACGGTCTCAATGCCATGATAGCTGCCATGTATCTGGCCACGGTGGGTAAAAT
Source organism: Desulfobacteraceae bacterium (assembly GCA_016743945.1). GTDB lineage: Bacteria > Desulfobacterota > Desulfobacteria > Desulfobacterales > Desulfobacteraceae > NBML01. The sequence goes on from JADGFI010000008.1 coordinate 147,664, forward strand.
TGGTATCCGTGAAATTGCCCAGCAAAATCATGACAACGCCGTTTATTTGAAAGAGGTTCTAGAAAAGGCCGGGTTTGAATCAGTGTTTGATGCTCCTTTCTTCAATGAATTTGTGGTCAAAGCACCCAAGGGATTCAGCCAGAAAAGAACAGACCTGATCCAAAGCCAATGCATTTTTGCCGGCATTGACCTTGAATCCTATTATCCTGAATTAAAAGACCATTATCTGTTCTGTGCCACTGAAAAAGTGTCCAAAAAAGACATGGATCAACTGGCAAAGGAGGTGCAATAATGAACAAGCAGCCGGGAACAAAAGGCCTTATTTTCAACGAACCCCAGCTCTGGGAAAAAAGCAGGAACGGCAGATGTGCCATCTCCCTTCCCTGTTCAGACGTGAAACGATCCCTGCTGGATCCAAGCCTTATGGGAGATGCACCGGAACTGCCCCAGCTCTACGAACTGGATGTGGTGAGACACTATACACGGCTTTCCCAGTGGAATTTTGGGGTGGACTCGGGCATGTATCCCTTGGGATCGTGTACCATGAAATACAATCCCAAAACCAATGAAGTCCAGGCAGCCAGGCAGGGATTTGCCGGTGCCCACCCATTGGCCGGAGAAGAATTCTCCCAGGGAGCCTTAAAACTCATGTATGATCTGGAAAAGGCTTTGGGAGAAATCACGGGATTTCCCGCCGTTACCCTCCAGCCTGCAGCCGGTGCCCACGGAGAATTTGCCGGTATCCTCATGTTTCATGCCTATCACGCAAAAAAAGGAAAACAGCGGTCCAAGATCATCATTCCGGACACGGCCCATGGGACTAACCCAGCTTCTGCCGCCCTTTGCGGGTATGAGTCGGTGAGTGTCAAATCCGGTGAACGAGGAATTTTGGAACCTGAGGCTGTGGCCGCGATTATGGATGAGGACACCGCAGGGATAATGATCACCAACCCCAACACCCTGGGGCTGTTTGAAGAAAATATACGAGAGATCTGTGAGATTGTCCATGCCAAGGGCGGATTGGTTTACGGAGACGGCGCCAACATGAATGCCATCATGGGAATCGTCAAACCCGGAGATTTGGGCATTGACGCCCTGCACCTGAACCTTCACAAGACCATGTCTACCCCCCACGGCGGCGGAGGCCCCGGCTGCGGATCCGTGTCTGTTGTAAAAGAACTCATTCCCTTTTTACCGGTTCCAAGAATAGAGAAACAATTAGACACCTATAAATTTATCACAGACTGTCCGGACAGTATCGGCAGGATGCATACTTTTTACGGTCATTTCGGCGTCATGGTAAAGACTTGGGCCTATATTCTTTCCATGGGTCCCAAAGGATTAAAGGATGCCTCAACCCTGGCCGTTCTCAATGCTAATTATATCAAGGAAAGTCTCAAAGGCACCCTGAATCTGCCCTATGACCGGCCCTGCATGCATGAATGCGTATTTAACGACAAATTCCAGCAGGAGCATCACATTACCACCATGGACATGGCCAAACGGCTTCTGGACTATGGATTTCATCCACCAACTGTGTATTTTCCCCTGGTGGTGGACGCAGCCTTTATGGTGGAACCCACGGAAACCGAATCAAAGGAAAATATCGACCAGTTCATTGATGCGGTCAAAGCCATTGCAGCAGAAGCCATGGAAAACCCGGAACTGCTGAAAAAAGCCCCGCTTCTGACCAAGGTGACCCGTCTGGATGAAGTCGCGGCTGCAAGGAAGCCATGCCTGAGAGGGTAAACATCAAACCTAAGATCCAGCGTTCCTGCGTGTTCTCGCATTTAAACACCCTGGAATACAAAAAAGCGCTGGATCGTCAGATTCATACCCAGAATGCTAAGATAAACAACCCCTTAGAACCGGACCGGCTCTTTTTTGTGGAGCATCCCAGGGTTTTTACCCTGGGGCGCCGGGGGGGGCGGGAAAATCTTACGGTATCAGAGGATTTTCTGGTGTCCAAGGGAATTGAAATCCTGGAAACAGATCGGGGGGGCAATATCACCTTTCACGGACCTGGACAGGCCGTTCTCTATCCGATTATCGACCTTGAACGGGCCAAAATAGGAGTGGCTGATTTTGTTTATGGAATGGAAGAGATAATGAAACAAACGGTTGGAGAATTTGGCATCCAGGCAGACAGGGATGTTAAAAATCATGGGCTCTGGGTGGGGCATAAAAAAATCGGAAGCGTGGGTCTTTCCATCAAACGAGGAATCTCCATCCACGGCCTGGCCTTGAATGTCTGCCCCGATCTCACCCCCTTTTCCTGGATCAACCCCTGTGGCCTTGAAAATGTTTCCATGACCTCTGTTGCCATGGAAACAGGATTAGACAACACCAAGAACAAGAAAAATGAAAACAATAATAAAGAGATGATGGATAGGGTCTGCCAATTATTTTGTCATCATTTTACCACGATATTTGATATCACCATCATCAAGGAGTGATCATGTGTAAAACCGCCATAAGAAAAGGCAAACCAGCCTGGCTGAAAAAATCCCTGCCCCAGGGAGGCGATTACCAGCGGGTAAAACGACTTCTTTCCACTGCCAAGCTCACAACGGTCTGCCAGGAAGCCAACTGTCCCAATATGTTTGAATGTTTTTCCAAAAATACCGCCACCTTTATGATCCTGGGATCTGAATGCACCCGGAATTGCCGATTTTGTAATGTCACTGCCAACGCTCCTTTGCCGGTGGATAAGGATGAGCCCCAGCGGGTAGCCATGGCGGCTGAAAAACTTGGCCTAAAATATGTAGTGGTGACTTCGGTGACCCGGGATGATCTGCCCGATGGCGGCGCCGCTCATTTTGCAGCTGTTATAAAGGACATAAAGGCCCGCAGACCTGATCAAAATACAGAAAAAAATAAAAATTTTCAGCGAGTAAAAGTAGAGGTGTTGATACCTGATTTCCAGGGAGATATCAAGGCCTTGGGAACAGTTGTATATGCAAAGCCAGATGTGGTTAACCACAATATTGAAACCGTGGCCTCCCTCTACGAAACCGTCCGGCCCGAAGCCATTTACCAGCGATCACTGGATCTTTTAAGGAACGTCAAAGCCCTGGATCTTTTAATGCCCGTAAAATCGGGTATCATGGTGGGACTAGGGGAAACCAAGGAAGAATTGGCCCAGACAATGGAAGATCTTTTTGAGCATGGGTGCGATATTTTGACCATTGGTCAGTATCTTCAACCCACACGCCAGCACCTTGCCATAAAACGATACTATTCTCCGGAAGAATTCGAAGAACTTGCGCTAACAGCCCGAAAAATTGGATTTAATCGGGTGGCATCCGGTCCCTTTGTCCGCAGTTCCTATAATGCCCATGATCTTTTTAACACAGCCGCTGTTTAACAATCGGTGTTTTTTAACCATGGGTACTTTTTGACAATGGATGCTGTTTATTTTCTGATACGTTTTAAAGTTAACTGCATTTTTTCTTAAACGTAGCGGCAGTGCTGATTTCTATATAGGATGCCCCATGTTTGGCCCCGAAGCTGCCGGCCAAAACAATAATCAGGTCATCATCCCTAAACTGATTTTCATCAATGAGTCGGCAAATGGAATTTTTAAGGGGTTCTGCCGAGGTGATATCCATGGGAATAAAATCCGCCACGACCCCGAAAGAAAGGGAAAGCATCCGCATCACACGGTTATCATAGACCTGGGCATAAATAGGATTGTCCCCCCGATAGGCTGCCAATGCCAGGATCGAAGCGCCGGTGAGAGAATCGGCCACAATTCCCTTGGTATTCAGGCGCAGGGCTGCCTTGACGGCTGATTTGGCAAGATAGGCCGTGACCTTGTTGTCCATGGAATAGGGAACATCCACAAAACTGCTTCGTTTGGTCTCCACCTCTTCGGCAATCTTGGCCATGGTTCTTACGGCTACTTCAGGATACTTACCATTGGCAGTTTCTCCGGACAGCATCAGGGCATCGGAATGATCCAGACAGGCATTGGCCACATCCGAGACTTCCGCTCTGGTGGGTCTTGGAGAATCAATCATGGAATGGAGCATCTGGGTGGCCACAATCACGGGTCTTCGTTGTTCAATACAGGTTTTGACAATCTGTTTTTGGATCAACGGAATCTGTTCCGTGGGTATTTCCACGGCAAGATCGCCCCGGGCAATCATAATCCCATAGGCATGATCTAAAATCTCATCCAGGTTTTGAACGCCCTGGGCATTTTCAATCTTCGCAATGATTTTAATGGAAGATTTCTTTTTATCCAAAATATCTTGAACCGCAATGACATCTTGTTTGTTTCTGACAAAGGAATGGGCAATAAAATCAAGATCATTGTCTGCGGCAAATTTAATAAACCCCTTGTCCTTTTCGCTTAAGGCAGGCAGGCGTACATGGACCGAGGGAATATTGATACTTTTTCTGGCCTGGATCACCCCATCATTTTCCACAAAGCAAATGAGATGTTCCTCATCCTTTTCCATGACTGCCAGGGCAATATAGCCGTCATCAATAAGGATGGAACTGCCCATGGGAACATCCTTGACAAAATGTTCATAGGAAACACAGATCACATTTTCACTTGAAATCTCATTGGGAGCGCCTTTGATGCGGATATAGTCCCCATGTTTGACTTTCAGGGGGGCCTTTGCATCACAGGTTCTGATTTCAGGTCCCTTGGTGTCCAGAAGGATGCCAATTTTATCGGATACCTTCCGGGTATTGCAAATCACCTCAAGGGCGTCTTCATGGCTCATGTGGGCAGTGTTCAGGCGGACCACATTCATTCCGGCCCTGTAAAGTCCGCTGATAAACTCAACAGAACAATTTAAACTAGAGATGGTGGCGACTATTTTAGTTTTCCGTTGCACGGGAAGACCCTCCTTTTCTACAGATGGTGATGATGAAATTTTCAATGCTGACTATGGCGTCAATGGGTGATGATTTCAATTGATAATCTAAATCACCCAGCGCAATTATAGCATCCTTTAGCTCATCCAGGGAAAAATTTTCAGATTTTTGAAAGGTCAGGAATACAGGATATGGGCTTTTGGGATTCGGGGCAAGAAAGAGATCGGTTGGAACCACTTTTTTTTTTTCTTTCCCTGATGGGTTTACCGGGGATAAAAAGTCATCCCGTTCCGCCATTACCTTTTTTGTTTTTTCATCATAGGCCAGGATTATGGGCATCATATTTTGTGTAAACCCATTAAAATTCATTCTTTTAAAGTTCTGGGGGGCCTTGCTCGTTGAAAATGAAAGAATAAAACTTTTTATCATCAAGAGCTTTCGCACCTGATTCTCAAGGGATTTTAGAATCTGGAGGGGATGAAAGCCCTCTTTAAACAGTGAGGATAGAAGTGCCAACCCCTTGGCGGCATCCTTTTCCAGCAAGGCATTGGTCAAACTGAAAATGGGATCTTTTTTATCCCGTATCACAACCGCTCGTATATCGTTGAGTCCAATGACAGGATTGGTACCGGTATAGGCCATGAGTTTTTCAATATTTTTGGCAAAAAGTTCGGGATTAAAACCGGTTTGGTCCAAAAGGGCGTTAAAGGCTGCAGCATTCATTCTTTTTTTGGATGCTGCCAGCAAATTTTTGGCAATTTCCTGGAGCACCCCTCTCTGTTCGTCAAGATCGGCCTTTCTGACACCCTGGGAGACGGTGCAGTCAATAATAATTCCATGGGTCTGGATGGCTTTGAATATTTTTTTCCTCTTGTCCAGAGTGGAACAGGTCATCACCAGGGTATGCTTTTGGGGAATACCCTTTTCAATCAAGGTGCTAAGAAGAGCCGTGTCGGTTTTGGAATAGGAAATTTCAGCGGATGCCGCCCCTGGTAAAAACAGGGGCGCATTTTTAACGGCAATCACTTTTTGGGACAATAAAAAAGAAAAGGTGGTGGTTTGTTCAATGATATCCCCCATGGAGGTGGTACTGCCCTCAATAAGGTCAAGGCCAAATTCACGGTTCACATCCTGGAGCAAAAAGTTGGTGAGCCGGTTAAATGCCCCTCTTACTAAAAAAGCCTCTCCGCAGATCAAAAAGAATCGAGGTCCTGAGGATGCAACTGGCGATGGAGCAAGGGACCCCAGATAATCTTCAAGACAATTGCATTTAATGATTGGCATTGGCGGATCTTGATAGCTTTATGAGCAAACCCAGGGCGATAAAGGAAATCACCAGACCGATTCCCTGGGACATGGACAAAAATTCAAAGAAAAAATCCCCCCGAAAATCCCCCCGGAAAAATTCAATCCCGGATCTGAAAGCCGAATAGAGCATGATATAAACTAGAAAGACCATGCCATGGAATTTTTTTCTTTTTTGCAGCCACATTAACACGAGAAAAAGTATAAAATTTGAAATGACCATATAGATCTGTGTGGGATGCAAATAAACATTCAAAGGCGCCAGGCCGTCGGGGTTGGTAAATTTTATGGCAAAGGGAAGATCACATTCTCGTCCATAACAGCAGCCGGCAAACAAACAGCCAAACCGGCCAATGGAATGCCCCAGGGCAATGCCCGGCGCTATGATATCAGCGGTCTTGGCAATGGGAAGTTTTTTAAGTTTGAGCAGGATAAGGCAGGCCCCAACCGCTGCAATAAATCCACCGAAAAAAACCAACCCGCCATTCCAGATTTTAAATATTTCCAAGGGATTGTTACAAAAAGAGTCAAAATTAATCAGCACGTAGAGAACTCTGGCCCCGAGAATGGCGGACAAAAGGATCACAAGAAACAGATCTGAAATCACCTGGTCAGAGGTATTGTAAAATTTTGCATTCCGCTTGGAAAACCAAACGGCTGCCATAAAACCCAGGGCCAGGAAAAGACCATAGGTATACAATTTAATACTGCCAAAATCCAAAAGGATGGGATGCATATAAACCTTCTCTTAAAAATCCGGTATTTTATTAAATACCACATGGTAAATCAGGATGGCCATGCCGATACTGATGGCGCTGTCCGCAACATTGAAGGCTGGCCAATGGGCTGTGCCCACATAAAAATCTAAAAAATCCACTACCTTGCCAAATCTAAACCGGTCAATCAGGTTGCCGATGGCCCCGCCAAAAATCAGGGCCAGTCCAAAGGAAAGAAAAACAAGATTCCTCGCCGTTCGTCTATAAAGCCAGAGAATAAACAGGGCAACCAGGGAGGAAAGAAAAAGAAAAATAAATTTTCTTACCCAGGGGGACCCACTGGCAAAAAAACCAAAGGCCCCTCCGGGATTCAGCACATGATTGATATTAAAAAAATTGTCCACCACGACGATATGATCGTGGAGTGCCAAATTAAGGGTGATCAGATATTTTGTTACCTGGTCAACAAGGACAACTCCCCCGCTGACCAGGATCAACCTTATCAGTTCTTTTGTTCCCAAGGCGCTTTCCTTTAAAGGATGAATTTTAAGGCAGCTGCACATCGTGGGCAGGCCGTGGGATGCTCGGTATCTTCTCCAATCCCTGTATCAAACCGCCAGCAGCGCTCACATTTTTCCCCGGTCGCCCGGGTAACTCGAATGGCAAGTCCCTCAATCTCTTTGCCAAGGTAAGCATCCCCCTCTATACTCTCCACCAGGGTTGCAGCGGAAACAATGAAGATATCGTTGAGATTTTCCGTCAGGTTTTCCAGGTGGTCTTTGAGTTCAGAATCAGACACTTTAATTTCAAGGGCTGCATCCAGGGGATGCCCAATAAGTTTTGCTGTCCTTGCCTCTTCCAAAGCCTTGGTAACTTCTGCTCTCAGACCTCTGATATTTTCCCATTTAAGGGCCAGGGCCTCATCTTTCCACGCCTGGTTTAAGACCACCATCTCTTCTAAGTGAATACTTTCTTTTTTTGCGTCTGTGGGCATATGTTTATAAATTTCATCTGCCGTAAAGGGCAAAATGGGTGCCATGAGTTTCACAAGGGCTTCCAAAATTGTTGCCATGACCGTTTGGGCATCCCGCCTTAATGAATCGGTCGAAGGCGAGGTATACAATCTGTCCTTGATGATGTCCAGATAAAAATTAGACAAATCCTTTACACAAAAATTATGCAGGGTATGGTAAATGGTATGAAATTCATAATTTTCATAGGCACAAAGGGACTTTTCCACCACCACATGGAGGCGATGGAGGATAAACCGGTCCAGTTCGGACATGGTGGCAACAGGGCGCAAATCGCGGGTGATGTCAAAATCAGAAAAATTGCCCAGCATAAACCGGCAGGTATTTCGAATCCTGCGGTAGGCATCGGACAATTGTTTGATAATGTTATTGGACATACTTACATCCCCCCGGTAATCGGCAGAGGCTGCCCACAGGCGCAATACATCGGCGCCATATTGGTTTATAACCGTGTCAGGCGCCACCACATTGCCAACCGACTTGGACATTTTTCGTCCGTTTTCATCCACCACAAATCCGTGGGTCAAAACGGCTTTATAGGGCGCATTCCCGGTCCTGCCGACGCCTGTGAGCAAAGAGGAATGAAACCATCCCCTGTGCTGGTCACTGCCTTCGAGGTACAAGTCAGCGGGACGCAAAAGCCCTTCCCTTTCATCCAGAACCGCCGCATGGCTGATGCCGGAATCAAACCAGACATCCAGGATATTGTGATCCTTGGTAAATTCCTTGCAGCCGCAGGCCGCACAGACGGATCCTTCGGGCATGAGAAAATCAGCCTCTTTTTCAAACCAGATATCAGAAGAAAATTTGGTAAAAAGAGCATGGATTTTATCCACGGATTCCCGGGTTACATGGACTTTTTTACAGCCTTTACAATGGAAAACCGGAATGGGAACTCCCCAGGACCGCTGGCGGGACAAACACCAATCCGGACGGTTTTCAATCATGGAGTAGATTCTTTCCCTGCCCCAGGAGGGGATCCAATGTACATTATTGATCTCTTCAAGGGCTTTTTTTCTCAGATTCATCTTGTCCATGGAAATAAACCATTGGGGGGTGGCCCGGTAAATAACCGGTTTCTTACACCGCCAGCAATGGGGATAGGAATGGGACAGATTTTCATTTTTTAACAGCGCATTTTTCTTTTCAAGGACCTCATTGATGGTCTTGTTTGCCTTGAATATGAACTGTCCCCCAAATAATTCAACCTCCTTGGAAAACACCCCGTTGTCCTCCACCGGGGAATAGCAGTCCAGGCCGTATCGCTTGCCTACAATATGATCGTCTGCACCGTGTCCAGGAGCCGTATGAACACACCCGGTACCGGCTTCAAGGGTAACATGATCCCCAAGGATGATCAAAGAATCCCGATCATAAATGGGGTGGGTACAGCGTTTATTTTCAAGGTCCTTGGCGGCAATTTCGGCAAGAATGGTATAATTTTCAAATCCAAAGGTCTGCATTACCGGATCAACCAATTCTTTGGCCAGGATAATCACGTCGTGACCCTCAATTTTCACGGCAGCATATACAAAATCTGGATGCAGACAAACCCCTAAGTTCGCCGGGATGGTCCATGGGGTTGTGGTCCAGATAACCATGGAAACCGGTGTATCGCCAAGGCCTGGAATCAGGCTTGAAATGTCATCTTTTAAGGGGAATTTCACATAAATTGAGGGGGAGGTATGGTCGTGGTATTCAATTTCTGCTTCGGCCAAAGCCGTTTGGCAGTTGCAGCACCAATAAATGGGTTTTTTGCCCAGAAACATATCTCCAGACAGGGCAAACTCCCCACACTCCTTGGCAATTCTGGCCTCGTAGGGGGTGTTCATGGTCAGATAGGGGGTGTCCCATTCGCCTGCCACGCCAAACCGCTTAAACTCATCGCGCTGGATCCCCACAAATTTGGCAGCATAGGAACGGCATTCCTGTCTCACCTGAACCGCTGTCATCTGGGCCTTCTTTTTGCCCAGCTTTTTGTCCACATTGTGTTCAATAGGAAGTCCGTGGCAGTCCCAACCTGGAACATAGGGGGCATCAAATCCTGACATCTGGCGGGATCGGATAATGATATCTTTTAACACTTTATTGAGGGCATGGCCCATGTGAAGGTGACCGTTGGCATAGGGAGGGCCGTCATGGAGAATAAACTTAGGTTTATTTTTTGATTGTTCCCTTAATTTTTCATATATTTTATTTTGTTCCCACTCCTTGAGCATTTCAGGCTCGCGCTGGGGAAGGTTCGCCTTCATGGCAAATTGGGTTGAAGGCAGGTTCAGTGTTTTTTTATAATCCATTATTCCTCCGATATGCGGATAAATTTATATTCAATATTAAACTTTCTTTTCTAAAGGAAATGCCTGAAAAAGTCAAGGAATATAAGGTTTTTGACGGGTGTGATTTAAGAATAAAGAAGGAAAATTTAATGAATTTGGTTATGGGAAGGTTTACAAGATGTTTCGCCGTATACCCATCCACACCACCAGTATTTTTTTTCTTGACATAACCATACTAAAAAGGTAGGGATTTATCATAGGTCTTTAGTTGGGTATAAAAATAGTATTAATACAACCATTTCACAACAAATCAACCAGAGGATTGGACCATGTCAAAAGTAAAGTCATTCCATTTGATGATGATTGCTGCGGTTATTTTCATTTCACTCCCTCTTGCGGGCATCACCTATGAAAAAAAAACAAGCAAGCCCAGGGAACCGGATACCATTGAAATTAACATCATGACTGAAAAACCCGACAATGAAAAAGCGGGCAATGAAATGTTACCGGTTGATTTTTTGCACACAGTTCACAACCAGGCCGTTGAAGGCCAGTGCATCAAATGTCATATTAAAACCGATACCGGCTTTGTTTTTAAATTCAAACGCCAGGATCAGCAGCCCTCAATGGAATTTTATCATGACAATTGCATTACCTGTCATATAGAACAAAAACAAGAAGGGAAAAAGTCAGGTCCCATGGCTGCTGAATGCAGAAGTTGTCACGGCAGCAAGAGACAACCTTCAGGCATGGCCTGGGAAAAAATTAATTTTGACAAATCCCTGCATTTTGTTCATGAAACATCAAAGGCCATTCCATCCGCTGACCCATCAGAAACCGACAATTGCTCTGCCTGCCACCATAAATACAATGAAAAGACCAAACAAACCTATTTTGTCCCAGGAGAAGAAGAATCCTGTACCTATTGCCACAAAGGAATAGAAAAAGAGGGTATTCGATCTTTGAAAACAGCCACCCACGATTCCTGCGTCAGCTGCCATCTTATAATGGCGGAAAAAGAAATCACGGCCGGTCCCGTCACCTGTCAGGGCTGCCACACAAAAACAGAACAGGCCAAAATCAAACCAGCGCAAAATATCACCCGGATGAAAAGAAATCAGCCCGACGAGGTGTTCATGACCGGATTATTCTCCAAAGGCGAAGATCCTAAATATCTGATGACCCCGGTGGCATTTGATCATAAAAGCCATGAAAAAAACGCTGAAAGCTGTATCGCCTGCCACCACGACACCTTAAAAAAATGCAGAGACTGCCACAGCCCGACAGGGGATGTCAATGGCAATTTTATCCCACTTGAACAGGCCATGCATTCAACAAAGACCTCTCAAAGCTGTGTCGGGTGTCACGCAAAACAGACCAAAAAAGCTGATTGTGCCGGATGCCATGACCTGATGCCGGATCGCCGGCCCAGTGAAAACAACTGTATCACCTGTCATAATACCGGTGACAATACCCTGATAACCGACAAGGATCTTCAAAAGGCCGCCGCCGCTCAAACCCTGAAAACGCAATCGAGTCCGTATTCATCGGCGGCCATAGACAAGATCCCTGAAACCGTTACCATAGACAGCCTTGCCAAGGAATACAAACCCAGCCAGTTCCCCCACCGGAAAATGGTGGCGGCCATTGCAGACCGGGTTGAAACAAGTGATTTGGCAAAAACTTTTCACCAGGGACAGGAAACGCTCTGTCTGGGATGCCACCACAACAGCCCCCCATCAACGGAACCGCCTAAATGTGGCTCCTGTCACGGGAAAAAAACCGACATTGAAAATGGCCGACCACATCTGAAAGGCGCCTACCATGGCCAATGCATTTCTTGTCACGAAAAAATGCAGGTTAAAACTATTTTAGCAACCGAATGCGTTAAATGTCATGAAAAAAAATAAATCGTCATTATGGATACAAGACAAATTTAATAGAGGATAAATTATGGCTATTTCTCGAAGAAAGTTTATAGGCTGTATCGGTGCTGCCCTGGGAAGCTCCGCCAGTGTCCTGGGCAATGCCTATGGTGCCTCCAACAAACATTTCAAGGGCCACCCGAATAGCTTCGGCGTTCTACACGACATCACCAAATGCATTGGGTGCCGGAAATGTGAACAGGCCTGCAACCAGGTCAATGACCTTCCCGACCCAGATAAAGCCTTTGATGACCTGTCTGTCCTGGAACAAACAAGGCGAACCCAGGCAGACAGCTACACCGTGGTGAACCAATTCGACCGTGACAAGGACACCCAAAGCGACCAGGACACAAAGGGTTCGCCACTCTTTGTAAAAAAACAATGCAACCATTGCCTGGAACCTGCCTGTGCATCGGCATGTTTTGTAAAGGCCTTTACAAAAACCAAAACCGGTGCCGTGGTCTATGATGAAAGTTTATGTGTCGGTTGCCGGTACTGCATGGTGGCCTGTCCCTTTGAAATCCCGGCCTATGAATATCACAAGGCATTAACGCCCAGTGTCACCAAATGCACCATGTGCCATCCCCGGCTACTTGAAGGCAAATTGCCCGGATGCGTTGACGCCTGTCCAAAAGAAGCCTTGATATTTGGCGAACGGGACAAATTGATCAGGGCGGCCTGGAAAAGAATCGACAAATTTTCCGACCAATACATCCCCCACGTCTATGGAGAGCATGAAATGGGCGGAACCAGCTGGCTGTATATTTCAGGACAACCTTTTTCCAAGACAGGCATGAGAGAAGACCTGGGCATAAAATCAGCACCTGAACTGACCGCCGGTGCATTGTCCGCCGTTCCCATTATTGTGGGACTCTGGCCGGTGCTTCTCACCGGGGCCTATGCCATCTCCAAGAGAAAAGACAAGATTGCCGCCCAGGAGCAGGAAGCAGCTGTTGCCCGGACCATCACAACATCAAAGCAAGACACAACAAACCAATTAGATGCGCTCAGACAAAAAATGACCCAGGAAAAAACAGCTGCCATTAATTTTGAAGTAAAAAAAGCTCTGGAAGAAGCCGCTAAAGAGGCCGAAGCTGCCAAAGAAGTCGAAAAACCCCAGGTGGATCAGCCACAAGATGAAGACAAATCCGCCAAAGGGTCACAATTAAAAGACACAACCCCAAAAGATGACTTATCAGATGACATATCAAAGGATACAGTTGGCAGGGAGGAGGTATAAATGGATTCTGAAAACACACAACCGGCCCAGGGGAAATTAACCCCTTTTAACGTCATTACAGGCATCATACTTGTTGGGGGGGCAATTTTAACCATCCTTCGGTTTACCCAGGGGATAGGCGCTGTCACAAACCTGGACAACAACAACCCCTGGGGGCTTTGGATCGGTTTTGACCTGCTTTGCGGTGTTGCCCTTGCTGCCGGCGGATATGTAACCTCATCGGCCTGTTATATTTTCGGGCTCAAGCGATTTCATTCAGCCGTACGGCCTGCCATACTCACGGCATTTTTAGGCTATGGCCTGGTGGTGTTTGCCCTTCATTATGATGTGGGCCGCCCCTGGCGCTTGCCCTATCCGATCTTTTACTCCCAGGGCACCTCCTCCTTACTATTCGAAGTCGGCTTGTGCGTTTTTTTGTACCTGACGGTTTTATTTGTTGAGTTCACACCAGCGGCATTTGAATGGCTGGGCTTAAAAAAAATCAGGGCAATTGTGGTCAAACTGACCCTGGTGCTGACCATTTTCGGCGTAATCTTGTCAACGCTTCACCAATCATCCCTGGGCGCATTGTTCATGATTGCCCCGTCCAAGATTCACCCCTTGTGGTATTCGGGCTATCTGCATGTGTATTTCTTTATTTCCAGCATGTTTGCCGGCATGTCCATGGTCATTTTTGAAGGATCCCTGGCCCACCGTTACCTGGACCACAAAATGGATGATACCCATCACAGGGAAGCCCCGACAGTCGCCTTTGGTTTTGCCAAGGCAGCTTCCTTTGTCATGATGGGATATCTGGCCATCAAATTGATCGGTGTTGCAATGGACAACAACTGGCATTACCTGATCACGGGCTGGGGTGCCTGGTTTTTAGTCGAGCTGATCGGGTTTGTCGCATTCCCGGCCATTTTGTATGCCATGGGCTCAAGAGAACAGAATCTGACCATGGTCAGGTGGGCATCCGCCTGGACCGTTCTGGGCATTGTTTTAAACCGGCTCAATATTTCCATTATCGCCTTCAATTATCATTTGCCCGCAGCAGACAGGTATGTCCCAAGTTTCATGGAAATCGGAACATCCGTCTTTATTGTCACCCTTGGTATTGTTGTATATAGATTTATCACCACCCGGATGCCGATTCTCCACGAGCACCCGGATTATAAAACCCATTAAATTCTTGAAAGAGTAAGGGAGGAGCAATTGGAAACCATTTTTTATACACTTCAGGATTTTATGATATCCACCAAAAACATCACCTACCTGATCATGGGAGGAATCCTGATTTTTATGCCGCTTTTTTGGTTTTTTTTAACCCAGAGAGAAAAAGACTAACCCGTGCCGACTGATGCACGAAAACCACAAAAAAAAACGGAGGCATAAATAAATGCATGAATTTTTAACAGGCATCTTTTTCTGGATCGCAGCAAGTGTCTGTATGATCGGGATGCTGGTCAGATTTGTTCTATATTTTAAAGGCTTGAGCTGGCAATTGGACCGCGTGGCCTATAAAGCCCACCCAATCCCCGGCTTAAAAGGGGCATTTCGTTCAATATACAAATGGGTTATTCCCTTTGGCACCTATGGCTGGAGAACCCAGCCTTTTATAACCATTGTTTTTTTCGGGTTCCATATCGGTGCTGTATGTATCCCGCTATTTTTGGCAGGGCACACTATTTTTCTGGACAGCAAGCTTGGCATTTCATTGCCGGCATTGGGTGCCAATGCGGCTGATTTTTTGACCTGGACGGCAGTGGTATCTGCTTTCTTTTTGATTTTAAGACGGATTGTTCTACCTGAAGTGCGGATACTGACCACCTTAAACGATTATTTTATATTGTTAATTTCATTGGCACCATTTATTACCGGCCTGATTGCCCGTTACCAGGTGGGAGACTATTCTTTTTGGCTGAACATGCATATTTTGTCCGGCGAACTGCTGTTGCTGGCCATTCCCTTTACCAAGCTGTCCCATATCTTTTTGTTTTTTGCCTCCCGCGCCCAGCTGGGAATGGATTTTGGCATCAAACGCGGTGGGATGAAAGGGACCAAAATGGCCTGGTAACAAAAGCAGAACATGTCAACATTATTCAAGGAGAAACCCATCCATGCCTGAAGGAAAATATTGCAATAAACAACCGGCTAACACACCCGAGGAAGTCAATTTCCTGTTGTCCGACACCAGCGGCAATACCTATTATCAAGAAATGGAACACCTGGATATCGATTCCGACCTTCTCTGGGCCACCATACAAAAAACCTTAAAATCCAGGTTGAAAACCTGGCTTGAAATCTGTGCCCATTGCGGCATGTGCGCTGAAAGCTGTTTTCTTTACCAGGTCAACAACCGGGACCCAAAACAGGTGCCCGCCTATAAAATTCAGTCCACCCTGGGTGAAATCATCAAGCGCAAAGGAAAGGTCGACAATGCCTTTATGCGCCATGCCATGGAAGTAGCCTGGGCCCAGTGCACCTGCTGCAATCGTTGCGGCACCTATTGCCCCCACGGTATTGATACCGGCATCATGTTCGGATACCTTCGGGGGCTGTTATACCAGCAGGGCTTTGTCCCGTGGGAGCTAAAAATCGGTGCGGGCATGCACCGGGCCTACAGAGCCCAGATGGATGTCACGGATGCGGATTTTGTGGATACCTTCGAGTGGATGGTTGAAGAATATGAGGAGGACTATCCCGGACTTAGCGTACCCGTGGACAAAGAGGGGGCGGACATTATGTATACGGTGAATGCCAGGGAGGTCAAGCATTATCCCGAAGACCTGGCTGAAGCCGCTATTTTGTTCCATGCGGCCGGAGAAGACTGGACTGTGCCGTCCAAGGGGTGGGAACAGACCAGTCTGGCCATGTTCGCAGGTGACTGGGCTGCCTGTAAAATGCAGGTGGAATCGGTTTACGCCGCCATGGAAAGACTCAAGCCCAAACGCATGATCGGCACGGAATGCGGCCATGCCCATAGGGCCACTGTAATTGAAGGACCCTATTGGGCCGGACGGGAAAACGGCCTGCCGCCTGCACAATCCATCCATTATGTTGAATGGCTGGCCGAGGCTCTGGAAATGGGCAAATTAAAAATTGATCCGTCCAAACGGATCAAGGAATTGGTGACCATCCAGGATTCGTGCAACTATATCCGGAACCAGGGATTAAAGGATGCCACCCGAAAAATCATCAGTTACATTGTTGATCCGGGTTTTTTTGTGGAAATGTCACCCAACAAGGAACACAACTATTGCTGCGGCGGCGGCGGCGGATTCAACGGGATCGGCAAGTTTCGAAAACAAAGAAACCGGGCGCTGATAACCAAGCGGGACCAGATTCTTGCAACCGGTGCAAAGCTGGTTCTAGCGCCGTGTCACAATTGCTGGGATGCCATTCGTGACCTGGAAGAAGAGTATGAAATTGGAATTCGATGGTCTTTCTTAAAACCTATCATTATTAAAATGCTGGATTTACCGGATCATTTGAAACCCGAAGAATAGAATAGCGAACCAGAAGGGGTATACCATGTTTAAAAAAATTCTATTTGCTACATCCGCTACACCCGCCAGTGACCATGCTGCAAGGGTCGCATTCAATATTGCAAAAAGTTATGATGCCCACCTGGATATTTTCCATGTTCTGGGCGTCCCGTCCAGGGGGTACAGCCAGGTGGTCGTGGATGTGAAAACCCGCGAGAAGGTTGATGTTGACGATGATTACATGGCCTGGGTAAAAGAAGAGGTTAAAACCTATTATTCACATTATCTAAAAGAAAACTTAAAGTTTGACATCCATGTCACCATCGGATTTCCAGGCCGTGAGATTCTTCGCCAGGCCAAGGATACCGGTCCTGACCTGATTCTTCTTGGGGGAAGCACAGGAAGTGATGAGGACTCTGTTTACAAAAAAAGTATGGCCGGCACCACCATGCAAAAAGTAGCCAAAGCCTCCAAATGCCCGGTTCTGATAGTCAATCGCCCGGCAGCATCTTTCTGGGGAGGCTTGTCAAACATTACCTTTGGTACGGATTTTTCAGAGGCCTCGGACAAGGCATTTGATTTTGCCGTTAAAGTGGCCAAAGCCCTTGACTGTGAAATCAATGTCTTTCACGCAATTGATATCTTTCCTGTATCAACGGGAAAATTATTGTCCCAGGATGACCTGGAGCAAAAAATCAGAGAGGCCTATCGGATGATCCGGTCCAGGTATGAGCCCAGGCTCAAGCAGCTTAAAAATTATGCCATGGAGGTATGGGAAGGTATTCCATTTATCGAAATTGTAAAATATGCAAGGGATAATCATTCAGATTTAATTATCCTGGCCCACCATTCTAGAAAAAACCAAACAGATGAGGGCATACTTGGCAGCAATGTCGAACAGGTAATCGTCAGGGCAGGCTGTCCTGTTATCAGTGTCAACCATTGAACAAAAGAGGTTTTTATGAAAAAGCGCATTTTAATCGTAGACGATGATCCCAACATTCTGGACTACCTTGAATCTTTATTCACTGACAATGGGTATGAGACTGCTGTGGCCGAAGATGCCAAAGAAGGCCTGACAAAGGCAGGACAAATTAAACCTGATTTAATAACGTTGGACATTGAAATGCCGGGGGAATGGGGTCCCCGTTTTTACAGGCACATGACCCAGGACGACGATTTAAAAAACATACCTGTCATTGTAATTTCCGGCCTGTCAGGGAATGCCTATGCCATTCCAAAAGCTGTGGCTTCTATTAAAAAGCCTTTTGACCGGGAACAATTGCTTAAAATTGTCAAAGAAACCATCGGATAGGCACAGCGGGATTTTAAAATGGGCGGACAGATATTACTCATAGACGACGATCTTGGGCATGCAGGGGCAGTAAAAACATACCTGGAACGTACCCAGTATGATGTGACGATTGCCTCTTGCACCAAAACGGTTTTTGAATGCCTGGATGATTTTTCGTGGGACATCATTCTAGGAGACCTGTTCATTGATCAAGAAATTGCCAGCCGGCTTTCGCTGATTACGGAAGCCCGCCAGCCATTTCAATTAATCGTATACGGACCGCCGGAACATATAGATCTTGCCATGGATCTGTTTGATCTCAAAGTTGTTCAATATTTACAGCTTCCGCTCAATAGCAAAGCCCTGGACCTGTCACTGCGCCGTGTAAAAAAACAATTGCTCCAGATTCGAACAATCAAGCGGTATTCTGAAAGGCTGGCAGATCTTCACAATGCCCGGAACAATTTTAACCAGCTGTTTAATGAAGTCCCCTGTTATATTTCGGTCCAGAACAAAGACCTGCGCGTCACCGCTACCAACAGACGGTTTAAAAAGCATTTTGGCAATTCAATTGGTGCCTATTGTTATCAGGTATACAAGCACAGGGGCAGTCAATGTGAAAATTGTCCGGTTGTTCAGACCTTCAAAGATGGCAAAATGCACTCAACCGAAGAAATTGTCACATCTGTTTCAGGCAAGCAATACAATGTTCTCACCCAGACAGCTCCTATCAAAGATGAAAAAGGCGATATTACCCAGGTCATGGAAATGTCTAGTAATATTACCCAGATCCGCCAGCTCCAGGACCATTTAACCTCTCTTGGCCTTATGCTCGGATCCATGTCCCATGGCGTAAAAGGAATGCTCACGGCTCTGGACGGAGGGCTTTACCAGCTTGAGACAGGCCTCAATAAAAAAGATAAAGCGCGGGTAGACAAGGCTTTTGAACAAATACAGACCATGACCAATAAAATCAAAAAAATGGTATTAGAGATCCTGTATTATGCAAAGACAAGGGAACACCGATTCAAGGTCATGGATCTTAAACAGTTGGTGGATAATATTAGCCGGAGCATTGTACCGTTGGCCCAAAAAAACAATGTTCGGTTTAAGGTCACTCTTACAGATGCTCCAGGCTCTATTGAAGTAAACCCTGACTGGATGGAAGCTGCCCTGGTTAATTTTCTGGAAAATGCCATAGATGCCTGTTCATTTGATAAAACCCAGAAAAAACATTGGGTAACCTTTACGGTTAAGATTGAAGATGATGATTGTATCTGCCTTGTCATCAAAGACAATGGCATCGGTATGGACCAGGAAACCCGTGAAAAAATGTTTACCTTGTTTTTCACTTCAAAAGGGTCTATGGGTACCGGTCTGGGACTATTTATTGCGAACAGCGTGGTAAAACAGCACGGTGGTAATGTAGATGTTCAATCCATTAAACGTCAAGGCACCACTTTTACAATCCATCTTCCCAGAAAACAAAATAATCATACTTATTAATTAAGGGAACACCATATATGAGACTTACAACCAAAAGCCGATACGGCACCAGGATGGTTATTGATATAGCCATTAACGGGAAGGAAAAGCCTGTTTCCTTAAAAGATATTTCTAAACGGCAAAATATTTCTTTAAAATATTTAGAGCAACTTACCGGAAAATTAAAGCAAGCCCATATCATTATCTCTCGAAGAGGACCGTTTGGCGGTCATATGCTTGCAAAACCCTCTTCAGAAATCACCATTGGTGATATCGTCCGAACCCTGGAAAATACCACGGCCATAACCGATTGCGCAGAACAGGACACTAAACTTTGCGGGATCTGTAACAAGGCTGGAGACTGCCTTTCCCAATGGGTTTGGGTCGAAGCCAGCCGGGCTATGTTCAAACGACTGGACGAAATAACCATTGAAACCCTTTTAAATAGTAACAGCACTGAATTGAACTAATTCTTATGAAAGACAGGTAACGTTACCGCGCAATATGGCCCTTAGAAAGTGAGTTGCTGCGCTATGGCGCACCCGTTCAAACTTTGGGGATGGCGGTTCAAATCCCAAAATAGGAATCGAACTCATTTGAACTGAAGGTTGGTATCGAACACCAGACCTTACCCCCCCCCAAAAAAAAACTCTTTTTTTTCACTCTTTTCAGAGGAGTCATATGGTATCCGAGAAATGCCAACCAGTCCTTCAATGTTGATGGTTAATGTAAAATAACTTTTTTAGTGGTTAAACGCAATTAAATTCACCAGAATGGAAAATCCAGCTTAAAAAAGTGTCCATTTTTACTTGACCATATCATTTGGTAAGGTTATTGAGCTAATGGATACCTTCTGGCTAAAAATATTGATGCTCTATAATCTTGATGCTATCATTGTGAAATGAATTCAGGTTAGGAGACCTTTAATGACCCAAAAAGCCACATATGAAGAATTGGAACAACAGATTACGTGTCTTAAACGTCAAGTCGCATCCTTAAATCAAAACGAAGTTTCTTTAAAAGAATCGGCAAAACGATACCGGATCTTGCTTGATTCCAAATCAGAGATGGGGATACCCGGAGAATTGGTTATTAGGGATATTACCACGGAAAAACGGATTGCACTCAGTAACGATGCCATGCTCAGGATCAGTATGGCCTTGCCACAATATCCGGACCTTGAAGAGCTGCTTGACTATATCACCGGTGAAATTAAACGGTTGCTGGATACCCAGGGGGCGCTTGTCATTCTTCTGGATGAAGAGAAAAAAGAATTTTTTTTCCCGGGAGCCGCCGATAATGATAAGGCCACCCAAAAAAGGGTAAAAGAAATTCGGCTTCCAATGGACAGTCTGGCCTCATCAGAGGTTGTTAAAACAGGAAAACCGCTGATTGTAAATGATGGGTACAAAGATTCGGCGCGCTATGCCAAAAGAGATCATGAGTTTGGGTATTCTTTTGACAACTATGTGCTGGTTCCGATCAAGAGTTATGATCGAATTATCGGTGTTCTGGCGGCGTTCAATAGGACTGGAGGGCTTTTTAAAAATCCGGATATTAAATTATTGGAAATGATTGCCGGAACCGTGGGACTTTCCATTGAAAATGCCCGGTTCTCTGATGAATTAAAACAATCCCACAAAGAACTTCAAAGCCTTGACCGGGCAAAAAGTAAGGCAATCAATCATTTATCCCATGAATTAAAGACCCCGGTTTCCATCTTCAGCGGGACATTACAGATCCTTGAAAAAAAGCTTGAAACGCTTCCCGATTATTCCTGGAAACGGTCAATGGACAGAGCCCAAAGAAACGTGGAACGGATCAAGCGCCTTCAGGATGAAGTTCGTGATATTATTTTGGAAAATGAATCTGAACATCCGAAATTGTTATCTTTTTTTATAGATCAATGCACAGATTTATTAGAGGACACCTTAGAGACACAAACAGGAGATACAAAGATTCTTGATTGTGTCAGAACTCGTATCAACGATATCTTTAAAATTCGAGACACCGGGCCTGAAGAAATTATGCTTGATGAATTTGTCCGGCACCGTCTTGAAAAGATGAGCCGTAAATTCGTTCATCGCATACTTACAATTGAACAGGTCTTAGCATCAACTCCATCTGTATTTATCCCATCTGAACCCTTGCAAAAGGTGATAGACGGCTTAATAAAAAATGCTGTCGAAAACACCCCAGATCATGGGAAAATCAAGGTGATCGTCTCAAATCAGGAATCCGGCCTCAGGTTTGCTGTTAAGGATTATGGTGTGGGAATCCTTGACGATCAACTTACAAGGATATTTAAAGGTTTTTTCTCAACCCAGGGAACGGCTGCCTATTCTTCAAAAAAGCCGTTTGAGTTTAATGCTGGTGGGAGAGGGGCTGATCTGCTGCGGATGAAAATATTTTCTGAACAATATAATTTTTCGATTCATGCCACTTCAAAAAGATGTAAATTTATTCCCGGCAAAACCGATATCTGTCCGGGGAATATTCGTGATTGTTCTTTTTGCGAAGGTAAAAGCGATTGTTATCAATCCGGTGGTTCTATTTTTAGCGTGGATTTTAAAACTTAAATCAAGGCGTGTTTTTTAAAAAAAAAGGTTCAACATGTAAAAATCTAAACGGACGTTAAGGATAAACGCCCCGGGTTTAAAGGGGCGTAAAAAAACATCCTTCGCCTATCAAAGGGGGCGGTCCTAGGCCGAATGATACAGGCAATGCAATAAAATACAGCAGAACTTGCGCCCATAAAAAGATAAATAAAAAAGAATATAAATAGCTGTGAAACTAGTTATAATTCATAGGGAGTCAGAATCTCATACCCCTCTTGGGTTATCAGGATGGTCTGTTCAAACTGGGCGGATAGGGAACCGTCATTGGTTACAGCCGTCCACCGGTCTTTCAGGACATGGAGCTCTTTTTTACCCAGGTTGATCATGGGTTCAATGGTGATGACCATTCCCGGCACCAGGCAAAGCCCTTTTCCCGGGGTTCCAAAATGAAGCACCTGGGGTTGTTCGTGGAAATCGATTCCCACTCCGTGGCCCACAAATTCGCGCACCACTGAACATCCACATCCTTCTGCATAGCTCTGGATGGCATGGCCGACATCTCCCAGGGTAGCACCCGGGGTCAGTGCTTCAATACCCCGCTTTAGGGACTCGGCTGCCACAGCGACGATCTTACGGGCATCCGGCCCCGGGGTTCCTACAAAAAAGGTTTTGCTGGCATCGGCATAATATCCATCGAGAATAGGGGTAATATCCACGTTGACAATATCTCCGTCTTCAAGGATCCGCTCCCCGGGGATACCGTGGCAAATAACATCGTTGATGGAGACACAGACACTTTTGGGAAATCCTCTATAGTTTAGCGGGGCGCAAATTCCACCGGCTTTAATGGTCTCTTCATGGACAAAGGTATTGATGTCATCTGTTTTTAATCCCGGTTTTATCATCCGTTCAACCCGGTTCATAATGGACATCAACAGATCTCCGGCCCGTTTAATACCGTCGATCTGTTCCGGGGTTTTTAAAATAATGTCATACCGATTTTTATATTCATCCCGAATGGAAACTTCCTGTTTTTCATTCCGACAGCAATTTTTATATTTTTTACCACTGCCGCAGGGACAACTATCGTTTCTGCCGATTTTTACCGACTTATTTTTCATTTTTTTCAACTCCCAAAGGGTAGCCCCATAATGAATGGGGGTACGCATTTTCAATCCGGATGGTAATAAGATCGCCAATGGCACTATTTTCTGAAGGAAAATGTATAATCTTATTGGATGCACTTCTTCCGGTCATTTGTTTCATTTTATCAGAGGCTTTTATGAATCCGTCATGCTGTTTTAGGCTTTTTCCCTCAACCAGCACCTCAATACTATTTCCAACAAGGGCCTTATTTTTCTTGTCTGTATAGACATCCTGTAATTCCAATAATAGGTTTAACCGCCGCTTTTTTTCCGTTTCTTCCACCTGGTCCAAAAATTTTGCTGCCGGGGCTGAGGATCTGTCAGAATAGGCAAAGGCAAAGATGGAATCAAACTCAACGGTTTTGAGCAATTCCATGGTATCATTGAAATCTTCAAGGGTTTCGCTTGGAAATCCCACAATAATGTCCGTTGACAGGGAAATACCAGGGCAGGCCTTTTTCAAGGCATTTATTCGTTGGAGATAGGTTTCCCTTGTATAGCCCCGGTTCATTTTTTTTAAAATTTTATTGGAACCCGATTGTACCGGCAGATGAAGGTGATTGCACACCTTGTCAATATCCCGGATGGCATGGATCAATTCCAGGGACAAGTCCTTGGGATGGGAGGTGGCAAAACGAATCCGGGCAATCCCTTCCACCGCACTGACTTTTTCCAATAATTGGGGAAAGGAGATCCCCTCTTCCTTGACCCCATAGCTGTTGACGTTTTGGCCCAGCAGGGTGATTTCCCGGATACCACTGTTGGCAAGGAGTGTAATTTCATCCACAATGCCAGCGTGACTGCGACTTCTTTCCCTTCCCCTGACATAGGGCACCACACAATAGGTGCAATAATTGTCACAGCCCTGCATAATGGTAATAAATCTTGAAATTTTGTTTTCATCAAAGTCGGATCCAGAGGATACCGGGATATCCGGCATGGCTTCAAAGATCACATCGGATTCTTCAATATCCACAATCTGTCTTTTGCCGGATTTAAAGGCATCTAAATGACGTCCAAACCTGGAAATTGCCTGGGTCCCCAGAACGATATCCAGGTGGGGAACTCTGGCAAAAGCTTTTTCCCCCTCCTGCTGGGCCACGCAACCTGCCATCACGGTTATCAAATGGGGTCTCTTTTTCTTTTCCTTGGCAAATTTCCCCAAAAAACTAAAGGCTTTTTCCTCGGCCTTATGACGAATGGAACAGGTATTACATACCACGATATCGGCCTTGTCCATCTCACGGGTCATCTCAAATCCATGGGATTTTAAAATATCGGCGAGCTTTTCAGAATCATAAACATTCATCTGACAGCCAATGGTATTAATATAGGCATACCTTTTATAATTCATTAAATAAAAAATCCTTTTTTAGATCTTCAATGATCCTGAATGCTGATTCGGTTCTTTCTGGGGCAATGGCAAGTCTGATATGGCCGGTTTTTGGATCCAGCGTGGTGGCTACGGCAATGCCTTCATGGGCTTCGAAAATAAACTTGATAAAACCGATTCGGGATTTATCAACCCGATATTCCTTGAGTATGGTCTTCATCTACAATCCAATATAATTCTTAAAACAGTCTTTATATCATCGTTGACCTATATTCCTCAAATGAATTCTTTATTCACCCCCTGTTTTTTTTAAAACACCCCTCAGGTTTATATGAAACTCCGACCGGGGTATTGCAATTATACGTGTTTCATTTTTAGTTGTGGTGAGAACAAATACCCGGGCTCCGGCCATGCCGGTTATTGAAAGGGGGGGGGATTTAACACATGGTTTCATACCATTTGACTTTGCCGGGTATAGCCGATATACAATCTAACTCATTGAATGGAAACCAAACTCACATATGCCCAGCCTGACCCCGATGGGGTTGAAAAACTTTCACGAGAGATTGACTGTCATCTTGTAATTGCCTCTCTACTTTATGGCCGGGGGATTCAAACCCCGGGGGCGGCACACTTTTTTTTAAACCCCACCTTTGAACAATTAAAAGATCCCTTTAGTCTGATGGATATGGACAAGGCGGTTGAAAGAATCCATACCGCTGTTTTCAACAAAGAAAAGATTCTTATCTTTGGGGATTTTGATGCAGACGGGGTGACGGCCACCTCTCTTTTATATGATTTTTTTACCCATTTGGATGCCGATGTGACCTGGTATATTCCCCATAGGATAAAAGAAGGATATAGCCTTCATCCCCCTCACATTGACATGGCCGTTCAATTGTCAGTGGATTTAATTATTACGGTGGATTGCGGGGTTGGTTCAATTGAAGCCGTCAAAACTGCAAGGGATGAAGATATTGATGTCATCATCACCGATCATCATGAACCTGGCAATTTTCTTCCCCAGGCACTTGCAGTGATCAATCCAAAAAGGGGTGATTGTTCTTCGGGCCTCGATTATCTTGCGGGTGTGGGCGTTGCCTTTTACCTGGTCATGGCCCTTAGAAAATATTTCAGAGACAAGGATGTTTGGAAAGAAATTGAAGAACCCAATCTTTTAAGATATCTGGATTTGTTTGCCATCGGTACCATCGGGGATATGGTTCCCTTGATTGACGACAACCGGGTTTTGTGCATGGCGGGTTTAAAACAAATGCAGTTGGGAAAAAGGCCGGGAATCCTCTCCCTTTCCCGGGTCTGTCGAATTGACCCTAAACATATGGATTCAGATGATATTTCCTATAAGCTGGTGCCCAGAATAAATGCTGCCGGCAGGATATCCCATGCCCGAATTTGTGTCAGCCATTTGACGGCTGTAAATCAATATGAGGCACAAACAACGGCCACTCTTCTGGATGAACTCAACCTAAAGCGACAGCAGATTGAACGAGAAATTGTATTGAATATTGAGCACCGTATCGCAAGGGACCCTTCCCTTCTGGACAATCATTTGCTTTTGTTATGTGATTCGAGATGGAATCCATCGGTCCTGGGCATTGCTGCATCCAGGCTCTCCCGAAAATATGTCTGCCCGGTGGTTCTGCTGTCCCATTCAGAAGAAATGGCCATGGGATCCTGCAGAAGCATCAACACCATCAATATCCATAAAGCCCTTGTGGAAAATGGTCATCTGCTTGAAAGATTCGGAGGTCATACCATGGCAGCCGGCCTGACCCTTAAACGAGAGAATCTTGAAAAGCTTAAATCGGGCATCACGCGGTATTTACAAAACCAATACAATGAGGATGATTTTTTAAAAACCCTTACCATTGATGCACAACTTGACATTGAAGATATCACTTTTGACCTGGCACAGGCCATCAATGGACTGCGGCCTTTTGGAATGGCAAACCCGGAACCTGTATTTCTTTGCAAACGCCTTCGGGTAATTTCTTCTGTCATCATTGGCAACCTTCATCGGAAAATGACACTGCAAAGTGCCGATACGCCTTCCGGCCATTGCGTTGAGGCCTTTCATTTTAATATTGGGGACACAAAAAATTTGCCGGAATATTATGCGCAAATTGTCTTTAAGCTGAAAATCAACAAATTCAAACCTGGTACTGCTCAAATAATTATCGAAGAGGTTTAGATTTTGACTTGAAAAAATGTCGGGTTTTATACTATAATAGTTAATTAACATTTAATGTTTTTTTGTTTACCTTAAGGATAAATCCATGGCCAAAATTTTTTATAACGGAAACAGAGAAGCCAAGCTTCTTTCGAAAATCGAATCCTCAAAAGAACGGGAAAGAATCAAAACAATCAATGCCATCCGGGACAACATTGAAACCTTCAGTTCTAAAGTTTCCATGAAACTCATTGAAACAGGACTCATTGAAACCGTCAGCAAATCCAGTATCGAAAATCAGATTGTCCGGTGTTTAGATACCCTGTGCAAGTCCGAAGATTTTGATATTGATTATATGGTGGCTCCTTTTAGAACCCTTATTTCCAATCCCAATATTGCCAGCCTTTACTTAACCGCCTTTGTGGTGGAGAAACTGCTTGATCACAAGGATGTCGTTGATGTGTACGGCAGTGATGAAGATATTTACTTTTGTATCCAAAAGGAACTGATAGCCCTCATGGCAGGCGCATAACTTTTTTTTTAAAAACAAGAAGCTTACCGTTCTAAAACATCCCCTAATCCATCCTAAACTTGTCGGGTCTATTTATGAACATGGGGATGTTTTCCATGCTTGTGAATATGCTCATGGCGGTGGATATGGATCTCATCATCTGTTAAAATTTTGCCGTTGTCCATTGAATAAACCTTGTCAGCCACGGCATTAAGAAAGTCAAATTCATGGGAAATCACAAAATAGGTAATTTCCAAATGATTTAAAATATGGATTAATTTTTTTTTAACCGCCACATCCAATCCAGCTGTGGGTTCATCCAGCAGCAAAATTGCAGGAGACATGGCCAGAACGGCAGCCAGGGCCACCAGTCTTTTTTGCCCCCCGCTCAACCGATGGGTCACGCTTTGTTCAAACTCCTCAATACCAAGATTTTTAAGCATTTTTCTGGAGGTATCAATGGCCTGTTGCCGTGAATATCCCAGGTTCAGTGGTCCAAAGGCCACATCATCCAAAACCGTGGGACAAAATAACTGGTCATCAGAATCTTGGAATAAAAGCCCCACCCTGGAACGGATCCGGGTAAAATCTTTTTCGGTTTCCATGGGAGTGCCCAACACCTCGATACCCCCTGTTTCCGGTTTACAAAGCCCCATAATGGTATGCAGCAATGTAGTTTTTCCACTGCCGTTGGGTGCCATCATCCCGATCCTGTCTCCTGATTTTATATCGAGGTTGAGGCAATCCAATACCTTATTTTCAGACCCGGGATAGGCAAATGTTATATTGGTAAGCTTGATAATGCTGGGAGTATCTGCTGGGTGTTTGCTGCCAAGTTGAGTCTTCGTGGGCGTCGTCATTATTAAATCCAAGTTAGTTCCATTAGGACAAGCCCTGCGGTCAGCAAAAGCATTGCCCATAAAAACAAATAGTTTAATCCATTGGCCGGGTAGAAGTCAAGGGTATGAAACTTTTCTTGAAATCCGCGGCAGCGCATGGCCTGGTAGACCCGTTTTGCCCGAAAAGAGGCCCTGACAAAGAGCATACCCGCAAGAAAGGCATAGGTTCTATATGAATGCAAATTGGTTCCCGGTTTAAAGCCTCTAAATTTTGCCGCCCTCAACAACCGTGAATATTCGCCTTGAATCACGGCAATGTACCGATAGGTCATGAGCAATAAAAACACCAGTTTGTCCGGCACCTTGAGCTGATGAAGACCGGAACCAAGAGAGGCCATGGGCATGGTGGCAACCAAGGCGGAAAACATCAATAGGATGGCAACGGACTTGAGGGAAATTTTTGCGCTGAGCAAAATTCCCTGGGAGGAGACCCGAAGCCATCCATACTCAAACACAATGTTTCCTTCAAATGTCAGGGGAAGAAAAATCCAGATCATCAATAGAAACCAGCAAAGGGGGGACAGTCTTTTTGTCAGGGCTTTTATCGGCAGCCGGGCCAGACCGGTCAACCCCAGTGCAATGATAAGATAGCCAAGGGCGAGGATTAGATTATCACACAATGCCGCAGCAATGGAAAGAAAACAGGCGGTCAGAATCCGAATTTTAGGATCCAGTCTGTGGATGGGGGAGTTGCCGCCTGACAGGGTATTTTCAAGCATTGGGCCCATCTTTCTTTTTTTGTTTAATCCAGGCGACTACAAATGCCACGCCAAAAATCAGGGCAATTCCCGAGGCTATCCTGCTCATGGAAGGTTTTTTTTCAAGGGATTGCTTTTCTGCCATTTTTTTTTCGACGGCTTCAGGGGTGGGTTCCGCAACCAACTCATCCTTTGGGATGGTCCAATGCCCCAAGTGGCCGGGGCCGGCATTCATCTCAATCACCAGATCCGAATCCAGGATTTGAGGAAGCGCAAAGGAATACATGCCCTGGGCGTCGGTGATTCCCTTGTGAACCAGAATTTTGTTTGGGCCTGTTACCTTGATCTCGCAATTTTTGGCCGGACGATCAGATCCGAAACTGCCCTCCACATGGATACGCCCCTGCTCCACCCAGGCAAATACAATGACTTTATGGGCCAGGGCAGATGTACTCGAGATCATAAGAACCAGGACAATAAAGGCTAAAATTTTTTTCATTTATTTTCCCACTTTATGTTTAGTCGGTAATATCTCCGGATACACTTTCAACAAAAAGGAGACACAAAATCCGGTTATAATCCCCTCAATTACCATCACCGGCACGTGGGCGGAAATAATGGCAACACAGGTTTTTAAAAAATTTTCATCGGTAAACCACAGGGCCATCCCCAGGAGCAAACAAGAAAATACAATTGAAAAAAATCCGGCAAAAAAACCGGCAATAAAGGTCAGTTTTTCAGATTTACCCACCATGGGCAAAAAAAGATAATGCACAAGAACAGCCGGCAGGGCCATAATCACGGCATTAACACCCAGGGCGGTCAATCCGCCATATTGGAAAAATAAAGACTGCAGCACAAGGGCTGTCAGGATTGCGGGAAAGGCTGCCAATCCCAAAAGAAGCCCCACCACACCGTTTAAAATCAAATGTACGCTCACAGGACCGATATTGACATGGATCAATGAGGCCACAAAAAAAGCAGATGCCAGAATTGCCACGTGAACCATCTGATCATAATCAATTTTTTTCAACCCAATGGTTGTACCGACAATGGTAATAACAGCGCCTGCTGCCAATACCTGTCCGGATAAAACACCTTCAGAGATATGCATAATTTTATTTTTCCTGCCACGTTTCAAACTTTACCCAAAGAACCGCCCCAAGCTCTATATCCTTTTTTTCACCATTGTGCATCATTTTTTTATCCGAGGTGTTCAAGGCGGCAAAGCCCCACCAGCCGGAAACAGGAGCACAATAGGAGAAAACACCGTTTTGGTCAGCTTTTACGGTCTGGGTGACCATATATTCCGTCGGCGCAACGGCTGTTTTATGCTCATTATAAAATTCTATTTCAACCTCGGCATATGGAACCGGTTTTCCATCCAGCTTAACGATCCCCTGGAAAAGATTTCCGGCATACAAGCCAAAGGGCTTTGACAAAGGGATGATCTCTGTCTTTAACCCTAATTCTGCATCCCAGTCGGCGTCATCGCCAAATGCTGCCACAATGGTTTTTGTGGTGTGAATAATATAGCAGTCTTCAGCAGGTTCCCAATAGGCTTCAGGCTCCATGACAAAGGCATAGGCCCCGGGTCTTTTAACCGGATAATCCAGTTTCCAGCCGGGTTTGTCCATAACTATTACGGGCGAAAGATTTCCGGTAAGGTCCTGTTTTTTTCCATCCTTGATCACATAAAAAGCCCTTGGTGCAACCAATTCCATGCCGATTCCTTCAAAGGGGTGGGAAAAGGACAGGGCCAATTGTATTTCCCGCTTATCCGCCTGCATGATCATATTGTCCGAAGGAATTACCATACCGTAATGGGAAAAACAATTGTTTGTAAGAAGAAATACCAGGGTAACCGTCAATAGGGCCGTGTTCATCCATTTAAATTTCATTTGTTCTCCTTTAAAAAGCAAAAAACCACAAAGGGTAAGACAAAATTGTCCATGTTAGCCTTCGTGGTTTTATTGATAGTTATCTGCTCCTCACCGTTGGTTGTACCGAGAAGCGCCTTTTTGTTTTGAATTTAATTTTTGGGTCTTTTGTCCAGCTTCAGTCAGACTGATTGGCTTTTACCTATCCTGAAATTATGGGTTCTGTCAACATGCAATTTTGTTTTTTTTGATTTTATTTTTTGATCCAGGCCCCATTGGAATTTTGAAAGAATTCACCGGGTATTGCCCTTTTGGCAAGGGCAATGGCCCGCCGTTTTTCCACCAGATCAAGGGAGGTGTTCTGCTGTTTTGCAATATGGGTGTAAATGGCTTTTCTGTCTTTATTTTCACTTGTGACAAGGGCTTCCTGGCTTTTTTGTCCGGTGACAAAAGCAAGATAGCCTCGATTGCTTTCCCCCACAATCCCCTGGGTCTTCAACGCAACAATGGCGGGCAGCCTTTGTTTCATGCGTTCTTCAATCCCGGCAGCCACAGAAGTACCGATAAATACCAATACTCCCAAAAGAACCAGTACTATTACAATGAGTGTCTTTCTCTCGTTCATTTTTCCTCCTAAATCTATTTTAACGTCTCTTTTTTAATTTTATCTTCAGCAGCGTCAATATCATTGAAAAAATCATCCAGGGCCCTGTCTACCTTTACATTTACATCGATGGTGATATGAATCGGCTTAATTTCAACGGGCTTGACCTCTACCTGGTGGCTGGATTGACAGCCGGCCAGGACAAATAAAATAAGAAATATTGGTGTAAAACATAATGGTCGTGTCATACCCTCTCCTTTCATTAATTAAAAATACTATTTAGTTTATTACCAAATTTTAAGACCCGGTTAAAGGGAAGTTTTAAATTCACATTCAGTTTAATTCCCTGGAACTTTGATCCGGGACTTGTTGCGTCCACCCGAACAAAGGATCCAATTTCTTGTTGATACTCAAAGGGCAGAAGTCTGGCTGGTTTTCCATCCAGTTCTAACTTCATGTACAAGGTATCTTCAAGCGTGTTCAGCTCAAGCTTGGCCCATTGATATTCAAAATCTTTCAGGGCCTCACGGGCCAGGTCCAATTGGACAAACTCCGGTGTACCAAAAGGAATACCGGCGGTGAGTGTTTGTGTGTTCTCAATCACCACCTTTCCCCCTTGTCCAGGCGTGGAGAACAAAAACCCCTTGTCAAAGGAAATATCGCCGTTTGAATAGACCAGGGGTATTCTTCCGCTTAACGTGCCTTTTCCCTCTGCATGGAAGGCGCCTATCTGTTCTAGTAGATCCGACAATTCCAGCCTGTCACAATACAGGATCAAAGAAAGGAGATTGTCTTTGCCGGGCAGTCGGATGGACTCGGTTGAGACCAATCCGTTGCACCAGTTAAAACGAAGATTTTCAATATTGATGGCGTTACCATCTTCTATGCTGAACCGCACCTTTGCAGTATCCAATTCAAACTGGTTGACCTGAATCTTGTCAATGGTCAGAACCTGGCCGGGTATTGACTCAGGCACCATCAGATCATTAAAGTCAATACGGCCTGCAATTCCCCTAAGGGAAAGGTTCATGTCCGGAAAAAAAAGGTTCCCCCCATCCATCACGATGGCGGCGTGGGACTTCATCCCATGGTGTTTATATTCAATGGTCCCCTTTGATGATAATTGTACCGAAGAATCCTCTCCCAGGGTTAAGGCTGGCATTATTTTTTTCATGTGGGCCGGCATCAACAAGAAGGGATCGATCACAAAATTGATCCTGGCAGATGGGTCTGCCCCCCCTGCCCTGCCGTCAAACCCAAGATTAAAATTGTCTATTCCCGCTATTGTTGCCTGACCCTCCAGCGCGACTCCCAACAACTCGCTTTGGGTGATCTTCCCCACAAGAGTGGCCGTAAATTTATTATCGTAGTCAATTTCCTTTATGGAGAAGGACCCGGGAATATTCTCATTTTTAAAGGGGAACACAAGGGGAAGCCGTGCATTGATGCCAACCGCTTTTATGTTGACCTCAGAAGCATCGATTTTGGCAGCATTTATCCTAGTGTCCAAATGAATCAAGGGATCCATTTGTTTTGTAACCCTCGCGTTACCCGTTAGCGTTGCCCCCATGATTTCTGCCTGCCCGGCTTTAGAGAACAGTTTGATTTTGGACAAATCCGATTGGATATCAAAATCAAGCCCCTTTCCTTGGTCTGAGAAATCTCCTTTAATCCCTGAGGTGAAAGCAAAATTTTTAACCAAAAGCCGGTCTTTATTTCGGGTTACCATGAGATTTTGACAACTCAATAAAACCTTCCCGGTCTGGTGGGCCAGATCTCCTTTTAATGAAAATAAAAGCCGGGGATGATCAAAACGATACTCCTGGGAGGAAGTGACCCGGTCAATAGAATTTAGGGCAACAGAATTTACGGCCTTGTTTTTTATGGTCAGATCAAAAAAAGAGGGGGGATTTTTTTCTTGAGCCAGGTCAAGCGAAAAGTGCATCGCCAGGGTCGGAGTAAGGGAACTTGCCAGGTCAAAACCACCGGAAACTGCAATTTTTTCGGCCTGTTTTTCCCAGGAGGCGGTTAAATTTTTAATCTGTGTGCCGGGAAATTTGGGAAGATCAAGTTTTACTTGAGACAGGGACAATTGCCAGGTGGTATCACTGCAGATTTTTAAAATATCAATATCCACTGGACCTGAAATCCTGAGAGTTTCAACTTGTGGAAAAAAGTCGGCCAGAACCTCCGGGTGAAAGGCGGGGGCCTGGATCCTTACCCTCTCAATACCATCGGTTAAGTCTCCTGCAATGATGGTTTTAATGGTTTGACCCAGGGGATAAAACCGGGCGTTGAGAACAGCTTTTTTCTTCCGGGTATTCAGGGAAGACAGAACCTCAAAGGGGATTAAAATTTTTTTACCCCTAGTTGTAATAGACAAAGTTGCATTTTTTAACACCACCTGTTTGGGTAAAAAGTCCAAAAAAGAGTCCAGGTGAACCGGTGGGATATCAACTGTATCATCCTGATTCTTTTGGGCATCCTGATCCTCTTGGGCACCCTTATCCTCTTGGGCGTTATTGATTTTACCGAGGAATTTTTCCCCGTTGAGACGCAATTGGTTGTCGGCATCCACCTGGGCATAAAGATTCAGCCCAAAAATTGTTATTTTTTCAAGTTCAAATTTTTTTAAATCCTTAAGGTGGTATTGAAAATCCACTATATCTGCAGACAGCATCTGGCCAATATGGATGCGGCTCACAAGGGCATGGGTCAACCCAATTTTCTCTATTTTGAATTTCAGATCCGATGGGACCAGCCCCTGGGGGAGGGCCTTTGGTAAGTGTCGTTGAATTAAGCGCTCAACAAGGAGGGTATCAACAAGAACCGGTAGGGCAAGAAACAATGCCTGTCCAATGATCACCAGAGCCAGGAGCGATAAAAATAAATATTTTATAAAGACTTTAAATCGCATTTTTAATCTGAATGGTTAAAAACAGATCCCCTTTTTTATGGTCTGGAAAGGTTTTTCCCATACCGGCCAGCCGAAGCCGTGTCCCTTTTTTAACACCGGGTGGAACTGTTACCTTGTACAAGGGATTATAAAATCCCCAGGGAATACTAACCATTTTCTTGGTGCCGGTCAACGCTTCCAAAGAAGAGACTTCCATCTGGCCGTAAAGGTCAGGACCAAAATCCATGGAGTGGGTCACGATGACCTGGAGTTTTGGGGTGGTTTTTTTTCGGGTAATTTTATTGAGCCTTGCCTGGGTGCCGGTTTTGGGTACTAGCTGATTCAATTTCACCAGGACAATGCCGGCAATAAATCCCCCGATATGCGCCCACCAGGCAATGCCTGCTCCTGATCCACTTCCGGCGGCATTTAAAAACTGCATCAAAAACCAGACGCCAAGAAAAATAAAGGCAGGTATTTCAAGAATCCAGGGAATGATAATAATGGGAATCAAGGTGAGAATTTTAGATCTTGGGTACAAAAGAAAATATGCCCCCATAACCCCGGCAATGGCGCCGCTTGCCCCAATGGTAGGCGCAAGGGAGGTGGGGTTTAAAAGAAAATGGAAACCACCGGAAATAAGGCCGGAAAGAATATAAAACCCAATGAATCTCACAGATCCGAAATGGGCTTCAATATTATCCCCGAATATATATAAAAACCACATATTCCCTAAAAAGTGCCAGAAACCACCATGGAAAAACATATAGGACAACAAGGAAAACACTTTGTTTGTCAGGGAAAAATGCCGGGACAAATCCCAAACGGTATACTTTCCCGGCACCAGTCCATAAATATAAAAAATAGCTTCATTGTTCAACCCCAGTTGAAGTTGATATAAAAACACCAAAAGGGTTATTCCCATAATGGCATAGCAGGCAATGGGGATGCTGTCTGTGGGTTGATTGTCCCGAAGGGGAATCATTTAATAACCCTAAGGCAATAGTGGGTTTCAAGCAATTGCTTCAAGGATTTTAAAATTTCCATCACCCCGTCTTCAATGGTAAAGGTTGTGGGATCCATTCCCCTTCGTATTTGTGTGAAAAGTGCTGGGTTTTCGGAATCAAAGCCCAGGAGAAGTTTTAGATAATCCAGCCATCCAAAATAGAGAAATTGGATGTTTGCTTTAGGAAGTCTGGCAATAAATGTTTTTGTTTTAAGGGGGAGTTCCCGGGCAATCAGCTCAATTGCCTCTTGTTTTGTCTTGGGGAAATTTCCTTTAACACAAGGGGTTGGAATAAGGGCTTTTATGGTTTCTTCTTCCGGGGAATCAAGAAACATCATATATAATACGGCTTCAAGAATGGATTTTACATCACCATATATTCCCGGGTCATTACTTGCCCGGGGCCCTGCCACATTTAAAATTTCAATTTGATTTTCCAGGATAAATGACTGCAATATGATGGCGGCTTCAAAGGAGTCATTATTGGCAAGGTTAATATGGCAGTTGGGCTTTCCCGCAATTTTTGCAAATACCTTGGTTAACTCAGACCCTTTGGTAAGTCTTCCCCTTGATAAGATGACAGTGCCATGGGAATCTTGAATATTTTGTTTTGTCCGGCTTGGGTAATCTGCGGTGTCCATTTCCCTTAGCCGATATTTTAGGGGCAATGGTCCGGATTCTGTTTTTCTTCCCCTGGGGATCCATCCGCCATGGGGAATGCTTAATTTAATGGCAAGATCAATTGCCGCGCGATCAGCCCCTGTTTGCCCACCTGAAATAATTTTTTTTAACATATAAAAATCCTGGGGTTTATTTAAAAATTCCTTTTTAATAATACCAGTAAAGGGTATAAGTTCAATACTATTTTACGTTTAACCTAGGATTAGTGTCGATTGAATGAATATACCGTCGAAAGAGGAATGTTTCCAGCTTATCCATAAGATGGATATGATGGATCACATCATTGACCACTCCATAATGGTCAGCAATGTGGCGTTGTGCCTTTGCCGATTTCTGGGGGGGAAATTTCCCCATCTTAATCTTGAAGGGGTTCGCTCTGCCGCCCTTCTCCACGATATCACCAAGACAAGAAGTTTTAGCACAGGCGAAGTGCATTCTCAAACAGGCGGTCTTCTCTTGGAAAAGATGGGATATCCTGAGATTGGAAATATTATCCGCCAACATGTTATGCTGGATACCTGCACCCCGGACACCCCTGTGTCGGAACAAGAAATTGTCAATTATTCAGATAAAAGGGTGCTACATGATCAGGTCGTTTCCCTGGAAAAACGCTTGGAATATATAAAGGTTAGATATGGCACCAAACCCGAATTCAAAGACCGGATTCAACTCATGTGGACCAAGACCGTGAAGCTTGAACAAAAGCTGTTCAAACAACTCCCCTTTGAACCGCACAAGTTATCGGATTATGTATTGCCTGTCATTAAAAAAGAATAAAAATAATTAGTCTACAACATAGCATTGCACAAGATTGAACAAATCATTTATGGCAAATGGTTTTCCCAAAAAAGCGTCTGCACCGGCAAGCGCCGCTTTTTTTTCATTGGCATCCACCCCGGACATGATAATAAAAATTTTTTCAGGGGATTGGTGTTTTATCTTTGCCATGAGTTCAAATCCACCCCTGTTTTCCATATCAACATCACAAATTACCATATCGGCATTGTTGCCATCCTGGATATATTGCCATGCAGCCTGACTGGTTTCAAAGGATAGAACTTTTCGATTTACGCAATAGGTCAGGGCATTTACCATCAACTCCCGGATTCCGGAATCATCATCCACCACCAAAATTTTAACGTTCTCAAGAATGAATATTACCTCCCCACAGGATTAAAGCCCCACAGGATTGATGGCATCAGGCGGCCATCAGCACATCATGGAACAAGGACAACTTTTGCCGGGGGAATGCAATTTGCGTAATCATCTCGATATTATCGAGAACTGCTTCCCGGCGGTGAAATCCCAGGGGATAATCTTCGCAAATAATGGCTGTTGCCATGACACTTAATAATCTAACCCGTTCCTTAAAAAGATGGGAAGACGCCCTGGACCCGAGAAATGAAAAATTTACCTTTGGAATTGTTTTAAAAATAAGGGTGGCTGTTTCCAGAGCCGCCTTTTTTCTAAAATCCCCTCCGGGGTATCCCTTAAGCTTGGCTTTCACCATCACAATCAACAGATGAAGATGCATAAGGAAAAGCTGGTGTTCATCCACCTTGTTATTTGTGATATGTGCGGCACCGAATCGTTTCATTCCCAAAATCTCATAGCTAAAATTAAGGATGGGCATTAAAATTATCCCCCCAGATAAATACAAAACACCTGCTATCCATTATCATAGTTGGGCAAAAATTCAATGGTTTTTATCTAGTTAATGGTTGAAACGTACTATCACAATTATCCAGTCCGCTGATAATAAAGGAAATTTTAGTTTTTATTTTGCGAATGTTTTTCTGCTGAATAATTTTTTCACTCTGCTTCAAGGAAAAGAGTATTTCCATATCCTCATTTAAAGACTCGTACAACGCAAACCGCTGATGAATTTTATCCTTAAAATCCCGGGTGACCGCCTGGATCAGGGGCATAAAATAAAGGGTATTTAATTGATCATGATACAAATTTATCTGGTGTTGGATGGATACAAGACTTTCCTTTTTGATTTTTAGGGCAGCCTTGTCAAATCCCGGCGTAAAAGAAAAACGAGACTGTCTATCCAGCAAAGAGGAAATCAACTGAACAATGGACTCAAACCCCAGGCCCGTTATGGCATTGGCTCTTATCTTGGTGGTATATCGTGCCGTAAACACGGTTTGGGGCAGTTCAAGTCCTAGGATTTTTTTAATTTCCTGGATATCCAACTCCTTGATGAACCCGGGATCTGTTTTTAACAATTGAGCGGAAACCTGGTTGGAAAATTGGCCGGAAAAAAAATTTTTTTCCGGGTCCCTGGGATTACTCAATTTTAAAAAATCAATCTGATAGGAATTGAGCAGGGCCTGGAAATAAGCCGAGATCCTTTTTTCCTGGGTTTCAATCAATTTTTTTAGCTCAGGGCCAATCTGTTCCAGGGCAAATAAATCAATTTTTCGTTTAAAGTCCTGGAACATCAGGTATAAAATTTGTTTAAAACCCGTTTGTTTAATCTGGGATCGATAGGGAGCTGCATCAAGGGGCGTCTGCTGTATAAACTCACGCACCTGTTTAC
The DNA here is from genome assembly GCA_016743945.1 of Desulfobacteraceae bacterium. Lineage (GTDB taxonomy): Bacteria > Desulfobacterota > Desulfobacteria > Desulfobacterales > Desulfobacteraceae > NBML01. Next base: position 186,189 of record JADGFI010000008.1, read on the forward strand.
CGATCTGAATTGAATCCCGGGCAAATGCTTTTTTTAAATTTAGTTGAATCTCTTTTACCAGTCCTCCCACAGCCCCTTGGATTGAATTGTCCACAATAGACTTGAGTCGGGATGCATTTTCACTGATTTCTTTCAGGTGGAACCTGGTTTTTTTTTCACCCTCCATGTCCGAACAAAGCACCCCATAAGCGATATCAGCCTTTTGGTTCATTTCATCTGTCATCATCCTGATTCGTTCCAGATGATTGGATAACAGCAGATCATAGTATTTTTTTTCCAGCAGGTGAGCCAGTTTTTTATGGAAGGAAAGGCGGTTGGTGTTGCAGTAATCGATCATTTTCTCATCTTCTAACCACAGGTTTAACCGTTTGGCATCCCTTTTGGGCAGGCGGGATCCAATGGTCTGGAAGAGGGTCAATAAAGCTGAAAATGAATACACCCTTGGATTCGGGGTCAAAAATTCCAGTTCATGGCGAATTTTTGATTCAATCGATACAAGATCCCCAAGGTTTTCGTGTTCTGTTAAATCGCAATTGTTCACAAACAATATATTTTCAATCAACCCCAATTGTTTTATTATTTTTAAAAAACCAATGTCCGATTGTCGAAGACCGATTCTGGAGCTGATACAATAGACAATGAGATTGGACGATTCCATATAGTTGATAATCTGACCCAGCTGGGCCGGATCAGTTGAGTCTGCCCCCTGACAATCCGCAATTTCAACATGGGGGTCAATGGTTTTGCCGAAAACACTCAGGCAGATGTCTTTGACATAAAACGCCATGGCCGGGTTGGATGTAAAGGACTTGTAGCCTTCGAATGATTTGGATGAAAAGAAAATTGTCCCCCGGTCTGCACCGACGATGTCCTTGCATGCCCCATACCCGTCAAGGGCATTTCGGATCAAAAGGGTTTCAGGCCGTATGCCGGCACTTGTGACGGAAAAGCGTTTAACAAGGGTGTCATATACCCCTTCCAGGTAGGCCCGGTCTTTTTTTCGTCTCAGATCAAAGGTGTCAATGATACCAGGTCCCTGTCCATCTGGAAACATATCCAATGTTTTTTTGATGGCCCTATTTATGTCATCCCAGGATTTGAGCGTCAGGGCGGCTTCATTTTTTTTCCCCTTACGGATACGCGTGGTAATGGAGGTCACAACCCCTGCCCCTCTTTTTACCAGTTCTTTACCGGCCAGAGAATTTATAAAGGTGCTTTTTCCGGATTTAATAACCCCGACAACCGCAATCTTGATGAGACCGGACTTGATATGGAGGGGAATTTGACGGCAATTTTCCCGACAGGCTGCCAGAAAATCATTATCCCCGGGTGAAATTTCTTCCATCATTTCAATAACAGAAAGGGTATCTGAGATAATGGCGTCCATGGTCTGTGAATGGGTTGGGTTTAATGTCATAATAGGGATAGGGGAGTCAATAAATCAGCATCATTGCGCGTTCATACTTAACATCCGAACTGGTTAAAAACAAGAGATCCTTTGAAATGTCACAGGTAAGCCATGCGCTGTCATGGAGTTCATTATCCAGCTGCAGCGGTCCCCAGCCGGCGCATCCCAGTATGATCATAAACGATTCGGGTCCTTCCTGGACGGCAATGGCTTCTAAAATATCCCTGGAATTGCTCAGATGAAGCCAGTCGGTTACCCGAAGACTTTCGTTCCAGGTGAAAGGAGGTCCATGGAGTACAAAAACACCACTGGGCTGAACAGGCCCCCCAAGATAGATATTCAACTTATCCACACTGGTATTGCAGTCTATGTTCAGATCTTCAAACAATTCTCTGCCCGTAAGCAGGGGATGAACTTTATTGACAATAAATCCCAGAGCTCCGGAATCGTTGTGCTCACACATACACGTCACTGTTTGTGAAAAATTGGGATCCGGAAGTCCCGGCATTGCCAGGAGAAACTTGCCCTTCACACTTTCAATAAGTTCATCGCTCATACACCCGCTCCATATTTATCCTTGACATTTCAATTCCTGTACACGTATATCAGTTAATTGAGTAACTTTAAATATTTTTGATTGATTTGCAATACTTTTATTCTGTGGGACAGGATTTATGAAAGAAATTCCTCGAAAACCAGAACAAGTTCATCCAATCTCCAGGCGAGACACCTTTTTTAAAAAGGCAAAGCCGCTTTCAGGGCAACAAGAAATGTTTGGAAAAATTTTTTCCGAGCAATTTAACCTTTCCCCTGGGACAACCGTATCCCCTAATGTTTCCAACGGGTTACCCGAATTGGAGGGTGTATACACGGCAGCAACACTCAAATTGCCAGGCAGTGGCACGGAGCTGACCGGAAAAATAAGCGCTGCCTTGGATCTTTTGGAAACCTATGCGGCTACGCTTTTTGACCCTGAAAAAACCTTGAAACATGCCTACACGCTTCTTGAGGACCTTGCCCAACAAACCGACCAGCTTTTCGGGGAACTTGATCCAAAAACCGATCCGCGCCTGGAACAGATCCTCACTCATTTGAAAGCAATGGTCCAGGTGGAACAGATTAAAATCAATCGGGGTGATTACATAACCCCGCACTAGATCCTTATGGTGTCTCTTTTCTGCCATAGACGTCATCAAACCGGACAATATCATCTTCCCCCAGATAAGCGCCGGACTGAACCTCAATCAATTCCAGAGGAATAGTGCCGGGATTTTCCAGTCGGTGAACCGTGCCAAGGGAAATATAGGTGGATTCATTTTCCAGGAGTAAAATTTCTTGATCCCCCTTGGTTACAATTGCCGTACCCGAGACGACTGTCCAATGTTCTGCCCGGTGGTAATGTTTTTGCAAAGACAGCTTGCCACCGGGTTTGACCGTGATTCGCTTCACCTGATACCGCTGGGACTGATCAATGGTCTCATAGTTACCCCAGGGCCTGTAAACCCTGCGGTGGGTGACGGATTCTTCTCTTCGCTTGGCGTTAAGCTGGAGAACAATTTTTTTAACCTCTTGAACCCGATCTCTGGGAGAGACCAGAATGGCATCGGAGGTTTCAACGATGACAAATTTTTCAAGGCCCACCGCAGCCACCAGCCGGCTTTCTGAATGGATATATGAATCCTTCACATCCTGGGTTAGAATGTCCCCCTTGAGCACGTTGCGGTCCCCATCCTTGCTACCTGTCTGCCACAGGGCGTCAAAGGACCCCAGATCATTCCAGCCGGCATCCAATGAAATCATAATTGCTTTATCTGTTTTTTCCATGATGGCATAGTCAATGGAATCTGCGTCTATCTTTTCAAAGAGCTCCCTGTCAATTCTAAAAAAATCAAGGTCCTGGGTTCCCGATGCGATCACCTGTCGGCAGCGATTGAGCATGTCCGGGGCATATTGTTCCAGTTCATCAATAATGACAGATGCCTTGAACATAAACATGCCCGAATTCCAGCAGTATTCTTTTGATGCAACATACGCTTGGGCATGTGCATGATCCGGTTTTTCTACAAAGCATTCAATTTCACAGGCCTGGGAAGCGCTGTCGATCATTTTTCCTTTTTTTATATATCCATAACCGGTTTCAGGGGATGCCGGGACAATTCCAAAGGTGATTAAAAAGCCTCGTTCAGCCAAGGCATTGCCCTGGGATGTTTTTTTATGAAAATGAGGGATATTTTTAATTACGTGGTCTGCCGGCAGAACCAGCATAACCGGGTCTTCTTCTCGTTCAAGCAGTTTTATGGCAGCCAGGGCAATGGCAGGGGCCGTATTTCTGCCAATTGGCTCCAAAATAATAGAATGGGGTTCGATTCCGATCTGCTGTAATTGTTCGGCGGCCATAAACCGATGCGCTTCATTGCATACCACCACAGGAGCTGCCAGTTCATCAAGATCCTCAAGCCGCATCAGCGTATTTTGCAGCATGGTATTTTCATTATAGATATCAATCAGTTGTTTGGGATACAGTTTCCTGGAAAGCGGCCATAACCGCGTGCCGGACCCACCTGCCAGGATTATTGGAACAATCATAAACACTCCTTAAAAAAAAATAAATAGCCGTCAACATGCCCATTAAAAATATATCCCAAAATTTCACGATGGCCGGACAAAAAGCCAGGCCGGACCTGTTTATTTCTGAACGGCGTACAGATTGATGCACAAACCTTTTTCAACTTCATACCGATTAAATGAGTTCAGGGTAAAACCACAGGTCGAAAGCCAGGAATTGATCTGCTGTTTTTCAAAACCCAACCAGGATCCGCCAATGATTTCCTTGATATTCTCCTGGTCATGTTTTTCAAAATCTGCCAGTAAAAAAAGCCCCCCGGGTTTTAGCACCCGAAAAACTTCATGTAAGGATTTTTCAGGTTCAAAAATATGGTAGAGCACCATACTCATGATCACAATATTGACCTCCTGATTTTTCATGGGAAGGTTTTCAAGCTCTCCCAAACGAAGGTCAATGGCGTTCAGTCCGGGTAATTTTATTCGGGCCTGTTCGAGCATTTCCGGAGAACTGTCCACACCAATGAGATTTTTTTTATTTTCCAGAAAAAGAGAGCCCAGCATTTCCCCTGTGCCACATCCTAGATCTGCTACCCTGTCCCCGGCCAGGGCCATTTGTTTTAACACCCCATTCAAATCGAAAGCGCCCAGAACTTCTTTTTTTAACCGATCCCATTGGGGGGCCACGGTTCTAAAAAAGCGTTTGGTTCTGTTTTTTCGAAGGGTAATGCTTTGTTTTGCCCGTTGAAGATCTTGAGCACAGACCGTCTCTTGTTCAAGACGGGCACAGGCCAGGTTGATCAATGGCAAAGCGTCCCGGGTCTTGTCGGCTGCATAATAGATGAAACTGCCATCCTTTCGTAATAACAGCAACCCTGCTTCCAGCAAAATTTTCAAATGACGGGATACCCCGGACTGAATCATGTCAACAATGGAAACAATTTCATTTACGTTAAGTTCATACTGATTGAGAATATTTAATAGCCGAAGCCGCGTGGGGTCAGAAAGTGCTTTGAATTGTTTTATAATTTCCATAACGTGTTATTTGCCTGGGGGGGATGTTGGCTCCTATAATGTGATTTCCTGGCCAAAGGCCAATATTTGGCAGGCGATTCCCTGTTGCTCAACCTTTTGTTTAAAAATGCCAGGATCTGTCTTGATTACCGGGAATGTATTGTAATGGATGGGGATTACCATTTTTGGACGAACAAATTCACAGGCTTTTACAGCATCCTCTATGCCCATGGTAAAATTATCCCCAATGGGAGCCAGCAGTATATCCACCTTATTCATCTCACCAATGAGCTTTAAATCAGAAAAAAGACCGGTATCTCCCATGTGATAAATTGTTTTACCCTCTGTATAAACAAGAATACCTGTGGCAGATCCGTGGCATTCATTATCCGGGGTTGTAGACCCATGCAGCGCCTGGGTCAATTTTATTTTTCCAAAATCAAATTCATGGGCCCCGCCAATGTGCATATTATGGACACGAACGCCTTTGGATGCAAGATAATTGCCCAGTTCATTTTCACAAATACAAAGAGAGTTACACCGCTTTGCAATATCCAGGGTATCTCCCAGATGATCACCGTGACCATGGGTTATCAGGATAAAATCCGCTTCAATATCCGAGACGTTAACCGGTGAGGTGGGGTTGCCATCCAAAAAGGGATCGATGAGGATGCGCTGCCCATCATTGGTTGTAATTTGAAACCCTGAATGGGAAAAATATCTTAATTTCATGATGGCCTCCTGTATTTTCCTTTTTTTTTCCTGTTATTTAACGGACAAGACCGGGCATTCAGATTGGAGGATGACTGCCTGGGCCGTTGAGCCAAAAATCAGCTTTCCTACTTTGGACCGACTTTTTACCCCGATAATAATTTCATCAACCCCTTTTTCAAGGGCAAAATGAACAATATCTTCTCCGGCGTCAAGGCCTCTGATCAATAGATGTGTTTTGCAGGAGACGTCTTGTTCGTCAAAATATTTTTGGGCTTTTTCCAGGTTTTCCTCAGCATTTTGAACCTTTTGCTGTTCGGCTTTTCCGCCTCCAACCATTGAGGTCACAATCAGCACTTCCCCTTTAAATGCCTTTGCATGGGTCAGTGCAATCTCCAATAGATCCTTTCCAACATTGACGCCCTTGTATCCGACCAGAATTTTCATTTATCCCCTCTTTTTTAAGTATCAATGGATATAAATTTAAAAATTTAAACAGACGTTATGATACATAAAAGATTTAAACGCCATTCACAAGGGGAAAAAATGCAAGTTTGTAAGATAAAATAATTTGAGCCAAAATTAAATTTCCAGGTGGGTATTAAGCAACCATTCTAAAGTTATTAAAAAAAGATCATTGAAAAAAAAGAAGTTTGAATGATAAAAGAAGGAAAAGAATTCTAAATCTTCTGGAGGACAACACATGAACCGTCTTTGTTGTAGTGCTTTGATTATCGATTTTCTTTCTATCATTACAGGGTGCTCTTCTGGACACTTGAAAAAAAACTGGTCATTTCAAGGCAAGGCTTGTGATGGCGAATCTTCATTATGGAAACAAGGATTATTTCTTTGCGGAGTCTGAGGTCAAAAAAGAGAAAACATTTCATAGCAAGAAAGGCAGATAGATATAGCGCTTTGTTTTATATTGGATCTGAAACCGGAAGACAGATTTTTTTTTATGGTGTTTTTTTGACCCTGATTTTTCTTTGTATCACTTTGTACAACCCTTCTTTTCTTTCTTCCCTTGAAAACAAACTATATGACACCTTGATTGATGCCGTTGAATATGAGGTACCCCCGATTCCCCTGATCGTGGATATTGATGAAAAAAGTCTGGCAGCTTTGGGACAATGGCCCTGGCCGCGGTATCAAATTGCCAAATTATTGAGATTAATTTCAGATGCCGGGGCCGCCAGTATCGGTGTGGATATCCTCTTCCCGGAACCGGACAGAACATCTCTTAACCGGGTCAGGCAGGAGCTTTTTATAGAACTTGGCATCAGGCTTAATCTGGATAATATCCCTTATCAGCTTCGCGATAATGATGTCTATCTTGCCAATACCCTTATTCAGGGGCCTTTTATCCTTGGATATAAATTCTTTTTTTCCGGAACCGGTAACATGCCGAAGGCCGCTATTCCATTGGATCTTATTTTTTTAAACACGCCCGGGTCAAAGGAGAAACAAATCAGCCTGTATGAGGCAAAAGGGACCATTGAATCCCTTCCGGAATTCTCCAAGTCCATGGATGGCGCAGGGTTTGTCAATGTCCGGCCCGATGCCGACGGTGTCATTCGCCGTATGCCTCTTTTAATCGAGTTTGACGGTAAAATTTATCCAAGCCTTGCTCTGGCCGCGGTCATGAAGGCAAAGGATATACAAAAGGGGGTACTCAAGGTATCGGACATGGGCGTGGAAGCCCTTTATCTGGATGACACAAAAATCCCCCTGGGGCCGAAAGGGAACCTGCTCATACGATACAGGGGAAAAAAAGGATCCTTTGATTATATCTCTGCCGTTGATCTGTTAAACGGCCAGGTGGATGTAAGAGAGAAATTAGCCAATCGCATCGTTTTTGTGGGGACCTCTGCAACCGGCCTTAAAGATTCATATACCACCCCCTTTGATACACTTTTTCCCGGAATTGAGGTTAATGCAACAGTGGCGGACAATATTCTTAACAATATGTTTTTAAGCCGCCCGGCATGGTCCAGGGGGGGTGAAATATTTATCACATTGATCAGCGGTGTTCTGGTTTCCTTTGTTCTTGCCTTTTCTACTCCTTTAATTTCCCTTATATTTCCGGGAATAGGCCTGCTATTCCTTTGGATAGGCGCCCTTCTAATGTTCAAGACAGCCAATATATTTTTTTCACCTTTATACCCCTGGATAACCCTTATCGGGTGTTTTGCGTTCCTTAGTCTTTTACGGTTCCGCATGGCAGAAAAAGAATCCCAAAAACGGGTTGGACAAATCCACCGCATTGAAAGCGAACTGAATGTGGCCAGGGAAATACAGAGGGGGGTGCTTCCCAAGGTGTTTCCACCATTCCCGGATCAAAAATTTGTGGATCTGTTTGCCGATTATATTCCGGCAAGGGAGGTGGGGGGGGATCTCTATGATTTTTTTTTCATGGATGAGGACCATCTCTGTTTTACCATTGGAGATGTCTCTGATAAAGGTGTTCCCGCTTCTTTGTTCATGGTGATTACCCGGACCCTTATAAAAAATCTGGCATCATTTTGCAGTTCACCAGCTGATTTGATGATACGGATTAATAATATCCTTTGTATGGATAATCCCAGGGCCCTTTTTGTCACCCTTTTCATTGGGATTCTCAACCTTAAAACCGGCAAGGTGACCTATGCCAACGGCGGTCACAACCTGCCCGTCATATTTTCAGCCAAACAAGGAATCATTTTTAAACAAGGAATCAGCGGACCTGTGGTGGGTGCCATGGAAGAACTGCCCTATACCGATTTGTCGTTCACCCTGGAACCCGGCGATGGGATTTTTTTATATACAGATGGGGTGACCGAAGCCATGGATAAAGAACAAAAGGTTTTTTCCGACGGCCAATTGCTTCAGGTCTGCAGCGGCCTTGGAAAAGAATCCGCCACCCAGATTGTTACGGCGGTCTTAAGCCAGGTAGAACTTCATGTGGGCACAGCGCCCCAATCTGATGATATCGCAATGATGATGCTTCGTTTCTGCAAGTTAAAAATTGATTAAACGTTTGTAACGTGTCTATGAAATACGCTTGGAATTTAAAAATTTAAATATTGACATCACCCTTTATTTGCAGTTAATTGTTTTAGGTAAGAATTATAAGCAATTAAATTTTAACTGAAGTTTATTCATACAGTGGTTTTTTTTAATGAAACATATCATAATGGGGCTGTTCATACTTTTATTTTTAATAAGCCCAACCAGCAGCACCCTGGCAGCGAAAAACCCAGCAGGAAAAATACACCGATTGGAAGGATCCGTCGTAATAGACCGACAGGGGAAAATAATTCAAGGCCTTGTTAATACAACCGTTTACTCGTCGGATGAAATTAAAACCGGCTCTGAAAGCCTGGTAGAACTTATTTTGCAGGATGGTTCCTCCCTTCATATGGGCCCGGACAGCAGCCTTGATTTAATCCTATACAAATTTAGTCTTATGGAAGACAATCCCTCCTTTATGGCAAGGATGGCAAAGGGAATATTCGTTTACATTTCCGGTGCCATCAGCAAACTCCATCCCGGGTCCGTAAGGTTTGAAACCCCTGATGGAACCGTTGCTATCAGGGGAACAAAACTGGTACTAAATATTATTGAACCGGCCCCAAGTCCGGGAATTGTCGGAAAAACAACCCTCGTTCTTTTAAAAGATCCCAATGGCAATGTCGGTCAGGTCGGTTTTTCCAATGATCACGGCCAGACCCGTTTAGACCAGGAAAATTTTTCTGTGACAGCAAACCGGGGCAAAGCTCCTTCATCTCAGGTTTTTATGAACCGAGAATCCATGGAACAGATGGTCCCGCAAATTTTAGTCCCCGTCGTATTTGAAAACTATACGCCGCCCCTGCCCTATACCGAGGCAGTTGAATCCTTGATGGACCAGGGTGCAATCTTTGTGCCTCAGCCAGTCAATTCCTATTCCGATTCCATACCTTCGACACCCTAGGCGTGTTTCCTTGGCCCTAAATTAAAAATTTTTAAACAGACCCATGACGGACCAACAAATTATTAATGCCTTTTATTGGGCTAAATCGTTCGAAATCATGGCAACGGCCTACCTGATCGGGCCTGCCCTTTGAAATCCCCGATAACAGGGAAGCGAACTCACCCGGTAGCACAAGGAAAAAATCAAATACGCATCAGTGTCATTTTGGCGTTCATGGGAAGTGTTTTCTTACTATTGGCGATAGTTGTTTCCCTATCAAACTCGCAAAGAACCTTTACATCATCGCAATGATACTGATGACCTTTTGGACGACCGTTTGGATAGATCCAATTTCCTTCCATGGGTTTACCATCATACAAATATCCCCAAAGATCATAGATTTCTCCTTGATCAATTTCTTTTGCCAATGGCATGCCAGAATTGTTCTGCAATCGTCTCGGCACACAATAGTAATGAAGATTACGATTGACCTGCTTTCCATTTTGAATAACTGTCATATATTCTATGTCACCCAGAACCTGACATGCGTATGTCATTATCAGAATCGATTCATGGCATTGCATTGGTATCATTGGCACATCACCATATTGCGCAGGATGAACTGGAACAGGGTAATGCCAAACCTTCTTTGCTTTTTGTGCCTTATTGTCCTTTGATTGATTATCGCCCAAAATGATTGACATCATGGTAACACCTACAGATAGCTCCTTCATTGTGTATCCAGCAAGAGCCATGGGAATAAGCATATTGTTATGAGCTATCTGTACTTTTGTGTAATAGTTATCGTTCCATTCAGGGTACTTCATAAATAAATCGGAGGGTGCAGAGGTACACCAATCTCCACAGAAGGTTATTCCAATGATATGAGACATGAAAATTTCTGTTTCACTCATTTTTACAGTTCCAAATTGGGCTGGTAGTATGTATCTACCACTAGGCCAGCAGGTTAATAAAGCCTTGACAGCTGGTTGGTATTTAGCTGCTCTCTTATCAGAATCTATGATTTTTTTTAATTCATCTTGTTTTAACTTGGTAAATTTTTTTGTTTTGATTTGATTATCCAAGGATCTAAAAATAGGAACCATACTGCTTCTCTTGATCGTCATTTTCGATACACCAAAAAGATTTTTCCCTTTAATTCCTCTGCAATGTTTTTCAAACAATGCTCTTATCAATTCTGATTTCATTATTTGCTCCTTTCAAAGGTTTTTGAATTTTTTACTGGTGATAGAACTTCTAATTTCTCATGCAATGAATCGAAGCAGTCCATAAAAGAGGATCAGAAAAAGCCCCCCCCCTCCGTATAACCAGAATGGTGAAGCAAAATATTTCATCGCGCCTGTTTCTTCCGGAAAAATGCTTGTTCCTTCCATGGGCCTGATGGGTATTTTTTTCTCCAGCTTGTCCATGTATTTTTTGATCCGGACGGGATCATCCACATGTTTTCCCTGGAACCCGTGCTTGAGGCAAAAATAATTGACTTCAAAAATAAACTGGGAGGTCTGGGGTTTTCGCAGGAGGCTGTCCAGGCTGTCATAAAAGAGCTCCCCTCCGTTATCCACTTCGTAGAGCTCTTTTTGGAGCAGTGGCCAGGCCAGATGCTTTTCCTTGAAAAATTTTGCCTGGACCTGTTCATCAAAATAGACCACCAGTGGAAAAAGGATCTGGTAGGATTCCTGCTCGGACAGATATCCCAGAAGACTGACCCGCAGACGATTAAACCCGTCCCTGATCTGGGACCTGGCCTTTACAAGATCCCCTGATTCATAGGAACCGTCGGGTGCCTGTTCCGTACCGGACTCCGGGGCGGTCTTCAAACGATCAAAGGATGAGGCCGCCTGATCAAAAAGGGATTGAATTGCTTTCCAAAGTTCAGTTTCCATAATTTTCCTTTTTATTTGCCGGGCTATTGCCAATTTTTTTAAAGTTGTGGCGCCTATACAGAATCCATTTCCATCCGGGTTTCAATAAAAGCTTCTGAAATCCATGCATCAAGGATTTTGCCGGCCTGTTCCGTAAAGGTCTTGACCAGGGGAATGATTCCCGATTCACACGTTTTGAAGCGCAGGTAATAGACCAGCATGAGACCGCCTTTGGCTCCCCCCCCATGGGGGACCTGTTCAAACCGGATACCGTAAAACAGATCTTTTACGGGCTTAAAATTTCCCTGCCAGACACTGCCGAACATCTCAAGCAGGGCCATGATATCTTCATAACTGAGCATGGATTTGTTTTTAATGGTGAGTAAATGCATGAACCCATCCATGTTTTCCTGGAATTGGTTTTCCCCGTGCATGACATGGTTTTTACACAGATCCCAGTTTACCCCGGCAATATCACGGCTGTAAGGCTGTGCCATAAGCTGCCGTGAGAGGGCCTTTGAAAATCCTGGCTGGTGCCAGAGTGCATCTACAACAATGGTGGCAGGCTCCAGAAAGGCTTTTGAATAATGTAGCTTGAGCCAGTATCTTGTTTTGTTCTCGTTGTCTGTTTTCTGTTCTATTTCATAGGAGCCTTCACCGCCGGACAAAATTCCGGCCCGCAAGGGCACCATACCACCGTTTTCCACTTTATAAACCCCCCGTACAGACTGAAGTTCATAGCCCTGATCCGGTTCGGGGTGACGGATGAGGAACCGTTCCTTTGTGCCGTCATAGATAAATGGTGATGTGGCTTCCCGGGTCAGGTTTTCCATGGGAACGGTGTGCAGGCGGAAAATATCCTTGTTGATCACTATTTTTTTGGGCCAGGCCGGGTCAAGATCCATGCAGAGGGTAAATTTTTTCCAGGCCTGTTTTCTTTCCGGAACATCAATGGTCATGAACAGTTCCTGGTGGGGGAAATGGAAAAAAAATCTGGCTTTTTCCAGGGGGTGCATCTCTTTTTTACCCATTTCAATTTCTTCGGGATCATTCCCGAACAAAAGTTCACAGGGAATCCCCTTTGAATTTTCATCGGCTTTTTGGTCAAACACAAGAGAGGCATTTGTCAGATGGGTCTTTAGGGTATCAAAAACCAGCAAAGAGGCTTGGTAATTGTTGAGATGATCGATGTTCAGCCGGATCCTGCCGATGGTGTCGGTCCGCTCATACATTGATTCAATGGTGATCAGCAGCCGGAATCCCCTCGGGCGCAACAGCATTTTTGTCTGGGTTAAAGAGACAGGAAGGATGCGCAACTCCTTGAGGGTCCTCAGGACAGCCCCATTCTTTTTCCCCTGGGAAACCAGGATCCGGGTGGCTTTGGGAAGAAGGGAGGTTTCGGAAAATTGTCCCGTGGGCAGGGCCTGGACCATTCCCATGACGGGCAGGGGAACCAGAAGAAAGGGAAAAAATTGCTGGAAAATCCTGAGTCGGGAAGACAGAATATTGTTCATTCCTGCCATGTGGGTTCGGGCAGAAAAAAAGGCAAGCGCTTCCACAAGCCGTTTGACATCCGGGTCATCCCGGTCCAGGGAAGCCGAGGGGTGGCGTGCCGCATATTCCATGCGAAAACTTTCCAGTTCATGCATTTGTTCTAAAAATGCCCGGTATAATTTATCATCCATCTGCATGATTTTGTCTGCCCTTGCTATCCAATTTTAATCAAAGCCCCCTCAATGGTTGTCAATGCACTGCCTTCCACCGTTGTCTTGGTTCCTTTTACATCCACAAGCCCGCCTTCCATTTTGGCAGAGACACTTCCTTTCAGCTCAAGTCTCTTGCTGTCAACACCGGCCGCTACTGTTGCTTTTGTATTGACATTGGTTCCGGAAATGGTGACATCCCCGGGTGAAGCCGCTGCCTCAATGGCGTTTGCTGACAGTTTCATCGCTGCCCCGGCATTTGCTTTTAAGGCGGCATCGGTACTCAGTTTCATGTCATCCGAGCTTGTGGCCTCAAAGTTGCCATCGCTTCGATGAACCGTATCGCCGGCTGACTGGCAGGTGATGGTGTCTGCATCCAGTACAAAATCCTTGCATTGGATGGTAATGCTGTCCGGAGCCTGGATAATGACGCTGGTTTCATCCCCTTCACAGGTGGTGGTGATGGTTCTGCCGTTCAGCACCATTGTCTGGGTGATATCGTCATCATTATTTTCAACGGTTATAATAATGCCATTTTTTTTATGCAATTCCACACGGCAAACAAGTGATCCCATTGTTATACCCTTCTCTTAAATGTTTTCTACAAAAAAATTGTTATCCACCGTATCAAATACCATGATCAGCCTCTGTTTGCTGTCTTGGACAACACAATCCATCCTGAAGGGTAGCTTGAACATGTCCGTTTCTGCCTCTTTTACCACATTGATAATTTTGACTCTGGGTTCATAACACTCAATGCAGTGGATGACCTCCTGGATAATGATGTCCACCATGCCGTCTCTGTCATTGAACTCGTTTAAATCCCGGATGCCGAAATCCCTGAGGGGAGACCCGTAATCTTTTTTGGTGTTGAGAATATGATTCATATTTTCAACCACATCAGCAACCGTGTCTCCTGCCTGTTTTTTATCATCATTGTCTATAAATTTATTGAACAACCCCATATGAACCCCCCCGTAAACAGCTACCGCCAATAAAGGAAAAATTCAATGTCGCTAAATATTTCCTGGTGATAAAAGGAAAGGGAAAGACTTCTCAGGGCATGGTCCCATTCTTCTCCTTCAATGATCCTGAAAAATTCCACCTCAGATCCAAAAGAATGCTGAAAGGGGGGCTTTTCTGTTTTTTTCAGGGGCACTCCCGGAAGTGCCATTTTATGGATCATCCCGATTCGTGAAAAACTGCCGAGTTTCACATTACCGATATCGATTTTACCGGTTATCTGCCCCTTTTGGGCCAGAAAATAGACATCTCTTGCCTCTCTTATTTCAGAGGGAAGCTCAATGTTAAAAACACCATCCTTATATGCAAAGGGAAGGTAGGGGGCTTTTTCCTCCACCATCTGTATCTGTTTCATCAGGGGCGTTATAACCCGGTTGAAACAGGCGGCAAGCCGTTCATGCTTATAGGAAGCAATTACATTCTCGGGCATCACCTTCCGATAATAACACAGATCTGTGTAAAACTCTGTGAGTGCCTCCAGAACAAAATAGGGATGACAATGAATCTGATCCTTGAGGTTGGCAATGAACCGCTGCATTTTTAAACTGCTTTTCATGCATTGTTTAACACTTAAGAGGCTTTCCCCGGAAAGATAACTGGACGCATCCAGGACAAGGTTGTAGTGAAACAGTTCCAGGGCCTGGTTCAACTCCTCAAGTGGGTTCATTAAAAATAAGGAAAGTCCCACCTGGAGCATGGGGGGGATATACTCCCGGGAAAGCAGCCAGGTACCGTCGGGTTCCTTTTTGAATTGGGCCAGTTTTACGGTCTCCAATGCCCCGGCATAACTTTGATCAGCAGAGATCACCAGGGGATAGTGGTTCCGCAGCACCTCTTTGCCTTCCCCGGTGTCCCAGGTTTCATCCATGCTGTCTTCATTGGTATCCTCTTCAATGACATGGCAGTATACCGAAATTGCCACATCCCCGGGCACATTCAGATTAAAGGGAGAGACCTTTGCGTTCCCGGGAACATGAATCAGCAACCCCGAAGGCATGACCATCCCCAAAGACTGGATGGAAAACACCCCGTCCTGTAACAGAGTGTGATTCCATTTCAGCCTGGCAATACCGTAAGCAGGAAGTCCCTGCATTTTGAATCTCAGGGCAGAATCGGCCAGCAGGGCTTCTTCCTGGGCAGTGAAATGAACAGGAAGAAGCGTCTGCCCCATTTCCCATTTTACGCGAGCCAGATTCTCGATCATAAATTGGTTTCCTCTAATAATTCCACATTTTTTTTATCCGACTTTAATGCCCCAGGCCTTTACAAATTTGCCATCCACAGAAACCGCCATATGGATATCCTGTTTTTCTTCCTTTGGCATGACGCCCAGGGACAATGCAAAATTAAGGGGATTCATCACCTCTGTTGACTGATCCTGGTCAATACTCAGATGGAGTTCTGAACCGGATTTTGAAATGAGTCCTTTCAAATCCTTATCATCGGTGTTGAAGGCGGGAAAATATTTTTTCTTGATGGGATCATACTCAAACACCTTGAACTGAAATTCCACGGTGGTATCACTCAAGTCACTGTGCTGCAGGATCATCAGTTCCTGTTTGTTGGTAATAGACACCTGGCAGGAGATATCAATGGGGTCGGCGATCCCGCCCTCCCAGTTGATACCGGACATAATACCGGCAACTTTAACGTTGTCCCCTGTGATATCCTCGGGATTGGTAACCTCTAAATCCGCTTTAATCTCTTTTCCTGCGACCTTGAGTGCGGCGATGTGCCCGATGTAATCCTGGGCATCGGGATAAAAATTAAACCCCTGGTCAACATTGCAATAATAATTGGTTGCCGGCATTTTGGTTCTCCTTACTTTATGGGTTATTAAGAATAATTTGGTTTTTATAAACGGGCATCCAGTCGCAACTCCACATCCATGCCTTCAAACTGGATATGGGGCAGGATGGATACGGCACAATCATACCACCCGATCATGCCCTCGCGTTCCTCCACATTCACGGAATATGCCTTGAAGGGATAATACTTGAGGGTTAAATCATCCGGGTTGACCACCGTGGTCACATATTTTGAGATCCAGTTGTCAATGCTGTTTTGAATATAGGCGGCATCGGCAGAGCTTCCGATATTGTCCCGCATAATGCACTTGAGATAGTGGGCAATCCTTGTGACGGAAAGGGTATAGGAAAGGTTGGTCACCAATTGTGAATTTTCACTGTCCTTGGGGTCCTTGAATTTTTTGGCTTTTTTGATGGACTGGGCACTGAAAAAGCAGGCGTCAGCGGTTCCCTTGCGATAAATCAGGGGGATGAAACCGGAATTGGCAAATTCCAGTTCCCTGAAATCAGGAATGACAAGTTCTACCGGCACCTTCATCTCATCTTCCCCCCTGATGTTAAACATGTGGACCGGCAGTCCGCTGACCAGGCCTCCTCCCTTGGGTCCCCTCAGATATTGGCACCACCCCGAGGTTTCAAAGGACTTGACCATGTTCTGGGCAAACAGCATGGAGGCACTTCCCCAGAGATAGTCCTGATCATTGTCCCCGGAAACAGCCTCGGAAAAATTGAGTTCCCGGCAGGGATTTGTTTCCGGATCATAGGGAAGCCTTGCAATATATCTGGGCAGGGTGAGTCCGATATAGGCGGCTTCTTCCGATTCTCTGAGCTTGTTCCAGGACCCGTATTTGGGGTGGTTCATCAATCCTTCAAGGTCCTTGATGGCCTCCAGTTCCTGGATGGAGTTGCATCCGAAAAATTTAGGGGATACAGAACCGATAAAAGGCGCATGGCTTGCCGCCGCAATTTTCCCCATGATCCTGAGCCAAAATTCGTCATCCGGGGTATGTTCAAACTCATAGAGCCCGAGAATGGATCCCAGGGGCTTTCCCCCGTATTGATCATACTCGGCAATGTATACTTTTTGAAACAGGGCACTGCCGGTGATATCCACGGCATTGCTTTCAAAGTCATCAAACAATTCTTCCTTTGTCACGTCCAGAATATCTATCATGATATCGGCCTTGAAGTTGGTGGTCAATATCATCTGGTTCAACGAGTTCCAATTGGATTCAAGGGCTTTAAAGTTTTCATGGTGGATGATTTCGTTAATTTGGTCATTGACCATGGTATCAATACGGGCAATCACTTTAAAAATACTGCCCTTGTCCAAACGGCCGGAGCTGGTGTCCACATTATACAATAGTGCGGCCATGCCGGAGATGAATCGGTTTTCTTCGCTGACATCATCGACAATGGTTTCAAGACCGTCCTTGATCATGGGCGTGGGTTCTGCCACCTCGGTCTTGAGCCTCATGCTTGACAAAAACCGCTTCAGGTCGATGGTTTTTTCCTCTGTTGTTGCAACAGTTTTTTGATCAGTATCAGCCATATGCTTGACTCCTTTTTGTAAAAATTGCTTGTATCCTTAAAGTGGCCTGTTTTTAATTACTGACCTTGTTTCATCACTGCCCGGTTTTTGCTGCGGGTAATTTAAAGCTTTCAAACTCTTTGAGCTCTTCCATCATCTTTTTCAAGGCCTCTTCATTTCCCATGAGTTCGCCCAAAAGTTTTCTATATCCTTTCCTATTGTCCACATTGGATACCACTTCCTGCAAAAGTTCTTTGAGCATCAAAAGGCCCTTTATCTTTGGGACATTTTTTGCCACCTGATCCGGTGAAAAGGATTTCATACTGTCAAAGGGAAGATTGACCTGCATATCCTCATCCTGGTCCGGGTTGATTTTGTTGGCCACGGAATAATCAAGGGAAATCCCCATGTCTTTCATGATGGCATCCGTGTTCTTCCCGTCCAGATTACGAGTATTTCTTTCCTCCAGATCAATTTGCCGGTCTTTGGAAGAGCCCTGGGAAAAATCACCGGACACCAGGAATCTCATGGGAAGGGTCAGGTCTTCGGGCTGACCGTTCACCTCTGTCTTGTATCTCAGGGTTAACCGTGATTTGGGTATCTCGTCTTGAATAGCCATATTGCCTCCTTTTTATGTATTAATTTTGTTCAAATTTCCAGTCTGAAATATATAAAACATGTGAATTAATCCCCTGATAACGCCTTGGCCCGCAATCCGGACAGGCCAAGAAAAAGGTCATCCTTTGATTTGTTTTTAAGGCCTCCGTTTAGATATTGTGCCCTGCACCAGTCTTCATCCACCTTGTTCTCCTGGGTTCGCCGGGGAAAAAGCGGAAATATGCTGATATCATCCACAAAAAAGGCGTTTCCCAACTCAGATTTAATGGTGCGGTGAACTTTTTTGATAACATCAGCAGGATCCATGGTTTGTAAATTGCCGGTAAATATCAGCAGATGAAATACAGGGGCTGAATCGTTGCCTATGCCGGGAATTTTCACCACAACAGCGTCCCGGCAGCCATCTATTTTCCGGACAATTTTTGTAACCAGTTCCTTGGGATAGTACACCCCTTTTCTTCCGGGCCGGTTTAATCCCACAAACATCTTTTCAAGATAGGTTTTGGCCAGAATACAGGGGGTTGCCAGATAGGATTCCTCCTTGCTGTCCAGAAACGCATTCACACAAAAAAGACCAAGTCCTCCCAGGGCCGGAGTTTTGTCATCTCCCACCATGGCCAGCTGCCATTTTCTGCCGGGCAGGGGCAGCACATTTTGAAGGGCCTGTCCCTTTCGTTTTCTTGAAAACAGCAGACAGCCGCCCATGGCACTGTTCCACACCATGCACCCGGCCGGAATATCTTCAAGTTCGAGCTTTTTGATAAAGAGTTCCCAGACATGCATGTCTGAAGCCTCCGATGGATCCCTGAACCAGGATTTCCATATCCGCACTCGCCGGACAGGGTGCGCCATGAGGATATCCCGCAGTCTTGAAATAACGCCCAATACTTTTAAGGGATAGCGGGTCAGCAAATCAGGATTTTTTTTAATATCCTCCATGGAAAGATGAAGAAAACTAGCCCCGTTGATCAGCACAGAAAGCACAAGGGAGGGCTGGGTCAATACAGGGTTGAAACCGGGGGCTGAAACGATGTCCCCGGGACTCAGTCCCAACCCGACAAGACCGTCCCTGATTCCCGACAGGTAAAAAAGATCTGAAAAAACCACTTTGGGGGTAAACATATCCTCGCACATGGGATCAAAGCTGCGGGCGATCACCTCTCCTGTCCCATATGTGTGTGATGGGGTTGCCATGTCTGTATGGGCCTGCTCTCCTCGGTCACGTTTTTCTGTCCCCTCAACCCCCTTTTCTTCTATAATTTTATCCTGCCAGCCTGACAAAAGCGGCAGATAAATATTTTGTGTACAGATATAATTCGGCTGAAGGGATTCCAGCTGTTTTTTGATCACAGCTTTTCCTTCGGGCATAATAAAAGAGATGACAACCCCGGTTCTCAATCCTGCCAGAAGAGATTCCAGGTAACCAAGCCCGAATTGTTTTATGATACAGAGGGTATCCCCGGGCAGGACACCCAGATCCCGCCAATGGTCTGAGATTCGTTCCGCCTTTAGCCCCAGTGTTTGATAGGATATTTCCTGCCAGAGATTCACAGAATCATACCAGATGAAGGCCGGGGTTTCCCTATTGCTATTCCGGGTGATCAGGTCATGGAAAAAGTCATATTGTTTGAATGGACGGCTTTTCCCGGCATTACCAAACAAACTGTCATGATATTTGCACAGGGAGGGCCAGAAGTTTGAACCCGTCTCATGGCTTTTTTCAAGCCATTCAATTTTTTCAGGCAAATCGAATCTCTCAAGATTCAGACTTTTTTCTATTAAATAGATATTTAAGTATTCTACCATAATCAAGACTTCGGTGCACCTTTAACGGGGCATGCCCTTTAAAAAGAGACTATTGTCCTCCAGGATAAACTTATATTTTTTTTCCAGGGGTTTTTGCATAAACACCTTCCACTGGGCAGGATCGGTAAACATGCAGTAAACCGCCAGGGATCTATTATCTGGTTTGTCAAATTTTATTTTTATTTTTTTTCCGGGTAAAATCAGATTGGTGGAAATGATGGTTTCATCCGGCGGATTGAGCATGATCATCCCTGCTACGCTTTGATAGTCCTGGGTAACAAAGTCACTTGAATTGACCGTGCGGACCACCAGGTATACAGGCTGTCCCTGGTTTGCCGTTTCATCTGCGTTTATCGTGAGTGTCAGCACTGGTTTTTTCCCGCTGCAGCTAAAAAAGGAAAGTGTAAAAACCAGTAGAATAATGTAGCATCTCATTTTTTTTCTAACTATCATTGTCATTTTCCCGTGTTAAATTTTTCTCCTTAAATGGCGTCTCTTGAAAAATAATCCAGGGATCCTTCCGGATGGAAAAGGAGATGGCCCTTTTCCATTGGATCTCTCCCGGGCTTTCAATATCCCACATCCAGGTCAAAGGTTCCGGTCTGTCTGCCTTGCCAAGCAGCCTGTAAAAACTCCAATGGGAATTGGGCACGGCAATATTGGCAAAAATTTTCCCGGCTTTTTCCTTTGTTTCCATAAATTCAACACCCACGGATGCGCTTTCCGGTTTCCACCATTCAAGGCTGAATCGGTGCCAGGACGGCTGCTGATTAAATCCAAACACCGTGTTTTTCCCGGACCGGATATAGGAGAGTACCACAAAGATCAGATTTTTTTCTGCCAGGGGCAGCGGGTGGGGTTGGACTTCAAAAACCAGTGGCTGGGGCTCTCCTTTTTTATTGAAAAAAATTCTGGAAAGGGATGAAATATAATTCACCTCTCTAAACATATGGGGGGGATATTTCAATGATGCCTTGGTAAATTTTCTTTCCTGCCAAATCCCATCCGGGTCTTGTTTGCACAGGGGGCCAATTACCGTTGAAAATTTTTTCCAGAATTCACCGGTTGGATAGGCCAGCTTCTTTAAGTCTTCCGGTGTAACAGGCGCTTGGGCGTTTGGGTTAAAGGGAAACTTATCCATGACAGGACCGATATAGGTGTTTTCCATCTTTTTCCATTCTCTAATGATCAAATTTTCAATTTTTTGCTGTCCCAGAAGATATGCCTGCAAAACCGGCGCTGTAAAAGGATAAAGCATTTGTTCGGGAATTCCGGCACCCCCCCCCCATTTTTGAATCATCTTCAGATAAGAATCCGGTCCATCCAGAAAAATGTCCAGACCGATCCTTGCCTCCGGGGGCAGCATGCCTTTTAAAACGGCAAGGCCGTCATCGTCCGCTTTTGCTGCAATGGGCTCACTGGCGAGGAGATCATCAAGGATCTGCCTTAATATGGCTTTGTATTTTATCAGTTCCGGGAATTGATTTTTTTCCACCTGCATGAGCAGCGGAATAAACCCCAGGGGTCTGAGCTTGGATCTGATTAGGTCAAAATAGGGATTGCCGCCATGTTCAAGGGCGAGATTTTCGTTCAACAGCATCAGAAAATCCTGGAACTGGCCCATGGGAAGCGTCATCTGGGTGAGGATATATCTGAGTTCACCCACAGAGTCTGCGTCAATTTTAAACCCCTTGTAGTAAGTCTCATAGGTTACCCTATATTTGCGGATATAGGCCTCAACTTCCCGGAACATAAAGTTTGAGAACTGGGTTTTCTCCGCTTTACTTATGGGCAGCTTTTCTAGCAGGCCAGGGAGTTCTTTCAGAACCGGCATGACATCTTTTTCATAGGTGTTTTTGGTGTATCTTCCGTCCAGGGCAGCTTTTTGGGAAAAATAAAAATTATCATCCGATGATATCCCCACCACCAGATCTTCATATTCAGAAGCTGGATGGAAAAATGATAATCCCGGATATCGGCTGTAATAGGCGGCATAATTTTTCAACACCATGACCATGCTGCTCTTTGTGATCAGCTCATTGAGTTCATTGGAATTAAAATAAAATCTCTTATTGTTAATTTCAAAGTGGAACTTTTGGGATTTCTTGTTTTCAAATTCCATCATTATTCGAAGATTTTCAAACAATTCTTCCAGGGTGATATTTTCAACTTCAGGAGTATCAAGTTTTAATTGCCAGAAAAAATCAAGAAATTTTTTAAAGGCCTTATATTCATTTCGGTCAGAGGATTTACCCTGTTGGCCAGGCATAATATAATCGCCGAGTACGGTTTCTGTGGCAAGAAATTTTCTTAGGGTATCAAACCAGTCGGTCTGAAGGGAATCATCCAATTCATCAATGAGTTTTACTGCCTCTTTTTGAAGTCTTGAAAGGGCCTGGGGGCTTACGGATTTTTTTTGACTTTTTTCAACATTTTTAAGAAACAGGAGCCAGGACCGATCCCTGCGACTGGTGTCAAGGACACCTTTATCCACCAGCCCCTTGAGGGGGATGGCCTTGTCCCAGGAGGTGTCGCTTAACAAAAGATAGCTTGTAATCAAAGACCTGGGGATATTGCAGTTGGTGACCCAAAAATCCATATTGCCCCTGATCAGGGCGCCCAGTGCATTGGAATTGGAAGCATATATGAGCCCAAGGATCAGCAGGTTTTTCTTGTCCGCATCATTTTGCACCTTAAGCTGGAGCAGCTCCGGCCCCAGAACCGTATGAATAATTTTTTCCTTCACATCCTTTTTTGTTTTGATGACCAGGGCATCTATTTCCCTTTGGGCACCCGGGAAAAAATCAATGAGGAATCTTTCGTCTAAAACTTTTTCAGATTCACCCTTAAGGTTGTTGAGAAGCTGACTTACCTGATCATGGATTTTTTTGTCTGTCTGGTCGGTCTTGATCATGGTATTGTTGATTGCTTCCAGGTTTACCCGAATCTGTTGAAAATGAGTGAGTTTGTACTGATAGGAAAACAACAGATAGCTTAAACCGGCAATTATCAGTGCGGCCGCAGTAATTTTATGCTTTTTCAGTGGATGATAGCTGCGAACCTTTTTGATGGAAACATGGGATTTAAAGGGGTTGGAAAGGGGTTTGTCTTCATTAAGGCTGTCTGAGGTGAAAAATATGCTGTTGACAACAGGAGAGGCGGATAGGGAATCCGGGTCTGTCAATATGCGCAGGAATCTAGATAAACCCGATAGCATAACAGGCGCATTCTGGCAAAAAGCGACTATTTTTAGGTAATCTTTTGATCCTTCAGAGAGAAGGGCATTTGAAAAAAATTCTTCATAGGGTTTGATAAAATTTTCCAGGTCATGGAGCTGGTTTTGGCTGTCAATCTCCAATTCAAAGGGCATGTTGTTGTTTCGCAAAAATAGGGAAAATTCAGGAAAGCCGGCCACATGATTCATAAAGGTCAGGGCCACCTTCAGGTTCACAGGTCGTTTTAAAATCTGGGACAGGATATTGATTTTCCCGCGAAGCATTTGTGCCTGTTCTTTGAGGGAATCAGGATCACCGTTGAAAAGCGCATTTCCTTTAATGGTAACGACAACACCCAGCTCTTTTTTTTGTTTAAAACACTTCCACAGGTTCACCAGGGCCTTCCGGGTCGGTGTGGATGTGTCATGGAGCAGGGCAGCCGGTATTTCCTGGACAATAATTCTGGATCCTAAAAAAATCTGCAGCAGCGAATCCTGGTTATAACTGGGATAGAATTGGTTGGCTTGGTTTTTCCAGTCGGAATAGGTGTCTATAAGACTGGTTTTACCCGTCCCGGCTTCTCCCATGACAATATAGGGCTGGTACATCATGATGGATCTTCTGAACTGGGCGGGTATGTTTTTTAAAAAGAGTTTCCATACCTTCACAAGGCTTTTCGGGGCTAAAAAATCTTCTTTTACCTCTTTTGCTTCGGGCACTGGCGGTGTTGCTTTTTTTCTTCGTTTGATAATGATGAATATCAGCAGGGCAACAAGTAAAACAGCAATCAAAAAACCTGCCAGGGCCCATCCGTTGGAAGGCAAAAAAGACTTTATATAGGGGCTTGCAAATAATTTTTTTATCCAATTCATCCGGGATACAATCTCATCCTTATGGGTTTACTTTTATGGCAGAATCCTCATCTGTTCGGATGATGATTTCATTTTCATCGGCGGTCACAAAAACCGTATTTCCCTCTTTGATCTCCTCTTGAATGATTTTTTCAGCAAGCAGATCCTGGAGGCGGGTCTGGATGAGGCGTTTTAAAAGCCGGGCACCGTACAAAGGATTAAACCCCTCCCGGGCAAGAAGTTCTTTTACCCCTTCATCCACCTCAATTAAAATTTGTTTGTCGCCAAGCAGTTTTTTCAACCGGCCCAGTTGTATATTGACAATGGGTTTCATGACCTCCATTGTTAATTGCTTGAACACGAGGATATCATCCAGCCTGTTTAAAAATTCAGGACGAAAATGCCCCCTGACTGCGTTCATTATGCCTTCATTCATCAGGGCTGCTTCTTCCTGAGTTTCAACCGGCTTTATATTGTCGGACCCCAGATTGGAGGTCATGAGGATGATGGTATTGGTAAAATTAATCACCTGGCCCTGGCTGTCGGTGAGTCTGCCGTCATCAAAAAGCTGGAGAAAAAGGTTGAACACATCCGGATGGGCCTTTTCAACCTCATCGAATAAAATTACTGAATAGGGTTTTCTTCTCACTTTATTGGTGAGCAGCCCGCCTTCATCATATCCCACATATCCCGGAGGGGCTCCCACAAGTCTTGCCGCAGAATGTTTTTCCATAAATTCGCTCATATCGAAGCGAATGAGAGACCTTTCATCATTGAACATGAATTCGGCAAGGGTCTTGGCAAGTTCGGTCTTGCCCACACCGGTGGGGCCCAGTATTAAAAATGAGGCCAGGGGCCGTTCCGCATCCTGAACCCCTGCCCTTGCCCGTCTCACCGCTTTGGCAACCACTTCGATGGCATCCTCCTGGCCCTTAACGCGTTTTTGCAGGTGGGCCTCAAGATGAATCAACCGGTCTTTTTCTTCATCCAGCATCTTGGAAACCGGAATGCCGGTGAGACCGGATACGGCATGGGCGATATCCTGATCCGTGATGGCCCGTTGAATGAATTTTGAATCGGACACATCCACATCTGCATATTTTTCCATGATTTTTTCACATTCCGGAATCTTCTTGTACTGAAGTTCTGCCACCCGGGAGAAATCTTCCTCCTTGATTTTTAGCTCAAGCTCTTTCTTGGCATTTTCCAGTCGCTTTTGGGCATCCTGGACATCTGTTATGGCCTTTTTCTCCGCTTCCCACTTTTGGGTAAGGGTGGCGCTTTCCTGTTCAAGTTCTTCCAGCCGGCTTTTTGTCTGTTCCGATTGCTCAATCATCCTCGCTTCGGTTTCATTTTCAATGGCTCGCAGCTCAATTTTATACTCAACGATCCTACGGTCGATCTCTTCGATCTCCTTGGGTTTTGACGCCAGTTCTATGCGAACGGTTGCCGCGGCCTGGTCGATGAGATCAATGGCCTTGTCCGGAAGAAAGCGGTCTGTGATATACCGGTGGGAAAAAAGCGCGGCCGACGAAAGCGCGGCATCCAGAATCTGGACGCCGTGGTGGATCTCATATTTTTGTTTTATTCCCCGTAGTATGGTAAGGGTCTCTTCAATGGTCGGCTCATCCACCATGACCACCTGAAACCGTCTCATCAGGGCAGTATCTTTTTCAATATATTTTCTATATTCCTCCAAAGTGGTGGATCCCATGCACCGGATTTCACCCCTGGACAAAGCCGGCTTTAAAAGATTTGCCGCATCCATGGCACCTTCCGACCCCCCGCCGGCCCCCACAATCATGTGAAGTTCATCAATATACAAGATAATATTCCCGGCATCGGAAATTTCTTGGATCACCCGTTTGAACCGCTCTTCAAATTCGCCCCGAAACTTTGCACCGGCCAGAAGCTGTCCCATGTCAAGGGCTAAAATGGCTGTATTTTCAAGGTCTTTTGGTACATCCCCATTGGCAATCCTCTGGGCAAGCCCCTCGACAATGGCGGTCTTGCCCACGCCGGGTTCGCCAATAATGACAGGATTGCTTTTTATCCGCCGGCTCAACACCTGTACAATCAGACCAATATCATTGTTCCGGCCGATGATGGGGTCAAACTTGCCCTGTCTTGCCCGGGCGGTTAAATCAGTGGTGTAGGTGTTGAGGTATTCAAATTCACCGGATAGATTTTTACCATCCCCAAACCCCTGGCCTGTTTCTTTTAGGATGGTTGAAAATTCATCTTTGCCGGTACCGGCTTCCTGGAACACCGCCATAACCCCCTGGTTTTCAAGGATGCCCAGCAGGATATGATTGATCCCGATATATTTATCTCCGGAAGCATCCACCGCTTCTTCAGCAACGATAAATATTTTTTCAAGATCCCTGTTCATGGGTGTTTCCTGGGCATCTGAAACTGCTTTGGGAAGGGTTAAAAGATGAGAATTTATTTTTGCTTTCAGTATTTCAACATCAATATTGGCAGTTTCGAACAGATGGTTAGCCTGTCCCTGTTTCTGATCGATTATGCCAAAAAGCAGGTGCCAGGGGGTTACGTTCTGATGTTCTTTTTTGACAGCCAGACGACAGGCTCTCTCTATGGCACCTTGGGCCACGATTGAAAAATTTTCAATAATCACAGCAATCCTCCATCTATTTTTTGGGGCATTAAATTGTTATTCCTCTTCCTTTGTCTGAAGGATGATGGATTCCTCCTCCATTCGTATCATTTCTGTTTCTGAATCCGAGGTCCGCTTGATGGTGAACACGGGTTTGCCTTCGGAATAAACATATTTCATGGATGTTTTGCTTGACTTGTTTTTACCGAATAAAAGATGATTTCCCTGGGTTTCCATGGGAAGCTGTGAGCCCTCTCCCCAGTCCAGAAAGCTTTTAATTTCTGCTTGGTACAAATACAGATCCAAAACGACCCGGGCATGTTTAAATGCAGGAAAATAAAAATGGCCGGTGTAAATCCCCGGGAGAAAAGGCGCTTTGATTTTCAGATCCCACAGGGGAACATGAACCGTATAATTTTCCTGGGATGTCTCTTCATTGGTGTAGACCTGATAGGTTTTATCGGTTTCTTCTCCCGATTCACTGACAATCTTGCCCTCCACTGAAATCGGATAGGTTGGGGTCTTAAAAGAGGGCAAATGAACCTCCCGGTTATCCGCAAGTTCCATCCCCACAATCATTTCCATGTCATAGGCGCCATGGTCTGCATTATAGTGTTTACTCAAATCCTGTTCCTGGGCAGCAGCGGACAATTTAATGTTAAAAACACGGAAATTTTTGTCAGACAATAGATTGTTCCTGCTCCAGTGTTCTTTTTCAAATTTTACCATGGCGCCAATGGTGCAGCTTTTTGAGGGGAAGGCGTCCAGGGTCAGCTCAACTTTTTCCAGAGGGTTTTCAAGCTTTGCGGTTTCCAGCTTTTTGCGGTTATCCAGTTCATTTTTAAGGGCGGTTCGCATGACAATATCCTGGAAAATTCCGTCAATTGACTGCTCCTGCGTGATTTCCATTTCCTGGTGTTTTTCCGAATGGGCATTGAGAATTCTGGTATTATAACGGAAGGATTCACAAAAAAATGTTTGAATATGTGCGATATCAACCGGGCGGAAGACGGCGGTAGCTTCTGGGTCATCTTTCTTGTCGGTAAGTTTTACACTTGCATCGCTGTAGTCATAGAAAAAGACCAGGTTGCTGGAATGAACATGCCAGATGAAAAAATCATAAAATGAGGCCCCGTGAATTTTTTTTTCAAGGCCAAGAAAAATCATCTCCCTGGTTTCTCCCTGAACACTCTCATCAATCCCAAGCGAGATATCCTCAACAATCTGGTCCTCTAATACATCAGAAATTTTTTTATCCGTATAAAGTTTCACCGGGAAATGTTGTTTCCATAAAACGGCCGGAATATCCTGAAAGCAGATTTCATAGGTGCGCTCGATCGCCGGTTCTTTTTTTACTTCCCTGTAAACAGATTCCCGGACAGCTTTTTGGGTGACATGTGCGAATATCTCCAGGGGGTCAGGCTTTTTTTTCCCAGGGGCATGGCGAAGGATAGAAAGCTTGACTCGTATAAGATCCTGGGTGATAAAGGAGGAAAATAGTTGGTCCTTTGATTCGTCTGAAAACAATCCGAATTTTGCCTTACCTTCAAACCCGAATGGTGCCAGGTCCAGTTCACAAAATTTGATGTTGCCGCTTGGAATCTCAAACTTTTTCTCATTAATCTGAAGTGAAAGTTTTATTTCCAATGACTCAGAAAACATATTTTGGCCTCTGTTGAGTTAGGTATTAATGTTTATAGTTTTCCCCTGTTTTCATTGTAATAACAGTCCGGACAAAAAGCGAGGTCGCCATCCACTTTGGCAGCAACTGCCAGTATGGTTCTGCCGCAGCTGTGGCAGATGATTGTCTGGTTCATCTTTATTTTTCCCGGGGCCGTGATTTCAGATATCTCTTCAGTTGAATCCTTCTGGGTTTGATCGGCAACTTCAGGTGTTGGTTTCTTTTTTGTCGTAAAGGTCAGATCGGTGTGACAGTTCTCACAGAGCGTCCATATGCCCAATTTTATCTCATTTTCCGGGTTAATTTCAACCCCACAGATTTTGCAGGTATTGGATTCTTTTTTGGGAACATCTTTTGGGGGCAGGTGAACAGTGTCCCCAGATTTTGGTTTTGATGGATTCATGAGATCCTCAAAACAATTCGGACAAAAAGTCCAGTCAGCAACCTTTTTGTGATCCGTTTCGGAAATGCTTTTCCCGCAGCCTTTACAATTCATATGCCCCACACCTTGTTGCGTAATGATTAATAATCATCCCCATCGTCATCGTAACCGGTTTCTTCATTTGCATGGGTTTCATTGGAACCATTCTGAAGGGAATTCTTTTGTCCTGCCCCATGGAAGGAATCAGGATCTTTGGCGTGAAATCCATTGTCCAGACTAATAAAACTTTCCATATCGACATGGTATAATTTTTCCATGGACAGCCATACTGCAGTGTCCCGACACCCATCAAAGGCAAGCAATTCTTCTGTGTTTAAGGCAAACAGGCGGGTAAATTTCGCAAAGAGGCTGGGAAAATAAATTTGAGGATCAAAATTTCTAATCGTTTGATTAATATCATTTGCGACCAGGGCAGCACCCGTTTTTTTGTTTTCTTCTAAAAGCTGTTCAAATGCAGTCATTTTTTTTAAAAGTAATTGCAGGGGGGGTGATTCCATACCATTTTGCAAATCATCTGCTCCTTTTAAAAGGGTTGCTTTTTGGGGCCCTGGCTCAGATTCTATTTCAATGGAGATGCTCTCTTCTTGAGTAGCAGAGTCTCTAATTTGTTTTGTTTCCGGCTCCCGGTAAATCAGACGGTAATAGGAATCAAGCCAGGCCGTCAGCTTGGCCAATCCATCTACCACTGTTACGGACTGTTTTTCAAGGACATCTTCGATGGTTGTCCCCAGGTTCCGGCTTATTTCAAGGGCCTCCTGGATGTCAGCCGGAGAAGTGTCTTCCTGCCATATCCGCCATTTTTTTCTTTTTTTTTTCTCTTCGTTTTCAAGACTCTTATTGGCCTGTTTAAAAAACCAGCTCAAACTGTTTCTTGCATGTTTTGTCCGGTTTTTCAAGGGGCCGATGGCCTCCCAGTTTTCGCAGAAAACCATTCCCATGGAGTGAAAAATATTTTTGAATGATTTTGGTCCGAATTCATCAAAAAAACCGTAGAGAAAATAGGTGATAATACGAACATCATAAATTTCTTCTTCAATTATTTTCCTGGCCTCCAGGGCAGCAGTGGAAAACTTTCCCTCCTGAACCATGCCGGCAAGATCGACAAACCTTGGATCAAGGGTGTCCAATCCTGGGTTTTTACGTACTGGGAATGCATTGTTCAGTAGTTCTAAATCCAAAGGAGTACCTCATAACAATGTATCTTGCAGAATTAACTGATAGCATTATCCTTATACCAATATGCCCAACAAATAAACACTTAAAATACAAACCAAGGTTAAAAAAAGATAGTATTCTGGTTTGAAAGCTCAGGGAGATGCAACATAGCCTTTGAAAATTTTAATTTGCTTATATTGATCATGGTTACCGCGAATTTTATCGTACCCAAGGAAGCTGTCCCGATTGAGCTTTACCCACTGTTTTTGCGATTTTATCACAAGGGTAACCTGCAAATCAATTCCCGTGGTGCGCAATAGGGGAAATACCTCTTTTTTCAACCTTTTTTTTATTTCGCTGGGCCAGGGATGGCCCTGGGGCGTCAATTCTTCATGGCAGAAAAGTGTCACTTTTCTGCCTGAAATCGCAATGCTTGTTTTATCGCCAAACACGGCATTCCCACCCAGAACCGTATGCCCCAGCTTTAAAGGATTCATGTCCACCCGCCTGGGAAAACTACATTTTTCCACACAATTTTCAAGCTCGGGGAAAACAAGTTTGAACAGCCAGTTCAGGGTCGCAGATGACCTTAAATCAAGCATCTGGATATAATTGGATTTTGTCTGTTCCATATTGCCCAGGCGGTTTAAATTCAGTTCCGGATAAACCGATTCAAAAAATTTATATATGAGAGAATGATCAAAATAGCCGATGAACAAATAAAAGGATCGAAGGTTTATCATTCCTTTATCTATGGTTTTTTGAAAATAGCTTGGCAGGGTACTCTGGGCACTGAGAAGCCCCATATTTAACGTAAGAGTCACATTTCTAAAGGGTTCATGCTGGAATTGGATTTTTTTAATGAGGCCGGCCTGGGAAGAGAGACTGTTATAACTTTTAAATGTGATCTCTTCCGGCGAATATCCCATAAAGAACAATAACCTTAAAAGAGAAATCATGTCAAAATCATGTTTCCGCCTGGACACTTCAGCTTCAATTTTACTTGGATGGACATCCTTTTGCCTGGCGGTATTTTTTTTCATTGACCTTTGCTCTGCATTTCAAAGGCTTCCGCCAGGTCTTCAATATGAGACAAGGCCTGATCAATATCACCATTGAGCTCGGTTATCTTCTCATCCTCAACCAGTTGCTTGTCAGTTGCTGAAAACCTCAGATCCAAGAGTGTTTTTAATTGATTCATTAATGCTTCCAGGAGCTTGTGGCTCTCTCCTGAAAAACGAGTGTTTATCATTTTTTCTAGGGAGCCATGCAGTTCTGCATATCCCGGCAGAACATGGGAAAGGCTCTTGTTCGGTTTTAAAAAATGATTTGGGGGGATCCATTTTTCCCTCAGTCTTTCCGGGGAAAATAAAGTGTCGAGTTTGTCCACTATATTTTACCTTTGTTTTGCTGGCGCATTTTTTTTAATCCCATCAGGTGCACGGAATATTTCATGTAACTTCGATGGTGGACACGAACCGTCCATGGCAAATTTTGTTTTTCAAACATAAGTTCTAAATTTTTAATTGCGTGGGGATGATCGCCCTTTGCAAAAAGGGAGCGGAGCACCCTTTCACTTTTTCCCTTTGCTTGGGATCTCTGGGAATGCCCCCCCAACCAATTTTCAACCGGACAAGCATTCTGATTCCAGTCGTAGGGGGTCGAAAGGATTGCAGTGGATCCCGGTTTTAAAATTCTTTGAATTTCCTGTAAATGCAGATAAGGATCTGAGACGCAGTCCAGAAGATTTAAGCTCAATCCAAAGGAAAACAGCGCATCTGAAAAGGGAAGATTCAATACATCACAGGCCCAGAAATCTACATTTTTATCTTCCATGAAATCGGTTTTAATGATTTTCCGGTCATATGTAAGCCCCAGCTTTCTTTTCGGATAAGTAAAAATGCCGGTCTTCAATACCTGTACAGCCGCCTGGAGCATGGTGAAATTAAGATCAATACCCAGTACCATCCCATTAAAAATTCGTGACAGTTCAAAGCTTGTTCGTCCCACAGAACAACCCAGATCCAGGATAGGGCCGTCAACCGGTTCTATTTTTTTGGGCAGGCTTTCAGAGAGAAGGCCTAGGATGGATCCCGGTTTTTCTTCAGAATCTTCAGGCTCACCGGGATCAAGATCACCATAATGGTCATAACCGTATGTGGAAAGATATTGACGAATGGAGTCATGCATGGATCCGGGTCCCATGCAGTCCCCCAGCAAGGATTCTATTTTTTCGGAAAAATTATTTCTTTTAACAATAGAATAAGCGGATTGACGGATGAACTCCCTGATATCGGCGACAATAATCGGTATTCCGTCTATAATAGGATATTCACATCGACAGCCAGGGTTCGTACAAATTAAAATTCCCTCAATGATTCCGATTTCTTTTTCGGTTAAAACACTGCCGATTTCAAGTGGGTATTCCCCAAGTTCATTTTTTTTGCACTGGGGACACACCGGCTTTAGTTTTTCAAAGTGGATGGGATTGATAGCATTATCCTCCTATCATAACCGTGGGACATCCGGGGGGCAATATTTTTCCTGTTGGTGAAGGGATCGGCGCCACACAGGAAACATGGGCCGTCATATCGTTGACCCTGGCAGCAGGCAGACCCCCTATGAAAACCTTTGAGGAACCTTTGGCAACAACACCGGGGCCTGCAGGTACGCAGGACGGTAGCATACAAGGAGCGGTCATACTGGTTACCGTGGCCGCCGGCATCCCCCCGATCAGAACATTCACTGCCCCTGTCAGAATGGCCAGGGGAAGAGCAGGATGGGGGACAGGTGTCGGGACCGGAGCCGGCGGATGAATGGGTGCATGGCAATGGGGATTCTCCTGTAACACAAAATCACCGACACGTGCAGCAGGAGGCATAATTAAATTTTCCTTAATTTAAACGGCTTATTTTATTATAAAGGGCAACCATATTTTTACTTAAAATTTAGTAACATTCGTCTGTTATAAAAACAAGAAATTTATAATCTTTGACATTAATACCAGGTTTGATAGACTATATTCCAATACGATCAGACGAATATAGTCTTTGCGATTCAAAATTGATCCCTCTTAAGTTACCATGAAAATTTATATTGTTTTAAGTCATTATTTGAACTTGGGAATAAAAAATATGGAAAAGAAAAACCGGATCTTGATTGTTGACGATAATGACAGTATCAGGCAATTGCTCCAGGCAATGCTGGAAAAACTTGGATATGAAACGGAAACTGCCAGTGACGGTTTTGAGGCATTATCAAAGCTTGTCTTTGATATTGATTTAATTTTGCTGGATATCCTCATGCCGGGAATGGACGGGCTTGAAGTGGTACACGCGATACGCAAACAAGAAGATTATAAAGACATACCCATCATCATGGTAACCGGTCTTTCCAGTCGGGAAGACAGGATTCGCGCTGTAGAAGTCGGAGCCAATGACTTTATTTCCAAACCCATTGATATGACGGAAATCAAGGTGAGAACCTCCTCATTGTTAAAGATGAAAAAGGCCCAGGACGATTTAAAACGTCACCGAAAGGAGCTGGAAACAATTGTTCAGCGCCGTACCCTGGCGTTGCGCGCCTCCATGCGGGATGTTGTAAAAGCACAGCGTCAGCTCCAGGACGCCCACATGGAAACGATTCACAGACTTGTTGTGGCAGCAGAATTTAAGGACACGGGGACTGCTTCTCATATAAAACGAATGAGCCTTTTTTCTGCCATGTTGGCGACTTTGATGAATCTCTCGTCCGGTGAGGTTGACATGATCCTCCACGCAAGCCCCCTCCATGACATAGGAAAAATAGGGACCCCGGAAGAGATTTTGCTTAAACCCGGGCGATTAAATCAACTGGAATGGAATTTAATACAGCAGCATCCGGTTATGGGAAGCCAGATCCTTATAAATTCAAATTCAATCTTGTTGCAGACGGGCGAAATCATTGCCATCACCCACCATGAAAAATGGGATGGTACTGGGTATCCCTTTGGATTAAAAGAAAAAGAAATTCCTTTGAGCGGAAGAATCTGTGCCATTGCAGATGTTTTTGATGCACTCACAAGTGTACGCCCCTACAAACGAGCCTATTCCAATGCCAAGAGCCTTGAAATTATGGAAAAGGGAGCGGGCACTCATTTTGATCCCCAGCTTTTTGCCTTGTTTACCGACAATATGAAAGAAGTTGAAAATATTCAAAAACAATATATCACTGCGGCATAATATTTCCAATGTTCTTATGGCACATCAGCCAAATACTGTCTGCTTCCAGGCAATTTTGGAAACGAATCGGAATAAAAGAACGGCAACCACATAGAAAAAATTAAAATGGAGGTTACAAAAAATGAAAATCCAATTTACAAAACTGGCAGCCATTACCTTTTTAGTCCTTGTATCTGGTATGATTTCAAATATCTGGGCCTTTGAAATCATCACTCAGGATGATATTCGCCAGGGCCTTATCATCAACGTTGATCTGGTAAAAACAGCAGACAATGCCATCATCCTTTTTAATTCATCCAGTTCAATGAACAAACCCTATAAAAACACCGGCATGACACGGTATGAAATTGCCAAAAAAGTATTGATGGAAAGAAATGAATATTTTCCGGATCTGGGTTACAACTTTGGCCTCTACCTTTATACTCCTTGGAAAGCAGTTTATCCCGTACAAAAATATGACCGGAATAAATTTTTTCAGGCCCTGGAATCACTTCCCAAAAAAGCAACGAAGGCCACCTTTCTCACCGATGGGTTAAAACGATTGGATTCAATTCTGGCCACCCTTGAGGGCAAAACATCGGTTTTTATCTATACCGATGGCAGTGATACCAATAAAGGGGGCGGCATGAAGAAACCCGCTGAAATTGCAGCGGAATTGGCAAAAAAATATGATATTTGTTTTTATATCATCAGTACGGCTGATGACTATTACAGCAATGATTTGTTTACAAAAAAGTTTAATTTTTGTTCCAGGGTGATTGGTTTCAATGATTTTATTGAGCGGCCGATCTATAATTCCGAGGCCCTTTTTACGGTAAAAGCCACCAAGGACATCATCACCATTACTGATAAAAAAGTAGTCGGTATTAAAACAAAAAATTTCCTGTTTGATTTTGATAAAACAGATCTTTCACAGGATGCAAAGGACAGGCTTGAAATACTGGCAGCCTTTTTAAAGGAAAACCCAACTTCATATGCGGCCTTGGCCGGTCACACAGACAGCCTTGGATCAGAAGAATACAACCTGGGATTGTCTCGCAAACGTGTTGAAAGAATTACCGACTATATAGTTGAAAACTTCAATACAGACGCATCACAGATTGTGATGTTCTGGTTCGGCAAACTCAATCCCATTGCCGACAATGCCACCCTGGAGGGCCGAAGGGAAAACCGCCGTGTTGAGATCCTTGTGGGCGGTATCTAGCATAAAGAGACATAATTAAAAAACAAGGGGAACCATGAAACATATTGGTGTTTTGATAATCGGATCTATGCTGTTTTTCTCCTGTGCAGGCCAGCGGCCGGAAAATTTAGGGATACACAACGACCAGCTAAAAGGCTGTCCGGGCAAACCCAATTGTGTCAGCAGCCAGGCTGAAGATGAAAGTCACTCCCTGGCGGTCTTCCGGTATCAAGGAGAGAAAGAAGCGGTTCTCAAGGGGTTAAAAAAAGCAATCACCTCATTGGATGGCATGACAATCGTCACGGAAAACGACACGTATCTCCATATTGAATGCAAATCAGCCATCATGGGGTTTGTCGATGATCTGGAGTTTTATTTTTCCAAAGAAAATGTTATCCAGGTACGCTCCGCTTCCCGGCTTGGATATTCCGATTTTGGCGTCAATCGGAAGCGGGTGGAAAAGCTGCGGGAGCTGATTGCTTTAGAATAAATTGATTTATCAAGGATTAGCGTAAAAAAGGCAACCCCAGGTGAAGTCAATAAATCGTCTGTTAGAAAAAATTAACAATTTACCCATTGAAAACAGGATTGCTTCCATCAGAAAAATTTTGTTTGAAAGTGTTCTTTCTGTCTTTTGTGTTCTCGGTTTTATCGCTGTCATAATGGGTGGCGTTGAAGTTTATTTACAAGGACGATGGGAAATCGTCTTCTTATACATCGGCGCATATTTGCCGGCATTGATTTGTTTTTTATTACGGGAAAAAATACCCTACAATTATCTTACACTCATTGTTTTGCTGGACATTTATATTCTCTCGGTAGTAATTTTGGGGGGTGTTGGGCTTAGTGGTGGTGGAATCCCTTTGTTGATAATCTTCTGTGTATTAACAACAATCTTCCAGGGAATTGGACGGGGATTGATCTCCATCCTGATGAGTGTTGTCGCCATTTTGTTAATCGGATTGGCTATGAATACAGGCCTCATTCCAATAGATATTGTTACAATGACCAACTCAACACGTATCGAAGCATGGTTTATGGCATCTGTCATGCTCCTGTTAATTGCCAGCATTATGGTTGTTTGCCTGGGGGTACTTCAGGACTCGTTGCAAAAAACCATACAAAGCATTCAAAAGAATACGCTTGAACTTCAAGATTCAAACCAACAGCTTGAAGCGGCAATGAAACGCCAGAAAAAGACAGAAGAAAAATATCGAACAATGATTGAGTATTCCAATGATATGATATGGACCTTGGACAAAGCAGGTCATTTTACATTTCTTGATAAGCAAACTGAAAAAGTTACCGGGTTAAAGCAAGATGAATGGATTGGAAAATCATTTATTCCCCTTATTCTTGAACAAGATTTGCCCATGATTGAGCAAATTTTTCAACGAGGGCTCAAGGGGGAATCTCTAAATTATGAATTTAGATTTAAAAACCAGGATGAAAATATACTCACGATTTCAGTCACCACAGCCCCCCTGTTAACCAATGGAGAGGTAAACGGAATGGTAAGCTTTGGCCGGGATATTACAAAACAAAAGAAACTGGAATCCCGACTTCAATTATCCCAGAAAATGGAATCAATCGGTACCCTTGCCGGTGGCATTGCCCATGATTTTAATAACATTCTCTCGCCCATCATCGGTCACACGGAGATGCTGATGGAGGATGTTGCCAAGGACAGTCCGTTTTATTCCAGTCTCAATGAAATTTATGCAGGTTCCCTGAGAGCCAAGAATCTGGTAAATCAAATACTTGCTTTCTCCCGTCAAGACAAGAATCAATTAAAACCGATGAAGATGCAGCCGGTTATAAAAGAGGTATTACAATTTATCCGATCCACCCTCCCTGCAATGGTCAACATCAACCAGAATATCAGTTCTGACTGTGGGGTAATAAGGGCAGACCCAACCCAACTGCATCAAATCATCATGAACCTCACAACCAATGCCTATCATGCCATGGAGGAAACCGGCGGGGAGCTGAAGATAACCCTTAAGGAAATCAAGTTAGGTGAATATGATGTAATAACACCGGATATGAAACCAGGTGCCTATGCCTGCCTTTCAGTGGCAGATACCGGTCTGGGCATGGATAAAAATTTAATAGAAAAAATCTTTGAACCGTTCTTTACCACCAAGGAAAAGGGCAAAGGGACCGGCATGGGATTGTCCGTGGTTCACGGTATTGTTACGGGTATGGGCGGCGTTATCCAGGTATATAGCGAGCTGGCCAGAGGAACCCAATTCCATGTGTATTTCCCTATGGAAAAAATCAGTGTTGATGAACCGGTTCTGCAGGAAAAAATCCCCATTAAGGGGGGGGGTGAAAAAATTTTACTGGTGGACGATGAACAAGCGATTCTTACCATGCAAAAACGGATGCTCGAACGGTTGGGGTACCAGGTTACCTCCCGTACTAGCAGCATTGAAGCACTTGAAGTTTTTCGCCATAGCCCAGCTAAATTTGCCCTGGTCATCACCGATATGGCAATGCCGAATTTGTCCGGAGACAAGCTGGCACTTGCGCTAAACCGGATACGCCATGATATTCCTATTTTGATGTGTACAGGCTTCAGTGAAAATATGACCGAAGAAAAGGCAGCCTCACTGGGGATTAAGGGGTTTTTAATGAAGCCCGTTGTGATGAAAGATTTTGCCCAAAAAATACGCGAAGTACTGGATTCTTCCCATGTGATCCTGGAAAATATATCACCCATCTTGTAAGATAATCCCAATACAAAAACCAGCTTTTTCTTGACACAAACCCAACCGTTTGCTAACGAACGTTTGTATGCAAACAAAAAATGTTCTTCCTAAATACTTTATATGTTCCCTGGCCACCAAGGCTGTCCGCAAGATGGTGGCCTATTATAACCGCAGTATAGAACCCCGGGGGGTTGACTACCCAGCAGGTGATGGCATTGAAAGTTTTCTGGCAGGAGGAGGGTTTAAACCTGGGCGTCTTTGCACAACGGGCCGGCATGGGCAAAGCCGCCGCTGTCACCATGATCAAGGGCTCTTTGTGATTCATGATCTGGACCTTTAACCCCTAACCCCTAACAACATCACAGGTTTTTTAATGAATCCAATAGAAACAGCAATTGCAAACAAACAGACCGCATTATCTGAATTTCAATCAAAACGCTTTTTAAGCGCTGCCGGCATCCCCGTCACCCGGGAAAATCTGGTCCAAAGTGCGGATGAAGCCGTTGCCGCAGCTGAAAAAATCGGTTATCCCGTGGCCCTTAAAGCCTGTTCCTGGGAATTGATGCACAAG
Source organism: Desulfobacteraceae bacterium (assembly GCA_016743945.1). GTDB lineage: Bacteria > Desulfobacterota > Desulfobacteria > Desulfobacterales > Desulfobacteraceae > NBML01. The sequence goes on from JADGFI010000008.1 coordinate 224,836, forward strand.
AGTGAACAAGGCTGCATTGAACTTAAACTTACATCTTCCCGGACAGTTCGAGAAGCTTATGATCGGATTTGTAAATCAATCACCCTGCCCCTGGAAGGGATTCTGGTCCAGGAGATGGTGGCAGGTCAGCGGGAACTGGTGGTGGGGTTGAGCCGAAATCCTCAATTTGGTGTCTGTGTCATGCTGGGGTTTGGGGGCATCATGACCGAAGTGATCAAGGACACGGTATTTCGGGTGGCCCCCCTTGATAGAGGGGAAGCCCTTGATATGATCCAGGATTTAAAATCAAACTCCATGCTCGCAGCTTTCCGTGGGCAAAAGCCTGCTGATCTGGACGTCATTTGCCACACCCTCATCACCATCGGTCAGTTGGGGCTGAGGGAAGAAGCGATTGCAGAAATCGATATCAACCCCCTGATTATCTCCCCCGACGGTGCCGTAAAAGCCGTGGATGCCCTCATTATTTTAGCGAAAAAGAGCCCCCTATGATGACCTCAATTTTTCAAAGCCCGCTTTATCCCATTGCCAACCCAAAGAGCATTGCCTTTTTTGGTGCCTCCAATAATTATTCCGCCATGGGCTCTTGTATCTTGAGTACCATTCTGTCCGATGGATATGAGGGGACCGTCTATCCGGTTCATCCAACGGAAAACAGGGTTTTAAATCTGCCCGCCTATGCAGGGGTCAAGGAGATCCCGGCCATTGCGGATATGGCCTTTATTGTTCTGCCCACTAAAATCGTTGCCCAGACCCTTAAAGCCTGTGGAGAAAGAGGAATCCGCCATGCTGTTATTGTCTCGGCTGGTTTCAACGAAGTGGGCGGCCAAGGGGTTGAACGCCAACAAGAATTGCAACAAATTGCCGACCAATACCACATTCGATTTATCGGCCCCAATTGTATTGGGGTTGCCAATTCCCATATAAAACTAAATGCCACCTTCCTGCCATCGGAAGGCAAACAGGGGTTTATCGGCATGGCCTCCCAGAGCGGCAGCTTTATCACCCAGATGTTCAGTTATCTTTCCCATCGCTTCGGCCAGGGGTTCAGCACCGGGTTCAGCCTGGGGAATGAAGCCAATATCGACATGGCAGATTGTATCCAATATCTGGGCGCCTGCCCCAACACGAAGGTGATTGCCCTTTATATCGAATCCATCCGTCAGGGACAAAAATTCATTGAAATTGCCCGGAATGTTTCCTTGCACAAACCCATTGTTGCCTTTTATGCCGGGGGGTCTGAAATCGGTAAAAGAGCCTGTCTCTCCCATACCGGTTCCCTGGCAGGCCCGGATCGCCTTTATGACGGTGTTTTCAGGCAGAGCGGCATCGTCCGCGCCCACACCATCGAAGAATTATTTGATTTTTGCTATGCTCTCGGGGCCGCCCCCCTGCCCCGAGGCAACCGGCTCATCATTCAAACCCATTCCGGTGGTCCCGGGGCTGCAGCTGCCGATGCCTGCGAAGGCGCAGGTCTTGAACTGCCCTTACTATCCTCGAAAACTCTCGAGGATCTGGCCCCCTTTATCCCCCACACCGGCAGCGCAAACAATCCCATTGACCTGACCTATACCAAAAACCCTTTGGATTTTTTCCATGGGATTCCCAAAGTATTGTTGGCGGAAAAAGGGGCGGATGGAATGCTGATATATTTTTTGGCTTCGGCTGAAATGGTCCGCACGGCCCTGACCGGTATGGGCGTTCCAAAAGAGGAGCTTGACACCCAGATCGAAACGATTGTGGATGCCCAGTGCCGCTCCATCGCCTCGCTTATCAAAACCCACGGGAAACCGATTATTGGTTTTTCATTTCTCACCCGGGAGAATCATTTTATTGCAGGTCTTCAGGATCAAGGCGTTCCGGTTCTCCCCAGCCCGGAACGGGCTACCAGGGCATTCGGGGCCATGGTTGACTATAAACGGCTCCGGGATAAAATTATTTTGTCCCTTCACGCTAAAGAATCTTGTGGTTAACTTTTTCCACGGGTGTCACATAAATGGCAAAGTTTTCTTCACCATCTTTTTTTTATGTTAACCCCAACTGCTTTAAATCAAAGCTCAATTCTATCTCATTAAAGATTTTGCCAACCCGCCATTTGCCCTTAAATTCAAGTGTCGGCACCACCCAGTCATCCCCTCCGTTTACCTCAATGATTTTTTGAATTATCGTTTCCGGTTGTTCTTCTATTTCGATATATTCAAATTCAATCTGGTTTTTTTTTAAATATGCAATCGTTTTTGTACAATGGGGGCACCATTTGGCAGCATATACGTTTAACATAAGACCTCTCCTTGGATTATTTATTTTGGTTATCTATTATAACCACGTATTTGATAACCATCAATGCGCAAAGGACGAATTGTTATAAATTTATCGTGTACCGGGGAATCAATTTGACAGATGGAATCAGATAATATGATTTTATAAGATTTTCCACCCATTTTTCAATTGGCCGGGACGTTTCATCGTCCGTCACCATACCTGTGGCAAAACCCGCGGTGGTTGTAAATTTTTACACGATTAAATTTGTGTTGGCCGACAATATGTATTATTATGATTCATTTTCAAATTGACTTTAGTATCAAAGGTATTTTCATATGACTGAAAAACCAACCCCTGAAGAATTAAAACAAAAAATTGAGTTACAAACAAACCCGAAATTTCAGATTTCAGATATTGAACTCGAATCTATCATTAATGCCGAAGAAATTCAGTTGATTATGGACAATTTTTTTTATTTAACCAATATGGTAACAGCCGTACTTGATTTGAAAGGAAACGTAATCGAAGCGACTGGATGGCAGGATATCTGCACCCAATTTCATAGAATTAATCCCAAAGCTGCCAGAAACTGTAATAAAAGTGATCTCTTTTTAGCAAAAAACATTAAACCTGGAGAATTTGTCGGGTATAAATGTAAAAACGGCCTATGGGATGTTGTTACACCACTCTATGTTGGGACCCAACACCTGGGAAATGTTTATACCGGGCAATTTTTTTATGATGATGATGAGATAGATGAAGATTTTTTTATTAAACAGGCACAGACCTATGGATTTGATAAAGAATCCTATATGGAAGCTGTCAGACAGGTACCGCGTTACAGCAGAGATACCATTGATCATCTAATGGGTTTTTTGGTAAAATTTACCACCTATATATCTAAAATCGGTCTCGCAAATATACAGCTTAAAAAGGAAATAAAAGAGCGAAAACAGGCAGAGGAAGCGCTGAAAGAAAAAACGGTATTTCTTAACAAAATAATTGAGACGTCAGCGCTGAGCCTGTGGATTTCCGATGAAAAAGGAACGGCCATTCGGACAAATTCGGCCTGTCTGGTGTTTTTTGGAGCAACCGAGGACGAGGTGATCGGCAAGTATAATCTATTCCAGGATTCCGTCATCAAAAAGGAAGGCTTCATGCCGGTTATCAAAGACGTTTTTGAAAAAGGAAAACAGGCCAGTTTTGTGATGAATTACGATTTTGGAGCCGTTGACCATGTTAATGTAAAAAATGCCACCCACAAGATTATAGAAACCGTCCTTACTCCTGTGTTGGACAGCAATAAAAGGGTTTCCAACGTCATCATTCAAACAATTGATCTCACGGCAATAAAACAGTCTGAAGAAGAAACAACAAGGATTAATACGATTTTATCTGAACATGAAAAATTGTCATTGATTGGACAGGTCGCAGGAAAAATGGCCCATGATTTTAACAATGTTCTGGGCATTATCATGGGCAACACAGAACTTTCTCTCTTGGATTGTAAGGATGATCAGACAAAAAAGACACTGGAATTAATATATGATCAAACGATTCGGGGAAAAAACTTAACAAAAAATCTGGTTGCCTTTGCCAAAGATCAGGAACCCAAACAAGAATTATTCAGAATCAATGAAAAAATTGATCTGGTCATAAATCTGCTGAAAAAGGATCTGGAAGGGATAGAACTGATAAAGGAAACTAAATTGGGCATGCCGGATTTACTCGCAGATCCCGGAATGATCGAGCATACCCTTGTAAATCTTATACAAAATTCAATCCATGCCACAAGTTTGGTTGAAGATCCTAAAATAATGCTGAGAACCGATTGTTTTGAAGACAATATCTGTTTTGAAATTGAGGATAATGGGTGTGGAATCCCCAGAGAGCATTTAAGCCATATTTTTGAACCCTCTTTCACTCTAAAAGGAAATAAAGATTCAACCGGCGCATATAAAAAAACCATAAAGGGAACAGGGTACGGGATGTCCAATGTGAAAAAATATATCGATTTGCACAAGGGATCCATTGCCTTTGAATCAAAGACTGGCTTTGGAACTAAATTTACAATCCGTCTGCCGGTTATCAAAAAAGAATTAACAAGTGGGGAAAAAACAGAACTCCGGGGAGAAATGTCCCATTTTGAAAAAAATATCCTGCTTGTTGAAGATGAGATATCTATTTGCGATATACAATATAGGGTATTGACCCAAGAGCCCTTCCGTCACAAAGTTGATATCGCGAAAAACGGACAGGTTGCCATGGATTTATTTGACCAAAATGAATATGATTTCATAAGTTTGGATTATGTTCTTCTCGGAAAAATCAGCGGAATGGATGTATATCATCATATCCGAAAAACAAATCAAACAATTCCCATACTCTTTATTTCCGGCAACATAGAATTTTTGGAGTCGATAAAAGACTTGAAACGAAAAGACACCAACCTCGATCATCTGTCAAAGCCCTGTCAGAACAAAGATTATGTAAAAAGCATAAATGCGTTGTTTGAAAAGAGCAGCGTTACAAAATTAAAATAGAGATGGCCTTGTTAGTCCCCATAATCTGTGGCTTTAACCACAGATTATGGGGACTATTTATTTTTAAAATTTCGTCGGCCAGTTGGCCAGTCGATGTTCTCCTATCCCCCTCTGGCCCGTACCCGAAATTGGTCCCCGGGAAATTTCCAGGGCACGGATGATATAATCCCGTGTGGTTTTGGGATCAATGACATCATGGATATCATAGGAACCGGCCGCCCCAAAGGGAGAGGTGCCATCGATAAGGGTATCAATCAGGGTGGCTTTCTCTTCGGATCGCCCGTTTCCTGCCCCAAACACCACATTGGCGGCAATGATCGGATCCACAAAACTCATCTCTGCTGTGGGCCAGGCCACCAGAAAATCCGTGCCGCACCCGGAGCCGGCCATATTCCAAAAGGCCATACCATAGCTTTTTCTGACAATCACCCCAATCTTGGGCACGGTTACCTGGCCCAGGGCATTCATGTAATTCATAACCTTGGCCGCCACTTTTTTTTGCTCGGCCTCTTGGCCGACCAGGAATCCGGGTATATCATGGAAAAAAACAAGGGGGATGTTATAGGTATCGCAGAGACATAAAAAGCTGATGACCTTGTCAATTCCCTGGGTATCCATTGCACCGGCCATCACCTTGGGCTGGTTGGCAACGATCCCCACAGTGTTGCCCCCAACCCTGGAAAGCGTCGTAATCACGGAGCACCCAAAATCAGGCTTGATCTCAAACAGGCTGTCCTTGTCCACGATGCAGTCAAGAATTTTTAGCATATCATAGGTCCGGTTCCGGCGTTCCGGCAGGAAGGACAATATCTTTGCCATTTGGTCGCCGGACCCCTCGGGCACATCAAAAACCTGCGGCGCCTCGTCCCTGTGGGACGGCATATAGCTTAAATATTGCCGGATAAGATCAAAACAATGGTCCTCATTGTCTGCCACCCGATCAATGGTTCCGGTTATCTCCCCGTGAACCCGGCATCCCCCCAGCTCCTCGTCCGTAATTTTTTCCCCCAGAGCAAGTTCCAGAACCCTGGGACCGGACACGCCCATGGCTGTTCCTTTTACCTGGACCACAAAATCCGACAAACAGGCCATCCAGGTGGGCATGCCATAACATTCCCCCATGATGGCCGTGATAAACAAATTTTTGCGAACCCGGCTCATAATATCAATAAACGACTCAAACCCGCCGCCGCCAAAGGAAGTCAATCCCTTGGCCCCCATGATATCCGGCATTCTGGCACCACCGGCCTCCCCCAGATATACCATGGGCATCCCCTTGGCAGTGCCATATTCGTTCACCTGGTGCTCTTTTTTGCCGGCGACCCGGCTGGTGGTGGCGGCCATGACCGTAAAGTCATTGGCCGTGATGGTCACCTGTCTGCCGGCAATTTTGCCGTAACCTGCAATTTTGCTGTCTGCTGGGGTCTTGTCCGCCATCCCCGGCATATCGGAATGGGCAAACCGGCCCACCTCAAAAAAAGAATCCGGGTCCAGCAACAGATCAATGCGTTCCCGGGCGGTGTACCGCCCCTTATCATGCTGGCGGTCAATTTTAGCCTGTCCGCCCATGGCCAGAACCCGTGTCGCTCGTTCTGCCAGGGTTTCCAAGGCCGCTTTAAATACCATTTTTATCTTCTCCTTAACTCTTTGTAAGAATTGGTCCTAGGCATTGTGGTCTTCTTTTAATCGTCTGCGCAGCAGTTTGCCCGTGGCAAGGGTGGGCAGGGCCTCCCTGAACTCAATATATTTGGGGCATTTATAGGCGGACATGTGTTCTTTTGCCCAGGAGATCAGCCCTTGTTCATCCAGATCAGACCCCTTTGCCCGGATAATATAGGCTTTGACAACCTCACCTTTTACGGGATCCTTCACGCCAATCACAGCAGACTGGACCACCTGTGCATGGGTATTGAGCAAAAATTCCACTTCTTCGGGATAGACGGAAAATCCGGAAACCTTGATCATTTCCTTGACCCGGCCCAGCAAATACAGATAGCCGTCCGGGTCAAATTTACCGATATCGCCGGTATGGACCCACCCGTCTATCAAGGTGTGAGCGGTTTCGTCAGGCTTGTTCCAATATCCTTTGAACACCCCGGGATTTTTCAGTACGATCTCACCGGCTTCTCCTTGTGCCATTTCCCGCCCTGACCCTTCCAGGTCCAGGATTTTAAAATCAGCGTCGGGACCCGGGATACCACAGGTATCATATTTGACATGGTGCCGGGGAACAAAGGTATCTGCCGTATGGGTTTCACTCAGGCCATAGGCACCTTCGACCAGCCGCCCGCCGTTGGAAAACGTTTCCCATTGTTCGGCGATTTCACGGGTCAGCTGGATACCAAAAGAGGAGGTCAGGCACAACTTCAAACTGGACAGATCATATCCCTTACATGCCGGATCTGCCATGATGCCCACATTCATGGGAACGGCCGAGTACCAGAAATCTGTCTGGTACTGGGAAATTGCCTGGGCCGCAGTCTTAACGTCAAACAGGGTCAGCAGCACCTGGGTGGCACCGGCATAGATGCACGAATTCATCCCGGCCAGCATCCCGGCAATATGAAAAATGGGCATGGTGACCAGGCAGACAGAATCCTGGGTCATGGCGGCAATCCCGGCCGTGGAGGCTGTTTTGAACAATGCCGCATGGAAACTGAGCATGCACCCCTTGGGAAGCCCTGTGGTTCCCCCGGTATACTGAAGCAGGCCGATATCGTTTTTCATATCAATGGCCACTTTTGGCAAAGAGACTTCTCCTTTTGTTACAATCGCCATAAAATCGTCTGTTTTCGGTATCAATTGCTTTTGCACTTTCATATGATCAATCAGCGGAAGGGAAGGCGTCTCCGGCAAATAATCATTTAGATTGGTCGTCACCACCTGGCGAAGGGAAGTTTTCGCCAGAACCTTTTGGACAACCGGCATAAAAAGATCCAGGGCTACCAGGATTTCAATCCCGGCGTCATTGAGTTCGTATTCAAGTTCCAACGCTTTAAAAAGTGGGGAGCAGGGACAGACAATGGCACCGATTTTCTGGATACCGAAATGGGCGATGGCATATTGGGGACAATTAAGGAGAAAAACGCCCACCCTATCGCCCTTTACAATCCCCTTTGACAAGAGATAGGCCGCAAACCGATCCGATGCAAGGTCCAGTTCCCCATAGCTGATATCCCTTCCATAAAAAATGATGGCCGGCTTGTCCGGCAGTCTTTTTGCCTGGAATCGCAAATAGTCATGAAGGGGAATTTCACCCTGATCAAAAGAAATTTTAGTGGGAAGGTCCTGGGGCCAATGTTTCATCCAAATTTTTTCCATTGTCTGCTCCTGTCAAATAAACAGCGTTAACTAAAAATTCCCCGCTTACCGATTTTGCGTCCTAACTTTCAATTCCTTTGAGCAAAGGTGATTACCTTGCCATGGTTTTGGTGTGTCGCAGCCATCTTAGGAACAAAGAAAATAGAAGTCAAGATAAAAACGAACATACGTTCGTTTTTATCTTGACTTCTATTTTCCTGTAAAAAATCATTCCCAGGGTGAGGTTTTTCTTGATACCGGGCTTTTGACATATCCCAAGAATCTTGAACCGCTGTATCAGGCGTTTGATTCAAATAGTTAAAAAAGCTTGACAGAAAACCGTAAACTCATATATATGACTTTGCGGTCATATATATGACCGCAAAGTCAAGGCCATAATTTAAAGGGATTGTTCTAACGATTTTTCTGGACACTCCTTCATTTTTTATAAAAAGGGGTTTAAGGATATGACCGCTGTCAGAAAGAAAAAAGAACTGGTTGATAATTTGGTGAAAGCTGAAATTGTGAAGACTGTTTTAACCCTTATCAAAGAAGAGCAACCCATCACCATGGATGAAATTGCACGACGCTGCAGCGTGGCCAAGGGTACCTTGTACAATTATTTCAAGAATAAAAAAGCCCTGATGCACTATGTCCATCAGACGGTTCTTGGCCCCATCCGAGACTCCAACACGGCCATATTTGAAACCCCCGGAGACCCCCTCGTCCAGTTGCATAAATTTATTGAATCAGCATTTTGCTTTGACAAGGATGTTTCCCTTTATTTTCAGTTTGTTCAGCAGGAAAGAACCGTGGCCAATCAAATCGATGATCGATTTGAGGTTGTCATGCGTCCGCTGATCAGATTTTGCAGCGATGGCATCCAGAGCGGTCCTTTTATAGATGTTGATCCCTATGTTTTGGCAGAAATGATTTACGGCACGGTTATCGGATCACTGATATCCATCCAATCCAGAGGGGATGGGACCTCGGATATGAAAAAAATCAAACAGGATGTCATACGTCTTGTCGACAAAATTATACTTAAGTAGCAGGAGAAAAAAAATGAAAACAAAAGTATTGACCGGGTTCGGTCTTCTGGTCCTTCTAAGCCTCGGTTATTTTTTGTTCATAGAGCAGGGACAGGTACCATTGGCCCTGGCCGAAAAACAATCACCTCCCCCTGTCGAGGTGACCGTCCTTACCATCAAACAAGAAGAAGTAATCTTCACCAAAGATCTCGCCGGGCGGACCTCTGCCTGTCAAATCGCTGAAATCCGTCCCCAGGTATCGGGAATCGTCCTGGATCGTTTGTTTACAGAAGGAAGTGCGGTAAAAAAAGGCCAGCAGCTCTATCAGATTGACCCGGCAACTTACCAGGCGGCACATGACAGTGCCCTGGCCAGTCTTGTTCAAGCCCAGGCAGACCTCACCGCCGTTGAGCCCAAAATGAAGAGATACGCCAGGCTTGTAAAATTAGGAGGCGTAAGTCACCAGGCCTATGATGATGTGGTGGCGGCTCTTGCCCAGGCAAACGCCGCAGTCACTGTTGCCAGAGCCAATGTGGCAACGGCTAAAATCAACCTGGCCTATACCCGGGTATTTGCCCCCATATCCGGCAGGATCGGCAGATCTTCGGTCACAAAAGGTGCCCTTGTCACCGCCAGCCAGGCGACGGCCCTGGCAACCATACAAAATCTTACCCAGATATATGTGGATGTGAATCAATCGGCAAGGAACATGATGAAACTGCGTCGACAGATGACAGCCCAAATCCAAAATCCGGAAGCAGTGCTGTTCATCGATGGTGAAACCGATGCCTATTCCGGCAAGGGGAAAATTCTCTATTCCGATGTCACCGTCGACCAGGGAACCGGCATGGTTCAACTGCGGATCCTCTTTCCCAATCCTGAGGATGAACTGCTCCCAGGATTGTTTGTCAAAGCCCGGGTGGAGCAGTCGAGGCAGCCAGATGCCATCACCGTCCCCCAGCAGTCTGTGGTTCGAAATGCCGATGGCAGCATCATGGTGTGGATTGTTGACCAGACCGGTACTGTCAATACCCGCCCCATAATGGTTTCCCAGGTCATTGGCGACAAATGGGTGGTGACCTCGGGCTTGAAAGCCGGGGACCGTGTGGTGGTGGCGGGTCTGCAAAAAATCCGTCCCATGGCAAAGGTCACCGTTGTGGAAATTCAGCCTTCTAAAAGTTAATAACAGGATAAAAGAATGTCGAAATTTTTTATAGAACGACCCATTTTTGCGTGGGTGATCGCCATTGTCATCATGCTGGCAGGTCTTTTTGCCGTAATGACCCTGCCCATAGAGCAATACCCGAAAATTGCCCCGCCCAGCATCAGTGTCACCACGGCCTATCCGGGTGCATCCGCCAAAATACTGGAGAACAGTGTCACCCAGGTCATTGAGCAAAACCTGACAGGAATTGATCATCTGAGGTATTTTTCTTCGGCAAGTGACGGGAGCGGTCAGCTGGCCATCACCCTGACATTTGAACCGGAAGCAGATCCGGATATCGCCCAGGTTCAGGTACAAAACAAGGTGCAATCCATCACAAGCCTTTTGCCCCAGGAAGTTCAGTCCCAGGGGGTAACCGTGACCAAGGCCTCCGAGAGTTTTTTGTTGATTGTGGGCCTGTATTCCGAAGACGGCAGCATGGATGAGCATGACATCGGAGATTATATCAAGTCCAATCTAGCAGATCCCGTAAGCCGGGTTTCAGGCGTGGGAGATTTGACCGTGTTCGGGCAGCCGCATTCCATGCGAATCTGGCTTAACCCGGAACAATTGCACTCCTATGGGTTGATGCCCTCGGACATAAAATCAGCCATTCGGGCACGCAACTCGGATATCACTCCGGGCCAGTTGGGCGGAGCCCCGGCAGTGAAGGGACAACAATTAAACGCCACCATCTCGGCCCAATCCAAGTTGCAGACGGTGGCAGATTTCCAGGAAATTTTGATAAAGGTGAATCCCGACGGCTCCCAGGTCCGGCTCAAAGAGGTTGCAAAAATAGAGCTGGGGGCACAAGCCTATGATACCGTGGCCCGGTACAATGGGAAGGAAGCCTCGGGTATGGCTGTCAGTCTTGCCACAGGTGCCAATGCCCTTGATACGGGCAAGCGGGTTAAGGCAAAACTAAAGGAACTTACGGCCTTTATGCCGCCGGGGCTCACGGTTGTGTATCCCTATGATACCACCCCCTTTGTCAAGATTTCCATTGAGGAGGTGGTAAAGACGCTTTTCGAAGCCATTCTCCTGGTGTTTTTTGTCATGTATATTTTTCTGCAAAACTTTCGGGCCACCCTGATCCCGACCATTGCTGTGCCCGTGGTGCTGCTGGGCACCTTTGGGGTTTTATCTGCCTTTGGGTTTACCATCAATGTGCTGACCATGTTTGCCATGGTCCTGGCCATAGGGCTTCTGGTGGATGATGCCATTGTTGTGGTGGAAAATGTTGAGCGGGTCATGGCCGAAAAAGGGCTGTCTCCCAAACAAGCAACTCTGGAATCCATGGAGCAAATCACCGGTGCCCTGGTGGGAATCGCCCTGGTCCTTTCCGCTGTATTTATTCCCATGGCTTTTTTCAGCGGGTCCACAGGGGCGATCTACCGCCAGTTTTCCCTTACCATTGTATCTGCCATGGCCCTGTCTGTTCTGGTGGCCCTGGTTTTGACCCCCGCCCTTTGTTCCACCCTGCTAAACCCCATAGATGCCGCGCACAAAGAGGGCAAAAAAGGATTTTTCGGCTGGTTTAATAGGAATTTTTATGCCGGAAGACGCGCATATAGGAAAGGTGTGGGATATATTGCGGCAAGATCCATCCGGTTTATCCTGGTATATCTGTTCATTCTCGGGGGACTTGTCTTCCTGTTCCAACAGTTGCCCACAGCTTTTTTGCCCGATGAAGACCAAGGAATGATGATGATGATGGTTTCCGCTCCTCCCGGCGCCACACTGGAGCGGACCCGAAAGAGCGTACAAAGCGTGGAAGCGTATTTCATGAACCAGGAGGCCGAAAATGTCGATAGCATCTTCACTGTGACAGGCTACAGTTTTGCCGGTCAGGGACAAAATGTTGGGATGGGCTTTATCAATCTCAAGGATTGGGAGCTTCGAGGCAGGCCGGATCAAAATTCTGCTGCCATCGCAAGAAGAGCCATGGGCAGGTTATACCCCATCAAAGACGCCTCTGTGTTTGCTTTCATTCCCCCGCCGATTATCGAGCTTGGGAATGCAACCGGTTTTAATTTCCAGTTGCTGGACCAGGCAGGACTCGGACATGACGCCCTGGTAAACGCTAAAAACATGATGCTGGGCATGGCATCACAAGACCCAAGTTTTGTGGGCGTTCGCCCAAACGGTCTGGCAGACGTGCCCCAGTATAAACTTACAATAGATTATGAAAAAGCTGAGGTTTTTGGGCTTTCCACGGCCGATATCACCAACACCCTGACGGCTGCATGGGGATCCACCTATGTGAACGATTTTATGGACAAGGGCCGGGTTAAAAAAGTGTATATGCAGGGGGAAGCGCCCTTTCGGATGCATCCTGAAGATATCGATAAATGGTATGTTCGCAACCGAACAAACGAGATGGTGCCCTTCTCTTCTTTTGCAAAAGGGCATTGGACCTATGGATCCCCCAAACTTGAGCGATACAACGGGGTCTCGTCCATGGAAATTTTGGGTGCCCCGGCACCAGGGGTCAGCTCCGGAGATGCCATGAATCTTATCCAGGCGCTTGCAGCAAAGCTGCCCAAGGGGATCGGGCTAGAATGGACGGGAATCTCCTATGAAGAAAGAATGGCAGGATCTCAGACAAGTCTTCTCTATTCGGTATCCCTTTTGTTTGTGTTTTTGTGCCTGGCGGCATTGTATGAAAGCTGGTCCATCCCCTTTTCGGTCATGCTCATTGTTCCCTTGGGGATTGTGGGGTCTGTTGTTGCCACAAGGATGGCAGGTCTCTCCAATGACGTGTATTTTCAAATCGGGCTGCTGACCACCATCGGACTTGCGTCGAAAAATGCTATTTTGATTGTTGAATTTGCAAAAGATCTCCATGAAAAAGGGCATGATATTGTTGACGCCGCCATGTCGGCTGCAGAACAAAGACTTCGTCCGATTCTCATGACATCCCTGGCATTCATCCTGGGGGTTACCCCCCTAGCTCTTGCCGACGGTGCCGGGTCTGCCAGCCAGAATGCCATCGGTATCGGGGTCATCGGCGGCATGGTTGCGGCAACCACCCTGGCCATCGTCTATGTTCCCCTGTTTTTCATTCTCATTGAACAATGGACGGAAAAAAGGAAAAAGGCCAAAGCGGCCCGAAATGAGGTGAAATATGTATAATAGAACACTGGCAGCACTAGTGAATTTGGTAATGGTGCTTGTGGTAATGCCGCTGGTGCTCATGACCGGCTGTACCATGATTCCAGATTATAAGCAGCCGGAACTGCCTGTCACAACCACCTGGCCCCAGGGCAATGCCTACCCGGCAACCGAGGTCGATAAACAAACAGTCGAAGCATCAGACACCCCTGCATCAGTCGCCAGGGCATCTGATACCCTGGCATCTGATATTGCATGGAAAGATTATTTTAAATCTCAACATCTGAAAGCCCTCATCGAAAGGACGCTTAAAAATAACCGGAACCTGAGAGTGGCCGTGCTCACCATTGAGCAGGCAAAGGCCGCCTACAGAATACAGCGGTCGGACAGCCTGCCCACCATTTCAGGCACGGGGTCTGCCGCAAGATCCGGCGTACCCGAAGATATCAGTTCCACAGGAAGATCCATGACCAGTACAACCTTGAGTGCCAATCTTTCGATGACAGCCTATGAACTGGATTTTTTTGGCAGGGCCAAAAGCCTGAATCAGGCGGCCCTTGAAACCTATCTGTCAACCGAGGAAGCGGCGTTAAATATTCGTATTGCATTGATCGCCGAAGTCTCGGACGCCTATATGTCCTATCTGGCGTATAGGAAACTGCTGTTACTTGCAAAAAATACATTGGAGGCCCAACAAGCAACATTTACCGTGGTAAAACTGCAATACGAGGTCGGTTCAGCCACCCAGCTTGACCTTGCCCAGGCAGCGACCTCCGTTGAAAGTGCCAGGGTTTCCATTGCCCAATATACCCGTTTGACGGCCCAGGCAAAGAACGCCATTGTCCTGCTGGCAGGAGCTGGTGTTGAGGACATTCTGGATAACAGTGAAACCATCGACACAATTCAATTCATGGATAACATTCCAACGGGGCTGCCCTCCACTATTTTGCTGGCAAGGCCGGACATTAAAGCGGCAGAGCATCGACTGAAAGCCGCCAATGCGGATATCGGAGCGGCCCGGGCAGCGCTGTATCCCGCCATCAGTCTTACGGGGTCCTTTGGAGTTGCCAGTGACAGTCTGTCCTCTTTGTTTTCCTCGGGTGCTGCCTTTGCATGGAATTTTGCCCCTGCTGTCTCCATCCCCATTTTCAATCGGGACGGTCTCAATGCGAATCTGGATACGGCTCTGGCCGGTGAAAAAATGGCGGTGGCAGAATATGAAGCCGATCTTCAGACAGCCTTTAGAGAGGTGGCAGACCAATTGGCGGCCAGGGGGACCTTTCAATACCAACTGGCCGCTCAGAATGCATTGGTTGATGCCAGTCAAACAGCCTATGAATTATCCAATGCCAGATATCAAGACGGTATTGATAATTTTTTGACAGTCCTGGATTCCCAGAGATCTCTTTTCGCAGCCCAACAGAATGCGGTAACGGTCAAGCAAGCCTATTTGAGTAACCTTGTTACCCTGTACAAAGTGCTTGGTGGAGGACAACTATAATGGAATCACGGCCGGAAGTGTTGGCTTCCGGCCATAGGTTTTTAATCCCCCTGCTGGCATTGCTGGCTGCCTTTCCGCCGCTTTCCACGGATATGTATCTGCCGGCCCTTCCCTATCTG
Source organism: Desulfobacteraceae bacterium (assembly GCA_016743945.1). Classification (GTDB taxonomy): domain Bacteria; phylum Desulfobacterota; class Desulfobacteria; order Desulfobacterales; family Desulfobacteraceae; genus NBML01. The sequence goes on from JADGFI010000008.1 coordinate 239,907, forward strand.
GGAAAATTATGGTCAGTGGATCTTAAAACCGTCAACCTGACCCTGATCTTCTTTTTTCTAAGTTATAGCCCGGCCTTGCTTGTCTATGGCCCGCTTTCAGACAGGTTTGGCAGGAAAATTCCTTTGCTGACCGGACTTCTCCTGTTCATTCTGGGCAGTCTTTTATGCGCAGCAGCAGGATCGGTCCAGGCCCTGATCCATGCCAGAATACTCCAGGGGATCGGGGCTGCCGCCCCTTCGGCCCTGGGGCTTTCCATTACCAAGGATCACTATACAGGACCCGAGCGCCATAAAATATTGGCCATCATCGGTATTATCGTTGCTCTGGCACCCATGATCGGGCCGACATTGGGGTCCTGGGCCATGCTGTTTGGCGACTGGCACCTTATTTTTGTCCTCCAGGCAGGTGTTGCCCTGGTTTCTTTTGTCGGTGTTCTCAGACTACCTGAAACCAATGCCACCTTGCGGCATATTCCCCTGATCAAAATGGCCGGGCCCTATGTCTTCCTGTTCAAAAATTTTCGATTTTTAACGCTTACCTTGTTGTTTGCCGTTTCCATGTGTCCTTTTTTTGCCTTTATTGCGGCCTCATCGGAAATTTATATCAATGGATTCGGTGTGTCAGCCCAGGCCTTTGGCCTGTATTTCGCCATCAATGCCCTGTCGTTGATGGCAGGGTCCTTTATCTGCATGAAGCTTGTCATGAAACTTGATGACATGGTGTTGATCGGGTTTGGATTTGGCGGTATGGTGATCGGCGGACTGCTGCTGGTTGCGATGCCCCATTCTCAAATATTGTTCTTTACCCTGCCCATGTGCTGTATTTCCTTTGGTTTCGGCCTGACCCGCCCCCTGTGTGTAAACATGATCCTGGAAACAGTGAACAAGGATATCGGATCCGCCTCTTCGTTGATGATGTTTGCCAACTTTATTTTCGGGGCTCTTGCCATGGGACTCTTTTCCCTGTGCGGAGAATGGAAAATAATGATAATAGGCCTTACGGCCGTATCAACAAGCTTGTTAACACTGGCTGTCATCCGGGCAATCAGCCATCGAAAAGATAAAATTGCATAAGTAGCCTAATTTTTTGTCCGACTTTTAGGGGGAGAATCATTTTTTTAAAAACACCTTTTTGGGCCGTGCAGTTAATACCAAAGTTTTGTAATTTTATTTGGTTAAATTATTTTTAAAGACCATAGATTTAATAGATTTAGTGGCATGCAATATCCCTTAGGGCAAAGCGCCAATGGGAGGCCGGACGGCAATATCACCTGCCGAATTTATCCATGCGTCATACCCGGCCTTTCCAAGGATATCTACTGCGCCTTTTATATAGCCTTTTTCCTGCATCTCCCGCCACAGCATTGAATTTTTCTCTAAAAAGTCATTGGGCAACATCTCTTCCTCTGGGAAGTGTAAAAATCCGTCGGTTTTGCGTTTGCAGAATCCGTGGTATTCCAACAATTGATCCAGATGCCTGCTACATTGTATCCAGAAGGAGGGATGGGAACGGATTTTACCCGACAGCTCAGCCAGTAGCATTGCTTCAGGATCATTCTCATGGATAGTGAGCCAGGGTATGAAGGTTATATGCCCAAGATTATCCAGGCTGAAAGCGAATTCACGAAGAGATAAATCGTCACTTTCCTTTTGATAAACAGCATATCTGGACTGTATGCCAAAGCCATTTGTGCCGATGATCAAAAAACCGTTGTCCTCTAAATGATCCTTGATTTGACCCAGCATCTCTTTTTTTATATCATGGGTGAAATAAAGAAAAACATTCATGCATCGAATGACCTTTGCCACCATGGGGCCAAGATCCATCATATCAGACTTTATGAATCTTAAGTTGTCTGTTTCGAAATCCTTGATATGATGATGTATCAGTTTGTTTCCATCCTTTTCCACGGTTTCAGAGACCAGGGTATCATCGTTCCGGAGCAGGGGAAAAAGATCTTTAAAAAGTTGATTGAATCGATTTTTTGTACCCTTGGGGTCTGCGTATAAGGCCCGCCCGCCAAAGTCCAAAAATGCCTGAAAATACAGGAACTCACCCTCCTGGTTAAAACATGCATAATGTCCCCTGGTCTCGTATACAACATAATCGGCAAATGAACGGTCCACGCCATAGATTTGCCAGTCCGGGAACCGGTGTGCCGTATCAGCCGTTGTCACCGGTGGAAAACCGCACCCGATATCCACAAAAATATTTTGCCCCTGATCAGGAGGAAAATTTTGCCCCGCGACATAGTCGTCGAGTTTTCTGTGACGGCCCTGAACGGTAATGGGCGGGATACGTCCCCCCCATGCTCCGGGCAGTATGCTGGGGATCGTGGCGGACAACCAGCGGAGGAGAGCGGGATTAAACCCGGTCAAGGAATATCTTGAGCGTTTCATGAGATCCAGGACCCGCAGGATAAAATTCTGGGTGTCAGGCGACAGATCAGGCAGGGAAACGGCCCCTGACAAATGATGGGGAAAACCTGTTCCCAGGAACTTTTCCACCAGAGTTTCAAAACATGTTTCTTTAATTGTTTCCATTTATTTTCTCCTGTATAGCAGGTATATTCACACGGTGTGTTCACAGGATAGGAAAGTGGCATGCAACCCAGTGTCCCGGTTCTATTTCATGGAATACCGGTTCCTCTTGAGCACATCGCTTTTCAGCCCTGGGACAACGGGTGCGAAACCGGCACCCAGATGGCGGATCAACAGGTGACGGTATGTCTCCTGCTCTTATGTTCACTCTTGGCAAAAGACCTGTATCCAGATTTGGGATGGCACTCAGCAAGGCTCTTGTATAGGGATGATGATGGGATCGGTACAGTTTTTCAGAAGAAGCTTCCTCGCAGAGTTTCCCAAGATACATAACCACCACCCTGTCACAGACATTCTTTACCACGGCAAGGTCATGGGATATGAACAGCATGGTAAGTCCGTGCTCTTTTCTCAAAGTCTCCAATAAGTTTATAATCTGTGCCTGAACTGAAACGTCAAGGGAGGAGACCGGTTCGTCGCATATCAGAAGTTCCGGGTCTGCCATCAGAGCTCTTGCAATCTGGATGCGCTGGCACTGCCCCCCGGAAAACTGGAACGGCCGAAGATGACAGGCCCTAGGATCAATGCCCACCGAGACCATCATTTCCAGGGCAAGACGTCTTTTTTCTCCATAATTTATCTTTCCAATGAGGTTAAGGGGAGCTGTCAGGGTGTCAATGATATTGCGCCGGGGATTCAGCGATGAAATCGAGTCCTGGAATACCATTTGAAACCGCGGCCTTAATTGTCTTAACCGTTTTTTGCTCACTTGGGTCAGATCTTCGCCGTTAAAAATGATCCGGCCTGAAGTTGGTCTGGGGAGCTGCATTATTGCACGGGCAATGGTTGATTTGCCGCATCCTGATTCCCCTACCAGGCCCAGGGTCTCTCCTCTGGTAATTTTGAAACTGACATTTGAAACAGCCCGGACTCTTTGTTTGCGACCAGCATTGAACCTTATAGTCAAATCCTGTACCTGGAGTAGATTTTTTTCCATCAATTTGCCCCGCACACAGGATACCAGCAGGCAAACAAATGATCGTGCCTGCTATCGAATGATAAGGGAGGCTCTTCCCTTTTGCATCGTTTCCGGACACGGGAACAGCGGGGTGCAAAGCTGCATCCCCCGGGCAGGTTTGTCAGGTCAGGGGACTGGCCCTCAATGAAATTTTGCTTTGTGTGCGGCGGATTTTCAAGGCGCGGAATCGAATTCATCAAGGCGTGTGTGTAGGGCATACGCATGGTTGAAAACAATTGCCCTGCCGGAGCCTGTTCAACGATTCTGCCTGCGTACATGACAATAATATCATCGGCTCTGCCCGCAGCCACGCCGAGGTCATGGGTGATCAAGATCATTGACATGTTTTTTTCGGCCTGCCTTTGGGTCAACAGATCCAGTATGTCTGCCTGAACCGTAACATCAAGGGCGGTTGTCGGTTCGTCTGCAATTAATAGTTCAGGTTCACAGGCAAGCGCTATGGCTATGGCAACCCGCTGGCGCATACCTCCGGAAAGCTGATGGGGGTATTGACGGACCCGCTGCTCAGGGTTGGCAATACCCACTGACTTCAGCAACCCGACAGAACGGTTTTGAGCCCTGTTTTTTTTCATCCTAAAATGATGAATCCAGGATTCGGCAATCTGGTTGCCGATGGTCATCACCGGATTCAGGGATGACATGGGGTCCTGGAAAATCATGGCAATCCTTTTGCCTCTAATCTTATTCAGGGTCTTTGAGCTCATTTTATTTAATTCCAAACCGTCAAAGAAAATCCTGGATTTGCAGGATACGTGTGCATTCTTCGGCAGTAGTTTTAAAATACTTTTGGACAGGATGCTTTTCCCGCTTCCTGATTCGCCTACAATTCCCAGGGTCCTGCCTTTGTGCAGATCAAAGGAAATATGGTTAACTGCCCGTACAATCCCGTGATCGGTTACAATTGTTGTTTCCAGGTTCTGTATGGACAAAAGCGGCAAACCTGCAGGCCGGCGAATCATAATTGTCCGTCCTTTGAATCAATAACACCCCTTAATGCATCTCCGATAAGATTAAACGAAAGCACTGTTAGAAACAGTACCATGGCCGGGATAAAACTGACATGACTTGCTTCGTCAAGCACCTCTTTACCCTCTGCAATCATGCCGCCCCAGCTGGGATCAGGAGCGGGTACACTTAAGCCCAGAAAGCTTAAAGTGCCTTCCGCTACAATCATATATGACACCACGAAAAGTGCATATACAATCAAGGGCAGAATGATATTGGGCAGAATGTCACGGATGAGGATATAAAAATCATTCTGCCCGGTCATCCTTGATGCCTGGATAAATTCCCGCCGTGAAACCGTCAGGGTGTTTGCCCTTGCAACTCTCGAAAAGGAGGGTATGGTCAAAAATCCCAGGGCAATGATAATGTTGGTCAGGTTCTGTCCTATATAAAAAGTTATGGCAAGAAGCAGTACAAGTCCCGGAAAAGCCAGGATGGTATCCATAGCGGCCATAATAAAAGTGTCTAAACGTCCCCGATAAAATCCTGCCAGCACCCCCAGCATCCCGCCGACCAAAAGGCCGATGATCGGGGTGATCAAACCAACAAGGAGTGATACCCGGGCACCGAATATTAACCGTGTGAAAATATCCCTGCCCATGGTATCGGTTCCGAAAAGGTAGACAAAGGGCTCAGGTTCTGCCTGGGAGCCATTCAATGGCTGAATGCTTCTGGTGGAACCCGGGGGGGAAGCCTGGTTCATCCAGTCAATGGAATCGTATTCCGGCAGTGGCAGCAGATCTGCAATGATTGCACCAAACACCACAAGGGTGATCCACATCATGGAAAGCCAGAAAGAGGCCCCGAGTTTTTGCCAAACCGATTTGGGTTCGACCGTGATAACCTTACTTTTTCGATCCGAATTCAACCCGCTACCCATCATTAAACACTCCTTGATATTCGAATGCGGGGATCGAGTATCGTATAAAAATGGTCAACTAAAAAATTAACACTGACATAGGCAGTGGTGATAAATAGAATGCATCCTTGTACCATTGCAAAGTCACGGCTGAAAATGGATTCGATTAACAGACGGCCTATCCCGGGCAGAGCAAAGATTATTTCAACGACCACAGCTCCCCCTATCAGGTGGCCGATGTGGATACCCAGAATAGTTATCAGCGTCAGGCAGGAGGGCCGAAGGGCGTGTTTGAAAAGAATATGGGATGCCGGCAGTCCCTTTGATTTTGCCATCAGGATAAAGTCCTCCTGAAGAGTGGCGATCATGTCGCTTCTAAGCACCCGCATGAATGGGACCCATTCCACCATGGCAATGCAGAGGGCCGGAAGAAGAAAGGACCGAAGATTGTCCCAGATGCTTACTGACAGTGGTGTGTATCCGGTAGCCGGAAGCCACCGCAGCTTTATGGCAAAAATATAGATCAGGACAATGCCCATGACAAAAACCGGAATTGACATCATGGCAAAAGCAATGGAACTCAAGGTATTGTCAATAACCGTCCTTGATTTATAGGCACAGATAATCCCCAAAGGAACGGCAAGGGCAAGGGCAAACAGTTGAGAAAGTACCACAAGTTCTATGGTAACGGGCAGCCTGGACAGTATGGCTTCAAGGACCGGTTCCTGGGTGCGGAAAGATTTTCCTAAATCCCCTTTGGCAATATCTGCCAGCCAGTTCCCATATCGGATGAGAAGGGGCCTATTTAAACCGAGTTCTTCCTGAACGGCTTCAATATCTTCAATACTGGCTTCTTCCCCGGCAATCTCGTAAGCAATATTTCCGGGCAGAAGATCTACCATGACGAAGGTGATAGCCGTAACCGCAAGAATAACCCCAAAAAAACGGAATAATTTTTTACCTGTTGTTATTGCATCTCTCAATAAGTCACCTATCCCGATTAAATGATGCCTGAAATGCGCCGCCCCTTTTTTTTATTTTCCAATCCAAGCATCCGATATAT
>JADGFI010000090.1 GCA_016743945.1 Desulfobacteraceae bacterium
GAACAGGGGATCAAAACAACAGTGATATCCATGAATAGAGGCAAACTGGCATTCCAGGCGTTTGTGCAGGGAAAAGCCGATGCAGCAACAACCAACAGCATCCCTATTGTCCAATCAAATTCCGATGCATCTTACTATGTGATTATCGGGACACTTTCCTATACTGACAACCAGTTAAAACTGCTTGCCAGAAAAAGTGCGGGCATCACCAGGATTTCCGACCTGAAAGGCAAGAAGATCGCTCTGCCCCGAGCCGGATTTACCCACTTTTTTCTTGAAAAATTTTTATTGCTTAACGGATTGAGCTTAGATGATGTTGAAGAGGTGTTTGTGGACAAAAAAGAGATTGCAGGCACCATTGAACGTGGACTAGCCGATGCCACAATGCAGCATGGAGTACCCATTGCGGAAACAAAAAAAATCCTTGGGGAGGATTATATAATTTTTCAGAACCCAATCATTCACAGAAAGACCAACCAGTTAGTGGTGCCCAGGGCATGGGTGGCACAGCACCGTGAACAGGCCAAAGGATTGTTGCGGGCCATTCTTAAAGCAGAAAAATTTATTAAAACCAATACAGAGGAAAGTATTGAGATCCTGGCAAAAGCTAGGAAATATGATGTCAGGGACATGGCCCGGACCGTCAGGCATGAAATGGATTATTATCTGAGCCTCAAACAGTCTATTTTTACCGACCTGGAAGGTATTGAACAATGGGCACTGGACAATAATATTGTTGAGCGTAAAACCCCGAGAAATTATCTTGAAATGATCGACTATTCTCTTCTGGAAGAGATAGATTCCAAAAGGGTGACCATTATCCGTCCGTTGTCGCTATAACAGGATGTTGAACAAAACCGCTCCGCGGAAAGAAACGCCAACCTGGTATCTTACCCATTGATGGGCCAGTCAGCCGCGACTATACAATATCCCTTTATATTTACCCTGTCTTATTCCATCATTCTCCTGAGTATCCACCCATAATTCAGGAGGAAAAGATGACACAACTTCGCCAACAATTTGATCGACACATGACTCTTCACCGGCTTTCGCCAAAAACAAATGCGGCGTATATGAATGCGGTAAAATTGCTTGCCGCGCACTACAAGCAAGCACCGGATCAACTGACCGATTCCCAGATCCAAGATTATCTCGACTATATTATTGCAGACCGACAACTGGCCTGGAGTAGCTGCAATGTCCAGTTCTCAGGGATAAAGAGATTTTACAGGCATGTATTAAAACGGGAGCCCAAGATTTCCATACCGCCCCGGCCTCAGGAAAGGAAAATCTTCATGGCACTGAGCCGGGAAGAAGTGGCGCAAATCCTGAATGCCTGCACCAACCCCAAGCATTATGCCCTTCTTCTGGCCACATACAGCGCAGGATTGCGGGTCAGTGAAGTTGTAAAGCTCCAACCGATACACATTGAAAGATCCCGCAAAATGATACGGATAGAGCAAGGTAAAGGCAGAAAAGACCGGTATACAGTCTTGTCAGATACCTTGTTAAAGACTCTGGAAGACTACTGGCGCCTTTTTAAACCAAACGAATGGATCTTTTTCGGCAAAACCAAATCAAAACCGATGCCAGTTGAGACAGCTCAGAAAATTTATTACACGGCCAAGTTAGAAGCCGGTGTAAAACGTGGCAAAGGCATACATACCCTTCGTCACTGCTTTGCGACTCACCTTCTCGAACAGGGAACTCGGACACATGTACTTCAGCAGATGCTCGGTCATAAATCCATCAGAACCACGGCAAAGTATCTTCACATCAGCAATGAGGCCATATCCCAAGTTGTCAGCCCGGCTGACGTGGTGCTTTAATGATGGGAGAATGCTGCAATAAAAGCAGCAGACCCGAACATGACATTGCCGATATCTTCAGACACGCTGGGCAACGCTTTTTGGAAACTTTCGGAGCTTCACACGAACAGATAAAGGTCATGAATAAAATCATTACCTGCCGAACAGCTGCTTTAGGAGGCCATATAGACGCTTGCCCTGACTGCGATTTCCAAAAGAACTCCTACAACTCCTGCAGGAACCGGCATTGCCCCAAATGCCAGACCATGACCAAGGAAAAATGGGTAGATAAACGGGTGTCGGAACTATTGCCTGCCACCTATTATCATTTGGTGTTCACACTGCCCCACAACCTGAATCCTATCATCCTCTGTAATATGAAGCCGTTGTTGGACCTGCTGTTCTCCTCGGTAAATCAGACCATTAAACAATTCGCTGCCGATCCCCAATGGAGACTCCAGGGGCAGGCTGGCTTTATTGCCGTACTGCATACATGGAACCAGACCATCCTGGACCATTTTCATCTGCACTGCCTTGTTCCCGGCGGTGTGCTGTCAGAAGACAAAACCCAATGGACCCCATCCAAAACGAATTTTCTATTCAAGACAGCCTCCATAGTAAAGGCGTTCAAGGGCATCTACATCAAAGGACTCAAGCAACTATACCAGGACGGGGATCTCAAGTTCCCGGGTAATACGGCCAAATACGGCACCCGTTCTGATTTCAACCGCCTGATCAAAATTATCCGGAAAAAGAAATGGTCCGGTTACGCCAAGGCCCCTTGTTCCGGCCCTGAAAAAGTCCTGGAATACTTAGGAAGGTATACCCATAGAGTCGCCATTTCAAATTACCGTATCAAATCCTTTGAAGACGGCAAAGTTGTGTTCACCTGGAAGGACCGGGCTCAAAATGATGCCATAAAAGAGATGACTCTTGATGTTGTGGAGTTCATCAGACGGTTCCTGCTTCATGTGTTACCCAGAGGGTTTAAAAAAATCAGGCACTTTGGTTTTCTATCCCCCCGGTACAAAGCAGTGAATATAAAACTGATCCGAAAATTGACGGGTGATGAGTTCAAAGAGCCAGCACATCCTGAAAATGAGTCAGTAGAAGAAATGATGCACAGACTGACCGGCATTGACATTAAAGCATGCCCCAAATGTGGCAAAGGCCGTCTGACAAGACTTTACGAACTGCTGCCGGTATATACTGGTTATATTGTCCCAAATAAAAAGGAGACTGCCTGGGATACTTCCTGACCCTATTCTTTGATCTAAAATAACCTGTGGCAACGGCAATGGCTTCAGGCCATACCCCTGAGGTGCGTCGTAAACCCGGCACAATACAAACAAGTATCTCCTAATATCCGTAAAGCAGAATATATGCAGCAGTTCAAAACCGAATCGTTGAGCATTTACCATCAAAATCACACCAAATTATCCTTGCACAGTCTCCCAGCAATCGATATAAACCCCATAGTGAAAATAATCATTACCGACCTTGACCAACGGCACTGTTCAACAGCGTTTTATCAATAATCCCGCTCGTTGAAACAACCAGTTCAGCAGTACCAAAAGATTGTGGTGGATCTAATCGTCGCGCCTTTTCTGTGGGCGGGACTATATGATAAAACGCTTTTAGTTATATGGGATAGAAAAGCCCTTATCTCAAGTTCCCCTAAGGCGACGACGCCGTGGATAAGAATCGCAGATGAACTAAACAACCAACGGCTCAAAGCCCTTGGTTGTTTAGTTTGTTCCAAAATCAAAGCCATAATTGGCGTGACGCTTTTTTTCATGGTTAACTT
>JADGFI010000091.1 GCA_016743945.1 Desulfobacteraceae bacterium
GGTTCGAAGACCAGCAGCTAACTTCTTTCTCTGGTATCATAATTTTTCAGCTGTTATTTGGACGACTCAATTTAAAAGCCAAACTGAAAAAATGCTTTTCGCACTTAAAGGTATCACCAATCTTTGGGCATCACTTGATCGTCATGTTGCTTATCATTCACTTTATCCTAGGCTTCAAAAGGTTGAGGCAGATTGAATATTATCGGGATGATCCAATGGTTCTTCGTTTAATGGGGTTAAAAAGGCTTCCCGATGTTTCAACTATTTCAAGAAATCTGGCCCAGATGGATACTCAAAGTATTGGAAAAATTCAAAAGCTATCCCGTACATTTGTAATAGATGGATTAAAACGGGAACAATTTTCCCGATTGACCCTTGATTTTGATGGTTCCGTTTTATCGACAAAAGGCCATGCGGAAGGATCTGCTATTGGTTTCAATAAAACCAAAAAAGGTTCCAGAAGTTATTACCCTCTTTTTTGCACGGTTGCTCAGACGGGTCAATTTTTTGACATGCATCACCGTCCAGGTAACGTTCATGACTCAAATGGCGCTGCTGATTTCATGGTTGACTGTTTCCAGAACACAAAATCACACCTCTCTGGTACCATCCTTGAGTCTCGTATGGACAGTGCATTTTTTAATAAAGAGATTATTTCTCTTTTAGCGGCAAAGCAGGTGCAATTTACAGCATCTGTTCCTTTTGTAAGATTTGCCGAACTTAAACGCATGATCGAAACGTGTGAATCATGGACTGCTCAAAGAAATCAACGGAATGGTTTTAAATGTTAAGAATACTAATAAATTTTTAAATGAAACTTTTCCAAAAATGAAAAATGAACAAAATCTATACAAGCACATCTGGCAAGATCTAATTGCAAAAGATCTTATCAGCATGGAAACAGACGATAATATGGGGTGCACGATTACGAGGACGCCTCTTGGAAATGGGTTTCTTGATTTCATTTCACAAAAACATTGCCAATAGAAACAACGGTATAACTCAGCTTAACTGTTATGTATCCAAAGGTCATCTATGATTCTAAAAAGAAATTATACGCCACCCCCTCCTCCTAAGCCTCCAATTGTTCACTCAAAACCTAAAAACGAGGCGGAATTGAATGGGATAATAGGTTTAAGAAAACTAAGGATAAGATTAGTAATACTATTCCTTTTTTTCTTCCCATATGGAATTTTTGTAGCATCAATTATACCATCAGAAGCCATTGGCTTCATATTTGTCCTTATTTACTTTTGTGCTATGGCGTATACTGGTTTTCGGAGTGCTATCTATATTTGTCCCAGGTGTAATAAAAACTTTCATTGGGGAGGATCTATCGCAAATGGATTTACAAGCAAATGCATGAATTGTGGCCTAAGCCTACGAAAAAAGGATTTAACAATCGATTAAAAGGGATACATAACCTGTCACTGGACGGAACCGCGAGTAGCGCAGTCGCCTTTTTCAAGCTCTTTGGTGCGGCCCGTCAGTTCAAACGTTATAAATCAGAGGTAGAAAAATGAATGGAATTATATTTTCAGGTTATTTAACATATGAAGATGATTGTAGATTGCTGAAAAAAATCAAGGCTCAAAAAGTATTTTCGATATTTGGAATTACAACTATTCTAATGATAGCGGCGATTACGTTTTTAGTAATGAGAGCGTCTTTGGGAATTGGAGAGACTATATTTATACTAACTTTATTGACACTGTTTATAGGAGGCATTTGCTGTTGGCAGTACAGATCTACTCAAAAAGAATTAAAAAAAAACTACACTGACGGAACGAACCAACCAAGGGAAGGTGTTTTGAAACTTGGAGAAATTTTGATCAAAACCGATAAAACTTCATCAAAACTCAAATTAGACCTTTTTGATAGAGTCATTGAAGGCGATGCCTTCATAGCCCTTGTGCAGAAAAAAGAGTTTTATATCGGGTTTTCAGAATATATGTTTCAATCTAAGACCGATTGGTTGAAAGCTCGAGAGATCATCAAAAAAGCTTTATAACCCAGCGCAGTACCGGACCGCAAGGCTTGTGCCCTCCCTGCGGTCGGCCCGTGAGCTTAAACAAACTGCCTCGAATCTTACAAGGGAATCAAAAATGTCAAAACTAATTCAAATATTTTTTTTTCTGTCTTTTCTATTTTTACCTTCTATTTCTATTGCCAAAGATCTTCCTAGGTTTTTTGAATCTATTGAACAGGAAACATTTTTCCCTAATGGAATGAGCGAATGGAAATTACATAAAAATATTGAGGGAGAGAATGTTTTTCTACTTCAATGGGATAACCCATACAAACATGAACTCACATTAAAATATCGTGACGCTACGCCCAATACAATCCAGTCTGTATACCAAGTAATGGGAGAAGAGATTAATAAAAGCATAAAAGAAGTCGGTGGAAGTATAATCACCTCAAACGAATTTTTTGCCGTCGTCTTAATTAATGACACCCAAAGGAATCATTCGGTTAACCTTTTGTATGGCACTTCGGAAGGTGCGTATTTGTGGAAATATAAAGTACCCAATACGTTTGAGACAAATTATGAAAATTATATTTCCAAAATCACATTAGTGGCCAGAGAACATCAATATGGCGTTGCATCAAAGTACGGCAATGTTGTTATGGGCCGATGGGGAGGTCCTGTTTATGAATTTGCAAAATTGCTTGCCAGCAAGAATGACCCAAGGACTAAAGATGTATACAAAAATTTATTACGGACGAGTCCATCAAAGTATGACGCACAAATAGAATATGCCAATATAACCAAAAACAAAGATGAGGCCGGTCAAAGTGCTATAATAGTTGAAAGAGACGCTGAGGAAGAAAGCCTCCTAAACGCTGCTGCCAAAATATTAAACAAAGATATTCCGTCAATCTCTTCCAGCCAATTGCTTGATGAAAAAGACAAGGGACTAAAGGTTATACTCATCCCATTGACGCCATGTAACCCCTGGTTGCTTGATGGAATTGCAAGAACCTACGAAAAGATTACCTCAATTCCTGTTGTCATAAGAAGGTTGCCTGTGAACTTGCCCCCCTTTGAACCTTCGAGGTCTGCCTATAGAACATATCTTGAAAAGATAGCCTCAAATATTTGGAAAACAAAATCTGATTTTAGTGATTGGCCGTTATCAAAACTGAAAAATGAAATAATGAACAAAGCGAAAGAGGAAGGCCCCCAAGCTGTTACATCCATAAGCCAGATTTTTAAAAAAATGGACGAGGCGGGTTATCAATGGGATGGAGAGCCAATAATGAGTTGGCTCTCCCAAGCAATTAATCCTTATTATTCAAAAGATCCAAACACAATGGTGGTAGGAATTACAGAGTTGGATATTTTTTTGGGAGAGTCCAATTTCGTATTTAGTGTATTTGGTGGCCGCAACGACACTCCAGTTAGTATCTTGTCATATGCCAAAATGAGAGCAAAACTCACTGGAGAAAATCAATCCAGAAAACGCTTGACGGAACGAGCTGCAAA
>JADGFI010000092.1 GCA_016743945.1 Desulfobacteraceae bacterium
CATTCTGGAATGAATATCAATTGCCTGTATGATTTTTCTCAGAGAGATTAACAACTCTCTGCACCGTTGTTCGTCTAGTCCGTTCATTTTCTTGTTCCAGTATCTAAATCTATCGTTGGTATTTTTCTAAAATGATCCTACTCTATTTTCGGAAAAGGATCAATATAGGATCTGTTTATCAAAATTTAAACAAAGTATTCTAAATATATTTTAATGTAGTAATTTAATATAAATATATTTAAGCCACTGTTTTAAAGGGATTAAAATGAGTATTCAAATCGTTTTTGCCTTATACTAGTTTGACAAAATACATTGTGTACTATACAATACTTATTTTGACTTCAGCAGGAGGTCTTTGACGCGTTTGTCCGTCAAATTTTTTTTTGGCAAACAATAAAAGGAAAATGAATGGACAAAATAGAGATTCAAAATTTATATAAAGTTTTTGGGCCTGACCCTCAAACCGCCATTTCAATGCTCAAACAAGGCCACGATAAGAGCGCGGTTCTTGAAAAAACCGGAATGAACATTGGGGTGAATGATGCCAGTTTCACCATAAAAGAGGGTGAAATTTTTGTTGTGATGGGTCTTTCCGGATCCGGTAAATCCACGCTTGTGCGAATGCTGAACCGGCTTATTGAACCCTCCAGCGGCAAGGTGATCATCAACGGTAAGGATATAACGGCGATGAAGCCGGAGGATCTGGTTCGTTTCCGGCTGAATCATATGAGCATGGTCTTTCAATCCTTTGCCTTGATGCCCCACATGACCGTCCTTGAAAATGCGGCATTTGGCCTGGAACTTGCCAAGGTTGAGGCGACAAAAAGAAAAGATCGGGCCATGGAAGCCCTTGTCCAGGTCGGGTTGGAAGGATGGGAAGATCAATATCCGAATCAGCTCAGCGGGGGAATGCAACAACGGGTAGGGCTTGCCAGGGGTCTTGCGGTTGATCCGGATATCATGCTCATGGATGAAGCCTTTTCTGCCCTGGATCCCCTTATTCGGACGGAAATGCAGGATGAGCTGCTCAAGCTCCAGGATAACAGCAAAAGAACCATTGTTTTTATTTCCCATGACCTGGATGAAGCCTTGAGAATTGGCGATCGTATTGCCATTATGGAAGGCGGGCGCGTGGTCCAGGTGGGATCTCCCGAAGAGATTTTGCAGAACCCGGCGGATGATTATGTGAGAGCCTTTTTCAGAGGGGTTGATCCCACCACGGTGATCTCGGCCGGAGATATTGTAAAAGATTCACAACTGACGATTATTAAAACAAAACTTGGGGGAATTCGGTCTGCCCATGAACTCTTGAGTTCAAAGGACCGAAATCATGCCTATGTCCTGGATTCCCACCGTCGATATCTGGGTATATTGTCCGCTGAGAATCTTCAGGATGCCATTGATAAAAACCGGACGGATCAGCCCATTGAGACCTGTTTTATCAAGACCGCCAGAGGGGTGAATGCCGGTGACTGTATGCAGGAAATCCTCTCGGAGGTGGCTTCCAGGACCTGGCCCATACCGGTTGTGGATGACAATAATATATATTTGGGTGTGGTCTCAAAAAACCGATTTTTAAAAACCCTTCATAAATCAGACCAGAACGGTAACTAAGGGTATTGCGCAAATACCAAAGGACGAAACCATATGTTTGAAGATAAAATGATTCCCCTGGATACTTGGGTATCAAGCCTTGTTGACTGGCTTGTGGAGAATCACAGAGAATTTTTCCAATTGCTCAAATGGCCGGTTGATAAAACCTTGACCGGCTTTGATATGGGGTTGAATGCCCTGTCACCTGTCATCATTATCCTGGCAATTGCCCTGCTTGCCTGGCGGTTTTCCGGAAAGGGGCTGGCTGTTTTTTCCATTGTCGCCATGATCTTTATCGGCCTGCTCGGTTTTTGGGAAGATACCATGACCACCCTGGCCATGGTGTTGTCCTCTGTATTGTTCTGTACCATTGTGGGCATTCCCCTGGGGATCGCCGCCGGGCGAAGTGATGGATTTGACCGGCTGCTCAGGCCGTTTCTGGATGCCATGCAAACCACCCCTTCCTTTGTGTATCTGGTTCCCATTGTCATGTTGTTTTCCGTGGGAAATGTGGCCGGTGTGCTGGCAACTATTATTTTTTGTATGCCGCCCATCATCCGGTTAACCAGTCTGGGGATCCGACAGGTTCATCCGGAACTTGTGGAGGCCGCCCTTGCATTTGGCGCCAATCGATGGCAGGTGCTTTTAAAGGTCCAGGTGCCCCTTGCCATGCCGACCATTCTGGCAGGTCTTAATCAAACCATCATGATGGCCCTTGCCATGGTGGTGATAGCGGCGTTGATCGGTGCAGGCGGACTTGGCTCCCCCGTTGTTCTGGGGTTGAATACCCTTGATATCGGATTGGCTGTGACCGCAGGGCTCAGCATTGTTTTGCTTGCCATGGTCTTGGACAGGGTCACCCAGTCCATGGCCGGAAAAAATAATAATAGATAATAGATAACCTAAAGATAACCTTGAGGAGGATTTATGAGTATTGTGAAAAAAGTTTTGCTTGTTTTGTTATTTGGCATCATGGTGAGCGTTTCAACTGCCTTTGCATCGGCGGACAAACCCGGAGAAGGCGTAACACTGAAGCCTGCAAGAGCTACCTGGTCTACCGGTTTTTTCCAGGAAGCCATCATCAGACAAGGACTTGAAACCCTTGGATATAAGGTGAAAAAAGCCAAGGATCTTACAAATCCCATTTTTTACAAATCACTGGCCCTGGGAGATTTGGACTATTGGACAAATGGATGGTTCCCTATGCATGACGCCCAGTTGCCCAAAAATTTTTATGATAAGGCCGATTCTTACGGCTATGTCATGAAGGCAGGCGGTCTCCAAGGATACCTGGTGTCTAAACGAGAAGTTGAAAAATACAATATTACCTCTCTAGACGATTTTAAAAGGGATGAGGTTAAAAAAGCCTTTGACCGAAATGGCGACGGCAAAGCCGATCTGACCGCCTGCCCTCCGGGCTGGGGGTGTGAAAGTGTGATCACCCACCATATGGATGTGTATAATCTTTCCGATCATGTTAATCCGGTAAAAGCTTCCTATGAAGCGGGTATGGCATCTTCTCTTGGTGCATACAAGTCCGGGGAACCTGTCTTTTTTTACACATGGACTCCCAACTGGACCATTTATAAACTCAAACCCGGCCAGGATGTGATGTGGATCAATGTTCCCAAAATTATCCCCAAGGAATCCCAGATGTCTTCTGTTGATCGAATGACACAGTCCGGGGTACTTGGCGCTGTGAGTGATCCCATAAAACTTGGGTTTGTTGTTTCCGATATTCGTATCGTTG
>JADGFI010000093.1 GCA_016743945.1 Desulfobacteraceae bacterium
GCGTAAAGCCGGGGATGTGTTCAGGGATATTGCATGTAAAATAAAGACATCCCCCATGTAAGGAACTTTTTTTTGCTTATGCTGAAAAAGTCATGACCACCGGCATAGCCGGTGGCTTGATTAAAGCTCCATAAGGGCATTGAATACTGAAAACCCCCTTAAGGGGGGGGATTATCTCGATCAAAATTCATATTCTGTGACCAAAAATTTTTATCGGTTAATCGTTATCCCGATATTATCTCCTTATAAGGCTATTTGCTTCCCTAAAGGAGTCTTCCACCCAATCGGTATCATAACGATCCTCAACCGCATCATGATCCTGCTGATTTTTTATGTACTGCCATATTTTGGCTTCATCCAATCCAACGGTATTGACACAATAGCTGCGTGCCCCAAATGTGTGGCCACGGAAATTTATCCGCAAATGACTGTATCTTTCGAACAGGATCATCGTGCTCTTGCCTTTCAAATATCCAACAATCGTTGCTACTGCAGACCTCGGAAAAATTTTAGTTTTAAGCATGTTTTTTTGGACATTTTCCTGCTAAATTGGAGAGCGACCGACTTCAATTCTCAATTTTTTTCCGGTCGGAAGATAAGCTCCAAGTTCAGAAAGTTTTCTACAAAATTGCTCTTGAGCCTGACGGCGCTTCGGCTGTTCTACCGGCTCCAAACGAACAAGCACTTCGTCTGTGCTACATTTCACCCAGCCGTGGCAATAAGTAATAGCATAGAATAAATCAACAAGCTCGTTTTCGCAGTTGTATAATGGCCGCAGCAAATCTATAAGGTGTTTTCGAGCATTCCAAACCGAAGTAGTCACAAAATCAAAAAGTTCTTTTCCTTCATTGTCGATCTTTTTAAATGATTTGTAATCTTCCAATGAAGTTAAATCAATCCGATCTGGTAATTCTTTTTTTTCTCTATGTAATATTTCTATCTCTTTTTCTCGAGTTGCAATTTCTTTCGTCAACTGTTCTTTTTTACTGTTTTTTCGGACACTACCATCCCTATTTAGTGCGAGTTTTGTTTTTGCAGCTTTCTTATAAAGTTTAGCTAATTTCTTATTCCCACGTGAAATCAGTGTTTCTTTTTTCTTTTTTTTCGGATTTGCAATATCCTGTTTTTTGCTTTCAACAATTTTAAAGCCTGGATTGTAATGCAAGGGATGTCGATCTCTCATGTGCTTGAACGTATTTTCTGACGCTCCCCACCGACTCAATATCGCTTTTACACAATCTTCTGTGCTTACTTTCTTTTCACCTGTCCAAGCCAACCCACAGGTACGCCGGTTGCTGGTTTTATTCCATATATACAACCGCCTCAAGGTAAAAGTGTGAGGTTTTTCGATGCTGCCATTCTTGGGAGTGTATGTTAATGCTTTTTCACCCTCAAAAAAACAGTATTCTTTGTCATTGAATTTCAATTCTTTATCAAACTTATCATTGTCAATTTCCATCAATTGATCTGATTTAACATTCTTCTCCCAGGTAACAAAAGAAATGTTTTTTTCAACAAGTTTTGAAAAGAATTCAACACCACTACCCTCTCTATCAAAAACCATAATAGCGCTGGCGGGGACGTCATCTTTCCATTTATTTGCTAGCTCTCTTATGTGCTTGCGTAAATCACCTTTCCCTTCCTGAATGTTAAAGTCCACAATACAACCATTCCCATCGCATGTTACCATATTGGTTCGCCCTGGGACTGGCATGCGGCGTTGGGTGTTATAACTATGATGAACCTTTTCTTTTCCAGTATAAGGCAACAGATGACCGTCTATACACCACATCCAGGTTCCAACAAGACCTGCATGTATCTGATACCGAAAATAATCGCAGACGAGGGATGATGCTGTTTGCAGGTCTGCAGCACCATAGAACCATTTCCAGACATTGTGCCTGTTGGGTATTTGTTTGATACCAAGCACAATTCCGGCTTCTCTAAATCGAACATTCTTGAGCTGCTCGATAGAACGAATATTTGTGGACGCCATAAGTAAAAATACCATAAAAATCCGGTATCTATCACCAAAGTATCCCATCACCAGTTTTAACCATTTCCATTTATTTATCAAAGCAATAAGGTAAATAAATGTTCCTGCATAGCGGGATGGCTCCCAGTCATGATCATCAGCAAATGGTTCATTTTGAGTTTTTACAGGCTGTGCATTTGCATTGGTTCCAAAACGAAAGGGGAACTCCAAATTTTGTTTCTCTTGTATCTCTTTTTGCTCGCGTTTTATCTCAGCTACCTGCTCCTGTATGCCACAAGGAACTAAATCGTTCTTATCTATGTGTTCCTTGCGTTGTTTGCGTATATCTTTGGTCTTTTTTAAGGAATAGCCTCTTATGAGCCCTTCTAAACCAAAATGTTTTTTTATGTCGAGGTAATTGTCGATTGTTTGCCGACTGATTTTTAATGCGGCTGCCAACCGAGATTTTTTGGCACCTAAAGTCACTGCTTCAACAATGAATAGCCTTCTTTCGGTACGATCCTTTAGTTTTGCCTGTTTTACAACCGCTCCCCCAATAACCAAATAAGCTGTCTGGGAATATTTCCCTTCAATTTTGAGGTAAATCCCGTTATTCAATTGAAACTTATTTTTATCTTCATGTTCAGTTTTGGTAAAAACCAAATCCTGCTCAGCCATTATACTCTCCCCATTATTTTGGATCGAATATAGCATATTTTGTTCTTAACGGACAACAAATACAGTAAGAATTTAAAAATTGATATATTGTGCCTTTAATGTCGAGAGTTCAGCTCTGTTTTAGGTCACTCGACTGTCCAAAATCAACTCAACAGTCCTAAAACACAATATTATCGACGACAACTCAACATCCTAAATCCGAGGTCTGTACTAACCATTGACCGGACCTTTTTTATTTCACGTTGAAGGTCAGACTCGCCCCATAATTTATGGAATTCGTCTTGCTAAACATTTTTTTCAATGGCCCCTCTTTTGTTACATTTTCATTGTGAAAAACATTTACCAGCCATTGACCGGCACTTTGCACCCGGAACTGAGCCTTTCCCTTTGAAATATAAGAAAACAAGGCAAATCCGTCGCTGAGCCCGAAGGAAGAACTATGGGCGGTAATATACTCTATGCCATTG
>JADGFI010000094.1 GCA_016743945.1 Desulfobacteraceae bacterium
GAATATCGGCTGCGTGAATGAATTTAAACATTGTAGGCCTTTTATTTGTGAAGAAAAAGTTAACTTAGGACCACCGATTAAATAAGTTGGGCAGCAATAACGCCGTATTTTGGTTCATCTACAAGGCGCATTAAAGGTTGAATAGCTATTTTATTGGGCCTTTTATTCAACGAAGTAGATGGGCCAGAAGGTAAGCTAATTCATTCAAGTTATTTAATCTGCGGTCCTTAAGATTAAATTGAATATCAGTATGATGATAGTGTGTAAAGAAAATTACTTCCAAATATTCCAGCGCATGTCAATGGGCACCAGGAATTGAGCCATTTATGGTCATCAAAAATGAGCCACCCCAATTCATTTTATAAACCTCCTTTGTTTTTTTCTGTTAAAGGGTCATGATATTTAAAACCGGCTTCAATCAAAATATATTCCAACACTATTCCAACTTCACCTCTTCTTTTGAGTTCATCAAGCATCCACTTTTGTATACGAGCATTGACATGAACCCGCTTTAGGCCTGGTGGTAGTTTGGGCTTTGGTTTTCCCCTGTATCCTCCACGTTTTTCTAACATATGGATACCGCCTTTCGGCAAGATGATCGCTGAAAATGACTGGTATTATGACTTTTTAGATAAGTGTGCCACGCTTTACAAAACAACAGGGCCATTTTTGAGGTTATTTTCGTCCCATCCTTAATACTGCCCATATTCATGGCTTTTTACCTTTCAGTCTATAACTGTTACCCTTAATATTAACGACGGCGCTGTGGTGAAGCAGTCGATCAAGGATGGCCGTCACTATGATCGGGTCATGGAACAGCTCTGTCCAGTCTCCGAACGCCTTATTTGACGTGATAATAGTGCTGTTCTTTTCATAACGGTTGGCAATAAAACGAAAGAATAAATTGCATTCTTCCCGGGTGATGGGCGTGTAACCAACTTCATCAACGACAACCAAGGACGATTTATAGTATCCACGGCCCTTACCCGGCTTCCCAGCCTCGTGATCCTTTCGCAGCTTGATAACCAGATCTTCCATGTTGGTAAAATAGATACTCATGCCGGACTGGCATGCCTTCAACGCAAGTGATATCGCAAGATGCGTCTTCCCCACACCGGGAGGGCCGAGAAAAATTACGTTGCCTTTCTCACGGATAAAACTCAAGTCAAAAAGTCCCATGATTTTTTGTTTATCCAAGCCGGGTTGGAAGGCGAAGTCAAAATCATCTATGCTTTTGATATACGGCAGTCCTGATATCCTCAATGCGGTTTCGATCCGGCGCTGCTCCTTTGCCGCCACTTCCTCTTCAAGCAGTTCATCCAGAAAAGACAGATAGCTTTTTCCCTGCTCCTCCGCTGTTTTGGCAAGACTGCCTAAAACTTCATAGATCCGGGAGAGTTTTAGCCGGTTAAGGTTGGATTCAATGCGATCCATTACAAGGGTATCGCTCATGAAGACACCTCCTGCATTATCGCTTCGTATTCAGAGATGGAGCGAACCTCAACATCCATGTCATATTTTGGCTTCTGAGGACTGATAGTCTGCTTCGCACGTCCCTTACCCTTTTTACCGTGGTGATATTTACGCCGATTCATGTCCATGTCCTTTTTCAGGTCCTCGTAGAATTTCTTCTTCTGCACCAAATTCCCTTTTGTTGAGGGGATGTCATAAGTAACCACCAGCCAACTGTTTTGTAAAATACGTAGCTGACCATCTTTCGGGCGAAGTATGACCTGTTCTCCCACCAGGGTGTGGGGCACAACATAGCGGTTTCCTTTAAAATGGACAGCGCAGTCTTTATACACCTGCCGGTAAATACGATATGAGGTGTCGAACGCCTGAGGAGGCAGTGCATTTAAATCTGGCTGCTCCCGCTTAAACCGGGTGCTGATTTTCTCATGAGTGGTACCATGAATTCGTTCATCCTTTTTTATAATCCAGAACCAAAGGTCCTTGTTGGCCCTAACCAGGTTTACAAAGCCATATCCCCGCCAGAACCCTTCCCGGATAAAGGTATAAGGGCGCTCGACCTTCCCCTTGACCCAGGCGGCATAAGCGGGAGCTACTTTTGGAACAAATCCGTAATGAACAGCAAATCCTATCAGGGTTGAGTTAAACTTGTCCTTACCGGCCAGCTTGGCGATATACACATTTTTCATGCGATCATAGAGTATCTGGTCCGGGACGCCGGCAAAGTATTCAAAGGCGTGTATATGGCAGTCAAGAAAGCTTGGCATATCGCATCTCTCGATTAACTCCGTATAAATCTTCCGGGAATATCCCAGAATCATTGAAAACAGATACAGCTTCTTTATACTGCCATCGGGAAGCTCAACCTGAAATTCTCCAAAATCCACCTGGGCCTGGTGACCGGGTTCGGTCTCAAAGCGCATGTAGGCAATTTTTTGTTTTTGTTTCTTGAATTTACCGACCTTCCGCTTCACGGTTTCATAACTGCCGGTATATCCTTGGTTGACAAGACGGTCATAAATCCAGGTGGCGGTGTAATACTCGTCTTCGTCAAGCCAGGCCTTGATGGTGTTGTGATAAGGGTCAAGAATACTCGTGCGATGGTATGGTTTTGGATTTTTCAAGCAGCTTTCCGGGGCTCCAAGATACTTTTTGACGGTGTTCCGGCTTATGCCCAGGCGCCGGGCTATGGCCCGCTGGGTCAAGCCGGACCGGTGTAGATCCAGTATATCCAAAATGGTCTCCTTTTTTTCATAAACGCTCCACTATTATCCCGGATAAAATTACCAGGATGGCATTTACCCGGAAAATTGAACAGGGGGGAGTGATCCTGCGGTCCCCCCTGTTCAATTCCCTAGTGGCTCAGTTTTAAATGACCATTTTTGGCTCAATTTAACATGACCATCGACAGATTACTCGTTTGGAATCACAAAACGGACATTGGCGCCCTTCCGGCCAGCGCAACTCCCGAACAGTGTCGTAACATTGTGTATCATCAATCAGAGTCTTTATGCTTACCTGCATCCATTGGGTTTCTAATTATGGTGAATTGGGTCAAAAAATTCATCCTCTAACATTATACGAC
>JADGFI010000095.1 GCA_016743945.1 Desulfobacteraceae bacterium
CCACGAGCTCATGCTTCGTCCAGGATTTAATCCTTCTTTTGTTTTGGGTACGGCAATAAGCGGAATGATTATTTTTGATTATAGTGGACCCCAGTGTCAAGACAGTTTTTCTTCAATTTAAGCGTCATAGTTGAACTTTTCTCGGTGTCCAGCGGAAGTGGAAGCCAGGCCCTGAGAATGGGCACTCCAAATCTGCTCGTCGGAAGGGATTGGCTTCCGCTGGAGCGGGTTTTGGGGAAGAGCGTCCGTATCACCCCACCAGCCTCAACTGATTCTCGCCATAATATATTTCGGCTGGCGTTTGCCCTTTAAAACTCTGGTGCGGTCGTTCCTGGTTATAAAAATCAAAGTATTTTTTCAGGGACTTGCGCAGTTGTTCAACGGATTGAAATTCGTTTACGTAAATTTCTTCATACTTCACACTGCGCCATAACCGTTCTATGAAAATATTGTCCAGACACCGGCCTTTCCCATCCATACTAATTTTAATGTCTTTATCTTTCAATACCCTTGTAAACTCATGACTTGTGTATTGAGATCCTTGATCCGTGTTAAAGATATCGGGTGTTCCATGACATCTTAGCGCTCTCTCAAGAGCGGATACACAAAATTCACTATCCATGGTAATTGAAAGCTCCCAGGAGAGGACATAACGACTCTGCCAGTCCATGACTGCGGTCAAATAAACGAATCCACCTGCAAGCGGGATATATGTGATGTCTGTACACCACACCTGGTTTGATCTGGTTACATCTAAGTTCCTCAAAAGATATGGATACACTTTATTTTGGGGATGAGCTTTGCTGGTATTCGGCTTAGGTGCAATGGATTGAATTCCCATTTTCCGCATCAATCGCTGAACCCGTTTGCGGTTAATTTTATGTCCTTTGCGTCTGAGTACATTGCGTATCTGGCGGGTGCCATAAAAAGGATGAGCCGTATATTCATTGTCAATCAGTCTCATTAGCTCCAGATTTTTAGGTGTTTCCTGTCCGGTTAGGCCTTCACGGTAATAGCTGGAACGAGGAAGTCCTATCAGCTCACATTGCCTTTGAATACTGAGTTTCGGGTGCTTGGGCTGAATCCGCTGTTTTTTCTCTTCAATGCTCATTAAAGGTGTCCGGTGTTTTTTTTAGCCAATCCAGTTCTACCTGAAGTTGGCCGACCTTTTGATATAGACGGTCACGTTCAATCTCGGTTGCTTTCGTTTGTTTTGCCCGGCTATTGCCAAATACCAATGGAAGGGCTTCTATTGCTTCTTTTTTCCATCTATTTACAAGGCTTGTATGAATACCGAACTCAGAGGCAATTTCATTGACAGTTTGATTTCCTTTTATGGCTGCCAATGCGACCTTACTTTTTAAATCTTTATTGTAATTCTTTCGTTTCAAAATGAACCCCTTTCTGGTTTCTGGACAGTTATATTTTATCTTAACATCTTGTCCAGTTTTCGGGGTCCACTATACCTTGCCCCGGATGTTCAAAATACCGAGCGTTTTTAAAGATCGGATGACATCTTCATCCTCCGGAAGGATGTTCAGCAAGGTGCCGTTGGCAAACCCTGTACCAAAGTCCGTCATGGACTGATTTGCGGTAATGCCCCGGCCCTTGAGGTACTCCAGGCCTTTAGGATCTTCTCCCAAAGTGTGCTGATAATAGGAGACCACCCGGGCCAGCAGCTTCAGGTCCCTGACCCCAGGACGATCCATTTTTTTATTTTTAACCGCCTTTTGCAGAACAGGGGCGGCAGACTCATGCTTGTGCACCGATGCCTTGAAGTCCAGGTTAAAATACAGGTGGTCAAATTCGAAGATGTCACCGCCCCGGCCGCAGCCAAAGCAGTTCCACAGGTTCTCCCGGGGTGTGACCACAAAGGACGGAGTCTTGTCTTCGTGGTCCGGGAACGGGCAGCGGCAGACATACCCCTGGCCGTTCTTTTTAAATGCGGCACCTGTGGCCTGTTCGATATAGGCCTTGAGGTCCACATTGGTTTTAATGCCGTTGATACGGCTTTGGTCTATCACGATCGTAAGCTCCCTTGGTTGATTTTTTAAAGGAGGTACGATAGAAAAAGAAAAGCGTTGAAGAGAGTAATCCCTTTGATGCTGTTTGCAGGCCGTCAACCGGTTACTTTGGCGAGTTCGGGTTGCCGGTCTTTCTTCTAAAGACACCTCTAAAATCAAAATAGACTTGCTTTTTACAGCAAAAAATATAACCTTATATGCTTAGTTAGTATCCTATGAGGCTATTGTTAAGAAAAAATATGTTTGCATACGGCCCCATGTTCATAGAAAATACAGGCAAGGAGGAACTTATGAGCGATAACAAAGCGATTATATCCGGATTGCCTGATAAGTTAAAAAGATTACGTCAAAGCCGGGGACTGTCCCAGGGGCAGATTGGTAATAAGCTAGGCGTGAATGTTCAGTTGATATCCAAATACGAACGGGGGGTTGTTTGTCCGCCCACCAATATGGTGGTCAAAATTGCCTCTGTATTTGATGTCAGCCTGGACTACCTGCTGCGGGATGAAGCAGACGTGGCAATCAACAAGATCAAAAGCCGGGAACTTTTAAAACATATCGAAGAGATAGAAAAGCTTCCCAAAGAAGATCAGCAGGTACTTACCAGCCTGCTGGATGCATTTATAAAAAAACACAAATTTGAACAACTGGCCCGGGCCTGATTGTTTAAAGGAGATACCATGCAAACCGTAATGGATGAGGGCAGACTCAAACAGGTCGTCAAAGAAGCGCTTGTGGAGATGCTCGAAGAGAAACAAAACATTTTCCATGACATTATTGTGGATGCCATGGAAGACATTGGCTTAAGCCGGGCAATCCAGGACGGTCAAACGTCTGGACCCACTACAAAACAGGAAGTTTTTGACATACTGGAAGGCCGGGCGTGAACCTCGATTTTAAAAAGAGTTTTGCCAAAGATTTAAAAAAACGTAAAACAGACAAGCCACTGCTTGACCGGGTCCGCAAGGTCATACAGGAAGTGGAAGAG
>JADGFI010000096.1 GCA_016743945.1 Desulfobacteraceae bacterium
CATATACTATTATATAATAAAGAGGAAGTAGTTGGTATTAATACATGGAAGGAACCGGAACAAGATATGTTGCATAATAATATTAGATGGATATTCATCGCGAAATTAAAAATAATTCTAATTAAAAAATATAATATAAAAATTCTGTCAGTTGGGTTTTATTTCCAAAATTCATGCTTCATATCTAAGAAAACAGCATAAAAAGTATTGTAATCAAACCTCATTTTCGTATTTGGATGGATTTTTCCATGATAATCGTCTGGTATAACAAACCCAACCAAACGTGCCCCTGCACCGAGTCTAAACCTCCCCCAACGAGCTTGATGAGGAACTGTTTTTTTGGGATTCTTAAATTTTGTTTTTGACTTTGCCGGGAATTTTCCATAGATTGTTAGGACTTTACCATCCTTTGAGCCAGCACGTTGTTGCTCCCAATAACTAAGAGGTTGCTCGCCATATATTCTCAACTTATCCAACAAGCCTGCTAATTTAGTTTGTTTCCAGTCACTGAACTTTTGCCCAGCTTTTTGGTTAAAGTCCATATAATGGAAATTAAATTTACATCTTGTTGTTAATAGATCATCCTCAGAATCTAAATTCGGTAGTGGAAAATCAGAAAAAAACTCAAGTTTTTTTCTATTATCATATTTTTTCATAGCCTGGGAACTCCACCAATCTTACCCGAATTGTATATTGGTGTAATATCACGATCATTTCTAAGAAGATCTCCAGGAATTTCATCAAGTCTATATCCAAAACATTCATTATCATTTTTGTTAACAAAAAAAGTTCTGTATTTTCCCATAGAATTTAGGGTCTCGATATTATGTGTGGTAAATATCATCTGGGCATCGTTTTTATTTACCTTCGAATTTGTAAAAAATTCTAACAACATAGGCAAAAGGTGAGGATGAAGATTGAGATCAAATTCATCCAAAACTAAGAGACCACCAGTTTCTAAAATTAACCAATATCTGTATAACGTTAAATACAAAGATTTCGTCCCGCTCGATTCATTAGTTAACAATAACGGAAAATTAACTTTATTGTTTTTATGATAAAAAACTGGATAGAAGAGTTCTTTATCATCTGGATCTTTATGTGATTTGATTTTGATATCGGAAATCCCTAAGTCCGATTTGCGAATAATGTTTTTAACAAAAGTAAATAGGGCATCATTTTTTTTGTAAAATCTTGTAATATTATTTTCATCAGCCTTCGATTGTAGCGATTTGGTAGAAAGACCTGAATAAGTTACATTAGACATAATCCAGTCAAAAAAATCATAAATAGGCATTATCCCCGAGATTTCATGTTGATTTGCAATGCTAATTATCGAAGCATTAGCTCTTAGTTTTTTAATATCACATATTTCTCGAAATTCTTTGACACAAAATTTTATTCTATTTTCTTCTCTCTCAATAAGCAGGCTCTTTTTCTTTAAATTTCGAAATATTTTTTCACTAAGAACTTTCTTAGTTGTCATAGAACATTCATATCGATACTTGATGTCATTCATAAGGAAGTCTACAAAAAAATCAGTTGGCTCTTTACTATAGAAATATGGATCAAATGGAATTTCTTCATCTGGTTTAGAGTTGAAAGAATTGCTACAAAAATCAGCTAAAAAGGCTAACCCTTTTAAGAGATTGGTTTTTCCGGAAGCATTGGCACCGTTAACGCACAAAACATGCGATGCCATGCTGCCACCTTCCACTTTCTTTGCGCTGTTTGTTTTAAGCTCGAAAGAAACGACAACACCTTCTTTAAAACTTGAAAAATTTTTTATGCCATAACTTAATATCATTTTTAACCTCAAAATATGAATATGTTTTATTCGTGTTGTGTAACTCTATATCATTTTTAACTTGAATTACAACCCTAAAATGGTGTTTCTCGTCAATATTGACAAAATATGCATCTAAGATGTTTTGTCAATTCTTTTAGGTGGAAATTGAAATGAGATCAAGATGAAGCTATCTTGTAACATCAAATACAGAGATAAGTTGATCGTTCTATAATCAACCATACTTGCATGATTATGACGTCAATATTTACCGGAAAACGGTTTTGATTTGCATCGGTATCTTTAAGATTTTTCACTGAGGACTATTATTAAAAATCCTGGGTTTTCTGAATCAAAACCAGACACAAGATCTTGTGGTTGGTGATAACTTTTTTCACCACACAGACAATAAACTATTTACATAATAACCGCCTGGGAGAAGGTCACCTCAAAATTAGGTAAATAATAAAGAAACAAATAGAGCAGCCGGTATTCTTGCAGCTAAACTGTTACCCCATTTTTTTATAACCATTTCCATTTTTCGCACCTCCATTTTTTACTGATTGAACGTATATACAATGTATCGTAAACGCCATAATGTGTAAACAAAATGGAAACATATTTTTGTCCCAGACAGCAATGATAGGATTTCGTTCTTTTGTGCCGATAATCTATAAATATATTGGGTCCCATTATACATTTAGGGAGAATCACTATCAACATGGATAATTATTCGGAACCCCGGTCTTTCCCAAAGAGACGAAAATACATACAATGAAAAGCTAACAACATTTCTTTGAAAATAAATTTCAGGTGTGATAAAAGCGACTGGTTAATTAAAATATAGATAACGCATCCCCAGATTACTGGCTTTCTTCAAGAGATCGTATAGATATAACGAATTGCTATTATAGCTTAATGGATAAAGGATAAGATGGTAGAAAAAATAATATTTGACAACAATAAGTATTTGAAGGAACAAGCCGCCGAAATCAGGCAGAGAATCAAACAGTTTGACAATAAACTTTACCTTGAATTCGGTGGAAAACTCTTGTTTGATTACCACGCCGCCAGGGTCCTGCCGGGTTATGATCCCAACATAAAGATCAGACTGCTTCAAGAACTAAAAGATCAGGCCGAGGTTCTGATCTGCATTTATGCTG
>JADGFI010000097.1 GCA_016743945.1 Desulfobacteraceae bacterium
GCCCTAAACGAAGAAAAATGCTGGATGATTCTTGGGCAGGTCTTTTTCAAAAAGAAATCCTCCGTTCTCTTCCAGTCGACAAGGTTAAACCATTCTTCTCAAAGACAATGGGGCGACCGACAAAAGAGCTTTATACCATGCTCGGCGTTCTATTGCTTCAGCAAACTCATAACTTGAGAGTATAGGAATTTCCATTTTTACCCCGGTCCCTTCATTTGTGGAAATATAAAAAATATGTTTAAATCCTGTCATGACTTGGCTCTCGGATAGAAAATCAATTTATTCAGATGTTGATGTTTTTAAAACGATCTTCGATGATCATTGGGAAGATTTCATAAAGGCCTATCCGAAATATGACATTGATCAATACGATAACCCGGTTCAAAAAATGCTTGGGTGCAGAGATGCCTCCAACGGTTACAGCGAGTACATCTGCATGTATTGTGGCCGGGACAGAAGGCGAGTACCCTTCAGTTGTAAAAGTTGTTTTTGCCTTTCATGTGCCAAGAAATACGTTGACAATTTTGTCAGCCAAGTAAGTGGTATGCTGCATACAGGAGTGACTTACAGACACATCGTATTAACGCTGCCAGAACAGTTAAGGCCAGTATTTTTCAAAAATCGTTTGAATAAATATTTGCTGTCAGGCTTTATGAAGTGTGGGGCTGACTGTTTAGAAGATGTTGTCAGCACGGTAAAAAGAAAAATGTTGAAAATAGGAAGTATAGTTGTTGTTCAAACCCATGGTCGGTCAGGGCAATACAATCCACACTTACACATTATAATGACAAGCGGTGGAGTCAGTACTGAACATAAACGCTGGTATGATTTAGGCTATTTTAAGTACGAGATAATCCACAAGAAATGGCAATACCATTTGTTTGCCTGGTTGAAAAGATATTTTGATTCATCGCAAATAAACCAGCTTGTGAATAAACTCTGGAAGAAATATCCCAATGGGCTTGTTGCAAATGTCAGTAAAGGGAGCGTACCAGAATCCTGCCGTGGATTAGCAGGATATTTAGCCAGGTATGTGGCGTCTCCTCCAATAGCAGTACGACGCATAGTCAATTACGATGGGCAAACTGTTGAGTATTGGTATAAGGACCACCGAACCAAGTCAAAAATATTTGAAAAAGTGCATGTTTATACGTTTATAGGACGGATGGTTCAGCACATCATGCCGAAAGGTTTTCAAAGAGTACGATATTACGGTTTAGAGGCTACTAAAACGTACAAAAAATGGTCTGAAGTGATTCAGAGAGGGGTAAAGCGAATAGGCCGAATCGTCAAAGGTGCGTATCAAATAGTAAAACGGAAAAAATATCGAGAAAGATATCAGGAGATCAACGGGATAGATCCCATGAGGTGTCAATATTGTGAATCTGAAATGGAATTGATGACGATATGGCATCCCAAGTATGGTGTTCTGTATGATATTTTTTCAACTTTAGAGGAAGTGAAAATTGAGCAAGAAAAAGTCGATAGAGGGAGAGGATATTCCGTTTGGCCCCCCGCCGGAGGAGTACAACTATCGTTGTTCACAATGCCATCATGAAATGAAAGTTAATGAAGCAATTATAGATGTTGAAATAGGAATAGCTGAATTTGAAGGCAGGTGTTATGACGGGTTTATGCCGGTTTTGGGGTGTCCCGGTTGTAATCAAGACGCTATGGAGTTTGTACGAGATTAAAAAGCCCGCGCGTTAGCGCGCTAAGTTCAACGAAAATTCGGCGTTATTTCTGCCCAACTTATTTAATCTGTGGTCCTTATGGAATTATAAAAAGGACACTCACGTATTTTTGACCAACGCAGGTCGCGAACGGTTTCATAGTATTGTACATCATCTATCAGGCTCTTTATTTACTTTGTTCCCGGACGATTCTGAACCCAAGGCTATTGCGGCGGGCCACGGGCTTGTAATTGGTGCGGTGGGCGCATCGCTGGTATTTGCTGTTCTGGAACCATCCGCCGCCCCTGACCACCCGGTGTACACCTTTTGTTTCCAACGGATCTGTAATGTCGTCAACATAGGTTCGGGTAATGGTAGCGGTTCCCGCAGTCCAAATGGTGCGCCATTCACATGCATCCTGGACCCATTCCTGGACATTGCCGTGCATGTCGTAAAGCCCCCATTTGTTTGGTTTAAGCAGCTTAACCGGATGGGGTTTGAAATCCCCGGCCGGCGAAAAACCACCGGAATTAAAGCAGTACCAGGCATGATCAACAAGCGCTGCTTCCGGTTCCTTGCAGGAAAAGGTGGTCACGTCCCCTGGGGCAAAGGCTGTCTGACTGCCGGCCCGGCAGGCATATTCCCATTCGGCTTCGGTGGGCAAACGGTATTTACGGGTGTTTTCCCTCTTGTTTAAAAATCGTATAAATTCAACCGCATCATACCAGGACACGGTATCTATGGGATAATACTTGCCAAGCTTAAAGGATGACGGGTTCGGCGCTACAAGACGGTCCCACTGCCCCTGGGTCACTTCGGTTTCTGACATGTAAAAGCTTTTGGTGATGACCACCCTGTGCTGTTTCTCGTCTTTTTGTCGTCCCTTTTCCGAGTCAGGGCTTCCCATAATAAAGGACCCTGCCGGGATCAGGACAAATTTCATTCCGATTTTATTGATAAAAGAGTTTTGGGCAAATGCATCCAAAATTACAGACTGATTAATCAGTGTGAAAACCAAAAGAAAAAAAGATATGGTAAATAAGGATTTCAACCTCATAGCAAGTTCCTGATTTTTTGTTTGGTTTTGAATTATACCAAGCGGATAACAATGTTGATATTAACACATATAAAACCCGGGGTTCAAGGTTATATCCATGTGTATGGCAATGATATATTGACGACAGGTTTAATTTTATATAACCTGCCACAGGTGCTTAGTATTATTATTGAGTAAGCTCAGACAGCCTTTTGGTTTGTTACAGAATCCTCT
>JADGFI010000098.1:0-2475 GCA_016743945.1 Desulfobacteraceae bacterium
CCGGCTATACCACTGATCAGCGAAACCAAAACCACCGGTAAAACGATCATACTGAGCATATTTAGAAATATATTGCCTATTACGTTAAACACGCCGAATACGATAAACTCTTTCATAAAATCACTGACCCTGGTATCACCCACAACCATACCGACCAGCAAACCCGCGGCAAGAGCTATAATAATTTTGGAGTTTAAGCTTATTTTTGCTTTATTCATTTTTTAATCTCACAATAATTAAAGTTACTCTTCATCTATGGTAAACTGTTTTTCAAGCTGCTCAATGAATTCCTGATTCTTATTCATCTTTTCATTGAAGTCACTGAACTCTTCGTGCTCTTCCTTGAAACCCGCATCGGGATCATTCCAGACCGTTTCGTCAAACGCCCCTTCATTTTTGGCTACAATTAAAGAGACAATGGCATCACCGGAAATATTCACCGCGGTTCTGGACATATCCAATAAACGGTCAATTCCCATTATCAAAGCAATACCTTCAACAGGCAGGCCGACCTGGGTAAGTACCATGGAAAGCGTAATCAATCCGACTCCGGGGACGCCGGCGGTACCAACAGAAGCCAGGGTTGCCGTGGTAATGACCATCAGGCAATCCGATATTGTTAAATGGATACCATAAACCTGGGCAATGAAAATGACTGCCACACCCTGCATAATCGCCGTACCATCCATATTGATGGTTGCGCCGAATGGAATGGTGAAGGAGGCGATACTTCTGGAAGCCCCCATCTTTTTTTCAACGGTGCTCATGGTAACTGGGATGGTGGCATTACTGCTTGACGTCGAAAAAGCTACCAGCATCGTGGAATAAAATTTTTTACTCAACTTTCGGAGAAGTAAAACTACCCCAAAACTCCTGCCAATTGGGACTTACGCTTGTCCTCTAAGCTAAAAAATGCAACAGCTTCACCCATGATCGCATCAAGCATGACGGTTATTGCCTGATCAGATAACTTATGAGATTTGCGTAGCGTAACCTTGACCAGCTGCATTATCCTCCTCAGTGCATCAAGGAACGTTACATTGGCCAATTCTTCATTGCAGGCTCTGAACAGATCTCCAAATGAGCGCTGGTCCGTGCTTTCTCTTTGAAACAGACTTAATATATTGTACCGGGCAATCACCAAGGAAGTGTGGCCGATTAAACCATCATAGTTACGAATCTGAATCTCTTTGACCAGTTTCAAGTGTTGTTTACACATTTTGAAAAAGACTTCGATGTCCCAGCGCTTTCCGTATAGCCTTACAATTTCTTCATCAGCGAGACAAGTATCTGTAGATAAAAGAGCGAGCCACCCCCGCTTCTTGTCGCTGGAAACAAAGATAATTTTGGCTTTATTTCCGTCGGATAGTGTAACATGGACGCTGGCCTTGATTTGGGCTTTTCCCCTTTTCTTCTTCAACTTGCCATAGAGATCACTCAGTCGGAGTTTTTTTCCATCGTATTCGTACAACCATTTGGGCTGGTCTTTCATCATGCAGATAACGTGAATATGCTGGCGAAGTGTTGATATGAGAATGGGCATCGAAAACCAACTGTCCATTACAAGGTACTTTGCCCGGAAGCCGATATCAAGGGCTCTCTTGATCATAGGTTCCAGCAACTCAGTGGATTTCGTTATCGCTTCTTTACGGCGTTGATAGCCACAGGTCCTTTTATCTATTCCGGTGGTGGCTTCATTATACCGATTGTCTTTATCTGCTGATGATAGCAGGGCAAAATCAACTCCTAAAAAATTATTTCCATCAGACCAGCCAAGTGTAAGCATCCTGAACCCTTTTAGATATTTACCCGTACAATGATCATACACCTTGGATAGAAGCTCCACTTTTTTCGAACGGCTTCTGTCATAGGTCGAATCATCAACGATGAGAACTTCTTCGGATGAATCATCAAGAAGATTTTTGATGAGGACATAAATCCGGCTGCAAAGAAGGAGGGTGAAACGTCGCCAGTTGTATGTGGATGAGTTCAAGAAATCATACACAGCGTCTTTTCCGACCGCTACTTTTTTATTGCGGACCACACCTTCGAAGAAATTTTTGCCGATAAATGCCAGATTGAAAACAATACTGAACAATTCCAATGGAGATGCTCCTTTGGTCTTGGTGATACCTGCTTTGTTGAGTAAGCCTCCTACTTTTAGCATAGAGAAATAATTTCCGAATATTCCGAGTTTATCTGGAGATATCGTTTGATTTTGAGGTGCTATCGGGGTATTATGCATTTCGATGGGGTTCCTTTCTTTGATTTTTTTTGTTTAGGAGTAAACAATGTATATCATAGAGAGGAAACCTCGTCAATTTCTCTTATATTTCAAACTGTTATTTTCTTTAAAACACTATCAAAACTCAACCCCGAAAGTTGAGTCATACTTGCTCATGGCCATATATTGCCATGAGCAGTTCACGAAACCGTTTCTATTAAAAGGATTCGCCAGCTAAAAAGCACAATCCG
>JADGFI010000098.1:2483-2919 GCA_016743945.1 Desulfobacteraceae bacterium
CTCTTACATTTCAATCTGTTTCTTTTTTGAAGGTACTATCAAAATTCAACCCCGAAAGTTGAGTTTTTTAAAGAAAATAACCGGACTTAAACGGCCAATTAGTTTCAAGGCGCTGGTGTAAACCAGGATAAGGTGAAGTAAAAGCACTATACATACTGTGATCATATATTTGAACAGCGGCAGGAAAGCCGAAAACCCTTGGGTCGCAAATACTTTGCTAATCAGACAGAAAATTCCCAAAGGAGCTGTTAACATAATTAAAGAGATCATTTTCATCACAATCGCATTCAGCTCTTCAAAAAGGGTTAACGTTCCCACCACCTTTTTACCGACGGCGGCAATGGCGATCCCGATCAGCATGGCAAAAAAGATAACCTGAAGCATCTGTCCTTCCACCATGGCTTTAAAAGGGTTGGATGGTATAATATTGATAATC
>JADGFI010000099.1 GCA_016743945.1 Desulfobacteraceae bacterium
CATTCATATCGATGATGAAGGCCGCCAACACGAGGCAAAGCAATCACCTTTCCGGTTTCAGGCTTTTCCTGGACAGGTCTTCCTATTGGCGAATCTTTATCCAGGCCAATATGTGTGCGATCCTCATGATAATACTTGATATATTCCCAAAGTTTATGTTTTAAATGATCTTCATTCAAAACAACCAGATGGTTAACGCAATCCTTCTTGATACTCCCGATCACTCGCTCACAATAAGGATTTTGCCATGGACTTTGTGCTGTAATTTTTACTTCTTCTATTCCCATGCCTTGAACTCGAGTTTGAAAAATTTTTCCGTAAATTCCGTCACGGTCTCTCAATAGGTATTTTGGCGCTGAATCCCATGGGCATGCTTCAACGATTTGCTGTGCAGTCCATTCAGCAGTTGGATTTTTGTTGGCCATTGTCTTAATAAGATTTCTGATTTCAATTGATATTTTAGGTCTTCCGGGTCCTATTTTTCGGGATTTCCGGGTCCAGTAAAGCTTGAATCCTTTTCGATGCCAGCCGATTACGGTTTCCGGTCTTACAATGATTAAGGATCTTTCCATTTTTTCCAATATCGTGATACGAAAATCCAAAATAATCGATCTCGCATACAGATTTTGGGTCGTTTTTTGGAATGGTGGTATATGGATAACTGCTGGCGCAGTGCAATATTTTCCATAGCGAGGGCAGAGTTATTTTTAAAAACCGTAACAATAATTGAAAACAATATTTTTAGCAAAATTTCTAATTTCTCCATTCAACAACATCTATATTATAATTTTCAACGTGATGTAATTCCTTGAAAATAAGTTTAAATATCAGAATGGTGATTTAATCTTTGATGATAAATTTATCAATGATTACGGACATTACCTAATTTTTCGGAGTGACAGCCTGCCAGGTACAGCGGATCCCCTTGGAGGTAAGTTCCAGACTAAGGTTTGTGGGGGCCGGTGGGACGGTGGCGTCGGTATTGACCGTTATGGGAGTGCTTGGGGCGGAGATGGCTTCCTGGCCGTTGTCCAGGCGCAGGGAGGCCACGGCATAGAGGTGGTCGCCGTCCATAACAGTTGTGTCGGTATAGCGTAAATCATCATCAATCTGGGCGAGAAATTCCATCTCGGTTCCATCGGGGGCTTGCCGGAACAGTTTGTATCCGGTGGCATTTTCAACCATGTCCCAGGTCAGATATACCTGGCCGCCAGCCAGGGGTTTGCCGGTGAGTCCCGTGGGTACGGGCAGGGGCGGCAGGTCGCCCTGGTAAACCTGGATATGGTTGGTAGCAGTTATTTTTGTGCCCGGGTTCTCCAGATCATCCATGGCCGAGAACATGAGGGTCAGGGTTTCAGGGTCTGTCTGGCCGGCATCGGCCGGAAGAGTAAACAGGGCCTGCCAGGTCTGGGCATCGGTGCCCTGGGTGGTGATGGTGAAAAAGGGTAACCGAGGGATTGGTATTGCCCTTGGTATCCACGGCTTCGTTCTGGAGCAGGATTCTGGCATTGGCAAGACTACGGGTCAATTCGTTTTCCATCAGGATCTTACGTTCAAATCCATTAACGATGATAAAGTGATTGATTTTAACTTGAAGCCAGCAAGATTGCATGGTAGTGACAATATATGGAAAATAAAATTCAAAATTCTCATGATAGCCTTTTCAAAGAAACCTGGAGCAATAAAACCAATGCAAAGGCCTTTTTGGAAAACTATCTGCCCGAAGATGTGCTGGGTGTTGTTAATCTGGACTCCCTTGAAATTTGCAAAGATTCCTTTATAGATGATGATCTGAAAAATTATTATTCAGACATGCTGTATAAAATAATGATAGGGGACGACCCCGGGTATATTTATTTTTTGTTTGAACATAAAAGTTATCCAGATCGCCTTGTCCACCTTCAACTTTTGGAATATATGCTTAAAATCTGGAGGCTGGATTTAAAACAATCCAAAAAGAAGAAACTCTCCATAATTATTCCATTATTGCTTTACCACGGCCCCCAAAAGTGGAAAGGAAAAGAGAAGTTTTCTTCCATGCTGTCTGGGCCTGTGGATACCATGGCGGATTATATCCCGGATTTTCGCTATGTTTTGTATGATCTTTCTAAATATTCTGATACTGAAATAAAAGGGACCATAACAGCCCGGGTTGTTATGCTGATATTCAAATATATATTTGAAAAGGATTTTGTGCAAAAGCTGCCGGACATATTTTCGCTTTTAAAAGATCTGTCTGAAAAAGAAACAGGTTTGCAATATTTTGAATCTCTGATAAAATACATATTTAGTAACGTTGAAGATATTACACCAGAACAATTTCAAACCATTGTATCAAATACGTTGTCTGAAGATAAAGGAGGGATGATCATGACACTGGCTGAAAAACTTAGAAATGAAGGCCGTGAAAAGTGGCTTGAACAAGGGCTTGAACAAGGGCTTCTTGAGGGAATTGAATTTGCGGTCAGTATCAAGTTTGGTGATACTGATGATTGCAAAACCGTCATCACTAAAATTAAAAGCATCAAAGACATTAATCGCCTGAAAGCCTTGAAAGGCAAAATTAAATCTGCAAAATCTGTCCCTGAACTTATCAAATTTATAGAAAATTAACTCTGCCAAGGGATAGCCGGAAAGGTGGATAGTATTGAATAATTTACCCGAAAAGGGGGCTGATTGGTCGCAATCAGCCCCCCTTTCTTTATGGAAAACAGCTGGTCATCAGTTGTTGTTTTTTTTTGGATAATTTTTATACAGATTTTCACCATTCATATCGATGATGAAGGCCGCCAACACGAGGCAAAGCAATCACCTTTCCGGTTTCAGGCTTTTCCTGGACAG
>JADGFI010000009.1 GCA_016743945.1 Desulfobacteraceae bacterium
GCAATTAAATTACCTTTTTTTTGTGGATTATCAAGTTTGAAAAACTGTTTATAAAAAAACACTTTCCCAACCATTGGTCAACCGATCAATGCAAGGCCCGGGGCCACCGTGACAAGAATTTTTTTTCCATGATATGCTCCTTTTTTTAGGGTTAAAAAAGAAAACAATTAAAAATTAATAACAGGGGTTTGCCTTGAAGTCAATCTGAACAATGATCATTGTTCATTATTTTTTTCTTGTGTCCCTTGACAAGAACCAAGGTCCTGTCTTATAGCTCAGGCTTATTCTAACCTTGGGGACTTTTAATATGATGCCCACCATACTTTCATCAATCTTGCTCCTGACAGCAGTCGGCCTGATCCTGACCCTTATTTCCCGGTATCTTTCAATGAAAAAGCAGTATGAACGGTTGGATTCCGCCGCAGAAAAACAGAGCCATCCGACAGATTCCCTGTTTGACACCAACGGGTTTGCCCAACGGCTTGCCCAGCTGATTCAGATTCCCACGGTCTCCTGGACCAATCGCAGCAAACGGGATCTCAAGGTTTTTTCCCAATTCCAGGAAAAATTAATCACCCTTTATCCACGGGTACATGCGACACTGAAACGGGAAGTCCATGGAAATTTTGGCCTTGTCTATCATTGGAAAGGGAAAAATCCTAACCGACAGCCGGTGCTTTTTCTGGCCCATTACGATGTGGTCCCGGCAGAGGAAAAAGGAGATGAGACCTGGAAAGAACCCCCCTTCAGCGGAAGAATAAAACAGGGGTATCTCTGGGGAAGGGGAACCCTGGATATCAAGTCCCAGCTTGCCTTTCAGATGGAAACTGCAGAGATCCTTCTGACCCAAGGATGGCAGCCTGACAGAGATATTTATTTTGCCTTTGGCGGGGACGAAGAGATTGCCGGGACAGAAGGGGCACAAAACATGGCTAGTATTTTCAAAAAACGGGGCTTGTCCTTTGAGTTTGTTGTGGATGAAGGCGGGGTGATTGCCCGGGATCAACTGGCCTTTCTCAAGGGACAGCCGGCGGCATTGGTGGGGCTGGCGGAAAAGGGAATGGTCACCTTTAAGATCACGGCAACTGGAGAAAGCGGTCATTCCTCCATGCCCGGCAGGGACGGCACGGCCATCGGCCGCCTGGCCCGGGGTATTGTCCGGCTGGAGAAAAAATCCTTCCCCAGCCGGCTTGATCCGGTGATGAAAAATATGCTCGAACGATTTGTTCCCCATGTATCTGTTGCCCTGGGTGTTATCTTTGCCAATCTCTGGCTTTTTTCTCCTTTAATCCGCTTTATTTTTTCCAAGAACAAAACCACTGACAGCCTGATTCGAACCACCCAGGCTGTCACGGTGTTTCATTCAGGAGAGCAGGAAAATATTCTGCCAGGAGAAGCCACCTGCCTGATCAATCATAGGATCCTGCCGGGAAATACCATTGGGCAATTACAAAAACAGCACAGGCAGATTCTCAAGGACAAGGCCTTAACCATAGAGGATGCAGGAAACTGGCCGGCAAATGATCCCATAAAAGCAGGTGATCCCAAGGAAAGTGGTTTTCAACTGATCCAAAAAATCCTGGCCAGCACCCATCCCGGCACCATTGCCGTTCCCTTTCTGGTCAACGGGTCCACGGATTCCAAATATTACCGGGATCTCACCGACCAAATTTTGCGGTTTACCCCCCTGGTGCTCAAACCTGCGGATATTGCCACCATCCATGGGGTGAACGAAAAGGTCTCGCTCAACAATCTGGAAAA
This sequence comes from Desulfobacteraceae bacterium, assembly GCA_016743945.1. Taxonomy (GTDB): domain Bacteria; phylum Desulfobacterota; class Desulfobacteria; order Desulfobacterales; family Desulfobacteraceae; genus NBML01. The sequence goes on from JADGFI010000009.1 coordinate 1,762, forward strand.
TGGATTAAAATTTTACCTTCAGCTCTTTTCCCAGCTTTAAGCAACTCTAAACACAAAGAGGATACCCCATGACGGATCATCAAACGGAATTGCAGCCAACACCCGAAGACTCCATGCTCAAAATCGGACTCAAACCCTTTCTCACGGCCCTTAGTATTTTGGGGCTTTTGATCATTTTTTCAGGTTTTTTAACCCGCTGGATTCCGGCCGGGGCCTATGAACGAATGGTCATTGACGGCAGGCTGGCGGTGGTGGCAGGTTCCTTCCAATACCTGCAAGAGGCAGCCTTTCCAGCCTGGAGGTGGTTTACCGCCCCCGTTGAGGTAATCTGGGGGGACAATTGGCTCATGATCCTGGTGCTCTCTTTGTTCATGATTTTTCTGGGCGGCTCGTTTACGGTTCTGGAAAAAGGAGGGATCATGCAGGAACTGCTGGCCGGTACCGTGAGACGGTTTAAGGACAACAAGTACCGCCTCATGGGGATCATCATCTTTGTCATGATGTTTCTAGCCGCCTTTGTGGGGGTCTATGAAGCCCTGGTCCCCCTGATTGTCATCATTGTTCCCCTGTCCCTGGCATTGGGATGGGATTCATTGACCGGATTGGGCATGAGTATGCTGGCCCTGACCTTTGGGTTTTCTGCTGCCGTGACCAACCCCTTTACCATTGCCGTGGCCCAGGAATTATCCGGACTTCCCCTCTTTTCAGGGGCCTGGTTTCGGATCATTTTTTTCATCGCCATCTATATCCTGTGCTATACCTTTGTGAGCCGCTATGCCCGGAAAATTGAACAAGACCCCACCCTTTCCCCTGTCTATGCGGCAGACAATAGAATCCGGGAACGGTTCAGTGCTGAAAAAATCCTGGGCAGCAACCAGGCAAGCGATCCTTGTAAAGTAAAAGCGGCCATCTGGTTTGGTGTCTGCCTGGGAATCGCCGTTATTTTCATGGTATTGGCAGGTCTTGTTCCGGCCCTGCCCTCCGATGCCGCCTTCCCAACGGTTGCCCTGCTTTTTCTCATCGGCGGTGCCGGTGCCGGCCGTATCGTGGGCTACTCCTGGGGAAAATTACTGAAGGTGCTGGCCTCGGGCGCCAATAATATGCTGCCGGGCATTGTGCTGATCCTTTTGGCCATGAGTGTCCCCCATATCATGACCCGGGGCCATGTCATGGACACCATCCTCTTTTATGCCTCCCAGGCGATTCAAGGAACCAACCCCTACCAGGCCGGCTTTTATATTTATCTGTTGACCCTGGCCCTGAACTTTTTTATTTCATCGGCCTCGGCCAAGGCCTTTCTGGTCATGCCCATCATTGCGCCCCTGGCCGACCTTGTGGGACTGACCCGGCAAACAGCCGTTTTTGCCTTTGACCTGGGAGACGGGTTTTCCAACATGGTCTTTCCCACCAATGCCCTGCTGCTCATTGGCCTGAGCTTTACCGTGGTCTCCTATCCCAAGTGGATGCGGTGGACCTGGAAGGTTCAGGTGGGCATTGTGCTTATTTCCATGATATTTCTCATGATAGCCGTGGCAATGGGGTTCGGTCCCTTTTAAAAGAGAGAACTCATTTTCACAAGGAAACAAACAAATGAATAAAAACAGATGAATAGGGACAAAAACAGGCCGGGGCTCCACTTAACGGCCCGGGAAATGGAGAAGCTGAGCCAGGTCGCCCTGGGCAAAGAAACGGCAGATATCGTTGTGATCAACGGCCGTCTGATGAACGTCTATACCAGCGAAATTCTGGACAATTATTGTGTCGCCATAAAAGGACGGCGCATTGCCCTGGCAGGACCGGATGCTTCCCACACCATCGGCCCTGCTACAAGGGTGATGGATGCAAAGGGGAGTACCCTGATCCCCGGCCTTATAGACGGGCATACCCACCTGGCCCTGTGGCTCAGCATTCCTGAATTTTTAAAACACGCCATAAAGGGTGGCACCACCACCATCATTACCGAATCCATGGAAATCTTTCCCGTGGCAGGAATTGACGGGGTGATGGATTTTCTGGCCTCCTTAAAGAACCAGCCCATTAAACTGCTGGCCACAGCCCCGGGCATGGGGTCCATCAGCAAGTCCTGCCTGGGGGTTCCCCCCAAAACCATGGAACGACTCATGGCCCAGGAAGATATTCTTGGCATGGGAGAATCCTATTGGCAGTCTGTATTTCAAAATCCAGGTCGGTTCCTGAACAATTTCCAAACCGTGCTCGAACACGGGGAAAAACTTGAAGGCCATTCTGCCGGTGCCCATGGAAACAAGCTGTCTGCCTATGCCGCCATGGGGATTTCTTCCTGCCACGAACCCACCACCGCAAAAGAAGCCGTGGAAAGATTGCGTCTGGTAATTTACGTGATGGCAAGGGAAGGCAGCATCCGCCGGGACCTGGAATCCATTTCAAAGGTCAAAAACCAAGGTATCAGTCTTCGACGGCTTATCCTGGCCACCGACGGCATCACGCCTGCAGATCTTCTGGACCTGGGATACATGGAATACCTGGTTCAAAAGGCCATTGACTATGGATTTAACCCCATCACCGCCGTGCAAATGGCCACCCTGAATGTGGCCGAACATTTTGGTCTGGACCATGCCATTGGCGGTATTGCCCCGGGGAAACTGGCGGACATGGTCATCATCCCTGATCCCAGAACCATCCGGGCGAAGACGGTCATCAGCAATGGATGCGTCATTGCTGAAAACGGTCAATTGTTTGTTAGCCCCCGGTACCATTCCTACACCCCAAAAAGCCTCAACACTGTGACTCTCCCCAAAAAATTAACCCCGGATGACTTCAGGATCATATGCGACAATAAATGCGACAATGATGCCCCCAAAAAAAAGGCGCGTATCATTGAAATGGTAACCGACCTTGTCACCCGGGAAATCATTGAAGAGATAGAGGTGGTGAACGGCGAACTCAAGGAAAGCCTTAAAACAAACCTGGCAAAGATAGCCGCCGTGGACCGGACCCACACCCCCGGCAAGAGTTTTACCGGCCTCATCAAAGGGTTCATAACATCCGGGGCAATGGCCTGTAGCGCTGCCTGGGACACCTCCTGTATCATCGTTGTGGGCGTCAATGGAGCGGACATGGCCCTGGCGGTCAATCGAATCCATGATCTCCAGGGGGGAATTGTGATCTGTGAAAATGGAAAAATCCGCCACGAGCTGGCCCTGCCAATTTTTGGGATCATATCCGAGTTGTCAGTTGAGAAGATGGCCTTTCACATGGAAAAAATCAAAACAATCGCAAAAGAACTCGGGGTTGATTTTCCAGATCCCGTGCTGACCCTGACCACCCTGACCGGGGCTGCCATTCCCTATCTGCGAATCTGTGAACAGGGACTGGTAAATCTTAAAAAGGGCAGGACAAAAGGATTATTTCCCGATCAGACAACGAGGACCCCATGATCGCAGAACCTCAAAAAACTCCTTTTTTTTATGGCTACATTATTCTTGTATCCGGTTTTTTCATACAGGCCGTTGTCTGGGGGATCAGCAATAGTTTCGGCGTATTTTTTGATCCCTTGATCAAGGAGTTTGGATGGTCAAGGGCAACCATCTCCGGGGCTGCCTCATTGGGGTTTTTAGTCCATGGATCTTCTAGCATTATCTTAGGAAACCTGAATGACCGATTCGGACCCCGGCTCATTATGAGTGGATGTGGTCTCTTCCTGGGTCTTGGCTTTCTTCTGATGGCAACACTTAATTCTGCCTGGCAGCTGTATCTGTTTTATGGCCTGATTACCGGCATCGGCCTTGGCGGTATCGATGTTATTCCTCTGTCCACCGTGTCCCGATGGTTTAAGAAAAACCGGGGGATGATGAGCGGCATCATTAAAGTCGGGACAGGAGTTGGCATGCTCACCATGCCCTTTTTCATCACCTGGCTGATACATCATTATGGGTGGAGAATCGCCTTTATGGTATTGGCATTTATTATCCTCCTCTCTGTTTTATTCCTTGCCCAGTTTTTGGTTCGCGACCCCATCGTAAAATCACAATTCATTGACAATAAAATTCAGGAGGCATCGAAACCAGGAAATGAATCCGAAGAGGGCTTAACCTTTGGCGAGGCAATTGCCACCCGGCAATTATGGACAATTTGTTTCATCTATTTTATCGTTCTTTTTTGTGTGTATACCATTCTTATGCACATTGTTCAGCATGCCATTGATCTTGGCATCCCCTCGGGTCTTTCCGCCGGCATTTTGTCAACCATAGGCGGCGTCAGTATTACGGGCCGGTTTTTGATGGGCGGGGCCGCTGATAAAATCGGCGAAAAATCGGCTTTATTGATCTGTCTTCTGTGTTTATTGTCCTCCCTTGTCTTGTTACAGGCGGTACAAACTCTGGGGATGTTCTATTTATTTGCTGCGGTGTACGGGTTTGCCCACGGCGGATTCTTCTCCCTGGTCTCCCCCTTGATCGCTAAATTTTTTGGGACAAAATCCCATGGCCTTCTCTTTGGGATTGTCATCTTTTGCAGCACCATCGGAGGGGCCATCGGCCCGTTTATGGCGGGATATATTTTTGACCTGACCGCAAGTTACAAAATGGTTTTTATGATTCTGGCCGTTTTATGCACCCTTGCCTTGATGTTGGCGACAATGCTTAAACCCCTTCTTGTCCAGAGCACTGACCATGACCTTTAAAAAGCATGTCTCGTCCACCTGGCAATTTCTTTTTAATAAAAATAACCGGACACCCGATATGAAATTGCCGGTTATGCCCGTTGACCTGTCCCATTTTAAAAACCCGGGCCGCCATCAATTGAACAGCACCTGGCTGGGTCATTCCTCTTTGATGATCAATATAGACGGGTATAGGATCTTAACGGACCCGGTATTTGAAAAAAAAATATCCCTTATCGGCCCGACCCGGTTTAACGGAAAGCTTCCCATCGACCCCATAACCCTTCCTGATATTGATCTGGTGATTATCTCCCATGACCACTACGATCACTTGAATAAATACGCCATACAGCTGTTAAAAAATATCACCAAAAAGTTTGTCACCCCCCTGGGAGTTGGCAACCGCCTGACCGCCTGGGGAATCCCGGATGATAAAATCATTGAGCTGGACTGGTGGGAAAGTTATGAATTTGATGAACACCTGAAAATAACCGCCACCCCTGCCCAGCATTTCTCCGGCCGGACCTTGGGAGATCGAAACAAAACCCTCTGGGCATCCTGGGTCATTGTTTCTCCTGATCACACCCTCTTTTTCAGCGGCGATTCCGGATATTTTGACAAATTTAAAACCATTGGAGACGCCTACGGCCCCTTTGACATCACCTTTATTGAATGCGGTGCTTACAACAAGCTCTGGCACAAGGTTCACATGTTCCCGGAAGAGACAGTCCAGGCCCATATGGATTTGAAAGGAAAACTTTTGCACCCCATTCACTGGGGGACCTTCAACCTGTCCCTGCATCCCTGGTATGAACCCATGCAGCGGCTAACAGAGGCAGCCCGATCAAACCAGATACCCATTGCAACCCCGATGGTGGGAGAAACCATTGTCATAGATGCCCAGGGACAGCTGCAAGACTCCCGCTGGTGGGAAAAGGCACTTGGAGAATGCACCCAGTAAAAGATTCCCCCCCCTCCTTGAAATCAGCATCTTTTATCTCTTGCTGATAAACAAATACCAGAGATGAACTATTTTAACCCGGAATCGTGGGAAGAAACCTTTTATTTATGCAAAAGTTCTGGTAGGCTTTTCCATCTCATAGTTGCTTAACAAAAAAGGAGAACCCCATGATAGAAATGCTGGATATCGGGTTAGATAATGTGGTGGCATATCGTCTGGAAGGCAAGATCACAGAAGCACAAATGACATCTGTCATGGCCTTGTTAAGAGAAAAAATTCAACAGGGGAAAAAGATAAACATCTACCAGGAAGTTGTGAGTCTTGGCGGGGTTGAAATGGATGCCATGGTTGAAAAATTCAAATTTTTTCTGGATGTCGGAATTTCCCATTTTGACAAAATTGCTGTGGTTTCTTCCAAAAAATGGATTCAAAAACTCATCCAGCTTGAAGACAAATTATTTAAAGGGATTAATATGAAGGGCTTTTCAACAGATGAAAAAGACGAGGCCCTTGCGTTTTTAAAGCAATGATATATTTGCACCGGGGTATCCCCGGTGCCGAAAGGACTCAAATTGGCCCATATCCACAGACGCCTCTGTTTTTTCCATATTATTCCAATCGGTAACACAGTGAGTAATCTGTTAGGAAGTCAGACAATGGTCCCTGTCATGGGCTTTTATTTTTTAGTGAAAGCCCGTTTTTACTTAAACTTTTGGCCCTGGAAAGATCCCCGTTTTTCAAGGGTATGCTGGATCATATTAAAGGTTTCCCGGTACCTGCCGGCCCAGGCAGGGGCCCTGAGTTCTTCTCCATGGGGATCGCCGGTGATGCGCTGGATAATAATCTGCTTTGGAAGCCTTTCGATAAAGTCGCAGACCATGTCCACATAGTCTTCTTGTTCCATGCACTTATAGTCCCCCCGTTGCCAAATCCGGTCAAGGGGGGTGTCACGGATCACATAGAGCAGGTGAATTTTCACCCCGTTGATTCCCATATTGGCAAGGACCCTGGCAGTTTCCAGCATCATGGCTCTGTCCTCACCGGGCAGCCCCAAAATAACATGGGCACAGATGTTGATTCCCCTGCCGGAGGTCATGTCGACAGCCCGGACAAAGTCCTTAAAATCATGGCCCCGGTTGATCAGGGACAAGGTGGCGTCATGGACAGATTGAAGTCCGTATTCCAGCCAGACCAGGTGTTTTTTTGTATAGGACTGGATCAAATCAATTTTTTCTTCATCCACACAATCGGGCCGGGTACCAATGGCCATCCCCACCATTCCCTCACAGGCAAGGGCTTCGTCATACAAGGCCTTCATGTGGGCGCAACTGGTATAGGTGTTGGTATAGGATTGGAAATAGGCAAGAAATTTTTTGGCCTTGTATTTTTTGACCATACCGATCCTGCCGGCTTCAATCTGCTGTGTAATGGAAAGCCCCCTTTCAAAGGCACCGGATCCAGACCCCTTGGCGTTGCAATAGATACAGCCTGTTTTGGAAAGTACCCCATCTCGATTGGGACAGGAAAGCCCTGCATCCACCGTGATCTTTTGCACCCGCATCCCAAATATTTTTCTCAAATATCCATTATAATCTGAATATCGCTTTTCTTTGTCCATTGGTGTCCATGTGTAAAAATTTTAAAATTTCTTTTGGTGAATATGTATCACCATATCCGGCAACAGTACAGGCCCCAATTCAACCGATTTTTTTTATCCGCTTGACCCTGTATTTTTATTTTCCCGATAAAAAGCTTGACAAGTTTTAGCATAGGTGCAAATAAGAAAACAACTGTTCTGATTAGAGGAACAGTGTTCGCATTGATTACATTGGCTATACACCCTAATCAGGAGGCATTATGAACATCAATATTGGAAGAATGTTTGCAAATCGTGCGTTTCTCACCCCAAACCTTGAAGCTTGTGTCGGCGAAGAGTATCGGTATGACTACAAAGAAATGAATCAGCGGATCAACCGCTTTGCAGCCTTTCTTTGCGCATCCGGCATCCATCAAGGGGATCGCGTTGCCATCCTGGCCAAAAACAATGAACAGGTACTGACAGCCCTTTTTGCAACAGCTAAAATCGGTGCCATCACCCTTGTCTTAAATTACAGACTCCAAGGCCCAGAACTTGCCTATATTCTTTCCGACAGCCAGGCAAAGCTCCTGGTATATGGCGCTGAATTTACCAAAGTGGTGGATAGCCTTAAAGATCAAATTCCTGTTAAAACCTTTATCAGTATTGGCGAAACCGATTCTGACAGACAATTTGAATCTGCCCTCCAAAACCGGGATGATGCGGAGCCTGAAATCCTGGGCAAAAACGATGATCCTGCCGTGCTGATGTATACCTCTGGCACAACCGGCAAACCCAAGGGAGTGACCTTGACCCACGGCAACCTGTTCTGGGCGGCCACAGGCCTTGCAAACACCCTGAACTGGGCCCATAAATACAGATATCTATCGGTTGCCCCCCTTTTCCACATCGGAGGACTGGCCCCCGTTTTTGCCAATATCCATGTGGGCTGTACCATGGTGTTCATGCCGGATTTTGCCCCGGGGAAAGCATGGCAGATCATTGTAGAAGAAAAGATCAATTTTGCCATGACTGTGCCGGTCATGCTGCAATATATGAAAATGATACCCGGCATCGAAAACATGGATCTTTCCTGCCTCAAACATTTCATCTGCGGCGGTTCTGCCGTTCCCCAGCCCTTGATTGCCGCATACAGGAATCTTGGAATCGATGTCCACCAGGTATATGGTGCCACCGAGTATTCCGGCGCAATTTCATTCTGGTCACCGGAAATGGGGTTTGAAAAATCCCATTCCATGGGAAAACCCGTGTTCCACGGAGATATTAAAATCATTGCCCCTGAAACCGGCCGGGAACTTGGACCAGACAAGGTGGGGGAAATCTGTATCCTGGGTCCCCAGGTATTCAAAGGATACTGGGGAAACCAGGCCGCCACCGACGATGCCCTGGTCCAGGGTCACTACAGGTCCGGGGACCTGGGCAAAAAAGATGCCCAGGGATTTGTCTATGTGGTGGACCGGCTCAAGGACATGATCATCAGCGGCTCTGAAAACATTTACCCGGCAGAGCTTGAATCTGTCATCGCATCCCACCCAGACATTGCGGATGTGGCTGTGGTGGGAAGACCGGATGAAAAATGGGGAGAAATTCCCGTTGCATTTGTGGTAAAAAAACCTGAAACCACCGTCACAGAAGAAGAGATTATTCAAGTGTGCCGAAAAAATCTGGCCGGATTCAAATGTGTCAAAGCAGTATTTTTTATTGACGAAATTCCCAGAAACACCCTTGGCAAAGTATTAAAACGATCCCTGCGGGATCAAAATAATTAAGGAAAAATTTATGTCACTTCCAGATCCCAATAATGCCTATTCGTTTGATGATTTTCTTGAATGGCGGAATAATGCCGACTATTTCCTGGAAGATCCCTTTTTCCAAAGGGTTGTCCAATTTTATGCAAAAAAGGAATGGCCCAGACTTGAAAAAGAAGCCAAACAATTGTCCGCCAAGGTATCCTTTGCCTGGAAAAATCTTGCCGACCAGGCAGCGGTGCCGGAGAAAAGACCCTACATGGTTCATTATGACGGACACAACCACCGCATCGACCGCATTGTGCGCCCCCTTGAAACCCTGACCATGGAAAAAGAGGTGTTTGCCGAAAAATTATTTTCATCCGATACCTCGCCCTTTGAGAAACTGGTAAAAATGTATCTGATCTACCAGAACGGTGAAGCCTGCATTTCCTGCCCTCTGACCTGTACAGAGGGCCTTGTGGCTCTGCTTGAATATTATGCCGACACCCCTGAATTAAAGCAGATCCTCCTGCACTGCAAGGAAGGAATCAATGGGGACATTGCCATTGGCTCGCAATTTTTATCGGAAATCCAGGGAGGATCGGACGTCCCGGCCAACCTTGTGGAAGCAGTGGAACAAGACGGTTCCTGGCGCCTCTATGGCGACAAATTTTTCTGTTCTGCCACCCATGCGGATTATGCGGTTGTAACCGCCAAGCCAAGGGGATCTGAAAAAGTTGCCCTGTTTGTGGTGCCGGCCTGGCTTGAGGGAAACAAGGAAAAGGAGATCAGAAACAATTATACCATCAACAAAATAAAATGGAAAATGGGCACCAGCGAACTTTCCACCGCAGAAATTTCCTACAATGGGGCCATTGCCTATCCTGCAGGCCCCCTTGAACGAGGGGTGGCAAACGTGGCCGGCATTGTCCTGACCTATTCAAGGCTCACCGTTGGGATCACCTCGGCAGCCTTCATGGCAAGAGCTGTCAGGGAGGCCAAGGCATACAGCAAAAAGAGATCTGCATTCACCCTTCCCATTAAAAATTTTCCCCTGGTCAAACTCCAGCTCAACCAAATTGAGACCATGTCCAGGAGAACCGTTGCCGGCACCTTTAAACTGTACAAAGCGTTTTTAAGCCTTGACGACGGACTTAAAAAAGGCATGGACGCAGATGAACCCATGGAGATGAAGCAAAAAAGATTCACTACCAGGGAATTGATCATGCTCCAGAAGATTACCTCATCCTGGGACTGTACCGATGTACTGCGGACAGCCATGTCCATTTTCGGAGGCCACGGTGTAATGGAAGATTTTTCTTCCCTGCCCCGTCTCTACCGGGATGCAGCCATTAACGAGCTCTGGGAAGGACCGCGAAATGTCCTGCTTACCCAGATCCACAGGGATTTCAAGCGGGCCGCTTCCTGGTATGCGCCGGGCCATGTTGTGGCAGACATTTTAAAGGGTGCCGATACCGCCATTATAACCCCCTTGCAAAAAGAGGCGAAAGAACTTGTGGCCCATCCCGATCTTACCATGCCGGGCAAAGAGACGATGAAAATCTGTGAACGCTGGGATCGATTCTGCCATGATCTGACCCATGCATTCCAGGATCTGGCACTGATGGAGGTTGAAAAAAATCCTGTTTTTTTATAAGTATTATTTCAGAAAAACTTTGTATCAATTATTTAATCTGGAATTTTATGAAAAAAACACCACTTGAAAAGCTCAGGGAAAAAGGGAAAAAAGCCAGACAGAATATCATTGTGAATGCGGCAGAGCAGGTTTTTGCAACAAAACCTTTTTCAAAGGTCAGCATGCGGGATATTGCCAGAGAATCCCAGGTTTCCCTGTCCTCCATTTACCGGTATTTTCCAGATCAGGAATCTTTGTTCCTCGAAGCATTAATTCGGGGAACAAAAAAGGCCGAACTTATGATAAAAAACCTTGTCAGCCAGGAGGATGTCAGTGTTGACAAGGTTGCCATCTTGTTTATCGACTATCTTATCGAACATGATCAGTATTTCAGGATGATGACCCATTTCATGCTGGACGGCGTCCTCAACCCCGCTTCCATCGAAAAGCTCAACAAAATGGAACGGGATCTGCTGGATCAATTTGACCAATTGTTTAAAAAGCTAAACCCAAAGAGCAATTCCAGAATTTTAGCCCATGCTTTTTTTGCCTCCCTTAACGGTATTCTGATCACCTATAGAAAATATCCCGGCCGGGATATCAAGGATGTTCACAAGCACATGGGACAACTGGGGTCCATTATTTCCAAGATGTTTTCAGGCATGATTGCCATTGAAGACTGACAGACAGAGCGCAACGGCAAGGTCAACAAATAAGAGGCCGTTTTTTAAAAAAAATATATTAATCTGCAATTATTGCAATTAATGTTGTCTGGATCTTGACCAAATTCATAAGCGCTCCTATATTAACTGGTTATGAATTTTTATAAACGAGACTATGACGTCATTGTAATCGGTGCCGGACATGCCGGGTGTGAGGCAGCCCTTGCTGCCGCAAGAATGGGATGCACCACCCTTTTGGTGACCATTGACATGGATAAAATTGCGGCCATGCCCTGCAGCCCGTCCATTGGCGGTATGGCAAAAGGGCAGCTGGTAAAAGAAATTGATGCCCTGGGTGGGCAGATGGCCAGGGTCTCAGATTTCTCGGCCATCCAATACCGGACCTTAAATACCAGGAAAGGGCCTGCGGTTCATTCCACCCGGACCCAGAACGACAAGGTCATGTATTCACGGCAGATGAAGACCGTGCTTGAAACGACACCGGACCTTGACTTAAAACAGGCCATGGTGCAGTCCCTCATCCTGGAAGATAATCAGGTAAAAGGCATCATTGACCAGACCGGGTTTGAATACACGGCTCTTTCTGTGGTCATTGCAACGGGTACTTTTTTACGGGGAAGGGTCCATATCGGTTCAACCCAGATAGAAGCCGGACGGGCCGGTGAATTTGCCTCCGTGGGACTTGCCCAAAGCCTTGCCGGGATAGGTCTTGACATGGGTCGGATGAAAACCGGCACCCCGCCGCGACTCCATGCAGACAGCATTGATTTTTCCCGATTTAACCTCCATGGGGCAGACACTATTTCCAAGCCCTTTTCTTTTTCAACCAAGGAAATCACCAACCCCATGCTGCCAAGTTTCATGGGAGAGACCAATCCTGCCACCCATGAGATCATCCGGAAAAACCTTAAATTTTCAGCCCTCTACGGCGGACAGATCAAGGGGAAATCTGCCCGTTATTGTCCCTCTTTTGAAGACAAAATCGTTAAATTCCCGGACCGGGACAGCCACCATGTAATTTTGGAATATGAAGGAATTGAGTCTAAGGAAATATATGCCTCGGGCCTTGGCAACAGTATGCCCCTTGAGATCCAATACCAGATCGTAAGATCGGTACAGGGGTTAGAGCAGGCCCAGATCATGCGACCGGCCTATGCCATTGAATATGACTATGTCAACCCGTTGGAACTCACGGTGGGCCTGGAAGTCAAAAAAACAAAAGGCCTTTTTCTGGCTGGTCAGATCAATGGGACTTCGGGCTATGAAGAGGCAGGGGCCCAAGGGTTGTGGGCCGGGGTCAATGCAGCCTGCAGGGTCCAGAAAAGAGAGGCCTTTGTCCTGGACAGGTCCCAGGCCTATATGGGGGTCATGGTGGACGATCTTGTAACCCGGGGAACAAAAGAGCCCTACCGTATGTTCACCTCAAGGGCCGAGTACCGACTTTTGCTGCGCGAAGACAATGCCGATTTGAGGCTGGCCCGGATGGGATATGATTACGGACTCATCGACAAAGAACACTTAGATTTTTGCAAGGAAATACTATCCCAGACCCAACGAGAAATTGACCGGGTAAAAACCACTGTGATCAAGCCCAGTGAGGCAGTCAATGCATTTCTTGTCGATCACAAAACCAACCCCATCACAAACGGGGTAAAGCTTGATCAATTGTTAAAAAGAGCAGAACTCACCTATGGAAACTTAAAAGAAATTTCTCCGACCCTTGCCCCCCTCCACATTCGTGCCCAGAACCAGGTGGAAATCGAAATAAAATACGAAGGATATATCCAGCGCCAGCTCAATGAAATTAAAAAGTTCAAAGACCTGGAAAAAATAAGGATCCCGAAAAATTTTGACTATGCCAATGCCCATGGGCTCTCAAATGAACTCAGGGAAAAGCTTGGCCTCATACAGCCCGCATCCCTTGGCCAGGCATCCCGGACCGACGGCATCACACCGGCGGCTATTTCGGTTTTGATGGTGGCCATTGCCGCCTTCCAAAAGAACAAAGAATCTTGACTTGGACAGGTTGGCGCTTATTATTTAGCTCACAAACATCGTAGGTAATAACTTTTTGTAACTATTTTGTAAAAGAGAAGGAAGACAATATGGCCGATGACTATTACAGCATACTGGGTATCACCAAAACAGCGAGTGCTACTGAAATAAAAAAAGCATATAGGAAACTGGCTTTAAAATACCACCCGGATAAAACCGAGGGAGATAAAGGACTTGAAGACAAATTCAAAAAAATTTCTGAAGCCTATGCCGTTCTAAGTGATCCTAAAAAGAAAAATCAATATGACACCTATGGATCTGCTGATTTCCAGCAGCGATTTTCCCAGGAAGATATTTTCAGGAACTTTGACATGGGGGATATTCTAAAAGAATTCGGCTTTGGCGGGGGCGGGAGGGGACGTTCCAGGGGAGGATTTTCCAGCATGGGGGGAAACCCGTTTTCCCAGAGCGCAGGCGGCGGCTGAGGCAGCCGGCAAGCCCCGGTTCGGGGCAAGGATCTGGAGTATGAACTTCCCCTGACCATTGATGAACTCATCAATGGCACAAAAAAAACCATCACCATCAGCCAGGGAGGAGCAGCCAAGGCCATTGAGGTGACCATTCCCAAGGGGCTCACCCCGGGAAAAAAAATCCGGTTGACGGGCAAAGGAGAGACAAGCCCCAATGGCGGCGCAACAGGTAATCTGTATATCAAATCCAACCCTGTCACCCCGGAAGGTATCACCATTGAAGGCAATGATATTTCTCTTGCCCAGGAGGTGCACCTGTCCCAGGCCCTTCTCGGAGGCAAAATTCAGGTAACCACCCCATCGGGGACAACCCTCAACCTGACCCTTCCCCTGGGAACAAATCCTAGGGCAAAAATGAGGATTCCCAACCATGGAATCCCCCACATGAAAGGAAATGGTTGCGGAGATCTCTTTGTTGTGATTAATATAATGATGCCAAAAAAACTGAACAAAAAACAAGAAGACCTTATTAGAGAACTTGAAAAGACAGGATTATAAATCTGATGCCAGAATTTATCCCCCTGATTTCCGAAGAAGAAATCAAAGCCCGGATCCAGGAAACCGGGGAAAAGATCACCAAGGACTATAAAGATCGGGATCTTGTGTTGATCGGTGTATTAAAAGGATCCTTTGTCTTCCTGGCAGATCTTACCCGAAAAATATCCATTGACCATGAGATCGATCTGATAGGGGCGTCTTCCTATGAAGGGACCACGTCCACCGGTCAGATTATCTTTACCAAACAGCCGGACTTAGAGCTTGAAGGACGGGATGTTTTGCTGGTGGAAGATATCGTGGACACGGGAAACACCCTGTTAAAAATCGTTGATTTTATTCGGCTCCTAAACCCCAGGTCAATCAAAATATGTTCGCTGATTGACAAGCAAGAACGCAGGGAAGTTGAAATTAACGTCAACTATTCCTGTTTTTCACTTGATAAAGGATTCATTGTAGGCTATGGGCTTGATTACAATGAAAAATACAGGAATCTGCCTGCAATCTATGATCTGAAATTGTAAAAAATAGGGGGAAGCGCAATGATTATTACCTGCGAAGAGTGTTCAACACGCTTTAACCTTGACGAATCCATGATAACGACCGGGGGCTCAAAAGTCCGTTGCAGTTTGTGCAAGCATATTTTCACCGTCTTTCCCCCGGTTCTGGAACCTCCCATGGCGTCTGAACCTGAAGAAGAAATTTCCTTTGACCTTCCCGAAGAGGCCCTGTTGGATGATTTGGAAACCTTCGAATTGGAAGCCGATGATAATGAATTGGATTTGGAAGAGACCAACTTTGAAATAGATGACCTGGATTTGGAAACAGAGGAAACCCTTCTGGATATTGATGGAACCGATCTTGAAATGGAAGCGCCCGAAAAAGATTCAGCTGACATTGAAATCAACTTTGATCCGGAATCATATGATCATGAAACAGATGACATTATTGAATTTGAAGAAAATGAACTGACCTTTGAGGACGCAGAAATTGAATTTGGCGATCCTGATCTGAAGATAGAAACCCCACAAGGGTTGGAAGCGCCGGAAGATTTTGACAGCTATGAATATACAAGCCTTGATCAGGATGCCCTTACTCTTGAAGAAGATGAACTCGAGGCGGACCTTTCCTTTGACGATGACCCGGATGCAGACCTGGTTTTTGAAGAAACCGGCCCCGAGCAAGACCTTGCCCAGGCACTGGAGTTAGATCTTTCAGATGACCAGAACATGACCTTTCCCGATCTTACCATGGAAACGGAAGACCCGGAAGCATTACCCAAGGAGACAGACCAAACGCTGACCCTTGATGAGGATCCATTTGAGCCCCTTGACCATGGACTTGCGGCTTTGGACCTTGAAGAAGACAACCCTGAGCCCGAGGATACGTTTTCCTCCTATGACCAGGTGCTTGATCAGGACACCGAACCCGAAGAAAATTTTCAAGACCCTTATGACATAACCGAAGAAGCGCCCATTGAGACAGACGAAACTTTGCTGGAAAGCCAGTTGTCAGAGACAAAACCTGCGCAAGAAACAATGTTGGATAGCCCGGGACTGGATCCGGGGCGCCCCAGGAAACGGAAAAAAAAATCTGGGGGTGGCCCTGTCATGCTTTTTATATTGCTCTTTATTCTTGTGGCAGGTGCCTATATTGCCAGCATAACCCTGGGATATAAAATTCCCTATCTGTCGGATATCAAAATACCGATACTGGAACAATATCTTAGAAAAGAAGTACCCCAAAAGGTTGCCCCCAAACCAATTCCCAACGAGGGCAGTGTCAACGGCAGATTTATTTCCAATGATACCGCCGGGGAATTGTTCATTATTACCGGACAAATTGAAAATCCGGCGACCATCCCCTACAGCCATATACAGGTCAAGGGAACATTGATCACAAAGGGGAAAGTCAAGGCCAAAACCCTGACCACATTCTGCGGCAATATTATCTCTGAAGAGACGCTGAAAACCGGCAATATCCTGGACATCACAAAACAGCTGGCCATAAAGGAAGGCGCGCACAACTCAAATGTTAATGTTAAACCGAGAGGGCTCGTGCCCTTCATGATTGTATTTTCAGACCTGCCGGATAATTTGGAAAACTTTACGGTTGAGGTGGTTGAATTTTAGCAGCACGGGTTCATTATTTTATTATGGGGTACAAACAAAATACTAATTGACAAGTCAATCAAACCTATGATATCTTTTTTGGGTTTTTCGGCGACGTAGCTCAGTTGGTTAGAGCATGCGGCTCATATCCGCAGGGTCCGGAGTTCAAATCTCTGCGTCGCTACCAAAAAATTACAATGCCCCCTACTTAAGGGGGCTTTTTTGTTTCTGGGGATCTTTTGAATTATGAGGCTATACTTTGGTACACAAAGGCGGCTCAAATGACATATTTAGTCCAGCGTCATTCCGGTTATTATTTCAGATTAAGAATGGCTACGGCAGGAATCTGGTATAGCCTCTTGGAGCCCGCTAAATCGAACAGCAGCGGTAATTTTATTTGACATTCACCTCATTTTTATTTAATACAATCTTGTTGCACAAACCAACATGATTGAGTTTGACAGCAAGATAAGAGCTTCTTTTAATTTAAGGGATTTTCGTGTGGTGAAAGGGCAGGATCTTTCCTTCGGCACCATCTTAATTTTTAGCCCTTCTATGACAGGTATCTCCGAAAATTTTGAAGACCTCCAAACAACTTGGTACAACCGTTGATCCGAAAACCATTTGAGGGCAGCACGAACCATCTCAAAATTAAAAATCAGGATTTTATATGATCTTTTTTTCAACCTTTTTTAAATTTCGGATTTTATTTAAGAATAATGGGAGTGAAGATAGGTGTCTATCAAAGTTTTTGTAACCTCAAATCAAATGGCTACATTTCCTTGTCCTCAATGTGGTGAATCTCAGTTAAAGGATGTCTCCAAATTCCTCGGCCATGCGTCACAAGTAAGATTGAAGTACAAGTGTAAATGTCAAAATAGTTTCTCCGTAATATTGGAAAGAAGGCGTTCGATAAGAAAAGAAGTCAGTTTAAAAGGTTATCTGATTGAAAAACAACAAAAAACCCCAATAACAATAGTTGATATCTCCAAGCATGGAGTTAAAATAAAAATACTGAAAAAGCACACTTTGAAAAAGGGAGAAAAAATAGAGATTGAATTAATCTTGGATGACCCTAACAGGTCAATCGTTCCCAAAGCAGTTCGGATAAATAAAATAATACCGCCAATGACTATCGGCTGTGAATTTATAGACTTCAACCATTATGGGAATTTGGGGAAATATTTTTTGTACCATTTTTAAAAATAACCCCTGCAATAGATCTTTTCCATCCCGGCTATTGATTCATGACAACATTTTTGATGTTGCTTATAAATCACAACTATCTTGTCAAAAAAATCTTATATTCCGGCCAACAAGCAATATGTATTGACACGAAAGGTTTTTAAGCAGGAAGGGCTTTTTTACCCACTTTTTGTCTGGCCTGCTTAATCGGACCCTGCTGATCTATATTTGGTCCTGGCTGGACAAAAATTATTCCTTGCCCCTTGACTTTTTTGACTCAGAACAAAACTTATGGTAATATTTATCAAATAGAAAGGACCCTTTATCATCATGGGAGACACTATGTCAGGTGTGTATGAAATTTATGTAAAAGACCATTTTGCAGCAGCCCATGCCTTAAAAGGCTATGATGGAAACTGCTCCAGAATCCATGGGCACAACTGGATTGTTGAAGCCTATATCCAGTGCACAAAACTCAATAAACTGGGTATCGGCATTGATTTTAGAGATGTCAAGGGAGTTGTCAAGGATGTCTTGAGCAGGCTGGATCATACCAATCTCAATGAAATACTGGAATTTGGCAGCATAAACCCCACCTCGGAAAACCTGTCAAAACTCATCTACAAAGAATTGTCACTGCGTTTGAATACAGATCATATTAAGGTAACCAAGATCATGGTATTTGAAAGTCCGGGATGCGGTTCTTCTTACCAGGAGATATAAGTGTCCCTTAAAGTATGTGAGATTTTTTACAGTCTCCAGGGAGAATCGACCTTTACAGGCCTTCCCTGCACATTTGTCCGACTTTCCGGTTGTAACCTTGATTGTGCCTGGTGTGACACCCGCTATGCAAAAGATGAGAGCACGTCCCTGTCCATTGAAAAAATTTTGGATCAGATCAAGATCTTTGGGTGCAACCTGGTTGAGATAACCGGTGGGGAACCCCTTTTGCAAGAAGAAACACCCCGGCTGATATCACAGCTCCTTGACTTAAAATTTCAAGTGCTTCTGGAAACCAATGGAAGCCAGGCCATCCGGGATATTGACCCCGGGTGTATCAAAATTTTAGATGTCAAGTGCCCCTCCAGTAATGAGTCCGACTCCTTTTTGTATAAAAACCTGAGATACCTTACAAAGCGGGATGAAATCAAATTTGTCATTGGGTCCAGACAGGACTATGAATATGCCAGGACCATTATTATGGAAAAATTGTCCCTCCATCAAAGCCGAATACATCTATCCCCTGTTTTCGGTCACATCACCCCGGCGAGACTTGCCGCCTGGATTTTAGAAGACAGATTGCCGGCCAGACTTTCCCTTCAACAGCATAAAATCATCTGGAATCCCGATCAAAGAGGAGTATAAGTACCCATGACAAAAAGAGCTGTCGTGCTTTCCAGCGGAGGCATCGACTCAACCACGGCCATGGCCATGGCAAAGGACGCAGGCAATGAAATATACAGTTTGAGCTTTAGATATGGCCAACGCCATGCGGTGGAGCTTGACTGTGCGAAACGGGTGGCAAAAGCCCTCAAGACACATGCCCACAAAATCATTGATATCGACCTGGGCCAATTTGGCGGCTCTGCCCTGACAGATGATATCAGCGTACCAAAACATGACCGGGTGGATCAGCTGGATGCACAGGAAATCCCCATAACCTATGTTCCGGCCCGGAATACCATTTTCCTCGCCTATGCCATGGCATGGGCAGAAGTTTTAAAAGCCGCGGCCATTTATATCGGTGTAACAGCTGTGGATTATTCAGGGTATCCCGACTGCCGGCCTGAATTTATAGGGGCATTTCAAACCATGGCAAACCTGGCCACAAAAACAGGGGTAACCAAGGAAACCGTCCTTAAAATCGAGACCCCCCTGATCCATCTCTCCAAGGCCCAGATCATCACTGCTGGCCATGCACTGGGGGTTGACTATTCCATGACCATTTCCTGTTATGACCCGGACAAACAGGGTCGTTCCTGCGGACAATGCGATTCATGTCTCCATAGGATAAAAGGATTTAAAGAGGCCGGGATAACAGATCCCACCCCCTATATTCACGGCAAGGGATAAGACCTAAGCCTGCTGATTTGACTGCTTGATCTCCCGGTCA
Source organism: Desulfobacteraceae bacterium (assembly GCA_016743945.1). Lineage (GTDB taxonomy): Bacteria > Desulfobacterota > Desulfobacteria > Desulfobacterales > Desulfobacteraceae > NBML01. The sequence goes on from JADGFI010000009.1 coordinate 21,437, forward strand.
TGGATTCCGATCAAGTAGAGAAGCCCGTCCAAGCCCATGGTTGAGATAGCATTGGCGGCTTTTTCCCGGACAATGGGCTTGGCATTGAAGGCCACCCCAAGCCCCGCAATACTGATCATGGGCAGATCATTGGCCCCGTCTCCCACGGCAATGGTCTGTTCAATGGAAATATTTTCCCTTTGGGCAAGCTCCCTGAGCAGACAGGCTTTTTTCTCACCATCCACGATTTCCCCTGTCACCCTGCCCGTCACCACCCCGTCTTTAATTTCAAGGGCATTGGCATACACATAGTCAAACCCCAGGCGATCCTGTAAATACTTGCCCATAAAGGTAAACCCGCCGGACAGAATTCCCAGTTTATACCCCAGGCTTTTCAGGGTTTTGGTAACCAGGTCCGCCCCTTCAGTCAGGGGCAGTTTGTGGGTAATCGCTTCAAGGTGTTCCTGGGGCAGTCCCTTGAGCAAGGCCACCCGTTTTCTAAAACTCTCCTTAAAATCGATTTCTCCTCTCATGGCAGACTCGGTGATTTTATCCACCTCTTCCCCCACACCGGCCAACTTTGCCAATTCCACAATCACTTCGGCCTGAATCAGGGTGGAATCCATGTCAAAAACCACCAGCTTCCGATTCTTCCGATAGATATTGTCCACATGAAACGAAATATCAATACCGGCCTTCTGGGAAATTTTCATGAATTTGCCCCGCATTTGCGGGATATTGGTGGGGGTGCCGGAGACGGAAAACTGAACACTTGCCTTGGGACTGGCATCGGGGTTTACAAAGGAGCGCCTGCCGGTCAACCGGGTTATGGAATCAATGTTCATATCGTTTTCAGCGATCACCGAGGCAACAGAAGAAATCTGGCGGGCCGTCATGGTCCTGCCCAGAATGGTGATAATCCGCCGCTCCTTGCCCTGGGCAAGGACCCATTTTTCATAATTTTCATGCTCAATGGGTTTGATATCAATGGCCAGTCCCATGTTATGACCTTCAAACAGGATATCCTTAAAAATCCTGGAAAAATCCTGAGAACAGGGAATTTCAGCCAAAATACCAAGGGAAATATGTTCATGGATAACGGCCTGGCCGATATCCAGTATGGTTACATTGTACTGGGCAAGGATGGCAATGAACTTTGCATCCAGTCCTTTTCTGTCCCTGCCGGTTATATTTATCAGAACGAGATCACCCATATGTACTGTCCTTAAATTGTGCTGTCCTTAAATTTGTTGATTAAAATCCTTTTTATAGCGCTGCCAACCAATGATTTGCAAGGGAATAATCCTTTGGTGAACTTTTCTGCAGCATCCAAGGCCTCTGACACTACAGGAAAACCGGCATTGGGCCGTCTTATTTTCGTTTTTTCAAAGGATCGAGGAGGGATTCAAGATCAATCCGGGTGTTCAACGAAGGGTCTTCCAGCACGCGTTCAAACAGCATTTTCTTGATCCGGCCGACTTCAGGACCTGCTTTTAAACCCAGCAGTTCAATGATATCACTGCCCGAGATATCCAGATCATTCATGTTAAAGGCAGCCCGACCGGACAATTCATTCTGGATTTTTTTTAACCGGACACGAATCTGGGACAGGGTATAGGGGGATTTTGCCAGGTTCCCTCGTTTGTCTGCAATGCGCATGCGCAAAAAATCCCTGAAAGACACATCATACCGATTCAGCATGGCCAACAGCCTTCGCACAGCCTTGGGGGTGGTATCTTCGGTCAAAGGCCTCATGTGAGCCTGGACCAGGGAAAGAAGATAGGTTTTGTTCCGGGAAGAAAACCGCAAAGCGTCAAGGTCTGTTTGAAGGGCCTCAATATGGGTCTCATGGCCGGCAAAGGTCAGCTTGCCCTCTTTTATTTTGGCGGCATCAAATTTTCCTGCATCGTGGAGGAATCCGGCAAGTCTTAAAATGGGACGATTGGCCGGCAGGGCATCCCCCACCAACAGGCTGTGCTCAAACACTGTTTCCCCGTGGTGGGGGCCGCCATCCAGGTCAAAACACCGGTCAAGGCAAGGCAATATTCTTGCCAAAAGGCCTGTTTCATGAAGATTTTTGAAAAACACAGAGGGGGTTGTAAGTCCCATGGCCTTGATCAACTCCATCTGTATTCGCTCTCGGGCCACCTTCCCATTGGCCTCAATCAAGTGGGCATGACTTAAAATAGCGGTTAAAGAAGAAGCGGCAAGGCTCCCGTCAAGAAGTGCAACAAATCTACATGCCCGTATCATGCGCAGGGGATCTTCCAAAATTCGGTCGCCCGGATCCCGGGTAAACCGGATTATTTTGTTTGCAAGATCCTTTTTTCCGAAAAAAGGATCAACCAGGGTATCGGAGACAGGATCCCAGGCCATGCTGTTGATGGTAAAATCCCGCATCCCCAGGTCATCTTCAGGAAAGTCAGCCGCTTTCCCGGCCCGGCACGAGGCCACTTCAACGCCTTTGACCAGACAGATGGGAAAGGATTTGCCCACAAGTTTGGTCCCCATATGGGCAAACAGAGAGTTCACAGTCCTGGCAGAGGCATCGGTCAGGATATCCACATCTTCGGGCAGCTGGCTCAACAGCATATCCCTGACAGCTCCCCCGGCAATATAGGCCTTATGTCCATTCTGATGAAGGGTGGTGATAATTTTTAGGACAAGGGGATCGTTTTTGCTGACAATCAAGATTCCCACCGGGTTCCAAGAGTATGGGCCACCCCGAGGTGATCCATAATTCTGGCCACAACCGTATCCACAAGATCTTCAATGGTGGCAGGGAAGGTATAAAAAGAGGGGATGGGGGGCAAGATTACGGCACCGGCCCTTGCCGCCCGGGTCATGTTCTCCAGATGAATCAAGCCAAAGGGGGTTTCCCTGGGGACCAGCACAAGCGAACGGCGTTCCTTTAGACTCACATCACAGGACCGGGTGATCAAATTGTCTGCATACCCTGAAGCAACCGCAGCGAGGGTTTTCATGGAACAGGGCACCACTGCCATACCGTGGTGGATAAACGACCCCGAGGCCGGAGCCGAGGCGATCTCATCTTGGAAAAAAATCTGCGGAACAATGGAATTGTCAAAATCCACCCCATATTCCTCAAGAAACAAAAGAAAAGAGGTTGCGGGATCGACGCCCATTTCATGGGCCAATACTTTTAGGCCGGCATGGGAAAGGACGATCAACACCCGGCAGCCGCTTTCAATCAACGCCTTTACGAGCCTTACCCCATAAATGGAGCCAGAGGCCCCACAGATGGCCACCACAATGATTTTTCCCTGATTTCCTGAGTCTTGATTTTTTGAAGCGTGATTCATTGAATTTGGACTTGGGTTCATCTGAAAAAACCCTCCGCCAAAACACCGATGAAAAGAAGGATGGATACCAGGGAATTGATATGGAAAAAAGCCAGATCAATATGGGTCAGATTATCGGGTTTGACCAGTCGGTGTTCAACGATAAGAAGAAACGCAATCCCGGCCAGAAAAATCAAAAAAACCGGATGCATCTGGAAACTCAAATGCATGGCCAAAAAAAAACCCATGGTCAACACATGGAGCAAGGAGGAGACCATCATGGCCTTGTGGGGCCCTATTTTGGACGGCAGGGAAAAAAGGCCCTGTTCCCGGTCAAAGTCAATGTCCTGACAGGCATAGAGGATATCAAACCCGGCAATATAGGTCCACAGGCCCAGGCTCAAAAAAACAATGCCCAGGGACAGGTTGTTGGTGATGGCGACCCATGCCCCCACAGGGGCCAGGGAGATGGCAAACCCCAGGTAAAGATGGCAATAGCGTGTAAACCGCTTGGTATAGGAATAAAAAAACAGAAAAAAAAGAACGGGAAAAGAAAGAACGAAACAAAGCTTCGATAACAGGGCGGCAGCCCCTATAAAAAGGAATGAAGATACCCCCACAAAAACCGCGGCCTGCCTTTGGGACAATATTCCAGACGGAATTTCCCGGATGGCGGTTCTGGGATTTTTTTCGTCAATGACGGCATCCACAATTCTGTTAAAGCCCATGGCAGCCGACCTTGCCCCCACCATTGCCACCAGAATCCAGACAAGATCCCAATAGACAAGTGTTTGGGTCTGCCAGGCCAAAACCACGGCAGACAGGGCAAAAGGAAGGGCAAAAACCGTATGGGAAAACTTGATCATCCGCCCGTATGCCAGTGTTTTTTCTTTTAGACTTTTCTTGTTCACTTTATTTTTCAGGTCTTTATTTTTCAAAATTGAATCCATGGATCTGCAGCCCGCCTGTTAATGCGAATATATCCCAAAAACCCGGGTATCACATTTGGGGCAGGCGCCCTTTTCCTTTAAATAATTTTCTATTGTATAGCCATGGCGGTTTACCACCAGGGCGCCGCAATTATGGCAATACGTATTTTCAGATGCAAGTCCCGGTACATTTCCGGTATAGACATAATACAACCCGGCCTTTTTCCCGATTTCACAGGCCCTTTCCAAAGCAGAAACCTGGGTTGCACCAATATTTGTCATCTTAAAACTCGGGTGGAAGCGGGAAATATGCCAGGGGGTGTCACAGCCCAAATCATTTGCAATAAAGCCTGCCAGCCGGGCCAATTCCCCTGGGTCATCGTTGAGCCCGGGAATCAAAAGAGTCGTGACCTCCACCAGTATTCCGACCTTTTTCATGAGCTTCAAGGTTTTTTTCACCGGTTCAAGCCTTGCCTGGCAATAAGTTTGATAAAAGGTATCATCAAAGGCTTTGAGATCCACATTGGCCGCATCCAGAAAGGGGGCAACCATGTGAACAAGATCCGCACTCATATACCCATTGGTAACAAAAATATTGGATAACTTATTTTTTTGGGCAAGTTTTGCGGTTTCATAGGCCAGTTCAAAAAAGACAGAAGGCTCGGTATAGGTATAGGCGATGCTCTGGCATCCACTGGCCAAGGCCTTCTCCACAATGGTCCGGGGCTGGATCTGCCTGCCCTGGATCATGCCCTTTTTACCCGCCGGCATCTGGGCGATATCAAAGTTCTGGCAAAATCGACACTTAAAGTTACAGCCCATTGTGGCAATTGAATAGGCGGTGGACCCGGGTTTAAAATGGAACATCGGTTTTTTTTCAATGGGGTCACAGCTTGCGGCAATCACCCGGTCAAAAACCAGGGAAACGAGCTTGCCGTTCTGGTTTTCCCGAACACTGCAAATCCCTTTTTCCCCTGGCTTGATCTTGCAAAAATGATGACAGATTTTGCATTGAACCTGATTTTTCCCTAATTTTTCATATAAAAGGGCTTCCATTCTTGGTTATTCCTTGTTCCTCATTTCCCTAGCCAGCCCCGGTGCGGGTTTATATATCTTTCTTTTCCTGATTTTCAGTGCCAGGGGTCGGGTCCGAAATTTGGGGACAGGCTTTATCTGCATGCCGATCAAAGAGCCGCAAAAAGATTTTTGCACAAGCCGCAAGTTTTCAACATAGGAAACCCAGGGGCCCGAGACAAAGGGGAGCTGGGGGGTTGTCCGCCATTTTATGGGCACATTTCCCAGGATGGCAAAGAGAATCTGCCGCAGTTCCCAGATACTGAAAAAATGGGCATTGGTATACATATTTGCGAAAAAAAAACTTTTGAACCTGCGGAACATGTTCTGGGGGGCATACCGATTCAACACCCCTATCACCACCTGGTCTCGGGCCACCCGGCAGGCCTCTTCAATGGCCTTGGCCGGTCTGTCGGTAAACTCCAGACTGGTAAACAACAATGCTGCATCAAAGGAATTATCGTCAAAGGGAAGATCTTCTGCAGCCCCCCTGTGAAGGTCCACCTTTTCCCCCAAGCGCTTGTGGGCCAGGTCCAGCATATAGGGAGAAGGATCAATGCCGGTAAGATTCAAGCCTTTTTCCAGAAGAGGGGCCAGACTGATGCCCGTACCACAGCCGATATCCAAGACCCGCTGCCCTTTTTCAGGACATAAAAGGTCCAAAATCAATTTGATTTCAAGGTCCAGGCAATGGCGATTCTTCCCCTTGTCAATCCAGGTATCGTAATTCCCTGCATCCTTAAAATCAAATACATACCCCATTTCTAGACAATGACCTCCTGCACTTTTTCCATCATCTCCCCAACCGCCTTTACCGCCTTGGAGTCATCGGGAAGATCCAGCAGGGAGCGCTGGGCCATATCAAATTCGAGCAGGTTTTCATCATCGGGGAGAATACAGAAAATAGGCACCCCAATCCGCTCCACCTCATCCAAAAATGCCTGGCTCAATTCTTTTGGCGCCCGGTTGACAATGATCCCCTTGTGTTTGATGTCCAGCTTGAGATCACCCAGCATATCATTAATCCGTCCCACAGCCCGAAGCCCTCTCAAGGCATAGTCCGTGACCATGAGAAGCATATCCACACGGCCGCTGGTTCTGCGGCTCAGGTGCTCCATCCCGGCCTCATTGTCCACGAGAAGATATTTATAATTTTTTTCCAGTTCCTCTGCAAACCGGTTTAAAATATTGTTGACCATGCAATAGCATCCCTGGCCTTCCTGACGGCCCATGACCAGAAGATCAAATTTCGGCTGCTCAATGAGCACCTGATTCATCAGCATTTCAAGGTAAACAATCTTGTCCATGCCCGAAGGGACTCCCTGGGGATCTTTCATGAAATTTTCCCGGACATCCCCCACGGTTTTGTCTATATCAAGCCCCAGGGTTTCCCCCAGGTTGCTGTTGGGATCTGCATCAATTGCAAGAAGCGGATCCTTGCCCTGTTTTGTGAAATATCTCGTCACCAGTGCAGAAACGGTTGTTTTTCCCACACCACCCTTACCAGCCATAGCAATCACTTTACTCATATTCACTCCAAAATTCGGGTTATTTTCATGTTTAAATAACATAACGCAGGCTTTGAGAAAAGCAATTAAACTTGTTGAAGATAACCAGGAGCTACAAATACTGAGCCGGAGGCAGGGACAGGCGGTTTATGGGTTGCGTTTTTTATACCAATCAGAATCACCGTAAAGGGCCTTGGCGCAATCCGGACAAATCCCGTGACTAAAGGTCAATTCAGAATGGGCCTCAATATATGACTCCACCTGTTTCCAGAATCCGTTATCATCCCGAATCTTTTTACAACCGGAACATATGGGCAAAAGCCCCCTTAAAATTTTCATCTCAATATGGGTTTTGATCCTTGCCAAAAGCTCTGCTGCATTAAAGGGTTTGGTCACATAGTCCACCCCCCCCACCTCAAACCCCTTGACCACATCTTTGGTGTCGGTTTTGGCGGTGATAAAAATAATGGGGATATGCCGGGTGCCAAAATCGGACTTTAATCGTTTACACACATCATAGCCGTCCATTTCCGGCATCATGATATCTAAAAGAATCAGGTCGGGTTCATTTTTGATTACAAAATTCAAGGCCTGCTGACCACTCTGGGCCAGGCCCACCTCATACCCATTATCGGCTAAGAGTTTTCCTAAAAATTGAAGATTCTGGGGCTTATCGTCCACTGCAAGAATCAAGTTTTTTTGTTTGGCCATACCCATACTCCCAAACGCAATGCTATGATAATTAAAGGATGAAACAATATCTGTCAATGGCATCCACGATACGAAAATTCATCTTTGATTGCAAACGATTTGTCCAGATCAGTAATAGTTAAAATAAACATCCTTATCTATGGATAGCCATATATTCTTATTTTTTTTTAAGGACTGACACCGCGTTGATTCATGTCATTTTAGGCCTTCCGTTGCTCGGATGAGATCGGGTTGCCCTTTAATGGGAATATTCCGAACGATGAATCAATTCCATCTGGATATCTTTATTCCGCTGAACAAAGTAGGCGTTGTAGCCCGATATCCGCACCATTAAATTACGGTAATTTTCCGAATCCGAACTAGGGCATCTTATTCTGAACCAGGGCGTGGAGCCAAGGATACCCTTTAAAATAAGCATTAGGGTTCCCTGGCCGTCACCGAAAACATGGGTGGAGATTTCTTTGGATCCGGTGGTTCCGGCAATGAGATCATTTTTCCTTATAATGGATTTTTTATGCTTCATGAAATGTTGAAAGGCAAGGGCATTTAATGGCCACGACAGCATCCAGAATTTTGGCTTTTATTTTTTCTATTTCTTCCGAACCTCTCGTAATTTTTGACATTTTTTCCTCATAGTTTATAAACAATTAATTCAACGGTATTGAACCTCATACATCAGCAAAATTGGCTCGAAAATATGTAAAACATAAAGAAAGAAAAAGGGTTTCCCTGCATGATGCGGGGTTAGCAAGGGATATACATGATATTGTAGAGTCCTGTTTCCTTATCAATAGTCACCTTTGCGTTAACACCATAGGCGATTTTTATATAGTCGGGGGTAAGTACATCTGCCGGTTTCCCATGGGTTAGAACACGCCCGCTGACCAGCAAATAAATTTTCTGGCAGAACATGGCTGCCAAATTCAGCTCATGAAGTGCTGCAATTGTAGTAATGCCCAGATCTCTTACCAAACCCATGACCTCCAGCTGGAATCCGATATCCAGATGATTGGTGGGCTCGTCCAAAAGAAGGAGACTGGCCTTTTGGCATAATGCTCTAGCCAGTAAAACCCGCTGTAATTCCCCTCCGGAAAGGGTGTGAAGCCGTCTGTCCTCATACCCGGTAAGCCCCACCCTTGCTATTGCTTGTCCTGCAATGGCAAGGTCGGCATCATTGATAAGTTCAAACATTTTTTTGTGGGGGGTCCGTCCCATGATGATGACATCCTGGACACGAACGTCAAATTCAGTTGTCCGCTCCTGGAGAACCGTTGCTATTATCCTGGCAGTCTGTTTGAGGGTCAGTCGGGAAAGATCCCGATCCCCAATCCGAATCACACCGGCCTCGGGTGTCAGATATTGGAAAATACATCTAAGAAGGGATGACTTACCACTTCCGTTGGGCCCTATAAGCCCTATAAATTCTCCGGGAGATGCTTCCAGGGAGACCTTATGCAGAACTCTAATACCGTTTGGAGACCAACAGATACCGTCAAGGGCCAGACAAATCCCATTGTCCATTAGCATTCCTCTTTCCGGGTACCCAGAATCCATATAAAACAGGGGGCACCACAAATGGCCGTCACAATTCCGATGGGCAATTCTTCTGGACTAAAAATGGTTCTGGCAATCACATCGGCCCAGATGAGAAAAATACCGCCGACCAATACACACAAGGGAAGAATACGGGTATAGTTGATTTGGCCAAGATACCGAATAAAATGGGGAATCATGAGTCCCACAAAGCCGATGGCACCGGTTTGGGCAACGATGACACCGGTCATTGCCGACGTGATCAGAAAAACCCTTTTGCGAAATTTTTTTGGAGATACTCCAAGGGTGGTGGCGGTTTCTTCTCCCATTGAAATGGCATTCAATTCCCGTGCCTGAACGATTAAAGCCACGGTTCCTAAGAGAACAACAATACCGGGAAAGGCAAGGGTCCCCCATTTAGCAGAAGCAACTGATCCCAAAAGCCAGTGTGTGATCTCTCTGAGGCTGTGTTCGGAAACCAAAAAAGCCAGTAAACTGGTTAACGCATTGAAAAGATATGACACGGAGATACCGGCCAAAATAAGCCTTCCAGGATTCATCCGCCCTGTATTTGTGGAAATGGTGAATACTAACAAAAAAGCGCTCAAGGCCCCTAAAAAAGCCATCAATGAAATGTTTAACAAAAAAAAACCGGTCAAAGAACCAAGATAAATGGACAAGGCAGCACCAGTTGAAGCCCCGGAAGACAGCCCCACAAGATAAGGATCTGCCATGCGATTTCTCACAATCGCCTGCATCACGGCACCGATAACTGCCAGTCCTCCGCCGGAAATCAGACTCAACAAGGCTCTGGGCGCTCTTACGTGCCACACAATTATTTCCCGGGACATGGGCCATATCCCGGATTTGATTCCGGTGATTTTATACCAGACAATCTGAAATACCGTTCCCGGGTCTATGTTTACCGCACCAAATGCAAGGGAAGCCAACAGGCTGACCAATAAAAAAAAAGTAAATCCCGATGCCACAATGGGAAAAGGGATTTTTTTTTCAGGAACCAAGCCTTTCATTTTAGTCCTGGTACCTTTTCTCGAGTGCCATAATTGCTTTATTAAGGAGAACAACAGAATTGGGGATGCGAATGCCCGGAGTGGATGCACTGTAATCAATATCAACAAATACCTGGTTCTTAACCGCCTTAAGATGCCGAAACAAAGGATCAGAGATCAGATATTTCCGCTTTTCTATGGCTGTTTCCCAGGCCCCGTGAATCAATACAATAATGTCTGCCGGACAGTCCAGAACAGCCTCCTTGGTCACATTGGCCCAGGCTCTGTTGATATCGGCAAACACATTGTCCCCACCGGCCAGGGAAATGATTTCCTGGGGGGCACCATTGCCGGTTCCCACATTCATATCGGTTTCATTGATGTGATCCAGCCAAAGAACTTTGGGGCGTACTTTTTTTTTGGAAACAGGAATGTCTCGGATTTGTCCACGCATGGTTTGGATCAGCTGCCGGGCCTGTTCTGAAACATTAAAAATCAATCCAATTTCAACGATTTCATTGTATACGAATTCCATGGACCATTTTTCCCTTGATGATTCCCCGGTCATGGGACTTAGGTAAGTCATTATTCCAAGGGAATGAAGCTCCTTACGGTCAGGAAGCCCCCGTTTCGGAGAAAAACCGCTGGGGTAGCTGGCATAGACAAAATCAGGACGGACATCCAACAAAATTTCTTTGGCAGGATACCGCTTGGATAAAACAGGGATGGTATCATAGGCTTGTTTGAACCGGGGAAAAATCTCATCATCCAGGTAGGCCGTTCCTGTCATCTGTTTTTCAAGGTTTAGGGCAAGCAGAATTTCCGTGGCAGCCTGGTTCAGCGTGACTGCCCGTTGGGGCGTATCCGTGAAAACAAGGGTGTGGAATCCGTTGGAGATCTTAACAGCCTGGTTTGCTGAAACAATTTGGGGAAATATCATCCCAAATAGCATAACCGTACTCAACAGCCGGAATAAAATATAATTATTTGCCATGCAACGTCCCCAGACGGTTTTTTAAAAAAATGGACGGGAAAACGCCTGCCGGCAAAAAAGACTCCGACTGCCGTATTTTCCCCCGAAAATAAAGTCTTTGAAGAAATAGACCTGGCTTCCTAAAAGTACTAGGTTACAGTGGCGGGGCCGCTGCGGATTCTCACCGCATTCCAATCTCTCCAAGACCGGCACAAGTGTTCATATACGGGGAATTAAAAGCAGAGTCAATAATTAAAATTTTTCCTTTACTTTTTTCAAAACTTAGTGATAAAGATGCTACTTTAGTAAATATAGATCTCCAGGTGCGAATTTTTCGCCTAACAGGGAACTCCGTGAAAATCGGAGACGGACCCGCCGCTGTAACCGGGGACACCCGTTGCAATATACCACTGGTCAGTAAAAAGGCTGGGAAGGTGCAACGCTTGTGTATGATCCGGAAGTCAGAAGACCTGCCTGGTAAAAATAAAAGACCCACTGCGTGGTAAACGGTGGATCTGTGTGGATTAAATACGTAATCCCCGTATCGGCTTTTTTAGCTGGTACGGGGATTTTTTTTTCTAAACCCATAAAAAGAAGGAAAATCAAAATGAAAAAAAATAGTTGCGGCACATTTGTTTTAACCGTCCTAACAATGGGCTTATTGCTGGGAGTTTTCCTGACAAATCCAGCGTTTGCAAACGACAAGGGTGTAACGCTGGAAGAGATGACTGTAAAGGCCCGTCAGATTGAAGAAAGGTTATCGGCCGAATTGAAAAAAATTGGTCACCATGTGGAAATTATTTCAGGAGAAGAAATTGAAAAAAAAGGATTTGTTGACCTGAATCAAGCACTTGAGGCGTTGGTTCCCGGGCTTTTTGTCTCTGTCAAAACCGGGCGGGGCGATTATGCCAATGTAAAAATGCACGGCGGCAATGAGGTTCTTTGGCTTTTGGACGGCGTCCGCTTGAACAACCGGCTTTATGGAGGCGGATATATGGATACCATCAGTGTCAAAATGATTGACCGCATTGAAGTATTAAAAGGCGGTGAAGGACTTTTTTACGGGACAGATTCCCAGGCGGGCGTAATTAATATCATTACTAAAAAAGTCACAAAAAATGTTAGTGGTGAAATTGGTGCATCATATGGTAGCAAAAACCATATAGGGATCAACGGGCATGTATCAGACACCCTGAACAATCATGGATTCATGGTGTTTGGCGGACATGAAGGATGGGATGGATACAGGCCTTTTGAAAACAACATTTATGAACGAAGCAACAACAATGCGCCTGAAGACAGGGGGTATGACCGTACCACCATCGGCGGTAAATATGAAAAGGAGTTTGATTTTGCCAAAGGTGCGACCCTAAAAGCACACATTCAGAGAAACACCGGTGAATTTGATTTTGCCAGACCCAATGAAAAAATGGCCGTAAACGACCGCACCGAAGATGTGCAATTTATCAAATGGGACCATGATCTCAGCGACACCTTTTCCTATTATGTTAAAGCTTTCAATCATAGATGGTGGACCGACTATACCCGGCAGAAACTGGATGGCACGTTCTTATATAATAAAGCGGAATGGGGATACGAGGACAGGGGGGTCAACATCATGGGAAGCCAGTTGTTTGACGGGAACCATGAGTTATTGTTCGGCATAGACTATCAAAATTATTGGGCAAAAGATGATGTATGGCATATTGCCAAAAATGAAGAAAATTCAACCGCCGTTTTTGCCCAGTTTCGGCCAACTTTGGCATTTTCTCCAGAAACTAAATTAAGCGTTGGTGTACGATACAATAGAACCGAAGAAAACGATATTACCATCTATAATTTCAGCATCAGAACCCCGCTATTTGCAGGAATCCATTTCAGGGGCATGCTGGGCACCTCTTTTGGCTTACCCACGGCAGAACAGCTTTATCTTGATGAAAATGGTTCCTGGGGAAATCCCAACCTGAAACCGGAAAAAAGCGTTAATGCTGATTTAGGCTTTGAAGGCCAATTTTCGATTTTTAACTGGGAAGCCGGGTATTTTTATCAACGGCTTGAAGATGCCATATCCTACACATCGGACTGGACCTCATTTGAAAACTCTGACAAGGACACCATTATTGATGGATTCGAAATTCAACTGACAACCCATCCCATAAACGGAATCTCCCTTTTGACCAGTGCAACCACAGTGGATGCCCATAACAACGAGAATGCTACCCAATTGGCCCAAACCCCTGAATATATGATCAAAGCCAACTTAAAATACCGTCACGCCTCCAACCGTTTCGGACTGGATCTGACCACACGTTATGTGGGGGATATGGTTCAAAGCGGTTACAAAGCTTATGATCCCTATCTTGATGAAATCGAATATGGAAATTACTTTCTGGCTGACCTTTCCGGTTTTTATTCTTTTGGTTTTGATCTTAAACATACCGTGACGCTGAGGTTTGAGAACCTTTTTGATAAAAAATATGCCTCCCGGGTGAGCAAAGCATCCGTTGGAGGGGATAAGTTTAGCTATGAAACGTTAGGCATGCCTTTTACCGCAACCTTGAGCTATTCTTATGAATTCTGATTATAATTAAACTCAAGTTCACAAGGGCGGAAACAAACGGGTTGCCGCCCTTAATTTTTCAAGGGAGTATTTTTTTCTTCAGGCGTTCCACTACCCGAAATTTTTTCTTGGTTAAGATATTATCAGGATCGAAAAGGCGGTTTGCCAAAGGGTTCTTTTTCACCTCGATACTGGCCTTGGAAGCAGTAAAAAGAAACAACTGCACAAGCGAATAGAGCAATATCTAATTGCAATTGGTTGGAATACTTATCCAGCGAACAAAGCGGGCTGGAATTATGTGCCAGTGGAATGAAAGTTGGAACAACCTATAAAATATTTGGAGACTTTTAAAATGTTAAGACTGCAATAGATTGAAGCAAAATGGGCACAAAAAATTATTTGAACATCCTTACCGACCTGATCCTTCGTTTATTGGTAGCCCACAACGACAGGCCCCCCTTAAAAAAATACCTTAAAAGCAGTGACGGATGGACCAACTTTTCCATTGGTTTTAAAACTGAAGCCAACGCCATGGAGCACATCGTATTTGAAAACGGCCGGGTTAAAGTAGTGAAACTACCGTACTGGACAATGCCGATTCCGTTATGCGGTTTATCAATGATGGGGTGTTAAGGGAAATTGTCACCCTCCCCATTAAAGTATAGACTATTTTCATCCCCCACTTAATGCCTATGTTTTATTTCAGGAATGGTTTGACCCAACCGGGCACTGGTAGAACATGTTGTGCCAGTGCCCGGTTGGGTGCATATTTCAACTCTTTAATAATTTTTCATACTTTTCTTGGCTAAAAGCATCTTCCTATCTGATAATCAAGGCCCAATGCATCGGCAATCTTTACAGATTACATTCCCTTTAAGCCATTAATCAAATCTTTTGCCGTTGCGGCGGCATCATTTAACAGCAGTATTGTTTTCTGATTCTCATATAAACTGTTATTTACCCCGGAATACCCTGGTTTTGCATCAAAATTGCAAACAATTATTTTTTTTGCATCCTGGGCCAGAAGGATTGGCATCCCGGAAATCGGAGTGCCTTCTGTCTCCATGGCCGAAGGGTTTACCACGTCACAGGCACCAAAGACAAGGACGGCGTCTGTTTGTGAAAATTCAGAATTGATTTCATCCATCTCGTAAAGCTTTTCATAATCAACTTCTGCTTCAGCAAGAAGAACATTCATGTGCCCGGGCATTCTTCCGGCAACGGGATGAATGGCAAATTTAACCTGTGCCCCCATTGATTCAAGAAGATTTGCAAGCGCGATCACTTTAAACTGTGCCTGTGCCAGTGCCATGCCATAGCCGGGGATAATAATCACTTTTTTGGCGGATGACAATGTTGTTATGGCTGAGTTCAAAAGGTCCTTGGAGACGTCTTGACTTGAAGATTCTTCATTGGCAGGGCTTGCCTCTGACAGATTTTCAAGCAATTGCTGGATTGTTTCTTTGGCATTTCCAAGAAGCATAACTGTATTATCGTTTTCATACAAAGAATTTTTAACCCCGGAGTATCCGGGTTTGTCATCCAGGTTACAGCACACCACATGCTTTGATTCATGGGCGAGCAAAATCGGCATGCCGGATATGGGTGATCCGTCCGTTTCTATGGCTGCTGGATTCACCACATCACAGGCCCCGATAACCAGGCATAAATCCGTGTCTTTAAATTCAGGATTGATGGCATCCATTTCTTCGAGCAGATCATAGTCAACGCCTGCTTCTGCAAGAAGAACATTCATGTGGCCCGGCATTCTGCCGGCAACCGGATGAATGGCAAATTTTACAGTTTTACCCATGGCCTGCATTTTATTGGAAAAATCAATCACTTCGAATTGTGCCTGGGCCACGGCCATGCCATAGCCGGGAACAATAATGACCGTGTCTGCATTGCGGGCTATTTCAACCGCTTTTTGAAGATCATTTTTTTCAATGTCTTGTCCCTGAATTTGTTTTTCAACAAGATTTGCAACTTTGGGTTGCTCCTGGTTCACTGCTGGCTTCCGTCGGGGTTGTTCAATGGGGATAAAAACCCGAAAAAGACTGCGATTCATTCCCGTGCACATGACGTGGGTCAGTATGGATCCTGAAGCCGCCACTGTGGCGCCACAGGAAATCAACAGCTTGTTTTCGATAATCATGCCGCATAACGCAGCAGCCAGTCCTGCCGTTGCATTTAAGAATGAAATAACAACGGGCATGTCTGCTCCACCAATACGAATGGAAAAAATAACACCAAACAAAATTGATAATAAAATGATGGAGATATAAAGGAATATCCGGGTGCCCATGGGAGCAAACACTGCTGCAATGATCAGCAGAATAATGGCGGCAAGGTTTGCCATGAGCAGCACGGTGTGTTTGGGAAGTATTGTCGGAGCCGGCTTCAGCGTGTTTGACAATTTTCCGCCAGCAATCATGCTGCCGCTGAAGGTCAATGATCCAATGGCAAGGCCCAGGAGGCCGGAAATTTCATTCGTCATTCCAAGGTGCTGGGATCCGCGCATGAGTTCGGCAAGGGAAAGACAAAAAGCGGCAACCCCTCCGGCACCATGCTGAAAGGCAACCATGGCCGGAATCTGAATCATGGTGATTTTTCTGGACACCCAATATCCTGCCCCGGAGCCGATCACAAGGGATAATAACACAATACCGGGATACAAGGTTCCGTTTCGATATATAACCAGGCCTGCTGCACAGGTCAATGCAAAAGCCGCCGTAAGGTTACCGTATTTTGCCCTGTGGGGCCAGTGAAACAGCCAGAATCCCAGTATGAGGATGCCGATTACACAAAAATCAAGGAACAGGTTCATGGAAGAGTATGTTTCAATCATGATTTTTTTATCCCCCCTTGTTTTTTCTTGAACAGTCTCAACATCCTGTCTGTAATTGCAAATCCTCCCACAAGGTTAAAAGACGCCATGACAAAGGCAATAGATCCTATTACCTGCGCTGTCGGGGTTGATGCGACGGAAAAAAGAATCAAAACGCCTAGTATGGTTACAGCAGAGATGGCATTGGTCATGGACATCAAAGGTGTATGAAGCAATGTGGGTATCCTGGAAATCAAAACATATCCCACCACAAATGAAAACAAGAATACCCCGGCCATCAATAAAAGATTTGTCATTGGTTTACTCCCCCCAATTTTTAAGTCAACTTTCGAATACAGGTCCTTATAAAAGGGGGTCAGACTTGCTTGTCTTTATCAATACGGTATCAGTTAAACTGATAAAAACTGAACTATTGCAAGGTGACCCCACTCAAATTTGTCAACTTAAAATGTTAATTTTTTTAAATATTACTCAGCCCCATGGCCTTTAGAGCGCCTTCGTGATAAAGTTTACCTTTGTGGGTCACAAGAGCGCCTTTGATGATTTCATCTGTCATGTCAAATTCACTTGACCCTTCTTTGTACAGGTTCTCAACAAAATAATACAAATTATTGGCATAGAGCCAGGAAGAATGAACAGGCAAAGATCCGGGTATATTTTTAATGCCACAGATGTAGACGCCGTTATGAACAGTCTCTTTTCCAGGGTCTGTCATCTCACAATTACCTCCCTGGTCAATGGATACATCAACAATAGCAGAACCGGGTTTCATTGTTTCAACCATCTGGCGGGTAATCAATTTCGGTGCAATTTCCCCCGGGACAAGGGCGCAGAGAATAATAATATCGGATTGAGCAACCAGAGGTGCCAATGCTTCTCTTTCTTTTTCAAGCCATTCTTCGGGAAGTGCTTTGGCATAGCCGCCTTTTCCAATGGCCAGATCGGCCGGTGCATCAAACCCCGCCGTTTTGACGCCTAAACTTTCGGCCTCTTTTCTCGCATCCGGCCGGATATCAATCGCAGTGACAATCCCCCCCAGCCGTTTGCCTGTTGCAACGGCCTGAAGCCCAACAACCCCGGTGCCGATCACCAAAATTTTAGCCGGTTTTATCATTCCAATGGAGGTACCGACCATGGGAATGAATTTTGGGAAATTAGCCGCCGCAATAATGATGGCCTTATAGCCGGTGATGGCACTCATGGATGTCAAGGGGTCCATGCGCTGGGCCTTTGAAATCCTGGGGATTCCGTCCATTGTGAATGTCGTGATGTTTTTATCCTGCATTTTTTTTACATCATCGTGATTTGAAGGGGCTGCCGGGTGGATAAATGTAATAAGGACCTGGTTTTCCTTTAACATGTCGATTTCATGTTTGTTAAACTGCTCATTGAACAAGGGTTCCTTGACCTTTAAAATAATATCTGATTTGTCAAAAACCTCGGCGGCATCCGCTGCGATTTTTGCCCCGGCTTTAAGGTATTCATCATCACCGGTAAAGGCTCCGGCCCCGGCCTTGGTCTCGACCAATACGTCATATCCAAGTTTCTTGAATTTTTCAATGGTTTCAGGAAGTGCAGCAACCCTGTTTTCCTTGTACATTATTTCTTTTGGTATGCCTATCAACATGATTTGATTCCTTTATATATGAATGCGTTATTAGATATATCTTTAGAATGTCTTTTCAATGGCAGTTGCCACGGCAGCAACAATGGTATCCACCTGTTCTTTGGTGATGGTCAGGCAGGGGGCAAAGTTCATGACATTGTTCATTCCATTAAGGCTTGAGTTGGTTCGTCCTACAATCACCTTTTCAGCCATGACATTTCCCATGAGTTGGGCCATCTGGCCTTCGGTAATCGGTTCTTTGGTGGTTTTGTCTGTTACATACTCTATGCCTGCAAAAAGTCCCTGGCCCCTGATGTCTCCGACAACATCATATTTTTTAAGGGTTTCCAGTTTTTCTAGCAGATAGGCACCCATTTTAACACTATTGTCCACCAAGTTTTCGTCTTCAATGATCCGTGTGCTTTCAAGGGCGGCTGTCAGTGCGGATGTGCAACCACCATAGGTGGAGATATCCCTGAAATAATTCAGCCGGGTTTCAGGATTTGTAGGATCGTTTAAGAACGTATTAAAAATTTTTTGTTTGACCACTGTGGCGGAAAGAGCCTCGTAGGAACTGGCAAGACCCTTGGCCATGGTGATGATTTCCGGATCCACGTCAAAGTGTTCATGACCCCAGAATTTTCCGGTTCTTCCGAAACCGCAAACCACTTCATCCATGATCATCCAGATTTCGTATTTCCTGCATATTTCTTGGAGGATGGGATAGTATTCCTTGACAGGCTTTAAAATTCCGCCACCTGCTGTGATGGGTTCGACGATCAGCCCTCCGATGTTTTCCGCCCCTTCTTTGAGAATGATATCTTCCACTTTTCTGGCACACTCAATATTGCAATTGCCATAGGTTTTATCATAGGGACATCGATAGCAGGCACAGTGGGGAAATTCAATAAATCCGTCCACAAAAGGACCAAATCCCTCTTTCCTCTGGGCCTGACCCGTGGCGCTCATGGCGCCGATGGTGGTACCGTGGTAATCCCGGTCCCGGTACATGATCTTGTATTTGCCTTTTCTTGCCGGATCAATGTGGGATGCCTGACGGATAATCTTAAAAGCTTTTTCATTGGCTTCGGAGCCGGAGTTGGAAAAATAGACCTTGTCGTGGTTGGGCAGTTTTTCCAAGAGTTTTTTTGCAAATTTAATCGACGGAACATTGCCGTATACCCCTGCAAAATAGGGCATTTTTTTCATCTGAGCACAGACAGCATCTGCAATGGAGTCCCGGCCGTAACCCACCATGACACTCCATACCCCGCCGGATGTGGCGTCCAGGTATTCGCGGCCTCTGATGTCCTTGACCACAAGACCTTTTCCCTCGACAATAATCATCTGTTCCTGGGTCTCAAAGCATTTGTGGGGCTTTAAATGATGCCAAAGAGCATCTTTGTCGCCGGCAACCATATCTTCAACATCATATTCCAGCCAGTTTTGTTTATTTTCCATGGGTGTATACTCCTTTTATGAAATTGAAACGCCGCAGCCATTGAGCAAAGAACAACTGCGGCGATGATTTTTATTGTTGCTGTCCTTTTCCCTTTCCGGGGCATGCCCGGAAAGGGAAAAGGATAATTTTAATCAGCGTTTATTTGCCTTTCTGTGGGCACATCTCAGCCTTGTCGATCCCTGCAACAACAACCGGTGCTGTCATGGCATCACGGCGGAAGGGTTCGCCCAGTTCCATGTTGGTCAGGACCTCGATGAAGGTTGTTTTGCCTTCTTCCATCTGTGCCTTGATGGCAGCACCAAGTTTTTCGGTCAAATCTTCCATGCTTGTGGCCTGAGTCCCCTCAACACCACAGGCTTTTGCAACCTCAGCATAGTTAACATTACGGTTCAATTCTGTTCCCACAAAGTTGTCAGAATACCAGAGAGTGGAATTTCGTTTTTCAGCACCCCAGTGGTAGTTGCGGAAAATGACCATGGTAATGGCAGGCCATTCATCACGGCCGCAGGCAGCCATTTCATTCATGGAAATACCAAAGGCACCATCTCCGGCAAACCCCACAACCGGTACATCGGGCTGGGCAATTTTTGCGCCCAAAATTGCGGGAAAACCGTATCCGCAAGGTCCGAACATGCCGGGTGCCAGATATTTGCGGCCCTGTTCAAAACTCGGATAGGCAGCACCGAGAGCACACGAATTACCAATATCTGCAGAAATGATGGCGTTTTCAGGAAGGGCCACTTTGATGGCGCGCCATGCCATGCGCGCGGTGATTTTATCCGGATCCTGTTTGCGGGCACGCGCGTTCCAGGTTGTTCCTTCATCATCTGCTTCATGATCCATGCCGGCCAGTTGTGTTGCCCAGTCTGATTTAATTTTTGCAATGGTTGCTCTACGCGCTTCACGGTCAGTATTCCCGGCCGTATCACTCAACTGAGCCAGAATGCCGTTGGCCACTTTTTTGGCGTCACCCACAATACCGACGGTGACCTTTTTGGTCAGGCCGATGCGGTCCGCATTGATGTCAACCTGGATGACGGCGGCTTTTGTCGGCCAATAGTCAATGCCATAGCCGGGCAGGGTTGAAAAAGGGTTTAACCGGGTGCCAAGGGCCAAGACAACGTCAGCCTTGGCAATCAGTTCCATGGCAGCTTTGGACCCATTGTATCCCAGGGTTCCGGTGAACATGGGATGGCTTCCCGGGAAGGCATCATTATGCTGGTAACCGCAGCAGACCGGTGCATCCAGGCGTTCTGCCAATGCCATTGAATCCTTGATGGCGCCGCCGATCACAACACCGCCGCCATTGAGAATAACAGGAAATTTTGCATCGGACAAAAGCTGGGCTGCACGGGCAACGGATTCTGTGCCGCCGGAAGGCAACTCAATATCCACAACCACGGGCAGTTCAATGTCAATCACCTGGGTCCAGAAGTCACGGGGTACGTTGATCTGGGCAGGAGCGGAAGCCCGTTTTGCCTTGGTGATAACCCGGTTGAGAACCTCGGCCATGCGGGAGGGATGAAGCACTTCTTCCTGGTACGCCACCATGTCTTCGAACACAGACATCTGGGGAACTTCCTGGAATCCGCCCTGGCCCATGGACATGTTTGCGGCCTGTGGAGTGACCAGCAACAGCGGGGTGTGATTCCAGTATGCTGTTTTTACGGCTGTAACAAAATTGGTGATGCCGGGGCCGTTCTGGGCCACCATCATGGACATTCTGCCCGAGGCCCGGGTGTAACCGTCTGCCATGGTACCGGCATTGCCTTCATGCCCGCAGTCCCAAAAAGAAATACCGGCCTTGGGAAACAGGTCGGAAATCGGCATCATTGCTGATCCAATAATACCAAATGCGTCTTCAATTCCATGCATCTGGAGAACTTTTACAAAGGCTTCTTCTGTGGTCATCTTCATTATATACTTCCTCCATCTTCTAATGTTTTCCCCTGTTGTTTCAGAGGCTCGAAATACCCGTCGTTCTTAATATGGATATTGTTTCCATGCTTCTGATATCTGATATATCAAACATTAAATATCTGTCAAGATTTTTTTTATCTTTTTTTAAAAAATCCGGTCAAAAAAAAAACTACTCTTCATCGGGGAGGATAAGGAGGTGCATTTGTCCTTGACAAATATTTGATATCTGATATTTTAGATGTCTGCGCACAATCACTATTATTTGAGACTATCCATTCTCTTTGAACATGAATTAAAATCCTATGACGATCAAAACCATAAGGCTTTAACAAAAAGGAAACGTTAGATGAAGACCCTGTTGAATGTTTCACCGCTCAGCGAGCAGGTATACGAGTATTTACGAAAGCAAATGAATCTTGGGGTTCTTGTTCCGGGTTCAACCATTAACATGGGAGAACTTTCAAAGCACCTGGGCGTCAGCAAAACCCCTCTCAGAGATGCTTTGATTCTTCTTGAAACAGAAGGATTTGTCACCATCCTGCCACGCCGGGGGATCAAGGTGAACACCTTGACATTGTTGGATGTGAAATATTCTTATAATGCCATCGCCATTATTGAAGCTTCGATTGTTACAGATTTTTTTGACCGTTTCAAGCCGTCACATTTCCTGAAGCTTGAAGAACTCAATGAAAAAATGATCTCGGATATCAGCAAAGGAGAATTTGAAACGCTTTTTAAAGCAAACCTCAAATTTCATGATATTTATATTGATCTTTCTGATAATATTTTCTTAAAAAAATTCATGCTGCCTATTAAACAAAGGCTCTACGATTTTCCGGGACAAAACTTTATAAAAAAATGGGAAATTCGGAACTGTGCGGAACATACAAAATTAATCAATTTGTTAAAACAGGGTGAGCCCGAACGAGCAGCAAGGGTATTAAGAAAAGAACACTGGTCTTTTGAACACCAGAAACAATACATCAAACAATTTTATAACATGGAACTTTAAAAACAGGGTTGGCCCTCCGTTTTACCATTTTAATTTAAAGTGACGATTTTTTTGTTCTGTATCCTTTTTTTCAGCCCATCTGCCTCTTTTTTTGGGGTCTGAACGGTTATATTGGATAAAATTTAGATCGAGGGGTTACTCCATGTCCGATACGTTCAAAACTCAGTCTGTTTTTTGCCGGCTATGGTTTTGCCATTACCGCCACCATTATCGGGTCGGTTACGACTCCAGATTTTTCCTAATCGTAAGCAGGAAAAATTGGAGTCTTTTGTTCTGGAAAAAATGCAACCGGGAACTGAAGCGCGAACACATCAAGGGTATCAACAATATTTTCACCAGTTTAAAAATCTTTTAACTCTCC
Organism: Desulfobacteraceae bacterium; assembly: GCA_016743945.1. Lineage (GTDB taxonomy): Bacteria > Desulfobacterota > Desulfobacteria > Desulfobacterales > Desulfobacteraceae > NBML01. Next base: position 44,225 of record JADGFI010000009.1, read on the forward strand.
CAGAACCAGATAATGGGGATTTTTTTTCATATTCCAGTCTTTAAAATCCTCTTTTTTTATATCCATTGAATAGAATTTAAATCATTCATAAATTCATTCTATGTCTGTACCGATATTTACAATAATCATGCCCATGTTTTCCATCCCGGATTTTGGATTCATTGGCTGATAAAAGAGCAGATGTTCTTGATAAAAAAATATTGTCCTGGACACCATTTTCATTGACCTTGTCTGTTTTTTCCCCTTTAATGACAAAGAAAAAAGTAATGGTGAAAAAATAATGGTGAAAAATAAATGAAGTTTTTATTCCATGCATGTTCCATCAACAAAAGGTTCATAAACAAATATTTTTTATGCCAGGCCTTTGCAAAGGCCTGGCATATATTGCGTGCCCCGGAAAGCTGCGCACGCAAAAGCCCAAAAGGACAAACAATTAAAATACAGAGGTTTTTCAATGTATAAATATCTTTTCGGTCCTGTGCCGTCCCGCCGCCTGGGAATGTCCCTTGGCGTTGATCTTGTTTCCCACAAGACCTGTTCACTAGACTGCATCTATTGCGAATGCGGCAAAACCACAGACCTGACAATCGAAAGAAAAGAGTATGTTCCCTGTGACGAGGTAATACAGGAACTTGAACACTATTTTCAAAACAATCCAGACCCTGATTATTTTACCTTTTCCGGGTCTGGCGAACCAACCCTAAACTCAAAGATCGGCATTGTACTTGAGTTTCTGAAAAAGTCAAAACCAGGGGTTAAAATTGCCGTTTTGACCAATGGGACCCTTCTTTCCCTACAGGAAGTCAGGCGCTCGCTTTTAAATGCTGACCTTGTCATGCCATCCCTGGATGCTGCAACAACAACGGCTTTTAAAAAAATCAATAATCCCTGTGAAGAGATTGACATAGAAAAATATATCAAGGGGCTTTCAGATTTCAGGCAAGAGTACAAAGGAGAGCTTAATCTGGAGGTTTTCATTCTGCCAGGTTATAATGACAGTATCCAGGATTTATTGATGCTCAAACAGGCAATAGACCAAATTAAACCGGATGCTGTTCAGCTAAATACCCTTGATAGGCCAGGTGTTATATCAGGTATTCATGCAGCAACCAAAGCTGAACTTGAACAGATAGCCCTTGTCCTGGGAAATGATAATATAGAGATCATTGCATCGGCCAACCAGAGAAAAGACCTGAAATCCTATAGAAGCGACATGGAATCTACAATTTTAGAAACCATAAAAAGAAGGCCCTGCACTCTTGAAGATCTGGCAAAAATTTTGGGAACCCATATAAATGAAATAAACAAATATCTCACCCCCCTTGAACAGGACGGCAGAATAGAATCTATTTACCAGGAGCGGGGACTCTTTTACCATACCAGAAACAAAAAATCAGAGTAAAAACATACAATAAAACGAAGTCTTCGATCATGGCAAAAAGCCATGATCGAAGAACAAAAAACACGTCTGTAATAATTTGGACCAGATTCCCCTTACTAAACGAACTGATCCTCTGTCATTTTTCCTCTGGGGTCTGTCCTGAATAATATCAAAAGCCTGCTATCCCGGCACAAGTATGAAAATGAATTATGTACTTGCACGCTCGGACACTGGGTAACCAAATACCATCGCCGAGGTGTCACTTATTCTTCTCAAAGATAAGGAGTCCTGAAGTTATGACAATAAACCTTGACGCAGGGTTTATTTGTCTGATACTCAAATTTCAGGAATTTTTTACACCCATTAATCGAATTTTTTGGATATTTGCAGCGATTATGTATAAAAATCTTTCTTTGTCTCCTCCATTATTCTGTAATATCCCTACTCCTGTGCCCCCCATTTAATTTAATGAAAAAAATCGAATCCATTCTTCTCCTGTTTTTTATTTTAATGCTGGCAAGCTGTTTTTCATCTTCATCCACTGATCTTTCAAAAGAGGGGGCCCCTCTTTTGTTGACCCCATCTGAACAAAAATGGATCAAAAACCATCCCGTTATTTTATGTGCTTCGGACCCTGATTTCCCGCCCGTGGAATTTTTCAATTCATACGGCCAGTATGAAGGACTGGTGGCTGAATATCTTGAACTGATTTTCAATCGTGTGGGGTTGGAAAAAAAAATGGTCCATCTAAAAAAATGGACAGATGTCCTGGACCATGCCCGTCAAAAAAAAATCGATCTTGTCACCGCCGCAGCCAAGAGCAACCAGAGGAGCCAATATCTTGACTTTTCAAAACCCTTTATTGAAATTCCCTGGGTCATCATTACCCGGCAGCAGGTCGATCAGGAATTGACAGCAGCCAAACTCAAAGGCATGAAAGTTTCCGTGGTCAGACAATATGCCGCCCATGAGTATATTGCCAGTTATTACCCCGACCTGGACCTGGACCTGGTACCGGATATTCAAACGGGATTGAGAAAAGTCTCGTTTGGAATGGTGGATGCCATGGTTGCCAATATTGCCTCGGTCTCGTATTATATTGAAAAAAAAGGCATCACCAACCTGAAGGTGGCCGGAGAAATAAACTTTACCTATGAGCTTTGCTTTGCCCCCATAAAAGACCATCCCGAATTAACTCAAATCCTCAACAAAGGGTTTGCAAGCCTGAGCCCCTATGAGATCAGGACCATCTACAGCAAATGGATCAGTCTTGAGCGATCGCCCGTGTTGAACAAGAAAATGCTGGTCTCGCTTGTTATCATTGCAGGGATTGTCTTTATGCTGATTGCCATTGTAATCGGATGGAACAGAACCCTTAGAATTGCTGTGGAGGAAAAGACAGGCGCTCTCAAAAGAGAAGTAATCAAGCATGAGAGGGCAAAACTTGCCATTGCCGAAACCGAAAACCGGTACAGGGGGATCTTTGAAAATACCCAAAGCGGGGTCATTGTGTACAAGGTTGTTGATAATGGGAATGATTTTATCGGACTGGATTTCAACAACTCCGTCAAAATAATTGATAAATTTAACCGGCAAGATATAATTGGGAAAAGCATAAAAGAGATATTTCCCGGGATTGAGGAATTCGGGCTGTTTTCACTTGTACAAAAAACATGGAAAACCAGCGGACCATACCATTTTCCGGCCAAATTTTACAAGGATGACAGGATCCAGGGATGGCGGGACTATTTTGTCTACAAACTGCCTTCGGATGAAATTGTTACGGTCTATTCAGATGAAACAGACCGTATTCTAGCTGAAAAGGCATTAAAAAAAAGCGAAGAAAAACTTGCAGGCATAATCCACTCGATAAACGACCACATGGTTATGCTTGATGAAGAACTCAATATCCTCTGGGCCAACAATACAGCTCAGAAGGCCTTTGGGAAAGACCTTGAAGATGAAAAATGCTATAGAATTTTTGCCGGACAGAATGAACCGTGTAAAAATTGTGTTGCAAAAAAATGTTTTGAACAAGGTCATATGCAGGAGCAGGAGATCAGCCTGAAAAAAAGGGATGGTTCACATTTTGACTTCAGGGAGACGGCGAATCCTGCCTCTCTGAACAAACAAGGACGCCCCAAGACCGTTGTCTCCATTTTCCGAGATATAACCCAGAGAAAGGCCCTGGCAGCAGAAGCCATGCGGGCCGGTCATCTTGCCTCCATTGGAGAACTTGCCGCAGGGGTTGCCCATGAAATAAACAACCCCATCAATAGTATCATAAACCTTGCCCAGATCATTCTCAACCAGGACAAAAAAAACGGGGAAGAAAATGATATAGCCCTCAGGATGATCAATGAAGGCACTCGAATTGCCGGTATTGTGAGCAGTCTTTTGGTCTTTGCAAAGGACCAGAAAGGTTACAAGATGCTTGTAAGTCTCAAGGACATTCTGGCAGAAACCCTTGCGTTGACCGAGACTCAGATTATTAAAAACGGCATACTCATTGACGTGGAACTTCCTTCTGACCTGCCAATGATTTTTGGTCACATGCAGCAGATACAGCAGGTATTTTTAAATCTTATCAACAATTCGCGTTTTGCCCTGAATCATAAAACCTTTAGGGAAAATTCATCAAAGGCCATCAAAATCAAGGCATGGGTTGAAAACCACATGGAAAAAGAGCATGTGAGAATCCTTTTTGAGGATAATGGAACTGGAATTTCCGACCTAGTACTTGACCATGTCACGACCCCCTTTTTTACAACCAAACCAGGCGGAGAGGGAACGGGCCTGGGACTGAGCATCAGTCACGGAATTATCAGCGATCACAAAGGCAAAATGATGATTGAAAGCAAGGTAAATGAATACACAAGGGTCATTATTGACCTTCCCATAGGAGACAGAGCATGACCGTAAAAATACTGATAGTGGATGATGAGGAAAATATCTGTTTTACCCTTGGCCGGTTCCTGGCCGAAGAAGGGTACAAGGTCACAACTGCTGACGAATTTGAGATTGCCCTGCAAAGACTAAATGAAACCAGGTTTGATCTGGTGTTTGTGGACATTTTGCTCAAAGGCCGCAGCGGCATTGATATATTAAGAGCTGTAAAGAAAAAAAATTCAAACTGTCCTGTGGTTATGATCACAGGAGTACCTACTGTTGAGACTGCTTCAGAAGCTGTCAGGTTAGGGGCCTTTGATTACCTGCCCAAACCCGTACTACAGGATGCCCTGCTCAAGATTGCAAAAACAGCATTAAAATACAAAAGGCTTGTTGATGAAAAAGAGAGGTACAAGTCCAACCTGGAGGCCATTTTCTCAAGTGTTAAAGACGCTCTCATTTCTGTTGATAAAGATTTGAACATAATCGAAATCAACAGGGCTGCTGAAAAAACATGCACACTCTTAAGCCATGTGTGCAAGGGTAAATCCTTGCGCTCCCTTGACCTGTCCTGCAGCGGCCAATGCATAAAGGCGCTTGAAGAGACCATCTCTTTGCGAAAAACCATGGAATATTCCCAGGTCATGTGCGGCCATGAACGAAACAAACAACAGGTGGTAAATCTCACAGCATCCCCGTTGCTGGACTCTAAGGGCAATCTGACCGGAGGTATCCTGGCCGTCAGGGATCAGACACGCCTTTTCATGCTTGAACAGAAAATAAAGATTCGCCACAAATACCATAATATCATTGGAAAAAGTAAACCCTTTCAAAAAATTTTTTCCATGATTGATATCCTTTCAGATGTAAAATCAACTGTTTTGATTTCAGGTGAAAGCGGCACGGGAAAAGAGCTTGTTGCAGATGCAATTCACTTTAAAGGAAATGATCCTAAAAAACCATTTGTAAAAGTCAATTGTGCCGCACTTTCGGAAACGCTCCTTGAAAGTGAATTGTTCGGCCATGTTAAAGGAGCTTTCAGCGGTGCCATCAAAGACAGAAAAGGACGTTTCGAACATGCCGACGGCGGTACGATTTTCCTGGATGAGGTGGGGGAAATGTTGCCCAGAACGCAGATCAGGCTACTGCGAATTCTACAGGAGCAGGAATTTGAACGGGTTGGTGATTCTGAAACCATCAAGGTTGATCTGCGCGTCATTGCGGCAACCAACCGGGACCTGCAAAAAGAAGTTGCCAGCGGACGGTTCCGCCAGGACCTGTATTACCGGCTCAAGGTGGTTGAGATCAAACTGCCCCCATTACACCAGAGAAGAGAAGATATCCCATTGCTGGTGCAGGCTTTTATCAATACCTTTAACGAGCAGTTCAAAAAACAGGTCAAACGCGTTTCAGACAATGCCTGCCATGCCTTTATGCAATATTCATGGCCCGGCAATATCAGGGAACTCAAACATGCCATTGAGCATGCATTTATTCTCTGCCAGTCAAATGTCATTGAATTAAAGGATCTTCCTTCCGAACTCAGACCGGGTGGGGAGACTACCACAAAAGAAAATCTGCTTTACGCCCTGAACAAGTCCCGCTGGAATATAACAAAAACGGCAAAGTACCTTAAAATGAGCCGACAGCACCTTTACAGAAAGATGAAAGCCCATGAGATTTCCAATTCCTAGCTCAGCTTTCATAACCAGCTGTTTTTCCTGGGGTCAGGGCTGAAGTTTTAAAGGGTGAGCTAGGATATGACCCCCCCTATAGTACCAGTTTTGTATCAGCGGTTATTTTCTCCCGCAACTCCAAAAAATCCTTGTCAAGATGATTCCTGGGCCTGGGTAAATCAACCTCATAGATATTTTTTATCCTGCCGGGCAGCTTGCCTTCCATGGTCACAATGCGGTCGGCCAGGAAAACTGCCTCTTCAACATTGCTGGTCACAAACAGAATCGTTCTTTTTTCCATTTCCCAGATTCGTTCTATCTCCTGCTCCATAAATACCCTGGTCTGGGCATCAAGCTGGCCAAAGGGTTCATCTAAAAGCATTATCTCAGGTTTATTGGCATAGGCCCTGGCAATGCCAACTCTTTGTTTCATGCCACCACTCAATTGATGGGGAAAATGTTTTTCAAACCCCTTGAGACCGACAAGATCAATATAATGCTGGGCCAGTTCCCTGCGTTCAGCTTTTTTCATGCCCCGCAATTTAGGCCCCATCTCGACATTTCCCATTACGGATCGCCAGAAAAAAAGCATATAGGATTGAAACACAAGCCCCCGTTCAGGTGATGGGCCCTCAACATTTTTTCCCTTAAAAAGCACCCGGCCCTTTGTCGGTTCCAACAGACCGGCAATGGCTCTGAGAAGAGTTGTCTTGCCGCATTGGCCAGGACCCAGCAATACCAAAAATTCATTGTTCTTTACATTCAGGGATATATCATCCAGCACATGAATCTGCTGCTTTCCTTTTTGAATAAATGCCTGGCTCAGGTTTTCACAAACAATTATATCTTCTTGAATTCTGTCACTGGTCAAAGCTCTTCTCCTTTAGATCTGTTGATTTATCAACACTTTTAATCCTGTACGTTCTGATTTGACAAAATAATTTTCCAAAATTATCACTTTCCACTCTGATTTAAACCATGGTTATAATCAGGCATCAATCGGACATGGTCCAATCAATTATTGCCGGGATTACGCTTCCAGGGGCAGAGAAATTTTTCAAGTCCGGTGACCATAAGGGTTACCATTGTGGCAACGATGGCTATAATTACCATGCCTCCCAGTACAAGTTCGGGTTTGGACATTTTCATGCCCCTGATAATGATCCAGCCAAGTCCTGCCCGGGCACTTACAAGTTCAGCTGCCAGCACACAGGTCCAGGATATGCTCAAAGAAATCTGGATACCTGCAAAAAGTGCAGGCAGGGCAGCAGGAAAACTGACCTGAATAATCTCCTGCCATCTGTTACCGCCCAGAACCCTCACAACATCATACAGCTCTTCTTCTATTATTCGAACCCCGCTGTAAGCATTCAAAACGCAGGGTACAAAAGCACCAATGACAATAATAAATATTTTTGAGGACTCTCCTATTCCAAACCACAGGATGGCAACCGAAATCCATGCAAGGGGAGGCATGGGCTTGAGCAGATCAAAAAGAGATTTACAAAATGCATTTACATAGCGGTTTAGGGCCATGAACAGTCCCAGGGGGATTCCAAGTGCGGCTCCTATGCCAAACCCTACAAAAACCCGCCGGGTGCTTGCCCAGATATGCTGCAGCAAATTTTTCCCCGCAAGTTTTACGGTCATCAGTCTTTCCATTTCCCGAAGTGTTTCCATGGGAGTGGCAAGGGAATTGCCCAAAAGCCTTAATTCTGCGACATAATGCCACACAAGCATGAATCCTGTGAAGGAAACAACATAAAGAAAGTATTCATTAGTGATCAAACTAATGAGACTAAAATCTTTTTTTTCTTTAACCTGAATTACAATCTCATCTGCGACGGATGAATTAGCTGTGCTCATTGTGTTATCTCCTGATTTTAGACATAAATCGTTTTTCCAGCATATCGACAGCCACGCCGATCATGGCACCGCCAAACCCAACAGTGACCATTCCGAGGACAACCATGGACGGCATGGCTAAACGGCGCCCCATGCTTATCAGATATCCAAGCCCCTGGTTGGCGGCAAGCATTTCCGCTCCGACCAGGTTTGTCCAGCAATAGGCAAGGGAGATCTGAAGGGCTCCAAAAATCATGGGCAGGGCCGAAGGCACACATATTGTCTTGAAAATCTGCCAGTCAGAAGCGCCATAGGTCCGGGCCATCTGTATGAGGGTCGGATTTGTCATTTTTACTCCGGCCCAGGCGTTAATTGTAAAAGGAACGATTCCGGCAATCCAGATGATAAATATCTTGCCCGTAAGGCCAATGCCGAACCAGAAAATGCACAGCGGTATCCAGGCAATGGGAGGAATGGGGCGAATGAGTTCAAATATTGGACGGGCAATCCCTCTGGCAACTTTATACCAGCCCATAAAAAGCCCCAGGGGTGTACCTATGATAAAGGCCAAAAAATAGGCAGTAACTGCCTCCTGGGCGCTCACCCAGGCATGGATGCCCAATGTGCTTCCGTCCGGATTAGCATTGGACAGCTTGTAAAAAAAGAGTTTTATGACTTCAGAAGGGCTTGCCATCATTGTTGACGGCATAATTCCTGTGTCTACTATAAATTCCCAGACCCCGAAAAAAACAGCAATACTTAAAAATGGTGCCAGTTTTAATATCAGGGGGGAATGAATTTTCATGTCCTCATTTGCCATTGTTCGTTTCTCCCGATCAAATATTTATCCTGAGTCTGTGTAAAAACGTTAAAGGTCAAAAATATTAAACAAAACAGCCTTGATTTTTACAATATCAAATTTCACAGGATGGATACTCTTAAATGCTTTTCAAGTTTAACGGGGAGCATTGATGCCCCCCGTTGTGCAGTCAATTGCTATTTTATGGGAGTTTTCACCATCTTCAGATATTTGTCAGTAATACACTCCCCGCCTTTAATCTTGTCAAACTCTGCATCGGTTAACCGGCCATTTGCATGGAGGAACTCTGCTATGAGGCGTTCCCATCTCTGAACTTCAGACTCACCTTTGGAGGCATCCATGATTTTCAATTGCTCCTCATATTGGATAACAGGATGCATTTCAATATCCTTTTTAGCTGCCTCAAACGTATATTCCATGCCTGCCCAGTCCAAATACATTTCCTGGAAAAGTTTGACATTTTCATCGGTTGCGCCTTCTGTGGCTATTTTCTTGATACCCCGGAACATGACATCCAAATATTTTGCAACTATTTCAGGATTTTTGTCACAAAAGTCCTTTCCGCCGATAAATGTAATGGGAAGTGCCCTTTTGCTGGTGTCTACATTGGCAACTTCAACCCAGCCTCTTTCAACAGCCGTGTAGTTGTAGGGTGCCCACAAGCAGGCAAAATCACCTACACCAGACTGAAAAGCTGCCATTATGGATGCCTGGTCCATCTGTTTAACAATCACATCGCTGTCTTTGAGTCCAAAAATATTCAAATAGGAACTCATGGCATAGTGGGCAGAAGAAACGGTTGTAACCAGAAAGACTTTCTTTTTAATCTGATCTGCCTTTCCGTAAACTTCGGGGTAACCTGCAACAGAACCTTTAACAGATGCCACATCACTGTCAGGGCGGGCAAAAACCGAATTACAAAAGGATTCATTATTACCAATACCGAGCAGATAAGCACCATAACGAAGGGCCCCAAAGGTATAAGGAACTCCGCCGGTAAGCCCCACGTCCCATTGTTTGGCAGGAAGGGCTTCCAATTGCTGCATGCCGCTTTCAAAATAGAGAATATTAAAATCCAGACCTGCTTCCTTGTCCCAGCCCATCTTCTTGGCATACCAGGGGAAAAAAGTTTCATGTTCAGGCATGGCGCACATATTTAATTTAAAATCCTTTGCAGAGGCCATATTGACGGCTGCAAAACCGCAGAACATCGCCGAAACAAGTAATCCACAAATAATAGTTTTCATAGAATTTAGCATTTGATCTCTCCTTATTGTTTATAATAACATCTAATTGAATTCTGCCTTAAATATCCATATTTTTTAATGTTCTGTCATTAACAGACACTGACTCACCTCCCTTTGACTCTGTATTCAAGACTAAACACTTGCTACCACCACTTGATAAGGTCGGTGACATATTTTCTAAGTTCAATAAATTTTGGATCAACCGGACTTCTGGGACGGGGCAAATCCACGACAACATTTTCTTTGATAGTTGTGGGTTTAGGGCTTAAAACCAAAATACGTTCGGCAATATAAACCGCCTCTTCAATATTATGGGTCACAAAAAGAATTGTATTTCCCAGGGTCTTCCACAAACGAATTAGCTCATCTTCCAGGTAAAATCGCAATTTAACATCAAGCTGGCCATAGGGTTCATCCATAAGCAATAAATCCGGATCAACGGCAAAGGCCCTGGCAACGGTCAAACGCTGAACCATGCTGGCTGAAATCTGATTGGGGTACAAATCGCCCATATCAGACAATCCGACCAGTTTAAGCATCTGGTCAACTTTTCTATCTATTTCCTCAATGGGTTTATTTTTAATCTCCAGTGCATAGGCCACATTATCCCGGACCGTTCGCCAGGGCAGACAGGTCGGTTCCTGGAAGACAAAAGATATATTGTGTTTCTTGGGGTCAGCCACTTCACCATCGATATAGATATCCCCCCCGGAGGCGGGGCAAAGTTTGGTAAGGCAGTTCAAAAAAGTCGTTTTCCCGCATCCGGTAGGGCCGACAATCGCAACAAATTCTCCCTTTTTTATGTTAAAATTAATGTCATCAAGTACCAGCAGCTCACCGAAGCGTTTAGTCAGATTCTGTACTTTAACCTTTTCCTGCTGAAAGTTTTGTTGTTCCATGAAAGCTCCTGTTTAGTATTTCTTTATTGAACGTAAACCTTTTCACTGTTACTGGGCAACGCAGCTTCTCACAGACCTGTCCCCTTCAGGTTTCTTTTCCTTGTCAGAGCCACCCTCGGGAGGAGCAACACGGATGGTGGCAACCTTATTCTGGGTAAAAAAGTCAATGCCGTCCTTGCCCTGAACCTTGTTTGTACCCAGATGGGAATCCTTGATACCGCCGAAGGGCAGATAGGGATGGGGAGCACACACACCCACGTTGACCCCGATCATGCCGGCATCAGCATCGGCAATGAATTTTTCCCCATAGTATTGGCTCTGGGTAAAGATACAGGCCCCGTTTCCAAATTTCTGTGCTTGGATCAATTGAAGGGCATCGTCAAGATCCCTGATCTTCATGACGGATACCACAGGGCCAAAAATCTCCTCTCTGGCAATGGTCCTGCAGGGGGTGACATCGGCAAATATGGTTGGCCCTACAAAGTATCCGTTTTTATTTTTTTGGGGAACCGCTGGATTGCGCCCATCCAGCACCAGCCTGGAACCCTCTTCAATCCCGATCTTGATATAATTTTCAATATTGGCCTTGGCCCTGGCAGAGATAACAGGCCCCATGTAAATGTCAGGGTCCATGGCATCGCCCACGGAGACTTTCTTGGAGGCTTGAACTATCCGTTCCACAAGTTCATCATAAATTTGGGGAACAGCTGCCACAATGGACCCTGCCAGGCAGCGCTGGCCAGCAGATCCATAACAGGAGTTTAAAAAATTCTGAATAAAAAGATCCCAGTTCAGGTCTTCCATGGCCACCAGATAGTTTTTGGCACCACCCAGCAGCATGCTGCGTTTTCCGCCCCTACCACAGGCCTGGGCCATTTTTTTGGCCGTGGGGGTTGAGCCCACAAGGCAGACACCCGTCATCTTGGGGTGCTCATACCAGGTGCCCGGAATTGAACGATTGCCGTGGACAATATTGACAACCCCCCTGGGCAGACCGATTTCCTGAAAAATATCGCCCATCTTCTGCATGAACAGAGGGGACTGGGTCGAGGGCTTATAGATAAATGTATTGCCAACCCCAATGGCATAGGGGATGAACCAGCCAAACACAAGGGCCGGAAAATTAAACGGTGCCACACCGCCGAAAACCCCCAGGGATTGCTTGATCACACGACCATTGATATTGCCGGCAATATTGTCCAGATGTTCTCCTTGCATCAGGGTAGGGATGCTGCAGGCTGTCTCCAGAATCTGGACAACCCTATCCACCTCTCCCCGGGCTTCACTGATGTGTTTGGCCTGGTCAACAGCAATGGAGACTGCCAGCTCCTCCCTGTGAGCTATCATGACCTGGCGCATTTCAAAAATATAGCCGACCCTCTTGTTTACAGATAATCTTTTCCACGAATCATAGGCAGCATGGGCCGAGTCCACAGCCTCAAGAGAAGTCTTTTCAGAAGAAAGGGGCACCTCTCCTATAACCTCACCTGTCGAAGGGTTGTAAAGGGGCAAGTATTCCACCCCGATCTCTTCCACCCACTGACCGTCTATAAAATTTTTAACCCTGGTAAAATCTATCTTGTCTGTCACAATGCTTCTCCTTAAGCTGGCTTTAAAAATAGCTGCATAATGCGTGGCATTATCCTTTCTCCAAACCTTGTCGTTGATATTCACAGAGCAATAAGAGTGCCATAATCACAAAAAGGGATATGCAATTAGGATCGACAATAAAATAAGGCACTTATACGAACAGATAAAAAAACCGGCTCAAAAAACAGACCTGGGGAGTGTAACCCCTGGACAATTTGTAACAATTACAAAAATTGTAGAAAAAAATGGAGAAAGGGTTGATATATCAATGGAATAGAAGTTTATCCAGACTCTCTATATTTCAGATAATCTTTACAAAAACAGCTGGTTGCCAGCACAGCAAACAAGAGCGATATCAGTTATGACAATCTGTAACATTTTGGACAGGCGTGAAAACTAAATTGTGCAAACATACTATGGCCATGCCGGGCTGTTCAAATTTGGCGACAAAGTCTGGGTCTAAAACTTAAAAGCATTGAATTTGCAATTGTTATTCGGTTTTCCTGATTGTCGATTTCAACACCCCTTAAAAGCATCTTCCTATCTGATTTATCTGAATTGTAAAATAAAATCTTTTAATGGTTTCAATATCCAATTTCCTGTAAAGATAAGCACCATTTGTCTTTTAATATTTGATTTTGCAAGAGGAAACAAGTCATGACCCATGAGCATATCGGACAGATCATAAACAACGCAATCAGGGAATATGGTCACCATACGGCCCTTAGGTACAAAGACAAAGAACATTGGGCATCTTTGACCTATGAACAGATGGGGCAAAAAATCAATAATCTTGTCTGTGCCATGATCAAAGCCGATGTTAAACGTGGTGACAGGGTTGGAATCTATTCTGCCAACCGTTATGAATGGGCAATCACCGATTTTGCCTGCATCCTGATCGGTGCAGTATCTGTCCCCATCTACAGCACAAACACAAAAGAGCAGGCAGAGTTCATCATCCGGAACGCCGGGCTTAACATCATCTTTGTGGGAGATGCCGGCCAGTACGAGAATGTTGCAACCGTGCGCATACAGAACAGACCCCTTACCATTATCTCCTATGATCCCGATATTGCCATTGATCCGAAAGTTGCACACTATTTCAATATATTTATCAAAATAAAAGACCCGGATCCGTATGCCCAGGAGATCAAACAGCGGCAGGAGCAGATCAGAAAAGACGATACTTTGACCATCATCTATACCTCCGGCACAACAGGAAATCCCAAGGGAGTAATGCTGACCCATAAAAATATCTTTCACCAATTTCGGGCCCTTGACGACCATTTTACTGTGACCCGAGAAGATGTCTCTTTGTGCTTTTTGCCCCTAAGCCATGTCTACGAACGTATGTGGTCCTATTATGTTTATATGAAAGGGGCTGTTCACACCTATCTTGAGGATCCTAAAAAAGTCATCGAGACCCTTCAGGAGATAAGGCCAACGGCAATGGTCTCTGTGCCGAGACTCTATGAAAAAATATATGCAGCAATTCACAATGCCCAGGAGAATTCCTCTGCTTTAAAACAATTTTTATTCAAACAGGCCATAAAAACCGGGGAAAAATACCATCTCAGTATCAAAAAAAACCATTCTCTGTCCTTTGGACTGAACCTCAAATACAAAATCCTGGACAAATTAGTGCTGTCAAAAATCAGGGAAATTGTTGGGGGCAACAAAAACTTTTTTTCAGCTGGCGGCGCACCACTTGAACAATCCATTGAAGAATTCTTTTTTGCCTGCGGCCTGCTCATATGCCAGGGATACGGCCTTACCGAGACCTCTCCCATGATAACCTTTAACACCCCGGATTGTTTCAGGTTTGGCACGGCTGGCAAGCCTGTGCCAGAGTGTGAGGTAAAAATTGCAGATGACGGAGAAATCCTGGTCAGAGGCGACCAAGTCATGAAGGGCTATTACAACAATCCTGAAAAAACAGCCCAGGAGATTGTGGACGGCTGGTTTAAAACCGGTGATATTGGTGAATTTGACCAGGACGGTTTCCTCAGGATCACTGACCGCATCAAGGAGCTGATAATTACCTCGGGCGGCAAAAATATTGCTCCCCAGCGCATTGAGACCATGGTGGGCAAAGATTTTTTTATTGAACAGATAGTGGCCATAGGCGATAGAAGAAAATTCATATCTGCCCTGGTGGTTCCGTCCATGGAAGCCCTTGAAAACTGGGCGCAAAAAAAAGGCATTGCCCATGAATCCATTAACGAATTGATAAATCACCCGGATGTCCTGGCCTTTTACAGAAAACGCATTGACCTGCACTCCAGGCAACTTGCCAGGTATGAAACCATTAAAAACTTCACGCTTTTGCCCAGGGCCTTTACAATCGAAGATGAAGAAATCACCCCGACCATGAAGCTGAAGCGGAAGAATATCAACACAAAATACCATGATTTGATCGATTCCATGTATTCATACCAGGGATAAAAGCAACTCTTCTTTCATGTTAAATCTCCATGAAAATTACTTCCAAAGAATTTTCAGGCTCAGGTATTTAGCGGAACCAGACTCCTCCGTGGTATTCAAAGCATAATGCCACTATATATTGAATGCCAGTTAATAAACAGCCTCTTCATCTGTTCGATCATGGACTTGCTGGAACAACTGGACACCAAGCATGGTTAGCTCTTTTGTCGGACGCCCTGTCACCTTCACCCCGGTCTGTTCAAACCAATGGCCCGGTTATAATATTGCCAAGCCATTGTTTGAAACCCAGAACACCATTTTGCTGGGTATCAGCATCTGGCCGGATCTTGGTATGACAATCCGGGAGATAGAAAAACCTAGCCAATAAGAAGACTTAACAACTAGGAAAACTTAATCTTTTAATAAAAACCTCCTGGAAATCCTGGTTGCAGGCAAGATCGACGGTGGTGATACTGGCTGCCATTATTTTTGATTTTTCAATAACATCTTCATCACACAGAGCCATGACAGCTCCGGCACCGGCTGAATTCCCCGCAACCTCCACACGGTCAAGGTCCATGACAGGAATCATTCCCAAACCCATCATATCCTCTTTGTCAAGAAAGGTTCCAAAAGCCCCGGCAATGATAATTTTTTCAGGTCTCTCAAATCCTGCCTCCCTGAGAAGAAATTCAATCCCGGAAATCAATGCAGCTTTACCCAGTTGGACAGACCGGATATCCTTCTGGCTGATAAATACCCCGGACCCATCCTGGGTAAGCGCCTCAGGAACAATGGTGTATTGCATTTTTCCCGAACTGTCTTTTTGCAAAGCCAAAAGATCCAGCTCTTTCCTGAATGCCCCCCCGGTCTCTATAATTTTATTTTTCCAAAGTTGAACCACTGCGCTGATAACACCGGTACCACAGATTCCCGAGGGTTTTAGCTTAGGAGAGTTTGATGGATTGATAACCGAGCAATGGGGAAATTTATTTAACGATTTTATTTCAACCCGATTCACCGCTCCCGGAATTGCCTGCATTCCACAGGACAGGGAGGCGCCTTCAAATGCGGGACCTGTGGCGCATGAAGTGGCAAAAAGCCTGTCTTTTCCCTTTAGCAACAATTCCCCATTGGTGCCAAGATCGATCAAAAGCGTCCCACAGGGTTGAGTGTCAAAGTCAACGGCAAGGCCGGCACCAAGGATATCGCCTCCGATAAAACCCGATACCTGGGGCAGGGTTTGAATTGAAATCTCGCCAATGGTAAAACCCAAATCAATTGATAAAATTTTTCGTGCACCATAAAAAGCCGGCTGGTAGGGAGATATTCCAATGGACTTTGGATCGACACCGGCCAAGATATGAATCATGGTAGGATTGCCCACCACCACCATTTGAGAAACCTTGGGTTCAATATCCCGGGCGTCCAGCAGCTGTTTAATCCCCCATTCCATTGCCCTGACAACCAATTTTTGCAACCGCTCCAGGTTTTTTGCCTCCTGGCCGATGGCCCCGATGCGACTCATCACATCATCCCCGTAAAGGGCCTGGGGATTTTTAACGGCAAGAGATGAGAGCACCTCCCCCGTTGTCATGTTGCACAGATAAAGGGCAAGGGTTGTAGTACCCAAGTCCACGGCAATCCCATGACACACCTTGCCCTTCTTCCCCTTGAACCTATTTTTGAATGTTGCAGGAAAAGAAACAGGTGCTTTGCTGATAATATGGGAAGAAAGTAAAGAAGATTCTGGAATTTCAATGGAGATATCTTCTGAAATTGTCAGGGTACAGGCATTATGCATTTCAGAATGCCCATTGGCTGGAATCACTTTGACCTGGCATTTCCCGCAGACCCCTTTGCCTCCGCAGTCAGATCTTAAAAAAATATTCTCAGCCATGAGAGATTCCATCAGGCTTCTTCCAGCTTTTACCTTGATCTGTCTGCCATGGGGAAGAAGATGAATATGATAATAGGACATTTAACTTCCTTAATCTGCTGTATAAATTTGTTTATATCTGTTTCATCGGGCAGTCATGATTTTTAGAACAAACCTGGCAGGTGCTCCCCACCTGATCACTCGCATATCCGGGACCCAAACCGATGAGACAGGAAATTGTTTTAAAGGGAGAAAGCACCGCATCTTCCCGAACCATTACATCTATTTTTTCAAGGGGCAATAAAGAGCATAGTTTTATCTGTTCTTCCAGATCCCAGCCGTGAACAGATCCGGGACTCAAAAAGGGGCTTACCCCCCACCCCAATTGCCCGGCCTTTTCCTGGGCGATTTGCTTGACGCGCTCACCGGCTTTATCAAGAACAATCAACCCAATAAGATCGATGAAATAAGCTCCCAACAAATCACCCATTTTTGAGGCTTTTTTTGATTCCTCCTCAAGAACCTGACCTGCGGTATATACCGCCACAAGTGCGTGGTCGGCCTTGTTCAAAAATTTAATGGAATACCCGAAATCAATCTCCACAGCATCCCTGTCTTTTTGAGCACCGCAGCCCTTTTGAATGATGCGCCCCATACCATTGGTGTGACCCTGTTCAAATTTAACCCAGCAGTATACAATTGCAGGTTTCCATATATTTTGGACCCTTTCAAAGGCTTCCTGTGCTGTTTTTAAGATTTCAGACTGGTTTCCGGAAGATTTTATCTTCTGCACAAGATCCTGGAACCCCACATCAACGGATAAATCCGGGATCACAAAAGGCTGGGTAGTAATATTTTTCAAACCTCGCACGCACCTTTTTCAAGTTGCATTTCAAAAGACAACTCTTCATTATTATGAATAATACCCACCCGGCAGGTACCATGACCGGCAAATATCTTTCCTAAATTCAAAGCCGCCATGATCTCCCCATCCAAGGGAAACCATCATAACAAAAATTTATCCGTTTGCAATCATCCTTTGATATTTTATTCTCCATTTTTTTAATGTCCCTTTTTTTTCGTGTTCACATCAAATTTATCCAGGATCGCCCTGACCCGGCCATCTGCTGAAGTTGACAAAAAGGAATGTGTTTTGTATTTAAGGGTGTCTTGGAAGGTTGGACTGAGATTCATCCGACTGGCAGAATAAATTTATGCCAGAAATATTTTTGACTTTTGCCGTCAGGTTTGATCGGTATAGACAAGAAAAAAGCCTGTCAAAAATTGATATAAAATTGGGGATTGCCTGATATATGAATGTAAACAAACCGGCTAAATCGACAAACATCCTGATTCTGGGACTTGGAGGGGTGGGATATTACCTGGCCAAGCGCCTGGTTCACGAAGGCTATGCCATTACCGCCATTGAACCCGATGGCGACCTGCTTCGCCATGCCGACGGCAATATAGACGCCCGCCTGATTCAGGGCAATGCCATGAGCATTGAATGCTGGAAGGAGGTCGGGGCAGAAAAAATGGATTACCTGATTGCGGTTACCAACAATGATGCCGTAAATATGATGAGCTGCCAAATTGCCCACCGCTTTGGCATCCAAAAAAAAATTGCCAGGGTTCGCTCCACAGAATTTGGAAGTAAAAATTCCCTCCTGAATGCCGTAGATCTTAAAATTGACCTGATCATCCACCCAGAAGAACTGGCTGCCCAGGAAATTTTCAGGCTGATCAATCTTAGGGCAGGCAACGACATCATCGCGGTTGCCAAGGGACAGATACAGGCCATGGCCACCCGCATTCCGGAAAAATCCCCCCTGGCCCACAGAAAACTCAAAGATATCTCCCAGGAATATAACGAATTTCCCTTTAGGGTCATTGCCATGACCCGGGGAATCACCACCATGATTCCCACGGGGGATGATGAACTGCTGCCCCAGGATCAAGCATTTTTCATGGCAGGAAATGAAGATCTAAACCGGTTGATGGGTCTGACAGGTGTTGAACAGCAAAGGCGCCACAGGGTGATGATTATCGGCGGCGGCTTGGTGGGACGACGGTTGGCAGAACTATTGGGCAAAACATTTTCGGTACGGCTCATTGAAAAGAACGAAGCCGGAGCCAAGGAACTCTCCTTTGCATTAAAAAATGCCGAGGTGTTACAAGGGGACGGGTCAGATTCAGATGTACTGGTTTCAGCGGGACTCCTGGAGATGGATACCTTTATAACCGCCACAGGAGAAAATGAAACCAATATCATGACCTGCGTTCTAGCCAAACATTTGATGACCTCCCACAACAACGGCAAAAAAGCCCGCAGGCCCAACAAGCAGACAAAATGCATCGCACTCGTGACCAAGGAAGATTATGTGGTACTTGCGGCAACAATGGGGTCTGATATTGTCATGAATAAAAAAATACTTGCCAGTAACAAGATTCTCAAATTCATTCGACGGGGTGAGCTGATTTCCGTGGCCCATCTCCATGGATTTGATGCGGAAATGGTAGAGATTGTTGCTGCTCCGAACTCGCCCATCACACGCAAACCCCTTTCCAAACTGAGTTCCTATTACGAGAATAAAATAATGATCGGGGGCATCCATAAAAACGGGGTGTGGCAGATTGCCGTGGGAGATACCCATATTCAGGATAATGAACGGGTGATTGTGGTCTGCATGTCACAGCACCTAAAAGATGTCCAGAAATTATTCCTGGCTTGACGGATTTATTGCCATATTGCCATTAGTTTTAAAAAAATATGAATAACCGCCGCCCGCTATTTTTTCCAAAAGGAGGGATAAAAAATCACCAGGGCTGAAAACATTTCCAGCCGTCCCACCAGCATGTTCCAGGCTAAAAACCATTTGCCGGTATCGGAGATAAAGGCAAAATTTTGGGACGGACCCACCCCACCGAATCCCGGGCCGATGTTCATCAATGCCGCAATAACCGAACTCATGGCCGTGGTAAAATCCATTGGATCCGAAAGGGTCATGAAACAGCCCCCTCCCATGATCAGAAAAATATTCACGATAAAATAATACACCCCCAAATGGATGATTTGGGAGTCCACGGGTCTCTGGTTCAAATGTACCGAGACCACGGCCATGGGCCGGAAAAAAATCTGCTTGATAACGGCGACTCCAAATTTAATAATCAAAATATAATGAACTATTTTGATGCCGCTTGTGGTGGAGCCTGCGCAGGCCCCCACAAAACAGATTACATAGAGAAACATCTGGGCGGCCTGGGGCCACAGCTCATAGTCTGCTGTGGTGAATCCCGTGGTTGTGAGGATTGAGGTGACCTGGAAGGTGGCGTACCGGATGGAATCTATCAACCCATAGGTATTTTCCTTCCATAAAATAAAGGACACAATCCCGCAAAAAAAGAGCATGGCCATAAAATACCAGCGCAATTCCGTATTATTTTTTATCACCCGCCAGTTTCCCTGCATCATGTGATAAAAGAGCATAAAGGTCATCCCCCCCAAAAACATAAACAGGATGATAATCCACTCAAAATAAGCATTGTTGTAATGACCTATGCTGGCGTTATAGGGAGAATAACCGGAAGTTGATACGGTTCCAAAGGAGTGACACAAAGAATCGAAAATTGACATGCCGCCAAAACACAGCAACAGGGTTTCCAAAAGATTCAGACCAATATAGATTCCCCATAGCCAGATCATGGTATCCCGGTTCCGGGGGATAAATTTTTCCCGGGTAATCACCTGGCCGGGGCTGGATTCCGCCCTGAAGATGCGCACCCCTCCCATCCCATGGGGCAGGAAAATAATGGTTAATGTTAAAAACCCCATTCCCCCCAGCAGATGGGTTTGACTCCGCCAGAATATCAATCCCCTGGGAAGTTTTTCAATATCCACAAGTATGGTGGCACCGGTGGTGGTATAGCCGGACATCATCTCAAAAAAAGCATCTGTAAAGGAGGGAATTGATCCATGGATCATATAGGGCAATCCGGAAACAGCAGAAATCAGAATCCATCCGAAAAAAGCGATGAAAAAACCGTCCTTTATGTTCAACTCGTTACACCGGCGAAAGTACCGCCACAAAGGATAGCCCATTCCAATGGAGACAAGACCGGTGATACCAAGTGAATAAAGATCATTTTCTCCGTAATACAGGGAACAGATCATGGGAAACAACAGGGATATGCCGGTGATAATCAATAATTTTCCCAGAACGTTTGCGATGGTTTTGTAATTCATTCAGTATCCAAATCTAATAAAAGGTAAATCAAACCCCGGCTGCACTGCATATAAACAATGGCCAAAAGATCCATCCTGTTTACCCTATAACCCACCCCGAAATCAAGTTTATTCACTGCCTACAACCTTCTGATTCTGGCAGGGGATAGGTCCTGGCAAATTTATCATTTTCAAGATTTCCCAGACTCAAAAGGCTGCGGTCGACGAGTTCATCGCATTCATATCCAAACAATTCCATGGCCTTGGGGTTGGTATCCAGAATTTCAAAGCTTCGTTTATGAATAACAAATATGGGATTGGATCCGGACAAAGAGGCCATCCCGTCCCATATGGATCACATCAAATATTAGACAACAATCAAAACCCTGGCAAATCACCCCCGACACAATTAGAACGGTGGGGGTGATTTAAAATAAGAAAATGCTGTTATTTGAATGTTATGGTTGCATTTTTTGCAAGTGCCAGACCGACGCTCACTTCCAATGCCTTTAGAACACCGGATAATACCGGACATGATACATGGGGAATTGTTTTAAAAAAAATATCAAGAACCTGGGAATTTAATTCACCTGTTTTTTTGTCTTTAAATAATTCGGCCATTACATTTATTTTTTTTCCACCCAGAACGGCATCAACTTTTTTCCAATTGGGACATTCGGTTTCTAACCGGAATGAGGCCATAAATTCTTTCTTATCTTCAGCATGAACAATGGTTGTAAATCCACAAATACCACTATCTATTTCAACGTTAACCATTTTAAGAATGAGACTCCTTTTGTTAAATAATTTCTTTGATCTTTTTTATGTATTCCGGTGTTGTCCCACAGCAACCGCCTACGATTTCCACACCAAGCGTTTTGATTTTTTTAATACTGTCTGCAAAAAAGAATTCATCCTCCGGATAAAAGACGGCGGTATCTTCTTTTATTTTTGGCATACCTGCATTGGGCATAATGATTACAGGAACATTAACACTTCTTTTAATCTCCCCGGCCAGATCAATCATTGTTCTGCTTCCCATTGAGCAATTGGCGCCAACAGCAGTGGCACCGGCATCAACCAGTGATTTCATACTGTCTTTTGGGTTATTTCCAAAAATAGTAAAAAAACCTTTTTTCGTTTCTTTAAAGGTCAAAGAACAGAAAATCGGCTTTCCAGACACAGAACGAACCGCTTTAATTGCTGCAAATGCAATATTAACATCAAAAATTGTTTCAATAAGGAAAACATCAACGCCTTCATCTTCAAGAAAGCCTGCCTGCTGGGCAAAGCAGTCCACAGCTTCATCAAATGAAACAGGCCCCATGGGCTCAAGCATGTCACCAAGAGCCCCCATATCACCTGCAACGTATTGATTTTTACCACACACGGATCTTGCAATCCGAACCCCGGTTCGGTTCACATCTTCCACACTTTGGGTGACACCCATTTTTTTTAATTTTATGGCGGATGCACCAAATGTATTGGTCGTTGCCACATCCGATCCGGCATCATAATAGGCCTTATGTATTTCCCTTATAATATCAGGATGCTTTAAATTCCATAATTCAGATGCTTCTCCTCCTGCGATGCCTTTGCTGATAAGAATTGAACCCATGGCACCATCAAAAACGAGACCATCTTTTTGAATTTTTTCAAGAATATCCACGACCGAGTTTCTCCCTGCACGTTTATTTTTTTTTATGCATGCAATCTTTGTGTTTGCTACAATTTTATCCACACTTTTATCAACTGCTTATTTTATTGAAACCCCATCAATTTTGCAATATCAATAATTCCCAAAAACAAATAAAAAAATGCAGGAACAAAAGACGCAATCATGACCCACCAAGGCCTGATCCGGTTTACCTCTCTGAATTGATTTACGCTGATTCAGATTTCAAAGTTCCAGCCTTTGACTATTGAAGCTGATTTTTTTTGCCATATTTTCCGGTACCAAGACCAATCTCCAGCACATGACCATTTGCTTGTATCGACATAAGTTCATTCACTCTGCTCATCAAACACCGCTCCACCGATCATGATAAGATACTTTCCGGCCAGGTCTTGAGATCGATCTGTTTCTTTAAATGCATATATTCACGTATCTTTTTGTCAATGATTTCTTGTTGTTTTGTTAAGCGTTCAATCACAAATTTATAGACGTCAGCCCCGGTTGCATATTTTTTTCTAATCAGATAAAAGGCTTTAATTTCTTTTAAGGACAGTCCCCGATCTTTTTAGAGAAGGCTTAAAAAGAATCATCATCTATGGTAATGGCCGCATCCCCCGAGGCCATTATTGAATCTATCCTGCCCATGGTTATGGGCGTAATATTGTTGATGAAA
This sequence comes from Desulfobacteraceae bacterium, assembly GCA_016743945.1. Lineage (GTDB taxonomy): Bacteria > Desulfobacterota > Desulfobacteria > Desulfobacterales > Desulfobacteraceae > NBML01. The sequence continues at coordinate 67,445 of JADGFI010000009.1, forward strand.
AAATCAGCACTTTTGATCTGACCTTCAAGAAATGCCAGCTCTTTTTTAGGGGCATTGTTACCCAATTTTTCACTGGCAATACTGGCCCGCCAGAGCAGCATCCATGCCATTATAGTGTCACCCATGGCCTCAAGAAAAGGAACCGAGTGGGCAAAGGCTATTTTGAATTTTGCAGACATTGCCGTCCTTCCAATATGCATTGCCGAATCAGCCAGTTTTTGAATTAATTGTTCGGTTCTATAGGCAATTTTTTTTAATGGTTCAAATTCCTTTGCTTTTGTAACAGCAGCCATTGCTTCATTTATAAAATTCAGGAATACAAGACCCTTGTTCATCCCCAGTTTCCTCGCCAGCAGATCCATTGCCTGAATACCATCGGTACCTTCGTAGATCGAAGCTATCTTACAATCCCTTGCCAATTGTTCAATCGGATAGTCCTTGGTGTAACCTGCCCCGCCATAGACCTGAATGGCCTTTACGCACATATCAAAGCCTCGCTGGCTATTATAGGTCTTGAGCACCGGGGTGAGAAGCTCACTGAGCATCTTGTTCTTATCCCTTTGTTCTTTTGTCTTTGAGGTAACGGCTTTGTCAAAGCAATTGGCTGTATAATAGGTAAAACTCCTCATACCCTCTACATGGGATTTCATCTCAAGAAGCATTCTTCTGACATCGGGATGGTTGATAATCGCCACGGAAGGAGCTCCGTGATCCAAAGCATCTTCAAGAGCGCGGCCCTGCACGCGCTGTCTTGCATAATTCAATGCATACAGGTAGGCATTGGAGGCATGGGCAAAGGACTGAAGCCCAACGCCGAGCCTTGCTTCATTCATCATATGAAACATGGCTTTCATGCCTTTGTTTTCTTCACCAAGAATCATGCCCCGGCACTTACCTTTGCTGCCCAGTGCCATGCTGCATGTTGCACTGCCATGGATTCCCATTTTCTCTTCTATCCCGGTACAGACAATATCATTTTCTTCTCCAATGGATCCATCCTCATTTACCCAGTATTTGGGAACGATAAACAAAGAGACCCCTTTTGTCCCCTTGGGAGCGCCCTGGATTCTTGCCAATACAGGGTGAATGATGTTTTCGGTCAGATCGTGGTCACCTGAAGTGATAAAAATTTTGTTCCCTGTCAGTGTGAAGGTACCGTCATCATTCCTTTTTGCACTTGTTTCCAACAGCCCGACATCTGAGCCGGCATTGGGTTCGGTAAGAAGCATTGTTCCGCTCCATTCTGCTGTATAAAGTTTTTTTAGATAGATCTGTTTTTGTTTTTTTGTGCCAAACAACTCAATCATTTTGCCTGTCCCATGGCCCAGGAAAGAATAGGTGGCTAGGGCAAAATTGGTTCCCACAAGATATTCTGCGACAGCCGTTGCGATGGTTTCCGGAAGTCCCTGGCCGCCATGCTCAGGAGCTTCAGCCATAGAGGTAAACTCAGCTTCTCTTAAGAGATTAAATGGGCGCCTGTAACATTCGGGAATCATGACTTTCCCGTTTTCAAATCTGACACCTTCCCGGTCACCCTGCTGATAGGTCGGCAAAATCTCTTTAATTGCAAATTTTCTGGCCTCATTTATCAGCATGGTAAATGTTCTTTTATTGAAATCGCGGAATTTTTCCACCTCACATAGCTCATCAGCCTTTAATTGATCAAATAATACAAATTCAATATCTCGTCTGTCTGCGATCTGTTCTGCCATGGATATTACCTCCCTTTTTGTATGAATTGTTATGGTATTAAAAACGATTGCAAGCCTTGTGTGTATTATTTTTTAAGGTTTTATGCTCTGCCGGTCTAATCTGGATACTTTTAAGAAAACGGGGCAAACAAATCGTCTTCGCCCAAAAAATCCTTGATCTCTTTGTTATAGGGCGGCACCTCACCCTTTTGGATTTTTAAGCTGTTCAGAAAAGGGTATCCAACTGTGTCCACACCTTGAATATTCCTGTTTTCCACTGCCTCTTTTTCCATTGTCGTAATTTCTTCCATCACCGTTGCCACTTGATCAGTATATGATTTAAGATGGGGTGCTGTCTTTGCAAAGGAATGCAGGGATCGTAAAATCTGCTCCTTAAGTGTCTTCAGGGTTCCCAATGCCTTTGATCTGCGTTCCAGAGAATCCATGGCCATTTTTGCAAACAAAAGAGGAGCTGCCTCAACAATACTTCCCTGGGTAGCCCCTGTCTCCTGAGCTACTTTTTTGATCAGGGCCTGGGCAAGGGGTGAGATGCTATAGGACATTTTTTTCTTTGAACCAGCCCCAGACTTGGAATCAGCCAGTTTATGGGCCAATTTTTCGACAAGTTCTTTAAGATCAATGGGTTCGTCGGTAAAAATATCATGCTTTGGAATGCCATAGGTTTTTTTGCTATTCATGGGTTCTCTTCTTAATTTAGTGTTATTTTATAATAAACATTGTTAATTTAGTGAGAACATATTGTCAATACTTTTATTATGGTGGTAAAATATAAATTGAAAAACTATTTTATACCACCAGATGATCTTAAAGTCAGAGATAGCTTCTGATCATTGACAATATGAAAAACCATTTAATCACTGATAAAATATCCACACCAAAAACCAGGTGCATTAAGAACAACACCATCAAACCGGCCCTGGAACCGGCCCAGTTGATGCTCCTGTTCTGGGGCCAGATCTTTGGGGTCATGGTGACGGGCCAGGCATTGTTAAGCAAGGGTCCCGGAGTCTGAACAGATCCGGAAAGGCAAAATTCTTCTTCAAGACCTAACAAATTCAATCAACAAAGAAGAATCATGCACATCTGCTATCGTTAAAGCTTCAATGTATTTTTCCCTGATTTGGTCATGTTTTGTAAGGCTTCCACCACCCCAGGAAAAAGCTTTTATAAAAATTTTTATTAACAAGGGGGCATTTTACTGGAATCTTGATCAGGAGAAGACAAAAAGAGTTTACATCTGCTCATCCTGATATTTTGCCCTGAGGATATTGACGAATTCCCGGCCAGGGTGTAATACCATGTTGCGGTTTTTACTATTTTATCTACCGGAAAAAATCCGGTATTTTTTTTTAGAAAAGAACACTATAATAATTCAGGAGTACCCCATAATGTTGACTGTTCTTATTATCTATTGCGGCGTAGGGGCCATTGCCGGTGTACTGGCAGGGCTTCTTGGAATCGGCGGTGGTCTTGTCATTGTTCCCTTGCTGATCTATATCATGGGGACCCAGGGAGTATCGACAGATATACTCATGCATGTAGCCCTTGGTACCTCCATGGCCAGCATCATGTTTACATCAATCTCCAGTTTCATGGCCCACCACAAACGGGGGGCGGTAAGATGGGAAGTGGTCCGTCGCATTGTCATCGGTATATTTACCGGCACTTTTTTGGGATCTTGCTTTGCATCGGCCATGTCCACTGGTTTCTTAAAGGGATTTTTCTGTATTTTCCTCTATGTGGTGGCCACCCAGATGCTCATGAACAAAAAACCAAAGGCATCCAGAAATTTGCCGGAAACCCTTGGCATGTTTGCCACGGGCAATATCATCGGCGGGGTCTCAAGTCTTGTGGGCATCGGCGGGGGCACCCTGTCTGTTCCCTTCATGGTCTGGTGCAATATACCCGTCCACCATGCCATCGGAACCTCCGCTGCCATTGGCCTGCCCATTGCCGTGGCCGGGACCATTGGCTATATTTTCAATGGCTGGGGGCTTGCATCCCTGCCGGCCTATTCCATTGGTTATATCAACCTGCCCGCTCTTGTCGGGATTGCCTCCATAAGTGTTCTGACAGCGCCGTTAGGCGTTCGACTGGCCCACAGTCTACCCGTTGACAAGCTCAAGCGGATTTTTGCGGTTCTGCTTTACGGGGTCGGCACAAAAATGCTCCTGGGACTGATCTGATTTTATCTGATTGACAAAATAGCGAGGAGCCACATCCGGCCATGGTCAGGCCATGGCGGTGAACTCTCCGTCCGCATATAATCTGTTCCCATCATTGGGGTCATATATATTGAATTGGTAATGCCCATCCACGTTTTTATACCCGATGCGAACCGATTCCACGGATCTGTTAATTTCCCTGGAAAACCTTATTTTCACATCCCGCAATCGCTTGTTTCCCAAGGCAGGGGTTTTATGGAACAGGGTTTCGATAAAGCCCAGGTAAATGGTATTGTTCACATGACCGTTCACATCAAAGTCTCCGTACCGGAGACTGATTGTCAGCTCTTTTTCCGGTTCTAATTTGCCGCAGGTCTTCCAGCTGGCAAGCTCGTCCTCAAACCCTTTTTCAGGATCAAATTGATATAAAGATTCAATGTCTGCCGGGACTTTAATAATTTTTTTCTTTTTAAAGTCAAAAAATATCCAGACAGAAGATCCTTTTGCCACCAGGCCTTTTTCAGAGTCAATGCAATACTCCCTCAAGCCCATGTGGTGGCGGAACCCCCTTGACCAGGTCGTAATTTTCAATTTTTCCCCCAACAAGGGATACCGGAAAACCTCGATCTCCAGTCGATTCAGAAACCAGGTCACCCCCCTTGAAAAAAGAATATCCGGCCCTGCCCCCACCTTGATGGAATGAAGGGTGGCCATCTCCTGAAAAAACCTGGCCATGGCTTCCACTCGGAGCGTCTGGTCAGGATCAATATCAAAAAAATCAATTTTTCGGACATTTTCTAGTTTCATTCATCTTCCCATAAAGAATAAAGTTTGCTTGATCAACAAAAAAAAACCGATTGCCCCACTCCCCGATTATAAGAAATCCCCCCTCTGCAATTTTTTACAATGCAGTCCTTTTTCCCGGGTTTATTTTTTCAGGTTGTTTTCAAACGCCTCGTCAAGAAAATCAAAGACGGTCTGACTCATGATGCTGCGGTTCTCCGTCAGGCAATGATTGGAAGCGCCTTCATCGGCAGGCGTCACGACAAGGGCTTTTTTATCGTGGGGCACTTTATCCAGAAACAGCTTTTGCTGGGCCTGGATGTTGACGTCTGCGTATTCTCCCTCTCCCACCAGGGCGAGGGCCGGACAATTAATCCGGGCAGGGTCGAAGTCGAAACCTCTGTTGGCCTCGACCAGACCGGGAATATTGTCCATGGCAACCCCCCAGCGCCAGGCAATCACCCGGATGGTGTTTGCCTTGAAAGAGGACCACTGCTTCATTTTGTCCTCGGTCATGGTCGCTACGGGCATGGCGGCAAACAGAGAATGGGCATCTACAACAGCACTGTTCATGACAATGGCCTTGATGCGATTGTCAAATTGAGCCGAACGGGGAACAAAGCCGCCGCCGCCGCTGATGCCAAACATGGCCAGACGCTTCGGATCGACCCCGGCCTTGGTCAAAGTATAGTCGACGACCGCCTTCATGGGAACCTCCACGTCTACCCGGAAAAACTTTTTTTCAAGGGGAAGAAGTCCTTGGCCGGGAAGGTCGACGGTAAGAAAGTTGTAACCGTATTCATGGGCCTGGCGGGCGATGTAAAAGACAAGATCTTCTGCAAAGGTTTCTCCGCCGCCGATCATGATCAGCGTTTTGTGTTTTCCCGCGTCTTTGGAGGCCTTCCTATAGTATCCAGGCAAAACGCTTCCCTCAAAGGGAATTTCAAAATATTCCAGCACCGGATCGAACAGCAAACCCGCTTTTCTCACGAGACTGCGGCTTTTCAGGGCCGTCTTTTTAAAACGTTGGTCATCGGGCAACATGGCAATCAGGGCCGCTCGATAGTAATAAGAAGCCCGCATATACTGATCCCTGGCACTGACGCCATGACCTTTGGCAAGACTCTTGTCACCACGTGCCTCAACGCGTCCGGCCATCTCGACCCACTCTTTGTGCCAACTGGCCGCATCCCCCTCAATGATACGACCAGCAGTGAAAAAGGCTTCGCCTATCTCGCAGCCTCCGTTCATCGTTGCCCCGAGAATGAGAGCAAGGGAAAACTCCATCTCGTTGTCCTGGAAGTGCATGCGGGTTTGTGACGCGTGGGCATCCCAGCCTTCTATCTTTTGGGCCTCCTGGGCAGCAAGCGCCCCCGAAAAAACAATGCCTGTGAAGGCTGTTGCTAAAAGTAACAAGCGCAAAATCAATTTGTTCATGGACAAACACCCTCTTTTTTTTCTCTGATCAGACATCTTTTTTGTCTCCTTTGAACACAGAATGATGCAGTTGCCTGCATGCTTTTTTGGGACGATTCTTACCTTTTGCTTCCTGGGTGTTACTCTTTTTTATTATTAATAATTCGGCCCCGTCCACAATATTCAACCCATGGAAAAACAAAAAATTATTGTAAAATACAACTTCCCTGCCGGGCAAGGCCCTGGCAGGGAAGGAATAGAGAGAGGCTGGCTTAGAGAATCAGCAACCGCAACCGCAGTTCCCCTTTTGATCAGAGCCGCAATCTCCCTTTGAATCAGAGCTGCATCCTTGGCCATGGGAGTCGCATCCGCAACTATGTTCCCCAGGCGCCGGAGGAGTCAGACCGGTTTCACTGATGGCAATATCAAATATCAATGTTTTTCCGGCAAGGAAATGATTTATATCCATTTTAACGGATTCTTCTCCGATCTCTGCTACCACGGCCGGAACCGGACGGCCGTTGGGGTCCTGGAGTTCCAGTTGCAATCCTTCAATCAGGGGGATCTCTTCTGGGAAATGCATCCGGGGAACATCCACAAAGGCTTCTTCATTTCGCAGACCATACCCCTCTTCCGGCAAAATGGTGACGGTTTTAGATTCCCCTTTTTTCATTCCAATGACGGCGGTATCAAATCCTTTTATCAGCATTCCCGTCCCAACGGTAAATGTCAGGGGTGCCTTACCCTCTGATGTATCAAACACGTTCCCGTCTTCGTACTTACCCGTATAGTCTACAGCAATGGTATCCCCTGATTGTATCGTTTCAGTCATGATCTTTTCCTTTCGGGACCGGCACCGCCGTACCCTGATATTCAACCGACCCATTCCTTTTGACAATGGAAGCCAGCAATTTTAAAAAAATATCCCATAATTTAAGGATATGACAAACAAATGAGAAGTTAAGGTAATCCCCAAATAATAATTGTCCAATATTTTCATTGTTTTTCTTTGTGGTGCGTCAAAAAAATGTTATGATGCACAAGCAAACTTACGGTATTGATTAAATCACGAATCAATTGCAGGAACCCATATGGAACTGATTAAAATTATTATCTCAATTATCCTCCCCCCCCTGGGCGTTTTCATGCAGGTGGGCATTGGCAAACATTTCTGGCTCAATATCCTGCTGACTCTGTTGGGGTATATCCCCGGAATTATCCATGCGATCTGGGTGATTGCAAAAGAAAAGTAACCGTCTTAAGAAAATCATATCCACACAAAAAAGCATGAACAATATGGCAAGGGACAGTTGTAGCCCGGCCAGAAGAATAGCCGTCTGTGAACAATACCACACAGACGGCTAGGATATAAAAACAACTCCCTATCTCGGATCGTTTTTCAAGATCCTGGATCACCCGGGGGGTGAGGCTCTGCTTTTTAAACGCCACATTCGCTCCTTAAAAACCACTGTAATCTACAACGCATACCTATAAAATAGTGGCCTGAACATAGCAAAAAAACTATTAAGTATTAATTTTTTCCCCCCCAAAAAAACCTTATTGTGCCATGAAAGGATATTCATGCCTCACTGGCGGCACAAAAGTTTCTTTGATGGTCCGGGGAGAGGTCCAGCGCAACAGGTTGAACTGGCTGCCGGCCTTGTCATTGGTGCCGCTTTTACGCCCCCCCCCAAAGGGTTGCTGGCCCACCACAGCACCTGTGGGCTTGTCATTGATATAAAAATTACCGGCAGAATGGGTCAGGCGCTGTGTCATGTGAGCGATGGCCTGCCGGTCCTGGGCAAAAACAGCCCCGGTCAATGCATAGGCCGAAGTTGTATCCAGGATGGTAAGGGTCTGGTCCAGCGCCTTGTCAGCATATACATAAACCGTCAAAACCGGCCCGAAAATTTCCTCTACCATGGATTCATAATAGGGATCCTGTGTCAAGATCACGGTGGGCGCAATAAAATATCCCCGGGACTTGTCCCGATCTCCCCCGGCAATGATATCGGCCTTGTCCGATGCCTCTGCCCGGCTGATAAACCCGTCAATGGTATCAAAGGCCTTTTCGTCAATGACCGCATTTAAGAAAGGGGTATAGGACAAAACACTGCCGGGTTTGATTTTTGAAACCTGAGCGATCAATTTTTCCTGGAAAATATCCCATTTGGACTGGGGAACATAGAGCCGGGAACAGGCCGAACATTTCTGGCCCTGGTATTCAAAGGATCCCCGGATGGCAGCTGTCACCACCGTATCCACATCTGCCGACGGATGCATGAAAATATAATCCTTGCCCCCGGTCTCTCCCACAATGCGGGGATAGGATTTATAACGGGCGATATTCTCTCCGGCTTTCTGCCACAAGGTCTGGAACACACGGGTAGAACCGGTAAAATGTATACCGGCAAGATCCTTATGGTCCAGTACTATCTTGCCGGTGGCTGACCCGCTGCCCGGGATAAAATTAATAACCCCGTCGGGCAATCCTGCTTCCTTAAAAATCTCCATGAGATAAAAGCCTGAAAGGACCGCTGTGGACGCTGGTTTCCACACGATGGTATTGCCCATCATGGCGGGTGCCGTGCACAAATTCCCGGCAATGGCCGTAAAATTAAAGGGGGTCAGGGCAAAGACAAATCCTTCCAACGGCCGATACTCCATCCTGTTCCATATTCCGCGATCAGAAACGGGCTGGTTGCCATAAATCTCTTCCATAAAATGTACATTGAACCTTAAAAAATCAACCAGTTCACAGGTAGCATCAATCTCAGCCTGGAAGGCATTTTTGGACTGATTGAGCATGGTGGCTGCATTGATCTTATGGGTATATTTCCGGGAAATCAGATCTGCGGCCTTGAGAAAAATGGCGGCCCGGTCCTGCCAGGCCATGGCTTCCCAGGCAGGTTTGGCAGCAAGCGCTGCATCAATGGCCAAACGGATTTCCTTGTCTCCGGCCTTGCTGAAAGTCCCAAGCGTATGACCATGGTCATGGGGACAGCGGGCAACTCCTGTGTCTTGTGTATGAATCTTTTGGCCGTTGATAATCAAAGGAATTTCCAGGGTCAGGCCCATCTGACGGGTCAGCTCTTGTTCCAGAAGTTCTCGTTCCGGGCTTCCCGGTAAAAAAGTCTTGATGGGTTCGTTATAGGCTGGCGGTAATTTAAAAATGCTGTTATTCATTGTTTTTCTCCATTGTTTTTTTCCATTGTCTATCTGATGTCAAACTCTATGCCCTGGGCCAGGGGAAGGTCACGTCCCCAGTTAATGGTATTGGTCTGGCGTCTCATGTAAACTCTCCAGGCGTCAGACCCGGATTCCCTGCCCCCGCCGGTCTCTTTTTCGCCGCCAAAGGCACCGCCGATCTCAGCGCCCGAAGTTCCGATATTGACATTGGCAATGCCGCAGTCTGATCCTTTGTGGGATAAAAACTGCTCCTGGGCGTACATGGAACCGGTAAAAATTGCGCTGGAAAGTCCCTGGGGCACCTGATTATGCAATTCAATGGCCTGATCCAGGGAATCATAGTCAATGATATAAAGAATGGGCGCAAAGGTCTCCTGCTGGACAATGGGATAATGATTTTTGACCGCCACAATGGCCGGGGTTACATAGAAGCCACCTTCAAGACCTTGGATGGTCGCGGGACCGCCGCCGTAAAGAACCTCTCCCCCCTGTTCCCTGGCAGCCGTAAGCGCCTGGTCCATGCCTGCCACGGCTGTGGCATCAATGAGGGGTCCCATCAAAGTTTTTTCATCCATTGGATTACCGATTCGGACCTGTTTGTAGGCATCAATGAGCCGGGCAACAAATATCTTGCGCACAGAGGACTGGACAATGATTCTCCGGGTGGAGGTACATCGCTGACCGGCGGTGCCCACGGCCCCGAAAAGTGTTGCCCGGATGGCCATATCCATGTCGGCATCTTCGGTGACAATAATGGCATTGTTCCCCCCCAGTTCCAGCAGGGTGCGTCCCAGCCGCTCTCCCACAATTGCCCCCACCCGTTTGCCCATGGCCGTACTGCCCGTTGCGGAAATCAAAGGGATTCTCGGATCATTGAGCATGGGCATTCCCACATCCTGCCGTGAACCGATGATCAGGTTAAACACCCCGTCAGCCCCGTATTTATCCACCACCGGCGCAATAATGTTCTGGATGGCAATGGCAGTCAGGGGAGTTTTTGAACTGGGTTTAAACAGGCAGACATCCCCGCATACCGCTGCCACCAAAGCATTCCATGCCCAGACAGCACAGGGGAAATTAAAGGCGGTGATAATTCCGACCACCCCCAGGGGATGCCATTGTTCATACATCCTGTGCAGGGGCCGTTCACTGTGCATGGTCAACCCATATAGCTGCCGGCTCAAGCCCACGGCAAAATCAGCAATATCAATCATCTCCTGGACCTCGCCCATTCCTTCTGCCTTGATTTTCCCGTTTTCAAGGGCGATCAGGGTGCCCAGGGCCTCTTTTTTTTCCCGGAGTTGATTCCCTATTTCCCGGACCATCTCCCCCCTTTTAGGCGCCGGCATCATTTTAAAGGAGGCAAATGCAGTGGTGGCCTTTTCCATGAGAATGTCATAGGCCCCGGCATCTGCCAGGGCAACCCTTGCAATGGCCTGACCGTCAATGGGAGAATAACTGACAAGCTCCTGGCCTTTGGTCGTAATCCAGCCGTTGATGCTGCCGGTTGTCGCACCCTTATTCACTGTCTCTATCCCCAGTGTTTGCAAAATTTTATTTGTTTTTTTATCCATGGAATTCCTCCTGATTCAGTAAGGTTATTTATATGAAACTCCGGTCAAGACATTACAATTATAAGAGTTTCATTTTTCGTTGTAGCGAGAGCAAATACCCGTGCTCCGGCCATGCCGGTTATTAAAAAATAGGTCGTCCTTGTAATATAAACCCTGGGGGTATAAAGTAAAATTCATAATATTCCTAATTATCATGAATTGTATTCATACATAAGGATTACATGGACCTCTACCACCTGAAAACTTTTTTCTTCCTGGCAAAGGTAAAAAATTTCACCAAAGCCGCCAGTCTCTTATTTGTCACCCAGTCAGCAGTAAGCCATGCTATTAAGAAGCTGGAGGCTTCCGTTGACACCCCTCTTCTCCTGCGAAAAGGGAAAACCATTGTGCTGACCGATGCAGGCCTGACCCTGTTTGCCTCCTGTGAACGAATTTTTTATGAAATAGAACGGGCCGACCAGGATATCGCCAAATTCAAACGAGAAGCCAAGGTCCGTATCCGCATCGGCAGTACTGTGGAGTTCGGCACCAGTATCCTGGTCAAGCATATAAAAGGTTTTCTGGATGCCCACCCGGATATCCGCCTGGATTTTTTCTTTTCCCATCACCTTGAAACACCCCTGGTTGAGGATGAAGTGGACCTGATCATTGACTGCAAGGAACATCTCCTGCCAAACCTTGCAAAAATTTATCTTTTCCAGGAACAATACATCACCATTGCCGCTCCCGCCTTTGTCAGGGAACACACAATAAGGTCGGTGGAAGACCTTGAACGCATCAACATCCTGTCCAGTGACAAGCATTTGAAATGGTGGCAAAATTTTATCATGGCCATCCCTGAAGAAAAACGGTGTTGTCTGAAAAATGTGATTCAGATCAACCATATCCGCGGCATTATCAATGGTGCTGTTTCAGGTCTGGGAATTGGATTTGTCCCCAAATACACGGTCCTAGGAGAACTTGCAGAAAACATATTAATCGATCCTTTCCCCCATATCAAGCCCGGGGCAGACCACTTTAATATTTTTATCAAACAAGATAAGCTGACATTCCAAAGGAACAAAGCCCTGGTGGACTATCTGAGCCTGCTCAAGCCCTCTGAATTTGGTGTTGATTAAGCAAGAAAGAAATGGCAAAATACAAAAAATATTTTCATCCCAATACTAGATTAGACCCAGAAACCATAATCATAAACCGCCAGACAAAAGAAAAAGAAGAAAGCAGACAAAACATGTGGAAAATGACCGATCTAACACAAGAAATGAATAACCCGGAAAGCCTTTTTAAAAAATTTGAACACTATGTCCTGGAAAAAAATCTTACGTTTATCGTTGCCGGGGGTAAATGCATCAACCAAGGGGTAAAAACGCTTGGACCCCATCAAGTGACAGAATATCTTGGGGCATATGCCGCCTGTGATTTTTCCATGATCGCCCTGTTGAATGAAAGCCCCAAAACGCCTTTCATTGCAGCAAATATGGAGACCAAGGGACTTGCAAGGGTCGAGTATCTCATTGATTTTAATCAAGAGGCGACAACCGGAACGGCAAGCCCCTTTTACAGCAAACTTTTGGGAGCATTTGCCACCCATTTTTTTGCCCAACACCCCCAGATGGAACAGCTCTGGTTTCCCTTTGCCATTGAAAACATGGTGGGCAGTAAAATGACGATTCACGCCATGGATTCGGGAACCGCCATTTTAAGGTGACCTAATTTTTACATGTAAGTTTCATTTTTCGTTGTGGCCGGGGCAAATACCATGCGCCGGCCATGCCGGTTATTTAAAAGCTCACCCTGTCACCGGGGGCCGGGATAAAGGTGTCATAGCCTTTTTCCTGTAGGCGTTGTTCAAAGGCCAGGCTTTGGTCCGCCTCACCGTGGACAATGCCGATTTTTTTGATATTCAGGTTAGACCCGGTAATAATACGCTCAAGCTCATTTTTGTCACCATGGGCGGAAAATCCCCCTATCTTTGCCACCCGGGCCTTTAAAGGATAGGTTTTACCCAGTATTTTTACTTCCGGCGGTTCCTGGGAAGAGCCTTCTCCATTGGCAATATCCACGCCCATCTCTTCAATGCGTCGGCCCAGGGTATGCTGGGCCATATATCCCACCAGCAAAATGGTATTTTTAGGATTATGAATTTTATATCGCAAATGGTGGAGAATCCGTCCGGCCTCACACATACCCGATGCGGAAATGACCACATGGGGGGTCTCATCCCGTGTCAGGCGCATGGATTCCTCCACACTTGCCACAAATTTAATCTTGTCAAAATAAAAGGGATTCAACCCTTTTTCCAGAAAAGTTTTATGGGTTTCCTTGTCATAACTTTCCGGATGTTCCCCAAAAACAGTGGTGATATTGGAGGCCAGGGGGCTGTCCACATATATGGGTTGTTTTGGAACCTGGCCGGATTCATACAGCTCATGGAGCATATAAATAATTTCCTGGGTACGGCCAAAGGCAAAGGAGGGGATAATCACGGACCCGCCTCGTTTAAAGGTTTCGACCAGCACCTTTTTCAAAGAGTCTCCCAGGTCTTCAACCGGGTCATGTTCCCGGTCCCCATAGGTACTTTCCGTGATAAGCAGGTCTATTTCCCGGTCTTGTTCGTCAAAGTCAAGTGTGGGATCCTTGAGAATGGGTTTACCAAACCGCCCCACATCCCCGGTATACAGGATCCGAACAATTCTGTCCGCCTGTTTCACCGTGACCAGGGAAAAGGCAGATCCCAAAATGTGGCCGGCCACATAAAATTTCACCGTGGTATCCTTCCCAATGGTCACGGGAGTACCAAAGGGATATCCGTCTATATAGCCCAGGGACTGCCGGGCCTGCTCCATGGTATAAAGTGGAGAAAATCTTTCAAGGCCCTTGTCTTTCTGGAGCTTGGCAATGGCCATTGCATCCAGTTCATAGGGACTTTTTTTCAAAAGTTTTTTAATGCTGTTTTTTTCTTTGTTGCTGATGTTCTGTTTTCGCTTGTTCTGTTCCTGGCTGTAGAGAAAAGAACGCAGGGATTTATAATTCAGGTACTGGGCGTCGGATTCCTGAATATGACCGCTGTCCAGAAGCATATAGTTTAGGGCATCCTTTGTGGCCCGGGTGGTAATAATTCTGCCATTGAAACCTTCTGCTGTCAGCATGGGAATCCGACCGGAATGGTCAATATGGGCATGGGACAAAACCATATTGGTAATCTTTGACCGGTCCAGGGCAAAGATCTTGTTTTTCTCGGCACTCTCCTTTCTTCTGCCCTGGAACATACCACAATCAAAAAGAATTTTATCATTTCCCGTGTCCAGAAGATGCATGGACCCGGTTACTTCACCAGCTGCTCCAAAAAATCTAAATTCCATAATCACCTCATTTTCAGTTCAACATCAATTAAATACCTTCTGCAACAATTGGGTGGTCCGCTTGATGGGGTCCTGGCGGATGGCTTTTTCTTCCAGTGCCATATAGTGGAAAATACCGGCCATACCCTTATCAACCACATGGCCGGTCAAGTTGGATTTTACATCCGGCACAAAGGGAAGGGCCTTGTACTCGCCCATCATGGTATCATAGGCCTGGACAGCGCCTACCTGGGACAGGGTCTTGTCTATGACAGGTTCCATCGCACCGGCCAGGCCCGGGGACATTTTTTCCTTAAAATATTGGGTGGCGGCATCATCCGCCCCTTTATAAATGGCCTGTGCATCCTCAAAAGTCATGGTGGAAATGGCGTCCAGGAACATCTTTTTTGCCTGGGGAGTGGCGGCTTCAGCCGCCCGATTCAATTTGAGTTCCAGGTCATCGGTCAAGGAAGAATACCCCACCTTATCCAATGCCGTTTTAACCATGGACAGACTTTCCGGCAGGGGAATGTGAATGGCTTTATCCGTGTTAAACCCGTTGGTGGCACTCAACTGCTGGACCACATTTTCAGATCCCACCCTAAGCGCCTCCTTCAATCCGGCTGAAATTTCCGCCACAGACAGGCCTGTCCCGGAAGCGGCACCAGTGACCGTTTCTTCTGTCAGCCCAAAGGATTTAAGAGAGTCCGTCCCCTTTTCAAGCCAGGAATTACCGGCATGAACCGGTACCGCCAATAGAAGAAAAACAATAAACGTCAGCCAGATGTTGGTATATTTTTTTATCATTTTTTTTTCCTCGTTCTCATGTGACCCACCGATCCAACAGGTCGCTTTAATTTTCTAAACTAATTTTTTGAGCTTGGCATAAATCCCTTTAACAAACCCTTGGCTGTCTCTTCAACAGAGTTCCCATCTGAACCTGCAGCCCCTTTTGTCTTGAGCATCTGTTTGATATTCTCTGCATCCGGTACCCCGTTGCCGATCATGGCCTTTAAATCAGGCCGGATCTTGGGAGAATCAAAGGAACCGGTTATTAATAAAGGCACCGAAAGCCCGGACCGGTCCTTGGTATCTCCCTGGCCTTTTAAAGTGGCCACAACCTTTGGCTCCACCCGAAAATCAAGGACCTCTGCCACCAGGTTGGCGTTTCCCATGGCCAAAAGCCGGATAAGCGGAGAGATGAGACTTGCACCCGGGATGTTGACAATTCCCTGGTCTGCAGAAAAAGGAATCTTCAATTCAGCAAAATCCGTCCGGGGTTTTGCTGCCGCCGTCTCCCCCATGCCCAGTCCCGCAGCAGCATTCCGGACCGTATTGGCAATGTCGATTCCCACAATGGCACCGTCGACAAATTTCAATTCTCCCTTACCGGCAAGACTTTTTTTGACCATGTCCGGACTCTCTCCGGTCATGCCCAAGGTCATGTTCGCCGAAAGGCTGCCTTCAATGATTTCTTTTTCAAGGGCATCCTTGAGCAGAGGGCCGGCCTGTATCCCTTTGGAATCCAGGGCAATCTGAGTTTTAGGCATTTCTTTGCGAACATCTAGACGGACTTTGGATGCAACACTTCCCTGGTAAAGGTTCAAGCTCAGGGGATCCAGGTTAATAACCCCGTTTTTAGCGGTTATATGGGCCAGAAAATCCTGAATTTTAACATTTGCAGCCTTTAAGCTGCCCACCTTTATCTTACCGTCCAGCACAAGTTTTCGCAGGGGCCCGTAATCTGTTTTTTTCTGTTGATCGGATTTCTTGGCAGCACTCTCTGGTTCAGTACTTTGTTTGCTCGTCATCCCCTTTTGCTTTGGCGGCAGATACCGGTCCAGATCAATGCTGTCCAGAACCATGTCAAACCGGATATCAGGTCTATCAAACGCCTTTGCATCTGCCAGAAAGGTAAGATTTGATTCATCCAGACCGATAATACCCCTGGAAAAAGAGAGAGCCTTGGCATTGCCCTCAATTTTTACCGTCAAAGATACGCGGTCCAAGACTTTTGGGTCAGCCGTCTTCACGGGAAAAGGCTGACCTATACCTGCCAAAAGCTTTCTGGGTGAAAACGGATCAACCTCCAGGTCCACGGCAATTTGAGGAGCACCCGTGGGTTGAACGATCTTCCCTGCAAAGTGGATACTCAATTCACCCAAGGCCTTGAGGGTCATATCAAAATTCAGATCTTCTTTACCCGGGTTCTTTCCCACAGGCCCGGCCACTCCTTCCAGGGAAATTAAGTTTTGGTCCAAGCGAGCGGACAGTGTCACCCCAATGGGCTTATCAAGGCTGAGATTGGTCAGGTCCAGGTTAAAATCAGAGATTTCATTTTTCACCCCTGTGGCCTGGTCCACATAGGAAACAAACCCGTTTACAATGGAAAATTTTCCAACAGAGAAGGAGTCAATGGGCAGTTTCCCGTCGGTGTGCCCAACAGCCTCATCCTGTTTTTCAGATGCTTGTTTTTCTGGAATTTTCTTTTCCCCTGATTTCACAACCGGGCCGATATTTTCCCAATTGTTTTTTTTGTTCTTGGCTTTTTCCAGAAAAAACCGGGGCGTATCCACCACAAAGGTGGACACCTCTATCTGGCGGGAAAGCAGAGGAATGACCCGCAGGCGGGCTTCAAACCGTTTCACCGCAATCATATCTTCGTTTTCAAACCCCTTTGGGCTGCCAAAACGCAGATCGGATAAACTCACCCCCACCCAGGGAAAAACAGACAATTGGATATCATCGCCCATGGAAAAGGAACGCCCGGTCTGTTCGGTGACCAGTTCTTCTATCATGGGTTTATACTGCTGAACGTCCACAAACCGGGGAATCAGAACAATGGCGCCCACAATCAGCACCAGAAGCACCCCCCCCCCCATCAGAACCCACTTCATAAACCCTTTCATAGAGACTCTCCACATGAAAAATTATTTTTTTAAAAAAAATTACAAACAATATCAGGCCAGAGCCGTCAAAGCGGCATCGTAATCCGGCTCATGGGTAATATCATCCACCAATTGGGCATAAAGGATGTTGCCAGCTTCACCCACCACGATAACCGCCCGGGCGGTAAGCCCTTTCAAGGGCCCATCTGCAATCAAAACCCCGTAGTCCACAGCAAAAGTTTGATTCCGAAACAAAGAAGCGGTGATGAGATTTTCAATGCCTTCGGCACCGCAAAACCGCTTATGAGCAAAGGGAAGATCTGCGGAAAGGCAGATCACCTGGGTATTTTCAAGGGCAGCAGCACGTTCATTGAACTTTCGAACCGATGTGGCACAAACGTCGGTATCAATGCTGGGGAAAATATTAAGGACCATTTTTTTCCCTTTAAAGGATTCACCGGAAATTTCTGACAAATCCTGCTGAACCGCTGTAAAATCTTTGGCAATGGCATCTTTGATAGGAAAGTCGCCGGATAGGGCAACCGGGTTGCCTGCAAGCTGGGTAGTGGCCATGGGATATCTCCTTATGAATTAAAAATTGATAACTTTTTTCCATGAAACTGTCCTGAGCTTTCATGGTTTATAGAGGGCTGAAACCCTTTTTTATTTTATTTGTTCGATCATTTCTTTAATAAGAGTAATGGCTTTATACACTTTTTCAAGATGGGTTCTAAAAGATAGTACAAAATCCGATACCGGAAACCACAACAACCACCCTATTTAAACACTAATTTTGCAAAGCTGTGGCGACCCGGGAAGAGGGTGCGTTCGGGCCCTATTGTGTCATTGGGCCTTTCTTTTATGGATGAGCCAATCGATGATGGCATCTGGTTCAGGTTCATTTATAACCTCTGGATAAACATCCCTGAGTTTTTCCTCAAAGGGCTCCCCAGGACCCGGCAATAGTTTTCCTTCTTCTTTTGCCATGTCCATGGCATCTTCCGATCGAACAGAATCGCGTTTTTCTTTGAACAAAAAAACATCTTTAATAAACCCATCAATATCTTTGGGGGTTGCTTTTTCAATTTTTGCTATCTGATCTGTCTCCATAAGATTGTTTATCACAATAGGAGAGAGATCTTTTTTCTCTTCCATGGAAGAGGCCGGTGTATAGACTACATTTATATGTTGGACTTCTGGTTCCTGGACTTGGGGAACAGCCAACTGAATCGTCTTGGGCTGTTTTTTAGCCCCAGGTAAGGATTCAGATGCGACCGGTAACTTGGGTTTTTGAATTTGGTTTTCCTGGGATATCAGGCCCGGCTGGGCAAGGGATTCTTTTTTAAGGGCAGAGGACCCATTTTCTCCATAATACAAATAACCCGCAAAAAGACAAATTAAAATAAAGCCACCCCCTAACAAGGATTTTTTTTGAAACCATGACCCCTGGAAGGATATCGTTTCCATTGGGTGATTTTTTTTTCCCCGCCAGGGCACTATCGGCAAATCGATTTGACCCAGGGCCTGTTTAAATGTTGGGGCGTCAACGAGTCTTACCCCCTTGGTAAATGCTGCGATGAGCGCTTGATCACAGGCGATGTTAATAAGCCGGGGGAAACCTTTTGAATAAACATGGACCTCATGGATCGCAGATACTAAAAAAATTTTGCGTTTTGATCCGGAAAATTCCAGACGTTTGTTGATATAAATCTTGGTTTCATTTTCATCCAAGGGTTCAAGAAAGGCATGTGTTTTAATATGGTTCCGCCGGCCCTGCCCCAGGTGTGTTCGCAAAATATTTTGAAATTCCAGCTGCCCGGCAAGGATCACGGTTAAAACGTGGTTAAGTCTAAATTCTGACCAGGAAATAATTTCCTTTAAAAACCGTGCCGGTATTCTCTGTGCTTCATCCACGATGACGAGCACTTTTCGGCCCCCGGCATTCGTGGTACTTAAAAAGGAAACAAATTGCGCTGAAAAATTCTTACCTTTTTGATATTGATCTTCAAACCCAAAGGCCCGGGCAATGGTCAAAAAAATATGATGCATCTCAAAGCTGGAATCGGCAATTATAACAGACTGGGTCTTGACATCCAGGGTATGAATGATTTCATTGATAAGCGTTGTCTTACCCGTCCCCACATCTCCGGTCAAAACCAGCAATCCTTGCTTCTGAGCAATTCCCTGTTTCAATAATTCCAGGGCAGATGCGTGTTTTTTCCCCTTCCATAAAAATCGGTTATCTGAACTTATTTGAAAAGGTTTTTTCTCAAGGTTAAAATGCTGACAATACATTCACCCACTCCATTTCCCACTCCTCAACCTTGAAACGGTTGCTATAATATTTCCTTGATGGCCTCAAGCAAGGGATTCTTTTCCATGGGTTCCTCGGTTTCTCCGGGAAAGGCATGGAGATATTTTTTAACACAATCGTATTGATCCCACCCTTTGAGTGGGTAATCAAGATCCACACTCTTCCATTTGGGATGGCCGTTTTGTTTTAACCAATCCAAATTATTGTAGACCATTCCAGCAAATTCCCCCACATAATCGCAATTATTACGCCTGAAATCAAAGGCAACGAGAACCGCCTTGACAGCAACGGTGTGAATCAATTTTGGCTGCCAGGCATAGGTGTCGGCAGGAATCTGGGCCATTGGATAAAACTCAATGATGCTTTTGTTGGCGATCGGGATAAGATGAAGCCCGTCATTGCCCGCTACATTCTCAAGGAAAAGCTTTACGGGAAAACCGGCAACATAAAACATGGCATCAATACTGCCGCTCTTCAAGCGGGATAAGGCTTGATCCGTCCCAAGGGGTACAAGCTCCCTGGGCGTTATCCCGGACACCTCAAACAAGAGTCTGGATGTCATGTATGAACCACTGCCCTCCTTGCCAATGGCAATGATTTTTCCGTCTAAATCGTCAAAGGAGTCTATCCCTGTTTTTCCCAAAAGATGAACTTCTTCATTGTACAAGGGAAAAACCATCTTGGTTTTGCTTGCGATATGTTTAAGGGTTTTATTGGTCTTGACCTTCAGAACAAATGCCAGAACATCGGACTGGACGATTCCCATCTGGGTTTTGGGCCGTTTATAAACCGCATAGACATTCTCCACAGACCCTCTGGAATTGTATACATGAAGATCAATTCCATATTGTTTTACCATGTCCATCAAGTTCAGTCCAAATTGAAAATAGGTACCTTTTTTGCTGCCGGTAATGATCCCCAAATCAATTGCCGACGATATCCCGGACATCCCCATCAGAAAAAAGACTATAAAGGTTATCATCCCTTTTTTATTCATATCCCCCCCCATAACTTCATTTGAGTTATTTGCTTAAAACCGAATTCGTTCCAGGAGACCTGGCATCCAAATTCATTGGGATTAAAATAGCCGAGGATTCTTATCCTGCGACCCGACATCTTTCCCGGGCAAGTTCCTAACGGGCGCGAATTTAAATTGGAAAATTAAAATATTATATTTGTCTATCAGATTTGGTAACAATGTCAAGAACCAAATCTTGAAATTATCAGCCCTGTTTTGGTGTATAGGAATTGGTAAGCTTAGAAATCACAACTTTTATAAGTTGAGCGAAACACCATGCCCTTCCCTGAAAAGACACTAGTCCAGATCCAATTTTGCCTTACATTGATTGCATGTTACAACGCCCCGGAAAACCTTTTTGCCGCATTCAGGGCAAAAATAACGGGCTTCTTCATCCTGTATCCATTTTTGTGTACCTACCCTGCGCCTATGGGGAACAGCCCTTAAAATAACTTTTTTCCCGACAGCCATGGGAAAATTTTCAATATATTGACACGGAAATTCATCGCATTGGTGACATCCCGAATATCCTTTTAGGAAAGTGCAATCCCTGATCTCACACTGCTGGCAATGCATGAACAGGTCATCGGACAAGCATGTTTAGAAAAAAACACCCACCTTTGAAAACATCTTTTCCCAGATAATTTCGCAGGTCATTGTCCAGTGCTTTTTCTATTCTTTTTAAGGGGTCATCAATACCCTTAAAAACAATACCTTTCCAAATGGTAACCGCCTGGTCATAAACAGCGTACCAGATTTCTTCCTTGCTTTTAAAATGCCCGTAAAGCCCGCCCTTAGTCAAGTTGGTGGCCGACAGAATATCATTGACAGAGGTGTTGTAATACCCTTTTACAGAAAACAGGTACAATGAGTTATCAATCACCTTTTGTTTTGTCTGTGCGCCTTTTGAAACCATTTTGCCCTCGAAAAAAAGACCAATCGGTCTTTTTTTATTTATCCAGATGCCGATTCATTGTCAAGCCAAAAATGATCCGCAAGGCTTGAGCAAAAAACGCAATAGACCTGACCGGTTAATTTTAATATTTTTTATTACGATAAATAACTCTTGCAAAAACATTATCATGGTTTTAAAATATTATTAGTGTGATAAAAAAATATCACAATGATAAAAAAATATAAAACATTGGCAGGTTGATATGTTACAAAAATATATTCCGATTGTTAAATTTCTAGCCGAGGCTCTGGGGCCTCAATTTGAAATTATTTTACATGATTTAAAAAACCTGGATCAATCCATCGTTGCCATTGAAAACAATCAAATCAGTAAAAGGGTTCAAGGAGGGCCGGCCACCGACCTGCTCTTAAAATTAATGAAAAAAGGGTCGGACATTTTGGACAAGGATTTTATCACAAACTATCAAGGGTGTTCCAAGAGTGGCAAAGCCGTAAAAGGATCAACCCTTTTAATTAAAGACGACAACAATGAGGTCCTAGGGGCACTTTGCATCAATATAGATATCTCCTCCTTTGTCCAGACCCGGAATGAATTGGACAAGCTGATCAACCTGTCACCGGAAGGCGACAGGCAAAATGATATTGAAACGGTTTCAGAGAAACTGGACCATTCCATAGAAGACCTGACCTTTGATGCCATTAAAACGATTTTGATGGAAACCAATATCCCGCCGGAAAGAATGTCTTTGGAAGAAAAAATGCAAATCATTAAGGCGTTGAATCAAAAAGGGATATTTTTACTCAAAGGTGCGGTGAGTGAAATAGCCAAACATTTAAAAACGTCAGAACCGACAATCTATCGATATTTAAATAAACTTAAATAAACTTAAATAAACACAAATTTATCCATACGGCCTTTCTCTGTTTATCATTGATAAGGATTAATTTTTATTTTAAAAAAGGAAACACCATAATGAAGAAAACAATTAATACCCCATTGGCACCTGCTGCCATAGGGCCATACTCCCAGGCAATAGCCGTTAACGATATGCTTTTTTTGTCAGGGCAGTTGCCAATAGACCCGGTTACATCTCAAATGGCGCCAAATGATATTGAGGTTCAGACCAAGACATCAATAGAAAACATCATGGCCATTTTAAAGGAAGCCGGTATGGACCTGAACAACGTGGTTAAGACAACGGTGTTTATTTCCGACATGAATAATTTTTCTAAGCTCAATGGCGTATATGGCCGCTATTTTCAAACAAATCCACCGGCAAGGTCCTGTTTTGAAGTCAGCAGACTGCCAAAGGATGCATTGGTGGAAATTGAAGTCATAGCACACAAATAATTCTAATTTACAATCCATAACCATTTTTCCTGTGGCTGACGCCAATCATCTCCATATTGCTGGGGTACATCAACAAATGGGGAATGCTGTATGAAGATGACACAGCAGATATAGGGGGATTTTAAAAAAAAGCCTGTCATGCTGAACCCATAAAATCACATTGATTTTTATGGGTTCAGCCTTTTGTCAGGTGTTACACACCGTCACGTCTAACGGCTCCAGGCTTCCAGTTTCGACACGTCAGACTGTCTTTTATTCGACACCACCAATTGTTACACGTTTATGGCAAGCCACACTGAATCGGAGATAGCCTGCCGGGGATGCCCGTAAAAAATCATTCATTGACTTTATTTTTCAATTTCACTAACACTAGAAAAGAACAATTTTCATCCCACATAATGGAGATCCCATGAAAAAAAAATCTGGAGCTGATTTTTATAGTCTATTTATCTTTATTACGGAATTACGGGCCAAGGCAATTATAAAGGGTGGTATCATACACAAAAAGGTGCCAGGCATTTTTGGGGCACGAAATAGTGTTATAAGAGCAAGGGTCCAGCTATCACTTATCTTCCTATCCCTGTTCTGGCTTCTCCCCTCGGCCATGGCCGGCGCCAATGCCTCCGGGCCAAAGGATTTTTCCTGGGCCGATATTTTCATCGGTCTTGCCGGGGGCCTTGCTTTTTTCCTATACGGCATGGAAAAAATGAGCAATGGGATGAAAAATACGGCAGGCAATAAAATGCGGACCATCCTTGCCTCCCTGACCAAAAACAGAATCATTGCCCTTATTGTGGGCGCCTTTGTCACCATGGTGGTTCAGTCCTCTTCCGCCACAACGGTGATGCTGGTCAGCTTTGTCCAGGCAGGGCTTTTAAATCTGGTCCAGTCCATGGGGGTGATTCTGGGAGCTGACATCGGCACCACCATCACCGCCCAGATGATTGCCTTTAAACTCACGGATTATGCCCTTCTCATGGTGGCCATTGGATTTTGCCTCAAACTTGCGGGCAAAACAGAAAGGTCAAAGTCTGTGGGGGATATTGTTCTGGGATTCGGCATCCTGTTTTTTGGCATGAAACTCATGAGCGATGCCATGACCCCTTTGCGAAGCTTTCCCGCCTTTATCAATCTGATGAAGGATCTGGAAAATCCCTTGATGGGGATTCTGTTCGGGGCTGCCTTTACCGCTGTTGTCCAAAGCAGCAGCGCCACCACGGGTGTCCTCATTGTCCTGGCACAGCAGGGGCTAATTTCCCTTGAAGGCGGCATTCCTGTTATTTTCGGTGCCAACATTGGCACCTGTGTCACCGCAGCCCTTGCCGGCATCGGGGCCTCCAGGGAGGCCAAGCGGGTTGCCATTGCCCACATCATGTTTAAAATTGCCGGCGTGTTTCTGTTTATTTTCTGGATTCCCCAGTTTGCCGATCTCATCCGTGCATTGGCCAATAAATTTGGTTCAGGGACCGCAAGACAGCTGGCCAATGCCCATACCCTATTCAATGTGAGCCTGGGCCTGTTTTTCCTGCCCTTTATCCCTGTTTTTTCAAAGATTATTTATTTTATCTATCCTGAACGGGAAACACCCAAATCCCAGGAAATCACGACCTGGTATATTGAAGATGCTATGCTGGAAACCCCTTCCCTTGCCATTGACCTGGCCCGGACCGAGATGTCCCGCATGGCAAAGCTATTGGGCCGGATGCTCAATGCCATCATCATCCCCTTTCTTTCCGACGAAGCCCATATATCAAACAAGGCCAAGCCAGATGAAGAGGCACAACTTTTACTCAAAGAAATTCCTAGAATAGATGCCATACACGAAGACCTCACCCTGCTCCAGGGCCTGGATTTGCGGGAAGAAAAGATAGATTTCCTCGAAGAAAAATTAAGCGCATATCTCACCCATATTGCCCAGGGAACAATTACCGATGAACAGGCAGAAGAAGTTTTTGGAATGGTTTCCATTGTAAAGGATATGGAAAGCATGGGCGATATTATTCATCGGAACATGATCCCCCTGATTGCCAAAAAGAAAAGACTGCGCTATGATTTTTCCCTTGAAGGAAAAGAGGAACTGCTCATTTACCATGGCAAGGTCTCAAAACAAATCAAATACCTGGAAGCGGCATTCAAGGAAACAGATGCCAAACTGGCCCATAAAATCATGAAAAAAGAGCGAAAATACCTGGACCTGGAATCCCGCTACCGGGCAAGACATTTGAAACGGATTATTCTGAAAAATGAAGAATCCATGGAGACCACTGAGGTTCACCTGGAGCTCATGGATCTAATGAAACAGATTGTGCTGTATTCTGCCAATATCGCCCAGACCTATATTGGCACCACCCCTGAAACCGAAGAGGAGCAACTGGAAACAAAAAAAGAAACCATGCCGAGTTAGGATCTAATTACTCCCCCTGCTTCATGGAAAGGGAAATCCGTTTTCGTTTGACATCCACTTCCAGCACTCTCACCCGGACCTGCTGCCGTACCGAAACGATCTCGTTGGGATCCTTGACATATCGATCTGCCAGCTGGCTGATATGAACCAGGCCGTCCTGGTGAACACCGATGTCCACAAAGGCTCCGAAAGCCGTTACATTGGTAACGATTCCCGGCACACGCATGCCAGGTGCTAGATCGGTAATCTTGTGGATGGTCTCATCAAAGGAAAAGGATTGAAAGGCCTTTCGGGGATCACGGCCCGGAGCTGCCAGCTCATTGAGAATATCGGTGAGGGTGGGCAGGCCCGCCATCGGTGTGACATAGGCGATAGGGTCTATGGCCCGCACCCTTTGGGCATTGTGCAACAATTCTTCAATTTTGCATCCCGATTGTTGGGCCATCCGGGCCACAATATCATAGGACTCAGGGTGGATCCCGCTTTTGTCCAAAGGGTTTTTTCCATTTTGAATCCTCAAAAATCCGGCAGCCTGTTCAAATGCCTTGGGTCCCAATCGCGGCACCTTTAAAAATGACTTGCGCGTTGTAAAGGCACCATGTTCATTTCTATAGGCCACCATGTTGGCGGCAATGGTGGAATTCAGACCGGAAACCTGGGCCAATAATTCTTTGCTGGCAGTATTGGCTTCCACCCCCACCTGGTTGACACAGCTTTTGACCACATCCTCCAGGCCATTTCGCAACAATTTCTGATCCACATCATGCTGGTACTGGCCCACGCCAATGGATTTGGGATCTATTTTCACAAGCTCCGCCAAAGGATCCATGAGCCGTCTTCCAATGGAAACAGCCCCCCTGACCGTAATATCTTGATCAGGAAACTCTTGTCTGGCAATGGCTGAAGCCGAATAGATAGAGGCCCCGCTCTCGTCCACCATGACCACCTCAACATCAGGCGGCAAATCCATCTCTTTGACAAAAACTTGGGTTTCCCGGCCGGCGGTGCCGTTGCCAATTGCCACAGCCTCAATTGAAAATCTTTTCACCAGATTGGAGATAATCTGCATTGCCTTTGGCCGTCCCTTGTCATGGGGAAATATCACATCATGGTCCAGCAATTTGCCCTGGGAATCCAGACAGACCACCTTGCAACCGGTCCGAAACCCCGGATCTATAGCCATCATCCGTTTCTGCCCCAAAGGCGCCGACAACAGCAATTCCCTTAAATTGGTTACAAACACGGCAATGGCCTGGTCGTCCGCACCAAGCTTCAATCGGGCCAGGCTCTCTTTTTCAATGGACTTGGACAACAGCCGTTTATAGGCATCCTTGAGTGCCAGCTTCACCTGATCCCGGATATCTGAATGGGTTTTAGACGGATGCCTCAAGAACAATCGCTCGACCAGGGGGAGGGCGATTTCTTCTTCGGGGAGGACATGGACGTTAAGGATGGATTCATTTTTCCCCCTGAACATGGCCAGAATCCTGTGGGAAGGGGCCTTAAATGCCGATTCAGACCAGTCAAAATAATCTTGAAACTTGGCACCCGCTTCCTCTTTTCCCTTTTTCACCCGGGAGAGGATCTGTCCTTTGGCAAAAAACAGATCCCGAACCGCTTCACGGGCTTTGGGATCTTCATTTACGGTTTCAGCAATGATATCCCGGGCACCGGCCAGGGCCTCGTCCACACAGGTCACCCCGTTATCAGGACAAACAAATTTTTGTGCCTCGGCCCCAAGATCCTGGTATTTCTGGGCCAAAAGGAAAGTCGCCAGGGGCGCCAGTCCTCGTTCCCTGGCATCCTGGGCCCGGGTTCTTTTTTTGGGCCGGTATCGCTCATAGAGATCTTCCAGCTTCGTCATGGAGACGGCCTCTGCAATGGTCGTCTCCAGATCACCTGTCAGCAATTCGCGTTGTGCCAACGACTTGAGAATGGCTTCCTTGCGGACGGACAGCTCCTTTAAACTTTGGGCCCGATCCCGGATATCGGCAATGACCACCTCGTCCAGAGAATCGGTCATCTCTTTTCTGTACCGGGCAATGAAGGGAATAGTGGCCCCCTTGTCCAGCAGGGTTGTCACCGCTTCCACCTGTTTATCCGTCAGCTTAAGTTCGCAACTTATGGTATGGTTAATATTCATTTGCCATAATTACCCAAGCCGACCGACAAAGTCAAGACGCACCCGGTCCTGAAAGCAAAAGGCCTGAATGAAAAAGGGGTGGCTGAAATTTCTTTTAAAAAACCAACCTCAATCCGCCCCGGGCTTTTTAAAAAAACCGGCAGGTTCCCCCTGGACACTCTTTGTTGTGTCCCTGGGTGCAGACAAGGGTGTCATCCACACGAAGGACAATGGGCAACAGGGTTTGGGACAAGTCACTTGCAATCAGCATGGCGGTCCATGCCTCCCGCTGGCAGCACCGGGAGGCTTCTACCCGGCTCAACTCCAGGATAATTTTTCCGGCCACCTGTTGAACCATTTGCCGGGGTCCGGGATCGATGGGATTACTTTCCAGAATAACGCCAAAGGCAATTCCCACCCCTAGGGCCGCGCCACAGCCCCCCCAGAATCCGCAGGACCCGCCGGGAATTGCCTTTCCCCGTTCAATGGCAGCATAAATCTTCTCCCGGGTGGCATTGCCGCCTGCATTCTTGTATGCCGCCACAATGGCACCGGGAACAGCAAAATGATGCTCAGGTCCGTGGAGGGGCATGACCGGATGGTTTCGGATGGTGTTTAAAATTTTGATCATGTCGGTTTCAGAGGTGTTCACACAGATGTCCGTGACAATGGTAAGGGCATCCTTGCTGTGGCAGGTGTCACAGATAAAATGGCCTGCCTCGCACATGGCATTGGCCGATTTAACAAGCCCGCAATGGCTGCAGGCCAATGGCTTGTTTTCGCTGAAATACTGGAGGGGCTTGCCGCATTCCATGCACCCGGCCCTCTTTTTTTTCGAAAAATCCAGAGCGACAACCGAAGAATCAGACTCGGCTTCCGGCGGCAGGTAACAGGCACAAGAATTTTCTGCCTCAATATTAGCGGCATTGCCCTTTGAATCCAGGATAAACACCGGGTCATCGGCAATTTCCTGCCAGGCCATTTTTTTCTTTTCACCCCGCAACAGCACCTCTCCCTTGTCGGTCATCACAGCGGCAAAGGGGCCGGGATAAATGATTTCTTTGGGGTCTTCCATTTCTCCTTGCCGACTGGGTTTATAGGCCTGGTAGGTGACCGAATAAAAACAATGGCCCATGACTTGTCTGTAAAAAAAACGTTTAAAAATACGGATGTTTTCAAACCCTGCAATCTCCAGAAGCGCCATCAGGCGGGTCAGGGTCAGGGCACCGGCAATGCATTCTCCCCGCAGCAAAGGATCATTTAAGATGGTGGGTTCAGGAGGGGTATCTGTCACAATATCTGAAATCACCAGGCGCCCGCCGGGTTTCAATACTCGAAAGATCTCCCCGAATGTCCGGTGCTTGTCAGAGGATAGATTGATCACACAATTGGATATCACAATATCAGTACCTGCATCGGGCAATCCCAGGTTTTCCAGCAAGGCTTTTTTAAACTGAACATTCCGGTATCCCAGGGCGGTTTCCACCGGCCCAAGGGATTTTTCTGCAAGGGCCAACATGGAATCGGTCATATCAATGCCAAACACACGTCCTTTCCTGCCCACCTTCCGGGCGGCAATAAAACACTCCATTCCGGCACCGGACCCAAGATCCACCAGGGTTTCTCCGGGGCTCACCCCGGCATCCAGAACCGGGCTGCCGCATCCGTAGGAACGAATCCTGGCGGTTGGGGGAACATGGAATATTTCTTCTTCAGGGTAACAGACCGGATTGACAATGTCCTGGTTGGTATCCTCTGCGGCCCTGGCATAGAACCCGCTGACACTGCCCGTTAAAGAGCCCAGGGAAAGCACACAGTTGGAATGGGTCAGGGCTACCTGGCCATGGGTATCATCACAATTTAAGAGCCGATCTCCCATTCGCATGCACACACAGGGCCAGGGGATATCTGTCCCCTGCCCCTGCTTGGGGGACCGGGTGATGAGCCACAAAGCGATGTGCCCGTACAAATTCATATAGGGATCATGTCCGGCAAACAATCCGGAATGATAAAAACTGTGATCCAGATCGCCCCCGCCGGTCAAAAATTTAAGCGGATCATCCGTTAACAAGGGTTCCCCCACAATGGAAAGACCCCGAATTTGCGACAGCAACAAAGACCCCCTCCACACCTTCCCAAGACCATCCCGGATATTGCCGCACAGGGCTTGGGGTTCCCGGACCAGAGCGGGTGTCGGATACACATTCCCCCCAGGCCCAATGGCCAAAGATTCCCACCCGGCAGTGCCCAGGTCGTATTTGGTTCCCCTGGGGGAAAAAACCTGACGTTCAATGGTATCTATATTATCAATGGAGATACCTTGTTTAATCGCTTTTTCATGGGCCGCCTTCAGACGGATAAAAACCTTTCGGCTGGTGAGAGGTCTATTCTGTTCTGAATTTCCCCTGGCAAACATCCAAAGATAATGAATATTGGAGATGGCATACCGGGCGGCAACATCCACAAGTCCCGGCATCTCATCCAGGTTATCCCGGCTGACAGCCATGGCAAGGGAAACCTGGTGATTAATAGCCGTCAGTCCTTCCAACCCCTTCAACACGCGTTCATAGGTCCCCTTCCCTCTGATCCAGTCATGGGTGGTTTTCTCCCCGTCAAGACTGATCTGAAAATGGATCCGCTCCTGGGGAAGGGTGTTTAAAAAGGACAAAAAGGTATCGATTAAAAGACCGTTGGTCAGAATAACCAGACAGGTGTCAGGGGATCGGTCCAG
Source organism: Desulfobacteraceae bacterium (assembly GCA_016743945.1). Taxonomy (GTDB): domain Bacteria; phylum Desulfobacterota; class Desulfobacteria; order Desulfobacterales; family Desulfobacteraceae; genus NBML01. The sequence continues at coordinate 97,368 of JADGFI010000009.1, forward strand.
CACCCTTGCGCAGATTTCTTTAAAATCAGGATGCACCATGGGCTCGCCGCCGGTCAGGAAAAACGTTCTGGCCCCCAGATCAAAGGCTTGAAGAAAAAAACAGGTAAAGTCTTCCAGGGCCATGGTGGCCGTGTCGGCCGGGGAACAGGAGAACATGCAATGTCGGCAGGCAAGATTGCACTTGTCCGTGATATGAAACCAGCATTCCTTTAACCGGGCGAGCTCTAATAATGCCCCGCGCCCCGGATAGCGGTCCTGGCCCAGAGGATGTATCAGTTCATTGTAAAACTGCTGGTCCCTGGCATGGGAAAGGATGTCGCCGTTATCCCCGGTTGTGGGGGGGGCATTCATCAAGGTCTGGATCAGCTTATCGCCCCCGGGGTTGGGCAATATCCAGTCCGGTCCGTCGGGCAGTACATATACAGGAATCTCATTGAAGGTCAGTCGGTGCCAGTCTCGTATATCCATATCCGTCCACATAAAATTTTTAGGGTTGTTGTTTACACTGCCATCAAAAATACCGGCGACTCAATCTTATATGATATTTTCCGAAGAATCACAAATTAAGAACAAATTATTTCCCGCCAATTCCCCCATTATTTTTCATGGATGACCCAAGACATAGACACCAATAAAATTTGAGAAAAATCGTTTTAAAAAAATTCCTTTCCTTTCTTGATATATATCAAGGCACCCCCTCCTCCTTTTAAGCTATGATGCCCTCACATTAAATGCAAAGCGGCATCACCTAGGATGCAAAACCCACCGTTCTTTTTACACAGAAAAGGAGACCCCATGAAAAAAAAAGAGATCTCAAGAAGAAATTTTCTCAAAAAAACTACCCTGGCCGTCACCGGAAGCGCCCTGCTTCCTACCATTTTATCCTCGAGAACAGCCTTTGCCTCAACCAAGAAAACCAAAATGTTCTGCTACCAATGTGAACAGACCATGGGCGGCAAAGGATGTACCCGTATCGGTGTCTGCGGAAAAACACCTGAAGTTGCGGCACTCCAGGATCTTCTCATTTACACCCTCAAGGGAGTTTCCATTGCCGCCGTTGCCGGTAGAAAGGTCAATATCTCCGATGTTGAAACCAATCGATTTACTTGTCTGGCAATGTTCTCCACCTTGACCAATGTGGAATTTGACCCCTACCGGTTTGAAGACCTTTTGTTCAAATCCGTCTCCCTGAGAGATAAGATGATCACACGGGTAAAAGCCGCTGGCGGCACCATTGACAGCAAGAGCAAAAGCCTGACCGTAAAACTCAAGCCCAACGTGGATGGCATGGCCAAACAGGGCGCAAGCTACGGTCTCATGTCAGATCCCGATGTTGACCCGGATATCCGGTCCCTTCAGCACATGCTTCTTTTTGGTCTCAAAGGGATGGCGGCCTACACCGATCATGCGGCAGAACATGGCCAGGAAGATGAGGCCAATTATGAATATGTCCATCGGGCGCTTGCCTCCCTGGAAGACAGGAGCCTGGACATGAATGCCCTGCTGGGTCTTGTCCTTGAATGTGGAGAGAAAAACCTTAGGGCCATGGAACTGCTCAGCCTGGGTAACACTGGTGCCTATGGGAATCCCGTACCCACAAAGGTTCCTTTGGGAGTCAAAAAAGGCAAGGCCATCCTGGTTTCCGGCCATGACCTCATTGACCTTGAGGCGGTCCTTACAGCCACCACAGGCAAAGACATCATCGTCTATACCCATGGTGAACTGCTTCCCGCCCACGGATATCCCAAATTAAAGGAAAGATTTCCCCATTTCTATGGCCATTACGGAACCGCATGGCAGAACCAGAAAAAAGAATTTAACCAGTTCCCCGGCTCCATTCTCATGACCTCCAATTGTATTCAAAAACCCAAACAGAGCTATAAGCGAAATATTTTCACCACCGGCACCGTGGGGATGCCCGGCGTCACCCATGTCAACAAAAACAATCTGGGCCCCCTGGTGGATCGTGCCCTGGAACTACCGGGATATTCAGAGGACAAGCCAGATATGGAAATCCTGGTGGGATTCGGTCATAAAGCGGTCCTGGGAGTTGCAGACAAAATCGTGGCCGGCGTAAAAGACGGCTCCATTGGTCACTTCTTCCTGGTCGGCGGTTGCGACGGGGTAAAGAAATCCAGAAACTATTACACGGAGTTTGTTGAGCGAACACCGGACAACAGTATTGTGCTCACCCTGGCCTGTGGAAAATTCAAATTCTTTAAGCAGCAGTTGGGCGATATCAACGGAATTCCAAGACTTTTGGATGTGGGACAATGCAATGACGCCCATTCAGCCGTCCAAATTGCCCTGGCCCTGACCAAAGCCTTTGATACCGATGTCAACGGACTGCCCCTGTCCTTTATCATCTCCTGGTATGAGCAAAAAGCGGTTGCCGTTCTCTTCAGTCTTCTTTCTCTGGGCATCAACGATATCTTCCTGGGGCCAAGCCTGCCAGCCTTTGTAACTCCCAACGTTTTGAACGTGCTGGTTAAAAATTACAACCTCACGCCCAATGGAACCCCCGAAGGCGACCTGAAGAAAATTTTGGGATAGCCCACCTGATTATAACCGGATCGGTTATAATCCGATCGGATAATTTGAATCAGACCCTATAATCTCCATATACCCGCTGGGTATATGGAGATCCTATTGCCAAAGAAAGGTTCTGATAATTACATTAGTCATAAGCAGCATTCTCAAGATTTTTTAAAAAAACCGGCAAATCAAAATCATGTTTTCTCGCAACGCTGAAAAGGGTGTCAAAAAGAGAGTTGCAGCAAATACACTCCCCAGCAATGGCATCATATTTTTTAAAAACAAGAAGGGTATTTTTATAGGTCGCCACAACATCCAGAACCGTCATTTCCGAATTTATTCGCGGTTCCAGGCTTTTATCCCTATTATTCATGGGACACCGTTAATATTTTTTCCAGGGCTGCGGGGATATAACCAATAATTTCAGAAACCTGGGTTCCAGGATTTGGGTTGGCGCATACCCCGGCCAGCCGGTTGACCTTTGATGCAATTTTTGCGGCTTTCGGGATATTCATTCCCATTCCAATCAACGCCGTTACAATGCCGGTAAGGGTATCCCCTGTCCCGCCCATGGCTTCCATGGCTTCTGCCCCAGGACTGTCCATGGAAGAAATGATACCCTTTTTGTCTGCAACAAAATCTGTTTTCCCCTTTACAAGCAGATACTTTGCCGCATTTTCATGCCCGAATGCCCGACGGATAAGGTCTGGAACCTTATTGTCTTCGTGCAGGATAAATCCCCGGGTATAAAAAGGATGGGGAGCGGCTTCATCGGCAAGAAAGGCCAATTCGCCCACATCCGGAGTAAAAAGGTCATATTTTGCTGCCTGGCCGCTCATTTTAGCAGCATACATAAACCCGGCATCGGCAATCATGACGGCCTCATTGTCAAGCGCCTTAAGCGTCAATAAGATACGGTTATGCCAGTCCACGTCCGGCTGTAGGTAATGAAAAACAATGGTGTGCAGATCAATCCCCACAAAGTTTTTAACCAGGTATTGATAAATGCTTCGGCTGCCGTCCCCAAGTCCTATGTCGCCTGCAAGAACTCCGGTTATCTGTTTTGGCCCCAATACCTTTAATGCAGAAACCATTGCCCCTAAAAGCGCCGGGGTTCCCCTGTTCACCTCCACAGGCCGGCCATTAATGGTGAGCCTGTCCTGAATCATATCCACCCGGCCCACGGTAAGGGGAAAATCCGGGTCCGGCACTGTGCCTACCACTGTGAGCATTTTTTTTTCATCTCCTTAAACGCAAGTCCAAGGGCATAGCCACAAAGGGTGTGCCCGATATCAACTGGATCAGGTGCCTGGTCCAAAGGTTTGCCCACCAGCCTGAATGCAAGATAGGGAACATCCGGACACCCACCGCCTGAAATATTTACGATCAACCGGGTGCTTTTTTCCACGGTGATTTTCATGTTGGCAGCTCGGATCATAAGAAATTTACCAAAATCCTTTACCTGAAAAAGATCCACCGGCTGGAGCAGGGGATGAGTAACCGGCACCAGCTTAAGGGGCAAAAGTCCAAGGTTTTCAAGAAATCTCATAATAGAGAGCTTTTTGATCAAAGCAAACTCAATCACCAGATCGCACCCGGTCTGAATTTGGGGCGGGGGGCCCATGACTCGAATTTCCCAATTGTTTTTTCTTAGAGCCTTTTCCGCCTGAATCACCTGGCTTGTATTTTCAAACACAAGTATACCCAGACCTGCCCGGGAGGGGGTGTCTTTTTTTTTTCTTTTGAGCAGTTTTAATTTAAACAAAACCCAGGCCCTTTTTTAGTTCTTCATGAGAATTATTCGGTATTCATCACGGTTTTGTTGAATATCTTTGACCCGGTAGTTTTTGCTCTGTGCTGCCCGGGAAACATTTTCCTTTGACGCATCCGTATCCACAAGAACAATGATCTCTTTTTCATCTTTTGAGTTAGCGGCTTCCATAAACATCAGCACCGGCTGTGGACAGGAAAGTCCTTTTGCATCAATGGTTATCACAATCATACTCCTTTTATCTTATTTCTCATTGTAAACCCTATTAACAGACAGACAATAAGACCCGTTACCACAGCAGCAATCCCGTGTGGGCCGACACCCTTTGGTGAGCTTGCCAGACCGAAATTATGGGCAATTGCCGCACCTGTTACCATTCCCAAAACAAAAATGGCCGCATCACCATCCCCTTCGCCGGAAAGAAAAAGCTGGCGTCCGGGGCACCCGCCTGCCAGGGAAAAGGCAAGCCCGGCCAGCAGCATTCCTGCGAAATTCCAGACATGCATGGTATGGGCAACCGGCTGTCCGTCAAATCCCGGGTTGAATTGTCCCAGTATAAGGTTTGTCACAAAAGCAAACACCACAAGGGAAATCAATCCGGTTAAAAGATGAAGATGACGAAACAAAATGAGATCCCGAAAGGCTCCCATGGTACAAAACCGGCTTCTCTGGGCAACAAACCCGATTAAAAGACCGATCACAAGAGATATCATCAAAGGGGCATGCATGGCGCCGGGGCCCTTGAGGCTGTATAATAAAACCCCACTTTTATTTTCCCCTGCTATTTGGGGATAAAGAAACATCAGACATAAAAGCCCCAGCATGAGAACAGGAAATACAAACCCCGCACTTTTATGGGTTTGCTGGCTTCGACCAAGGTTAAATCCGTTTTTTAAAAAAAGGGTGCCAACCCAGATGCCTGCTGCCAGTCCTGCCAGACCAACGATGGCATTGCCGTCTCCGCCGGCCAAGCGAAGCAGTGCCCGCCAGGGACAGCCCAAAAACACCAGAGCTCCGATCATGGCCAAAACACCCAAAACAAACCTGACAATGGGGGCAGATCCGCAGCGGGGCTTGAATTCCTTCAAACCCAGGGCTGCAATTAAAGACCCTAGTACAAATCCGATAATTTCCGGACGGATATATTGCACCACACCTGCCCTGTGCAGGCCTAGTGCGCCGGCAATATCTCGTTCAAAGCAGGCCACACAAATCCCCATGTTCCCGGGGTTCCCCATTTTTTGCAGAACACCGGCAAAAACGCCAATAAGAGCGCCAACGCTGATAATACCCCAGCGGCTGGCAAAAAAATTTTTACCCATCTTTTCTCATCCTTTCAAAAGCTATAAGTTATTTTCAATCGTCGATAATAAGTAATATTGATGACTTTCTTCACATATTTTTTTTTAGAAATCCAATTGATAATTAGAAACTAATCTTCAAAAAATATAGAATTATTCAATATTGGTGGGCACGAAGGGACAAAGATTGGGTTGGAACTGCCAGAAGGAAAATCCAGGACCTGGACATGGATGTTATCATTATAATTATCGGATTAATTCGTCCAAAGCACCCAAAGACGATTCATATCATTTTCATTAATCGGAAATATCAAACAAGTGCCGTTGGGACAACGATATATCATGGGGGTTAAATTTATCGATATAAAAATAGTTGAACAAAAACGTATATTAACCTATATTCAATCACTCACTCCCATGGAGAAACAAACCCAGATTCGATTTTATTAAGCCATAAAGAATTGATTTGGCGGACGGATTCCTCTTGTCGAGATGATCACTACCATGACTTAAATTTTTAGGAAATATAACCCATGAAATTACATAGAATACTTGCAAAAGCATTTGGATATGAACTGATCAAACGCAAAAATCATCCAAGTCCCAATTCTCACATTACCAATCTTATCAATCGATATGAGATCGATCTGATATTGGATGTCGGTGCCAACCATGGCCAATTTGGAAAAATGCTGCGAAAAGAAGGGTATAAAGGAGATATCCATTCATTTGAGCCAGTGAGCACGACCTTTGAATTATTGAGTCATATTTGTCGAAATGATAAACGCTGGTTTGCCCATAAAATTGCCATGGGCGAAACCTGCGGTCAAAATACAGTAAATATTATGGAAGCATCTGATTTTTCATCCTTTCTGGATCCCAATGATTTTGGGAAAAATGAATTCAAAGAAATGAATGTCACCCATTCCGAAACGGTGGAAGTAGAAACAATCGACACGTTTTTAACAACTCAGATAAAAAACCATATGAACAGACGTATCTTTTTAAAAATGGATACCCAGGGCTATGATCTCAAAGTGTTTAAAGGCGCATCAAAGACAACCCCGTTTATCAAATGTGTTTTATCTGAAATTTCCTTGATTCCTATTTATTCGGGTATGCCCCATTATCTATCTTCTCTTAAAAAATATGAAGACTGTGGTTTTTCCATTACCGGATTATATCCTGTTAACAGACGAAAAGATCTGTCGGTCATTGAAATGGATTGTATGCTAATTAACCGAAATAACGAATAATTTCCAACTATGCCGACACATGGACCCGCAGTGGCTTTACCGGAATAAACGACAACATCAACGACATCAGTGATTTAAAGGATGAGTCGGGTGCGGGCATGGAACCCCAGGGCGATATCATCACCCTTTTTGATCAGGAGGAAGGAAATGCCAATGAAATCCGTGCCACATATGAGTCTGATTCGGTTTTGTCTTCCCTGAAAGGCAAACCCCTCCTGTCCGGACCTTTTATCCCTTATGATAAAGATATGGATGGAGAATGGATTTTTAGATGTGGATCAAGCTCGATATGGTCATCGATAATTTTGGAAAATAATATTTAAACAAGCGAAATGTGAAATTGAAGGCAACAATCGATAAAAGCGAGGATAGTTACCCCCCCCAGGGAGGACTATCTCTGAATAGTCTTCGCTTTTTCCGTAATTTCCAGACCTGAAAATGATGGATTTTGCCGGAAAGGCCGGGGCACTTGCCGCCGACGAAAAAAATTTCAAATATTATTTTTCCCATGGTATTTTATTATGACATTATCGGGTTTGCTATATTTTCAGCCATAGTATATTATAAATTGTTTCTTCTAAAATTATTCAAAACTGCTCTGACCTGCCTGATCGTACTTAATAATAATTTGTTAAACGGAGAATATAGATGCCCTTCAAACACATCGTGGACAAAGAAAAAAACATTGTGGTTTTAAAAGCCAAAGGCAATGTCTCTGTGGCAGATATCATGTCTGAAATCAAAATTGCCATCAGCACCAAGAGAGGGGGCGGTATCACAAGGCGTTTAATCGATATGACAGAGCAAAAGTTTATATATAATATTGAGGATACTCAAACCGTTTTAAAAATGATGACCCTATCTGCCAATGCTCTGGGTTCAAAAAAAATAGCGGTATTGTTGAAAGAGATACCCGACAGCCTTGAATTTAAAAAACTCAAATCGTTTATGAACTCGCCGACATTGGAAATTAAATTCTTTACTGACAGAGCAAAAGCCGCACAATTCCTCAGCGAACCATATAAAAAATAAAAAACATCAAAGAACCAGCTCTTCCACAAATTGTCACAAATGGCTCAAGTTCATGCAGGTTCTGACCTCGTGGCAATGGGCCTGTTGAATTGTTAAGTCCTGAACCGATTGAAAATTTCAATAAATTCATCTTCGCAGGCAAGAAACCCATCTACCACTATTGGATCAAAATGGGTGCATTTGTCTTTTACAATGATATTTTTAGCCATTTCATGGGCCAGGGCCAACTTATATACTCTGCGGGACACCAATGCATCATACACATCGGCCAAAGCAACAATTCTTGCTGCCAGGGGGATAGTTTCTCCCTTGAGGCCGTCTGGATATCCGCTCCCATCAAATTTCTCATGATGATAATGGGCTATTTCAGCACTCATTTTCAAAAAGTCCGCCTGGGGATATTTGTTCATGGACTCGTTAAGGGTCTCAAAACCAATTTGACAGTGGGTTTTCATAATCTCAAATTCGTTATCATCAAAAAGGCCGGGTTTGAGCAGCACATAATCGGGAATACCTATTTTACCGATATCATGCAGGGGACTGCTAAGGAAAATGTTTTCCTTAAAAACCGCATCGATTTCCTTTGGGCTATTGTCCAGCCTGGCGATGGATTCGGCAAGGGTTTTTGAATAATAGCGGATCCGCTCCAGGTGATTGCCTGTTTCAGGATCTCTGGACTCGGCCAGTTTTGCCAAAGAAAAAATGACAAGATCCCGGATTTCGTATCCGACGATCCTTTCACCGGCCCTGATGCGAACGGCCACCTCATCTTTAACATATGGCTTTTTAATGAAATCATCCGCCCCGGCATCCATGCCGATGACAATATCTTTGGTATCATGCTTTGCGGTCACGATTATCAGATATGTATACCTACCGCCTTCAACCCCCCGGATCTTTTGGCACAATTCCGGGCCGCTAAGACCGGGCATGATCCAGTCTGTGATAACGATTCTGGGCCTCTCGGCATTCCAGGTATCCCAGCCCTTTGCACCGTCACTGGCCACAAGGGGCTCGTACCCCAGGCTCTGGATCAGTATTTCAAGCTTTTTCCGGCTGACAAGTTCATCTTCCACGATTAAAATTTTCACTATTGCCTTTCTTTACATTTTTTTTGTGTTATCTGAAAAGTCAGCGAGTAACTTGATTTCATTTTCAAGCACATCCATATGGCCTGGATTAATCCCAAGCGAATCGTTTTTACATGCAGCTTCAATGCCATGGGCTATTTGAGACAATTTATCGGCTGTCAGGTTTGCCGCCCCCCCCTTGATGGAATGGCATTCTTGCCTGATAAAATCCATATCGCCCCGGCTGAGTGCCGACCGCATATTTTTTATCTGTTTTTTTACAATTGCTATAAATTCTTCCAGCACCTCAAGAACAATTTCCCTGTTACCTTCAAACTCCTCAACAGCCCTGTCAAAATCCATGGGCGGATCAGTGAAACCGATATCTTCCCGAATATCAGCGAAAACTGTCGGAGTTTCCACATCAGGAAGCCCACTGGGACCGGCAGGACGGATCCATTTTTCAACCATTTCCACCAGGACTTTTCTGCCAAGAGGCTTGGTGAGATAATCATCCATACCCGCTGCCAGGCACTTTTCCCGGTACCCTTTTATGGCATGGGCTGTCATGGCAATTATCGGTACAAATTCAGCCGGTTCTTCATATTGGCCGGGGGTGAAATGACGTTTTGCCCGACGGTGTTTTTCAATTTCCCGGATTGCGGCTGTGGCTTCATAACCGTCCATTACCGGCATCTGTATGTCCATTAACACAAGATCATAAGCTGATGTTCTGAACGTATCCACGGCTTCATTGCCGTTTTGTGCAAGATCCACATGAAAACCGGCCCGCACAAGGTAGGCTAGGGCCACTTTCTGGTTGGTGGGATAATCCTCTGCCAGGAGAATCCGCCCCCCCGGCGAAAGTGAATCGGCCAGGGATGAGGACATTGGCAATTTCCCGCTGGTTTGCCTTTTTGACCCGGCACAGGGATTTAAAATTGACTCGATACTGGTAAAAAGCGCATCTCGCCGGATGGGCTTGACCAGACAGCGGTCAACGCCCTGTTCTTTTAGTTTGTCTGTCCGGCTCCTCATTCCTACGGAAGTCAGCAAAATGATGGGAATATTTTCATTGCCATCCATTTTCCTGATCTTCAGGGCCAGGTCTGTGCCGCTTATTCCCGGCATCTGAAAATCACTCAGAACCAGATCAAAGGGGATCTTCTGCCCGGCATTTTCCCCTAAAACAGTTAACGCCTCTTCCGGGTCGCATGTTCCCTCTACCATACAGCCCCACGGCTTCAGGTACTCCGTAATTATGTACAGGTTCAGCGGAGTGTCATCCACCACCAATACCCGCAGACCCTGAAAAAACGCTAGGCGATCTTTCTTGTAGGAAGAATTTGCCTCCTGGTCCGGCTGTTTTTCAAAGGGAACCATAAACCAGAATTCAGATCCCCTGCCCGGCTCGCTCTTGACGCCTATTTTGCCGCCCATGAGTTCCACCAGCTGTTTTGAGATGGTGGTACCCAGGCCGGTCCCGCCGTACTTGCGAGTGGTTGAGCCATCTGCCTGGGTAAAGCTTTCAAATATGGCCGCCTGTTTATCATGGGGTATGCCGATCCCCGAGTCCTGGATGGAGAATAGAAGATGGTAAGTGTTATCCATCTTTTTTACCAATTTTCCACCCATATAAACTTGCCCTTCATGGGTGAATTTTAAGGCATTACCTGCCAGGTTTGTCAGGATCTGCTTCAACTTGCCCGCATCCCCGACAAACCGGGCTGGTATTTTGGGAGACAGGAACGAGACAAACTCCAGTCCCTTTAGTTCAGCTCTGCGGGCAAAGCTGCCGGCAACCTCCTCCATGGTTTTCCGCAGATCAAAGGGGGTCAGGTCAAGCTCTGCCTTTCCCGCCTCTATCTTTGAAAAATCCAGTATATAATTAATGATTCCCAACAAAGAGCTGCCTTCGGTGTTTATGGTGGCTATAATCTGCTGTTGATCTTCATTAAGGTTTGTATCAAGGGCCAGATCGGCCATACCAAGAATCCCGTTCAAAGGCGTTCTTATTTCATGGCTCATGTTGGCAAGGAACTCGCTCTTGGCGAGGCTCGCAGCTTCTGCATCAATTTTTGCCCTTTCCAGGGCCTCATTGGCCTCATGCAGATCCTGGTAAGATTTCTGCCGTTCGGTTATATCGATAAATGCCTCTAAAAGCACCTCTTGGCCATCGATCATTATGGTGCGGACGCTTTTTAAAATCGGGATTTCTTTTTTATCTCTTGTTATGAGGACGCATTCTGACTGGTCAATCTCCTGATTCAAATCCAGAATGGGGCATTGCTCTGCCGGGCAGATGTTTGTGTGGCATAGTTTATTTTGAATCGGTTCAAAGGTTTCATACCCCATCATTTTAAGGGCGGCAGGGTTGGCCTGACGGATCATCCTGTCCTTACCCACAATCATGACGCCATAGGGAAGCGAGTCAAGAATGGTTTCCAGGATGGCCCGGGACTGCCTCAATTCAATGGTCTGTTCTTTTACCTGCGCCTCAAGGTTGTCCCTGTGCCCGGCAAGCTTTTCCCTGGATTTAAACAAACTTTTGAGAACCTGATTAAAGGCCCGGGAAAGCTTCTGGAACTCTGAATATTTCATCTCATTTTCATTGAGAAAAACACGATCAGGCGAACTTGCCACGGCCAAAGCCTGGTCCACCATTATTTCAAGGGAGGTACTGACCTTACGGGCGATGATAAAAGAAAGAATAAGGGTAAGAACAAATATGCCGCTGCAAAGAGCCCCCAGCAGAACAATAAGGGAGGTCTTTTCATCATTGATATGGGCCGCAGATTCCGAGTAGATCAGGCCTGAAAATTTTTCCATGGGAACCCGAATATCCGGGGAAATGGAATCCCCCCCTTTTTCAAGTTCCCGGCTGGTTTGAATATTTATCAGTTTCCCATTGGCTTCTATTAACAGCCTTGCCTTGCCCTGGTTTGCAAATCGCTGCCAAAATTCCATATCCATGGAAATATCATACAGGGCATAGGCGGTTCCAAGGCGGTCTGCTTTTCTCGTGATGGGAATGGAAAAAAAAGCGATAAATTTTTTGTCGGCAGCTTGATGGAATCTGGATAAGGGCTGTTTCAGATGGCTGTCTAAATTGTCAATATCCAAAACAAAGGCCTTTAAATAGTCGGGCAATTCAGGAATAAATCGGTTTTCCTTCCTGTCAAAAATCGTATAAAAAGCGCTGTCTGATGATGAATACTGCCGTTCAACCACCTCCTGGAGCTGGTTTTGAATTCCAAGCATCAGGCCGACCCGTATGGAGTTATCCAGGCTCATGATCTTGAGCTGGGTCTGGATATGATTCATCCGGTCATGCAGCTCCATACTCATATTGCTCCCATGGACCTTTATGGCCTGGATGTACTCCCGGGTGATGCTGCTGCTGAGAATGCTGTATAAAATGCCCACCACAAGGGACAGGGACAGGATCATAAAAACAGCCAGCACCGAGGCGATAAAATTTGAAAACTTTTTTTTCTTTACCGTCATTTAAATTAATCCCCTGCCCAATCTAATCAACAATCTATTCAACAATCAGATCATCGGCCGCCATCAAAATATCCGAAGGAATGGTGATCCCCAGCTGACTGGCCCGTTTCAGGTTAAACACAAGTGCAAACTTTCTGGCGTCCTCCAGGGGAATTGAGCCGGCCTTTTCCCCTTTAAAAATTCTGGAAACCATCTTGCCCACCTGCACTCCCATGGCACGAAAATCAACTGCGGCACCGCCGAAAAGGCCCATTCTGGCAAAGGCATAATTTAGAGGGATCTCGGGCTTTTTTGAGTTTTCAGTTGTCCAGGCGAATATTTCCGGGGCAGTATAGGTTTTGCCCTTTCTGTCCTTGAGCATCAGGACCGCAGGATAGATAGCTCCCACCAAAGGATCCTTGTTGGTTGAAAAAATTTCCGCCTGGTATTCCTCCCATCCGCCTATGGTTTTCATTTCCCATGAACAGGAAACCGCCTCCCCACCCAGCTCCAATTCGATCTGCCTGGCAATGGCACTTCCCGTTGGGGAAGTATCAACAAAAATCTTTACCTTCTCAAGGGGCAGAAGGGTGGCATGAACCCTGATGGCATCACTGATATGAAGTTTTTCATATACACCGGTAACATTATGCCCGGGGTTTAACCTGGACAAAATACAGGGGATCATCTTATCATACGCTTCAGGCTGCCCGTTCAATCCGGAAAAAACAATGAAAACAGGGGTGTCGACAAGCTTTAGGGCCACTTCTCTGAATGCATTGTCATCCAGGGTTACAAGTACCTGCGGGCGAAACAAACTAATTTCTTCCAACGCTTTCCCGGCCTGGGCGTGGATCAAATCCGGTGTATTATTTTTTCTTTTGGTGTCCATATAATAAGCGCGAATCTCAAAATCCGTCCCTTCCTTAAACCCCGCACTTTTGAGAGCCGAAATCACACCGTCATGTTGCGGCTGCCCGCATACATGGTTGTGTTCATAGCTGTGGAGAATGAAGATACGATAGGGCTTTTCCGATGCTGCCAGAACTGTTACTGTGAAAAAAGAGAAGAAGAAGGCTGAAATCAATGTTATCCCTAGCGTCTGTGTCCAAAACTTCATACTGCCTCCCATCTAAAAGTCTTTTGACATATCACAATTCGCCGGTTTTGTAATGGCGATTGGAAAAGTATTTCAGGCCGGAAATTAAAGAAAGGGTCTTTATGAATTTTTCAAAAAGAAAAAGCCCTCAAAAATTATCCCGGGACTTTCTCTTTTCATATTTGATTAATTATTTACAATTTACCTCCATCCTCTTTTTCCGCAGTCTTATTCTCGGATTCCATTTTACATGCGGTTTAACAGCAAAACCGAGAAACCGGAATACCGGCAACTCAGAGGCTCACCGGGATTTTCCCAGATAATAAAGGAATGACTCCATCTTGATTCTGTCGTTTTCATTTTGGTTTCCATCAAAAGTCAAATTTAGTACAGGTGTTTTACCATTAAATCTTCCATGAAAAAGATTTAAAGATATGCTTGTATTCTCATACATGGAGGCTACAGTTATGACTCCGTCTATATTTTCAAGATCCCCGAGGATTTTTGATTCCCTGTACCTGCCATTGCTGCCTGCATAAAATCCAAGTGTTTTATCTGCAATGGCAATGAGTTTGTCCAAGTCCTTTGCAAAGGGACTTTCACCGAAAAGACATTGGTCTATGCTCCTGGAATAATCCTTTAACCTGTCAAGCCTTGTTTTAAGTTCAGCCCTTTTTTGTTTTCCGTTCTGGTCTGCATAATCCTGCCATAACACTAGCATATATTCACTAAGGGGAGCCCGGACCACCCTGTGCCCCTTCTCTTCAAGTTTACTGAGACTATGGTTGTTTAAAAAATCATTGAACAGGACTAAAGGCTCGCCCATGGCAAAAATTCTTTTGTCAAAATCAAGGGATTTTATCCCGTCGTAAACATCCCTGGCCAGAACTTTCAAACTCTCTATTGATAAGCGGTGGTCTTTTATAAGATCAGTTATTAAACCCAGGTACTTTTCCCTTAGGTTTTTTGGTGCCAAACTAACCATATCCCCTGCTATCAAAGCCAGATATACTGACTCCAGATTTTTAGGATCATTGACAAACAGATCCTCCATAAAAGGAGAGAGAATATCCACATGGCCAAATTCGCTTTCATCAAGTTTTGTCCTGATAAAACGGCTGTACTGACCGTCAACTTCAGCCCCTTCTGTCTGGGGTATAAAAAATGCAATATCCTGATTTTGGTCAAATTTGTCAAGATGGTGCAACACATCGCCCAACAGAGCTGTCAGGGAAAAATATTCATTGGTTCTGGTGTGCTGCCTTCCCATATCAAGGGAACTTCTGGTTGTTGGAGGTAAAACCCTGGCATCCACCCCCTTTGTCATTAATATTTGCCTGAAAATCTCAGAATACGGATAGAGATTCGGTAAATAAAGGGGGGAACTTAGATTTAATTGAGCGAGGCTTTTTTTAATTTTCACCTCTTTGTAGACAATCTTTTTTTGATAATGGTTCACGGGTTCGGCCTTTTTGACAATTGACCCGGAAAGGCTGTTTACAAAGGCTTCAATTCGTGTTGTGACGCCGACATCCGAGGAGTGCTCATCCACTTCGATATTCAAAAAAGGTTTGTCACCCATAATCTGGCTGAAAAAATGGGAAACCACCGAGTCCGGACCGCAGCCGTGGTGGGTCAATAAAACAGCATACATGTTGGGATGTTCTTTTATTAAATATGCCGGTTCAAGAATATGCTGGGCAAAGGGCCAGTACATGTTTGGGTGTTCGACAAAAATATTTCCCTCCGGCAGATCAAAAAAACTGATTGTCTTATATCCCATTTTATTTAGTTTACCCGGGATGCCCAGGTTCAAAACAGGATCTGCGACCCCATAGATCTTTGAAACCATAACAAAAACTTTTTCTTCAGGCTTTATGCCCGCCATGATCTTTTTTGAATTTTCCTGAAGTCTTAGTTCAAACTGTTGAAACGCCTTCATGCTCTTTTTAAGGGCATTGATCGTCTCTTCCCTGGTCTTTCCAAGTTTGTCCCCCAAACCTGCAAAACTATCCATCATAAATTTTTCGCCCTGGTTAAAAGCAATGGTCGGGGCCAATAATGTAATCCCGGTTTTTTCAAGATCCATGGCCTGGTTGATCATTTTAAATGCAAGCTGCATATAGGCACAGCCATAATTCTGCCGTGACTGAGATCCGGGATGATTTACCGTATACAGATCCGGGAAAAAGATATAATCCACTCGTTTGGCAACCAGCTTTGCAACATGTCCGTTGATCAGCTTTACCGGATAGCATGTTTCATCCAGGGCGTATTTTTGGGCAAGCCCGATGGTCTCTTCATTGCTGGGATCCGACATGATGACGTTAAACCCGAGGGTTTTAAAAAAAGTATTAAACATGGAAAACATCCCAAAGGTAAACAAAGCCCTTGGCAGCCCCACGGTCTCTTTAGCCGGATCAATCTGGCCGTCATAATTTTTGAATATAAGCGTTTCAATGTTTTTATTAAATTCATCTCCCCGAGAGGGGGCGTCATTTGCATGCCCATCTGCCAAGCCTGCTTTACCATGGGTTTCAATGTCAAAACCCTTGAAGGAACTTTCATTATCTTTCATGGACTCCCTGGCCAGAATCCCGGCTCCAAATGCTCCGGTTACACTAAAAAAAGGCGGAATTATGATCTTTTTTCCAAGAAGCGCCCTAAAGGCATTTATTACCCCCTGGTTATGGGCAAGCCCACCCTGGAAAAATATCTTTTTCCCGATTTTTTTCTGGCCTACAACCCTGTTAATATAATTTTTAACAATGGAATAGCAGAGCCCTGAAACAATATCATCTGTTCTGGCTCCCTGGGAAAGATGTGATGCAACGGTTGTCTCGATAAAAACAGTACACCGTTCTCCCAGGCTGATCGGGTGATTGCTTGAAAGGGCAATGTCACCAAATGAGGTGATGGGTATTTTAAATTTTTTAGCCTGCTCTTCGATGAAAGATCCCGTGCCGGCCGCACAAACTTTATTCATCTGAAAATCTATCACCCTGCTGTTTTTAATACTGATAAACTTTGAATCCTGTCCCCCGATTTCAAATATGGTATCAACATCAGGGTCAATTGTGACAGCTGCTTTTGCCTGGGCAGTAATCTCATCCTTTACACAATCCGCCCCCACAAGTCTTGCAGTGAGATATCGGCCCGAACCTGTCACGCCAACGCCAAGTATCTTGATTTTATGGCCCCACTCCTCCTTCAACTCCTTTAGCCCCTGTTTTACTGCCCTAACCGGGTCACCATTGGTTCTCAGATATCTGTGGGAAACAATATTGTCATCTTTATCACTGAGTACCAAATTGGTACTTGTGGACCCCACATCAATGCCCATATAACATTCCCCGCCCCCATGGGCACTGTATTGATGAAGGTTAAGGCTGTCATTCCTGCCAAAGGAAATCAAGGGAGGCAGGCTGATCATCTCCTGATTATTCGAATTATCCTTGAAAAATTCCAGGCTGGCCAGTATTTTTTCAAGGTCAATTTTCATTTGCCCTTCCCTGGCGAGCATAGCCGCCCCCGCCGCCCCGATACAGCTAAAATGTTCGGGAATGATCAACTCCCCATCCTTTAAATCCAGCAGATCTTTGAGTGCAGTTAATATCCCCTGGTTGTTGGCTACCCCGCCCAGGAACAGGATGGGTTTTTCCACGGTTAGTTTTTTCATTACCCCGACCCAATAATTTCTCACCACAGCATAGGCCAGGCCAAGCAAAATATCTTCAACCGGCACCCCTTCCTGCTGGTGGTGGGTAATATCGGTTTTGGCAAACACAGAGCATCTTCCGGCTATCCTCGGAATGGAGGTGGCCCTTGCCGCATAGGCCGAGTAGTCTTCCAGGTTCATATTAAGTCTTGATACCTGTTCCTCCAGGAAAGAACCGGTTCCGGCGGAACAATTTGAATTCATGGAGATTTTTATCCCTGATTTGTCCCTGGTGTTCATACCCACAATGTATTTGGCGCCCTGGGCACCGATCTCCATAATGGATTTAATATTTCTTTGCCCCGGGGTGCTGCCTTCGACAATGGCCGTGACTTCGTTAACCGTCTCAACTCCTTTGCCGATAAAAAATTCACTTCCAGTGCCGGTAACACTTCCAAATTCAATGGACTTGGATTCATAATTTTCAAGCACCTCCCCAAGGTGAATTTCCAGGGTTTCCTTGATTTTACCCCGGTGAAGACTATACTTGGTGTAATGAATTTTATTCTTTTCATCTGTCAGTGCGGTTTTAACTGCCGAATAGCCGATATCAATACCCAGGCTGTACATATATCCCTCCTGTTGACCTTCTTATATTTATTATAAATTTTCCAAAGGATGCGGTTCCACAGACCCTCTTTAAAAATAATTTTATGGTCCACATGGAAAATACCCTTATGATAAAATGTATGGATATCCCAACATATTTTTTTTTTCTACCCGTCCCCGCTCTTTTTTTGCCCGACCCGCCCCCTGGCACAAAGCATTGGCATGGTTTTCACTTTCCGGGTTAAAAAAAAACGGCCAGGAGCAGAAATAATCAATAAAAAACAATATCCTGCCGCTAACAACATTTATTAATCATGGCGGTATTAATGCGCCTGCTCGATACCGCTTAAAAATTGGAGAAAATCTATGAAAAGCAAAGAAGAGATATTAAAGGAAAGCCAAACAAGAAAACATTGCAAGCAAAAACATGGTCATAATGGACAGGGACCAAGCAGTTTTTGGATGCACGACCCGGAATTTGTTTTTAATGAACTTAAAATTAAAAATGGGGACAGGGTTCTTGACCTGGGCTGCGGTGCAGGCGATTATTCGATTAAAGCATCCGGTATTGTTGGGAACTCGGGTCTTGTGGTTGCACTGGACCACTGGCCTTCCACCATAGATGCTTTAAAAAAATCAACCAAATCCCAGGGATTGACAAACATCAAGCCCATGGTCGCAAATCTCCTTGGGCCCCTGCCATTTGCGGACAATGATATAGATATCTGCCTGATATTTACTGTATTGCATATATTTGATATTCCAAAACAAGGTAGTCAAATATATAAAGAGGTGGGTCGCGTTTTAAAAACAGGCGGACGCATGGCAATCATTGAGTGTAAAAAAGAAGAGATGCCCTTTGGCCCGCCCATGCATATGCGACTTTCCCCGGAGGATGTGCAATTGTCATTAAAGGATTCCGGGTTTAAAAAAACAGGTATTACCGATCTTGGATATAATTATCTGATTCAGTTTGTCCGGGAATAGGTAGTGATACAGAACCATGACGGCAATTATTTTTTGAGAAAGCCCTTAAGTGACTATAATTATAAAATAGAGAGAGGCAATGCATACAAAGGAAAATAACAGGCTGTTTGTTTTTGAAAACATCCCCGGATGTTTTCAAAATGATATCCCCGGGTTTGAACAAAAGGTCCGACAGGAAATGAGTATCAGGCCCGGCCTCTGGTTGAGTAAAATCAATTTCTCTCCACAACAGGAGATTCATATGAAATACAAGAGGAAATATCCGGTTGTGGATTTTGGTTTTGTTATCTCCGGGGATATAAAAAAAAATATTGAAAAAAATCCTCCCACCTCAAAAGAGCTGCACGTTAAAAGCGGCATAAGCGGTGTCCAATATGCCAGGGACCAGGAAGGACAATTTGTTATCAATCCTGAAAAAAAACAGCAGATACTCCACATCCATGCAAGCCTCCCCTTTATGAAGGGGTTATTGGAAAATGAATATTCTATTTTACCATCTTACTTTAAATCACTCCTTGAAGATGGGGTGCAAAATAATTTTTCCAACAGCAACCCCATGTCGCCCGACATACAGGCTGTGGTTTATCAGATTCTAAACTCTTCAAGTAACGCTATCCCGTGGCATCTTTATCTTGAAGGCAAAATTTTGGAACTGCTTTCCCTGAATCTTGCAGCATTGAGCATCAACCATACAAAGCCAGACGGTATTCTTCTGAATCCTGAAGAAAAACAAAAAATTACCATGGTAAAAGAAATCCTGGTCAAAGATTTATATTCCCCCCCCACCCTGCAACATCTTTCCTCCACGGCAGGATTAAGTGTCAATAAGCTTCAGGCAGGATTCCGTGAGATTTACGGAAAAAGCGTATTTAATTATCTCAGGGAACATAAGATGCAGACAGCAAGGGGACTTCTGGACAAAAGCCAGACAAATGTCAGTGAAACAGCATGGCGCGTTGGTTATACCAATGTCAGTCATTTTGGATCTGCCTTTAAAAAAAGATTCGGCATCCTGCCAAAACAGTATTTAAAAGAGTCATTAAAAAATCAAAGGTCCTGCCCTGGCAGCATTGAAAAATGAACTATAAAACCAGGAAGGAAAATTTATGGGCAGGAAAATTCGGTGATGAGTATGCCGCAAAGAATCAAATTGATAAACTAACCGGAAATATTGTCTTATTCTCCAGAATATTGAAGAATACTTCAAAAATTTTTTCTGCCATTGAATTGGGAGCCGGCAGGGGGATTAATCTCCTGGCAATTGAAAAGGTCATCCCGGGCATAGACCTTTCAGCCGTGGAAATAAATAATAAAGCGATCCATATTATCAACCAAAAAGGGGGGATCAAAGCCTACCCCATCTCCATTCTGGACTTCAAACCAGAAAAAACCTGGGACTTTGTTCTTATAAAAGGTGTTTTAATTCATATTGATCCTGATGAACTCAAAAATGTATACAAAATTCTTTATAAAACAAGCCGCCGTTACATATGCATTGTAGAGGACTCAGATATGAGGGAAGAAGGCAATCAAAACTTTGCCGAATCATTTTCATCCATGTTCAAACATTTGGAAATTGTGGATTCCGGACCGACAGATGGTAACACCAAAGGGTCCAAAAATAATTGGTATATATTTAAAAAGACGGCGCCGCTTTAAGAATGCGCAAAAATTATCACAACATGAAAACCAAAGGCATAAACCTATGCCAACACCAGTGGCACCTTCAGGCCCTTTGACCGGTTTGTCCATATACAATGCCAGGCACGTCTTTTGTGAACTCTTCACCCAACGGCCCCATTGCCTTAAATAGTTGGCTTCATCCGGTTCCGAAACTTCTCTTTCCAGGTCCTTTTATCGCAAATTGTCAATGAATTGGGATATCCGTTTTATCATCCGACAGATCGTTCAATGCCCATACCAGAGGGATTCCAGAAGGGTATTCAGAGGCTAATGCCCTTGAATTGATCGCCCACAAACTGAGCAAAATAGGCCGAGACCCTGGGGATTTTCCCCACTTAAACCGGCAGGAGCTGGATAGCACAAGCACACAATAGACTGCTGGACCGCATTGAGCATCCGCCCAGCCTACAGGATTTGAGCGTTATGGTGGGGATAAACCGCAACAAACTCAACAGTGGTCTGCGCCATGAATGTCCACTCCGACGCCATGGGCTTATTCCGGCCATGGCGTCGGACTATCTGATTGTCAAAAATCATCAAGCATTATTTTAAACTCCCTTTCTTTTATAAAAATTCCTTTTTTTCCAGCATTCCATTTAAAGCTTATCCATAAAATATATGACAAAGCAGGGGCATATCAACTTAAATGCCGCAGGTCCCATTGGGATATGCTCGGATAATCCTTACATCGACCAAACCGGACGGGGTAAAAAAAAAGTCTCCCGGAGTAGAAAAAAAGACATTTTGTTAGTAGAACCTAATTTTTTTTAACACAAAAGATTTTGTTATAAAAAATTCAACCCGATTTTACCACCGCCCCGGAGGGATTAAGATGGAAGAAATTAAAGCACTGGAACACGGGAAAAAGGCCCTGGCTGTTCCCGGTCAAAAAACAGAAACGATTCAGAAAATGGGGCTTTTGTTCATTATGTATATTTTGCAGAAAATTTTTCTGTGTTTTACCTGGACCCTGCTTCCCATCATTTTACGCAGCCAGGGTGCAAGTCTTGGCACCATTGGGCTTACAACCATTATTTACACCCCTTGGGCCATGAAATTTTTATATGCATCGATAGTGGACAAATTTTACCACCCTGGTATGGGACGACGCAAATCATGGATTGTGCCCCTGCTTTTCATCTCCCTTATCCTGCTTCCCATATTGTCCATGTTATCCCCGGAGAAAAATTTAACCTTGCTTCTGGCAGCTGTTTTTCTTTTGAACATAGTTTCTGCAACCATGGATATTGCCGTGGACGGTTATGCCACCGACATATTGCATCCCCGGGAACGACCCTGGGGCAATACGATTCAAAGTATAGGATACATGATGGGGTATATGCTGGGGGGCGGTTTTTTCCTGATGATTTACCACCACCAGGGATGGCAATCAACCTTGCTGCTGATAGCAATTTTGCACCTGGTGCTGATGATTCCTGTTGTGTTGCACAAAGAGATCCCCCCGGTATCCCTGGAAAATAAAGACCCGGTTTCTGAGAACCAGGGGAAGGCAATGCTTTCCCCCAGTGCCTGGGCCTTTATCCAAAAACCCAAAAGCCTGTGGTTTTTATTCTTTCTCATGCTCATGGCAATCCTTGACCAAGGGGGTGTCCACCTGCGGCTACCAATGCTTGTGGATCTAGGATACACCCCCTCCACCCTGGGGTATTTAAATCTTTGGTGCGGAACTTTTTTCTCTGTTTCAGGATCAATTTTCGGGGCAATTTTATACAGGAGGATAGGTCTGGGCAACGTTTTTTATATTGGCTGTCTTTTGGTTGCCGCCTTAAATTTTTATTCGGCTTTCATCGCCCAAACCCCATTGCCCTCCCTCTGGCAGGTCGGGATATTGATTGGCGCAGAAAAGTTTATCCTAGGTGTTATCACTATAATGATCTTCAGCATGATCATGGGCTTTAGCGCAGGAGATCAGTCTGCCACGGACAATGCTGTTTTAAACAGCCTCGTCCATATCGTCGTGTTAGGGATTGCCCCTGTCCTAGGGCAGCTGTGCGATATGGCAGGTTTTACTCGCCTCTATGCAGGGCTTGGCGCTGCCAGTATTCTTATCCTTTTTGCAGGCAACTATATACTGCGCCGACATCTTCCAGCCGACCAATTTCAATAAATAGATTTTCATAAAAAACAAATAAATAAAAAAGGAAAAAACATGAGGAAAATATGCAAAATCATTGTTGCAGCACTTTCGATAGGGCTGCTTGGTTCCGGTGCCTATGGAGAAACAATAAAGGGCGAACCTTCCACAAAAGTGGAAAATATTGTTGTGACTGCGCAAAAAAAAGAGGAGAACATGCAGCAGGTTCCCATCAGCATGGATGTGTTTTCAGAAATGGATTTGCAGGATGCAAAAATTGAGACCACCCATGATCTGATAAAATTTTCACCCAATGTGCATATGAAACAAAGCCATGTTGAACATGCCGTTGTGATCCGGGGCATATCATCCTTTCATTCATCGGTTTATTCCCCCGCAGGATATTATGTGGATGATATCAGTTATCCTTTGCATTATATGCAGAATACAGGCCTGATGGATATTGAGCGGGCTGAAGTACTTAAAGGCCCCCAGGGAACCTTGTACGGAAGAAATTCGGAATCCGGTGTTATCAATATCATTACCCGGCAACCGGGAAATGAGTTCCAGGGGAAAATAACAAGTGAATACGGGTCCTATAATACCTTGAAGGCAGGGACAAGCATCAGCGGCCCCCTGGTTGAAAATAAACTTTTTTTGGGAGGTAGTTTTCAACATTTGATTTCAGACGGATTTTCTGAAAATGAGATCACCGGTGACACGGTTCAGGATCAAGATCATACAAACGGGCGGGCCACCCTGCGCTGGACACCCAATGACCAGATGGATATTTCTATTCTGGGAAACATAATGAAAAATGACGACCACGGCGGCGGATTCAGGTATATTTCCGGTCCCCTTAAAACCGATCGTTTCAAAGTGCGCAAGGATTGTGACGAATATGTAGACCAGGATGAAAACAGCCAGGCCCTGCGCATAAAGTACCGAGGGGAAAACCTTGATATTCTCTGGGCCACAAGCGCCCTGCACCAGACCCTTGACAAACAAAACGACGCCGACGGATGGGACAACCCCAACCGTCAACAAAGTAATATTTTTAAAATCAAAGAGCAGATGCTAAGCCAGGAAATCCGCATCTCTTCTTCCCATGACGGCCCCTTTGAGTGGTTGACCGGCCTCTACGGCTTTACAGAAAAGACCCGGTTTGATTTTAAATACGATTTTACATCACAAAACAAAGTCATCATGCACCCGGTTACCGATATTGACGCCACAGGCTATGCTTTTTTCGGCCAGGGAACCTATACCCTGGGTGATAAACTCCACATCACAGCGGGTCTGAGGTATGATCACCAGGAGCTTGAGGGTGATCTTGAAGACAGCGTAAAAGACATCGCCTTTAATGAAGAAGTGACCTATAATGAGCTTCTCCCTAAATTTACCACAGGCTACGATGTTTCAAAGGATGTTATGGTATACGGATCTGCATCCAAAGGATACCTGGTGGGCGGATTTAACTGGCTGACAATTTCTCCCGACGGATTTAACTATGACCCCGAATATACCTGGAATTATGAAACCGGCATAAAAACCTCCTGGCTGGATAACAAACTTATGGTCAACTTATCCGTGTTCCATATTGACATTGAAGACAAACAGGTTGCCGAAATTGATGTATCCACATTGTCGTCGACCATTAGCAACGCAGGCAAGGCCCACTCGTCGGGATTGGAACTTCAGGTTAAAACAAGGCCGGTAGGGGGGCTGGACCTTTTTGCAGGCGTTGGTTTTAATGAATCAAAATTCGACAGGTTCTCCTCCGCCCAATGGAACCCGACACACACGGCCCTGGTCGAAAAAGACTATGCGGACAATTACCTGCCCTATGCGCCCAGATATACCTACAATGCCGGTTTTCAATACCGCAGTACAAATCACCTTTTTTTCAGGGCCGATATTTTCGGTACCGCTAAATTTTACGGAGATCCTGCCAACAAAAGCGAGCAGGATGCCTACCAAACGATAAACTTAACACTTGGATACGAAAGCAATTCCTTTGACCTTTATTTCTGGGCAAAGAATGTTTTTGATGAAGAATACTGTACCTGGATAATGTCCAGGGGAAATTCTGCCATGGGGCTTGACGGCGCACCCCAAACATTTGGTGTAACCGCAACATACAGGTTCTAATTTTTTATTAACGTTGCGGTCCTTAACAGAGTTGAGCCGCACAAAGGAGACATAACAATGAATTTACCACATGATGAAACCCCGAACAAACTTTTCCAGATGCGCCATGCATCAATGGGATATACGCTTTTAATGACCGGTATTAAATTAAAGATTTTCAACCTTTTGACTGAACCTAAACCCTTTGCCCAGGTTGCAAAACAGATCAATGGCCACCCCAGAAACACCATGTTTTTTTTAAATGGCCTTGCAGCATGCGGGCTGATCAAAAAAAAAGACGGATTGTATCAGAACCTGCCCCTGGCAAAAAAATTTCTCTGCCGGGACTCTTCCACATATCTGGGGGGTGTATTTGAATTCCAGGATAAAGTGAAAGAATCAATGTTCAATAATCTGCCGGGACTTATCCTGGAAGGCCCTCCTGAAAAATCTTCCGAAACCGATATCGGGTCGGAAAAAAGATGGGCCAAATTTTCCGATATGCTTGCCGACAATGCACGGGCGGGGGCGGCACAACAGGCGGCTGCCCTGGTGTCTGAAATCCCTGAGTTTCCGGGATTTAAAAAAATGCTCGATCTGGGTGGAGGGCCGGGTATCTTCGGCATGGCCATGGTGGCAAAACACCCGTCAATGAAAGGGGTTCTCTTTGACAGAGAGCCGATAACAAAAATTGCTGCAAATTACATCAAGGAGGCTGGAATGGAAAACCGAATCAGCCTTCTTGCCGGCGACTTCAACCAGGATTCCATCGGAGACGGCTATGATTTTATCTGGGCCAGCTCAACCCTTAATTTTGCAGGAAAAAACCTAGGAAATCTCATGAAAAAGATATATGAGGCCTTGAATCCCAATGGTCTTTTTATCAGTTTTTCTGAAGGGCTTACACAGGAGGGGACAAGTCCTGCCGCCTATGTTCTCAGCACAATGGGAGGATTCATGACAAGTTCCATGCTCCCCCTTGACCAGGGAGTCATAGCCGATGCAATGGTGGAGGCAGGATTCAGATCAGTCAGGTCCCGCACCATTCCGACCTGTTCTGCATGGGAAACCATGGATATGGATATTGCTCGAAAATAGCCAGGACAATCTTATCGCCTCATATACCCTGGTGGATCAATTTCCAAAAGAGATGTCACCGGGGTAAAATCTGTGTTGGGCCGGGCAGAAAAAGGGCCAGGCTTCTTGTATGATACAGATAGTCTATGAATTATAATCAGAGTAATTAGAAAGGAATCTATGAAAATTTTAAATATGTATGCATCACTGAACGGCCAGACAGAGAAAGTGGCCAGAGAAATCGAACAGACCTCAGGGCTTATCAAAGCCATGGAACCTGGGGTGAAGGCAATAAAAACCATGGGGACCAATGCCTGATCCGGTCCCCTATCCTCCTGCCCCCAAAAAAAGCCTTTACACTTTGGAATGAAAACCCGGGGGTAAAGGTTTTTTCTTTTATAGGAAACTCCGCCCACGGTATTGCAATTAAAAAAGTTTCATTTTTCGTTGTGGCCAGGAGCAAATGCCATGCTCCGGCCATGCCGGTTATATAATGAGGTTGCTAAGAAAAATGAGAAACATCAGCATATTAACAGGATTGGGAAACATGCTGGGGGCTTTTACCACTTTTTTTTATTTTAAATGTTTCGTTTTCTCGAACTATGATAATCAAAGTATCCCGGAATATTATGACACCTTGTTTTTCCTGGCAGTCTTGGTAATACTGGCCTCTCTGGGTTTTGCTATATTAAAAAAAAAGTCGATCAAAACCTTTTATGCGGTGGCCGACGGCAGGCAAAACATATCCGAGTTTGATCCTTTTATGATTCATCATCTTCAAAAAGGAGCCCTCCAGCACCCAATGGTTATAACCATGGTATCTTTTTTGGTATGGGTTCTGGTGGGTTTTATTTTCGGATTTCTGAAACCTTTAATCACAGCCAATTTTTTCAATCTAACAGCCCTAGATCTGCTGCTCCACCTGAGGCGGTTTCTGGGAATCATTCTTCTTGGCGGCGGGATGACCTGCCTGGTCCTTTTTTTTATTCTGGAAAATGCCTGGCGTCCCCACATCCCAAAGTTTTTTCCCGAAGGCCATTTAAACCGGGTTAAACATAATTTTAAAATCAGTATCAAAAAACGGTTTATAGTGGCAACCATGGGAAGTGTTTTAATTCCGCTGCCGATCATGGTGACCACAGTTTTAAATATTCAGCAGCTCCACCTGGCCGATGCGCTGACCCGGAGCCGGCTGATCTCTTCCCTTTATTGGGAACTGTTGTTTATTTCCCTGAATTCGGTGGCCATTACATTGATCCTGGCCTATTTTTTATCAAAAAGTATCTCAACACCCCTGTTGCAGATCAAAAAAACCATCAAGGCCGTGGAAAATAATAATCTTGATACAAGGATAGCAATCATGTCCAATGATGAGCTGGGTGATGTGTCCCAGGAAATAAATGCCATGATTGCACGCCAGGATGAAAACAGTCGGGTAAAAGATTGCCTTTGCAGATACATGGGTAAAGAGATCCGGGATAAAATCATGTCGGGCAGCCCCACCATGGAAGGCGAAATGAAGCGGGTTACACTGCTCTTTGCCGATCTGAGAAACTTTACAGGACTAGTAGAAAAAAATCATCCCAGGCAGGTGGTAAAAATTTTAAACCAATATCTTAATGAAATGACCCTGGCTGTAAAGAAACACAATGGGCTTGTTCTCCAGTACGTGGGGGATGAAATTGAGGCTGTTTTCGGAATGCCTGACGGGTATGAGGATCATCCGGAAATGGCGGTGCAGGCTGCCCTGGAAATGAGAACCCGACTGGCATTGCTAAATAAAACCCTTGAAAAACAAGGTTTTGGACCACTGGGCCACGGCATTGGAATCCATACCGGAGCCGTGCTCGCCGGTAATATCGGCAGCAAGGAAAGAATGTCCTATGCCCTGGTGGGAGATACGGTGAATACAGCTTCCCGCCTGGAAGGGCTGACAAAAACACATGATTCCGATATTATTATAAGCCAGACCACCCATAGTCTATTAACAGGCTCCTATGTCACAAAACAGCTTGGGCCTGTCAGGGTAAAGGGCAAGGATGACGACTTGATTGTTTATACCCTTTTGTCCTAAATAACTGGTAATTTTGAAGTGAACCCTTAAGCTCAGGATTGGGTTTGAAAAAAACATGGGGATCTGGTGAGTACTTGCAGTTGAACCCATAAAAAACCCCCGCCGGAAATTAATCCGACGGGGATTTTTAAAACTCAGATGGTATAAATAACTAAAGTTCGATTAAAAGTTAATCTGCCATTTGACGCCGTAGTAAAGGACTTCGTCCTCTCCAGTCTGTTTGTAATCAATTGAACCGATTTCAGGAACAATGATGACACCGGGAGCCAGAGTGGTGGGAACCTGTACATAGTAGGAAACAACATCATTATCCAGGTCAGCGTCATCAACTGTATTCTCAACATAACCTAGACCGGCTTCCAAGGCAAACATGTCATTTATTTTGTAGGATGCAACAAGGGCATAACCAACGGAATCAACGTCAGTTACGTTGGTGCCGTCATACAGTGCATAACCTTTTCCGTCATCATCGCCGGTTACATCTGTTTTGGCAATATTGCCAACATTGGTTCCGGCAAAAACACTAGTTTTCAGGGAGGCTGCGCCAAAGGTGATGCCAGCGGAACCGGCAACCATGAAAGAGTCCACATCCTGGGAATTGGTGGTTCCGATTTCAAAAGAATTGTAAGCACCGGAAACAGCAGCAAACCAATTGTCCATTGATAGTCTGTATTTAGCCTGAATGGCGGGGATTGAAACCTCAACACCTGTATCTACAAGACCTGCGGCTGTGTAATAGTTTGTATCAGGTTTAACCAGGGCAATCTGGAGGCCGCCGAACTGGAGTCTCAACTGAGCAACACGGGGGGTATAGTTTTCACCCCATCCGCCAAGTCCGTTATCAGCAGCATAGACTTGATTTGAAACACCCAGCCATACCGGAGTATTCGTCTGACCAACCAGGAGGCTGCCCGGGCCAAAGTTCCACACACCG
The DNA here is from genome assembly GCA_016743945.1 of Desulfobacteraceae bacterium. Classification (GTDB taxonomy): domain Bacteria; phylum Desulfobacterota; class Desulfobacteria; order Desulfobacterales; family Desulfobacteraceae; genus NBML01. Next base: position 126,165 of record JADGFI010000009.1, read on the forward strand.
TAAAGATGACGGACATTTGCATTTCCATTGTTTGCACCATATTCGAAATGACCGCTCAATTCATCATTTACTATTACTCTTGCGCCGATACGGGCATTTGACTGAAGGCCATGTGCAAGGTTTGTGGTGTCAGGACCTGCAGCTTTGTCAATATCAGTTACAAATGTTGAAACACGGGCAGAACCATAGAAGTTCCAGTCAGATGCAACAGCCGACATTGCAAATGCAGCGACCATTGTCAAAGCAATGGCCATAATTCTAATATTTTTCATTTTGTATCCTTTTTAAATAATAATAGTAATACCATCTGTGAGTTGAACCGATATTTTGTATGAAAAATTTTATTACTTTTGCCTGTTAAGGCAGTCTTTGATCTATACCCGATAGCTACCCCTAAACTATACAGGGCATTCCAGGTCTTTAAAGACTGTATCTAACAGCAGTGTATATGTTGTTATTGTTTTCAAACTGGGCAAAAAATGTATGGGGTTCATTTCCAAAAAAAACATTTGCCCCGACTTCCAGAGCGAGCCTGTCATTGTATTTATAATTGATCTTCGGACGAAGATAAGCGTCTTCATCGCTTGGTGAATAATATGCGGACAAGGCCAGGGTAAGATTCTGGTTCATCATAAGTTTTGCTAAACTTAATGTTATGACATGCCTTACCCTGTCTTTGGCATTCCCTCTTGTGGAACTGCGTTCATACTCGCCATAGTCCAATAATTGTTCAAGATAGTATTGGATGCTGACATTAAAATCTTTTGCCATATCCTGGGTATAACCTAACAGATAACGTGCCTGAGAATTATCCACCAAAGGATTGGAACCGTCCCTGTCATCTTGGGAGTCATACCAGGCAAATTCCATGTTACCTATGCCGCTTCCAAGCTGACCCCGGATGCTTGCGCCATAAACGTTGAGTTTCGGGAAGATGGCCTGGCCCGTCATATTTTGACCTGCGGGTTTTTTCCAGAACCCGAAATATCCGTATAAAGCATATTCATAATTATTAATATTTTTATAGATGCGAACTGAAATTTCATGATCCTGGAACCAATCATCCGGCCTGTTTGAACCAACCATGGCATCTTGACCCATAATTTTTTGCTCCGAAACATTCCAGTGGGAAATATACTTTCCGGTAATAAACCTGTCCGGATCAAATTGCGGGGTATAGACAATATCCATACTCCCAAGGTCAGTGAATAAACTGCATTTCACAGCATCGGAAGGGGCCTTTAAATATGGGTCATCCCTGCCGATAAAAAAGGATTGCCAGTCCTTGGGAAAAAGATCGTTTAAAAATACAAGATCCCCTGTTCCCCAGGTCAGAACCTGCCTGCCGATTTTACAATCAATAAAATCCGAGGGTCGAAGGAAAACCCAGGCTTCACGGGTATCATATTCTAATTGTTCCGTAATGCCGTCTGCCCAGGCATCTGCTTTGTACTTAAAATCAAAGATTTCATTATAGGTATAAAGCTCAAGCTGAAGGCGATAGTCCATGACCGAAAAATCTTTTTCATTGGCGTCATGGCCGGTGCGAAGGCCGGATCTCACTTCAAAAAAACCGTTTACTTCAAGATTGTTCAGGGTATCTTTTACCAAACCCTCCCGGGCATTCGTACAAAGGCTACAACACGACAAAACGAATATGAATAATCCGACAAAACCTGAAATTTTTCTCATCTCATAACATCCCTTGGCGGCTTTCTCAGGTAGCGTTCCGTAAAAAGGTTATCGCCAATGCCTAAATTATATTTTACTTTGGAAAAAATCATCTCAGTTGTGCTGCCGGTTTCCAGGTTTTTAACCACTGACTTTGTTGTTGTTGGGTAAACAACCTTCTTACCGTCCTCCATGGCTTTTATATTTTTTATTTCCTCAACCTCCATGAGACGATAAAGGGTGTTGTTTTTTTTATAAAATTCTATTTTCACAGGTATAAAGCTAAGTTTGTCAACATGGGCTATAGAATGTTCAAACTCTACGCTTCCCGGATTTTTGGGGATATTTTTTATAATATAATATTTGTCTGTGCTCTTGATCAGTTCATGGAAATCCTCAAGGATATTTCTGCCTGAAATATCTTCATATAAAAAATCAGACCCCACAAAACTGGTACGTTTATCGCTTGAGGCGATGCGTTTAACAAGGTCCATGGCGGGCATATAAAGCCACCTGTCATCATCTTTGCCACTGGTATATTTATGAACCATAAAGACCATTTTACGGACATCGGCGGGTGCCTGAAAATAGGTAAAATATTTTTGATCTCCATCTTCACCATTGTCCCTGCGAAGGATATTTAATGTCCGGTGCCTTGTGCGGCCCTGTTTGTCTGTTATCCTAAGATCCACCCGGCCTTTGACGCTTGCTCCCTGGTACAAAGACATATGATTGGCTTTCTCAACAATTTCATCCACACCCGGATCGGCACTGGCAGACGGGTTCCCGGCAAATGCAAATCCTGCAATTATGGTAAACATCAGTATAAATAATATTTTTTTCATCATGATTGTTCCTTTACATCCCGGGCGAAATCAACACGCCCGGGCGCTGTTTTTTTAAAAAATTGTTTTTCGGCGATTTTAAGAATTGCAGGCAATACCAGGAGGGTAATAATTCCTGAAAAGGCAAGGATGGCAAAAAGCATGAGTCCGGTTACCTTGTAGGGTACCAATTTGGCAATGGTTAACGGAAGAAACCCGATTGCGATTACCATGACATTACGGCTGATGGCCCGGGCCGGCTCCCCAAACATAATGGGCGATACTTTTTCCCATGCCCCCTCCTTTTGGTATGTAATACGGCAGCGCTCCAGAAAGTGAATGGAAAAATCCACTGCAATACCGATGGATAAAACGCTTAAAACAGCCACAGGCATATCATAATCCTTACCGATAATTCCGACGATTCCATAGATGCCTGCAATGGTGATACTTAAAGGAACCATACACAATAATCCCCATTTTATGGAACGAAACAGGATTGACATCATGATAAAAACGACGATAAAACTCTGCAAAAAAGACCCCAGCATCTCCCAGAACATCTTGTTCTGGAAAAAAAGATTAACATAATGCAAACCTGCCCATTCATGGGTCAATTTGGCAGGAGGCGCCTGCCTTAAAAAATAGGCGTCCACAGCCTTTACAACCGCCTCCATATCCATGCTGTTACCGCTTGTCATCTGCAACATTATATTGGCCTGCTGGAAATCCGGTGTCACCAGATGCCACAGATCCTGGGGCCGATGGCTCTGCTGGAACTGCATATAGCATTCGGAAATTTTTTGCATCTTATCGGGAATTTGAAAATTTTCCGGCCTGCCGTCGAGAAGCTCCTGGTTAACCTTGGAAACAACATCACAAACCGAGGTGGCTTTGCCCACCAGCCCGGATTGTTCAAGATATTTCTGAAGGCCTGCCATGTATTCCAATACCTCGGGTTGCTTAAAGGTCTTTTGCCTTTCTTTTTCCAAGCCCAGATAATTGTTCAGCTCCTGCCATGCATCATATTCTTTGTCTGTGGCATTGGTGGCAACCCTGTCAATATATTCCATTGCCGAGGCGAAAAAAGCTTCCAGGGTTGTGCCCTTTTTGACAAAACTTAGAAATTGTTCACCCAGTTGCTCTGCAAATGCCGGTGCGTTTTCGTAAGTGTCACTGATACTGTCGGCAAATTTAAAAAAATCCGCCTGGATCTTCCCAAGATCATCGCTGCACAACCCGGTTTTTTTTCCGCTTTCAAGGACCAGGTATGCGGTATAGGTTCCTGCAAAATGCTTGTTCATGGCAATATCCGCCGTACGGATGGGGTGCCCCAGGGCAAATCTTTTAGAAAAATTATCGTTAATTTTGGTCTGCGAGATCCCCCAAACGGCCAGGACAATAACAATAGCCAGCACACCCATAAGCGGCTTTGCATATTTATAGGTCAAAAAACCGATACCTTTCAAACTGCGGGTCAGCCAGTTCTCTTTTTCTTTTTCCTGGACGGCAAGCCCGAAGTTTTTCAGCATGCGCTCTGGTATCAGCATGACATAAGCCGGAATAAACATGATGGTACACAAAAATGCAATCATGATTCCCACGCTCAAAAACCCCCCGAAAATCCGTGCCGGTGGAATTGAAGTTAGCGTAAGGGAAAGAAAACCCGCCGCAGTTGTTAAGGAGGTGTAAAGCATGGGAACAAATAATGTGTGCATCACCTCACGAATGGATTCTTTTCGCCCTTTTTCCAAGGTGTAAACATCAAAAAATTCCGAAAGCACATGCACGGAATCCACAATGGCGATTGACATCAAAAAAATTGGAAGCATGGAGCTTAAGATATGAACATCATACCCCATTCCAATCATTAGCCCCATTGAAACAACAATTGAAATTGTTGCAATTATCATGGGCAGGATGATCAATATCCATTTGCGGAAAAAAAGCATCAACAAACACAAAACCACCAGCATGGACAAGGGAGATGCAAATTTCATCTCGGTGAACATCTCCACACCCACAGCGCCTTCTGCCACGGGTAATCCTGTGATATAGTATTTTTCTTTCCCGCCTATTTCTTTAATTTTTTCATTGAGCAGTGTAAAAATTTTATAGCTTAAAAGCTTATCTGTTAAGGGCAGATATAAACAAAGGGCCTTGCCGTTTTCGGACACCATTCTGCCCGTGAGCAGAGGGTTTGACATGATTTTATTCCCGATTGCCCGGGCTTCTTCCCTTGAAGATGGAGGCTTTTCCATGAGCCATTCAAATTTAATTGTACCGGGGCTACCCTGACTCATGTGGTCGGTGAGGGAAGGCGCTATCATGTCGACTTCAATTACACCTGTATATTTTGCGGGATCTTTTTTGTCCTGCCAGCGAAGCGTCTTTGCAAATTTTGTCAGTTCATAAATATGGCTTAATGTTGTTGGGTTAAACACTCCGTCGGGATCATCTTCATTGAGAACACCCACCACCACCATGTCACTGAGATCAAAGTTTATTTTTGTCTGGTTATGAAAAATTCGTACAGGCTCGGTTTTTTCAAGCATATTTTCAGGGTCTGTATCCACTGTAACCCTGGGAAGAAATGATCCAGCACCAATGGTGACAAGTATCAATAGGAATATGACCATTTTGTAGTGATTGATCGAATAATCAATCATAGCCTTTTTCAATCTGTTCATTTACTACTCCAATATTATAAGTTTAGGTGAGAATGTTGATGAATCAGATTCTCATAATTCAACACGCATAACCCATGGTTCAAAACCCATGATTGGAGGCAAGGCTACTCTCTTTTAATTTTGTTTTCTGCTCGTTAAGAATTTATTTATGCCCTGAAAGCAAAGAAAAATTGTTTTCCCTATTTTTTGAGTGACACACTTTTACCAGAATATAGGGTTGAAATAGCGCTAGGATGATAGCAAAAATAGCGACCCGGTCCATTCCAACCAAACATCCCTTATCCGTGGTGACCAACATAGCTGAGGAAAAAAGCGCACCGATTCCGTTACCCCCATGTTGAATGGAAGACAACAATGACATAAAAGCTGCTCGTTCATGGGGTTTAGGTAATTTGGATGCCTCTGAAGTGGCAGAGATGTTACGAATACAAACAGTCCCCATAAACATCACAAAAATAAGTAATAGCGGCGTCGTGGGTTCATGAATAAATCCGTCAAACAAAAAAACAATTAAAACAACGGTTCCTGCAACATTGGTTGGGATGGGACCGATCTTATCGGATAACCGTCCACCCAATTGAATCATCACCAAGCTGAATAGGCCACCGATCATATATAACAATCCGAGAGATTCCCGGGGATACCCCTGATTAAATTGAAAAAAGGCCGAGATATTAGGAATAATCAAGAAAGAGGAGACCATGGCCGATGCCATCATAAACAACGCCATCCTGTTATCCCTGTTCTTTATCAATGCAAAGAGGGAAACCACCGATTTTTCTTTGGCAGACAAATGCCCCGTCATCGGGGGAGCAATTTTAGCGACCAGCAATACAACCAATATTCCCAGGATGGTAATCACATAAAAAGGAGATTGCCAGTTGCCCATTCTCGCAAGTTCCAGTCCAAATGGCACCGCGACAATGGATGATAAAGAGAATGTTCCCATCACAATTGCCATGGCCTTTCCCCGACGTTGGGGGGGGACAACATCTGTCACCATTGATAGGGAAATCGCTGCGGCAGGGCCTCCAAAAAAACCGGCCAAGATTCTGGCTCCAATCAAAGTGTAAAGGTTCCAGGAAAAGGCAGCACCCAGGGTTGCCAGAGAAAGTCCTGCAACGGCAATTATCGCAACTCTTTTTCTGTCAAACCGATCGATAAAACCGGCACAGACAATTCCGGAGAAAGCAATCGCCAAGGTATAACACCCACAAATTAAACCGATATCTGTATTTAAGATTGGCAACGCCTTTGAAATATCCGGGCCTAGAGGCATGACCATCATAAAATCGATGATGTTCACAAACTGAACAAGCGCTGCTATCCAGACAACCTTTTTTTCAATATCCATCTTTTCCTCCATTCATTTTGATTAAAAATTCCCGATACCGTCGTGACATAAAACTTCAGAAAGTTTATAATAAGGGAAAAAAATGCGCTAACACATCCCGGTATTCTACTTGCTTTCGCCAGTCAGATAGGAATTACAATTGACTAAAATATGTTTTTTCAGGATAGGGAACGGCAGGTATAAAAAAAATTTCTAAGAAAGGTGTCTAAATCCCCGAAGGTAGGCACTGGGATTTGAACCGTGGTATTTTGTAAATGTTCGTGTGAAATGGCTGGGACTGGAGTACCCCACAAAATAGGCAATTTCCGTGACGTTCATATCCCCAGTTTCCAGCAGCATACGCGCCTGGTCGAGGCGATGATTCCTAAGATATCCAAACACCGAGGTGCCATATACCTTGCGGAATCCTCGTGTCAACTTTGTCTCGCTTATCCCTGCGTGCTTGGCAAGTTCAGCCAGAGACCGAGGCGTTTCCATATGCTCCACCAGGAAATCACGGGCAAACTCAATCTGTTTTTTTTCCCTTTCCGGTAACGAATCCTTTTTTTCAACTCTTCCACCAAAATGATACGCCATGAGATGGGAGATTAATTCCAATGCCTTGCCTTCAAGAAATATTTTTTCCATGGGTCCTGTGTAGGGGCATTGGAAAATTTGCCGGACCGCTACCTGCATGGGAATCGTCATCCTGGAAAAACGATAATAGAGGCGATCCTGCTTACATTCAAGGACAAGACGAAACTCTTCAGGTACCAGGCGCAGATACTCTCCGGCAATCTCGACAAGTAGCGACCGATGAATCCTGACACAAACAAAACAGATATCGGTATTTGAAAAGCAATCGTGATGCCCTTCAAGCCTTGGAGTCAGCCAGAGAGCGGCAAATAGGGGGGTTATTTTCACATCTTCTTTTAACCCGTACAAACGGTTTTGAAATTTTCCGGAAAGGACAAAGACAAATTCGCATACGTCCTGGCTGGAATAAAAATGAAAGCTTCTCTGTTTGACCAAATGGAAATTACCCATAATAAGTTCCATTCCCGGACGCAGTAAAACAGCTTGTTGCTTGGGGCCGAAAAATCCAGGAAGGTTCATATTTGGAAGGATGTAGTGAGGTTGTTGTGGGTGCATTTTTCTGCCTTTTGAGAGTAAGTATCAGTTGCTTCTGCTTAACTATTCTTCTAATAAAGTTAAGCAACCCTAACAATCCCCAGCTCAACTATCAAGCATTAGAATAAAATTACAAACTTTAGTGTTCATTTTTTCCGATCGATTACCATCGATTTTCCTGGCCAAATATGAGAAAGATAACCGCATCTTTTTCCAAATCCAAGCCATAGTCAAATACGTTGTAAAATATCAAAATTTAAAAAATCCGGGAAGGAGTCCTGACACTGTTGAATATATGTTTTAATGCTGTTGGGTTAAACACGCCATCGGGATCATCTTCATTGAGAACACCCACCACCACCATATCACTGAAATCAAAGTTTGTTTTTATCTGGTTATGAAAGATTCGTACCGGCTCGGTTTTTTCAAGCATGTTTTCAGGGTCTGTATCCACTGTGGCCCTGGGATCCCCCCCCATCCACTTCGGGGAATTTGAACCCTTGGTGCAAGACTTTTTTCTCTGTTTCAGGTTCAATTCCCAGGAAAATCCGATACAGGAGAATAGGCTATGGAACAAATGTGCCGGGGTAAAATCCGTGTAGAACCGGGCAGAAAAAGAACCAGGCATCCTTGTATGATAAGGATCTGTAAAGTCGGCCATGAATTTAAATCAGAGTAATTTGAAAGGAAATTAGAAAAACCTTATGACAAGGTCATTAAAAATAGCTAAGGTCTGATAATTTTTTAATTACCAGACCTTAGCTTCAACTGATATGTATCAATAAATCAGCCTGTTTTTTTTATTCCATGAAGGCCGGGGGCTTTTGTTTGAAAAAATTACTTTTTATGGCAATATAAACAAAACCGATTCCAAGCCAGATGAACCCGATGTTTTTTGCTTCCGGCTGCAGACTGAACCATACGTAGAAAATAATCATAAATCCAATCAAAGGCATCACAAGATAGCTCATAATAGATGAAAAATCAGTCTTTTTATTGCGAATGATATAATGATTTATCACGGATATATGTAAAAACATAAATCCGGTCAATGCCCCGAAGTTAACCATGGATGTCAGTTGATCCAGACTCACTAAAAGCCCAACCGCAATCGCAAGCAAGGCCACAAAGATAGTGCTTACATATGGCGTTTTGTATACAGGGTGAATTTTGCCCAGAACAGAAGGCATCATTTTATCCCGGGCCATGGAATAAAGCAGCCGGGCAACAGCAGCCTGGGCGACCAGCCCATCTCCAATACCCCAGGCAACAGCGGTTGCAAAGGCCACCAGATATTTTAACCATACGCCGCCGGCAGCTTCTGCAACTGAATAAAATGCGGTATCTGGATTTTGGAAGGTGGTGTGATCCGGCCAGATCAGACCGGCTATCCATGTCTGTACGATGAAAAGTGTGCCAACGACAACCAGGGCAAGAACCGTGGCTTTGGGCACCATGCGACGAGGGTCTTTGGTCTCTTCTGCCAGGGTGCTGATTGCATCAAAGCCAAGGAAACTTAGAACAGCCAGGGATGTTGCTGCCATTACCATGTCGATACTGAAGCCTTCGGGTTTAAATATCGGATTAAAGGTAAAATGTCCTTCTCCAACCCCGCGGCTGACAGCAATGATTCCCACGACGATGAAAATAGCCAGCACCAAAAGTTCAAAAATAGCCAGTACGGTATTTGTGTGTGCTGTCATCTCAATGCCGCGCATATTAATAAAGGTATTTAATACAATGAACAATATGATATAGCCCCAGAAAGGGATAATGGGGAACATTTCCTGAAGGGCATATCCTGCCACGACATAAACCAGTGCCGGGGTCAGAATATAATCTAATAATATGGACCAACCTGCAAAAAAACCTACAAAGGGATTAATGCCATGGGATGCGTAGCTATAAACCGAACCTGCTATGGGAAATGCCCTGGACATGTTTGCATAACTGTGGGCGGTAAATACCATGGCAATAATTCCGATGAGATAAGCCAGGGGTGCCATACCGTTGGAAACATCAACCACATACCCATAGATTCCCATGGGAGCGATTGGCACCATAAAAACCATACCGTAAAATAAGAGATCTTTGGTGGTCAGCGCTCTGTTCAGTTCCTGTTTGTAACCAAATTCTTCAATTCCGTTTTCCGACATTCATACTTCTCCTGTTATCAATTATGTTGATTAATCCTTATTTTGATCAATCGATTTTTATTTTTAGCCGCGTCATTACATCTTTTGGCATACTGAACCTGACCGTCTTCTGGGGATCAACTGCCTGGCAAATTTGAGCATTACCACAGGCACTCATCAGCATGCCGGCCTCATTAATGGTCATGTGGCCGAGTTCAACCAAAAGGTTCGCCATGTCTGCCGTGGCAATGTCCAGGGCAATGTCCAGGGTATCTGCCGACGCGATGGTTGCAATGGCCTGTTCAGTTGCAATCAGAGGATTTTTCAAATTCAGATGGTTTGCCGTGTCCACTGTGACGTCAACTTCACCGGCAACTTCTACACCAGAGACCATAATTTCCCCGTCGCCCATACAGACATGGAGGTCTCCCATGGCCAGCAATGCGCCATCGACCTGTACGGGTAAATAAAGGGTGGAATTGGGAGAGATCATGGTATTGTCCATGTTCCCTCCGTGGGATCCCGGTGTACCGCAGTTAATCGCATCTCCTGCCGGTGCAACGCCAATGACCCCGACCATGGGATTTTGAGGCAGTGAAATTCCCAGAACATTCACGGAATCCCGGGTAAAAGGGACCAGTATTGTCTGGGGCTTTGTTACCATTTTACCGAGTATGCCTGCATCCGGGGCTGCAACCATAATTCCCGGTGATTTGCATCGGATATCTGCAATTTTTATCTTTAATACGTTTCCGGCTTTCACATTTTCAAAATAAACCGGGCCGGTTGCAGGGTTTACGCGATCAAAATTTAAGTTTTCCAATGTATCTGTCTCTGTCTTCAGCTGGCCTTCAAAACAATCTAATGTTTCATAAGTAAGTTGGATTGGCAGGGAAACAGATAAAGCTGGTTTTGATTCTTTGTCCATGTTGTAAACAAGATTATCTGATTTTACTATCAACGTTTATTCCTCCTTTTAAGTAAGTACAACGACTGGGTTTTATATCCCCTTGTTTATGATTTCGCAAGATCTTTGTACTGTTTTTATCCACCCCCGGCCAGTTCAGGGCTTCATGCTGAAACCATGACATTTCATCACTATAATTAAGCTGGTTTAAACGCGGCAAATGTGGTGGCCCAGTGGATTATACCGTTTCCCGGAGGGCCAGTATAAAGCCCACTATCACTTCGATGGCATTGCCCTTTAATACAGGAAGCGGGCATTTCAAATCATCATCAGACACCATGGCAATGGTGTTCTTGATTGTCCAAAACAGGGGCTCTTTGCCCGTATCCGCCACACCTCTAATTTTTGGAAAAGTCCGCTGATCCAGCCTTCGATTACTGTGATATCCACATCCTGATAGTGTTTTTCCATGAGCCAAGCCGGATTTTTGTCCTGGATTCTTGGCAGACAAACGACGATCGGCTCCTCTGTCATCACGGCGGCTGGGCTTGTGGGTATGATCACCATGGCCTCAAGGGCCGGATTAACACGGCATTGGCAGGATTAAGCCTGATTCTCGGCCTGGTATTTGTCTATTGCATGGGGCAGCCAGGTGCTCCATGCATCTTTCTTTGGTGCATCCTTCCTGACAGGCGGCACAGCCTTTCTGCTTTTCAATTGTACAGCCCCTCTCAGAAGCGCCCCGACAAATAAACCCGAGGCAGAAAGTTTTTTCTCAAGCCCAACCTTCTGCCAAGTTTTTTTGAACCTGGCTGGCGATGATATGAAGGGATTTTTTTTGTCTATCACGCCTTTCCAAAGGAACAGGCCGGAAACCGGCAGGGGGTACAGTTCAGGCATAGCCCCCCGTGGCAAAGTTGTGCAAGGTCTTTTTTTCCGGGTTTTTCACCGGCCATGATCCTTGGCAGAATCAAGTCGAAAATCGTTGTCCGGTGATAGAGGCCGCAGGCTGGCAGTCCCATGATGGTGATTTCTTTCTGATATCCCAGAAGAAACATGGCCCCGGGCAGCACAGCCGATGAATAATGAATGTTTTCAAAATCGGCAGCTTCTATTCCTGCCTTTGTCACATCGTCGGGGTCAACCGACATACCGCCGGTGGTGATGATCAGGTCCGTGTCTTTTCCCAGATAGTTTTTTATCTGCTCACTGATCATTTTCTGGTCATCGGGAAGAATCACGGCCTCTTCAAGGCTTGCCCCAAGGGCGGTTATCTTTTTTTCAACAATGGCCCTGAACCGATCTTTAACAAGCCCTTTGTAGACTTCGTCTCCGGTGATTATCAGCCGTATTTTCAGCGGATTGAACATCTTGATGGAAAATATGGGATAATTGTCCTTTGCAAGTTCCACGGCTTTTTCAAGTTCATTTTGCTGTATGACCAGGGGAATGGCCCGTGTTGCAGCCAGTGGGTGGCCTTTTTCAACACAGGTGTTGTTATGAATGGAAGCGCACATCACATCTTCAATCATATTGAATCGGGTCAAAGCATCCACATTGACCTTTAAAAGACCTGGATAGGCGGCCTGTAGCTGGAGCTTACCTTCACTGGGAGATGCGGAAAAGGTCACGCCGGGACCTGCAAGTGCAGATGCAAGCTCAAACACGGCATCATCTTCGTGGATTTGGCCTTTTTCTAACTCCAAAACATAAAGATGATTCTTTCCCATGCGCATGAGGCGGCAAAGATCACCGGATGTGACCTTGTGGCCTTTCTTGAATGCGGGACCCTTGAATTCTCCGGGAATTATCTGGGTCATGTCATGGGCAAGGGTGGTACCCACGGCCTGATCAACAGAAATAGTCCTAGTTTTAAAAGGTAGGGATTTTGGGGACCCTGTTTGCTCACACATTATTTTTTCCTTTTTGTTTTACGGGATAATAATAGGAACCAAGTGCACAAGATCTGCAAAGGATATCATTATTTCTCATCACCTCTTTTTTATCCCTGATCACCTGGCCGGGACAAATATGACCGTGGGCTTTGGCAGCCCCTTTTAATAAAATTTCAAACGATTCCATTAGCGTTTATCCATTGAATTAAAAATTGAGCGACCTTATGTTAAATTCAACATAAGGTCAAGCAAAAAGTAAGATTCAGGTTAGTTAAAGAATAACGTTTCGCCTTTTAATGTGCAATTGTGTACACACCTATAAAAACATTGTATAATCAATAATTAATGTTCCAGTTGATAAAAATTGAAAAGGGATTAAATGAAGCTTAGATCAAGCCAACTCCTTGTCACTGATGACGGGAAAATCATCATGGGAAACGGAAGGATGGCCATCCTTGAGTCCATAGATCAAACCGGATCCATCAACCAGACATCCAAAGACCTGAAAATGTCTTATAAAACCGTATGGAGCAAAATTAAATCCACGGAAAAAAATTTTGGAAAGCCCGTGGTCCTGGCCGATAGAAAAAAAGGCACAGAGCTGACCAAAGAAGGCAGAAGACTGCTTGAACAATACAGGGAATTGAAAAAACATTGCATCCGGTCTGATGATGCAATTTTTGAAACGCTTTTCCTGAAAATTCCAGAATGATTACCTGAAATGGCCGGAATAGGATGCCCAAAGCACCAAGTTCACCCTCTGAAGGTGTCCCCTTAAAAAACGACGCCGGGCCCGGGCAGTGATTTAACCGAATTTTTCGGGATTGACAACAGCTGCCACCCTGTCAATGGCCCATTTGTACATTTTCAACCCGTACTTGAAAAATTTTTTTTCACCGCTCTGCCAAATGGTATGCCCAGTTTTTTCATCCTGTTGCGCAGGGTTCTCGGATTGATTCCCAGACGTTCGGCAGCACCGTCTTGTCCCTCCACCTTACCCCTTGCATTGACCAATGCCTGGTGGATATGGTTGGCCATGGCCTGATTCAAGCTTATGGATTCTTCCTGGACAGAAATTTTGTTGCTGAACTCGGAATTAAAAAGAGAGGGGGAATCCTTTTTGTTTGCGCCATTAATGTGATTAAACAATAAGCGATTTCCCCGGCTTAAAATCAGTTCCCGCTCCACGGCATTTTCCAGTTCCCTGACATTTCCCGGCCATTGGTAAGCCAAAAGCTGATCTTGTATCCCCGGGGCCAGGGAGGGAACCTTTTCCAGTTTCATTTCCTGACATTTTTTTTGAATAAAATGCTGGATTAATATGGGTATATCCGAGATTCGGTGACGAAGGGGAGGAATGTTGATGGGAAACACTTTCAGCCGAAAATAGAGGTCACTCCGGAATCGACCGTCGGCCATCATCTGGTCCAGATTCCGATGGGTAGCTGCTATTACCCGGATATTAACCGGGATTACTTGGGTACCCCCCACCCGCTCGATTTCTTTTTCCTGGAGTACCCGTAGCAGCCTTATTTGCGCTTCAGGGGACAATTCTCCGATTTCGTCCAGAAAAATAGTCCCTTCATTGGCCCTTTCAAAACGGCCTCTTTTTCTGGAGACTGCACCGGTAAACGCCCCCTTTTCATGTCCGAACAGCTCACTGTCCATAAGCGAATCCGGTATGGCCCCGCAATTTACCTTAATGAAGGGTCCTTTTCGTCTGAAAGAAAGGGCATGGGTGACACTGGCAAGGACTTCTTTTCCCACACCTGTTTCCCCGAGAAGCAACACCGGACTATTCAATGGAGCGACCTGGCGGACAAGTTCCATCGCTTTTTTCAAACCGAACTCAGCACCCACAACTTCCTCTCCGGATACGCGTCGCAGTTCATCCTGAAGATAATGGTTGTCATCGATCAGAATATTTTGAAACCGTCGAAGTTCACGAAAGCGGTTGTTGTTGGCAAGAGCTATGGAAAAAGGTTCGTTGAGCAGGGAAAGAAGCCGGCTGTGTTCGGGCTGGAATTGACATCCCGGCTCTCCGTGAACCGCGACAGAACCCAAAAATTTTCCCTCAATAACAAGACTCATGAGAAGGCTTGCCTGATTTTCACATTTCAGGTGTTTTGCCGGCATTGCCCCCACAGCATCGTCCCCGGCCCTTTCCAGCCTGCGAATACGAAGGGCCCGGTCGGCTCGGATTTGTTGTTGACCTTCTTCGGGCAATACCATTTTGATCGCCAGGGCCCTGTATTTTTCATGGGTTGCATGGGCAATAATTTCGGCAATTCCAGTATTGGAATCGTAAAGGTGGAGGCTCATCTGGCTTGCCGGCATATAATTCTTAAGATATAGGAGGCAATGCCAAAGCGCCTTTTCAATATCCAGACTGCTGCAGATTTTAAGGGTTGCATTCCGGAAGAAATCCATTTTGGCAACTGATATTTTATCCTCTGGCATTTTAGCAACTGATATTTTATCCACGGATATTTTTCCCCCTTTAAATGATTTCTATCAAATATGAGCGTTGGGGCGAGTTCTATCTTTAATCATAGAATTTATACCATATGTGATAGAGAATTAAAGGCTAAACATTTCTCCAGGAGAGTTTTTTTTGTAAGTACTTTATTTTACAGGCTATTTATAAACGACTAATAACTGGCACACTTCATGCTATTATCTTAAGATAGCCCAGGACAGCAAAAATCGTTCAGATGTCAGGCTTATTCGTAATGGGATACAGGCTATCAGGATTGGGTCATTTGTCCAATCGTTAATTCGCAAATTAAAGCAATTGAAAGGTGAGGAAAACAAATGAGCAAACCAGCATTTATTTATGATGCCCTACGCACTCCCCGGGGCAAGGGGAAAAAAGATGGATCACTTCATGAAGTAAAACCCGTGGACCTTTTGGCAGGCTTACTAGGGGGCATGCAGAAAAGACACGACCTGGACACCAAAAGAGTGGACGATGTGGTGATGGGATGTGTGATGCCCGTGGGGGAACAGGGAACCAATATTGCAAAAATTGCCCCCATGGTGGCCGGCTGGGATGAGTCGGTTTGCGGCATGCAGTTAGACCGATATTGTGCATCGGCTCTGGAAGCCGTTGGGTTGGCTACGGTAAAGGTGATGGCCGGTTGGGAAGAGCTGGTGGTTGCCGGCGGTCTTGAAAGTATGTCCCGGGTAAAAATGGGATCTGCCGGTGCTCCCTGGGCAGAGGATCCGGCAACTTCCATTAAAACAGGATTTTTGCCCCAGGGGATCGGGGCGGACCTGATTGCATCTCTGGAAGGGTTTTCCCGTGAAGATGTTGATGCATTTGCCGTCACTTCTCAGCAAAAAGCTGCAGCAGCCCGGGAAAAAGGATATTTTGATAAATCCATCATCCCAGTAAAGGACGAAAACGGCCTGACAATTCTTGCAAAAGATGAATTCATCCGGCCCAACACAACCGTGGAAGGCTTGTCAAAGCTAAGGCCTTCCTTTGAACTGCCCGGCAAGATGGGATTCGATAACGTTGCCCTGGCCAAGTATCCGCAACTTCAGAAAATCAATCATGTTCACCATGCGGGAAATTCCTCGGGTATTGTTGATGGGGCTTGCGCTGTTTTGATCGGCAGCGAACAGATCGGAAAAGAGATTGGACTGACCCCCAGGGGACGGGTAGTGGCCATAACCGTTGTGGGAAGTGAGCCCACCATCATGCTCACAGGACCCATGATTGCCACAAAAAAGGTTTTGAAAATTGCCAACATGACCCTGGACCAGATCGACCTGTTCGAAGTCAACGAAGCCTTTGCTGCCGTAACCATGAAATTCCAGAAGGATATGAAGGTTCCCTGGGAAAAAATCAATGTAAACGGCGGGGCCATTGCCATGGGGCATCCTTTGGGAGCCACTGGCGGAATGCTGGTGGGAACTGTTCTGGATGAACTTGAACGTCGTGATCTCAAATACGGATTGATAACCCTGTGTGCCGGTGCGGGTATTGGAATAGCCGGCATCATTGAACGAATTTGATAGCCCCGGGATAATCATAAAAAAAGGAAATGTGAATAGCGATGACTGGTTTTATATATGAAAAAGATTCAGAAAAAATTGTCACCATCACCATGGACATGACCGGTCCGGTCAATGCCATGAATGAAGAATTTATCGATCTGATTGATGGCACCATGGATCAATTGGAAAAAGGAAAAGAGGATATTGCCGGGGTTATCATCACATCGGCCAAAAAAAGTTTTTTTGCCGGTGGTGATCTTAAAAGGATTCTCTCCTTTCAAAAAGGAGAGGAATCCAATATTTTTGATTTCATAGAAAAGAACAAGGGGTATCTCAGGCGACTGGAGCTATTGGGCAAACCGGTTGTGGCGGCCATAAACGGTACGGCATTAGGTGGGGGGTGCGAAATCTGCCTGGCCTGCCACCACAGAATTGCCATCAATGATCCCAAAAGTCAGATCGGTATGCCTGAAGTCTCTTTGGGCCTATTGCCCGGAGCCGGCGGCATTGTTCGCACGGTCAGAATGCTGGGACTTGCAAATGCCCTGCCCCTCCTGGTAGAAGGCAAAAAGCTGAAACCAGGCAAAGCATTGGCAGCCGGCCTCATTGATGAACTTGCCGAAGATGCCCAGGACATGAAAGCAAAAGCCAGGGCCTGGATTAAAGCCAACCCGGAAACTTTTCAGCCCTGGGATACAAAAGGCTATAAAATTCCTGGCGGTGATGCCACAGACCCCACTGTCATCCAGATATTACAAGTGGCCCCAGGGTTGCTGTACCAGAAGACACGTGGCCTTCTGCCGGCACCGGAAACCATTCTTGCCGTTGCGGCTGAAAGCCTTCGGGTGGATGTGGATACCGCCCTGAGAATTGAAAGCCGGGGGCTTACCAAGCTTATGGTATCATCGGTTGCCAAAAATATGATCACCACCTTTTTCTTCCAGATGAACGAATTGAATGCCGGAGGCAGTCGCCCCGGGGATGTGGAAAAAACCAGGGTTAAAAAAGTCGGTATCCTGGGCGCGGGTATGATGGGTCAGGGTCTTGCCTATGTCTCGGCCAAAGCCGGTATTGAGGTGGTGTTGAAAGACATCAGTCTTGGGGCTGCACAAAAGGGGAAAGCATACTCAGAGACCCTGCTTTCCAAGGGGGTAAGCAAAGGATGGATGGATGAAACAAAAAAATCCAGCATTCTTAATTTAATACACCCCACCTGTGAAGACAAGGATCTTGATGGGTGTGCTCTGATTATTGAGGCTGTTTTTGAAAACATGGATCTCAAACATAGGGTGATTAAAGAGACTCAAGCCTATCTGGCAAACAATGGTGTTTATGCATCCAACACCTCCACCCTGCCCATTACCCAATTGGCCAAAGCATCGGCTAATCCTGAAAACTTCATTGGACTGCACTTTTTTTCTCCAGTGGACAAGATGCCCCTGGTGGAGATTATTATAGGTGAAAAGACCAGCCCCCAAACCCTTGCCAAGGGGTTTGACTTTACCCAGCAAATCCAAAAGGTGCCCATTGTGGTCAACGACTCAAGGGGCTTTTTTACCTCCCGGGTATTTGGAACCTTTATTGATGAAGGCTGCCGCATGGTGGCAGAAGGGTTGGATCCTGTGCTGGTGGATGCCATGGGCCGCCTGTCCGGAATGCCTGTGGGGCCTTTGACCATACACGATGAAGTGGCCCAGGAACTGACCAAAAAAGTGGCGGAAACCAACAGAGAGCTGGATGAACAGCTCAATGGTAATTTTTGCGCCATCAATTCGGTCATGGAAAAGATGTCCCTGCTGCTGGTGGAAGAGTATGCCCGGGGTGGCCGGGCCTACGGCGGCGGCTGGTATGACTACCCGGAAAAAGGGGAAAAGCAGATATGGCCCAAACTCTATGACCTGTTTTATGATGAAAAGGTAGCACTGCCAAAACAAGAACTCATTGACAGAATTTTATTCCGCCAGGTGATTGAGTCTCTTCGGTGCTTTCAGGAAGAGGTTTTTCTATCGGTCCGGGATGGAAATATTGGTTCCATCATGGGCATTGGATTCCCCCCCCACACCGGCGGGGTGCTGCAATATATCAATACCTATGGGGTCCAAAAATTCACAAAACGAGCCGTGGAACTGGCCGAGAAATACGGCGAGCGATTTGACCCGCCAAAAATACTGTTGGAAAAAGCTGCAAGCGGAGACCTATTTGAATAAACCGGCATGGCCGGAGCATTGTATTTGCTCTCGGCCACAACGAAAAATGAAACTCTTATAATGGCAATAGACCCAAAGTTTCATATAAAATAATTCCAGCCTGAATTTATAGGGGAGTGGGTGATCATTGCCACTCCCCCTGTCTAAAAT
Organism: Desulfobacteraceae bacterium; assembly: GCA_016743945.1. Taxonomy (GTDB): domain Bacteria; phylum Desulfobacterota; class Desulfobacteria; order Desulfobacterales; family Desulfobacteraceae; genus NBML01. The sequence continues at coordinate 145,113 of JADGFI010000009.1, forward strand.
TTTCGAGAAAGATGACTAAATAAACGGAGAAGAACACAAAAACAGATCCAGTAACCGGAGGAGAGCAAATGATTGAAAACTATATCAAGGGTTTTTCATCCACATCAGGGGATGATTTCCAGCTCAATACCATTACCATGCTCAAACATGCGGCAAGTTTTTTTCCTGAAACACAACTCACGGACAGGAATCTTGATGGGACCCTGTTCCGGTATACCTATCAAGAGGCCTATGACCGGGTAAAAAAACTTGCCAATGCCCTGGAAGATCTGGGCATCCGGCCGGGAGACCGGGTGGGGGTCATGGAATGGAATACCCATTGTTTCTATGAATTATACTTTGCCATTTCAGGTATCGGGGCCGTGCTGGTCCAGATCAACCCGAGGCTTTCCGAGAATGACAGAACCTATGTACTCAATCACAGCGGCACAAGTTTCCTCTTTGTCACCGAATTGATGCTCCCCCTCATCGAACCCCTGGCCAAAAACCTGCCCCTGATCAAAGGATTTTGCATCATCACGGACAAGACTGTGAATCAAATACCCACTAGCCTGTCACCCGTGAAAACCTATGAAAAAATGCTGGATGCAGCCTTGCCGAATCATCAATGGGCCATGATTGACGAAACCTCGGCCTTTAGTGCCTGCTATACTTCCGGCACCACGGGCCGCCCCAAGGGCGTCTATTATTCACACCGTGCCATTTATCTTCATACCATGGCCGGTGCTGCAAGCCTTCAAGTGGGTCTCAAGGATGTGGTCATGCAGACGGTTCCAATGTTCCACTGCCACGGGTGGGGGATCTTTTTCATTGCCACCATGACCGGCACCAAACTTATATTTCCCGGAATCTATACGGCGGAAACCACCCAGATCCTGGTGGACCTGATGATTTCGGAAAAAGTAACCATGACCTGCGGGGCACCTGCCATCTTCCTGCCCATGCTGGAATATATAAAAACTTTGCCCCAAAAACCTGATTTCACAGGGCTGAAAATGTTTTCCGGTGCCACCGAACCCTCCCTGGCTTTGATGAAAGGGTATTGGGACCTTGGCCATGCAAAAATTATCCATGCCTATGGCGCCACGGAATCTGCTCCCATTGTCACGGTCAATTTCAAAAAACCCATATTGGATGAACTGCCCGAAGATCAACAATGGGAATATAAGAAGAAACAGGGACTGCCCTTGACGGGAATCGACGTTAGGGTCGTGGACGAAAAGGGAAAGGATGTTCCAAGGGACGGAACCACCATTGGTGAAATTCTGGTGCGGGGGCCATGGATTACCAGCTCCTATTATAATGACGAGAGAAACCAGGATGCCTTTACCGACGGGTATTGGCGAAGTGGCGACGGCGGAACTCTGGATAAAAACGGATACCTCAAGATCAGTGACCGGTTCAAGGATCTCATCAAAAGTGGAGGGGAATGGATTTCTACCATTGATCTGGAAAATCAGATCATGGGGCATGGGGCGGTACTGGAAGCTGTGGTGGTGGGGATCCCCCATCCCAAATGGGAAGAGCGCCCCCTGGCTCTGGTCGTGTTGCGAAATGCCATGCAAACCGACCCGATGCAAAACAATCATGACGCTATCCGGAACGGTATCTACGACCTGCTGGCAGATAATTTTGCCAAATGGCAATTTCCCGATGAAATTTTATTTGTGGACACGATTCCCAAGACCAGTGTGGGAAAATTTTCAAAGAAGGAAATACGGGCGGCCTATGGACAGCACTATATGCGCAAATTTAAAATCAAAAGATGAGACGGAGTAAACACTATGTTTGAATTGGACAACTCCCAAAAGCAGATCCAGAAAGCCGCATGGGAATTTGCAAAGGGTGAATTTGACAAAAACCGGATACTCGAATTGGAGAAAAAGAGCACCTTCCCCGAATCTATCTGGAAAAAGGCGACACAGCTTGGCTTTATCGGACTCCATTTTGACGAAGCCTGTTTCGGCGGCGGTATGGGCGTTCTGGAACAACTGTTAGCGGCCGAAGCATTCTGCCGGAAAGACTCTTCCTGCGGCATGGCCCTGATGCAGTCGGGATTTGCCAGTGAACTCATCCTAAGGTTCGGCAGGATAGAACAAAAAGAACGATATTTGTCCCTGGTTGCCCAGGGGTTGGGCCGGTCAGGGGGGGCTTTTTTCGAGCCGGGATTGGGATATAAGATTTCCCAGACAAAAACCCTTGCAAAAGCAGACAAGGAGGAGTGGGTGATCAACGGGGCCAAGACCCGGGTGGTCAATGGAATGGATGCAGCTTTTTACCTGGTTCTTTGCCGCAGCGTTTCCCATGTTGATCCTGAAAAGGGACTGGCCGTTATATTGGTTGAAAAAGACACCCCGGGACTTAGGGCTATTGATTCTGGCAGAAAACTTGGAGACACCATGACATCCATGGCCGACCTTGTTTTTAAAGATGTCCGGGTGCCCAGGAAAAACCTTGTGGGTATCAACGGCAAGGGACTTGCCCAGGTAAACAGATTCCTGGAAGAGGCCCAGATTCTCAATGGGGGCATGGCCCTGGGACTTGCCCGGGGCGCCCTGGACAGGGCCCTGGCCTATGCAAAGCAGCGGGAACAATTTGGGCGAAAAATAGCCCTATTTGAAGTACTGAGAAATAAAATAGCAAAAATGGCCCTGAAAATCGAACTGGCCCGGGGCATCACCTATGGAGCAGCCCAGGCCTTCGACAAAGAAGCTGGCAAGAAAAAGGTTCTATCGCCAGCCCTTGCCTGCATGGCAATGGAGTATGCCTGCCAGGCAGCAGAAGAGATTGCCGACGATGCCATCCAGATCCATGGCGGCTATGGTTATATGCATGAGGCTGAAATCGAACATTTTTACCGGGATGCCAAATATTTGAGACTCCATTACAGCAACCCCGGATCAAGGAACAAGGCCATTGCCTCTTCAGTGATTGGAAACGTCAAATAAGGAACCCAAATGGAACTATTAAAATTTACCGATAAACACCACCTCTTCCGGGAGCGGTTGAAAAAATTTTTAAAAATCCGGGTAGTGCCTGAAATTGATCGCTGCGAGGCAGCCCACATCACCCCAAAATCCATGTGGAAAGCCATGGGGAAAGAGGGATTTCTATGTCCCGGTGTACCCCAAGCCTACGGAGGGCAAGGTCTTGATTTCCTCTATTCGTTCATTGTCTGGGAAGAACTGGCCCGGATCAATTTTACCGGATTGGCAGCTCCCCTTCACAGCGATATTGTGGTCCCCTATATTCAAACCTTTGGGAGCGAAACACTAAAGCTAAAATATCTGCCAAAATGTGTCTCAGGTGATATGATCACAGCGGTTGCCATGACCGAGCCCGGGGCGGGCAGTGATCTGGCGTCCATGGAAACCACCGGGGTAAAAGAGGGACAAGACATTATCATCAACGGATCCAAAACCTTTATTTCCAACGGTGTCAATTGCGATATCGTGGTATTGGCGGCCCGTGATCCTAGGACAGAAGACAGGCACCAGGCGATTTCCCTTTATATTGTGGAGGCGGGCACCCCTGGATTCACCAAGGGCGAACCCTTTGAGAAAATGGGATGGGCCGGCCAGGATACCGCAGAACTTTTCTTTTCCGATTGCAAAATTCCTGCAGCCAACCGGCTGGGTAAACCCGGGGACGGTTTTCTCATGCTCATGCAAAAACTTCAGCAGGAACGGCTGGTCTGTGCCGCCGGGGCCCTGTTCGAGGCCGAGAACATTCTGGATCTGACCATTGACCATTGCAAGACAAAAAAGATTGCCGGCAAGCCCTTGAGCAAATTTCAGTCCACCCAGTTTGCCCTGGTGGAAATGGCTTCGGAGATCCGGATTCTCAGAACCTTTGTCGAAACAATGGTGGTGGATCACATGGCAGGAAAACAGATCATCAAGGAAACCTCCATGGCCAAGTATTGGGTCACGGACATGTCCAAGCGGGTGGCCTCCCGATGCCTGGATATCATGGGCAGCGACGGGGTTCTGGAAAGCAGCCCCCTGGCCCGTCGGTTCAGGGATACCCGGGTTACCTCAATTTTTGCAGGCACCAATGAAATCATGAAGGGCATCATCGCAAAGAGTATGGGACTTTGAGTAAAATATTTTAATGCTATAAAAATTCTTATTCTTTTTTAGGAGGAACCTATGATTTTAGCATCTGAAAAACAAATTAAATTTTACACGGAACTGGGGTGCTGGGGGACAAAGACCCTGGTCCATAACTTTTTTGAAAATGCAACAAAATCACCCGACAAAACAGCCCTGGCCGATCCGCTTAACAAGGAAGCCCTGCTCGGAGTACCCCCCCATCGCATCACCTATGCTGGGCTTGCCCGGGCCGTTGATAACACCGCATCCGCCTTGATAACAGCAGGTATTGGTAAAGACCAAATCGTTCTGGTCCAGCTCCCCAACTGCTGGGAACTGGCAATGCTCTATATTGCCATTGCCAAAATCGGGGCCATCATCTCGCCTGTTCCCCTCCAGTGGCGGACCAAGGAACTGACCTATGCGGCAGATCTCACCTGTGCCGCAGCATTTATTACGGTTGAAACCCTTGGCGATTTCAATCACCTGGCCATGGGTAAAAAAATTCAGGAAACCCTTTCTTCTCTCCAACATATTTTTTCCTATGAAGATCTGCTTCAGATGATCGAAAGCCCCCGTGACCCAGAACTTGATTCGGTGATCCCGGATGCCAATGATATGGATGCCAATGATATTTTTACCATATGCTGGACCTCGGGGACTGAAGCCCAGCCCAAGGGGTGTCCCATGAGCCATAATAACTGGCGGTGTCAGGCCGGAATGGCCATTGCCGGCGGAATGCTACCCGGGGATACCCTCTTGACAGCAGGTCCCCTGGTCAATATGGGAGCTGTGGGCACGGCGCTTATGCCCTGGATGATATCCGGCGGGACAATTGTGCTTCACCACCCCTTTGACCCCATGCTGCTGCTCCAGCAACTGGTCCAGGAAAAGATCAATTGGACCCTGCTGGTCCCGGCGGTGACAAATCTTATTTTAAAACATCCCGCAGCTGCCGATGTCGATCTGAGCCACATTCGCAGCATAACAATGGGCTCGTCCCCGCCATCCCTCTGGTCCATGAAAGAATTTAAAAAGCGCTGGGACATAGATATCGGCAACATCTGGGGGCAGACAGAAGGAACCGGAATTATTTCCGGCATCAAAGATGTGCCGGACATCACTCTCAGAAAAGATTTGTTTCCCCGATACGGGGCCAAGGGACATGCCTGGTCCATTCCCATGACCCAATTCATTGAGACCAAAATTATGGATCCCCTGGGCAGGGAACTGACCGAGGACGGGGAGGTGGGTGAACTTTTCTATCGGGGTCCCAATACCATTGCAGGATATTTCCAGCGTCCGGATTTAGATGAAACCGCCTTTGATGCAGATGGATTCTTAAAGACCGGTGATCTTTTCCAGATCAAAGGGGATAAATACCTGAAATTTTTCGACCGCATCAAAGACATTATTATCCGAGGAGGCATGAACATCAGTGCCCAGGAGGTGGAAAACATGATCATGGGCCATCCCCTGGTTCAGGAGGCGGCTGTGGTGGGCATGCCCGACGAGACTCTTGGAGAACGAACCTGTGCCTATGTGGTTCCTGTCCCGGGTCAGCAAATTACCATGGAAAGTATCATAATTTTCATGAAAGAGCAGCAAGCGGCCGTGTACAAGCTTCCCGAGCGGGTTGAAGTTGTGGACGCCATACCCCGGAACCCGGTGGGCAAGGTTCTAAAAAAAGATCTTAGAAAGGATATCGCTCAAAAACTGGCCAAAGAAGTATCATAATCTATTTCATCATTTTTTTAACATCTTTTTTAACATTTTCTTTTATATAAAAAACAGGAGAAGACTCAATGGGACAACTCATTGCAGACCGACGGGATATAGACTTTGTTCTTTACGAACAATTGGGAGCAGAAAAGCTTTGCAAATTTGAACGCTACGAAGATTTTAATCCAAAAACATTCGGCATGATTATTAACGAGGCCCGGAAGCTTGCCATAAAGGAAATCCTTCCCACCTTTGCTCAAGGAGACCGGCAGGGGGTGAGATTTCAAAACGGGCAGGTCCGTGTTCCCGATAGTTTTCACCGTCCCTTTAAACTATTTGTACAAGGTGAATGGACGGCCATGACAGCTGACCCCGACCTCGGGGGTCAAGGACTGCCCCACCTCATTGCCATGAGTGCCCTGGAATACCTTTCCGGAGCCAACTATTCTTTTGCCATGTACGCCACGGAAAATCATGCAGCCGGTAAAATGATTGAATTGTTCGGAACCCAGGAACAAAAAGAACTTTTTGTAAAAAAAATGTACACAGGTCTTTGGGGCGGCACCATGGCCCTTACCGAACCCGAAGCCGGTTCCGATGTGGGGGCTTTGACCACCACTGCCGTAAAAAATGAAGACAGCACCTATTCCATTACGGGCAACAAAATATTTATCACCAATGGCGAACACGATCTGATGGAAAATATTATCCATCCGGTTTTGGCCCGGATAGAAGGGGCACCCAAGGGGACAAAGGGAATCTCCCTTTTCATTGTTCCAAAAATATGGGTCAATAAAGACGGCAGTTTAGGCGAGCCCAATGACGTGGTCTGCACCGGTACCGAAGAGAAGATGGGGATCCACGGAAGCGCTACCTGCGCCATGTCCTATGGAAGTAAAGGCCAATGCCGGGGATTTTTGCTGGGAGAAGCCAATCATGGAATGCGGGTGATGTTCCACATGATGAACGAGGCACGGCTATTGGTAGGCGGCATCGGATTCAACAATGCGTCTGCAGCCTATATGCTGGCGGTTAATTATGCAAAAGAACGTATCCAGGGCAGAGATCTTGCAGAGGCATTGGACCCAAAAGCACCCGGGGTGGCCATTATCAACCATCCGGATGTCAGGCGGATGCTCATGTGGATGAAGGCCCATGTGGACGGCATGAGAAGCCTGATGTATTTTGCCACCCTTTGCATGGATATGTCCGAATCGGCCGAAACCCAGGAGGACAAAACCTATTACCATGACCTGCTGGATTTTTTGACACCCATTGTCAAATCCTATTGCACGGATCGGGGATTTGAGGTTTGCTCCCAGGCCGTCCAGGTATACGGCGGATATGGATATACCCGAGAGTACCCGGTTGAACAGCTCTTCCGGGATGTCCGCATCGCATCCATCTACGAAGGAACCAACGGTATCCAGGCCATGGATCTTCTGGCCCGGAAACTGGGGATGAAAAAAGGAGAGGTTTTTAAAGATTTCATGCAGGAGATTCTAAAGACTGTTGCAGGGGCCAAGGAAATAGAAGAGTTGAAACCCATGGCCATCATACTGGAGCGAGCCGTCAGTATGATGGGAGAAACCGCATTTCACATGGGCAGTACCGCCATGTCTCCCCAATTTAAACTGGCCTTTGGCAATGCCCTTCCCTTCCTGGATGTGACAGGGGATGTGATTATGGCATGGATGCTTTTGTGGCGGGGGGTTGCCGCAGCACCAAAATTGGAAAAACTGGTTGGACATCTTGATGGGAAAGAAAGAAAAAAGAAAATTCTCAACAACAAAGAGGCTGCCTTTTACCAGGGACAATTAAAAACGGCTGAATATTTCATCCATTCCATTTTGCCGGTCACACTGGGTAAAATGGAGGCTGTCAGAACCGGCAATGCCGCAATCATTGATATGCCCGTCCCCTCATTTGGCGGCTGATTTTAAAATAAAGGAAACTAGTATGTTAAAAAAGGGCGCATTATCAGGAATCCGGGTGGTGGATTTGTCCCGCCTGTTGCCGGGACCCTATTGCTCAATGATACTGGCAGACCACGGTGCCGAGGTGATTGTTGTAGAGGATCCGCGCTACAAGGCCAGCGGGCATTATTTGTCCATACTCAACCGGAATAAACGACACATCTCCCTGGATTTGAAAAGTGCTCAGGGCAAAGAGATTTTTTTACGCTTGGTAGAAAAGGCAGATGTGGTTCTGGAAGGATTTCGTCCCGGGGTTGCCCAAAGACTGGGGGTTGACTATGCGAGTATACAGCAGATAAATCCGAAGATTATATATTGTTCCATCACCGGATACGGCCAGACAGGACCTTACAGGGACCGTGCAGGCCATGATGTCAATTATCTGAGCCTTTCCGGTCTCCTGGATCAGATGGGCCAGGCAGACAAACCGCCATCCATCCCCGGTGTCCAGATTGCAGACATTGCCGGTGGCGGAATGAACGGCGCCATCGGGATTCTTCTTGCTCTTCTGGAAAGACAAGGGACCCAAAAGGGACAGTATATCGATATTTCCATGACAGACGGCATGGTCAGTTTTTTACCGGTCAGCCTTTTTCTCCACCAGCTCACCGGACAATTTCCAAAAAGATCCGACGCCATGCTTTCCCATCGGTATGCCTGTTACAACACCTATGAGACCGCAGACCATCGGTATTATTCAGTGGGGGCTGTTGAAACCCGTTTCTGGGAAAAACTATGCAACCACCTGGATGTTTCCGAGTATATTTTTCTCCAGTATGACGAAACCCGGCGCCAAGAAATCATAGAAGAGGTTCGGAAAATCTTTAAGACCAAGTCCCTGGCTGAATGGGAGCTTGAACTGGCTGAACTTGATGCCTGCTGCGAGCCGGTACTAAGCCTTGAAGAGGTCATGGTGTCTCCTCGGTTCAAACAAAGGGAGATGATCATCGAAACCCAAGGGGAAAAAGGTGAAATGATCAAAATGCCGGGTGTGCCGGTGAAACTGAGCAGAACCCCCGGCGCCATCCGCACACCGCCGGTGGCATTCGGGGAAAGCACCTTTTTTGTCCTCAGGGATCTGGGATATTCCGAGGAAGAAATTAATACTTTTTCTGAAAAAAATGTGATTTAACAAGGTTAATGAACCATTCCCGGGAAATCGCCTGAACCGAATATTTCCCGGGACGCTACATTGCAAATGATCCCTTGATTAACATTTCATTGATACTCCAATTTTTCGGAGATTTCATATGGCTTATAGCGCTCTAGGACGACCTTATACAAATTTTTTAGTCCTAAACATGCTTTTTTTGCTATGATACTATTAAAAAAAAATAAAATTTGGCACGAAAAATGCTTTTATAATATATGTAATATATGGTGTTAAATGGTTTAACCCCTTTATCCTAATTCTTAACAAAATGAGGAGAAAAGATCATGACTACTTTGATTCAAAAGACCCCATGTCCATATTGCAAAATTAAAACATCAGTTGAACTGCCAAAGAATTTTGCCCCGGTTTACGTATGGTGCAATTCATGTAAAAAAAAGTTTATTGTCGAGCGTCTTGCAGAGGGATTCCAGGCCATGACCATTGAAGAGGCTCCCTGCTGCAGTGATCCGGACTGTAGAGAATTAGAGATGGGCGGGAGTGACGAACAATAACTTTTTTTTGACCAAAAAACGCAGGAATGTGTGATTGTTGACTCAGTCCATGCCGGTTCTAAAAACTCGGAAAGGGCTCTAAAAAAACGCAATACCCAAAGCAAAACATTTTAATTTGACTATTTTATTTACAGAGGAACGTTACCCCAGAGAAATATCGGAAGAATACTTTATAATAGGAATTGTTGTATCGTTGGTAACGTTACTTTCTCCCAGAAGAAATTACATGTAACGGTTTCTGTTTGTTCGGAACATGCGTAGTTCCTATAGTTATAACAGATTAAGAAGCGCACTTCTATTATCACCCTGTTCTTTTTTATTCAGACCCATCGTAGAAAAAAAGCTGGATGCCTGCCTCAAGCGCGCCCTTTTAAAACTAACAAAATTGGATATATGCGGGGAAATGATCGGGATTGATCACACCCATGCCAGCGCCCACCATCCAAAGCTTCTTGGCAAAGTAGAGGCTTGTAATAAGAGCATCAAACATGAACTTTTGAGGCAGCACTATTTTTTAATAGCGCATATTCTAAAACGAATCCAACAAGACCAAAATGACGATGCATACAAACGTCATTTTCAGGACAAGATACAATTATGCCCGGATGAAAAAGCAAATAAAGGAGCAAGACGAACAAAGAAAACCAAAATCTTCAACTGTTCAAAATGTATTGAATCTTGTTGAGAGCAATTAAAGCACTGGCAAAAGAATGGACGAATGAACTTATCTGAACCACAAAAGATATTGGAACATTAAGAAAAAGTTTAAAAAAAAATTGCCTTATTACATTTAATATTCATATTATATCTGCTTTTTTAAATATTATTTTATTTTTTGCCGGGAAATATAAGAATGAAACAGCACATCGGATGGATTATCGTTGCCACACTTGTTTTTTACCTATTGAGCGAACTTATTCCCTTTCTACAGGTATTGCCGACACTTCTTGGGTGGCTTGTTTTCTTTTTGATGTGGTCCACCCTTGGCAGGGGGCCCCGTAAGCAGGCTTTACTGCTCCTGGGTATCGGTTTTATTGTTCTCTTTTTTTCAGCCTGCAAAGGTGTTTATCTTGGGTGGCAACAAATTTTTGCTGTCAACCTGCCGCTTCTGGCCATGTTTGTGGCTGTATCTTTTCTTTCTCTGACAAATACCGGGGTTGAAGATCATGCCCTGCCCAGAGGGAAAAAATCCGTAATAAAAACAGCCATCGGCACCAGTTTACTCGGAGCAGTTATCAATCTGTCCGTCTTGTTTGTTTTTGGAGATCGCCTTCAAAAGAACGGCAGATTAACCAGGACTCAGCTGATTATACTTGCCCGGTCTTTTAATGCTGCTGCTTGGTGGTCCCCTTTTTTTGTTGCCACCGGTGTTGCACTCACATATGCCCCTGAGATGTTGTGGCAGAAAACCCTTATTCCAGGCTTAGTAATGAGCGTGATTGCCATTTGCGTCTCAATTGTTGAAGTCTGTTATTTCAGAAAAGAAGATTTTTCCGGTTATCCCTTTAAGGCCGAAAGCATGACCATACCTGTTTTCCTGTCTGCCATAGTGATTTGTCTGCATTATTTCCAGCCTGACATGAGCATTTTAAATATTATCTGCATCATTTCACCTGTGGGATCAATTATTTTCATGAAATGCCGCCCAAGAATAGAAACCCTTCACGGTTTCATCAAAACCAAGATGTCATCGGTCTCCAGCCAATTTACACTGTTCCTTGCCGCAGGTATTTTTTCCGCAGGTATAAAATCCATTATCCATGTATATCCAGAACTGTTACGCTTGGAGGGTTTAGCTTTCACTCCAGTGTTATTTTCCATAGTCCTGGGACTGATGATAATCGTTGGAATTATGGGCGTTCACCCGGTGGTCAGCATATCCGTGGTCAGTCCATTGCTTTTACCCCTTCATATGGACCATTCTCAACTGGGGTTCCTATTTCTCAGCAGCTGGGCCATAGCAAATAGCTGCAGCCCATTGTCAGGGATTGGGCTGGCTTTGGTGAGCCGATACCATGCCTCTCCTAAAGAAATAATACAAAACAATTGGCATTATGGGGTTATGATGTGGGCAATTGCCTCTGCAATGAATATTTTTTTCTTTGCTAACTGATTGATACCTGTCCCTCGTATTAATTCATCCCCACCCGAAAACATTAACAATCCTGGTCTTTTGAAAAAACTCAACCAGTTGAATTTGTGGATGATTTTAATTTCATTTTTTTGGTGTTCATTAATCTTTCATACTTTTCTTGACAAAAGAAATTTCCCATCCTACTAAATGGTCTGACGTCTTACCACCTGATTTAAGATGTCATAGGGTTTCTGACTGAAGAGATTCGCTTGATTTGTAATCTTTATGCAGTTGATATGTTCAAACCAAACAACAAAAAGGAGGAACAGATGAAAACTTTGACAAAAAAAGAGCTGTTACCGATCCCTATACTGATTCTTATTAGTGGGGCCATGTTCTCTTCTCATTTCGGAGTGGGGGACCTTATTTTTCCCCCAATTCTGGGTAGGAATTCGGGTACCAATTGGTTTACTGCATCTATCGGTTATGCCTTAATCAACAGTATCGGTGTATGGCTGGCCTATCTTGCCTGCGCTCAGCAGAATCAGTCCTTAAGCGGGATTGCTACACAAACCCTGGGTAATTTCTTTGGAAAAATCTACACGGCCATTCCGGTGCTGATAACTGTTTTTTTTATTCTCCCCCGAGTTGCCTCCGCAACTCATGAAATGGCTGTCCTCCCCCTGTTTCCATCCGTTCCACTTTGGGTGTCGCTGGCTATTTTTTTTCTTTTAAGTTTTTATATCGCCTTCACCAGAGCAACGGTGATGGACAAGCTGGGTCGATTTCTTGCGCCGGCACTTATTGTCTTTGTTGTTATTATGGTCATTAAAGGTGTGGCAAGCCCCCTTTCAACACCTGCCGTTTCTGGTTCCGAAACACCTTTAAAAGACGGAATGCTCAATGCGTACAACACGATGAACGCTATTGCAGCACTCCTTTTTGGGGGCTGGATACTTCATGAGCTAAAAATAAGAAACATTTCCGGTGCTCGTGACAGGGGCATTAATCTTAATATCATTGGAATCAGCACTGCCTTGTTGCTTAGTATAACCTCCACCGCATTGGTTTACCTTGGCAAATCGTCGGGCCCGGCATTCATGGATGCCTCAATCGGCGTATTGTCGACAGAAATAGCAAAAGGTTTGCTGGGACAGGCAGGATTAATTGGTTTTGCCATCATCATGGCCCTTAGTTGCCTCAGCACTTCCGCCGCCATATCTTCAATGGCAGGTGATATGTTTGCAGAAATGAGCCGTGAAAAGCTCCAATATCGCTGGATCGTAATCACGGCCACCCTTGCCGGCTTTATCATTGGTCTGGTCGGACTCAGCAAAATTGTAAAGTATACGATACCGTGGCTTGTACTCCTCTACCCGTCAATAATTGTCATAATTATAACCGCCCTTTACAGTAAATTTGACAAGATCCGTATCGCTGTCATAGCCGGTGTGATCGCTGCGCTGATTTTTGGGCTTGGAGATATGTTGAATTTCTACGGAATAACGGATAATCCCATTTCTAACTTTTCAGCTTCCTGTCCTTTCGGAAGTCAGGGGATTGGCTGGATAATTCCAACCTTCATTGTTATTGCTTTCATCTGGTTATTAACCCAGGTTTTTCCTCAACTTAATCAACAAAACGGAAAACAAGCATGAAAAAATTAGTCGAATCATTTGTTTCATCAAAAATTGAACAAGGCTTTTTTTCGGGATGCCAGGTATTGGTTGCCCATAGAGGGGAAACCCTGGTGAATGTTTCCAAAGGATTCATGGTTGACCATTCTGAAGAACCGTCCGAAAAAGTGACGTCCCGGACGCTGTTCAATATTGAGTCCATCACAAAGGTAATGGTGACATTACCCCTGACTTTCCGGTTGCTTGAAAATGGAAAGTTAAGCCTTGAAAACAAGCTTGTTGATTATCTCCCGGAATTCGGAACCGATAATTCCAAAACAAAAGTAACCATCAGAGATATGCTCAATTTTACCGCAGGTATTCCCCTTGAAGATCCACCCGGTTGCGAAAAAGCCGCATTTGAAAAAAATTTGAAAAAAACTTGGGAACTGCACTATACCCAGAAGCTGTTTGCACAACCCGGAAGCAGGGTTTTTTACAGCGATGTTTCCTGCAGAATTCTGGGAAAACTTCTTGAGAGAATTATGGGGAAGGATCTTGGAACAGCGGCCAGGGAATTAATCTTCGAGCCGCTGAACATGAACGACACGATGTTCAGGCCACCTAACAAAAGTAGATGCGCGGCTACGGGAAGGTCGGATAGTAATCGAAATCTTCGCGGAAGTCTTTGCCAGGACCTGGAACACTACATGGGAGAAATCCTTGGCTCAGATGGTATATTTACTACTGCGGATGATATGCTTAACTTCTCCCTCATGTTGCTGAACCAAGGTATTTTCAAAGGTAACAGTATCTTCGGAAAGCAAACCATTGAAAAAATGATCGGGGCCGTCACCAATAAAGCGTTATACGAAACACCGACCTCCTACCTGCATTACATTTTAAGCGGACCAAAGGTGTGGTTCTGGGAATATGCGAATGCGCCCTATTCATTTTTTGGCGATCTTGTTTCCAATAAGGCTATTGGTAAAATGGGAGGGGCGGGAACATTTCTTCTGATAGATCCCGCTTTAGATTTGACTGTGGTCTATTTGACAAATTACGGACAACCGGAAAATACGCTTGAAGGTGAAGAGTCCTGGACAAAGTTTCAAAATGAAATCAATATGCCGGGGCTTTGTAACCTGGTAATCGGAAACCTTCCACGCGAATCGATTTGCAAAAGCTGAAATTGGTATGCCTTTTAAAAGACTTCCCCTGTTTGCATTAGCAAAGATTGATGTAAGCAGGGCAGTCATCTTTTTTAAACCGAGAAGCTACACTGCGAGGAATTGTTAACCGTTGAATCCTGAATGGGAAGCAAATACCATTTGACAGGAAGAGCGTACTCCATTAGAAATGAACAAATCTGTTAATTAACTCGGATAAATAGCGCTCCTAAACACAAACAGACCACCAGAGCTCATTTACATCGACCTCAGCTTACAGGAAATTTTTGATATGGCCCAATCGGAAAACAATTAATTCTTAATGAAAATAGAGATTGCAACGGATTTGTTATCAGCCAAATCAAGAACGGAGGATTAATGGCATTTGAAGTCATAAAAAGAAACAAGGCATCCGAAATGGTGGCCGAACAGATCATCAAACAGATTAGTTCAGGCAAACTGTCGCCGGGCAGTCAGCTTCCGTCCCAGAGGGAACTATCCGAGCTTCTGGGGGTTGGACGCTCTTCGGTGCGTGAAGCCGTGAATGCCTTGGCCGTGATTGGCTACCTGAAAGTACAACAGGGGAAAGGAACCTTCATTCAAATCCCGGTTCCCGAAAAAGATCCCTCTTTTCCCAAATTGAATTCAGCTCTCAATGCGAGTAGTTTACTATATTTGAAAGAGGTTCAGGTTTCATTGGAATGTCGATCCGCTGAATTGGCTACTGAAAGAGCAGATAAAAAACAAGTTCAGCGTTTAAAAACTGCCTTAGAAAAAATGAAAATCTGTAAAGATGATCACCAGGCGTTTATCCTGGCTGATCGAGAGTTTCATACAATCCTGGCCGAATCTACTGAAAACGTCGTTTTAATTGAAATGATTAATCTTGTCATCATTAGTGTCGACAATCACTATGCCGCTTTCGACACGGATCGTCTGACAGCCGGCTTTATTAATGAAACCATTCGATCATTTGAAGAAGTTTTGAAATCGATCAAACAAAAAGACAAAGCCGGGGCTTCCAATTGGATGAATTATCACATAAATCTTGTCCTTGAAGAGTTCAAAAACATTATCAAATCATAAGATAAAACTTGATTTGCATAGAGCCCCGCTTCAGATATCATACCAGGTGGTTGAATTTAAAAAACCGAGTGCATGCCCATTGGTAACACTTTTTAAATGGTTGGCATTAATTTCAAGGCCAACACTGTATGTCAGGTCGAAATTCAATGTATCTGGGTAGTTTCGGCCTTGGCATATTTGTTCCTTTGGTAGGATTTATTTGGTCATTTGACTATAATAATGATTATGATATGCTTTCTTATCAAGAGAGAATAATGATCAAATAACCAAAAGACAAGGAGAATAATGAAGACCTACAACGACTGCATACCCTGCCTTGTGCGCCAGGCACTTGGGGCGGCAAGGCTCGTCACCGAAGATGAGAGTATTCATCAGGCTGTGTTGAAAAAAACGCTTTCAAGGATGTCGAAGATGGACATGAACCTGTCTCCTCCCATGATGGCCCGGTATATCCAGCAGACCATAGCAGAAGTGACCGGCAACCAGGACCCTTACCTGGATCTTAAACGAAAATTTAATGATCTTGCCATGGAACTCTATCCTGATCTCAAACAAAGGGTGATGGAATCCTCAAAACCTTTAGAGACTGCTATTCGACTCGCCATTGCCGGAAATATAATCGATTTCGGAGCCGTATCCAATCTGAACAGGAAGATTGTGATTGAAACAATTGGCCATGCAATGGGCCATGATGTAAGGGGCAGAATAAAGAAGTTGATAGCCTCTTTTTCAACGGCACGACACATCCTATGGCTTGCCGACAATTCAGGAGAGATCGTTTTTGATCGCCTGGTCTTCGAGATCATCGACAGAACAAAGATTGTTTTTGTTGTCAGGGGAGGTGCGGTGATCAATGATGCAACTCTTGATGACACGGTTTATACGGGGATCTCAAGGTTGGTGAAGACAATGGACACAGGCGTTGCAATTCCGGGAACCGTTCTTGATCAATGCAGTCAATCTTTTTTAACCGAGTTTAACCGTGCGGATCTGATCGTTGCAAAGGGCCAGGGCAATTTTGAAACCTTGTCCCATGACGACAGCCGGATCTTTTTTCTGTTCAAGGCAAAATGTCCTGTTGTGGCAAAATCGGCAGGGGTTGAAGTTGGAGACCTTGTTGTACACAATCGTTGAATGCTCAGTTGAAAAAAGGCACAGCCAACCAATCGGTCAAAAAAATATAGACAGATAGAATAGGATGTACTTGAAGCAATGTCAAAAATATGAACGGGTCGGCAAAAATATTATAATATTTTTTTTAGATAAACAATAAAATTCAAGCTTGATATTGAACATCAAAGATGTGGAAATAATTAAAAACTATGATTTATTATTTAGGGTTAATCGGGATCGCTGCTTTTTCAATTACCGGTGTTATTGCCGCCGGCAAAAAAGATATGGATATCTTCACTATCGTCCTGTTGGGTGTAGTGACAGCACTGGGCGGCGGGACATTACGGGATATTATTATCGACGCAAGCCCTGTTTTCTGGATAACGGATCTGTCCTATCTCTGGGTTTCCATACTGGCTTCAATATTGACTTTTTTTCTGGTCAGATATGTAAAACATGTTTTGACATTGCTCCTATTTGTTGATGCGTTTGGTTTGTCACTCTTTACTATTCTTGCTGCGGAAAAAGTCATCTCACTTGGCTTTTCAAATCCGGTGGCTGTATTAATGGGGGTGATTACCGGGATTGCCGGCGGGATGATTCGTGACATTTTAACACTAAGAATGCCGTTGCTTCTGGGTAAGGAATTTTATGCAACACCTGCCCTGTTAGGCGCCATTGTCTTTACTCTTCTGGGTGATTTTTTTCCTTTACACCCCTATAACAGATTATATGCCATTGGTGTAATTTTTATCCTCAGAGCAGCCGCTATCCAGTGGGGACTTTATTATCCGGGATGGCTGGTGTATGGCAAAAAAAATTAAGGATTGACCCCTGGTAGCCCCCGTTAACCAGAATCACCTTAATCAAATTTTTAATTTTATATCCAGCACCGGAGTCCCACTGACGGCATCCAGTCCTTTAACAAACAATGTGGTGCCCTTGATATCCAGGAGCCTTACATCCTGAATCCCGATCCTTGAGAGCCTGTCCGGAGTCCGGGAGGCAAACACCCCGACCTGTTTGCCATCAATTCCCCGCTTAAAGAATGTCTTAACCGAACGGGATTTATGCAGATAGTAAACTATTGTAATCTCGGGTTCCTGGTCAAGCCCGGACATAAACCGTTTTTGGGAAGGTAACAGCTCAATTTTAGAAACCGTGTCAGTCCCTTTTCTTCCAAACGGTGTTTGGTCCCTTTCAAGATTGTTGTTTATAATTCCAATGGGGTAGATAGTGACAGGTGAACCATTCCCGAAAAGACATTTTCGGCACACTTGCCGGTTGTCGATGGTGAATAGATCTTCAGTTTTGCAGACTAAGTTGCACTCAGAACAGTTGATTGTCTTATTATTTGATTCGATGCTGATATCCTTTATAAAAATCCTTGTTAGCGGGCAAAATTTTAAGAGAGATCCTTTTACTTTTTTCATTTTTTTTTTTACAATATGATAAATTATACATTGAATTCAAGAGTTTTCCACCCTGGAAAAAAAGAATGCTTGAAAGCCTCTCGTGCTAGCCTTCCCCTCTGCATAATCTTGGTGCCATCCCAAAGGGACCGAAACTTTTTTCATAAAGCGTTTTTCTTTCAGCCCCAAGAAGGTGACGCGGTGCTCCCATGAAATCAGCCATAAATTCATCTAAAGACACCCATTCAATATTATGAGTTGTATTATCCCAAAATTCTAACCACATATCATGCCATGGTTTCAAATATCCGCCAATCCAAGTATGTGAAACGGGTGTTATTTTATGGTAAATGCCACATCTTATTTTTTCTTTGTCTGTTGCATGCAGCGTCCCTGAAGACAAGTCCTCAGATCCCACCCCCAGAAGGGCTTCTTTTTTAATATAAAGAACGTCTGATGTTTTCAGTCCCAAAAGAAAACAGGCATAACTGTCCAGAAGAACCGGATCCAGGGCGGAAAAAAACGATATCTTGTCGCAGTCGACAGCATGTTCATTGTTGGAATCGACCTATACTTAGAGTGCTATTTTGGGGGTTAAAACATTTACTCAAGATCCTCTTAAAGGCGTTTATCAATCTTATATTCTATTTTTTCAGCCTATTAGCTTGGTCCGACAAAACTTTTTCGTTGGTTAAGCCCCGCAAGACCGGGTCTGATTCGCCATTTCATTTTACAGCGTCACGACAAATCCGATAAGCCGTCCGATTGCTACAATAATGGCCTGGTTTTCTGCCGCTTCATCTATTTCTTCCTTTATTTCATTCATTTCAGATATTTGGTCGTCTGTTGTTATAACGCCCTCTTCAAGCAGTTTCACTCTAACTTCCACATATTTACTGAAGGCTTTGTCTCTCTCTGGTTTTAATTTCATCTGTTCAGGAAAAGGTAAAGACCTGTACTTTAAATCAATAATCGTAATTGATTGTGCAATTACCTGCAACGTTTTGCTATCATTATCCATATTTTATCTCCTAATTATATCATTCTATATCGAATTTAATTCCTCAAGCGCCTTATTCACAGCAGTGCTGATGTACGGGTCATTTTTGGCTTTATCAAAAAAGACATCTGCATCTTTAAGTAAATTGCTGTAGTCTTTGCCAGTTAAACTTCCTATAAGACCAACTGCTCTGAGCAACGTATTTTGCAGATCTGATATTTGCAGTTTCTCATATCCCTGAATCATTTTCTGGAATTCGAGTCCGGCAGCCACGGCTTTGACACACGATTCAATAAGATTTCTTTGCAATGTATCTTCTTCTTTTAAAATTCTGTCTCGCTCTGCCTTCAAAATAACCAGACGTGCTTCTTTTTGAACCTTGGTCAAATTTGAATCTGATAAAACTTGACCAACTTGTGAAAGCAAATCATTTCGCTGCCCGATTAACATAATCGGACTCGTTTGATATGCTTTTGCAATGGCGACCATGTCAGCGACCAAAGTTTGCGCATGCTTCAAGGTTTTTCCGACTGCGGCTGTCGCCAGAACCGAACCTGTTTCAATCGATCGAAACATTTCATTAAATTCATGATAGTTCTTCCGCATTCTTAAAATAAACTGTTGTTTTTTGTTATTGGCCTTTGAATCAATCTCAACTTCATACGGTTTGGATGCATGAATTAAAAAATTAAAATCATTTAGGCTTTGAGGCGATGATTGATATTCCAATATATTTTTAACAAAAAGTTCTGTCTGTCCCGGCTCCGGCAGTGTGGGAACAATCACTTCCGAATCTATTGCCGTTGAAACCGATTCAATAGCAAGCATGGCTTGATTCGAAAAAACTGCTGCTCCTGTCTTTAATGTTTTGGCTTTTTCCGGTGTACAGCCAAACAAAAAAATAAGACTTAAAATTGAAAGAATAAACAAACGTTTAGTTACATTTTTATTCATCATATAGCCCTCCTTATAAAAGAATATGTTATGATTACATATTAAATACCGCCACATATAAGGATAGGATCCTTATCTTTTTCATTTAATCTTCATCCTGGCGTTTGTGTGGGTATGTACCAAGAAATCTATCAGCCGCAATATGTCGTAGTTTTTCTCTATAAATGACCATGCTGTGGGCTTTCACTGGGAAAAACAAGCTGGCCGCCATATGTTGCCACATCCACATTACACGGTCTATGGCAGGTGGATTGCTCAGTAATCTTACCGTATCGAATTGTCCTGCTTTAATATCGGTAATATATCGTAGGTCACCCACATGCCGATACCCGTTTAGTTTATCAATAAACTTCTCGAGTGTGCGCAAAGTTGCAGCAAGAAAAGGCATAAATCGTGTAAGCGATGACAATAATCTGAACAGATTCAGAACAATTGTCATTATCGCACCCGGAGGCACCCTGGGAACAATATCGCTTGAATTTACAATTCTATAGATTGGAGTTTTCAATTCCTTAAAAAATTCATAATTTGCAATCCTCGGGCCTCCAAATGTATAGTATGCCCCTATTATATCTTTTGCTAAAAGAGTAGTTGCTATTAAAGCAAGCGCCCCTCCAAAAGAATGACCTGTAAAATAAATGGGAAGCTGTTTGCCTTAAGGCTCTCTACAGTGTCATTTATGGCACCTTCTGAACCTTCAAATTTGTAGTACGCCAGATCCGATCTGCCATGACATACGCCATTCTGTCGCTGTAGGCTGGACGCTTTGTAGGAATTTCCAGGAGTTTTTTGTCTTTAAAATATATTTTGATAGAAACCAAACGCGGCGCAACCTCCTGAACACCTGCTGATGAGGGGCGGCGCGCAGCGACGTCCGTCTCAATCTGCTTGTGTACGCCCGACATGGGCGTGAACATATGGGGTGTCCCCTATACGTGAATCCTGTTGATGCATATAGCATTATGCAAAAATATTAGCCGACGAACAGAAACAGCATATAAGGCCTGATCTCCGGATAAGTCAGCACCTGCAAAAGAAGTGTCATTGCGTCTTTCAGGGTAACGGGTGTTCGGCTACCCGCTTATAAGCTTTATTATTTCTCATTAATATTTTCTGCAAATCTTATAATCTTATAAAAAACAGACCTTTTATCTTCCTCAGAATAAGAAACATTAATTATTTTAGCTTTTTCAAAGACTGCCAATAGGAATCCAGAAACACCAAAAATCATGAGTGTTACTAAACTAATGGAATGTATTGTTTTTGAATATATTCCAATATCGGGCTCAAATATTTGTATCAAAACGCACATTGGCGAACTGAATAGGACAGTTAAAAAAAACAGATTCAGATTTTTGAATTTTATTTTCATTTTTGCCTATAACATGAAATCACCGGTGAAATCCAGTGCATTTTCGTTTCTTTACATATTCACGAATATCGTTTTCGCTCAAATTATTGTGCAAAGGAATATCGGGTCTTTTAAGAACCATGAGAAGTTCTGATTTGTTATTGAAGATCCGTCTCAATGCTAAATTCAATGAGGTATAATCTGTCTTTTGTTTGAAAATTTCATCAAAACGTTGATTGAGCTTTTTCTTAAAAACTGGAGTTGGATTAATTTGATAATCTTTTAGATCAGAATAAAAACCCCAAATATCAGACCTCACTGATTTAATAAATTCTTTACGGTCCTTTGTGAAACCTATTAACTTTTGAATCGTTCTTTCCGCATGAACCCAGCATAAAGCATGTTGCAAAATATTAAATTGTCCGGCATCAGTCACTGACTATTACCAAATTTTTGTTGAAATCATGGAAAAAAAGGCTTCCAAGAAGAGCACCTTCAGTTGCAATTTGAATATGCCGTTTTTTTGTGACCCCTTTGGATTTTAAAAAGACCTTCCTTATTTTTGATTACCCAAATCTATAGTTACAAGCTTTTTCCAGATTATAGGGCAGTCCCTCTCGGGCCAACTCCATCTCCCTCTTAAAATTAGTTGAGAAAATCAATGTGTCATCTGTTCCAATCACGACAGGGGACTCTTTATCAGTATAAATTTCCTGCACGGGATGCTTCTGGCCTTTACTCCAACTACCAATATAGCGATGGCAAGAAGGACAAACTTCAATAGGTAATTGATGTTTACGAATTATTCTTTTATGCTCTTCTTCCAGGAAAAGAGCATGTCCAAGTCTCACTTTGCCAGCGCATTCTATCTTTTGATTTCGTTCAACCCATTGATCTATTGCATTTAAAGTTATAGTGCTATCAATTCTCTCTTTCTCTAAATTCAATTCTCCAATATGTATAGCCAATCCTAATGAGCTATCCAAAACAGTCTCAATAACGGATTTAAGTCCTTCTCCCTGCAATACGCGAGTACCGGTGGGATTAATACCGGATATATCGATTCCAACGATATAATCAGAAAACTTTAAAGCAAGAGCTATGATTTCTTGTGCGTTTTCTATATCGTGCTTGTAGCGATCAATACTGAGTAACCCTTTGGCTTTTTCTGGATATTTTTGCAGGCCTGATACAAAAGCTTCTACGTAATGACGTAAAGATATTGTAGAAGAAAAATTTCGAGGTGTTGTACGAATCTCCAAATAGTCAGCAGTACTTATGTGGATAACATTTTCTGTAGATACCTCAATCCGTTTTGGTGAGTTTATAAGGTTATGAACAACTTTAAACAGTTGAAGAACATCGGCTACTTCAATATCATCAAGGGCCTTTTTATTGTTATCTGATTTAGCAAACTCAACTAACAAATCTTTTGAAATGCTTCCACCTAAATGAAGGTGCAAGTCACAGTGCTTATTCATCCGTCTCCTATCCAAAAGTAAAACATTAATCTAAAGGTTACAAATAAGCGGTATCCGCTTCATTTGACATGTTAAAATCCCTGAACTTTAGCGCTTTATTGTGTATTCTCAAACTGAATTTTCAGCTTTTTTATTTTGCTCCTCAATGTATTTGGATGTAACCCCAGGAGTATAGCCGCTCCTTTTGGACCTTCTACGCGTCCGCTGGTTTTTCTTAAAATTTTTTGGATGTATCTTGAGATCATTTCATCAAGAGGAATAATTTCATTATCCTCTATAATATCCTGGGTTTCACCTGCTTTTATTGTAAGGCCTGAGAATTTTAAATGATTAAACGATAATGGCGTTTTACGATTCAGTATAAGGCTTCTTTCAATGATATTCGAAAGTTCCCGAACGTTCCCGGGCCAATCATAATCCATAAGCTGACCCATTGCATGATTCGTAAGTTTTGATGGTGGATAGAGCTTTAAATCCTTTGCTTTTTTTTCTACAAAATAATGAACCAGAGTTGGAATATCCTCTTTTCTTTCCCTAAGTGGTGGTATCTGAATGGGAAACACATTTAACCTGAAATATAAATCCTCGCGAAATTTACCGGAACGAATCAGCTCTTCCAGATTTCTATGGGTCGCTGCTATGATACGAACGTCTACATGAACGGTTTTGGTCCCACCCACCCGTTCGATTTCTTTGAATTGAATGGCTCTTAATAATCTGACCTGGGCATCCAAGGACAACTCTCCAACTTCATCGAAAAAAAGAGTCCCCCCATTCGCACGTTCAAATTTACCTCTTTTTTGATAGATAGCCCCTGTAAATGAACCTTTTTCATGACCAAACAGTTCAGAATCGAGTATATTTTCGGGAATGGCACCGCAGTTAACTTTCACAAGAGGACCGTTACTTCTCCCGGAGAACATATGAATAGTGTTGGCAATCACATCTTTTCCCACCCCTGTTTCTCCCAGCAGTATGACAGGGCTTTCCACAAAAGAGACATGTTTTACAAGAGCCATCACCCCTTTTAAACCTGACTCTGCCCCTATGATTTTATCTCCGGTAATTTCCATTAGCTCTCTATAGAGCCCCTGGTTCTCTTCTTTTCTATTCTCAGAAATTTTTTGTAATTTTCGATGCTTTAATGCATTGGACATGGCAATGGAAAAAGGCTCTTTTACTAGTGAGAGAAGCTTTGCATGCTTATGTGTGTATACATTTTGACCAAATGCATAAATAGCCAGTCCCCCAGAACAGCCATCTTCAAGAATTAGATTCAGCACAAGGTAAGAGGCTTCTTTAATCTTTAAGCTTTTAGCAAAATCTTTGCTTATCGGGTTCAAATCCGGTGCATTATAAATCATCACATCTTCTACATGATTATTTCTTTTTGCTTCTTTATGGGCATCAGGTGAAAGAGGGACAAGAATATCACAAATTTCAATTCCTTTTGGGGTTGCCCTTGCAATGCTTAACAACGAACCATCTGGTTCCGTAATATCAAAGGTTAGGCCATCTGCTGGAATATATTGCCTGATATAGTTAAAACTATTAAACAGAGTTTTTTCAATTTCAAGGCTGCCACAGATTTTTAATGTCACTTTTTGAAAAAATAGATTCTTATCGACATTCATTTCGGTTAACGGCACTCCTCTCTAATCATTTTAAAAAAAACAACGCCATTAAGTGGAATATCATAAAGCTACGATATTTAGTAGTGGTTATCTATTCAATATCGTAGTTTGGCAATTGAGATTTACAATATCTCGTAATATCAGACTGTTTTCCGCATGGCATGCGATTTGCTATTACTTATACCCAAAGCAGGTTCAATTCATCACAACAACTACAAATAAGGAAAAAAAAATGAATTCAGAAATAGTAAGAGAAAATCTACAAAAACTGTCAGAAACCGTATCTTTTAAATACCCTGCAATTGGTTGGTATTTTTCTTCGGAAAAAATTGAAAATTCATTTGTCTTTAAAAAGGATAAATGGGTCTGTATGTTCATGTACTTGAAGATGGTTATGAAAAAGGGAAAAAAAATTCGTTTTTCAGGAGATAATGTAGGTGCTTGCACCGGCCCTGCTGAATATTTCGGCTTTAGTGAACCCACAGATGATGGAGGACAATTTATAGCGGAAACTGAGCGATTTAAAAAAAGCAAAAGCCTTGCCCAAGCTTACCATGAAGAGTCATTGGAAAGTATTCATCCTCCCAAAAAGGAATATGTATACATGGAAAAAGTTGAGAACATAGATAAAAACAGAGAAATTGAAGTTATCAACCTTTTCCCTGATTTTACGGGTTTGGCAAGTCTTATTTTTTTATCAAACTACGACAGGGAAAAAAACATGGAGAATGTGTTGGCTCCCTTTGCTTCAGGTTGTCAGTCAGCCTTTACACTTCCTTATAATGAAAAATTTAAAAAAAAATCAAAGAGCGTTATTGGATTGATGGACCCACTTGTCAGACATTTTATCCCTGAAGATATGGTATCATTTTCAATGCCTTCAAATCGATTTTTTGAAATGGCAAATAATATCGAAGGTAGTTTTCTTGACAAGGATTTCGAAACCCCAACAGGTTTTTGAGCTCTGATTAAAGAGTGTTGAACATCTGCGGTTTATCCGACAGCATGTTCGTTGTCGGGTATATTTATTGCATATTTTCAATGTGTTAACATGTACCCAAAACGAGGAGGAAGCATGAGAATCAGCCCCATTAAAGCCCAAGCCCCTTTTTTAAACTATACTGCCCAGGCGGAAAAATTTTCTCCATCATCCGGGAAAAAAGATGTAGTCACTTTGTCGGATGAAGGGAAAAAAATGCAGGCCCAAACCTCAGCAAACACCTCATCCTTAATTAACTCCCTGGATGATTTCATGGACGGCGCAGGGAAAGACGGGGTCATAACTCTGGATGAAATCCGGGTCTTTGGTAAAAAGCATTTCAAACAAGCCCAGGATATCCTGGCTAAAACTCTTGAACAACTCAATATTCCGTCTGATCGCAGCATGACCATAAGCACTGATAAAGATGGCTTGGTCAAGGTTGATTCCGACCTTTCAGTCCAGGACAATAATAGGCTGGAGGCTGCTTTGAATAAACATCCTGATTTCCAGCAGGCTTTTACAAAAGCAAGTTCAAGCCAAACCCTGCTTGATGCGGCAGAAAAACATCTGGAGTTTGCCGAGGCCTATGCCAAAAACGCCCAGGCAGCGGTTTCCCAATACGGTATCGGCAGTTCTTCCTCTGGAGAATATGTGCTCGAATATGCACAGGAACAGACCAACCTGGTTTTTCAAAACAAATTCTCCCTGATGGGATAAAGCACCCCGGACCAAGCACAGGCAGCCCGCAACCCTGAAAAACAATTCAGGGTTTGCTAACTTGCCTACGGCTATGGGAGAACGCAAAAGTATTTTGATATTTAATGGAACTGTTGAGCGTGAGCTATATACGAGTCTTTTAGCCGATTCATGAATTCAGCATCATTACCGTAGTGAGCTTTTGGCATTTTGGGTACGACTTCATCAATCAGAGGTGTGGCTTTTTGCATCCGCTGTATTTTTTGGTTAACTGATCAATGAATGCTAAAACATCTTCAGAAAACTCGAAGCCATTAACTGGCAAATATTTTGGATAATGTTCGGGCAACTATATCCCGAGGTAATGGATAGGATATTTTATTAAATCCTTTCTGGGGAATATCTTTTTCCTGGTTTTGGCCAATCTTTCCAAGCAATGCCAACAAAGGCTTTACAGAGAATGAACCAATACCTGCTAATGAATCTGAAATTGCCATTCTACACTATAGCATCTTCTCGATTATTAACTGTTGGCACAGAGCAACAACCACTTTGGGGTCTTTGTGATTGCCATACCATACCCCCTTCGACTCCGATGTGATATTCAAATTAAAATTTTAGTTCATTCATTGAGGCAATAACACTTCGATTATTTGTTCCTTTATATTATATTTTCATACTATAAAAAAAATACCCAAAATACGATACCGCCTATAAAAGGTAGGATATAAACGCAAAGAAGGTTTACAAACAAAGACCTAAATGACGAGTTGACTTTTTTCCTCTTGTACTCCAACCCTTTATAGGTAATGATAATGACCAGCAAAGAGAGAAACAAAGTGGCATAGCCTTTTTCATTCAACAGTCCGTGCAATTGAATTGCATGACTTCCTTCTGCAACAAAAAATCCAACACAAAAAACGCCAATTGCAACTCCGATGTCCGAAAAAAACTCAAACGGTTCCATTGCCATCAATATTCCCTTTTTTTACTTACAAAATAAATTGGTCATAATTTTGTCTGCCACAGATAACAAAGCAAAACTATATTTCGTTTATTCATAAAACAATTTTTGATTTTAGCATTTAATGCTTTTTATGCTCCGGTTTCAACAAATTGTGGTAAAAATGCCAGAAAAAAAATTGCTACTTTGGGATTTAACCCTGCGACCAGTACCCCCTGTTTGAATATTTTCATCAATCTTTTTGGAGAAACCTCACCATTGACAGACAAATTTCTTCCTTTAGAGCGGAACGCTTGTATGCCAAGCCAAACAAGATACACAACACCGATCCACTTAACTGCTGAAAATGCGACAGCAGAAGTGGCCAAAACAGCAGACAAACCCAGTGCCGCAAAAATGACATGAATAAATGTACCAGCCCAAATACCAAACATTGCAAAAAAGCCTGACTGAATACCTCTTTTTGCAGTTTGGCCAAGAATAAATGCTATATCCGGACCTGGAGACAGGTTTAACAGAACGGCAGCCGTTAAAAATGTGGCCCAATGGGTGAAAGAATAATCGAACATCCTTTTTTAATTCCTTTATTTAGAGAGTCATCATATCTATTTTTTGTAACGCTTCAGCGGCACGGAGCGAAGAACGGGCGAAGCGTCCGACTGCAAGCGCCTGTTTATATGATTATTCATATTTACGCCCATTATGCTTGAGCCAACCGGCTACATGCCGGCCACCTGGATCATGGTGTGTCCAATGGATAACACCACCCTTAGAATTCCATTCATACTCACCAAAGAACTGTACTAAATCGCCATTTTGTAGCGTGTTTATCTTTGGTGCCAAATCAATGTTGTGTGCAACCAATAAAGTTTGACCGGAGGATAGGCGTAAGATAAATCTTTGATGGCGACTGCCTTGATTATCATCACTTAAAATACGGCTCACTTTCCCTGACCCGCGGACTTGTATGTCGCTTAACTGGTTCTGATATGCGTCCGTAATTGCTTGGTCGCTTTGTATACTTTCCTCAGGAAACGAGGAGATAACATTTGGATTATTTTTTATATACCCGTAGACTACGATGCCAATCAATATTGCAAAAAATAGTTTCTTCATTTAGTTCTCAAATGCTCCGCTTCTCATATCGTTAAGCATAACCGGATGGCGATGGAGCGCTGCTAAATTGCCATTCCGAGTTGATGCACTTGTTAACACTTTACCCTTTTCATATTGCAAATTTGGCTATATGTTTTGTAATTCTTAAAATACTCTTCCGATGAAAAAAATGCATTAGGCTAAGCGATCACAGTGTGTCTTGACGTGAAAGCTGATTTAAAAAAAGAAAAATTTGAAGTTCAAAATCAAATTTTCATGCATTTTTTCCCTAATTCTTTTTTGCCAAACCACAATGTTACTAAATCCTTCCTTGGCATTATTCATAAATCCCTGCACCAACAATTACCTTTTGGTCCGGGATTCTATAAATATATGAACTCTTAGGCCTTGGCTTGGCACCTTGCTGTTTGGCGTGCATATAGCTTACCCATCCTTCACCCTTGGCCTTTCCGAGCTTTACGAATTCTTCAAAAGCTTTCATACCGTTACTATCCCTCCAATCAATCATGCTCCATCCTATCATCCTTTGGGGCAGATACGGATGAGCCATGAATTTGGCTTTTTCATCGTCTATACAAAAGACATAAGCATCTTTCCATACAAAGGGGCCTTTTTTATCATTAATTGTTTTAAGAGTGGCTTCAAGCCCTTTTTCCTTTATCATCTTTACGGCTTCCTTTACTTTGACCATACATTCTTCTTTGGTGGCTTTTTCCGCTGCCATGGAAGGAATCACAAAGTAAGTAAGAACAAAAATAGTTAAAATTACATTTAAGATGAGTTTAAATTTTTTCATACTTTTCTCCTTTTTTCAGACGTTTTTAGTTATTATTCTGTAAAACCAGGAGGAAGTCCACTTTCATCATACTCATTTAAAGGATAGGTTTCATATTCTTCATTTTGAGCCTTTTTTATTTGAAGAGACAGACCCATTTCCTTGGCTTTTTCACGATAAGAACCTTTTTTAATCCTCAAGGCCCCCATAGGTTCTACGATAATAGCAGCTTTTGCATGTACAGGGCAGAAATGTTCACAACATCCGCACCCGCTGCATTTGTTTTCATTTACAAAGGGAACTGCAACAGAACTTCCGGGGATTACTTTGAATTCAATCGCATTATATGGACAGACTTCATCACAGACCATGCATTTTTTATTAAATTCCCAGGCAAGGCACTTGTGTTTTAAAATGTGGGCAGTGCCCATTTTAGCCCATATTTTTTCTTCCATTGGCAGAGGCCGAATGGCGCCTGTTGGACATACATGCCCGCATACATTACAAAGACTTTCACAAGGGCTTCGCCTGGGAGTAACTTTGGGGCTGAAAAAAGCCGAAAAACCGGCAGCAAGGGCTAGGGGCTGCAACGTATTTGAAGGACATGCTTTCATGCATTCACCGCATCGAACACATCGGGCAAGAAAATCCTTTTCCGGCAATGCCCCAGGGGGACGTATCAATCCGGGAGGGATAATCTTTCCCGGGGCAATGTCTGCGTGAAGGCTTTTCATGTCTGTAAGAGAAATGATTCCTGCTCCCAAACCGAAAACTCCGGCCCCGATCAACTTGCGGCGGCTTTTTGAAAAATTTTGGGAATAATTTGTTTTTTTAAAGCTGGTTGAAGAAAAAGAAACAGCTTTTACAGGACAGACACGCACGCAGGTCTCACACACAATGCATTCGCTATGGTTTGTTTCAAAAGGATTTTCTCCGATGGCAGACATGGGACAATTTTTTTGACAGAGTCCGCATTGGGTGCATTCTTTTGAAACCTGTCTTTTCCAAAACGGATTAATGGAAAAAAGAGCAAAAATCGCGCCTGCCGGACAAAGATAACGACACCAAAAATGGGAAGTCCATGCAGCACAAGCAAATATCAAAATGAAAAGAATGGCACTGAACCATTGGAGGGCAAAACTGGGGACGTGTATCTGCGCGTAAGCCAGACTTGTTATATCAAAATAATTTGCAATGGGACGTGTGAGAACAAGAAATTTGCCTGCAATAAGGCAGAGAGCGGGATGGATAAGAAGACCGTAAAAATGAGTAATCAAAGACATGGGAGAGGCAATAAAAACCAGCGATATTCCCATAAATGCACTTCCCATTATAAAAAGCAGGATTTGATATTTGAGATACTTTAACGATCTTGAATTTGTAAATAATTGAAATAATTTCTTTTGTTTGGATCGAATGAGCCGGTCTGTAAAATCAATGGTCGCTCCCATCGGACATATGGTGCTGCAAAAGAATCGGCCGATAAAAACCGTAAATGCCAGCACAGGCAGGCTTAACCAGATCAAGGAACCAAAAGAGCGTGTGCTCAGGCTGGTTCCTAAAAAAATAATCGGATCCAGCCCTAGGAAGGTATCAACCAGAATGGGGGAAATTAGAGGAAAAGCAGCCAGCCACAGCAGTATTATAAAAAAAATAAAACTGATGGATTGAACGACTCGCTGAAAACGCATCAGACTTCAACACTTTTCACAAAAAGGTTTTCAACATCCATACGGCCTAAACCCTGTTCATGAGCATAACGAATATGGTTAATTTGTCTCGGCTCAAAACGCCGGCCATACCATTTGCACATCTGAACGGTTTTAGCATCTGCCGCAACCATATCTTTGGAAGCAATAACAGTATCCATTTTCAATACCTTACCCGGTCCATGGGGGCCGTTTGTGGTCAAAACTCTGGTGGCATCCACTACCACAAGCTGAGGCTTGAGCAGGCTGGCTAAATCTACAATTGCCTGACTCAAATCATAATCTCTGTGCATGGTGTCACGATTCCATATAAGTCCCATCATCCCTTTCATGGAAAGACTGACTCCGGTGGAAGAATGAGCTTTTGCAACAGGCGCTGCAATAAGAACATCAGCCTCAAGAACATCCTGCATTACATCTGTTTTTTTAAACGTAAGTCCATTGGTAATTTGAGCGGGTTTATAAAAATTGCTGTCCACAAGTCCGTAAACCATGTCTTTTTTAAAACCGTTGCAGGCGTCTTTTGTGTTTTTTACTGCCAGAGTCGGACTGAAAGGATGATCAAGGACTCTTATTTTGGAGGCTTGGGCTTCCAGACACATGGCAACAAGTTCTTTTACAACTTCAGGATGTGTGCTAGTCGCTTCTTCAGGAGGATGGTTAAAACTCATGTTGGGCTTGATCACAACCCTGCTGCCTTTTTTTACAAATGCTTTCATGCCGCCCAAAAGTTCCACGGCAGCTCGAGTTGCAGGCCCAGGGGCGCCTTTGCCAATACCCAGATCAGGGACTCCAGTAGCAATAACAGGTTTTGGAATTAAAATTCCTGATGCTCCCATGGCCACCCACATGGCTCCTTGAAGCTGCTTTTTAAGAAATTCTCTTCTATTAAGCTTGTTCATTCCCCATTTGATGTTCAATAATGAATCAATTTTCATAGCTTACCCCTTTCTCCATAATCCTGATTATATCAGTATTCAGATTTTTTGGTTTAGGAGCTATCCAATTCAATGGCCTAATCTGTTTCGCCTGGGTATTTCTTTTTCCTTGAGAGATTTCCTTGTATAGAGATGGAGCGGTAGCAACAGATTGCTGGAGCAGTCGATAAAACAAAGCCAAGCTTTCTAAATTTTATATGCCACATTTTTCATGCCGAATAAAACCAAAATCTGAGCACTATAGTTTTAATTTATACTAAGAAAATTATCAAATTGATTCTTATTTTAAATATTCTTTTATTTATTCTTGTCGGATCAAATTAACTATCTATATTTTCAGTAAAAGTCCCCCAGTAACAGCCGTTAGCCACTCTTAAATTGCACTTTTCGCAGAACTCAGCGGCGCGGCTTTTATTGGCTGGCGCTTTTAGGGTTGAGCTTGCAATAAATAACATGATCAACGTAATGCTCATAGAGCCACTCCGCATCCAAAATTGTTCCGGTGTTTTAGTAGTTCAATCTTTCGGAAACAGCCCTAATTGACGCATTTTCTTGTGCTATGTGTATTTCAAGCTTGTTTAATCCCAGGCACTTAAAAATTTCACCCAGGTTTACCACCAATTAAGCACATCCTCTGCAAATCCGAAAAAATTTCAGACCTCCAGAACTGTCCCATTGTCCAGGGTCACCCAACCCTCTGCATCCATGCAGTTTATCTGTGGTTATAATAAAACGCCCTGGGATTTTCCTTCCAAGAGGTGGCCATAACCATGTCATCGGCGTCCCGGGCCTGGGTAAGGAGGATATTTCCCTTTAATTCCCCCTGGCCTTTGCCATGGGTTTCAAAAACCAGACGTCGGCCTTCACTGGTCACCTCAAACCCCAGGCGCAATATATTATTTTCAAACCGGGTCACCCCTAAATCCGAAGCCGAGGGCAGATTCAATCCGCCCATGGGGAAAAGAGAAAGGGTATCAACTTGGGAGAATATTTTTTGTTTAAAATCCAGCCAGCACACGGCAGCCATGCCAATAAAGGTGAGCCCACCCCCCTGTTCAGGAGCCAATACATAATAATAATCCCACTCCTTGATCCGATGCCTGGCTGCCTTTATTTTTTTACGGTCATATCGCCACAGGGGATAAGTTGCATACCCTGGATTGGTGAAGTGTCCGTTCTGATTTAATAAATCGCCCTTAATTTTAATTACTCAAAGGAAATATTATAACCTGTCAACAGCGAATCTAACTTTTTCTTGCTCGGAAGCTTCTGATGCGCTGCTAAGGCAATTATCCATATTTTTATGCGTGCAAAATCCAAAAAATCGAATCTTTTTCTCTTTTTTGACTTTCTCAACCCATTTTCTCACATCATTAGTCAGTACCTTGACGTCATCTACTGGATGTATAGCTAAAAAATCTATGACGGAAATCTCATTGTCTTTGAGGATCGCGTTCAACTGCTCCTGCATAACAATGGGGTCCGTTGAATAGACTTTTCCAGACAAAAAAACTTTCTCTCGTATTCCTGGATTTTTCTTGAAGTATTCGCAATAAACCTTTCCAGTAAATGAAACGATCTCCCAGCAATCCACACCTTGCTTCAAGGCTTCATCAAGAATGATTTGGCTATCTGTGTTTCCAAAGGACCCTCCACCAAGGCAAAGTTTCGATATGTTAACGCCAGTATTGCCAAATTCTCGTTTGGGTACAATAAAATCACTAGTATTCTTTTTTATCACACGATCCCCTCGGTTTTGTCTGTCCCCGACATAGACTAAGTTATCTCCAAATTTCCGGCCTTCCACTCAATACTCCTCGGGATACTTTTTCTCTTTAAAAAAATTCTGTTGAGTAACTTGTTCCAGTATTTTAATCGCTTTTTTTATTGGACACCGTGGCATCATTAATTCATTTTTCACGGCTGACTCAACCTCGTTCATGTTTTTAAGTGTTTTTGAATGGCTGTTTCCACCCTTATAATAAATGAGTCTGTTGTTTTTCAACTCAACCGTTTGATCCTCAAAGACCCGGGTAATACGAATACATGACATGAAAGTTCTGCCTGTTTCAAAAGATTCCCTGATGGTTTTAAAAAAGAAATCAAACTTTCTAATGTCCTCATTAATGGTGTATCCATGAATTCTGTCGCGGTCCAGAAGCACTTCAATTCCATATTTATTTTATTTTTTATTGTTCTTAAACTGATATTTGTATTTTCCGTGTCTGATTATATGCGGGGTGGAGTCCAACCGCATTGGATTGCTAAAAGGGGCGGCATATCCTACATCAATATGATATTGATGAGAATCTAATGTCACGCGCAGGCAGGTATGGACATTCGGCTCGTCCATATCTGCACCCAGCAGCACCGTGTCAAATTCGAGATAAGTGAGCAATTCCTGTAAATATGGATTATTGGAATGACACGTACCTCCGAGATCATCAAATTCAATACCGTCTAAAAATTCAGAAAGCGACAATGGACGACCTTTTTTTTCTCTGTCAAAAAGGATCAATTTCGATACATTCTCAAACGGGACTGAATAAATATGTTTTCGGACAATTTCCCGCAATCCGTCAATTCCGGCAGGAATAGTTTTTATCCCAATCAGTTTCAAATATCTTTCATACTGATTTTTCATAAATGCTTTCGTTGAGCTTTCTTTTTCACAGGCTTTCCTTCGTCTGTAAATTCGATGATAGATTGAAGAGAACAATTTTATTCATTGGTTTCCTTCTTCATTTTATGGTTAACACAGGAATAAAAAAAATAACATATTTTTGTCAGCATAACTTTACATTTCCTGACAAACGCTTAAAGTAGTTTTGTCCGCTGAAAATAAGGAATCAAAGGAGGCAGCATCCATACCACCACAACCATCATTAGAAATAGATATCTTCCGTTTATTGAGATAAAAAAAGGGTTACAGACAGCATACTCTATCCGTAAGCATTCCCATGATGAACTTTCTTTTGGTTTTGTGGAAAACGGCAGCAGTTGTATTGTCTGCAAAACACTTGAATTTGCAATGGCGACTAACCAAGTAATACTTCTTCCCCCAGACACAATCCATCTTTGCCAGCCCCATGATTTGAACAAATTTAATTTTAAGATGATATACATTGATCCTCTTTGGTTCTTAACTGAATTCAATATGGATTCCACAAGTATGACGCCCCGGACAGCACAGCTTGATACAATTGGTTTTCAACTCAAAGATCACTTTTTTTCATCCTTTGAAAATTTTCAAGATCCTTTAAAGGCTGAAAGCGATACCATCTCCTTTCTCGGACACCTACTCTTTGATACTTTTAAAATTAAAGTTGTAAAACCTGCCCCCATAAAAAAGATGACCTCCATATCAAAGATTAAAACTTATATCGATAAACACTTTACCCACCAGATCCAGCTTAACGATCTGGCAAAAATTATTGGGGAGAGTAAGTTTTCAATGTTGCGAAACTTTAATACAACTTATAAACTCACCCCCCATGCATACATCCTGAACAAAAGAATCAACCATGCCAAACGCTTACTGCTTGAGAGTCAAACCGTGGCACAGACGGCAGTCGATTGCGGGTTCTTTGATCAAAGCCATTTCATTAAAACATTTCAAAAATTTGTAGGTGTTAACCCCATGGCTTACAAATAAATTGTAAGTTCGGTACTTTCTGCAATTTTTTACAATGCAAAAGATCTGATTTGCCATATAAAATCATTTTTAAAAAATGATTCAAAAGACAAAGGAGGTTCTATGCGGTTATGGCAGCAGGCAATGATTTCACTGGCATTAAATCATTCTATAAAAAATTTTATACAAAATTACAGACCGGCTTCAGTATTTGCCAGGCGTTTTGTTGGTGCAATTAATGAATTCGAAATTCTTCAAAAAGCAGAAGATCTGCGGAGTAAAGGCACTCTGGTGTCATTTTTCCATCTAGGAGAATATGTCAAAGATAAGGATAAAATCCTGCAAACCATTGAATCATTGATAAAAGTAATCAAGGGTGTCAAAGAGACAGGGCTTGATAATCATATTTCCATAGATCCTACCCAGGCAGGATTGCTACAGGGATTTTCATTCTGCCAAAACAATTTAATCAAACTTGCCAGTTGTATTCAAAGTGCATCCGGTTCCAGTATCAGAACAAGTGCCAGAAACTATTTAATGATAGATATGGAAGACGCGTCTGTAACCCAGGCTACCCTGGATCTTTATGCAACACTGATTGACCGGAAACTACCAGCCGCATTAACACTCCAGGCCTCCTTATTC
This sequence comes from Desulfobacteraceae bacterium, assembly GCA_016743945.1. Lineage (GTDB taxonomy): Bacteria > Desulfobacterota > Desulfobacteria > Desulfobacterales > Desulfobacteraceae > NBML01. The sequence continues at coordinate 180,919 of JADGFI010000009.1, forward strand.
CGGACAGAAAATGACCTGGAACAAATATTCAGGCATCCCGGTGCTGTTCGACTTGTAAAAGGGGCATTTGCTGAAAAATCAAGCATTTGTCATACCGACAAAGAAAAGATTGATCATCAATATCTGAGCCTCGGAAAAAAAATGTTGTTTCAAAGCACTTCAGGAAAAAGATTTTATCCCATTTTCGGAACCCATGACCATCATATCATATACAAGTTGATTGCCCATGCCCGAAAAAATAATATATCTTCAGATCGATATGAATTTGAAATGCTTTTTGGTGTTCGCCCAAACCTTCAGGCTGATCTTATCCGACAAAAGCAGATTATCCGTGTATATTTGCCATATGGAAAAGATTTCTGGCCATATGCTGTTAGACGTATTGGTGAAAATCCAAAAAATATCCGGTTCCTTGCAAGATCCTTATTTCCAGAATAGAACATTAAAAATAACCGGTAAAATCCGGTTCATTTTTTTGTTGAGATAGAGCATGCTGTCCCGGAATTTTCATAGGTGGGTCTACATCTGGTTAGCGGGGAAGCTCAGTCCCTTCGCTCATGATCCGAATATACTCGATATAGGAATAAAGACGGTTGCGTTTCTGGCCGGTCACCTCTTTTACTATTCCAAGTTGTTCGAGCTCACGCAGGCAGGCATTGACTGTCGCTGGTGAAAGTTGGGTTCTCTCCTGAATCCAGTTCGGTGAAGCAATTGGCCGTTCGAGCATTGCTTTATGAATGAGATTGGTCGAACCGGATATGCGCTTCAGTTCATTAATACGCACCCCATCTTTAGTGGAAAGTCTCATAAGTTGCTGGGCAGTTTTAACTGCCTGTGTTGCCGTATGAATAACGGCATCGGCAAAAAAATCGAGCCAAATCTCCCAGTTACCTGTCAAACGGACTTCGTTCAAAAGTTCATAATAACGTTGGCGGTATGTTTTGAAATAGAGACTGAGGTACAGCATTGGTTCCTTGAGAACTTTTTCAGAACACAATAATAGGGTTATTACCAGGTGCCCGAGACGACCGTTACCATCAAGGAACGGGTGAATGGTTTCAAACTGGACATGTACCAATGCTGCTTTGATCAACACCGGAGTCTTTTCTGGCTGATCATGCCAAAACAATTCCAGTTTCCCCATACATTCCTGAAAATACTCAGGAGGTGGTGGTACAAAAGAAGCATTACCGGGGCGACTTCCACCAATCAAGTTCTGGCTTCTTCGAAACTCGCCCGGATCACATTCTTTGCCACGACCTTTTGATAGCAATACGCTATGAATTTCTTTCAGCAATCTAAACGAAAGAAAAAAAAGCCTTTGATAAACCACAGTTTTCTAAGTGCCTGATACCATCAGGCCAACTTTTTATGAAGGATCTCAACAATCGGAAGTTCCCACGATTGAATTTTCTCATGTTTGCCATCGTAGACTTCTCCATCTGTTTTCTGACGCTGAATAACGCCAAGCACCCTGGCGTTTGAAATGGTTTGGGTTTGATCATTCCATTTTTCCTTGCCTTTGTTCGAAAGTCTCGCAATGGTTTGATGATGCTTGTTTTCAATATAAATTTGATTCTTTTTTTCGACAATAAAAACTTTGTCCAGGGGATTAAGGGTTGCAAGCGCCTCATGAATCCTAGCGCCTTCTGGGAATGAAGCAGCATATGAAATAAAAAGATCTTCCAACCCGAGGATCGAAACCGTTAAATTTTCATTAAATCCATTGATGTGCGACTGTTCTTCTTTTGTGGCATGGATAAAATCATGTTGTTCCAGAAATCGCACGTGGGGATTTTGGGAGCCTTGAATCCGGCAGATATAAGCTGCCTTTATTGATCGTGTCATAGCCACGTAAAACAACCGTCTCTCTTCTTCGATATCCTTTTGTTTCCACCCGCCGTCCAGAATGAACACAAAGGCAAATTCCATTCCTTTTACACTGTGGGCTGTGCCAAGGAATACACCGGTCCCGGTTTTGTGCTCCCGTTTTTCTTCCAAAAGGGTTTCAAGTGCAAAATCCTTTGCCCGATCAATGGATATTTCCAAGTCAGAGTTGATGGCGCACCATGCTTCGAGAATCAACGCAATTTGACGTGTCCATGTATTTTTCTGCTTAAATTGTTCAAGAACTTCTTGCTTCAGGTCAAAGGGCGTCCTGCTCTCTTTTTTATGATCCTCCAAATATCGGAGAAACACCTGGATTTCTCTAATCTTGAACAGTGGAAATCCTGAACCATTTTTAATCGAATAACAAAACGGGATTTCTTCTCTTGCAAGGGCCATCCTAAGGGACACCAAAGACGGGTATCCCATTCCCTGCCGCGAAACCACTGCGACATCATGGAGTTTTATATCAATGTCTGTTGTGAATTGCTTTATTTTTCGGGCAACAAACGCTGCCTGGGAAGCCATATCTTTAACTTGGACAACCTGGACCAACTCACTGGTTCCGATTTTGTGGGCTTGTTGTACCTGGGATCTTCTTCTTTCATTAATCCGGCATGGGGAGTCTGTTTTCATTCGGTTTTTATTCAAGGCGATAAATGCGTTTGAGGCCTGAATAATAGGATAAGAAGACCTGTAATTTTCCACCATATAAAATGTTTTCGCTTCATAATCCTGCTGAAACTGCTTGATAAAACCTAGGTTTGCATTTCTAAATCCATAAATACTCTGGTCATCATCACCAACCGCCATAATGGAAATGCTCTTGTCCCGATCCTGTTCAAGCCTTCCGGTCAAGGCTGAAATGAACCGGTACTGGCGGTCATCGATATCTTGGTATTCATCCACAAGAATATATCGGTATTGTGCCAGCAGATACTCTCTTGCCTCTGATTGTTCAATCCCGGCAATTTCGCGCTTCCCGTTTAAAATCTCAACTGCTTCTTCAATAATGGTATCAAATCCAATTGCATTTTTTGTCGGGTTTTGGCCCCTTTTTTTTTCCAGAAAGGATCGGCCGGTAAGGCGCATGGCAAATCCGTGATAGGTCATGGCCGTCACAAAGTTTGCGCTTGAACCGGTCAGTATCCGAATCCTTTTTCTAAGCTCAATCATGGCCTGGTGGTTGAAACACAGAACAAGGATCGAAGCGGGATCAACTGATTTGGCCTTGATCAGCCAGGCACACCGATGAACAATTGTTTTGGTTTTGCCGGAACCGGGTCCGGCCAGGACCAGTATGTTTTTTTCAGGCGGGGCGGCAACAACAGCTTCCTGGGTATGATTTTTAAGGGACTGGATGATCTCTTTGTATGCTTCTGCAGTCATGGCTGTTTGAATAAGTTTTTTCTCTTTCGGGAAATGTTGCTGGATAAAGGTATCATATGAGGATGAAAAATAATCACTGACAAACCCCAGAGCGGTTTTAATTTTTTCAAGGCCCAGGCGCGCATATTTTTCCATTACATGAACCTGCACATTTTTCTGATCATAGTGGTGGGACAGGGGCTCATAATCGCCTCTGGTATATTGTCTTTTCAGGCTTTCCGGAAGCATGGTCAGGGTCATTGCCTGCCGAAACACCCCCAGGCCGTTCTGTAGGGTAATCACCTTCATATCATGCATGAACAAAAGGCTTCGTTCAATCAAAGTCTTGTGGTCTCCTCGATATCCTGAAAGAAAAACATCAGACTGCATCTCTTTGGTGATATGGGATAAAAAAAACTCCGACATTACCTGGGCCTGACCCTGCTGCAACTGCTTTGGCAGGGCTGAAATGATGGCGCTAAGGCAGAGTCTTGCACAATTGTGACGTAGCACCATTCTTTCTTTAATCTTCTGCCAGGAAAATTTCACAAAAATCATCTGCTGTTCTGCCCCCTTTTTGCCAGCTATTTTCAAGCTCTTTCCCTGGCTTTCACCCTTATCGTTGGCAATGGCCTGTAATATTTTACCCACAACATCGGAATTAACCTGATCAAAGCCTTTATCTTTCAACCGCTGGGACATAAGCCTTAGATGGATGACATCGGGTGTGTCCGGCGTCATCCACGCGTCAGGGGACAATTGCTCCATAATCGCAAGCATCTGTGTTTCAATCTCCAGAAAAGATTCCAGCAGTTTAGGTGAGTTGCCCAGTCCCTTCGGCCTGACAAAGGCGGTCATGATAATCCCTTCCTTGATCAGTCCGACCTCTGCCATCTGGGATAAAAGTCCGATAACAAACTTTGAATCCAAATATTTTTCCGGCAGGTTTTCGATCTTTCCTAAATTGGCGCAGATAAGGTCTGCAGATAATAGTGCATCCTTATCCGCATTGAACAGGGTAAGCAGAGTCGTCCTGAACACCACTGCCATCATTTTAGAAATGTTCAGCGCGGCAATCTTCTCTTCAGCCTCTCGCATATCCCGGACAAGTGGTTTACCTTTAAAAAAGAGCGTCTGGTTAAAAGAACGCTTTAAAAACCCTTTTCGCTCAAGCCAGCTGACGCCGGTTTTTGCCCGGCCATCATCTTCGGCAATAGAATGTCCGACCAGGCGCATGATTTCACCTGGGGTAATAACAATCTCTGGGGCTTTGGCCCCCCGTTTTTTCAAAACACCCAGGATTTTTTTTATGTCCTTTAAGGTGAGTTTTGAATAGGCATTTAATGAAAACTGATTTTCAATATCTTCCTGCTCATATAGGAGGATACAGTCTGCAGGGGCGGTATCTCTCCCGGCTCGGCCCGCTTCCTGTAGGTAGTTTTCAAGAGATCCAGGAATATCGGCATGAATGACCAGGCGGATATCCTTTTTGTCTATTCCCATACCAAATGCGTTTGTCGCACAAATCACAGGGATTTTTCCGGCAACAAAATCATCCTGGATATTTCGTTTATCCGGTTCATTTCTTCCGGCATGGAATGCCTGTGCAGCAATTCCTTTTTCATTCAAAAAACCACTGATTTCTTCTGTTTTTTTCCTGCTGGCACAATATACAATGGCCGCACTGTCACCGTCAGAGACACTTTCTTTAAGACAATTAAAAATCACATCATTTTTTTCGTTTTTTGTAACCGGCCATACCTGAAAACTTAAGTTTTCCCTTTGAACCCCACTGATAAAAGAAACCAAATCAAGCTCAAGTTTCTCATTAAAGTGGCTGCAAATTTCTTCAATCACATCCTTTTTTGCGGTTGCCGTAAATGCACCGATAAGGGGAGGACTCACTCCCCTGTTCTGTTTTGAAATAAACTCGGCAACATTCAGATAATCGGGCCTGAAATCATGCCCCCATTTGGAAAGGCAGTGGGCCTCATCAAAGATCCAGCATCCCACATCCCTTGAGCCGATCAGTTCTGCCACACTGAAATTGCGTAATTGCTCGGGGGAAATATATAAAACACCGATATCCCCCAACCTCACTTTTTCCATGACATCCCCTCGTTCAGGAAGCGTAAGGCTGCCGTTTATAGCACTGGCCGATTCCATACCCGTGGTTTTGTTCAAATTATCCACCTGATCTTTCATCAGGGCTTTGAGCGGTGATATTACAACGGTGAGTTCGCCGGTCCGATTATACCGGTGAAGGGCGGGGATCTGGTAGCAGATCGATTTTCCGCCACCCGTAGGTAAAATGCCCAGCAGGGAGTTACCGCTAAGGTTTGAATCGATGATTTCTTTTTGAAGTTTCCGACCGTCCGGCAGCCTGCGGTACGCGTCAAACCCAAAGTATTTTTTTAAGAGTTTTTCAGAATCATTATTCTCCTTGCAATACTCGCAATCATTGCTGCCGCAGGCATACCGAAGTTTAGCAATAATGGTGGAAATCTGAGGGAATTCGTGTTTCACCCAGGGAGGGATGACGGAATTACCGCCGGACACTCTGAGCCAAGACAAGGCATAGGCAAGAACAGGTCTTTTTTGGGGATGATCGCAAAACCTGTTCCAGATCTTTTCAAAGGCTGTTGAACAAATTTTTCCCCGGCACACCGCCATAAATATCTGTTTGGCCCTATCCTTGTCCGGAACAAATTTGGACAAGGAATGAAACAGGTCAAAAATGCCGGTCATCTCCAATTTTCGATCACTTGAAGAAAACGGCTCAAAAGCAAAGGTATAAAATAAAATCAACCCGGGATCACTCCGATTTAATACCGAAAATGCCGCAATATGATCTTTAAAAACATCCCTGGTCAGTTTAGAGTCTGCCACTGGGTTATTTTTACTGTTCTTGATCAGCTTGTAGTTTTTTATCAGCTTGTGATAAGGGTTTTCCGGAAATGCGAGGGGCGACAGATAAAGCGTATCAATAACCGGTAGACGCAAAATTTGCGCCTCCTGTAAAACTTTTTTTACAAGGGCAAGGTCATGGTTGATAATATTGTGACCTAGTATATAATCGGCACCAAATGAAAAGTCCGACAATTCCTTTAACGCAGCCTTGCTATTCTTTATATCTTTTTTTTCAAATGTGTTACCGTTAAAAATTGCACCGATATGAAAGATATCCCCATTGGGAACGGCTTCAAAATCAACAATAAGGACATGCTTGAATTTCCCAAAAATCCGGCTACCCATATCCTCAATCGGGTTGATTTTCTCGCTTAAAAGATCAGTATTCACTATGGGATCTGCCCTTCATATTTATATAACCATTTCTTATCTACAATTTCCGGGGGGAATTTGTACCAAATGTTTAACGTAACTGGCACTTGAAAGGGCCGTAAGTAAAGAGTCTTAAGGCCTTAATGAGTGCGGGCTTTCGTGTAAAATGGGTTCAATTGGATTTCCCTGGTCTAAAAACTGTTTGAATTCATTCGATATCCTGTCATCTTTTGCAACATTGTCCCAAAAGGTATGCGCCAATCCTCTTAACCTTTCAAGTTCATCCTCACTGATATTCACATCCGGGATATTCGATGCATCAAAAAGGAATGGTTGAACTTCGCCTCCGCTTTTAGGTGCAAACCCCATTGAGCACATATCATAGCATGGCAATAGCCTGAATGAATCTCGCTCCATAGTTAAACTCAGATTACCTGGATGCATGTCAGTATTGTTAATGAGTTGGCCAAAATACCACATATGCTCAATAGTGAGTAAATCCTGTTCAGTGACCAGATTCTGAGTGAACAGTTCATTCAAAATTTTCGGCCAATTATGGCCAAAACCTACAAATTCATTATCAATAGATTGCAATGAAACCATTGAGGCACGACCAAACTCTCCGAACCGGTCAAACCTTTGTGATTCCAGAAACAAGCGTCCAGCCATTTCAAAAAGGTTGGTTTCCGCAGACAGGTAGATGTTCTCGCTTATGATTCGGGATGCATGATATTCGGTAATTAAAATATCTCTCCATCTCTGAGCGACGTCATTGTTACCTTTGGGTGAAAATTTGACAATTATATGAGACTGATTACCGCTTGTTGCAGGAAACGGAGGGTCACTTTTGAAAGCTGTGAATTTGGGTTGTTCCCCTCCGGCGGATGAGCCAGGGAGTTCCCCTTTCATTACGTTCTCTGCGAGTTTCGGGTAAGATTTAACTGTAACTGGAATTGCTCTCCGCTGGATACGTAAAAACGCTTGTTCTCCAAATATAAAATTCCCAGGCAGATCATCACCATTGGAGATTAAGTATTTTCCAATATGGTTGTTTGTCCACTGTCTTGGATCAGAAGGGAAATCATCAAGTTTTTTTGCGATGTTTCGAGCAACCTGCCGGCCTAAATAGCCTTGGGGTCTCAGATCATAAAGAAAATATGGAAGGCCATCATACAGACCGTTCCTACTCTCTCCTAATAACAGATAAGAAACCGAATGCAAGGGCTCTAAAAAAAAACCCCCGTGACTCAATGGACGAATATGCGCAATTACATTAGCTTTCCCAACATGATCGATAATACCTAAAGGAATTCTATCATCAGCGCCAAATGCATTGCAGGTTGCAGCATACCTGATTAATCGACCTTCGTGTATTTGCACAACACTATCGCCCATTTCCTTTAGCCTACGCGCAACCGAACTTTGACTAAGACCGGTTGCGGCCTGAATCTCTTTCGATGAGAAAGGACCTCGTTCTAAATATTTTTTTATTGTAAGGGTCATAGCGACACTCTGAATAATTATTTGGTTTACAAATTGACTAACAATAATAAAGAAAATATATACAT